>NZ_CH724125.1:125540-134378 GCF_000153345.1 Neptuniibacter caesariensis
TCGCTACATCATTATCTTTCATAATATTGATGGTTCAGACATAAAAAAATCCGATATTGTGAACAATATCGGATTTTTTTAATAAGCCCGCAGTTAGCTCAAACGCTTGAGTCAACAGCCTTGCAGCAACGCCTGGCTTTTTAATGGGTACGATAAAGAATCTTTTTTAATTGCGACCGTGATCCACAAGATCATCGACCACGGCACGCTCATCATCTAAATCATCGTGCTGATCTTCTTTAGGCATAGGCAGCACCAGATTAAGCACAATTGCCACCAAACCACACAGGCTTACACCCTGAAGGTTCAGATCACCGCTACCCACAGCCATACCACCGATACCGAATACCAATGTTGTAGAAACGATAACCAGGTTACGCTGCTGCGCCATATCGACACGCGCCTTAACCAGCGTATTCAAACCAACCGCAGCAATAGAACCGAATAGAAGGATCAGAATACCACCCATTACTGGTGATGGGATGGTCTGCAGCAATACACCAAACTTAGCAATAAATGCCAGCAGAATCGCAAACACGGCAGCCCAGATCATCACAACAGGGTTGAATGCTTTAGTCAGCATTACCGCACCCGTCACTTCTGAGTAAGTCGTATTTGGCGGACCACCAAACAAAGAGGCAGCAGACGTCGCAATACCATCACCAAACAGCGTACGGTGCAAACCAGGTTTTTTCAGATAATCCTTACCTGTAACATTACTGATTGCCAGGACATCACCCACGTGCTCAATGGCCGGCGCAATCGCAACAGGCAGCATGAACAGAATGGCAGCCAGGTGGAATTCGGGCATGACAAAATTAGGTACAGCAATAAATGGCGCTTCAGCCGCTTTTGTAAGATCAACCATGCCCATGAAGTAAGCAGCGGCATAACCCACCAGCACACCGGATAAAATCGGCACTAAACGGAAGATACCTTTTGCCAGGGTGGCAACCAACAAGGTAGTAACCAAAGCAATCATAGATACAATCATCGCATCCTGATAAGGGAACAACTCAATAGAGCCATCACCTGCTTTACCCATTGCCATATTAACCGCAATAGGCGCAAGTCCCAGACCAATCACCATGATCACAGGCCCTGTCACAACAGGCGGCATAACACGATGCAGGAAGCCCGAGCCTTTAACCTTAACCAGGGCCGCAAGGATCATATAAACAACACCTGCAGCAAAAAGCGCTCCCATCGTTGCAGGGACACCCCAGGTTTGGGAGCTGTAGGTGATAGGAGCAATAAAAACAAAAGAAGACGCCAGGAACACTGGCACTGTTCTTTTTGTTACAAACTGGAATAACAAAGTACCCAGACCCGCTGTAAACAGCGCAACACTTGGATCAAGCCCCGTTAGAAGAGGCATCAGTACCAGCGCGCCAAATGCAACAAACAGCATTTGTGAACCGGCCAGTACTGTACGCAGACTAGCTACCTGCTCAGACATATTCGTTCCCTATTTATTTAGTTCCGAAAATCTTATCGCCCGCATCACCCAGACCCGGGATAATATAGCCCTGCTCGTTCAGGTGGCTATCGATAGATGCTGTGTAAAGCTCTACATCCGGGTGCGCTTCCTGAACCGCTTTAATACCCTCAGGAGCCGCAACCAACACCAGCGCACGAATAGAATCGCAGCCCGCTTTTTTCAGCATATCGATGGTCGCATTCATAGAACCACCTGTTGCCAGCATCGGGTCAATAATCAGAGACATGCGTTCATCGATATCATTGGCCAACTTCTCGAAATAAGCCACCGGCTCAAGCGTTTCTTCATCACGATACAAACCTACAACACTGATTCGCGCGGTCGGTACAAGATCAAGAACTCCATCTAGCATACCGATACCGGCACGAAGAATGGGTACCACGGTAATTTTCTTACCTTTGATGCGCTGACAGGTTACTTCGCCACACCAGCCATCCAATTGATAATCTTCTACCTCAAGGTCCTTTGTTGCCTCATAAGTGAGCAGACAACCGACTTCAGCAGCCAACTGCCTAAAACTACGAGTGCTCATATCTCTAGCACGCATCAAACCAATTTTATGCTTCACCAACGGGTGATTTATCTCATGAACGCTCATATCAACCTCAATAAATTCTTTACAAAACCACCACTACGATCAGCGGCAAAATTGCCGGAAAGGTTACCAAACTGTAACCTTAAATGTCATCCGAAAGTTGTAGAATTACTGTTCCAGAACAAGTTTATTTTTTGCGCCCACAAAAAAGCCCCATTAAGGGGCTTCAGCAGTCGCTTCTGAGTGGAGCCCGGAGGGCATCCCATGCAAATGAACAGTAGTGGTAGGAAAGGCGAATTCAGCCCCATTAGATTCAATTATCTGCATAATCTTAAGCATGACATCCTGCTTAATCTCATGAAACCTGATCCAGTCCGTTGTCTGTGTGAAGGTATAGATAAAGAAATCCAGAGAAGAAGGCCCGAACCGATCCAGATTGACAATGAGTGTCTGACGGGTATCTATTTCAGGATGACTCTTTAGCATCGCTTTTACATCAGCAATGATCTGTTCAACTTGCGCCGCATCATCATAACGAACCCCGATATACTCATAGATTCGTCGATTTGTCATTCGCGAAGGATTTTCTACCGAAATATTGGCAAAGGTAGAATTCGGCACGTATAAAGGACGCTTATCAAAAGTGCGGATACGCGTCTGACGCCAGCCAATATCCTCGACCGTACCTTCGATCTGCTTATCAGGGGAACGTATCCAATCGCCAACTTTGAAAGGCCTGTCCAGATAGATCATCAACCCACCAAAGAAGTTCGCCAACAGATCTTTGGCGGCAAAACCAACCGCAATACCACCGATACCACCAAATGCCAGGATGCCCGATATGCTATAGCCGTAACTCTGCATAATGATCAGGACGATAATAATGGTCACGATCAAACGCAAAAGCCGACTAAGCGCCCCCACTGTTGTAGGGTCCATCGGCTTTTTCATTCGATCCGGCATAACCAGAACCTGCTCAAGCCGCTTCAAGAAGCGCAAGCATGACCAGGCAAATAGAATAACCGGAACCAATTTAGGTAACGGATTTTCATCACCAAGGATTTGAATAGCAAAGTGCTGCTCAAAAATCTGCAACAACCAATAGCCCGCGGCTAACCAGATCAAAAAGAGCAAAGGACGACTAAAAGAGTTTAAAAAGACATCATCCCAAAGAATCTTTGTTTTCTCTGCCTGACGCATAAGCTGCGCAATGGTTGATCGAGCAACCAAATCAGCAACAACAGCGATCACACAGATAGCACCGGACAAAATAAGCCATGCAGACTCACCATATTCCGGCATGTATTGCGCTAACAATCCATTTAGCAAATCAATCATAAGTTCACGTCCATTAAGCGAGAAGCAAGCACCCTAGCCTGCTCCAACCTGACTTCATCAACTTTAATAGCCTTACCCTTTAGCGAGGAAAGCGCCGAATATGGTTCGACACAAGCGCTGCGCATATACTCAAGCACTGCGAGCGTTCCTTTACGGTCATTACAACACAGCAACACCTGACAACCCGCACGAATCGCATGCTCTGCGCGCTTGGCATATCCACCCGCACTATGCGCAGCTTTCATACTAAGATCATCACTGAAAATGACACCCTGAAAACCCAGCCCGTCACGCAAAACATTTCCAATCCAGAAATCAGAAAAGCCTGCTGGGGAAGCATCACATTGAGGGTAAAGAACATGCGCAAACATCATCGCCTCTACGCCATTTGTAATAGCCTCCTTAAACGGAACCATGTCTGCCTGCTCAATGACGGAAAACTCACGCTCATCGATTGCATCCGCATGGTGAGTATCAGCGTTTGCCCATCCATGACCCGGGAAGTGTTTTACGGTTGCAGGCATACCTGCATCACGCATCCCCTCTATATATCCGGAGGATAATACCGTTACCGTTGAAACATCATTGCCAAACGCTCGATTTCCAATAACGGTGTTACGGCCATAATCAATATCAACAACCGGCGCAAAGCTCAGATCAATATCTAACTGACGGAGCTCTGCAGCCATTAAATATCCCAATTGCTCCGCCGTTGACCTGTTTTCTTCCAATGAAGTGGAAAATTTACTCAACGCTTTAACGGGTGGCAGCAGAGTTACCCCGTCTTTAAGGCGCTGTACACGACCACCTTCCTGATCCAAACTGAGTATTAAATCAGGCCTGATAGCCCGAATCGAAGCCACCAGCTCAGCTACCTGCTTTGCATTTTGTGTATTCCGAGCAAACAGGATGACCCCACCTATCAGAGGATCAAGTAATAGCACTTTTTCTTCATCCGTTAACTCCAGACCATCAAGATCAAGAAACAGTGAAGCTTCACAACGAGCGTTATGGGAATTATTCATTAATAGTCACTTCAGTTCCCGGAGTTACCTGATCAAATAACTCCAGTAAATCGGTATTTCGCATACGGACACACCCATGTGATAACGGAACCCCCATAGGTTCAGAATCAGGTGTACCATGGATATAGATATAGCGCTGCATAGTATCAACGTCACCCAGCCGGTTATAGCCGGGCTCACAACCACACAACCACAGAATGCGCGTCAGGATCCAATCCCTGTTTGGGAAAGCTTCAGCAAGGGAGGAATTGTATATCTCACCCGTAAAACGACGCCCAACAAATACTGCGTTTAAAGGCTCATTAGCACCTATACATGCACGTATATAATGCTTTCCCAAAGGCGTGCAACCACTATTCTTTCTTTGGCCTATACCATTGAGAGCAGTAGATACTGAATAAACACTTACCTTCCGCTCGTTCTCAAATACGGTAAGTGTTTGCTCAGAAACAGAAACCTTAAGAACAAGCATCAGACAGAATAATCAGAGACGGCAAAAATAGGTTTTATCCGCTCTTGCCTGCAATCCCGCAGACAACACCGGAATCATACGATGAAGAATGTTCTCAACTTCAGCCCCACTGTGGAACTCTTTCTTTTCCATAGCATAGAGGGTATTGAAGTTAGACAAGGTGAAGGTGATAGAACCCAGTAAAAAGTGCAGACGCCAGAAAAACTCAGAATCTTCCATTGGTGCAGCATCTTTGCGAAGCAGCTCAATGAACGGCTGTAGCTTGTCACCGTATCGACCGATTAAGAACTCGCGCAGCTCTTCCTGATTTTTCATGTAGGAAAGTTCGAGAAGTCGCATGAATACAGCCAGCGCATTAACATTGTCACGATTCACCGTTAACAACGCGCGCATGAGCATCTCCAGAAGTTCATCCAGAGTCGCCTGCCCCGCTTCGACCGCGTGCAACCGCTGCTGCATCAGTTCGCCCAACTCTTCACATAGCGGAGTAAGGAACTTTTCGGCAACAGCCTGGATTAATCCCTTTTTTGAACCAAAGTGATAATTGATAGCGGCAAGGTTAACATCAGCACGACTGGTAATCTGACGAACTGTCGTTTCAGTAAACCCCTGCTCCGCAAATAACGTCTCTGCAGCTTTAACGATGCTTGCAGAAGTTCCCTTGTGATTCATCAGTACTCCAAACCGGCGTTTCAAACAAACTGTCGTAGATTATAACGCCAGATACCTTAGTAAAATCAAGTCATTGATAAAGAGAAATGGAAGATAATGGGACGGTCATTAATCAATGATGAACATCCCACCGTTAAATTAGCGCTTCCAGAAGTGCGATTGACTGATACGGCCCCACACCTTATTGACCAGTCGATCACCCGAATCGACTGTAAACTCAGAGAGTTTATCCTGAAGAGTTTTCTTTTCTTCATATCTGATTTCAAAAATATCGGCTTCTTCTGCAGCATCGATTAGATACTGATCGGACGTCATCAACTCATCGACGAGCTGATTTTCCAGCGCCTGCTTACCAAACCAGATCTCACCCGTAGCGACCTTGTCTATATCAACCTGAGGGCGGTATTCATGGACAAAGTTTTTAAACAGCTCATGGGTTTCTTCTAGTTCTTCTACAAATTTCTCCCGGCCTTTTTCAGTGTTTTCACCAAAGACGGTTAATGTACGCTTGTACTCACCTGCGGTAAGTACTTCATAGTCAACATCATGCTTCTTTAACAAACGATGGAAGTTCGGTAACTGCGCGATAACACCAATCGATCCAACGATAGCAAAAGGCGCAGCAATCAATTTGTCAGCCAGACATGCCATCATGTAACCACCGCTGGCCGCGACACGGTCAACACAAATAGTCAAAGACAACTCTTTGCGCTTAATTCTTTCAATCTGTGAAGAAGCAAGACCATACTCGTGAACCATTCCACCAGGACTTTCCAGGCGAATAACAATCTCATCTTCAGCTTCAGCAAGTTGCAGAATTGCGGAAATTTCTTGTCTTAAAGGCTCGACTTCACTGGCTTTGATGTCACCATCAAAATCAACCACATAAATACGCTTACGACGAGGCTCATCAACCTTCGGTGGATTTTTCTTGCGGGCTTTCTTTTCTTCTTTTTCTTTCTTTTTCTCTTCTTTATGGATCGCCTTTAGCTCATCCTTATCAAGGATCTCAGCCTCAATCGCCTCCTTCATATCCAACAACTCATCATTGAAATGAGTCACTTGAATGTCCCCATGCTTGCCATCGGAACGAGAACGCGCAGAAACCAACGCAATGCCTGCAACAACCGCAATAATTGCAACGACCACTGTCACAGACTTGGCCAGAAATAAACTGTAATCGGCTAAAAACTCAACCACTGAGAAAACTCCGAATTAAACTATAAGTAGAAGGTTGGCTAATGTATCATAATTCACCCGTTTACCCACCTAGTTTGAGTTATTCCAGCGATGAGCGAACAGATTTCCGTAAGCAAAGTAATTGAGAAACTCCCTTCCCGCTTTATGGCAGAAAATTCAGCCGACTTTGAGGCAGTTTTTCAATTTACCATTGAGGATGATCAGGATTTCTACATCGATATCAAAAACCAGACCTGCACCGTCACGACCGGGGAACATATCGATCCCAATATCACGCTGATTATGGAAGCAGAAACATTTATCGATGTGATAAACGGTAATCAAGATGGAATGAGTGCCTTCATGAGTGGAAAACTCAGAGCTGAAGGCAACATTATTCTGGCAACAAAACTAGGAAAATTATTTAGCCGGGAAAAACAAAGCTGATTCCTGATCAATAGCTACACCCTGCTCGATCAAGAACTTATCAATAAGCCGCCTTGCTATGGTGAACTTAGGCGGCAAGCTGGGTAGTGAATCAACACCAAACCAATCAGCGTCCAGAATCTCGAAGCCATCCGGGGTAATATCACCCGATTCGTACTCAGCAAAAAAGCCCAGCATAAATGAATGGGGGAATGGCCAGGATTGGCTGAAGCAATATTCCACATCCTTCACCTTAATACCTACCTCTTCCTGAACTTCACGAATGACAGCACTCTCAGCACTTTCCCCCGCTTCGATAAAGCCTGCCAAAGTGCTGTAACGCCCAGACGCAAATTTGGCCGCGTGGGCCAGCAAACACTGGTTGCCTTTTTTTACCAAAACGATGATACAAGGGGATATACGTGGATATTGATGATGTCCACAAGATGGACAAACCTTCGCAAACTCACCCGAATGAATATCTAACTCAGTTGCACAGCGCGGACAAAACTTAAAGGAAGCATGCCAAATCGCAATTTGAGCAGCCGAAGAAAGCAGCACATAATCATCTTCACTGTTTATCTTGCTTAGCATGGCCCTTAAGCCAACCAAATCAGAAGGCTTAATCGAGCGAGGAAGTGTTTCTGAAGCAAGAATAGCCAGCTTGTAGCGCCCACCTTGAGTTAGGTTGAGCGGAAATATCACATCCACATCAAGATCACTTAACTCTTGCTCACTGCATAAGATTACCCCGGCTTCGGTTCCTAGAATCCTTTCATCGTAACCGAGGATGTAACTAACCTCATTTTCCAAAACCCTAACTCCTTTAATACTGCGATTACACTAAATTACAATTTAGGTACTTATACTCACCGGCATTAGCTCTACTTTAGTAGTAAATATATACCCTAATTGATTTTGCATAAGCAAATAATCAAAAAAACTACTTAAACTAGTAATATTAAGCTACTTCTTTGCCCCTTCACCTGATAGGCTTAGCCGCGCATACAGATATACCCTAACTATTCAACAGCATAATAAAAAATTCTGTTGACTGTTCTGGCACAGGAAGAACAATCAATGAGCAACACTTTATCACAAGCACTTGTTAGAAATTTCCTCGGAAATTCCCCTATTTGGTATAAACAGGCAATATTCGCGTTTCTCGTATTAAACCCGATTATTCTATATACATTAGGCCCTGTTATTACCGGCTGGCTACTTATTTTCGAGTTTATCTTTACGCTTGCTTTAGCCCTGAAATGCTACCCCCTTCAACCAGGTGGACTACTAGCCATCGAAGCCATTCTAATCGGCCTTGCCAGTCCAGAATCTGTTTATCATGAGGTAGAGGGTAACCTGCAAGTTATTCTTCTGCTGATGTTCATGGTCGCGGGCATCTATTTCATGAAAGACATGTTGCTCTGGGTCTTCACGAAAATACTTTTAAAAGTTCAGTCTAAGACGCTGCTCTCACTCCTTTTTTCATTTTTTGCCGCATTTCTTTCAGCATTTCTAGACGCCCTGACGGTAACTGCGGTGCTCATTAGTGTGGGGGTTGGCTTTTACTCTGTCTATCACACCGTTGCTTCCGGTAAAACATACCATCACCCCGAACACGATCACGCCGATGATGAAGCTGTGCACCGTGACCATCGTGACGACCTTGAACAGTTCCGCCAATTCCTTC
>NZ_CH724125.1:134478-226485 GCF_000153345.1 Neptuniibacter caesariensis
TAATAGGCAGACAACGCGGAATGGAATTGAACGCATTGGCATTAAGGTACAAAAGTTAACCGAACCGACCATAAAACGCTGGCTTGAGCGTTGTTGATTGATTCCCTTGATCAGGTAATGGGCAATAACCGAAGGCGACAAGGCCTGGGAGTAATTGGCATCTTTCAACTGTTCCTGAAGGCCCTGCAAAGTTTTACGGATAGTATTCAGGCTAATCTCATCCTGTTCATCCGCAGTAAAATAATTTTCCAGAATCTGGTTAATCAATTCGATCCAGGTAGTGAATTCATGATCCTGAGTAAAGTGAAGCCTTGTTTCATCGAGCAGATGTGTAAAACCGGCCAATTTCCCTAACAGCTCAGATTCAAGCCCCTCGCTACGGTTTTATTTAAGATAAATGCTGTTCACTCCTTAAGTGCACAGCATTGCCTGTTAAGACTTTTTCTATTGAGCGGGTTTTATTTCAACCAGAATCCCCATGAGAGGGTGGTCTATATAGTGGAGCTCTTTCGAGCGCATTCTTCGCGCTTGATTCAGGTTCACCGTAAGGATGTCGGGTAGCTGGATGAGATTGTTACTTGGTGCTGCTCCGCTGGCACTCTGCATGGTGAGTTGTGTATCACTGATGCTGTCCTTTGCCTGCGACGAAATTGGGTTTTTTAGCAGGGCGGATTCTTCAGTTGAAAGCGGGCGATTTAAATACAGATCGGGGCGGAAATGAAGGTATCGTCCACGGCCTACGGCAATATAGCCTTCTAGTTCATGCATGCCGTTATCTAAAATATCTCCACCGCGAATTTTAATTGGGCGGGGATTTTGAGTTTCAACAACAGGCTGCATCCAGGCAGAGTGAAACAGTACTTTGTAATCGCCTTTGGCGCGTAAGCTGTTTTTTGCTTGCTTTAGACTCAGGGCGCTGCTGGATAGTCGTTGATAGGCACCGTTTCCTTCACCGCCTAGATAAGTTGCGCGACTTTTTTCAGGTATTTCGGTAATGGTTGGCCAGTATTCAGCGCTTAGCGGTTCGCTGGCATTGTTTGCAAAAACAACCACTTCAACTTTAAACCAGTCAGCGGTGAAAGCATTGTTAGACAGGGTTAAAAGGCCTGATAGGGCAACCGCTTTTAAGATTCTCTTCATGATGTTTTTACCGCTAAGTCACTTAGTAGGCCTTCTATGGCTTTAAAGCGCTGTTCGGTTTTCTCCATATCCAGGGTAAAGCGAAGTTTATCTGCGCCGTCCAGTTTATATCTTTGTGGCTGATTTTGAACCATTTTTACTAAAGTTAATGGGTCGACTTTAGCTTCAGAGCTGAATTCGATCTTGCCGGATTTGTCGCCCGCGTCAATTTTAAAGATATTCATCGATTCAGATCTGAGTTTGAGAGAGGTGAGTCTGAATAGGTTTTTAACCTGATCGGTCAGTAAGCCAAAGCGGTCGATCATTTCCACTTGTAATTCTTTGAGCTCTTTATCGGAAGCTGCGTTAGCAATGCGCTTGTACATAATCAGGCGACTGTGAACGTCAGGTAGGTAATCTTCCGGGATCAAGGCGGAAATATTAAGGTTAATTTCTGCTCCGTGGCGAAGCGGTTGATCCAGATTGGGTGTTTTGCCCTCTTTAATCGATTCAACAGCCTGCTCTAGCATCTCCATAAACAGTGAGAAGCCTACGGTTTGCATCTGGCCGCTTTGCTCTTCGCCAAGCAGTTCACCTGCTCCTCGGATCTCCAGGTCATGAGTGGCCAGGGTAAAGCCTGCACCCAGATCGTCTGCTGACTCAATCGCTTCTAAGCGTTTGATCGCATCTTTGGTCATCGATTTCTTATGCGGCGTCAGTAGGTAGGCATAGGCCTGATGGTGCGATCGTCCAACGCGTCCGCGTAGCTGATGAAGCTGGGCAAGGCCAAATTTATCTGCGCGATCGATGATGATGGTGTTCGCATTAGGCACATCGATACCGGTTTCGATGATCGTGGTGCAAAGTAAAATGTTATATCGCTTGTGGTAGAAATCCGACATCACTTGTTCAAGTTCGCGTTCGCGCATCTGACCATGACCTATCCCGATGCGTGCCTCAGGGACGAGCTCGCTTAGCTCTTCAGCGGTTTTTTCAATCGATTTAACTTCGTTGTGCAGGTAGTACACCTGACCGCCACGTAACAATTCACGCAGAATTGCTTCCTTAACTAGCGTAGTGTCGCTGTGGCGGACAAAGGTTTTAACAGATAAGCGTTTGGCTGGCGGTGTCGCAATGATGGACAGATCCCGAATGCCGGACATGGCCATATTCAGCGTTCGTGGAATAGGTGTCGCAGTCAGGGTAAGGATATCGACTTCAGAGCGAAGGGATTTAAGGCGCTCTTTCTGTTGTACGCCAAATCGGTGCTCTTCATCGATAATGACAAGACCCAGGTTGTTAAACTTGATGTCGCCTGAAAGCAGCTTATGCGTTCCTACAACGATATCTACACTGCCTGACTGAAGCTTCTCTAGAATAGCGGTTTGTTGCTTGCCGGTTCTGAATCGGGAAATAAGCTCGATATTCACCGGCCAGTCTGCAAAGCGATCGAGAAAGTTCTGGTAATGCTGTTGTGCGAGCAGGGTGGTCGGAACCAGTATGACCACTTGTTTACCGCTCTGAGCGGCAACAAAGGCCGCGCGCATAGCTACTTCGGTTTTGCCGAAGCCAACATCGCCGCAAACAAGCCGATCCATTGGTTGTTTGGCGGTCATGTCTCTTATTACATTGCCAATAGCGGCTGCCTGATCGGGTGTTTCTTCAAAGGGGAAGGTGGAAGCAAATTGAAGGTACTGTTCATCCGGGCTGCTAAATTGAAAGCCCTCGCGTGCTGCACGTCGGGCATAAATATCCAGTAGTTCTGCTGCTGCATCGCGCGCTTTTTCTGCGGCTTTGCGTTTGGCTTTAGTCCACTGTTCTGTGCCTAATCTGTGCAGGGGTGCATGTTCATCGCCCGCGCCTGTATAGCGGCTGATGAGGTGTAGTGATGAGACGGGTACATAAAGCTTTGCACCTTCAGCATATTCTAGTGTCAGGAATTCATTTTGTTGGTTATCTAGCTCTATGGTCTGTAGCCCCAGGTAGCGGCCAACGCCGTGATCTAAATGGACAACGGGTGAGCCGGTATTGAGTTCCGATAAGTTGCGAATAACCTGATCATTCTGCTCCTGATCTTTTGAGCGACGGCGGCGCTGGAATACCTGGTGGCCAAACAATTGTGTTTCTGTGATGACATGGTACTGGCCTGGAAAGGATAGCCCTTGTTCCAGAGGGTATTCTGTTATTGCCAGATCCTCATCGCCCTTGATAAAGGCGTTCCATCCGTTGACCAGGCTTGGCTTGATATTTATGCGGCCCAGAAGTTCAAGCAGGGCTTCACGTCGGCCTGCTGATTCTGCGCAGAATAGAATAGGCCCATCTCTATTCATTAAAAAATTCTGAAGGGCAGTTAATGGTTCTTTGTGTTGAGAGTCTACCGGGAGATTGGGTGCCTCATTGCAATCAATATTGGTTCGTCCCGATTTTTCCTCAATCGACTCAGCTGTGTAAGTCAGGCGGCCGTGCTTTTTAAGCTCAGCAAACAGTTGATCGGTTGTTAGGAAAAGTTCCTGTGGTGTCAGAACTGGGTTGGTTATGTCGTAGCGGCGTTGTTCGTAGCGCTCTTCGACTTCTTTTGTAAATAGCGCGACTGCATCTTCAAGCGTGCTATCAACAATGATCTGACTTTTCTCGGGTAGTGAAGCAAATATGGAGCTGGAATCATCAAAGAAAAGCGGGAGATAGTATTCGATGCCGGGTGAAGTCAGCCCATCAGAGATGTTTGTATAGATAGGGCACTGGCGGTAATCAACATCAAAGCGTTCACGCCAGCGGGCTTTGAAGTTGCTGATAGCTCGACTATCGAAAGGAAATTCTTTTGCTGGTAGTAGGTTGATCGCCTCTATTTTTTCGATAGAGCGTTGGCTTTCAGGATCAAAAGTACGAAGGGTTTCTATCTCATTATCAAACAATTCAATTCTGAAAGGGTGTTCGCTTCCGGTTGGAAAGAGGTCGATGATGGAGCCTCGTATCGCATACTCACCGTGCTCCAGAACCGTTTCTACTGCATGGTAGCCAGCATCGGTCAGTTGCTTGCGTAGGGCATCAGGATTAATCGTGTCGCCAATCTTAATGTCAAAGCAGTTGCCGGCGATGAAGTCTGCAGGCGCGGTCCTGTGCATTAATGTGCTCAGGGGAGCGATAAGAATGCCGTTTTTAAGGCTTGGAAGTCGGTTTAAGGTAGAAATGCGCTCAGAGATAATGTCCTGATGCGGAGAAAATGTATCGTATGGAAGAATCTCCCAATCAGGGAAAGAGAGTATTTCTCCGATCTTTTCATCGGCAGAGAAAAAATTAACCTCATCCAGAAGGCGATTAGCTTCCAGGGTGTCTTTGGTGATCACCAGAGTAAAGCCGTCAAATCGTTTAGTTGCGTCAGATATCAGAAGGCCTGTTGCTGCCCCGTGAACCTGACCAATCGTTTTGCGGTCCCCTGGGCCTGATGGAAGAGGGTAATCTAATTGCAGCACTTGCTGGCTCCTATAAGGTGCTAACTCATCTTTAAGGCCGCATAGTTTAACGGCTGGCGGGTTAAATGGTAGATCAGAGCTCTATAATTATTATTTTTGATCAGGCAATGGTTCCAAAGTCTATTATGCTGCATTTGCTCAATGGGACGGAAAAGAGGATAATGCGCGCACCAAAATTTTACGTGGCCGTACTTAGCTAAATAGTTGTTTATTTTTCTGGGAACGGTTTACCAACGAGTTGAGAAAACTTTTTGGAGTTTCAAGTGAGCCAAGATCAAGTTTTTACAGATTGGAAAGAACGCGAATCCCTAGCTGAAGCTATGGTTCCAGTGGTGGGTAGCCTGTACCGTGACCAGAATGTTGAGACATCTGTTTTCGGTCGTCTGATCATCAAACGTTCTGTTATCGATATTCTGAAAGCACACCGTTTCGTGCGTCAGGTTGAAGAGCAGGAATTGACGGTTGTTGATACTTTTCCAATTCTGGAAGCTGTTCAGAAACTTAACGTACGTAATGCGCACGTTGACGTAGGTAAGCTGGCAGTTAAATACCGCAACGAAGGCAATGGCCAGGATCTTGAAACGTTCCTGAAGGCTGAGTTAGCTGAAGCGATCGATTCTGAAGAGCGTGAAGCGACTGACGTTGTTCTATACGGATTCGGTCGTATCGGTCGTCTTCTTGCGCGTCTGTTGATTGAGCGTACAGGTGGTGGTCAGGCGCTTCGCTTGCGTGCAATTGTTGTTCGTAAAGGCGCTGCTGCTAAAGATCTGGAAAAGCGTGCAAGCCTGTTGCGTCGTGACTCTGTTCACGGTTCGTTCAAAGGTACGATCACTGTTGATGAAGAGAACAACACCATCACAGCGAACGGTAATGTTATCAAAATTATTTTTGCTAACTCTCCGGATGAGATCGATTACACAGCTTACGGTATCAATAACGCAATGGTTATTGATAACACGGGCAAATGGCGTGACAAAGAAGGCCTGTCTCTGCACTTACAGTCAAAAGGCGCTTCTCGTGCAGTGCTGACAGCTCCGGGTAAAGGCGTTAAGAACATTGTAATGGGTGTTAACGATGCTGATATTACACCTGAAGATACTATTCTTTCTGCGGCGTCATGTACTACAAACGCAATCACTCCGGTTCTGAAAGCTGTTTACGACAAATTCGGTATCGAAAATGGTCATGTTGAAACTGTTCATGCTTACACGAATGACCAGAACCTGATCGATAACTACCACAAAGGTGATCGTCGTGGTCGTGCGGCTGGCCTTAACATGGTTATCACTGAAACGGGTGCGGCTAAAGCGGTGTCTAAAGCGCTACCTGCAATGGAAGGTAAGCTGACAGGTAACGCAATCCGTGTTCCAACGCCAAATGTTTCCATGGCAATTCTGAATCTGAACCTGGAAAGCGAAACTGATAAAGAAACGCTGAATGCTTACCTGCGTGAAGCGGCGCTTCACGGTCCAATGCAGAAGCAGATCGATTACAGCAACTCCCCTGAAGCGGTATCAACTGACTTTGTTGGTTCGCGTGCAGCAGGTGTTGTTGATGCCCTGGCTACTATTGCTGGCGGTAAGCGTTGCGTACTTTACGTTTGGTACGATAACGAGTTCGGTTACAGCTGCCAGGTTATCCGCATGATGCAGAAAATGGCTCAGTGCACGCTGCCGGCGTTCCCGAAAGCGTAAATCTGAACATTTAGTTCAATTGCTCAAAAAGCCACCAATACGGTGGCTTTTTGTTTATATATTGCTCAATATTCGATTTAGTAATAGGTATATAAATATTAATTCTATGTTGTGGTACCTACTTTAGTTCTGGGAAGGTGCTGATATGCAAGGGTGTTTGTAGAAAAATGACACGCCGCTCAGGTATACTTAGTCGGATTTTTGGGTGGGGTAACTCTGTTTTCGTTATAAAAATATAATGGCGCATCTTTCGTTCGGGGACAGGCCGAAGGTGTTGCTAAATTCGAAAATGGAATCCTGAAACAGTTTAACGTAATTGGGTGAGGCGTATGATCAAGATCAAAAAAGGTCTGGATCTACCGATCACGGGCGCTCCTGAGCAGTCTATTTTAGACGCTCCTGCAGCTAGCTCCGTTGCCGTTGTTGGCTTTGATTATGTAGGTATGAAACCTACCATGGCCGTCAAGGTAGGTGATCGAGTAAAACTCGGTCAAGTGATCTTTTCCGATAAAAAAACAGAAGGCGTTCATTACACGGCACCAGGTGCTGGCGTAGTGAAGGCTATCAACCGTGGTGAGCGACGTGCACTTCAATCTGTAGTGATTGAACTGGACGGTGACGAAGCGGTTGAATTCAATAAATACAGTGCTGGCGAATTGTCTTCTCTGACACGTGAGCAGGTTCAGGAGAATCTGGTTGCATCAGGTATGTGGACTGCTCTGCGTACGCGACCATTTAGCCGTGTGCCAAAGCCGGGCACTGCTCCTAACTCTATCTTTGTTACAGCAATGGATACCAATCCACTTGCAGCTGATCCAGCTGTGATTATTGCTGAACATAAAGAAGCGTTTGCGCAAGGTCTGCAGATTCTGACTAAATTGTCAGAAACAACTGTTTACCTTTGTAAAGCGCCAGGTGCAGATATTCCTACTGCTGAAGGTGTGACGGTTGAGGAGTTTGAAGGTGGGCACCCTGCAGGTAATGCGGGTACACATATTCACTTCCTGGATCCAGTATCTCAGCAGAAAACAGTATGGACGATTGGTTATCAGGATGTGATAGCAATTGCTAAGCTGTTTACTGAAGGTAAGCTGTTCACTGATCGCGTTGTTGCTGTTTCAGGTCCTAAGGCGGCTAAGCCAGGTCTGTTGCGTACACGCATGGGTGCAGATCTGAATGAAGTGCTGGAAGGTGCTCAGCAGGGTGATCATAACCGTATCATCAGCGGTTCCGTTTGGAGCGGTCGCGCAGCTGCGGGTCCTTTTGCTTACCTAAGCCGTTACGCTAACCAGATTACGATTCTTGAAGAAGGTGATGAGCGCGAATTTATGGGCTGGGTTGTGCCTGGTACTAATAAGTTCTCTGTGCTTAATGTATTCGCTTCTTTCCTGAATCCTTCTAAGAAGTTCGACTTTACAACTACAACCAATGGTTCTGAGCGAGCAATGGTTCCTGTAGGTCAGTTCGAAGAGCTGATGCCTTTGGATATCCTGCCGACTCAGTTGCTACGTGCCCTGGTAACAGGTGATATCGTTCATGCCATGGAGCTGGGTTGTCTTGAGCTTGATGAGGAAGATCTCGCGCTGTGCACGTTTGCCTGCCCAGGTAAATATGAGTACGGTCCAATCCTTCGCGACAATCTGACGCGTATCGAGAAAGAGGCCTGATCATGAGCTTGAGAAATATTCTAGATAAAATGGAGCCGCACTTTCACAAGGGCGGTAAGTATGAAAACTGGTACGCGCTTTATGAAGCTGCGGATACCATTTTCTATACTCCGGGCCATGTAACTAAAACAGCAGCTCACGTACGCGACGCAGTTGATCTGAAGCGTATGATGATTCTGGTGTGGATGTGTACATTCCCAGCAGTTTTCTTCGGTATGTGGAACGTTGGCTTGCAGGCAAACACTGCTATGGCTCAGCTGGGTCTTACCGAAGCTTCTACATGGCAGGGTGCTATCGCAGGCGCGCTTACAAGCTTTAACCCTGATAGCCTATGGGACAACATCATTCATGGTGCTGCTTATTGGCTGCCAATCTACATCGTAACGTTCGTTGTAGGTGGTTTCTGGGAAGTATTGTTCGCGATGAAGCGAGGCCATGAAGTTAACGAAGGTTTCTTTGTTACTTCGATCCTGTTTTCCTTGATTCTGCCACCGACAATCCCTCTATGGCAGGTTGCGCTAGGCATCAGCTTTGGTGTTGTAATCGGTAAAGAGGTATTTGGTGGTACAGGTAAAAACTTCCTGAACCCTGCACTGACAGGCCGTGCATTCCTGTTCTTTGCATACCCTGCGCAGATGTCAGGTGATGCAATCTGGACTGCAGTAGACGGATTTTCTGGTGCTACGCCTCTGGGCATCGCGGCAGCAGGTGGTGTTGACGCAATGCTTGCTCAGAACATCACTTGGTTCGATGCATTCTGGGGTAATATCCAGGGCTCTGTAGGTGAGGTGTCCACGCTGGCGATTGCCATTGGTGGTTTCGTCTTATTGGTGGCTAAAGTTGCAGCGTGGCGAATTGTTGCGGGTGTTTTCCTCGGCATGGTTGCAACGTCGACCCTGTTTAACATTATCGGCTCTGATACCAACCCAATGTTTGCGCTACCGTTCTACTGGCACCTTGTGCTGGGTGGTTTTGCATTCGGTATGTTCTTTATGGCGACAGACCCTGTGTCTGCTTCTATGACGAACAAAGGTAAGTGGTACTTCGGTGCTTTGATCGGTGTGATGGTGGTACTGATTCGTGTAGTTAACCCAGCATTCCCAGAGGGTATGATGCTGGCGATTCTGTTCGCGAACCTGTTTGCTCCACTGATTGATAACTTTGTCGTTCAGGCAAACATTAAACGGAGGAAGGCGCGCGATGTCAGCTAATAATGACACTATCGGTAAGACGATTACCGTCACCGTTCTGCTTTGTGTTGTCTGTTCAGTAATCGTATCTGCAGCTGCAGTTCTACTGAAGCCTAAACAGATTGCTAACAAAGATCAGGACCGTAAAAGTAACATTCTGGCAGCGGCTGGTATCAGTGATTCCGGCAAGACTGTAGATGAGTTGTTTGCTCAGATCACGACTAAGTATGTTGATCTGGAAACAGGTAAATTTACAACAGAAGTGCCAGCAAAATATGACGCTAAGAAGGCAGCAAAAGATCCAGTATTGGGTAAAGCGCTGCCTAAAGAAGTCGATATCGCTTCTATCAAATATCAGGCGAAAGTAATGCCGGTATACATGGTAGAAAAAGATGGCAAGCTAGAAAAACTGATCCTACCAGTACACGGTTACGGTCTGTGGTCTACGCTTTATGGCTTCTTGGCATTAGAGGGTGACCTGAACACGGTTGTAGGTTTCGGTTTCTATTCTCACGCAGAGACTCCTGGTCTGGGTGGTGAGGTTGATAACCCTAACTGGAAATCGCTGTGGCCAGGTAAAGAAGTTTACCCGCAGGGTTCAATGAAACCAGTGCTGGGCCTTATTAAAGGTACAGTAGATCCGGCTAATGCTAATGCTAAGCATCAGGTTGACGGTCTTGCAGGTGCGACTTTGACTGCAAACGGTGTTACCAACCTTGTTCAGTTCTGGATGGGTGCGAATGGTTATGCGCCATTCTTGAGCAACCTGAAAGCGGGAGGTGCGTAAGCGATGTCACAAGCTAAAGAAGTACTGAGTAATCCGGTATTTAAGAACAACCCAATCGGTCTGCAGATCCTGGGTGTATGTTCTGCCTTAGCGGTTACATCTAACCTGAATACTGCGATGGTAATGACCATGGCAGTAATTGCTGTAACTGCATTTTCTAACTTGTTTGTATCGATCATTCGAAACCACATTCCTGGTAACGTGCGTATCATCTGCCAGATGACTATCATCGCGTCACTTGTAATCGTGGTAGACCAGATCCTTAAAGCGTTTGCTTATGATGTTTCTAAGCAGCTTTCGGTATTCGTTGGTCTGATCATTACTAACTGTATCGTAATGGGTCGTGCTGAAGCGTTCGCGATGAAGAATCCTCCGGGGATCTCTTTCATGGACGGTATTGGTAACGGTCTTGGTTACGGTGTTGTTTTGATCTTCGTAGGTTTCCTGCGTGAGCTATTCGGCGCGGGTAAACTGTTTGGTTATGAAGTGCTGCCGTTGGTTAACGATGGTGGTTGGTACCTGGGTAATGGTTTGATGCTGTTGCCACCAAGTGCGTTCTTCATTATCGGTATGTTCATCTGGTTGGTTCGTACTTTCCATAAGGATCAGGTCGAAGCTCCAGAATTTGAACTGGCTAAGAACACTAAGAAGGAGGCTGTGTAATGGAACAGTACATCAGCCTTGCCGTTAAGGCGATTTTCGTTGAAAACATGGCGTTGGCATTCTTCCTTGGGATGTGTACTTTCCTGGCTATCTCCAAGAAAGTTCAGACATCTCTGGGTCTGGGTATTGCTGTTGTCGTTGTGTTGGCAATCACAACTCCTGTAAACAACCTGATTTATAACTTGCTGCTGCGTGAAGGCGCACTGGCGTGGGCTGGCTATCCTGAAGTGGATCTTAGCTTCCTGGGTTATATCTCATACATCGGTGTAATCGCGGCGATGGTACAGATCCTGGAGATGTTCCTGGATAAGTATGTGCCTGCGCTTTATAACTCTCTGGGCGTGTTCCTGCCTCTGATCACAGTAAACTGTGCGATCATGGGTGCAGCGCTGTTCATGGTTGAGCGTGATTATAACTTCGGTGAATCCGTTGTTTACGGTGTAAGTGCAGGTATCGGTTGGGCGCTGGCGATTACAGCGCTGGCAGGTATCCGTGAAAAACTAAAATACAGCGACGTACCAGAAGGTCTACGTGGTCTGGGCATCACCTTCATTACTGTTGGTTTGATGTCACTGGGCTTCATGTCTTTCTCTGGCGTATCGCTTTAATGCCTACATGGTCAACAAAGGAAGGATTAGCCAATGAATGCTGAAATCGTTCTAGGAGTTGTCATGTTTACCGCCGTAGTACTTGTACTGGTGGCGGTAATTCTGGCAGCACGTTCAAAGCTGGTTAGCTCCGGCAATGTAACAATTAGTATTAACAATGATCCTGAGAAATCAGTGACCGTTCCTGCAGGTGGTAAGCTGCTACAGACTCTGGCTGACCAGGGGATCTTTATCCCATCAGCTTGTGGTGGTGGTGGTACCTGTGCGCAGTGTGCGTGTGAAGTTCACAGTGGTGGTGGTTCTATGCTGCCTACTGAGGAATCTCACTTCACTATGCGTGAAGCTAAGGAAGGCTGGCGCCTTTCTTGTCAGGTTGCTGTTAAGCAGGACATGGAGATCGAGCTTGAAGAAGAGATCTTTGGTGTTAAGAAGTGGGAGTGTACTGTTGAATCTAACCCTAACGTTGCTACATTCATCAAAGAGCTGACACTGCGTCTGCCTGAAGGTGAAAATGTAGACTTCCGTGCCGGTGGTTATGTTCAGCTTGAATGTCCTCCACACGTCGTGAACTACAAAGACTTCGACATTCAGGAAGAATACCGTGGTGACTGGGATCAGTTTAACATGTGGCAGTATGTGTCTACTGTAACTGAACCGACTATCCGTGCTTACTCGATGGCGAACTACCCTGAAGAGCGTGGTGTTGTTAAGTTCAATATCCGTATTGCTTCTCCACCTCCGGGTACTGATTTCCCACCGGGAATCATGTCTTCGTACGTATTCAACCTGAAAGAAGGTGACAAGATCACTGTATACGGGCCATTCGGTGAATTCTTCGCTACTGATAATGATAGCGAAATGGTATTCATTGGTGGTGGTGCTGGTATGGCGCCAATGCGTTCTCATATCTTCGATCAGTTGAAGCGTCTGAACTCTACTCGTAAGATTTCGTTCTGGTACGGTGCTCGCTCAATGCGTGAGTCCTTCTATGACGATGAATACGATATGCTTGCTGCGGAAAATGACAACTTCGATTGGCATCTTGCGCTTTCAGACCCTCAGCCAGAAGATAACTGGGATGGTCTGACAGGCTTTATCCATAATGTACTGTACGAAAACTATCTTAAGGATCATGAAGCGCCTGAAGATTGTGAGTACTACATGTGTGGACCTCCAATGATGAACTCTGCAGTTATCCAGATGTTGCTTGACCTTGGTGTTGAGCGTGAAAACATCTTCCTTGATGACTTTGGTGGTTAATCATTTGATGTTTGTCTTTAGACATAACTCCAAGTGGCCGGCAGCTTCGCTGCTGGCCACTTTGTTTTTGGTCTTATTTTTACTCTCCGGTTGCCTGGCTGAACCTGCAAAGATTCAGGCCTATCAGGGGCTAACCATGGGAACGACTTACACGGTTAAGTACGTTTCCTCTTCTGAGCAAGATAACTTTAAAAGTGAAATAGATTCTGCGCTTAAGGCTGTTAATCAGTCTATGTCGACCTATATAGCTGATTCAGAGTTATCATTGATCAATCAAGCTCAAATCGGTCATGAACAAGCTTTAAGCACAGAGTTGAACTATGTTCTCCAGCTTGCGCAAAAAATTAGTCAAGAATCTAACGGGGCTTTCGATATAACGGTTGGGCCCTTGGTTAATATGTGGGGCTTTGGTCCTGATGGTCGTGTTGTAAAAGCGCCCACCGATAATGAAATTCAGTCGCTTTATGATCATGTGGGTTACGCTAAAGTAAATCTGCATGATGGAAGGTTGATCAAAGACACAGAGATCTACCTTGATCTTTCGGCTATCGCGAAAGGCTATGGTGTTGATGTGATTGCGGAGCTTCTTGAGGAAAAAGGGATAGAAAGCTATCTGGTTGAGATAGGTGGCGAACTGCGTGCTAAAGGGCTTAAGCCTGATGGGATGGAGTGGCGCATTGCCATTGAGACACCGACAGAGACATTTGATCGACAGATTCAAAAAATAATCGCGGTAAAAGATGTTGGTATAGCGACATCGGGTGATTATAGGAACTATTTTGAAGAGAATGGTGTGCGTTTTTCGCATACAATAGATCCTGCAACTGGGCAGCCTATCAAGCATAAGCTCGCATCGGTTACTGTGCTGGCACAAACTTGTGCTGAAGCTGATGCCTATGCAACTGCATTGATGGTGATGGGTGCTGAGGACGGTTATAAGTTTGCCCAGGCGCACAATATTGATGCATTTTTCATTGTGAAGAATGCGCAGGGTTTCGAAGAAATAATGACGCCGGGGTTTAATAATTACCTGGTGAGGTGAGATATTTATTATGACAACGATGATTTTTACTCTAATCGCATTGGTTTGTATCGTGGTTGCAATGTCGGTTGGCGTATTGATGGGGCGTAAGCCTATCTCGGGTTCGTGTGGCGGTTTGGCAAATGTTGGTATCGAAGGTAAGTGCAGCATTTGTGGTGATGATCCTCAGAAGTGTGAGGAGGAGCAGGAGCGCCAGGCGAAAGAGGAATCAGACCTTGGTTATGAGCTTAAATCTAAAGAATAATTGAGTAGCAGCTGATCCAGAGTATGCTGAATACTTAAAAGTCTATTTGAAACAATAAGATAATTATAAATTGATAGGGGAAAGTGATGGCGGTTTATGACTATGATGTCATTGTGATCGGTTCCGGTCCTGCAGGTGAAGGTGCGGCGATGAATGCTTCTAAAAAGGGGCGTCGCGTAGCTGTCATTGAGGAGCAGGAGGCTGTTGGTGGTAACTGTACGCATAAGGGTACTATTCCATCAAAGGCGTTGCGCCATTCTGTGAAGCAGATCATTGAGTTCAACACTAACCCTATGTTCCGTGATATTGGTGAGCCTCGCTGGTTCTCCTTTCCTAAGGTTCTTAAGCGTGCCGAAAAGGTTATGTCCAGCCAGGTAGTGCTGCGAACTAACTTCTATGCGCGCAACCGTATTGATGTCTTCTTTGGTACCGCCGAGTTCGAGGATAAGGAAACAGTTATCGTACGCGGTACGGCTTCAGGTGATGAAACACTGAGAGCTAAAAACATTATTATCGCTACTGGATCGCGTCCGTATACTCCGGACGATATTGATTTCAGCCACCCGCGTATTTATAACTCAGACACTATTCTGAAACTGAGCCATACGCCTCGTACATTGATTATTTACGGTGCAGGTGTCATTGGATCTGAATATGCGTCGATCTTTAGTGGTTTGGGTGTAAAGGTAGATCTGATCAATAACCAGGAACGCCTTTTGTCCTTCCTTGATGCTGAGATCTCTGATGCACTGAGCTATCACCTGCGAAACAATGCGGTGAAAATTCGCCATAACGAAATCTATGATAATGTCGTGGCTGATGAGCGAGGTGTTATCCTGACTCTGAAGTCAGGTAAGAAAATCCGTGCGGATGCATTCCTCTGGTGTAATGGGCGTACAGGTAATACTGATATGCTTAAGCTTGAGAATATCGGTCTTGACGCTAACAGTCGTGGTCAGTTGGTAGTCGATGATCACTATCGCACTCAGTGTGATGGAATTTATGCGGCGGGTGATGTTGTGGGTTGGCCAAGTCTTGCTTCAGCTGCGCTCGATCAGGGCCGTGCTGCAGCTGCGGATATGCTTGATGCTGAAGACTTCCGTTATATCAATGAAGTACCTACAGGTATCTACACTATCCCTGAAATTAGCTCGGTTGGTAAAACCGAGGAAGAGCTGACGAAAGAATGTGTCCCTTATGAAGCGGGTCAGGCGTTCTTTAAGGACACGGCACGTGCTCAGATTTACGGACAGCCAGTTGGTATGTTGAAGATTCTATTCCATCGTGAAACGCTGGAAATTCTGGGTATCCATTGTTTTGGTGAGCATGCGGCAGAGATCGTTCACATCGGACAGGCGATCATGGCTCAAGAGGGTGAGTCAAATACCATTAAGTATTTCATCAATACCACTTTCAACTACCCGACCATGGCTGAAGCATACAGGGTGGCAGCAATTGCTGGTTTGAATCGCATAGCTAACCTGTAATCATTCATGTTATTAAAAAAGCACGCATTAGCGTGCTTTTTTATTGTCTGCAGGTTCGCACATTCTGATTAAATCGCTGGATAAAGCCAGGATGTCTATCTAAAAAGTTATGCGAAAAGTAAACACCAAGGGGCTTGTTTCTAAGTGTATCTGAGCGAACCAGATGCTCTGCATGATTAGTAGATAGAAGCTTATTCATGACCTGGTCGTTTGCGAGAATCGCATCGACACGCTTCCTTATGAGGAGCTGTAAGAGCTGTTGGTTGTTACGCGGCGGATTGTTGGCGAGCTGGTATTCGTTCGTTGTTAGCCATGTTTGCATATTTGCCCCAAGAAAGCTGCTGACAACTTTATCTGTCCTGAAGGTTTCGCCAGTAGGGGAAGAATAATTGTCTTTTCTCTGAAACCAGGTCCAGTTTTGTTCTGCAATGATCTCGGATCATCGTTGCATAATTGTCTCGAGTTGGGTTTTTCGAAGCTGCGAAAAATCCATCGGCTTCATTCTGAATGACCAGAGTTTGTGCTCTTTTCCACGGGACAACTTTAATCTGAAGCGTATATTCGCTCATTGGTTTAAAGGCGCATTCAACGACTTCAACGGCGCTACCAGATAGCATCTTCCCTATGTAATGGCTGTAAGGGGGTAGGTTATGTGTTGTTAAAACAATGGTGGTTTTGCCAAATGTCGAAGCTGAGGCAAGGAATAATGTGATGAGGATTATTAGTAACTTCATGCGACATTTCTATATTCCGTTTTACTGAAGTATAGAGTTATAAACCAAGCGCGCACAAAAAAAGCCCGGCATTTGCCGGGCTTTGTCATTAATTTATGATCTATTACTTAGCTAGTGCACTGTTCAGAGATGCGCTTGGGCGCATTACTTTCTTAACAGTTTCACGGTTAGCGTGGTAGTAGCCATCAAGCGCAGCAGGAGTACCCTGGCACTCTGCTAGCTCAGCAACAATCTTGCTTTCCTGAGAAGTCAGATCTTCAGCCAGCTGCTTAAATTCAGCTGCCAGTTCTGCGTCTTCAGTCTGGTTAGCGACTTCCTGAGCCCAGTACATGCCCAGGTAGAAGTGAGAACCACGGTTATCCAGCTCACCAGTCTTACGTGATGGTGATTTGTTGTTCTCAAGCAGCTTGCCTGTTGCAGCGTCTAGTGTTTTAGCCAGAACTGCAGCGCGCTTGTTGCCTTTAAGGCCAAGATCTTCAAGAGATACAGCCAGAGCAAGGAACTCACCCAGAGAATCCCAGCGTAGGTGGTTTTCTTCTTCAACCTGCTGAACGTGCTTAGGAGCAGAACCGCCTGCGCCAGTCTCATACATACCGCCGCCCTTAAGCATTGGTACGATAGATAGCATCTTAGCGGAAGTACCTAGTTCGATGATTGGGAACAGGTCTGTCAGGTAGTCACGTAGTACGTTACCTGTTACAGAGATAGTGTCCTTGCCTCGGAACATGCGGTCCATGCTGAAACGGATCGCCTGGTTGTAAGTCTTGATGTAGATCTCAAGACCATCAGTGTCGTGATCCTGCAGGTAAGTTTCTACTTTTTTGATCAGTTCAGCGTCATGAGCACGCTTGTAATCAAGCCAGAATACAGCAGGCGTATCAGAGTTGCGTGCACGAGTTACTGCTAGTTTAACCCAGTCACGTACAGGCTCATCTTTAGTCTGGCATGCGCGCCAGATATCGCCTTTCTCAACTTCGTGCTGCATCAGAACGGTACCGTCTGCAGCAACTACACGCATAGTGCCAGGCTGAGTTTCGTATGTCTTATCGTGAGAACCATACTCTTCAGCTTTCTTAGCCATCAGGCCAACATTTGGAACTGTACCGATAGTGGTTGGATCAAATGCACCATTGGTTTTGCAGTAGTTGATCATCTCTTGGTAGATGCGTGCGTAAGTAGATTCAGGCATTACAGCTTTAGTGTCAGCTGTCTGGCCATTTGCGTCCCACATCTTACCGCCGTTACGGATCATCGCAGGCATAGAAGCATCTACGATTACGTCTGAAGGTACGTGCAGGTTTGTGATGCCTTTAGAGGAATCAACCATCGCAAGTTTCGGACGGTGCTCGTAGCACTTGTGAATCGCTTCTTCGATCTCTTCGCGCTTAGATGTTGGAAGGGTAGCGATCTTATCGTATACACTGCCAATACCGTTATTTGGGTTAACGCCCAGCTCTTCAAACAGGTCGCCGTATTGTTCGAATAGTTCTTTGTAGAATACAGTTACAGCGTGGCCGAATACGATAGGGTGAGAAACCTTCATCATGGTCGCTTTAACGTGCAGGGACCACATAACGCCTGTTTCTTTAGCATCTTGAAGTGATTCTTCAAAGAATTCGCGTAGCGCTGCGCAGCTCATGCGCATGCTGTCCAGAATTTCACCTTTTTCCAGGCTCAGTTCTTTCTTAACTTCAACGTTACCAGCCTGGTCTACAAATTCGATGCGAACATCGCCGGCTTCAGCCATAGTGATAGACTGTTCGCTAGAGAAGAAGTCGCCACCGCGCATATAGTCAGCATGAGTCTGAGAAGCTTTGCTCCACTTGCCCATAGAGTGCGGGAATTTTTTAGCGTAAGCCTTTACAGCGCCAGGAGCACGACGGTCAGAGTTACCTTCACGCAGAACTGGGTTTACTGCGGAGCCCAGGATTTTAGAGTAACGCGTCTGAACATCAGCATCAGTATCTGTCTGCGGATCTTCTGGGTAGTCAGGTACATCGTAGCCCTGAGTTTGTAATTCAGCGATGCATGCTTTCAACTGAGGGATGGATGCACTGATGTTTGGTAGTTTGATGATGTTTGCGTTTGGATCCTGTGTCAGTTCACCCAGGAACTTAAGGCCATCTTCTACGCGCTGTTCTTCGGATAGTTTTTCAGGGAAAGCAGAAAGCACGCGTCCTGCTAGAGAGATATCTGAAATTTTAACATCGATCTCAGCTTTGGACGTGAATGCGCGAACGATTGGCAAAAGCGAACATGTAGCCAATGAAGGTGCTTCGTCAGTTAGGGTCCAGTAAATCGTTTGATTGGTTGTAGTCATTGTATTCCCCAAAAGTTTTATGGCAGTGCAGCCAAGGGTTTGAAAAAAGACAACTTGTGGTCGTCTCTCTCCACTGTATTCAAACCCGCGGTTGTAATTTAGTGACAGAATTATACTGAAATTAGGGGCTTAGTCATACGTCTGGCCTATGTACTTATGGCTAATGTTGTTGTGTTTTTACAACTTTTTCAGGTTTTTTTATTGTGCGATGCAGCAATGCACCCGTTTGGGGCGAATTTATCTGTAGTGAAACTACTTAATTCCCCTTAATGCTCGCAATTATGCTTTAAAGTCGCTGAGTTGATATGAGTTCAACAGAGAGTAGAATGCTATATAAAGAACGAGAGGCTTTAAGTGTGCAAGATCCAGATAAACCCATTCGTCCGGGTAATTATGATTGTTGCGAGGGCGGCTGTTCTCCTTGTATATGGGATACTTATTACGAGGATATGGAGGTCTGGAAAGCTGCACAGGCAAAAAAGAAATCTGAGTCTGTAGATATAGAGTCAAAGGAAAATGAACCAAGTCAGGAGTGACCTGAAATGGCAAAGAATGTTGTAGATCTGAATGCTTCCAGAGATAAGGCTGAGCATAAAAGGAAAGAGAAAAAATTCGAAGCGTTGCAGAAGAGGTTTGAGAAGGCTTTGCCAACTGAAGAGCAGGATCCGAAAAAAAAGCTGTTGAATATTTTCAAGAAAAAATAAAAAAGGGGCTTAAGCCCCTTTTTTAGTGTCCATCAGTCGTCTTATTTGTCATCTGATGTTTCAGTGGTTGCGCTGCGGCGACGAACTTCCCTTGGATCATTCGGGGCGCGTCGTGTGCGGCGTTTGCGCACCGGTGCATCTTGCTGGGTTGCTTGTTGCGTATTATCGCTCTCAGCTTTTTCAGTTGAAGGCGCATCGGCTTCAAGTGGCTTATCTTCAGCAACGGGTTTCTCAGTTTGCGCTTCAGGCGATTGTTCCGCGACAGGCGCTTCAGCTTTAACTGTATCTTCAGTGCTGTTGTCTTCTGCTGCTTCGGCCATTATTTCTGGCTTAGGCTGAATCTCAGCTTCAGCAACACTTGGCTGTTCAATTTCTGAAGCCTTTTTAGCTTCTTTTGTTTCTTTGCCTTCAGTATCGCCTTGATTCTCAGCAGGTTTGCTTTCAGCGTCGTTACTAATCTCAGGGGTAGGGGTTGTCTCAACTGCAGGGGCTTCTGCTGTTGCTGACTCGGCCTTTTCCTCCTGAGTTGTCGCTTCAACTGCTTCAGCTTCAGGTTTCTCAGTGGCAGTAGAATCCGCAAGGGTGGTTTCCTGCTTATTGTTTTCTGCTGTCGGCTCAGGCGTAGCTGTATCAGTTGTTGCTACAGCGTCTTTGACTTCAGCGGCTGGAGACTGCTCCTGGTTTTCCATGCTAACGGTGTTAGCCGTATCTGATGGAGCTTCAGAATGTGCTTCTGTTTTCTCAGTCTGAGTTGCCTGGCTTTCATTGCTGCGTTTTGCGCTGCGTTCAGTTGTGCGACGGCGACGGCCGCGACGACGAGGATTGCGTGGTGCTTCCTCTTTTTCTTCTGCGCTATCCTGAGACTGGTTCAGGTTTTCTGTGCTTTTGCTTTCAGCCTTATCGGTATCGGATTTGCGTTTTCTGCGACGGCGCTTTGGTTTCTCTTCGTTTGAAGTAAGAGGTTGATCCGGCTCAGGCTGAACAGTGATTATTTCATCATTCTGTTTGTTGCGCTGTTTGCGGTCATTATCTCGACGGCGACGTTTACGGCCAGAGTCATTGCGTTCATTGCGCTGACGTTTAGGGCGCTTCTTCTTATCTTTCTCTTCAGTTTTCTCTTCAACCTTTTCTTCAGGTTGTTGTTCGCTGCCACCGAAAATGCCTTTGAACAATCCGAGTACTTTGCTACCTAAAGAAGCAGAAGGAGCAGGAGCAGGTGCCGCTTTTGCTTTTTCGGCAGCAGGTTGCTGTTCTGCTTGAGCTGCCTCAGGTGCTGGTGTTTTTGGTGCTACGCTACGAACGGCTGCTTGTTCGCGTGCAGGAGCTGCCTGGGTAGATGATGCTTCAATAGGATCATCATCTTCAGGCTCAGGCTGCATGGTGTAGCTTGCATCGTTTGTTGTCGCTACCGTGTGATCATCACGAAGGCGTACAACTTCATAGTGTGGAGTTTCCATGTTCGGGTTAGGAACAATCACTACGCGTACGTCCTGGCGAAGTTCAATATCATGAACTGCGTGGCGCTTTTCGTTCAGCAAGTAGGTTGCAACAGTCACTGGTAGTATTGCGCGAATTTGTGCTGTGCGATCTTTGCCTGACTCTTCTTCGATAAGTCGAAGGATTGAAAGTGCAAGAGACTCAGTGTCACGAATAGTGCCCTGGCCGTTACAGCGTGGGCAAACGACGCCACGAGTCTCGGCTAGTGATGGGCGCAGTCTCTGACGGGACATTTCAAGAAGACCGAAACGAGAGATGCGGCCCATCTGTACGCGAGCGCGATCAAGTTTCAGCGCATCGCGAAGACGGTTTTCAACTTCGCGTTGGTTCTTGATAGGCGTCATGTCAATGAAGTCGATGACAACCAGGCCCCCAATATCGCGAAGGCGAAGTTGGCGAGCGATCTCATCTGCTGCTTCCAGGTTGGTGTGTAGTGCTGTTTCTTCAATATCACCACCGCGTGTAGCACGTGCAGAGTTGATGTCGATAGAAACCAGAGCTTCAGTAGGATCGATTACAATGGAGCCGCCAGATGGAAGTGTTACTTCACGCTGGAAGGCTGTTTCGATCTGGGTTTCGATCTGGAAGCGATTGAATAGTGGTGTCTGTTCAGAGTAATGCTTAATTTTGCTTTCGTAGGTAGGCATAACCTGCTTAACGAAATTCTTAGCATCTTCGAAAACCTGAGGGTCATCGATCAGTACTTCACCGATATCAGAGCGCAGGTAATCGCGTACTGCGCGAATGACAACATTACTTTCCTGGTAGATCAGGAATGGCGCAGGCTTCTCTTCAGACGCTTGTTTGATAGCGGTCCAAAGTGTCTGGAGGTATTCAAAGTCCCACTGTAGCTCTTCGCTGCTGCGGCCAACACCTGCAGTACGGACAATGATACCCATCTGCTTCGGAATATTTACGCCAGAAAGTGCTTCTTTGAGTTGCGCGCGATCTTCGCCTTCGATTCGGCGAGAGATACCACCAGCTCTTGGGTTGTTTGGCATAAGTACCAGATAGCGGCCCGCCAGGCTGATGAAAGTAGTTAGTGCTGCGCCCTTATTGCCACGTTCCTCTTTGTCCACCTGAACAATAACTTCGGTGCCTTCTTTCAAAACTTCTTTGATGTTCGGGCGAGAACCGCGAGTAGGTGGCTGAGTAAAGTACTCTCGAGAAATTTCTTTTAGGGGTAGGAAACCGTGTCTTTCAGCACCGTAATCAACAAAAGCAGCTTCAAGACTCGGCTCAATGCGAGTTATCTTACCTTTGTAAATATTGGCTTTTTTCTGTTCTCTGGAACCTGATTCAATGTCCAGATCGTAAAGACGTTGGCCATCCACTAGCGCAACGCGCAACTCTTCAGGTTGAGTTGCGTTTATAAGCATTCTTTTCATGATGTTCTCTTTTCGAATGCTTTTCATGCAGCGCTGTGGGGCTATGTTTTAAAATAGCCAAAGCCGGTCTTTCGGACTCAATAACGATCGTCAGGCAGGTATATGCCGAAGCTTACCGCCTTTAATAGCAAAAATAGCGACACAGCCCTTATTTGGGGGCGTTACTTATGCTGTTTAAATTGATGTTTTTGTATCTGTATGCAACCGGCATACAGATCGTCCTTCGGTAAAGGAATCGTTAGCCTATTTTTTTCTTCTTTCTAATTGTTACTGCCTAAGCAGGTTCCTGGCTAAACGTACATCTTTACCTCCAACTGGTCGTTTCCAGCTGGATGAAAAGCATTAATTAATCTAGTTATTGCTACCCGTTTGGACAAAAAGTATTCGATTTGTCGACGTGAGACTGTATTACGGCAATTGCATAAAAAAGATAAAGCCAACAGCTTGTAGCAGCGCTAGAATATAGCAGCATTCAATAATTGCTTCAATTCGCTAATAGGTTTTCACAGAATTAATATGTCTCAAGATAATTCCTCGCCAAACACTCAAGTTCGTTTTGTTGAGATAACAGATAATAATGCGGGGCAGAGAATTGATAATTTCCTCATCACCGCGCTTAAAGGTGCACCTAAGAGCCTGGTATACAGGATCGTTCGTAAGGGTGAGGTGCGTGTAAATAAGAAGCGGATCAAGCCAGAGTATCGATTAGCCTTGGGTGATCTCGTGCGCATACCGCCTGTTAGGCTCGCAGAAAAAGCCCCTCCCGCTAAAGTGAGCAGCCGATTATCGGATCAGCTTGAGCAAGCTGTACTTTATGAAGATGATGACCTGATTGTTGTTAATAAACCTTCAGGCATTGCCGTTCACGGGGGAAGTGGTATTAGCTTAGGGCTGATTGAAAGCTTCAGGCAGATGCGCCCTCAGTGTAAATTTCTCGAATTAGTTCATCGTCTTGATCGTGACACTTCGGGTTGTATTCTGATAGCCAAAAAGCGAAGTACCCTCAAGTTGATGCACGATTCTTTAAAGAAAAGCACTATTACGAAGATTTATCACGCGTTGGTTGTCGGTTCCTGGTCTGAAAGGAAACGTCGTATTGATGCTCCTTTGAAAAAAAATGAGCTTAAATCAGGCGAACGCGTTGTTAAAGTTACGGCAGATGGAAAAGAGTGCCTCACCGAATATAAAGTATTGCAGCGTTTTGGTCGTGAGGCGACGCTGGTCGAGGCGAGGCCAATCACGGGTAGGACCCATCAAATCCGTGTTCACTGTCAATTTGCAGGGCATCCAATTGTTGGTGATGAGAAATATGGGGTTGATGAAGTTAATGCCGAGATGAGGGAGAAAGGGTTTAAGCGCTTGTTCCTTCATGCCGCAGAATTAAGATTCCCTCTACCTTCTGGTGGGCGCCAGGTTGTTAAAGCTCCTCTGGAAATGCCTTTGCAAAAAGCCATTAAAAGTTTGAATAGTAGAAATAGTTAAGAGTTTATTCTGAATGAATGAAACGGATTTGAAAGAAAGTGTTTACTCGACTGCCGATAGATTGCTGATGGCAGGTGTGCAGCCAACTTTGACAACTATAGCGGAATCCTTAGGCTGTCCAGAGTCAGATTTAGAGTCTCTTTTTCAGCAGTGGTGGGGGCTGGCGCCTACCAGGCTAGGACTGACCGCTACTTCTATCGTTGTTCCTGATGTACCTGAAGCTTTATCACAGTCATTCTCTCGTATCTGGGAACAAGCGGTGCAGGAAGCTCGGAGTAATTTCGTTCAGCAGCAGCATCAACAAGAAGTGGGTATCGATATTGTCCGTCGAGAAGCGGATGAATCACTTCAGGAGTCTCGCTCACGTTTGATCGATCTTGAGGAGCGTATCCGTGAGCAAACAGGGCAAAATGAAGAGCTCAAGTCGGTCTTAAAAGGTGTTGAGGCTGAAGTTGATGTATTGAAAGCGAATTTAGCGGCTGAAACTTCCCAGCGAAAGCAGGAGGAACAAAGCCGTTTAAATGTGGAGCAAGAGCTTAATCACCTGCGTAAAACTTACGATGACTCCAAGCGCACTTTTGATCAGCGGATCAAAGATGAGCAGCGTCATACCCTTGAAGCCGTGAGTAAGTCTGATGCAGATGTTCGTTATTATCGCGGTGCATTAGAAAAGTTACGTGATGAAGTAGGCAAAAAAGAGTCGGCGCTGACCAAGACGATTCATGATCTACAGGCTGAATTAGCCAGGAAAGATGTCAAAACTGATACCTATAAAACTCAGGTTAAAAGCCTCGAGGATGAGCTTAAGAAGATCAAAAATGACAGCTCTGGGCAAAACAGAGACTTGGCAAAAATTAACACTCAACTGCTTTCAGAAAGTAATAAAAACAAACGCTTAGAAGATAAAGTTAACGAACTGGAAGAAGAGCTTCGTAAGGCTAGGCAGAAGCAGATTTCGCTCTCTAATGAGCAAAGCAGAAGGGAAGCGAGTATCCGCAATCAATATAAAGCCAAGGAAGAAGAGTTGGTAAGGGCTTTAGCTCGGGTTTCTAGTCTGGAAAAGAAAATGATTACCCAGGATGAAGAGATTAGAAGGCTAAACTCAAGGTTATAAAAGCGATGCTGCTTAGATGAAATGTTATGGATTTTATTCTAAGGTGTTATAATAAATCGTCTCTTAATTACGATGGCTTAGGTGCCTGGGTTTTGGAGTTTTAGATGAAATTGCAGCAGTTGCGATACATTTGGGAAGTGGCTCGTCATGATCTAAACGTGTCAGCCACGGCACAGAGCTTGTACACATCACAGCCGGGGATCAGTAAGCAGATTCGCTTGCTTGAAGATGAGCTTGGTGTTGAAGTGTTTGCGCGCAGCGGTAAACATCTAACGCGTGTGACGCCTGCAGGTCAGGCGATTCTTTCTGTTGCGGGAGAGATACTTCAGAAGGTTGAAAGTATAAAACAGGTTGCTCAGGAGTTCAGTGATGAGCGAAAAGGCAGCCTTGATGTGGCGACGACTCATACACAAGCCCGGTACGCGCTACCACCGACAATCACTGGCTTTATGAAGGAATATCCGGACGTATCCCTGCATATGCATCAGGGGACGCCGATGCAGATCTCAGAAATGGCTGCGGATGGTACTGTCGATTTTGCGATAGCGACAGAGGCGATGGCTCATTTTAATGATCTCATTATGATGCCGTGCTATCGCTGGAATCGATCAGTGGTCGTTCCTAAGGATCATCCGCTCACTCAGGTATCAAAACTGACTTTAGCTGATCTGGCTGAGCAACCGATTGTAACCTATGTATTTGGTTTTACAGGGCGTTCTAAATTGGATGAAGCCTTTGCTAATGAAGGGCTTGAGCCTAAGGTTGTTTTCACTGCAGTAGATTCGGACGTGATTAAAACCTATGTCCGTTTAGGTTTGGGCGTTGGAATAATTGCAACGATGGCCTTTGATGAGCAGCAGGATAGCGACCTGGTTGCGCTGGATGCCAGTCATCTGTTTGAGCCAAGCATTACCAAGATCGGCTTTCGAAAAGGGACCTTCTTACGCGGTTATATGTATGACTTTATTCAGAGGTTTGCACCTCATCTCACGCCTGATGTTGTCCGTCAGGTGCTTGAGTGCGGTAATCGTAACGAAATAGACGAGATCTTTGTCAATCAGAAGCTCCCTGATCTTTAAGTGTGTTCCTTATGAGTATAAAAAAACCTGCATATGCAGGTTTTTTTATTTCTGGCCTAATTTAGGTGCTGAAATAGCGGACCATCTGATTCAGCTTCTCGGCCATTCTGGCCAATTCTTGCCCGGCCTGAGACGTTTGCTCAATTCCAGATGCGTTCTGGATGCCATTTTGATTAATTCGAGTTATGTTATTGGCCATCTCTTCCGCAACATGGTTCTGTTCAATCGCTGCAGATGCGATTTGACTAGTCATCTCATTGATCGTGAGGACACTACTCGAGATGTTTGACAGAGATACGCCAGCTTTTTGAGCTTCATCAACCAAAATGGTTGCTCTGTCCTGGCTTGCTTTCATCGCTTCAACGGCTTTTCTCGAATCCTGTCTTAGTGTGCTGATAATCTCATTGATCTCCGCGGTGGATTGTTGTGTCCTGCCTGCAAGGCTCCTTACTTCGTCCGCTACGACAGAAAAGCCGCGACCCGTCTCACCCGCTCGAGCAGCTTCAATGGCTGCATTAAGTGCTAATAAGTTGGTTTGTTCGGCAATGTCGGTGATGACCTCAAGTACCTTAGTGACACTTTGGCTGTTATTTTCCAGTTCAGCTACGGCTCTGGAAGTATGGTCTAGTTGCTCAGATAGTTGAGCTATCATGTCCACGGTATGGCAGACCGTTGCATTGCCCTGGCGAGTCTCTGACTCTGCACTGTCTGCTGAATCTGATGTATTGCTCGCGTTATTAGCAACAGAGTGAACGGTTGAGTTCATCTGATTCATTGCTTCCGCAAGGATATCTGTTTCAACCTGCTGCTGTTGCACTTGAGCGCTAGTTTGCAGCATGACCTGAGCGACTTCTTCTGATGTGCTTGAGAGCTGAGAGGTAACATCACATATATTGCTCAGCATGTCGGAGAGCCTTTTGCGCATATCCTCCATGGATCGTTGAAGGTCAGCGATTTCATCATTACCAGTGCTTTGTATCGGGTTGGTTAATACTCCGCTAGCAATGGTTTGCATCTCTTTTTGGGTGTTTCTCAGTCTTGAGACTACATTTCTGGATATGCTGTAGCTGATAAGAAGACCCAGTAGGGCGGATGCCGCAGCGATAATGGTGACTATATTGAGAGCGTCTTTTTCGTGCTGTAAGGCGATGTTTGAAGCTTCACCTGTTAGTTTTGAAATTGTTTCCAGTAGGCTTTTGACTTCGCTATCGAGGAGCGTTTCCTGCTTATGGATACTGATTACCATCTCATGGAGATTATGCGGAAGGCCCTGGCTTATCGCCTGGAAAAGTTCTGTCGATTCTAGCTCAAAGGACTGGTGCATCTTTTGGACTTTATCCAATGAATCTCTCATTGATTTAAATGTCGCCAGGTTGTGACTGTTGGATTTAGAAATAGCCCTATCCGTTATCGCTTTGGCCTCAATCAGCTCCTGTTTAATTATCGCACCAAGTTTCTTGAAATGATTAACCTCATCATTGATCTCGCTGATATCGCTACTTTGCTCTAATGTCATGATTGTGCTTGCCAGTACCGCTCGCTCGAGATGAACAGCCTGTTCAAGTTGATGTTCAGTGATCATGGCAAGTTTGTGGGTGAGGGGGATGTCTTCTTCAGCAATTGATTCGAGTTCTGAACCAACTTGGGAAAGGTAACCAATCGATGTACTACCGATAAGGCAGATAAATGTGATTAATAGGAAGGCGTTGCCCATCACCTTCATCTTGGTAGATAGGCGGTTCAATATAACATCCATATTCGTTTTCTCCGTTATGCCTGTCTAGATCCTTAAGATTTAGATAGAACTAAGTATTGCACCATAACGGGAAAATGCTTCGAAAAAATTAAAAAAGTGAGTTTTATCTGTGTAATTGCAGCTTTCAGAGTTAAAAGCGCTATAGATATGCCTGTAGCTAGTGTGATGGATTAGGTGCTAAGAATAATTGTCTGATCATGTCAGTTAGATTGTCGGCTGATTCAAAAAGATATCGCTTTATGGAGACTTTTAAAGCGTGTATTTCAGAACCTTTGGCTAGGTAAACGTCGTTATGCAATCGATACACTATCGGTTGTTTTTTTCTGAAAGGGTGGGTTGATATCTGTAGGTAACGATTTGAAATAAAAAGCAATTGATTGGTCAAATATTCCCCAAAAAAGCTGACCTTAAGCTATAAATATATTAATAAATGCAAATATTTGCCGATAAATTTGTAATCTTGACTTTGTCGAGATATAAAAACAAACACCTGTTTAGAAATTGAAGTTCCGATAATAAAGTAGCAGGAGCAAATAGTGACTTCACCAATATGGGATGCATTGGCTGATTGGGAACTGAATGCAGACTTTGACAGCCCAAACACTGGACGTATTCAAGCTGCATTTGATGCGCAGCACCCACGGTATTTAATCTATCGCGGGCATCAAGGTCGTCGTATTCTTTATCATTTTACACGAATGGTGGCTGCTGACCCTGATGAGCTCCGTCTGCATACTAAGCGGATTTATCTGTCTATTGCTTGCTACGATAGTGATGCCTTAGAAGGGGCATTTGCTGATTTTCTGCTCGTATTAGGAAATAAAGGCCCTAAGCTTAGGCAGCGCTTATTTGAACAAGCGCGTTCGGTCATGAAACCTAAAGTACGTAATATTATTGAACGTGCTATTGAGGAAGATGATCTTAGTGCGTTGAGTGAGCTATCAACCGAGCATTCGGTCTTAATTAATGGCCGTTTCCAGCCTTACAGGCTTCATGGATGAGCTCGGAAAGAGAAGCTAAATGAAAAAGTTGAACCGCAATCAGCTAGTTAAAACAAGAAAGGTTGCTATAACGGGTTTTAGTGGGCCCAGTTTGGCAATGCTCGAATATTGTTTTTCTTCCGCAGTCGATTGTGAGTTGGTTACGCTTAGCGCAGCTTCAATTGTGGTGGTCAATGGTGATCAGGCACAAAAAGAAGAAGATCTTCAGAGCCAAATCAAAGAAAAGAACCCCACATCACAATATATTGTTATCAGTGCTCGGGATCTATCCTGGCCGGGCTTTACTCTATTGAAAAAGCCGCACTCTTCATCTGATCTTCTTGAGATCGTGAGGAAGTTCGAAATCGATGAATCTGAACTTGCAGATGAAAACTCTGAGTCAGAGGCTACACCTGAAAATTCAGTATTAGATAAAGAAAATCTCGATTACTATCGTGGTGGGCTCTATTCACGAAAACGAAAGGGTGAGGCTCTTAAGCAAAAGCTAATCCGGGGCAATCTTGTCGTTAATGCCGCAGATCGTTTGGTTCAGCAGGTCGAAGCCGATCTGAAAGCTCAGGAAGCTCAGTTACAAGAGCAGCTTAAGGCTGAGCAAGAGAAGCACGATGCCATTATTAAAAAGAAAGAACAAATTCGTGAGTTAAAGCTTAAGAAAATTGCAGCTAAGAAAAAGCAGCTGGAAGAACAGAAGCAAAAGAAAAAGAAGCTTGAGCTTCAGAAGAAAAAACTTGCTGCCATTCAAAAGGCAAAACTGAAAGCCGCTAAGGAAAAGCAAAAAGCTAAAGAGGCTTCTGTAACTGAGCCTTCAGCAGTTGAAAAACCTTCAGCCGTAAAAGAACCTTCAGCGGTTCCGGTTAAAAAATATGCTAAGGAATTAACTGCTGAGCAGATACTTCAGTGTTGTGGTAATGCCGCAGATGTTAATTTCGCACGCCCAGATGAGAGGCGCAGCGTTTTTCATAACCCTGAAGGGTCATTATTAGTAGTACTGTCCGATGCCATTGAGCTTGCGCAAAAGCAAGAGCAGCCTGTAGAGGTGACTGGCCTGCCAGGGCAGTTATTTGTGTTCCCCGAAAACAGAGAGATTTATTCTACATTCAGTGACGACTTTCTAAACCAGCTAGCATTAACGCGCTTTGGTTATGGTGAGCTTGGTTTTGAAGAAAAAACCGATTTCGAACTGAAGGAGAAGGATAAGCATCTGGTCGAGGGAGTAGACTCGTTTGTCTGGAAGGTGGCTATCTGGACAGCGAGAGGACGTTTAATAGTCGGAATGGATCCCGAGAAAACGATGCAACTAACAACTAAGCCTGATTTTGATGCTTTTCTACCATTGCCACATGGTGAAGAGATTAGTGAAGTATGGGCTGGTAATAGTTTGTCTGCTTTAGATGTAGCGAAGATATTGGATGTGCCACAACGTGTAGTATTTGCCTATATGTGTGGTGCATATTCGCTGGGATGGTTTCAGGTATGAAGCTGCGTAAGACGAAAGGTTTCGGAGTTTATTTGTGACAAGCGCAACGATACAGAATCAATTTATTCAGATCTGTCCTGCTGGGGCATTTTACGCAACCGTCGGTTCTGAACCTGATGATGCGCGTGCATTGCTGCTACAGTTATTAAGTTCAGATGTATCTTTACCATTCAGTAAAGAGCTGATCATGGAGCTCACTGATCTGGATGATGGTGAAGCAGATGAGCTTTTTGAGAAGTTATTAGATAAAAACTTCGTGAGTCTGGATAAATCACCTTCGAGAATAATTTCAGACTCAATAGAGAAGATACTGCCTGAGTTATTAAAAGGCTTATCCAGTACGGGTAAGGTTGCTCTGGCAGATGACCATGGATTTTGTTTAGGTTCATCAGGTTATGATGCAGATCACGCTGAAGCTTTATGTGCGTTGGCGGCTGACTTAAGTTCGTTGCATGAAAGGCACAGCTTATTATTGAATAGGGACCTGGCATTTATGGGAGAGTCCTGGGGGATGTTGGATCCCGTAGGTCTTAGTCAGGTTGGATTTTGGGTAATTCATCTGGGGCATCAGCGCTTTGTTTTGATCATTGATCAGATGCCGCGCCTAAACCAGAGTAATTATGTGGATTTGTTAAGTGTTTTGGCCAGACGTTATCTGGATTATTGATACGAATCATTGTTAGTTTTTCAGATAACTGTATTTTTAACGCCTTACATTAAAGGAGTATGTATATGCGCTCAGAAATGTTGACCTCTATTTTGAGTGACCTTAACGGCACTTCAGCTGAGATTGAAGCGTCTGCGGTAATCTCAACAGATGGTCTGATGATCGCAGCCCTGTTGCCAGCAGGTTTGGATGAAGACCGTGTTGGTGCTATGAGTGCAGCAATGCTTTCACTAGGTGAACGTACAGCGAGTGAGCTGGCGCGAGGAGAGCTTGAGCAGGTGCTGGTTAAGGGTGATGAGGGCTATATCCTCATGACTCATGCAAATGATGAATCTGTATTGACTGTTGTGGCAAAGCCAAATGCTCGTCTTGGTCTTATTTTCCTGGATGTTAAGCGTGCTGCAGAAGCGATTGGTAAGATTCTGTAAGTTATAAATAAACACTAGGAAGGTTGATGTCAGAACAGGATAGTACTGATGTTCGTGAAGTTGTCATCAATTACTATGATGGTACATCGCGTACAGCTAAAATCTACGACCGTGAAATTCCGTATCCCGAAGGAAAGTTAATTGTTTCTCGTACGGACACTAAAGGGATTATCACACATGCAAACCAGGCATTTGTTGACATGTCTGGTTATTCACAAGACGAATTAATAGGTAAAAATCACTATATTCTTCGTCATCCTGATATGCCATCTGTTGCCTTTGCAGGTCTATGGGAAACCATAGAAGCAGGTAATAAATGGCATGGCTATGTTAAAAATCTTCGTAAAGATGGTGCTTATTACTGGGTTAAAGCCACGGTAATACCCAATATCCGTAATGGTGTTGTGGTTGGCTACACCTCCGTAAGGCGCAAGCCTTCGCGTAGCAAAATTGCTGAGAGCGAAGCTTTATACAAAACACTCATGTAGAGGTGCTGTCTTGATTCTTAACTTAACCGTAAGTCCAGATTTTGCACCGGATCATATATCCGGGTGGTATATTTTTAACACCTGGTTACAACGTCAGCTCGGTACCCGAGTTCATCTTGAGTTATATGACTGCTTTGATAAGCAACGTGAAGATATCAAAGCAGGTAAATTTGATCTGGTTTATGCCAATCCTTTCGATGCTTCGATGCTAGTTCGTGAACTCGGTTTCAAAGCGGTTGTTCGCCCATTAGCAAAGCCTGATGAAACGATTATAGCGACTAATGCTGAATCGACTATTAACAACGTTGAAGACTTGCAGCCGGGCTGTCAGTTAGTGGCGACAGATGATCCTGATGTTAACCGCATCGGTATGATCATGCTTGAGCCAGCTGATTTGGATGGTGACAATACCAAGTTGAAGACAGTAGATAGTTATATCATTGTTGCTAAACATCTTTTAAACCAACAGGCTGACGCAGGTTTCTTCTTAAAGGATGCTTATGATGAGCTTTCTGATCTTATCAAGAACCAGATGAAGGTATTGGTGAGTAGTGAGATCAGTGTTGTGCATCATGCATTGTTGGTTGGTCCTAAGCTTCAGCAATATATTCCTCAGATACAGAAGTTTCTGCTCAATATGTCTTCCAATGAAAAAGGCAAAGGGGTCCTGGAAAGTATGGATCTTGATGGCTGGGAGGTTATGACGGATGAAGAAACTGAATTTATGATCGATTTGATTGATACACTTATCGATTAAAAAAGCGGCGTAAGCCGCTTTTTTTATATGGCTTACAACACGGACGAGAAACCTTCAAACTTTGGCGGGTCAAGGTAAATATCGGTTGCTGGCTTAGCGTTAGCATGGGCCTTCCTGAATGCTTCGGATTTCGTCCACTCTCGGAACGCAGTCTCTGAATCCCAAACACTGTGCGATATAAAAAGAGTGCATTCGTCATCGGTTGCACCCTGCATTAGGTTGAAGTCTTTGAAGCCAGGTACTTCATCTAGAAATGTTTCGCGATTTTTCCATATCTCTATGAAATCACTTTCTTTACCTGGTTTTATTTTGAATCGGTTCATGGCGATAAACATAACAATCCTTATGAATCAGCTTTACCTAATAATGCGATGAATTCAGATGAAGCAACAGGTCTGGAGATAAGATAGCCCTGAGCCTCGTGACAGCCAAGCCTTTTAAGTAATTCAAGTTGCTCTGTTTCTTCAACGCCTTCAGCAATAACTGTCTTGTTCAGTATTTTGCCTAAATGAATGATAGATTCAATGATGCCGCGTGCTTCATTGGAGTGTTGGATATCGCTAACAAAACTACGGTCTATTTTGACTCGATCTATAGGTAAAGAGGCAAGGTAGGAGAGGGAGGAATAGCCAGTTCCGAAATCATCCATTGCCAAAGTGATGTTCATTGCTTTTATCGCTGACAATTGGCTGTTAGAAAACTCAGGATCGGACATGGCTGCTGTTTCAGTGATCTCCAGTTCCAGGTATTCACTGTGAACCTGATAGTGCTCAAGCGCTTTCTTGATATCTTGGACCAGATTAACGTCTTTCAATTGAACGGCTGACAGGTTCACTGCAATTTTAGGAATTTTATAACCTTTCTGGCACCAGTCTTTGATTAATTGCAGGGCTTGATTTAAAACCCAGTTCCCTAATTCAATGATCTGACCGCTCTTTTCTGCAATAGGGATAAACTCAGCTGGAGAGACCTGACCAATCTCGGTGCTATGCCACCTCAGAAGTGCTTCCGCTCCGACAATATGGCCCGTGTGAATCTCTATTTTGGGTTGGAGCAGTAAATTAAGCTCATTGTTATTAATGGCGTTATGAAGATGGCTCTCGATAAGTCGTTTGCGCTGGATACTAAGTTGTAAGTCATGGTCGAAGAACTTGTAGTGGCTACCTGAAATGGCTTTGGCTTCATACATTGCCATATCCGCATTACTAAGGAGCATACCGGTTTCTAGCCCGTCTTCCGGTATTAGTGTTATACCTATGCTGATACCTATATGAAGCAGGTGGTCGTCTACCCGGAAGGGTGTGGTTATTGCGTTAATGACCTTTTCAGCAAGTACTGAGGGCTCGTGTTTAGATTTGATCCCTCTTTGTATGATGGCAAACTCATCACCGCCTAATCGAGCAATGACATCTGTAATAGAGATGCATTGCTCCAGACGTTTAGCCACCAGTTGCAGAAGAAAGTCGCCACTTAAATGCCCCAGCGTGTCATTTACATCTTTGAAATTATCCAGATCCATAAACAGAACGGCGGAAAAGCAGTGATTGTTTCGGGCATCATCGATCGCACTATCCATTTCAGCGAGGAGCACAGGTCGATTGGGTAGTTTAGTTAGGAGGTCGTGTTCGGCCTGGTATCTTAGTTGACGCTCTGCTTCTTTTTGCTTCGTGATATCTGATTTCAACGAGAGATAATGACTTATTGCCCCAGTTTCGTCATGAATAGGGCTTATAGACATAGACTGCCAGAATTTCTCACCAGACTTTTTCCTGTTTATGATTTCGCCTTTCCAGCAGTTATCTTTCTTTATGGTTTCCCATAAATTTCTATAGAACTCAGCCGACATCTCACCCGATTGTACAATGCTACTTTTTCGGCCAATGGCTTCTTCAGGAAGGTAGCCTGTGTTTTCCGTAAACATAGGGTTTACGTACACTATGATTCCATCTGTATCGGTGATTATGACTTCGTTAGTGCTCTGTTCTACTGTTGAGGAGAGTAGGCGGATATGCTCCTCATCCCTTCGACTCTGTGTGATATCTCTTGTCGAAATAACAAAGCCTCCTGAAGGCGTAGGGGAGGATTCGCATTCAACGATTGATCCGTTGACCTGGTGTTGTATCCAGCGATACTTTTCTCTTAAAAGCTGGCTGCTGGATGGTTGAAGTTGCGCATTTTGAACCAGCGTATTTTGGGTAAACAGATCTTGATATCGGGCTCCCAAATCAATGTTTTGCAAATTTGATTGAGCTATTTGTGAGAACTGCTCATTCCAGATCAGAAGGTCGCCTTGCTCATCGAACATTGCCACACCTTGAACCAGTGTGGCTAAGGTGCTCTTTAAGAGAAGAATATGCTGTTCAAGGTCTTTTTGACGTCTAACCTTCTCTTTTTCTTTTAGGAGTGAGATATCGGTAGCTGATAGAATCAGGCCTTCTTCTTTGCCCTGGTGATTAAAAAGAAGGGTGCCTCGCAGCAGAAATGAGCGCTCATCTTTTATTTCTGCCTGATCAGATAGGTTTCGGAATTTGATCTCTTGTTCAAAGCCTTTTTCGCGATAAATTGCACGATACAGATAAGGGCGGCTATCCCAGTTTTTTATTGGGAAGTTTTCTGATATTTCGTTGAGGGCTTCTTGGCACAGTAATTCATCTGGAGAACGACCGACTAAATCTCTTATTCGAACACCTAGAATATCCGCTGCATAGCGATTTGCACGGGTGATCCGTCCAACGTTATCCGTAACAACGATGAACTCTTCTATTGAATTCATGACCCCGGCAATGAGTTCATTGACTAAAACCAGGTGTTGGTTACTTTCTTCAAGTTCTACTTTTTGATGCTCAACCTGGCTGAGCATCGCATCCATTGATTCAAGATTCGATAGAACTTTCTTCTGCAGCGCGTTGTTTACCGCTTTAAGCACAGCTGTTTCATCAGAATCATCGGCGGAACATAAACCGCTCTCGATGTTCTTTGTGGCGATGAGTTCTGGTTTCTTAACTCTGAACGTCTCGCCCAGACGTGTTACTTTCATGGATTTTTCACAGCTAAGCAGGTCCGTTTCCTGACCATGTTTGGGGCAGATCAACTTTCCTGAGTCAGTTATCTTTGCCTCTAGTAGTGAGGCGTGGGCATGTTCACAGTAAAGGGGGAGTGCATAGAAATCGGTTCCGTATTCAACAACCAGAAGCGGTTTGCTTTGATCATCGGCATGAGTTACCCAGCGAGTTTCACCTTCGACCACAACCTCTTTTTCTATGCTAAGGCCTTGTTTAATAATATCTGGAGCTAGCATAAAGCGACCTCCTGATCTGTTAGGCTTGATCTAATTGTTAATGCTGCTTTATCCGCTTGTGCTTCAATTTCAGGAGATAGTCCGCGATTAAAAGCAGTCACCGGCGCTACAGTGATGTAGAAAACTTCAGTAACCGGTGGTGGAAGAGGCTGGCAAAGAATGGGTAGATGTCTGATGAACTCTTCAACCCCGCCATCGTGTAGATTTCTGCTGAAATGGTTGAGAAAGTCATTAGCTGAAGCCCAGGAAAGCTCGCCAGGTCGTTTAGTATCTGATTGATAAGCATCAACAATAATGATTCTTTCTGCCCTGGAGATATGTTTAGGGATCAATAACGCGTTGTTAGCACAGAAATACAGCTCAGTGCATTCAGGCAGCTCGAGCTTTTGTAATGCCTCATAAACAGCAAGCCCAAAGCCATCATCACCATGCCATTCATTGCCAAAACACAGAACAATTTGCATCAGGTGACTCCAAATCTGTGTTTCTTGCCGCTACCTAGCAGATGTACTGTGCAAACCAGGCAGGGATCGTGGGAGCGAACCACGTGCCCAATTTCAATAGGTTCGTCCAGATCCGGCATAGGTAAACCAATTAGGCTTTGCTCGATGTGACCGGGTTGTTGATTGATATCTCTGGGGGATGCGTTCCAGGCGGTTGGTGTAATTACCTGGAAATTTTTTATCTTTCCATCTTCTATCTTTAGCCAGTGTCCCAGGCTTCCTCGTGCTGCCTCAATCATGCCCACGCCTTCTCCATCTTCTAATGGGCAATGGATCATTGTCGGTGCATCCAGGCATTCGAGCAGTGAAGAAAGTTGATCTTTTAAAATGATAAGTGAGCTTGCTTGTCTATGAATGCGAGCAAACTGTCTTGTCCAAGTACTTGATCCATTTTGGGCAAGCATATCTAATATCAGGGGATCTTTTGCGACTGCTAATTGGGCGAGAGGCCCAGTTTGTATGACATCTTTGTCGTATCTTGGTGCCTTTGCCCAGCTATATTTTTCACTATCTGGATCATACTTCGGTTGAGTAAGCCCCTGCATGGGATGTCGAGCAGTCTGACTTTCATCATGGTACCAACTCGAGGTGATATCCTCGGTTATCTTTGATTCATCAAGCGGTGCGTGTTTCTTCAACTTATAATTGTAAGTTCCGTCTGATCTGATTCTCTCCTGTGGGTTTTCAGGATCAATTAGAGAACCATAACTAATCATTTTTTCAGAACCGCTGCCTACAGAATCTAGGCCCATGTCTCGACAGAAACGGTGTAGAATCGCGATAGCGGAGTCAGAACTCTGGGTGAAATTATTCAGCTCAGCCAAGGATGTAATCCGGGACCAGTCAGCCAGTGAGGTCCCCAGTATTTTATGCTCAAACCACTGAGTATAACGTTGTAGTTGTGCTAGAGAATTAATCACCTTGCGTCGATCAGGAAGTGATGTCACACCACCCGGAACCATGTAAGAAGAATGGGGCCATTGGCCGCCAAAGATGGCGACTATTTCAATGATGTCGCGACTAAATCGAATCGCGTCCTGATAAAGCTCGCCTTGCATATCCTGAAATTTAGCAACAATGCTTTGGTAATCGTTAAGCGTTGAGTAGCTGGAATGACAAAGATCCGGCGTGAACATCAAAAATGTCTGGCGGCAGTCAGACTGAATCTCTTCGCTTAGTAAGCAGATGTTTCTAACGCGAATGGCATTTGCTGGTGGAATAATATTTGATACCGATTCAAGAGCCAGGACACTGGCATAAAGGTGAGCTGTACTACAGATACCACAGATTCGCGGTGTAATAGCAAGCGCATCCATTGGGGCGCGCCCAATCAGAATTTGTTCAAATCCGCGATACATCGTGCCGATGCAGCGAGCATCGGTAACAATACCGTTCTTTATCTCCAACTCTATTTCGAGATCGCCTTCGACACGATTCAGCTGTAACTTTATTCGTCTACTCATGATCTATTAGTCAGGGCTTCATTTTCCGTTCAATGATTCGAATGGGTGCGGCATCGTTGGCTAAATCTTTATAGGCCATATAGCGTGGGCGGCTTACGCCTAAGGGAAGTGCCACAGGAATATTGCCGACTTTTTCTGTCTTGAATAAGGGGGCGTTTCGCGGAAAGTCTGGCGATACACAGCCCAGGCAGGGAACCCCTTCGCGTGTTTTGCTGCTACGGTTGTTCCATAGTTCAGTATTGCAAGTTGCCGATGTATAGGGGCCTTGGCAACCGAGGTTGTAAAACAGGCAACCAGGTTCACCAAAATGCTCCTCTTCAATATCGTACTCATGGTACTCATTTCGTGTGCAGCCTTGATGCACCATCGTGCTGTAGAATTCACCGGGCTGATTAAAATGGTTGAGATCCAAAGGGTAGCCCTCAACAAGAGAAATCAGCGTTTGAATAATTGTGTTCGGATGGGTCGGGCACCCAGAGATATTGATAACAGGTTGACCGCTTCGGCTTTTAAAACCGTTATCCAGAAGCCCGCCAGATTCACCCTGAAAAGATTGCATGCCGGTTGATTCCGTCGGATTTGGCGGGGCTGCGGGCACACCACCAAACGCTGCGCACGTACCCACTGCGACAACATTGTTCGCTTTCTCGGCGAGTTGCTTAATAACAAAAGCTTTGGGCTGATCGTTAAGAGTATCGAACATCCCGGTGCCATTTGGGCCAAGCGCAAGGCTGCCCTCTACACAGAGAATATCCAGGATGAGCTTATCGTTAATGATGGCATCTATATCTTCCATGAGCTCTGACATAGGCCTTGTCGAAAGAGAAGGCTGCCAAATAACATCAATACCGTACTGCTCTACAAACTCGGGCCATGATGGGCGGTCAGCACAGAGAAGCGACATCGTGTCACCACTACATGCGCCAGCCTGCATCCATAGCATTGTTATTTTTTTATTAACCATGGAGACTGCTTTAATTAGGTTCTTAACTCAGTCTAGTATGATTTTACGCCGATGTCTGTACAAGTATGGACTAATGTAGCAGAAAGATAGATATGCTAAGTATCTATTAAATAAGGATTTAATCCTGATTAAAATGCTCGGGAATTGACTGCCAGCAGTTGGTGGTGGCAGCCATGTTTGTTTGGATTTAATCTGCTGTACGCATGGTCAATGAGATTCTTTTACGCTTTTCATCAACCTCAAGGACCCTAACGGTAACGATCTGGCCGGGGGAAACAACATCGTGAGGGTCTTTAACAAATTTATTGGCTAATTGAGAAATATGTACAAGACCATCCTGATGAACACCCAGATCTACAAATGCACCAAAGTTGGTGACATTTGAAATCGTTCCTTCCAGGCGCATTCCTACTTGCAGATCGGTAATGGTCTCTACACCGTCCTGTAGTTTTGCAGTTTTGAATTCCGGGCGAGGATCTCTACCTGGTTTATCGAGCTCACAGATAATATCTTTTACTGTGTATAAGCCAAACTGATCACTAATATAATCCGCCGGCCGCAGCGAATTCAGGAAAACAGAATCGCCAATGAGACTGGCTATCGAACGCTTGTTTTGTTTGGCGATGCGTTCAACCAGAGAATAGGCTTCTGGATGGACGCTGGAGCTATCTAAAAGCTGTTTGCCATCTCTGATCCGCAAGAAAGCTGCTGCTTGTTCAAAGGCTTTCGGTCCCAGGCGCTTAACCTTCTTGAGTTCATTACGACTAGAGATTTTTCCAACCTGATTACGATAATTGATGATATTAGTGGCCAGCGTGTCATTTAGACCGGATATGCGGCATAGAATGGCTTGCGAGGCGCTATTTAAATCAACCCCTACTGAGTTCACGCAATCTTCGATGATGGCCTCGAGCCCTTCCCCTAAGCGTTTCTGGTCTACATCGTGCTGGTACTGACCTACGCCGATCGCTTTAGGTTCTATTTTAACCAGTTCAGCAAGAGGATCCTGAACTCGGCGAGCTATAGACACTGCACCACGAATGGTTACGTCGATATCAGGTAGCTCATTAGCTGCCAGTTCAGAGGCCGAGTACACAGACGCGCCGGCTTCACTAACAATGAGTTGCTGGAGCCCAAGTTCTGGATGTTTCTTTCTTAACTCGGAAGTAAGCTTGTCTGTCTCTCTTGAGGCTGTGCCATTGCCGATACTGATAAGTTTTACCTTATGCTTAAGACATAGCTTTGCTAATCGGGAGATCGATTCATCCCATTGATTTCTGGGTGCGTGGGGGAAGATCGTAGAATGCTCCAGAAGTTTCCCTGTTTCATCCACCACGGCGACTTTAACGCCGGTTCGTAAGCCTGGGTCTAGTCCAAGTGTTACAACAGCACCTGCCGGAGGCGCGAGTAGTAGTGCTTCAAGGTTCTTGCAAAAAACCTTGATTGATTCATCGCCAGAGGCTTCTAACTGTGAGTTGAACAGCTCTTTAAAGAGTTTATTCTTGAGCTTGCCCGACCATATTTGCTGGATACTGTCTTGAAGCCATTTACCCCCTTGACCTTTCGAGGGGAGTTTCAATGAGCGGTTAATGAGATCCAGGCAGAAATGATCACTATCCAGAATGAAACTGACTTTTATGTGCCCCTCAGTGCTTCCGCGTTGTATGGCCAGAATTCGATGGGAAGGCTGTTTTTTTAGAGGGGCGCTGTAGGCAAAGTAGTCTTTAAACTTTGCGCCAGACTCTTCATGACCTTTAACCAGCTTGGTGTTTATCTCTCCGAAGCGGTTAAGCTCAGCTTTAAGCTTACTGACTAATTCGATAGATTGATTAATCTGCTCAGCTAGAATGGCCTGGGCACCCTCTAAACAACGACCGTTATCCGTATAATCAGAGTTTGCATCAATATAAGCGTTTGCAAGTAGCAAAGGGGATTCAGCGGGGTTGCTGATTATAGAATTAAGTAGTTTATCTAAACCTGCATTACGTGCTTTTACCGCTTTAGTCACGCGCTTAGATTTGTAGGGTGCGTAGATCTCCTCGAGGCCAGATTTTGTATCCGCGTTGTTTACCTGAGTGTGGAGTTTCTCGGTCAGTTGCTGCTGATCAGTTAAAGCATCAAGGATCACTTTTTTACGTGCTTGTAGCTCACGCAAATAGCTGAGACGAGTGTGCAGCTCACGTAGCTTTTGATCGTCGAGTGCGCCGGTTACCTCTTTGCGATAACGGGCGATGAAAGGCACTGTTGCGCCTTCATCAAGTAGTTTTATCGTCGCACTAACCTGATTAGGTTTAATTTTTAGTTCGTTTGCCAGGGTAGAGATCAAATCCATTGATGCTTAGGCCTTCTGCAGCGTTTGTAAAATCCATTGTTTCAATTGAGGCTCCTGTAGAGCGCCAGCAACTCGATCAATCTCCTGCCCATTCTGGAACATAATCAATGTAGGGATGCTACGAATATTCATATTTGCAGATGTTCTCTGCGCTTTTTCAGTGTCTACTTTTGCAAAAAGCAGAATTTCAGATTCTGCAGCGGTCTTGTCGAATATCGGTTTCATCATCTGACAAGGTCCACACCAACTGGCCCAAAAGTCGACAATCACCGGAAGCTCACTATTTCCTACAAATTTTTCAAAAGAGTGATCGTCAAGTTCAGCTGGAGTAAACGTATGCAGGTCACTTTTGCATTTTCCGCATTTGCCCTGAGTGTGGTCTTTTTCTTCTGGAATTCGATTGGATGTAAAACAGGTTGGGCAGACAACGATCATGGTGTTTATCTCTCGCTTAGGTTTAACAGAAAGATTGGGGTGATGTGAAAATATTCAAGAACTTAGAAAGTGACATCGATAATTGAGTTCAGTTCAAAAACGGCAACAGTCATTTTTAAATAATCGATCCTAATAATTCGACTAAAGTGATAGAGTGGCTCTGTGTTTGGCCCAAGAAATGGTTTTAGAGATGAATGATGTAACAGCAGATCAAAAAGCACGTGGTCGTCTGACGACGCGTACGATGGCAATGCCGGCAGATACTAACCCAGCGGGAGATATTTTTGGTGGCTGGGTTTTGTCACAGATGGATATAGCTGCAGGGATATGTGCAGGTCAAAGGGCACAATGCCGTGTTGTTACCGTTTCGCTGGATAGTATGAGCTTTATCCGTCCTGTTAAAGTGGGTGATATTCTCGGCGTATATACTGAGATCGAAAAGGTAGGGCGCAGCTCGATGGAGATTCATGTTGAGTGCTGGGTGCGCCGTGGTCGAATTGGTAAAAGAGAAAAAGTGACTGAAGCGAACTTTAAGTTTGTTGCAATTGATGATGAGGGCAATCCAACCCCAGTACCGGCTGAAACCGACTTGCCTGAATACGCGGTCGAATCAAAGGTCTGAATAGAATCTACCTGCGCACGGTTTTCTTGGGTAAGATAACCGTGCTCCAGAGAAGGAGTTCATGGATTATAAGGGTAGAGCTTCACGCTAATGCGTATATTACACACCTCCGACTGGCATCTTGGTCAGCATTTTATTGGCAAAAGCCGACAAAATGAACATCAGAAATTTATTAGCTGGCTTATTGATAAAGTCGAAGGATATCAAATAGATGCAGTTGTTATTGCAGGTGATATCTTCGATACTGGAACGCCCCCTAGCTATGCCCGTGAACTCTACAACCAGTTTGTGGTTGAGATAAATAAATTAAACTGCCGTGCTGTCATCCTGGCTGGTAATCATGATTCGGTTGCGACGCTGAGTGAATCAAAAGCTTTACTGGCGTACATGAATACAGATGTGGTAGCTAATGTATCAGAACAGCCAGAGCATCAGGTTATTCTGCTAAATGATCGAAAAGATCAACCGGGTGCAATCATCTGTGCAGTACCCTTTGTTCGCCCAAGGGATGTTATTTCGAGTCAGGCTGGACAGTCAGCGATCGATAAATCGCAAGAACTTGGCAAGGCGATCTATGAGCACTATCAACAGCTTTTCAAAATAGCTGAAGATCAGCAAAAGTTTATAGAAAAGGAAACGGGTAAAAAGCTTCCGATCATTGCCACAGGTCACCTTACCGCAATGGGAGTCAAAACGACCGAATCGGTTAGAGACATCTATATAGGTACACTCGAAGCTTTCCCAGCAAACCATTTTCCGCAAGCTGATTATATTGCACTGGGTCATATCCACCGTCCGCAAACCGTCGCTAAATCTGAGCATATTCGTTATTGCGGATCACCCATTCCACTCAGCTTTGATGAGCTGAAATGGCAGAAGCAGGTGCTGATGGTTGAATTCTCAGAGCTAGATACTGTGCCTGAAATTACTTCATTACCCATCCCTCTGTTTCAGCCTATGGCGTTGCTTAAAGGTAACCTTCAGCAGATAGCAGCTCAGCTCGATCAGCTGGATGATAATGAGCAGACTGTTTGGCTTTCTGTTGAAGTTGAGACTGACGATTATCTCTCAGATCTGCAAAATCGTGTGGAGAGCTTGGTAGCAGAGAGCAATGTTGAAGTGCTGCTATTAAAGCGCGCTCGTAACCAGCGTAAACAACAAATCGAACGTAAGCAGAAAGAAACCCTGGCCGAGTTAAATCCCTTTGAAGTATTCGAGCGTCGCCTGGCTCAGGAGCAATTCGAGTCTGATGAGCAACAAGAACGTTTGCAGGTTATTCGACAAAACTTTGCCGAGATTACGACTGAGGTTGCAGAGGAGCAGGGGATTACGCTCTCTAAGTATATCGCTGAATCCGAGCCTGAATCTGCCTTAGTATCAGAGCCAGAGAAACAAACGACACAGCCTGCAGTGCAGGAGCCCGACGCTCACCCTGATGCTGAAGAGAGTATTGCGCAGGAAGGTTTGTTTGGTTTTGAAAAAGGCCGAACTGAACAAGAGGCTCTACCCACCCATAAACCCGAGAAAAAGTTCGCTACAAAGAAGCCCGCCCCTGATAAAGCTTCGATGGTTGATGAGGCAGTTCACAGCGTTGATCAGACTGATCTCTTTGCGATGTTTGATACTGACCAGGAGGGCCAGCCATGAGAATCCTGAGTTTACGCTTTAAAAACATCAATGCCTTGCGTGATGAGTGGAAGATCGATTTCACTAGTGGTGAATTTGCGGAAAACGGCCTTTTTGCCATTACCGGGCCTACTGGGGCAGGTAAGACATCGATCCTTGATGCGATCTGTTTGGCTTTGTATCACCGTACACCGCGCCTCCGTACAATATCTCAATCTACAAACGAATTGATGACCCGGGGTACTGCTGATGCTTTGGCAGAGGTTGAGTTTGAGGTGAAGGGGCAGAGCTACCGCGCCTTTTGGAGTCAGCGACGTTCTCGTGATAAAGCCGAAGGTAATCTCCAGGAAGCCAAAGTTGAACTGGCCCGCTTAGGCGATCAAGGTGATGAGATCCTTGCAAGCCAGGTTAAGGTTAAGAACCAACTGATAGAGCAGATCAGCGGCCTGGATTTTGAACGTTTCACTAAGTCGATGATGCTTTCACAAGGGCAGTTTGCTGCTTTTTTGAATGCGGATGCCAATGATCGTGCTGAGCTGTTAGAGGAACTGACCGGTACTGAGATCTATGGTCTTATTTCAGAGCGCGTGTACGAGCGTTTCAAATCGGCGAGTGATGAGGTTAAGCATCTTGAAGCACGTGCCGAAGGTGTTGAGTTACTTAGCGTAGAACAACTCGCAGAACTCAGTGAGCAGCAGACGGTAATATCAACACAGCTTAAAAGTACCGAACAACAGCATAAGCAGTTGCAAGCTGAACAGCGCTGGTGGAACGATTATAGTAAAGCGGAACAAACGCTTACAGAGGCGCAGTTAGGGCAACAGCAAGTGGCTAAAGAGCGCGAAGCGCATGCTGAAGATCTGGATCGCCTAGCCGCCAGCGAACCCGCGGAAAAGCTTAGGGCACCTTACCAGATATTAAAAGCTGTACAGCAGCGCGTGACTAGCCTGGTTCAGCAGATTGCAGAGCAAACCCCGCAAATTACAATGCTTAACCAGCAGAAAGCTGACGCAGAAGTGCAGCTGAAATCAAAATCGGTCGCACTTGATGAGGCGAAACAAAAAGCCCAGGATCAAGAGAGGCTGATCAATGATCAAGTTGTGCCTTTAGATTCAGAGATTGCTCGCCTGCAGTCACAATTCGCTGATGCCAGCAGTGAACAGCAAAATACCCGCTCGCAGGTTGATAAGCTAAATCAGCAATTAGCCGATCTTAAGCAACGTGGTGAAGCGGATCTTGAACAGCTCAAAGCCATTACAGAACACCTAAGCGCACAAACGCATCTGAATGATCTGACGGAGCGTTTGCCATTATGGCGAGCCCAACTGGATCAGGAGCTGCAATTACAAGCCGAGCTTAAACAGATTGCCGTATCGTTGCAGCAAAGGGCGGAACAGCAAAGCAAAGATCAGGCAGAGCATGCTGCGCTTGAATTGCAGATCAGTGAACAGCAAAGTTTGTTGGAGCCTTTGGAAACCGAACTCAGAGATTGCCTGCAGCAACTGCAAGTGAGCCTGGCGGGGCGAAACCTCGAAGTCTTAGAAGCTGACTTCAGCAGATTACAAGCACAGCAGCCTCTGCTGACGGAGATGCGTCACAGTGCCGAGCAGTTTGCTCAGTTGTCTCAAGAACAGACTATGGCTACGGCTCAGCTGCAAACTTTGCAAAATCAGTTAAACCTGACTGATTCACAACTTGCGGGGCTGCGTGAACAGTGGCCGCTGAAAAACCAAGCCGTAAAAGATCTGAAAAAACTGCTCGAACAAGAGCGCAAGATTAATAGTCTTGAAGCTGAGCGGGCCAAATTACAAGCGGGTGAAGCCTGTCCGCTCTGCGGTTCACATGAGCACCCGCTGGTGGCGGAATATCAGACGCTTGATGTGTCAGATACCGAGCAGCGTTTGCAAGTGGAAGAGGCCGCTCTGGATGAGCTGAAACAGCAAGGCACTACTTTGAACAGTCAGCGCCAGTTGTTAGTCGAGACGCAAATACCTGAACTTGAACAGAAGTTATCGCAATTAGCGGATCAGCTATCGCAGTTACAGCAGCGCTGGCAGTCTGTGCAGCAGCAAATGGGCACTGAACTTTCGCTCAATGATCAGCCTGCCATTATTAGTCACATAGACGGATCTACAGGGCAAATGGCACAGCTGCAAGGCGAGCTTGAAGCGCTGCGTGCACTTTATAAACAGGAACAGCAGCAAACACTCGCGCTACAAACTGCCGAGCAAACATTGCAGAAGCTGCAAGCTGAATTGGCGCTACAGCTGCAGAAACAACAGGCTAACCAACAACAATCCGCTGCCGAATCCCAGCGTCAGCAGCAACTGAATGAGCAGCTAGACGCGCTACAGGTTCAGCTCAAAGCAGAGGTGGAAGCTTATCAATTGGTAATGCCGGAACCTACAGAAGCTATTATCTGGCTGGAGCAGTTAAGTAAACAGTGCCTGGAGCTGAGGCAACAGCACGAACTTCAGGCTGAACTGAGCAAACGTACAGAGACACAATCTGTTGAGATAGGACAGATTGAGATACAAATTGTTGAGGCAAATAAACGGCTGGCTGAACGTGACGAGCGTGTGTCTGGATTAACAAGCACACTTGCTGATAAGCAATCTCTGCGTAAAGCGCTTTTTTCTGATCAGATAGTCACTGATGTCCGTGAGCAGATGCAAAAAGATCTAAGCACCGCAGAGGCTCAACATCAAGCGCAACTTCATCTGTTGCAAGAAGCGGAGACTGCGTCTAAATCCGCGCAGGCGGCTCTAGCACAGTTACAACAGCAACATGTGGCTGAGACGGAAGGACAGGAGAAACAGCTTGCTGAATGGCAACAAATACTCGGCAGCAGTCAGTTCGCTGATGAGGCAGAATTTGTCGCAGCTTTATTGGATGAAACTGAGCGTACTGAATTAAAAGCCTTGGCTGATAGATTGAAGCAAGCACAAGAGCACAATCAGGCATTGCTGAAACAAGCTCAAGCACAGCATGCAGATTTACAAGCGCAAGGTGAAGCAGCTAAGTATGCGCTGGAGCATGCAACGCCATTGCAAGAGCAGCTTGCTTCGATAGAAACCGCTTTAAAAGATCTGATTCATCAGCGTGGTGAAGTTAGCTCGCAACTCGAGCAGGACAAGCAGCGCCGAAACTCTCAGCAGCAGTTATTTGCTCAGATTGAAGCGGCTAAACGACGCTATGATGATCTGGCATACCTTAACTCACTGGTGGGTTCCCAACGGGGCGATAAATTCCGTCGATTTGCTCAGGGTTTAACACTGGATCATCTGGTCTATCTGGCGAATAACCAGCTGGATCGTCTACACGGTCGTTACCAGTTGCAACGCAAGCAAAGTGAAGCGTTGGAGCTTCAGGTCGTCGATACCTGGCAGGCAGATACGGTAAGGGATACCAAAACGCTCTCAGGTGGCGAAAGCTTCCTGGTTAGCCTTGCGCTCGCCTTGGCCTTGTCTGATTTGGTCAGCCAGAAAACCAGCATCGATTCGCTGTTTCTGGATGAAGGTTTCGGAACTTTAGACAGCGAGACACTGGATACAGCGCTGGACGCACTGGATAGCCTGAACGCCTCAGGAAAAATGATTGGGGTGATTAGTCATATCGAAGCCATGAAAGAGCGCATTCCGTTACAAATTAAGGTACGTAAACAGAGTGGGTTGGGAATCAGTCGCTTAGAGAATCAGTATCAAGTGCTTTGATGCAAATCACCCGAGGGAATTATGGAATTTAAAGTACCCACAACACTTGAAACCGACAGATTGATACTACGTCAGTTTCAGGAGCCTGATTGGCAAGCTTTGCATGGCTATTACGGTGATGAGTTGGCGACAACCTTTACCATGGGGCGCGCCCTTAGCGAAGGTGAAAGCTGGCGCGCGATGAGCAGTATGGTTGGGCACTGGTACCTTAGAGGATATGGCCCCTATGCGATGGTTGAGAAAGAAACTAACCAGCTAATCGGCATCACAGGGTTGTGGTATCCCAATGACTGGCCAGAACCAGAAATTAAATGGGCGTTGGTTTCTGACTACACGGGGCAGGGTTTTGCCAGTGAAGGGGCCCGGGCGATCCAGAAAATGGTCAAGCAACATCTTTCAGAAACGCCTTTGATCAGCTTTATCCATTCTGATAACCAGCCTTCAAGGCAGCTGGCCGAAGCGATAGGCTGTCATTTGGAGAAAGAGGTGCCGTTCAGAGGGGCGGTTTGGTGTATCTATCGGCATCCCCAATAAAATACTCGCTAAAATAGCAATCTGCGATTAACATGCACGCTAAATTTTTACCTGAAGAAGTTGTTTGTTATGTCACTGCCTCCATGCCCTAAATGTAACTCTGAATATGTTTATCAGGATCAATCGCTACTGATCTGCCCGGAATGCGCTTATGAGTGGAATCCGGCTGAAGTGGCCGAAGAAGATGCAGAGCCGACGGCTAAAGATGCCAACGGTACTGAGCTTAATGCCGGTGACAAAGTGACTTTCATTAAAGACCTTAAAGTGAAGGGTAGTTCTCAGGTATTGAAAATTGGTACTAAGGCGTTGATCCGCCGTATCGTTGAAGGCAAAGACCACCAGTTAGATTGTAAGGTGGATGGTGCCGGTGAGATGATGATCACCGCCCAGTTTGTTAAGAAGGCCTGATCTTTTTAAGTGATTCTCGTTGAATCATTCCAGCGAAAAATGTGCCGATAGGGGAACGGGCAAACAGCCTGCATGTAGCTAACGGCACCAAGGAGTCTTGCACCTTTTCGCTGGAAAATTAAGTATAGATCATTTTTTTCAAACTGCTGTTTGAAAGCCCTATTTAATTGCTTACCGGTTTATATAAGATCAAGCGGCAATTAAATAGGACTCTCGCCCTTTGTGTTTCTCCTTGCGTTTATAAGCACCTTTTCCTTTACCAGCAGTCACAATTTGCTGCTTATAAAGTTTAGATGTTACCAAAGCAGCCAGGTGGTTGTGGCGTATCTTTCCTCGTCCTGCATCAGCCGGCGGTTCTGTTTTTCGGTATTTACTCATAGCTTAATCCTCAGTTGAGGACGTATTTTAGCACTACATGCAGATCTTTCCGTTATAATCCGCGTTTTTGTCGTTTATAGAGAGTAAGCGTGCAGTTATTACGCATCGATTGTTTAGGTAAAGAGCTACGTTTGGAAGCCTCCATGGCCGGTTGGCAGGCTTTGTATTGGGATAATCAACTGGTCTCCCAGATAAGTGCCAGTGCCAACAGCTCTGACAGCTTTCAGCATCGTTTTCATTTAGCGGCACAGGCTGAAGGGATCGATGAGCCTCAGCAGATAGAATGCATTTTGCAAGTTAATCTCAAATGGCAGCCTTTTCAGCTCGAGTATCGGTTACTGGTTGATGATCAGTTGCTAGGTGATGGCACAGCAACAGAACAAGATATCGAAAGCCAGACCGTTGTTAACAGAGTAAAGCAACCGACTAAATTTAGTATTCTTGGATTGGGTTCACTGGCACTTAAACTCTTTAAAAGTGCCAAAGTGGTTAAGGTACTTTTTGCTGCGGGTAGTCTCGCCGCTTACAGTTGGCTGTTTTCCCTGGAATTTGCGATCGCTTTGATTCTTTGTCTGGTATTCCATGAATATGGGCATGTCAGGGCGATGAAACGCTTTGGGTTGAAAACTAAAGGGATCTACCTGATTCCTTTTGTTGGTGGTCTCGCCCTGTCTGAGGATAGGATTAATACCCGTTGGCAGGATGTTTATATCTCGATTATGGGCCCTTGCTATGGTTTATTCCTGTCATTTATTTGTTTACTGATCTATTGGTTTACCGAGATTGAGCTGTTTGCCGGTTTAGCGGCGTTCAATGCATTACTTAACCTGTTTAATCTTCTACCCGTTCTTCCACTGGATGGTGGGCATGTCCTGAAGAGTATCGCTTTTTCAGTTAATTCGCTGTTCGGCCTTATCATCTGTGTTATTGGTGCGATCGCGGGTGTGGCGATCAGCTATACATTCGGGTTAGCTCTGCTCGGTTTCTTGTTAGCCGTAGGTAGCATCGAAATTCTCCTGGAGTGGAAGCGCCGCCATTACAGTGAATTATTACCCTTAGATCGTTATGGGCAGATTGTTTCAGCCTGCTGGTATTTTGCCACGGTAGGAGGATTGAGCTGGATCATCTGGTATCTGGGGCAGGGTGAAAACAGTGCACTGTCATTGCCGCTTCGAATTTTAGGTAGCTAACATGCTTTTTAAAGACCTTTGTTTATCTCAACCCGTTCTGCAGGCAGTAGAAAATGCCGGTTACCATGAAGCAAGTCCGGTACAGGCTGAAGCGATCCCCGCTGTTTTATCGGGTAAGGACTTGTTGGTTGGCGCAAAAACCGGAACGGGCAAAACGGCGGCTTTTGCTCTGCCTGTTCTCGACCAGTTACTCAACACGAGCAGTCAGGTTCAGCCTGATAAGAAGGTCATAAAAGCGCTGGTGCTGGTGCCCACACGAGAGCTGGCTCAACAGGTTAATAACAGTTTTAAAAAGTATGCGAAAGGTACGGGGCTCCGTTCTGCTGTGGCCTATGGTGGAGTAGGGATAGGGCCGCAGATCGATCAGCTTAAGCAGGGAGTCGATCTGTTAGTGGCTACACCCGGTCGTCTATTGGATCTATGCAAGAAGAAGGCTGCAAATCTGCGTGAAATTGAGTTTCTAATATTTGATGAAGCGGATCGAATGCTGGACATGGGGTTCAGGGATGAGATTAAAGCGGTTATCAGTAAGTTACCTAAGCGAGAACAGAAAGCGCGGCAGGTTATGCTGTTTTCGGCCACGTTGAATGATCGTATCTTTAAATTCAGTAAAAATCTGTTGCTTAAGCCACAGGTGATAGAGGTGGATCAGCGGGGAAGCTCGGCGGATAACGTTGATCAGATCATCTATAACTGCGATCCAGCACGTAAATATGAAATCACTAGTTACCTGATTAAAAATCGAGGTTGGGCTCAGGTGATGGTCTTTAGCCAGACCAAGCAGGGGGCAGATAAACTACAGCAATACCTGTCAGAACAAGGCCTAGAAACTGATGTGATACATGCAGATCGAACTCAGAAACAGCGTGAAGATGCGCTTAGCCAGTTTAAGTCACAGAAGTTAAAGGTTCTGGTTGCCACTGATGTTGCTGCGCGCGGGATCGATATCGCTGAGCTGCCCGCAGTTATCAACCTAGAGATGCCATTTAAGGCTGAAGATTATATTCACCGTATAGGTCGTACCGGTCGTGCTGGAAGTCAGGGGGTGGCAATATCCCTGTTGATAGAAGAGGAGAACTATCTCCTTGAAGCGATCGAAGCGTTAATAGATGAACGTTTACCGCAACAGTGGTTGACGGGTTTTGAACCGGATCTTAGCCGTGAAATCGAGATAAAGCGTAGTAACACGAAGTCAGCGCAAAAACGCAGAGCTAAAAAACGAGCATTTGCCAAGCGTTAGAAAAAGCCCTGGCATGGGACAGCAGGCCATGCCGGGCTTTGGATGAACCATCTAGTATGTTCTTTATAAGAGAGGATTTCTGTTCAGGGGATCCTATAGGAGGCAAGCTTAAGCCAAGCTGTACAAGCTTTGCTTATCGATCATTGAAATTGAGATTTATGCTGACTGAGGGTTTCATAAGCCTCTCGTATTTCAAGAAAATGCAGAGGATTGCCCCCCTTATCCGGATGGGCTTTCGAAGCGAGCTTACGGTACTGCTTCTGCACTTCACCCCAGTTTGATTCTGGCGATAGACCAAGAATATCCAGGGATTCCATTATTCGATCCTGACTCAGGAATTTTTGCCAAAAGCTGTTCAGGAGTTGATCAACTGACTCGTCGCTACTGTCTTCCAGAACCTGCCAATCCAGATAGTATTCTCTTAGTTTATGGTCTGAAGACTGAAAGGGAAGGTGCTGCTGACTTTCACAAAGTGGCTCAAGGGATATGGCCAGCGCTGATATTGAAAGGTATAGCTCTTGCTGATGAAATATGGGTTGCAGACTGTAGAGCGCATTCATCACCAGGAAGTGGTGTCTGAACAGTTTTAGGTCAGCGCTTATTGAGGTTTCGTCACCGATCTCACACAGTTGCAAATCCAGTTTCCGGATCAGTTCATATTCGCTAATTGGGCCAGATAAATTCTGAAGTATCCGGGCAATCGGTTGTAATAGAGGGTTTGACTGCATAAGACCAAATTATAGTTTAGCGGTCCTGGCAGCTTACTGGATAGGCGTGGCTCTATCCAGTAAGTAACTGATGATCGGTGAGGTTACAGGCCTTTGGCGAGCAGTTGGTAACTATCTAGGCGGTCTTCATAGCTATGTGTCACAGTAACAGTACCTACTTCATCGCAAGAAAACGCTTTAGATAGTCCTTCAATCTCTTCCCAGCACTGCTCTGAGGTACCGACGGTGTATCCTGCCATGATGTGATCAAACTCAGCCTGATAAGAGCTAGGGAATTCCCGATAGCGATCGACAACTTCAGAAGGTGTGAGGAATGCTTCCCTTAAACCGAGTTGAGCGGCAAGTTTGCGATACACGGCTGTGCCGGCACGAAGTTTGGCTTCCTCTTCAGTCTCGGCGCAGATACAGGCGATGGCAAGCATTTTATTGGCCGGTTTCTCATGTCCTGCTCGCTGCCATTCTTCATCAAACTCTTTGAAAATGGATGGGTGACAATTATCAGGGTCAATAAAACGCGCAAGGGCAATGTTATAGCCAAGATGGCCGGCTAAACCTGCGCTACCACCGCTTGAACCTAGCATCCATAGCTCAGGCTGCGGTGTATTGTCAGGCAGAACTTTGATCTTATGGAATGGGTTATCGGTAGGAATGTTTCCTTCAATAAATCCTTTGAGGTCAACTGCCTGGTGAGAATAAAGGTCACCATGGTTAGGTTGATTTGGAAATGCCAGCGCGTGTGAAGTAAGCCCGGTACCCCCTGGTGCTCTGCCAACGCCCAGGTCAATCCTGTTAGGATATAAGGTTGCCATCATTTTAAAGGCTTCAGCGACTTTAAGTGGACTGTAGTGAGACAGCATAACGCCACCACTACCGACACGAATGTTCTCTGTCACGCTTGCTATGGAGGCTACGAGTATTTCCGGGCATGGGTTAGCAAAGTGCATGCTGTCATGGTGTTCGGCCACCCAGTATCGATAAAAGCCCAGTTGATCGCAGGCTTTTGCTAGTTCTACGCTGAGGCGCGGAGCTTCGATGGCGGGATGTGAACCGTGTACGGGGGATTGATCGACTACAGACAGCTTCAGTTTCATTAATAGGGCCTCCAAAGATAGTTAATATATTAAATAAAATACTCATGTGGATCAACTCTAATAGGCTTTATCTGCACAGTACACAAAGCGTAGAATAGAAGGGTTGTTCTTCAGTGAGGTGTGATCAGGTAATGGATTTAGGTGAAAGAATTCAATCTTTATATGCAAAGTATGGTTCACTTAAAGGCATCACTATTGAGTTACATAAACAGCTAATAGCCGTCTCTGTACGAAATGAAGCGGCTTCCGCGACTATCTTTCTGCAAGGTGCGCAACTCGCCGAGTATAAGCGAGCAGGTGAGCACCCTCTGATCTGGTTAAGTGATCAATGCGACTATCAGTCAGGTACGCCTTTGCGTGGGGGTATTCCTATTTGCTGGCCATGGTTTGGCGATCTGAGTAGAAACCCTAAGGCGGTTAAAAATCAGATTTGTGGCAGCGATCAGCCAGCGCATGGTTTTGTTCGTGATAGAGAGTGGGAGTTGATTGCTGTTGAGCTTCCCGATACGGAAACCACTCGTATCACTTTAAAGCTTGAAGTGGCGGCGGATGAGATTTGGAAATTTCCGGCTGCACTGAGAGTGATCATCACTGTTGGGACTGAATTAAGTCTGCAATTTCAGGTTACCAATCTAGGGGCTGAGCCATTTAGTTTCAGTCATGCGCTACATGCCTACTTTAATATCGGAGATATTGAGGGTGTGCGTGTTGAGGGGCTCGAGGGATACGATTATCTTGATACTCTCGATAACTGGACACTTAAAAAGTCCAACTTCCCACTACAGATAAACGCTGAGGTTGATCGTGTTTATCCTGATGTAGCAAAAGAGCTCAGGATCACGGATCGTAAGCTCAATCGCACCATCAAGATCGAAGCAATGAATTTATCTGACCTGGTGGTGTGGAACCCCTGGATTGACAAGTCTAAACGCCTCAGCCATTTCGGGGAAACCGACTACACTCAGATGCTTTGTCTCGAATCTGCGCGGTTGCTGGATAATATTGTCTGCCTGACCGCAAATGAAACCTACAAATGCACTGTTCGTTACAGTTTTAACTAATGCTCGGTTAGTTAATTATAAGAAACAGAGTCATACTCAGAACCGCTGTTAGCAATGTGTTTTTGGTTAACAGCATTAACACTACTGCTGTCACTGCGCCAATAAGATAAGGGTTGGCTAGCTCAGTAATGAGAGCTCCTTCATGGGTAAATACCAGTGGTCCAATCACGGCAGAAAGTACCGCAGGCGCTGAATAACTTAATACGCGCAGGGCTTCATCACTGAGTTTTAAGGGCAGCTTTGGTTCGAGAAATAGATATCTGCTGGTAAACACTACACCTGTCATGGCGATAATCAAAAGCCAGTAGTTCATTTTCTTCTCCTTAACTGATAGGTGTAATACCCGGTCGTCATACCTGCCGCGATAGAGATAAGTAGCCCCATTTGGTATCCCTGCACTGTGCAATAAATAGAAACGACAGTTGATACCAAGACACAAGCTAAAACAGAGCTGCTTTTAACCATCGGAACCACGATGGCAATGAAGGTTGCTACTACCGCAAAATCTAATCCCATCTGAGAAAGGTCTGGAATAAAAGCACCAGCAACAATTCCGCACAAGGTTGCAAGGTTCCAGGCAAGATAAAAACTAAACCCTCCGCCTAACGCATACCAGCGATTAAAACTCAGGTCTTCGCGCTGAGCATTAACAAACAGCTCGTCGGTTAGCAGAAAGCCAAGTGAGCTGCGCCAGCGGAAAGGGAGATCTTTGATATCGTTTCTCATTGCCATGCTGTATAGAAGGTGGCGACTCGTAATTAGAAGCGTGGTAATTAAGATGCTGGCAAAGCCGGCACCTGATTCGAGCATGCCTATCGCTACGAGTTGTGACGTGCCTGCAAATACCGTGAGAGATAAGGCTTGTGTCTCAATACCAGTAAGGCCAGATTCAATACCATAGGCGCCTACCAATATGCCCCAGGGGATAACGGCAACGATTAATGGGATCATATCCACCGTACCGCGGATGATTTCAGTTCTTGGTGTAATCATTGATTCAATTACTCAGAAGAAAAAGGCAGCTTATCGGATAACGCGCTGATGAGTATTGTACGAACTTGTACTAGCTACGAAGTTGTTTAGCAAACTGGCCAGGGGTGATGCCCAAGGTACGCTTAAAGTGTCTGTTGAAGTGGCTTTGATCATGAAATCCGGCTTTCAATGCTGCATCAAGCAAGCTATAGCCTTGTGAAATCAGCCTTTTCCCAAGCCTGATGCGCGTTTGTATCTGAAACGCATGGGGAGGCAGCCCATAGAGTTTTTTAAACTGTTTAACCAAATGGTACGGGCTTACACCCGATAAATTAGCTAAGTCATCAAGCGATATATCAGCTTCAGGATGTTCGGCGAGGAAAGATCTTACCAATTCAATGTTATGTTTCGTATTAGCTGATTCAGCGATATCGCGGTGCTCTTTACCGTGACGTTGCATTAGCTTTAATAGCGCGCTGTATAACAACGTTTCGCGGAGTAGGCGGTTGTCGGATTGATGCAATTGATCAAGCGCTAATCTTAACAGTTGAGCCATTTCAGGATCATGGACAACAGGTTCATTAAAGTAAATTGAGCCTGTATCACTTAGTCCAGCATCGGCACGTACTTGCTGAAGTTGCTGAGGTAGCGGGTAGATCGCTCTGTATGACCAGCCGCCTTCTGCTGCAGAATGGCCATCGTGGACCTCGTCGTGATTAACGAGAATGATGCTATCCCTTGGGGCGACATGGTTAGATCCATTTCTCAAAAATCTTTGAGCACCGGTATCGATAACACCCACGGTATATCCCTCGTGCGTATGACGAGAGAAGTTCTGTTGATGATAGGTTGCTTGTAGTGTTTCAAGTCCGCCTAGCTCATCAACAGTTTGGTAGTGTGCTATTTCCTGTGGTTTGGCCATAATTAGAGTTTAACCTAATAACGGCAGTAATTTTTGTACAAAATTGTCATCAGCTGTTTTGCTTACTGATCGCTTTATGCGGAAAGGTAGGGAAGGACATCTTTGGGCGCAAGTGGTTTACTGATCAGGTAGCCTTGGCCGTAGTCGCAGAAATAGTTGGTCAGAATCTTAGCCGCTTCTTCACATTCAATTCCTTCAGCCACAACTTTCATTCCAAGATCATGGCCAATCGCGATAATGTTGTTGACCAGGGCGCTACTGGTAGGGTTTGAAACAATATCGTGAATAAAGCTTCTGTCAATCTTGAGTGTTTGAACATGCATCTGCTGAAGATGGCTAAGAGATGACAGTCCGGTACCGAAATCGTCTAAAGCTATGCTGACATCTTCCTCGATAAGTTTGCCAAGCATTTTGTCGGCTTCTTTGATGCTTTGCATGGTGGTGTCTTCGGTAACCTCAATGCCAAGCGATCCTTTGGCTAAGCCATTTTTGCTAAGTGCATCATTTATAGTCCCGGAGAGATCCATGCGGTACATTGAAGGAGAAATGTTGACCGAAATTGAAAGACTATCAAAGCCTTTTGCTCGCCATTCTGATAGCTGTCTACAGCTTTCATCAATAACCCAGCAGCCTAGCTGATGAGCAAGCCCGTATTGTTCTGCAACTTCAATAACTTCCAGTGGTGAGAGATTCCCATAAATAGGGTGCTTCCACCGTAATAAGGCTTCAAAGTAATCGACACTCTGACTTTGGAGGTTAAGAATGGGTTGGTAAGCCAGGGTAAGCTCATTGTCTTCTAAAGCTGTTCGTAAATCCCTTTGAAGCTGCTGGCGCCGATTTATTTCAGCGTCCATCTGGAAATCAAAGAGTACTTGTTTGGAGGTTGGTGCTGCTTCTTTAGCTTTATACATCGCAATATCAGCGTGTGTGAGCAATCGGCTAGCGTCCTCGCCGTGATCAGGATAAACAACACTACCAACACTGCCACCAATAAAGCAGGAGTGATTATCGACATAGAACTCAGATTCTAAAGAATTAATAATCTTTTTAGATACCTGATCTAAATCGTACTGACTTCTGTAACTCTGATGGAGAATTGCAAATTCATCGCCGCCTAAACGGCACGTGATGCAGCCATGTTGGGAATCTACCTCGTTGATTAAGCGTTGAGACACCGCTTGTAATAATACATCCCCGGCCTGATGCCCCAATGTGTCATTAACATCTTTAAAGCCGTTAAGATCGATAAGGTGTAGGGCAAAAGGTTCGCTTTGCCTACAAAGCTTGGTTAACTTATTACGAAGGTAGGCTCTATTGGGCATCGAAGTCAGGCTGTCATGCTCAGCTTGAAATCGATTAATTTTGCTTTCTCGGACAATGATTAAAAGCAGAATGCAGCCGCTTGTGATCAGGCCAAGCATAAGCCATATCAGTTGCTTCTGAAGTTCCGCTACACGTTTGTCCCCCCGGTTATAGAAATCGTTGTTAAAGTGATAGTTTTCCAGGGCAAGCTTATCAATAGCGGTAATATGGGGCTTCAGGATCTCCTGAATTGAGTCGGTCACAATGGGGGTTGTTTTTAAATCACCAAAAACGGTGCTTTCCAAAGCCTGCAAGTCTTTAAATGAACTGGCTATTAGTTTCTTTGCGCCGTCTATTTTGTCTAGCTGAATAGCATCTTCCCCCTTTAGAAGGACAGGATAGCGGCTCCATAAAATATCATAGCGCTCTGTGACTTGTTCATAGGCCTCGGGTTCATTCTTGTAGATAGAAAGCGAATCATAGAACCTTCGCATTTCTGTCTTAAGTTGAAACAGGGACCATACGCTTGTCCCATAGCGGTCATCTAAAATGGTAATTGATTGCTTAAGTTGCACGAGACTAATCAGTGCACTGATAAAAAAAATCAGGACAATCGGGATTAGCCAGAAGCTCTTGTAACGGGTTGCAACTTTAAGCAAAGAGCGCTGAATCATTATTTGATCTCAATATGGCGTAACTGCCAGATCATGTTGCCTGTGTTTGATTCAGATTTAAGTTCAGGGAATTTGTCGTGAGGAAGCAATAACCAAAGTGGACCTTTATCCCGAACTGACATCTGTTTCCCATCATCTCGCCAGGCCAGAATCGGTTGGTATTTCTCTACATAAGCTCGATCTATCTCAATAGTGTAGTCGTTTAGTGCCGTTAGTCTAAGTTTGTCACCTTTGGCGCCCACTTTTTGAAGAATAGAGGTGAGTAATGGGCCGTGATACTCATGCACTCGTTCAGACCATCGGGTATGTAAATTGAAGGTTGCGCTTTTTAGCTGTTTCAGTGACTTAAGGTCAAAATTTGCCGATTCACCATCTTGTGTATTAGTGATCTTTCCTGTGACTGTCAGGATGACTTTGCCGCTAGGCAGCGGGAGGTCAGCGGCATGGCAGATTGTTGCTAGAGAAAGGGCGGTTAGCAGCACAGTGATAAGCTTCATAATTAACACTCATCTTGTTTTAATTATTCTTGAGCGTTTATTAATAGCAGACTTGAAGTGCTTGTTCTAGCTGTATTTGGTAATATTATAATACTTTGTGCTTATAACTTAGTTTGTTTGAATTTGTTCGGTAAATAAAAAAGCCACCCAGAGGGTGGCTTTTCAATCTGTAGGATTTATCAGGCAAGCTTTTCAAGTTGCTTAAACTGCTTAATTCCGCTTATCTGATCCTCGGCGTGATGGTTCACGTAGATCACGGTAGTGTCACTGCTATTACAAATCTTTTCGATCAGCGCCAATACCAGTTGGCGATTGATATCATCCAGGCCCAGACAAGGTTCATCCAAAATGAGCAGAGTAGGGTGTTTAACCATAGCGCGAGCGATTAAGAGTAATCGCTGGTCACCAAACGACAGCTGGTTATATGGCTGGTCTGCACGATCTTCCATTCCCAGCAGTTTTAGCCACTGATCAGCAACTTTCTTCTGACGATCGCTGCTTTTGGTATACATGCCGATACTGTCATGGAAGCCCGAGATAATAACGTTACGAACGCTAATCGATACGCGATATTCCCACTGTAGGGCTGTCGAAACATAACCAATATATTGTTTGATCTGCCAGATAGTCTCGCCGTTACCGCGTTGCATGCCAAAGACAAAGATATCGTTGGTGTAGCATTGAGGATGGTCACCGGTGATTAGATTAAGCAGGCAGGTTTTACCACTACCATTAGGCCCGCTTAGCTGCCAATGTTGGCGAGGTTCAATAACCCAGCTTTCACCATCCAGTACTTTGCTATCGCCATAGGCAACTTTGATGTCCGTTAGTTTAACCAGGGGGTCTTCAGGATTAAGGGCGGGTGGCCGATCTGAATCGTCTGTTTCGGGTACTTCAAGATTAGTCGTTTTAAGGTGTAGAAGCTGATAAAGGTCGTTATAAGCTTGCTCATCCTTTATATCGACGGTGTGGTGCAACTGGCCTTTATCGGTATAAGCGACATGGGTGATAAAGTCTGGCATTTCATCGAAGCGGTTAAGCACCAGTACCATAGGTACGGTATCGATCTGGCTTTGCAATAGCTCATTCAGCATGGTCATAGAATCAACATCCAGACCATCAAATGGTTCATCCAGTATCACCAACCCTGGCTTGTTTACCAGTGCGCGAATCAGCATGATCTTGCGTGTCTCGCCGGTAGATAGCTTACGGAAGCTACGCTCAAGCATAGATTCGAGTTTGAATTTTTTAATCAACTCTTCAAGTAGATCAGCATCAAAGTCTGGGTTATCAGCTTTGCCTTCCTCGAGGATCTCGCGAACCGGGGTGCCTTCAGAGATAACGTCCATGATATCGGTATCGTCTTTCTTCAGCTCCCGATCGATCAACTCCGCCTGAGCCTCAAAAGAAACCAACTCAACCCGTTCAGGTAAACCTGAGATGCTTCCACTGAGTTTCTCACCTGCACCGGCAAGGATAGCGGAGAGGGCCGATTTACCTGAACCATTGGTGCCAGTAATCACCCAGTGCTGGTTAGGTTCGATAATCCAGTTGATGTCGCGCAGGGTGAAGGATTCACCAAATTCAGCAGTGTAATTTTCGATAACGATATTGTTCATGAATGCAAAGTCATCTTTGATGCTAGTAGGAGGGCAGTGCCTTCCCTATATTGAACTATGTTCATCGCTCACAGGGTGAGCTCAGACAATCTAATTCAGGGCAAAAAAAAGCCAGAGCATACAGGCCCTGGCTTTTTTTAGCCTAAGAAAATCTATAACTAATAATAACTTATACGATCTTCTTCATGTCAGCCATGTGAGCACGTAGCTCTGCACCTACTGCTTCTACAGGGTGCGCGCGTAGTGCAGCATTAACTTCGATCAAGCGAGCGTTGTCTACGCCATTGTCGGCCAGGTCCAGACCTTTACCGATAACATCAGTGTCGATGTTTTTCATGAAGTCGCCTAGCAATGGCAGACAAGCGTGGTTGTACAGGTAGCAGCCGTACTCAGCAGTATCAGAGATAGTTGCGTTCATTTCGTACAGCTTCTTACGTGCGATTGTGTTGGCAATCAGCGGAGTTTCGTGCAGAGACTCATAGTAAGCAGATTCAGCGATGATGCCAGCAGCCGTCATTGTTTCGAATGCCAGCTCAACACCCGCTTTAACCATAGCAACCATCAGGATGCCGTTGTCGAAGAATTCCTGCTCAGAGATCTCTACATCACCTGCTGGAGTCTTCTCGAAGTTAGTCTCAGCAGTTTCTGCACGCCAGCCCAGTAGGTTTTTGTCATCATTAGCCCAGTCTTCCATCATCACGCGAGAGAAAGTACCGTTGATGATGTCGTCCTGGTGCTTGTTGTACAGCGGACGCATGATCACTTTCAGCTCTTCAGACAGATCGAATGCTTTGATCTTAGCTGGGTTAGAAAGACGGTCCAGCATGTTAGTTACGCCGCCGTATTTCAGTGCTTCAGTGATAGTTTCCCAGCCGTACTGGATCAGTTTAGATGCGTAACCTGCGTCGATGCCTTTCTCAACCATCTTGTCGAAGCACAGGATAGAGCCAGTCTGCAGCATGCCGCACAGGATAGTCTGCTCGCCCATCAGGTCAGACTTAACTTCAGCGATGAAAGAAGACATAAGAACGCCTGCTTTGTGGCCGCCAGTACCTACAGCGTATGCCTTAGCCAGTGCCAGACCTTCGCCTTTAGGATCGTTGTCTTCGTGAACTGCGATCAGTGTTGGTACACCGAAGCCACGAACGTATTCAGCACGTACTTCAGAACCTGGGCACTTAGGTGCAACCATGATTACAGTGATGTCGTCACGGATCTGCATGCCTTCTTCAACGATGTTGAAACCGTGAGAGTAAGACAGGCAAGAGCCTTCTTTCATTAGTGGCATAACAGCGTTTACAACAGAAGTGTGCTGCTTGTCTGGAGTCAGGTTCAGTACAACGTCAGCTGTTGGGATCAGCTCTTCGTATGTACCAACAACGAAACCGTTTTCAGTTGCGTTCTTCCAAGACTGACGCTTTTCAGCAATTGCAGCTTCACGCAGAGCGTAAGAAACGTCCAGACCACTGTCACGCAGGTTCAGACCCTGGTTAAGGCCCTGAGCACCACAACCGATAACGACCATTTTTTTGCCTTTCAGAGCTTCAACGCCTTCGCTGAACTCATCCATAGACATAAAACGACATTTAGCCAGCTGTTCCAGCTGTTCACGCAGTGGCAGCGTGTTGAAATAGTTGTTAGACATTTCTTTATTCCGTGTTTGTTAGTCAGTAAAACCGACATCAGTTTGTTATAGCGAACACTCTAATAGATCCATTGTGTCGCGTAAAATGATATATATGGTTTGCTCTGTTGCGTTTTGCGCAATGTGAAAGCCATATAAATTAGCACAATGATAGCTGCTTAAAGAATGCGTGCCAGTAATTAGTTGTACCAGATGAATATTTACTGATTTTTCTCAAATAATAAGTGTTAACTGGCTGATTAATAATCAGTTTTGCAACTATTTTACGTCATTGTTAGAAAACGCTTGCTAAGTATAGGTGGGGCATATATGATTCGCGCCACATTGATGCGGGGTGGAGCAGCTTGGTAGCTCGTCGGGCTCATAACCCGAAGGTCGTTGGTTCAAATCCAGCCCCCGCTACCAAATTCAGATAAAACCGATTTAGTGAAAGCTAGGTCGGTTTTTTCGTTTTAGGGAGTTAATAGAGGAAAGCTCGTCGGGCTCGCTCTTGTAACCCCAGGCGAAGGTCGTTGGCTCAGCAATGGCGAAGTCATTACCATCTAGCACGAAGTGCGCAGCCTGAAAGGTGGCGATAGCCAATCAATCCAGCCCCCGCTACCAAATTCAGATGAAACCAATTTAGTGAAAGCTAAGTCGGTTTTTTCGTTTTAGGGAGTTAATAGAGGAAAGCTCGTCGGACTCGCTCTTGTAACCCTGGGCGAAGGTCGTTGGTTCCAGTCCAGCCTCCGCTACCAAATTCAGATAAAACCGATTTAGTGAAAGCTAAGTCGGTTTTTTTCGTTTAGGGAGTTAATAGAGAAAAGCTCGTTGGGCTCACTCTTGTAACCCTGGGCGAAGGTCGTTGGTTCCAGTCCAGACTCAGCTACCAAATTCAGAGAAAGCCGATTTTGCGAAAACTAAGTCGGTTTTTTCGTTTAGGGGGGGGGATTAACAGAGAAAAGCTCGTCGGGCTCGCTCTTGTAACCCCGAGCGAAGGTCGTTGGCTATAACTTCACTTCATATCGCTTCGTTTTTAGTCACTTGCTCGCTTCGCGTGAAAGTAGTTAGGTTGACTAGCTATTTATATGATTCAACATAATTGCCTAGCTTCTAGCTTCTAGCTTCTAGCTTCTAGCTTCTAGCTTCTAGCTTCTAGCTTCTAGCTTCTAGCTTCTAGCTTCTAGCTTCTAGCTTCTAGCTTCTAGCTTCTAGCCTCTAGCCTTAAAACTAAGGTCAAATCCCATAACCTCATATAAATCTGCTAATACTTATAAGGTAACTAATCTCCTGAAGATTAATAACAAAAATCATGGAGTATCTATGAGGATTTGCCTGGGTTCTAAAATCCTTTTTTGTTTTGGCTTAATGGCAACTACCGTATCGTTCAATCTAAGTGCCGGAGAGCAGGCAGATAAAGCAGTACGTCAAGTAAATCAATTGATTGCATCCGGGGAGATTAAAAAGGGTGCATTGCTCCGAATCGTTGCTAAGCAGGGGAATATTGCGAATTTTCTGGGGCAGGATCTTGCCTTAAAAGAGCTGTGGCAACAGGAAACGGGTACCTTCATTGACGCTAATACCATGCCGCAAAAGGCTTCATTAGATTTTATTCAACAAGCTAGCAATGTAGATCTAACAATCGCTAGAAACCGTGAATACCCGGATCTTTATCATCAAAACCTAATCGAGGATCTGACCCCGCTGGCGGCTAGATTTGGCTTTGATCTGGTTGCTGACACAGATCTCATCCTTCCTGAAATGCAGAGCTCATTTAATGGTAAACAGGTAGCGATACCCGCAGATGGAGATATTGCGGTTTTGTATCTTCGACGCGACCTGATTGAAGACGCTGAAAAACAAAAAGCCTTCCGTGCTAAATATGGTATTGATCTAAACATACCGCAAACCTGGGATGAATATCAGAAGCAGGTTGAGTTCTTTGATCAATCAGCGAATGGTTTTTATGGATCTCTGGAGCAACGAGATCAGGCATCTGCCTGGATGTTCTGGATGTTGCGATATGCTTCACAAAAATTTCCGAATCAATACTTGTTTGACAAGGAGATGCAGCCGTTAGTAAACAGCCAAGCTGGTATTGAGGCAACCCGCAGTTATATTGCTACTTTGCCATTTTCGCCTGAAGGGATTCTAGATCCAAAAAGTAATTATACCTTCACGCTTCCGAAGTTTTTAAATGGTCAGGGGTATTCGATGATCATTACTCTGGCAGGAGCAAAGATACTCAATTTGCCGCATTCAAAGGTCAGGGAAAAGTATATTGCGGTACCTGTTCCTGGTAATAAATCAGATGGAAGTCTTAACCGGAGAACAACGCTTATTTACGGAAATAATATTGTCATACCTAAGGGGGCTGCCAATAAAGAGCTCGCTTATTTGTTCGCGATGTGGCTCACCGATCCTGATATTTCAAAGCAGGCGTTGTTAGCGAGAGGCGGCTTTTCTGATCCCTATCGTTATTCTCACTACACTTCAGAGCAAATGGAAAAGGTATACAGTAAAAGTGTTCTTGTAACCGTTAAATCTGATCTCGCTCTCGCAGTTCCTGCAGGTACTGGTTTGCCAGGGGATACTGAATATATTTCTGCATTAAATAAACAACTCTTTCTAGCCTCGCAGGGGAAAGTTACTCCAGAGCAAGCAATGCGAGAAGTTGAGCGTAGCTGGCAGCAAATAACAGAAAAATATGGCCGCGAATCTCAGAAAACTATTTGGCAAAATGTTCGTGCTTTATATCCAGGGTTTTCAAGTAAGGTCAATGAATGAAGAATCAGCATCCTGCGCTTGAAATGCACCAAACCCCTAAATCATCTTTTAAGAGTAAGCTCCTGCTCGGTTCAATAACGGTTATGACGTTGATAGCTGTCTTGTTATTAATCGGGAATGGGGCGATCCAGAGAGCAGTCAAGCAACAGGAAGAGGTAAGAAATCAGACGGTACTTCCTTTGGCTGAAATGAGTAATTTGCAAGCGCAAATCTATAGAATTAGGGTCACAGAGGCTAATTTATCGCAAATCAACGACTACTTTGCTATGGCAGCTGAAGTCGATTTTCTTAATAGGCAAATAACAGAATTTCACCTTTCACTGGATATTTTTCTAGAAAAGAACCGGGAGCTTTATGATGACAGGGCTGAGTTATTAGAAAGCAATTGGCTGCTAATGACCAACAGTCTTGAGCAAGTCATCCAGGCCGCAAATGAGATGAACAGCAGCGAAGTGGATCGCCTGTCTGCTTACGATGTTCAACCCCGTTTTAATACCCTTATCACCTTGATGGAACAACTAGCAGTACAGATCAACAAAGGTTCAGAGGAACAGTTCCAGGAAGCGATTCTTAGCTTAGAAAAGCAAAGAACACAATTCCTGATTTTTTCTCTGGCTGCGATGCTGATACTCGTTGGGCTCATGTTAAATTTTACGCGTTACTTATCAGGTAGGGTTAGCTTTCTTCACGCTGCATTCACCCGTGTTTCATCTGGCTATATCCATGATCCTATTGATGTCAGAGGAAGTGATGAACTGGCTGAGTTAGCTGTCGCTTTCAATGCTATGCAAGATAAGATTGCCAGCCGTGAGAAGGCGCTTCTAAAGGCCCGGGAAGAACTAGAGCTGAGAGTTGAGCAGCGAACCAACCAACTTCAGGAAATTAATTTTCAGCTACAACAAGAGATCGATGTCAGGCTACGGGCAGAAGAAAATCTCAGAGTGCTTTCTCAGGCTGTATCCCAGAGCCCTATCAGTATCATTATCGCAGGTGTTGATGGGGGCGTGGAGTATGTGAATCAGGCTTTCACTGATTGTTCTGGTTTCAGTGTTGAAGAGATCAAAGGCAATGATTTTACGTTTCTTAATAATCTTGATAGCCAGCCTGAATTAAGTAAGGAGTTGTGGGATGCGATTAATAATGGGCAAGAGTGGCGTGGGGAGTTAGCGAACTTACGAAAAAATGGTCAGCGCTATTGGGAATACACCCATATCTCACCGGTAACCGATGAAACAGGGCAAATCACCCATTATCTGATTATTAAAAACGATATTACCGAGCGGAAAGAGCAAGAGCAGAAAATTATTCACCAGGCGCACTTCGATTCGCTGACTGAGCTGCCAAATCGAAGTTTGGCAATGGACAGGCTTGCGCAAGGCGTCATTAAAGCCTCACGAAATAATGACGTGTTGGCTTTAATGTTTATCGACCTCGATGGTTTCAAAAATGTAAACGATTCACTGGGTCATGATATTGGTGATCAATTACTGATTCATGCCTCGAAGAGGTTATCGGATTCAGTACGTAATACAGACACGGTAGCAAGGCTAGGTGGGGACGAATTCTTAATTATTATGGAAGGGTTAGTCTCTAGAAGAGATTGCTTACCCGTATTAAACAAAATCAAAGAGAGTTTTGGGGCTCCATTTAATATCGGCAGTAACGAACTCAAGGTAACGCCAAGTATTGGGTTGTCTCTCTTTCCTGATGACGGTCAGGATGGTGATGTTTTGTTAAGAAATGCTGATTTAGCCATGTATCAAGCGAAAGAGGCGGGTAGAAATACTCATCATTTCTTTAACCAGGAGATGCATAAGAACCTGCGCCGACGATTAGAGATTGAAAATCAGCTAAAGCATGCCCTTGAGAAAGGGGAGCTATTTCTTCTCTATCAACCTATTGTTGAAGCAAAGACTTATGAGCTTAAAGGTCTTGAAGCATTGATTCGTTGGGATAATGAATTGTTGGGCAGAGTGATGCCTGATGAGTTTATCAGTGTTGCAGAACAGAGCGGCCTGATTATCCCTATTGGAAATTGGCTGGTAAATGAGGTGCTAGCACAGATGAAATGCTGGCATGGTTCTGTGCTAGAAGATATTGCTATCTCAATTAATGTATCGCCACGTCAGATACAGGATCAAAGCCTTCAGCCTTTAATTAATGATGCGCTCGAAAAATATAGTTTTACCGCGAGTAAACTGATTTTGGAGGTGACCGAGGGGTTGTTAATCAGAAACCCTCTTGAAGCTAAGAGCAATCTTCAAAGGTTGAAGGACCTTGGGGTTCAATTAGCGATGGATGACTTTGGAACGGGATACTCTTCCTTGAGTAATCTGAAGAATTTTCCATTTGATATTTTAAAAATTGATAGGACATTTGTTCGAGATATAGAGAAAGATGACGATGACTACGCACTTGTATCGGCTGCTGTAAGTATGGGGCGTGGGCTTGGGCTGAGGATTGTAGCGGAAGGTATTGAGACTAAGAACCAGCTTGAGATCCTGTCAGACATGCAATGCGACAGTGTACAGGGTTTCTATTTTAGCCGACCTTTATCTGCAGAGGCGATTAAGGATTGGTCTGAGAAATATCATTATAAACCTAACCCTCAATAATATATTTAACCTTATGATTTTAATGCTCTTTGGTTAAAAATCATGCTAGGCTGTTATAACTTGGTTAAGGAATTGGTTTGCTTTGCATAGACTTTGCAGAATAAGCACGGGGCTATTTCTGTCTTAGCTACAAAGCGAATGGAATCGGATTGTCATGGTAATCATTCCTACTGAAAAGCGCTTCGATTGGCAGCGCCCGCCGTTTGTTCTATTTTTACTCGTTCTGAGTAATGTACTTATTTTTTTCTTTCTTCAGGATGAAGATCAGGAAAAGTTCTATCAGGCTATGAGTCGCTATGAGCAGCTTGAGTATTTTGAAACAGAATGGCCGCTTTACCTTCAGTATCTCAAAGAAACAAAGGTGAGCGATCGCACGGTTTTAAGAAATGAGAAGTTGTACGATCTGGGAGAGCATGGGTTATTAGCTCAACAGCTTGTAACAGACAAGCCGTTCTATGATTATCTTCGCTATAACCAAGTCAGATTTCAGGAGCCTGAAAAGGGTGATTATTGGAAGGATCGTGAGGCAATAGTTTCGCTGATCAATGAAACCAGTATTTACGGCTATGGGCTCAAACCCAAAGAACTGAATCCGATTAGCCTGCTTACACACCAATTTCTTCATGGCGACCTTCTGCATCTGATGGGCAATATGTTCTTTCTGATTGTCTTTGGTTTTGCCGTAGAAGCTGCTATCGGCCAAATACGCTTTCTTATCTTTTATCTGCTTTCAGGCTTAGCTGGAGGCATCCTGTTTATGACTGTAAATGCTGATAGTCCTAGTGCCTTGGTTGGTGCTTCTGGTGCGATATCAGGGGTGATGGCTATGTATCTGGGTGTGTTTAGATTAAGAAAGATTGAGTTCTTTTATTGGTTGTTTATTTTTGTTGGTTTTATCAGAGCTCCTGCACTTTGGGTGCTCGCTCTATATATAGCCAATGAATTGTTTAATTTCATGACGCAAACCGATTCGAATGTCGCCTTTATGGCACATATAGGCGGGTTTATTGCGGGTGCAATTTTAGTATTAACGACTTATCTGGTTAATCCTAAAGCTTTTGATGAAGAGTATATGGAAGCCGATGAGCAGCATTCGCCAGAACAGCAGGCGCGCACAAAAATCTACCAGTTAATGTCTAATTTTGCATTCGATAGTGCGGTAAAACAGATCGATACTTACCAGGCTCAATATGAGTTTAGTTTTGAGTTGGCGCTTCTTCGATATCGTATTTTGAAAACCTGGAACGATGATCAGCTTCTAGATTGTGCCGTAGAGCTGATGAAGAAAGAAAAACTAGATCCGGAACAAATGCTTCAGATCGAAAAAATATGGCGTTCTACCGAATGTGCTGAATCACAATTTAATAACCAAGAATTGTTGGCTCTGGGTTGGCGAACCTGTGCGATAGATAACCTTAAGCTGGCTGAAGATCTGTTTGTAATGTTGTATTCGCGAGGGGTTAAAACTGAAGAATTGAGTCATTTTGCTCGTAAACTCTCTGTTTGTTTTGGGCAAAAAGAGCATGATGCTAAGTGTAAAAAATACGCTAAAGCTGCCGATGAGATTTATGATAGATCTCGCGGGTTTTCAAGCTTCTGATCATGTTGGTTAAGAGTGAGTAGATCTTTTAATGGATTATTGTAAATATCACCCAACAGTAGCGGCCACCTTTAAGTGCAAGCATTGCGACATGACACTTTGTGATCAGTGTGTTGATCATTCTGAAGATGGAATACGCTGTTTCATCTGTGGGGAAGAGCTTGAAAGCCTTGGTGCAGGGCATGATATTACCCCATTTTGGCGCAGGCTGGATAAGGCTTTTAAATACCCGATGAACCGGGAAACGATGCTTTTAATCGTAATTGCTTCGGTTGTTTCTTCTTTTGGCGCTCTGATTGGAGGGATCAGTGGATTTGTTCTTGGATTGATTGTTACAGCGGCGACAACTAAGTTCAGCTTTATGTGCTTACAGCATACCGCCGACGGAAAACTAGAGTGTCCGGAAGCCAAAGAATCTTTATCTGGTGGATTAAAGATCGTTCTTCATTTTATCGCTATATTTATTTTTATTAGCTTGATGATATACGGAGTCTCACAATCTCTTGGTGAGACTGCTTCAGTTATCGCCATTTTGTTTTGGACAATCAGTTTACCCGCTATATTCGTCAGCTATGCTAGAAATGAATCTATTATAGATGCGATAAATCCGATAGAAATTATCAAGCTAGTCTCTGCACTAGGCGGATCTTATTTTCTGCTTTTGTTGTTTTTGAGCATCATGGCTGCTTCTGTCGGCACGTTGAATCACATTCTCAGTGATTTTTACTTTTTCTCGACGGTGCTTCAAAGCATTGTTTCATACTATTACTTGGTCGTTATTTTTCATTTAATGGGATACCTGATTTTTCAGAAGCAGAAGAAGCTGGGGTTTGTCAGCCGCTTTGACGATGATGATGCTTTGTTTAGCAGGCCAGAATCGCAGCGTGAATCCGCTAAGCTTAATGTGCTGGCAAAGGCCGGCAAGTTCGATGAATTGGAAGCTACCTTTCGGGATTTGGTAAAGAGTAATCCTGATGATTTGTTCTTAAGTCAGAAAATGATGGATTTCTTTGAAGCTGCAAAGAAGTATGATCGGGTTGATTCATATTTCCCTGGTTATCTTGATCTGATTGAAAAAAATAATCGCGCCGGGCAGGCGGTGATTCTTTATCAGAAACTCACACACAAGAACCCGGATTATCAGCTTGCTACTGCTGAAACACGTTTCAGACTAGCTAATTTGTGTTTGGCGGCAAGCAAGCCGGCTTTAGCAGTTAAATTGATCAATGGTATTCATCGCGATCATCCCGATTTCACGGATATGGTCGCTGCCTATGAGACCATGTTGGCCGCGTTAAAAGAGATACCGGGCAGGGGGATGCAAGCTGAAAAATGTGAGCAACTACTGGAAAAACTAAGAGGAAAGTTTGCCTCTTAAAGTGTTAGCGTTTTTTACCCTGGTTAGGGAACCTGCGAATAAGTCTCATGCTTTCTCAGTGGGCCGTAGAACGGCCATATGCGCGAAAGTCAGTGCAGTGATATGTCTAGACCTTTCCAAGCTGACTGACAAAGCAGATAGTCGTTATAAAGCCCACCTTATGGGGCTTTCAGAGCAAACGAATCGCTTTGTTAATAATTTGCGACCGGCAGGCGTCCTGAGGTAACCAACATGACTGTAATTATTGCCTCGCGCTTCACTTGCTCTGTAAGCCTGAGGCGCATAGGACTTGTTCGTAGGTTCCTTAGTATTCCCAGTGGTTTTTCGTGGGCTCCTTAACTCGGGTTGCTTCTGCAGCTTTGTTTAGCATCTCTTTTGTCCATTTGGACACAGGATTTGGCTGTTTCCCTGGAAAAACTTTGGTCCCATCGCCAGGCTTTAGAATCTCTACCTGACCATGCTCATTCTTGATATATACGCCTTTGCCTTCCAGCATGGTTACATCAAGCGCATCCGAAAAGATTAACCCTCCCCAAAACTCCGTACCTCTTACACCTATGGTGGCAACAGGTGTGTGGATTTCAAACTTCGGATTCTGTTGTTTGCCAATGGAGCCTGTCAGTGTCCGGAATGCGCCCTTAAGCATTTTGAAGCTGACATCGGATGTTTCCTCATCGAATTCATACCGGGACAGCTCGAACTCTGAGTTTTCCGCCAGTGATATGGTTGTCTTATCTTTAAGCCGAAAGAGTACTTTGCTTCCAACTGGGGTTATCAATGTATCTGAAGTATAAAGAGGGGAGTTTCTTTTGATAAATAGATGTTGGCCTGAACGCTCGACTAATGGGGAGCCGAGCGTAAGGACGACTTTACCTATCTCACTGGCCGTTGCAGCACCAGTAAACAATGAGAAAATGATAGTTAAGTAGATAAATCCTTTAGGTTTCAACATGTTGTGATTCCTGGTGTCCATTTTCTTTAGAGTTTAGTTCATTCTGCGCTCTAGTCCGGCATGGGCCATGACTCGGGTCGAAATTTCCTCGATCGAGAAATTGGTCGTATTAATGGATGAAATATTAAGCTTCTTGAATAGTTTTTCTACTTCTCTAACTTCAAAGTCGCACTGATCAAGTGAAGCGTATCGACTATTAGGTCGGCGTTCATGACGAATGGCAGCTAATTGGAAAGGGTCAATAGTCAGGCCATACAGTTTGTGCCTGTGTTCCTCCAGAACGGAGGGTAATTTATTGAATTCGAGATCTTCTTCGGTAAGGGGGTAATTGGCTGCACGTATACCAAACTGCATCGCCATGTAGAGACAGGTTGGCGTTTTTCCGCATCGAGATACACCGACGAGAATAATGTCAGCGTTCGCATATTGTTTGGTACGTGCACCATCATCGTTGTCTATCGCAAAATTCACCGAATCTATTCGATCTTTGTAGCGAGTACGTTCAACTATTCCGTGGGATTTACCTACCGAATAATTTGAGTCTGCACCGAGTTCACTCTCTAATGGCTTCAAGAAACTGGAAAAAACATCGATCTTAAACGCATTAGAATTAGCGATAATCGCGCGAATATTTTCATCAACGACGGTGTCAAAGATAAGTGGTCTTGCCTGGTCTGATTCGGCCGCTGAATTGATTTTATGAACGGCTTCATTAGCTTTATCAACACTATCAATATAGGGGAGCGTAATCTGTTCAAACTCAATAGCATCGAATTGAGCAAGAAGGCTATGTCCCAATGCTTCTGAAGTGATACCAGTACCATCCGAGATAAAAAAAGCAGTTCGTTTCATTTTGTTTTTACATATTCAGCCTAGAATTGTTCTGAACTATACCAGATGTGTTATCAAAAATGCCCTCAATCACTTGTGTAACTGTGAAGTTAGTACCAATGTGTTATCTATGAAATGACAATAGTAATAAAGCACTGAGATTAATTTACATGTTCACTAATTGTTTGAAAATACGGCTTTTTAGTAGGGATTTTTACTGCTGACTGAAGTAATATCAGCGCATAACTATTATTAGCTAGAACCAGAGTAGGAGATAGTCCGTTGCAGAACTATGTACTGCGCCTAGATCAGGTAGGTATGAATGATGTAGAGAGAGTCGGTGGTAAAAACGCCTCTCTTGGTGAGATGCTTCAGGAACTAACGGGCGCGAATGTTAAGGTGCCAAATGGTTTCGCCACTACAGCTGATGCATATCGTGATTTTTTGGCGCATGGCGGTCTTGAAGAGAAAATCAACGCTAAGCTTCATGAGCTGGATACTAACGATATACAGGCATTAACAGATGCGGGTAAAACCATTCGTAACTGGGTAATGGAAGCTGATTTTCAACCTGAGCTAGATGCAGCCATAGAGACCTACTGGGCTGAGATTTCTGCGGATAATGCGAACCTTGCTGTCGCGGTTCGCTCTTCTGCAACAGCAGAAGATCTGCCAGATGCATCATTCGCAGGCCAGCAGGAAACATTTCTGAATGTTCGTGGTCTGGCTAATGTTAAGCATGCGATCAAAGAAGTGTTCGCTTCTTTATATAATGACCGGGCCATTTCGTATCGCGTTCACCATGGCTTTGAACATAGTGAAGTCGCGTTGTCTGCTGGTATTCAGCGAATGGTTCGTAGTGAGACAGGTTCTTCTGGTGTCATGTTTACGCTAGATACCGAGTCTGGTTTTAACCATGTCGTATTTATTACTTCTGCGTATGGTTTAGGTGAAACGGTAGTACAGGGTGCGGTTAACCCTGATGAGTTTTACGTGTACAAACCTACATTAAAGATGAACGCGCCTGCGATTATTCGTAAGACCCTGGGTTCAAAGGCAATCAAGATGGTCTATTCAGAGCCTGGCTCTGAAAACCCCGTCGCTACGGTTGATGTGGATATGGCCCAGCGAAACGAATTTTCGATTAATGATGATGACGTCCAGCAGCTAGCCAGAATAGCCCTTGAGATTGAAGCCCATTATGGGCGCCCTATGGATATTGAGTGGGCTAAAGACGGTGATACCGGCGAGTTGTTTGTTGTGCAGGCACGTCCTGAAACCGTTAAGAGTCGTAGCAACCAGGCGGTTATTGAGCGCTATCTGCTGAAAGAAACCAGTGAGGTGCTGGTCGAAGGGCGCTCTATTGGTCATAAAATTGGTTCTGGCCATGTGCGAATTGTCCACGATCTTAGTGAGATGGAAACGGTTCAGCCGGGCGAAGTGCTAGTCACAGACATGACGGATCCGGACTGGGAGCCAGTTATGAAACGCGCGTCAGCGATCGTGACCAATCGTGGCGGACGTACTTGCCATGCGGCTATTATTGCCCGCGAGCTGGGTATTCCTGCCATTGTCGGTTGTGGTGACGCAACAGAGCAGTTCGTTAATGGGCAGTTGGTCACTGTATCCTGTGCGGAAGGCGATACGGGCAGAGTTTACGCAGGTAAGCTGGATTATGAGCATCAGTCTAATAGTGTTGAGCAGATGCCTGATCTACCGTTTGAGATCATGATGAACGTGGGTAATCCGGATCGTGCTTTTGATTTCCAGGCACTCCCTAATGCGGGTGTTGGTCTGGCTCGACTTGAGTTCATTATTAACCGCATGATCGGCGTCCATCCTAAAGCATTGCTGAACTTTGATACTCAGCCTCCTGCGCTTCAGCAAACCATTTCTCGTAGAATTGCAGGTTATGACAGCCCTGTAGATTTCTATGTTGATCGCCTGGTTGAGGGTATCTCTACGTTAGCAGCAGCTTTCTATCCGAAGAAAGTGATCGTGCGTATGTCGGATTTTAAATCGAATGAGTATGGTCACCTTATCGGGGGTGAGAGCTTTGAGCCTAGCGAAGAAAATCCTATGTTGGGTTTCCGTGGAGCAGCTCGTTACATCTCCGAGAGCTTCCGCGATTGCTTTGAGCTCGAGTGTCGGGCATTGAAGCGTGTTCGCGATGAGATGATGCTGACAAACGTTGAAGTGATGATTCCATTTGTACGTACACCAGGTGAAGCTAAACAGGTCGTTGATCTGCTGGCTCAGAATGGTTTAAAGCGTGGCGAGAATGGCCTTCGAGTCATTATGATGTGCGAAATCCCTTCAAACGCGTTGTTGGCTGATGAGTTTCTTGAGCATTTCGATGGATTCTCAATTGGTTCAAATGACCTTACTCAGCTCACGTTGGGCCTGGATCGTGATTCCGGTGTTATTGCACACCTTTTTGATGAGCGAAACGAAGCGGTTAAGAAGCTGCTTTCCATGGCTATCAATGCGTGTAAGAAGCAGGGCAAATACATCGGTATTTGTGGTCAGGGGCCTTCTGATCATCCTGACCTTGCTCGTTGGTTGATGGAGCAGGGAATCAGTACTGTCTCGTTAAATCCGGACTCTGTACTGGATACTTGGTTCTTCCTCGCAAACAATGACGAAGAATAAATAAGAAAGCAGCCGAAAGGCTGCTTTTTTTATCGGCTTAAATGTTTATTTAATCCGCCCTGGGCTTCGAGGTCATCATGATAATTGTCCCTGTCATAAGACCTAGCAGATGGGCTGGATAGAATAGCTCCCACCCCTGGTTAGCAAATACGTTTGACGCTGTGGCTATCTCAAGCAAGGTTTTACCTATCACGATGAGCAAGGGGATCCAACCCTTAAGCCCTCGGTTATCCGTTAGCCATATCCAACAGGCGATCACTAGATAGGCATATAAAATACCTGATATCCCGCTGTACTTTTCTATGGAGGTGAGTGGAGATATTAAGAAAATGCTTAGGGTCGTAACAGATAGCAATAATGTGGGAACTACAAGATTGCTTCTTTTTGATTCTACATACCAGGCGCAAGCGCTAAACCCGACCAGATCCCAGAAGGCATGATCGAAGGAGCTATGAACGAAATGCCCTGTGGCTAAGCGCCAAATTTCGTATTCTTCTGTAATTGCGTAGTAGTCAAAACAAAGCAGGTCGACAATAAATACAGATGGGAGTAGCTGAACAAAGCTGCATAGCAGCAGAATGCTTAATGTTATTGGTGCTACTCGTAACGCTGAGTTATCGACACAGTCGCCTCCAGGGGCGACTGTGCTTTTTGCTGTGTAGAGCTGCATAATCATTTACACCTTAGCTTTTAAATCTTCTTATCTGCATTAAGGCGATGGATGCAGCAATTAAAATGACAAGCCATGGAGAAACTGCACCTCCACCAGAGCCTGATCGAGATGGAGTAACCGTTGCTCGTTGCTGGCTTTGATTGGGTTGGCTAGCATTCTGCTGTTTAAACATGGGCTGCTGTTTATCTACCCTATGCTGTTCAGCTGTAACAGGTTTACTCGCGCGGGTTTCTCTCGCTTTCTGTTCTTTCGCTACACGCTTCTGGTTATTTCGTTCAATGTTTAAAGATTTGAAAACTTCATCTCTGACAACTACCATCGATGTGTAGTCAGTGACTAATCCGTATTCTACAGCGGTATCTACGATGGCCTGTTCGGTGTCCTTATCAGAGCCTAAATAATCCATTTCAGCCTGAAGCTCTTCGATTGCGGCAAAGGCCCATAGTCTTTCCAATTCTGGGTGATCAGTCGATGTATCAGGCAATTGAAAGCGTGTGGTATAGGTTTTCTTTTCACCGTTGATTGATCCAGTCAAACGTATCTCAGCTTCACCGGGCTTATAGTAATGCCCAAAAAGAGTCAGTTGTTGGCCATGGTAGAGTGTATTGGCCAACCGAGGCTTAACCATGTCTTTACTTCTTACGCCAACGACTTCTACCTCTATGTCACGCATAGCTGCATGAGTCATCTTTCCTTGAGCTAACATTAACTGCCCGACGATATCATCTGAGTTTGATATCGACATTGCGAATCCGTTGGAGACGCGCGTCATCTCTTCAAGTAACGGTCGATTAGCACTGTTGCCCATGATAAACGTAAACAATCGAACATCTTTTTGTTCTAGCAGGTTAAGAAATTTTGATTTGTGTGTTGTACCCACATTGGCGACGCCATCGGTTACAAGCACTATGGCTGTACTTCTATCAGAATCCAGTTGGTTAATTCCCGTTTGTAATCCTGCATACAGGTTTGTGCCCTGTCCTGGCTGGATCTGATCTAGTTGATTTAAGGTGTTTTCAACCGTTGTTTTATCAGCAGGTAGATATCCTTGTGTGAAGCTTCGGGCCTGGTTGTTAAACAGAACGATTCTGAAACGGTCGTTTGGCGATAAGTTACTGAGTCCTTCGCGAACCCCTTCAACAAGGGCTGCAAATTTACCTTTCATTGACCCTGAAATATCAAGGACAAAAACCCAATCACGTCCTTGATTAAATGCTGGGAGATCCGTTCCAGGTGTCAGTGTGAGCTTATAAGTGCCTTTATTATTGCCAGATTCTTTATAAGCTAGCATATCAACACTGGCGGGAAGATTTGGCTGATGACGCCAATACATCAAGATATCCTGGTCAAGTGTTGTGGCGGGCCCTGAGAGGCTATCTGTATTGATAGGTTGCCCTTCTTCATCAGTGGAAGAGGCAGCTGCAGTATTTGCAAGGTTAGCGGTCCATTCGTGATTGCTGAGTTGTTGCAGGCTAGCGTTCGGATGTTTCGGTAATCTTAAGCCATCAACTGGGTAGCTTGTTCTAAGTTTGACGTCGAAAGTGAATTTTTCCTCAACGATTTCATTACGATTCCAGAAACTTAGTTTTTGTTCATCGACGCCGCCATCCTCTAAGGGGTATACATAACGACCAATGCCGGTATCAGTCTGAGTATTCTGTAGATAGACCAGCTTAATTTTCACGTCCTGGTTTGCTTTAACCGGAAATACGGAAATATCGAAGGTTTTATAGCTGTCTTTTTCAACGATTGCTGCTTCGCGGCCTTGTTGTTTTTCTTGTTCATATATTTCTCGGGCGCGTTGTTTCTCAATAACTTCACCTGTGACGGGTTGCCCGTCTATCCAATAACTAAATTCGCCTACCGCAGCTTTTTCAGGAACCGGAAATGAGTAAATTGCTTCGAGATCGTTTCCATTAGGATTGTGAAAAATCTGTTCGATTGTCGTGGTCGCGTACATATCTTCGATAACGACATCTACGTGGTGTTCTTTTATTTTGAGGTCAGCATAAGTGGCATTACTTGGTTTAAGTAAACCAGCTGACTCAGCCAGCGGTGAGATTAATAGCGAACTGCTTAAGGCTATCGCACTAAAAAGGGGAGTGAGTTTAAATTTGCTTGCCTGGTTCTTCATCGGTGTGTCCTCGTTTAGTCGTGAGGCCAGCATGACCTGATGAGTCTGCATGTGATACTAAGTCGATTTAAGGCGCACTTATTTAGGCTTTCGGTATTGAAATTCGATACCAAAAGGGTTTTGGCTAACTGGTCTGTTAATTGCTTAATACAAGATTCAGGAATAGAAAACGATTTCAGACCATGATGGGGTAGGGATATGTACAGCACCGATATTCGGGGTGTCAGCACAACATCAGCTGTAAGTAATGTGGCTGGGCTGGGTGAAACCCTTAGGGAAAAAGAGGAAAGTATTGGCCGCTGGGTGGCAAACACAGGTTCCGGGCATATTTCGGAAAAAGCCAGGCAGCTGAATGAATCTGAATCAGTCTATCGAATGGCCACTGGCGGCGGTGAAAAGGATATCGATCTGGATACCTATTTCTCACCAGATGCTCCAAGGTCTAATGATCTGTTTGATATAGATAGCCTGTTATTGCCTAGCAGTCAGAATGTGGCAGCTATTCAGGAACACATCAACAAAAAAATGCCATCGTTTCTTGCTCAGAACAATATTCCAGAGGCCCCGGAATTCATAAGATATGATGGCCATGGGAAGATGGTCCTTCCTGAAGACTACGCCTATGCTGATCAATTCAGGGAAGCCATTGAGAGTGATCCTGGTTTGGGCAAAGCTTTGAGCACGGTTAATGCACTGGCATCACATTTAGCGGCTTTGAAAGAGTTGGAACCATTCAATCAGGAGATGGAGGCAGCTGAATCACAAGCACAGATAAAGGCGATTATTGAGAAATACAGCCACCTGCTTTCTGATAACAGAAGTTATCCTGAGATACAGCTCTCTTTTAATGACAAAGGTCAGTTATCAGTGAAGGCTGATGGTAGTGCGCTAGTTTAACGCTATTTAAGGATTTTTTTGAACAGTGAGTACTGCCACTGGCGTATAGCAAGAACCATGGTAGTACCACTTTTTTTGTCATTAGGTGCAGAATGATCTTCCTGCATGAGCTCATTAAATTCCGCTGCTAAGCGCTGCATTTTTTTCTGTATCCGGGCATTCGAAGCATCGGTCAGAATTGCGTTACTAACAATGAGCTTTTCGTTGGCTTTATCAAAGCGGGAGCTGAAGAAATCCTGCTCGACCTTTTCCTGGAAAAACTGCTGGATTGGGCCGTTCGGTAGCCAATGAAAATTTGGTGCGACCAATAGTTTTACCCGATTGCCCGGAAGGAGGTCGATAATTTTGAGGCGATCGAGTTTAGCTAGTTTTTGAATGCATTCTGGTTCTTGGATGTCATAGGCATTTTGTATGTCATCAAATGTCATGCCGCTGATCACACTGACCGTGATCAGGAGTAGAATCAGATCTCCTGCAATCTCTTTCTCTTGGTCACGGGTTAATTGAGTTAGATGCCGTTGATCTTTATTCATCTTCTGCACAAGTTCAGAGAGTTCTAAATTCAACATGTCACAGATGGTTTCCAGGCGCTGCAGGGTAAAGTTTTTTTCTGCGAAAAGTCGTTTGACCGAGGCTTCACTTAATTCGAGAACTTCCGCTACATCGATGTAGGTCTTTCCTTGCGCTTTCAGCTCGCGTTTTAGTGTATCAATGAGTGGGCCTACCTGAGCCATGACCTGTCCTTTGTTTTAGTCCAATTGTTCTTGTTAAGGCATGTTACAACGCAGCTATCAATCCTCGCAATTATCCCGAGGAGCCTAATTATTTGATTAGTCTTCGGTTCTAACAAATTGTGGTAAGTTAGTAGCAGAGAAGTGTTCATTGATCATTTGCAGTAATGATTCTGCTGCGGGGCTTAATGAACGTCCTTTACGGCTGATGATGCAGATCTCTCTGAATAATGCGGGTTCATCAAGCGGTATGAAATGCAGTTCATCAAACGAGCGTGTGCTGGCTGCTAGCGACGGCAACAGTGAAATCCCCAGGCCTGTTTTGATGAGCTCAGCTAGTCCCGCAGGCGTCGAAACTTCGATACCTGCCCCCTGAAGCTGGAGGTCCAGATCGTTTTCCTTTTCAAGTTTTCTAAGCTGAGAGCGGGTCCCGGTATCTTCAGTCAGATGAAGTTGGGGTAAACTGCTTATTTCATCCCATCTAATGATCGCTTTTTCGGCTAAGTGATGGCCGGAAGGAACAACAACACCGTATCTGTCTTTTAGAACAGGCGTGTAGCTCAGCTCTGGTTGATTAGAGTGATTGCCACCTAATCCGAAATCTACTTCATTTTCTAATACTCTTTGTTCGATTCCACTGGCGTTATCATCTCTCAGATAGATACCGATTTTTGGCGAATCTAAGTGATAAGCCTTAATAATAGGCGGGAGAACTCTACTGATCATTGAAGGTGAAGCCGCGACACCTATCTGTCCCTGTTGCTGTGTTGCTGTAGCATGGAGGTCATTAAACGCGGTATCGAAATCTGAAATCAGCTTTTCAGCTACAGGAAGAAAGGTTTCTCCTTCGCCAGTCAGTAGTACTCGGCGAGTCGTTCTATCAAGTAGCTTTAAGCATGCCTGATCTTCCAGCTGTTTAATCGTGGCTGTTAGAGTCGATTGTGTCAGGTGGAGATTTTCTGCTGCACGAGTAAAGCTTCCGCAGGATGCGATCTCAACAAAGGCGCGTAGATGTCGAATCGATATATTATTCGTCATTATCAATTAATCTATTGAATTTTATCGTTTGATTGATAAATGATAATTCTGCATTATTGCGCCCAATATCACAAATTGAGCATCTGGCCGCATAAGAACAATTGAGCACTGTTCTTGAAATACGGTCATTTATAGAGGCAGTATTATGATCCCTCGTCTTTCCCAAGTCGAAACTACCGAAGCTATTTACCTTCAGTTTATTGAAGCGTTACAGAAAGCGGGTTTTGCCGGTGATCTGAATCAGGATTACGCAAACCGTATCGTTCTTTCGACAGACAATAGTATCTATCAGATGCTGCCCCAGGGGGTTTTGTATCCAAAATCTACAGATGATTTGGTATTGATTGCCAAATTAGCGGATGAGTCTCGTTTTGCTGAAGTAAAGCTGAGCGCGCGTGGCGGTGGTACAGGTACCAATGGTCAGTCTCTAACGGATGGTTTGATTGTTGATATCTCTAAGCACATGAACCAAGTGCTAGAGATTAATGAAGAGGAGCGTTGGGTTCGTGTTCAAGGCGGTGTTGTTAAAGACCAACTTAACCGTGCACTAAAGCCTTATGGTTTCTTTTTTGCTCCTGAGCTTTCTACCAGTAACCGTGCAACGGTAGGCGGTATGATCAATACCGATGCCAGTGGTCAGGGCTCGGTAATGTACGGTAAAACCCGTGATCATGTACTGGAATTAAATTCAGTGCTCTTAGGTGGCGAGCTTTGGAGCTCCAAGCCGATTTCTGATGAAGAGCTGTCTGAGATTAAGCAACGTGACGATCGTGTCGGGGAAATTCATCGATTGGTTGATGAGGTATTCACAGAGAAGAAAGATCTGATTGATGCCAAGTTTCCTAAATTAAACCGCTGTCTCACAGGTTATGATCTTGCGCATATCCGTGATGAGGCAGGGCGTTTCAATCTGAATTCGGTACTTTGTGGTGGTGAGGGCTCTTTGGCTTTTATTGCTGAAGCTAAGTTGAATGTTCTGCCAATTCCAAAGTTCGCTGCTTTAGTAAACATTAAGTACGATAGTTTTGAGTCATCTTTACGTGACGCGACAGACTTAATGGAGTGGAACCCAACTTCGATCGAAACTATTGATTCTAAAGTACTTAATCTTGCGATGGGGGATATTATATGGGACACGGTAAGTGCCTATTTCCCACAAGAAGAAGGTGAGCCAGAGATCAGTGGCATCAACCTGGTTGAGTACACGTCGGATGATGAAGAATCTCTAAGAGCCGATGTTGCGCGATTAGAAGAGCATCTTAAATCGGTTGCGGGTCAGGCTGGTAAGAGCTTTGGCTTCTCGGTGGTTTATGGTGCTGGCGAGATTAACAAAGTTTGGGCTATGCGTAAAAAGGCCGTGGGTCTGCTAGGTAACGCTAAGGGGCAGGAGCGTCCAATCCCATTCGTTGAAGATACAGCAGTACCGCCTGAGAACCTTGCTGATTTCATCATGGAGTTCCGTAAGGTTCTTGATGATCGAGATCTGGCTTACGGCATGTTTGGTCATGTCGATGCGGGCGTGCTGCATGTACGACCTGCTATTGATATGAAAGACCAGCTACAGGAATCTTTAATTCGTGATATCACGGATGAGGTCGTAGCGCTTACTGTTAAATACAAAGGTCTGTTGTGGGGCGAGCACGGTAAAGGAGTGCGTTCTGAGTATGCGCCGGAATTCTTTGGTGAATTGTATCCAGAGCTACAGCGGATCAAAGGTGGGTTTGACCCGCGTAACCAGATGAACCCGGGTAAAATTGCAACGCCTGCGATCGATGGTGCTGAACTGCTGAAGATTGATGAAGTACCAACACGTGGCCAATTTGATCGCCAGATCAACTCAGATACGCGTGAAGAATATAAAGAAGCCATGTTTTGTAATGGCAACGGTGCATGCTTTAACTACGATCCCAATGACGCGATGTGCCCTTCATGGAAAGGTACCCGTCAGCGTATTAACTCGCCAAAAGGTCGCTCTTCACTGATTCGTGAATGGCTACGTTTGATGGAGCAAAATGGTACCGATCTGGTTGAAGAGGCTAAGCGTGTTAAAGCGAGTTCCTTTATAGCTTCGCTACCAAAACGTATCAAAAATACCCTCGCCAAGAAAAAAGAGGAAGAGTACGACTTCTCCCATGAAGTTCATGAATCCATGATGGCGTGCCTGGCGTGTAAATCTTGTGTTGGTCAGTGCCCAATCAAGGTTAACGTTCCAGATTTTCGCGCGCGCTTTTTAGAAGTCTATTACGGTCGTTACCTGCGTCCTGCAAAGGATTACATGGTGGGCTCTTTGGAATACATGATTCCTTGGTTGTCCAAGTTCCCTGCGCCATACAACTGGGCGATGCAGAACAAGGCGCTTAAAGCGATCTTTCGCAAGCATGCAGGTATGGTGGATAGTCCTACGATCTGTACCAATGGCTTGATTGCTGGGATGAAAGCACGTGGGGTAGAGTTTGCTTCGCCGCAGTTAATTAAGAGCTTGAATGAAGAACAGCGCAGCAATGCGGTAATCATCGTACAAGATGCATTTACAAGTTACTTTGAAACTCAGCTGGTGCTGGATCTTGTTGATCTTCTGTCTGGGCTTGGTTTCCATGTTTTATTAGCGCCATTTAAGCCAAATGGTAAGCCATTGCATGTTCATGGCTTTATGAAAGCCTTTGAAAAAGCAGCTGAATCTAACAGCGCTATGCTAAAAGAACTGGATAATACAGGCGTACCAATGATCGGTATCGATCCATCAATGACGCTGACTTACCGTCAGGAATACGGTTATGTTATTCCGGAGAAAGATCTGCCAAAAGTTCAGCTGATTCAAGAGTGGCTGAGTAACCAAAAAGATAAGCTCCGCGCTTTTGATTTGGCGAATCGTCCAACGACTGAATTTAAGTTGATGGCTCATTGCACAGAGAAGACCAATGCGGCGCCTAGCATTCGTATGTGGCAACAGATCTACGAAATGATGGGGTTGACGCTTGATATACAGGCCGTAGGTTGCTGCGGTATGTCAGGCACATACGGTCATGAAACTCAGAACGTTGAGACTTCCCGTGCGATCTATCAATTGAGTTGGGCTGAAGTGGTAAATAATCCAGAAAACAAAGATCGCTTACTTGTGACAGGTTACTCGTGCCGTAGTCAGGTTAAGCGCATTGATGATCAGCAATTACTTCACCCAATTCAGAAACTGTTGAGCTTATTGAAGGATAAGTAATAGTCAGTTTTACAAAAAAGCGCAGCTTAATGCTGCGTTTTTTTATGGCATTTTCACACTTTGCGGGGCTATACGGATATGCAGATCTGTATAGCCTTTTTTTATCAATAGTTCAGCCTGGGCTTTGGCTTGCTGAATCGTTTCAAATCCCCCATAAGAAAGGCCTAGAAAGCTATTTTTCATAGGAAAGGTGTATAAAGGTGCATCTACCTTGAACTGGCTAATGACAGTTTGACGGCTGATCTCTTTTTTATACGCGCCAATTTGGATTGTGTAGGTGAACCCCGGGCTAGCTGCAAAGGTATTTTGTGTTCGGGGCTTCTCGGTTTGCAGGCCCGGTTTTCGCTTACTCAGTCTTATAACCTCAATGATCTCAATATTTCTTCTAGGTTTTATGTTTGCTTGTGAGGTGTTTAAGTCTTTCTTTGCTTTAACCATAGGAACGCTTGTTTTGGGCGTGCCAGGTTTTAACTCAGGGTTTTGAATGACTGCGACGACAGGGTGTTGCTCAGAAGACCGGTATGGAGGCTCTGGTAACTGGCAGGGCTGGTTCTGTTTGGGGCTGCAAAAGGTATGCTGAGAGGGTGCGCAACCTGCTAGAGCGCCTGAAATCAGAACGCATAAGGTGCTTACGGTTTTGCTACTTTTGAAAGGCATTTCAAGTTAACCCGTTTTTCCTGCCTAAGTTGTAGTGCAATCGCACAACGAATCAGCGAATATACATGCTTTAGTTTGTTAGAGCATCTCTCTCAGATGTTTTATATCAATTAAGGAGCTTATTGTGGAAGATCTTCTACCTGAACTGTGTGACCAATTTCCTGAACTTGTGCAGGTCGTCGAGCCGATGTTTGGTAACTTTGGCGGTAAAGAGCGCTTTGGCGGTGAAATTGTTACTTTGAAGGCTTTTGAAGATAACTCTCTGGTTCGAGAGCAAGTTGCGCTTCCGGGTGAGGGCAAAGTGCTGGTGGTTGATGGTGGTGGCTCCATGCGCAAGGCGATGCTGGGTGACATGCTGGCAGAGAAGGCAACAAAGAACGGTTGGGAAGGGATCATCATTTACGGATGCATTCGCGATGTTAATGCAATCAGTGATCTGGACATCGGTGTGCAGGCGCTAGGCTGCCACCCAATGAAGACAGAAAAGAAAGGCTTGGGTGAGCTGAATGTCGATATTACCTTTGGTGGTGTTACCTTCAAACCAGGTCAGTACGTCTATGCTGATAATAATGGCGTTCTGATCTCACCAGAGAAGCTAGAGGTATCTGAGTAAGCAAAATCAGTTAGTTAGACTTTTTAAAGCCCGCATCTGCGGGCTTTATTGTTTGTGGCAAATGCTTCCAGCTATGCCAAACCCATCTGATAGCTAATATATGTTTTAGCGAGAAGGGTGAAAGCTGTCATGCCTGCAATCCCCCATAGAAATATCAATCTTCCTTCAAGTGTGGCTTTAGCTTTATTTGACACATGCCAGACAGTCCAAAGCTTGAATGCAACCATAAGAAGTACAGCGATAAAAACGCCTATTTCTGTTGCTGTCCAAATTACCATGATGCACCTCAATTAAAATGTATTTGAAATATATGATTGCATCAATATAATGTATTGTAAATACATCATAAGGAGCTGTAGTTGAAAAACCTTAATGAGCAGCATCGTATCTGGATGGAAGTAACAGGCTCAGCAGTCAACCGAGTCCATAGAATATCAGGAGTTAAGACCGCTGGTACAAATGAACATAAGAAGCGTGAGATTAGAGATGAAAAGAGTAGAAGCACTTATTCCACTAAGTAAGGATCATCATAAAGCGTTAGTCACGGCCAAAAGAATAGCGGATTTACAGGCACAGGCAGAACAGGAAATTGGCGAGTACTGGGATGCTAAGCGGGAAGTAATAAGGGACGAACTTCTGCCACATTTCAGCTCTGAAGAACATGCGTTAGGTCCTCTGCTCACACAGGACGGTGATCAGTACCATCAACGATTATTAGATGAGCATCAAATGCTACTGGGCCTATTGGCCGAAAAGGGAAGTAACAATGCCTTTAAGTTCTCTGAGCTCTTAAAGCAACATGTTCGTTTTGAAGAGCGGGAACTGTTTCCTTGGTTGGAAGCAAACTATTCTGCAGAAATACTTGAGAGGGCAATGCCCGAAGACTACAAGGCCTGATCGTTGATTAGGCTTTCTCGCATATCAGTACTTTCCAGCATGTCAGCCAGTGTGTATTGATCCAGTACGCGCATGAATGCGGTTTGCGCTTCTCCAAGAACCGATTGAAGGGTGCAAAAACCGGTCAGGCGACACATCTGTTGACCGCAATTAATTAAAGGCTGGCGCCCTTCAGCTTCGGCAATCACTTCGCCGATATTGATCTCAGATGGATGCTTCGCAAGCTTGATGCCGCCATTTTTTCCTCTGAACGTTGCCAGGTGGCCTGCTTTAGATAAAGCGTGTACAACTTTACGTAAATGTTCCACGGAGATGTCGTAGCATTTGGCAATCTCAGAAAGTGTTACCAGTCGTTTATCATTAGTCGCTACGTAAAATAAAACGCGTAAAGTGTAATCTGTAAATCGGCTTAATTGCATAGGGATGGGCTTTGTTAAGATGTCTCTGAAATATACGTTATCAAGATCCGATTAAGCAAGCGCTACGTAATAAAAGCACTTCAATAAGATTTAACTTGAACTTTGTGCAGGCTCCTATATATAGATGTATTCCTTTTAACTGATTTTCTAAGGAACCTCGGTGTACAAGTTATTAATTTTTGATTGGGACGGTACCATCATCGATTCGGCAGCACGTATCGTTTCAAGCATGCAGTCAGCCGCATCGGATTGCGGTTACGAAGTTCCGTCTGACGATGCGGTCAGAAACATAATCGGACTCGGTTTGCCTGAAGCGTTGCGCATTCTCGTGCCGGGAATAACTGACGATGGAATTACCCGCATGCGCCAGTCATATGGGCATTATTATCTTGGAGAAGATTCAACGCCAAGTCCGCTATTTACCGGTGCTCAGCGTTCGCTTGAAAGTATGCATCAAAAGGGTATGCGAATGGCTGTGGCAACCGGTAAAGGTCGTAATGGTCTGAATCGTGCGTTTGCTGAAACAGGGCTCGCGCATCTTTTTGAAACATCCCGTTGCGCCGATGAAACTACATCAAAACCTGATCCGCATATGCTTGAAGAGCTATTGCAGGAAACTCGGGTGAAAGCCTCTGAAGCCGTTATGATCGGGGATACCGAATACGATCTTGAGATGGGGCGTCGTGCAGGCATGGATGTGATTGCGGTTAGCTACGGTGCTCATCATATCGATAGGCTAAAAGGTTTTGATCCTGTGTTAGAAGTACATAATTTTCCTGAGCTTGAGTCCTGGCTTGAAGCTCAAGGCGCGTTTGGTTGAGAAAGGAGTCGTAAGTGTCAGATAACAATTGGAATGAAACAGAGGGTAATGAAGCGCCTGTGCAGCAAGAAGCGCCTAAACCAACTAAATTGGATGCAGCGGTAGAAAACGCTAAAGATGACTCTGCTTCAAAAAAAGAGTGGAAGTTAATTGAGAAGACGCTGGGCGGTTTGTTCATTGAGCAGCGTCGGGCGAGACGTTGGGGGATTTTCTTTAAGCTCCTGACGTTTGGTTACCTGTTTGCGCTGCTTTATTTGCTATTGGCAGGCCCTCAAATACCTGTAGACCAGGCTGGTGAAGCACATACTGCAATCATTGAAGTTAAAGGCCCGATCAGTGCGGATGATGAGGCCAATGCTGATTCTATTATCTGGTCACTGCGTGAGGCATTCAAAGAAGAGCAAGCCAAAGCGATAATTCTGCGTATTAATAGCCCTGGCGGTAGCCCTGTTCAGTCGGGCTATATTTATGACGAAATTAAGCGCTTACGCCAGATTTACACAGATAAGCCTGTGTATGCGGTTATTACCGATATAGGCGCATCTGGCGCTTATTATATCGCTGCCGCTGCTGATTCTATTTACGCCGATAAAGCGAGCCTTGTGGGTTCTATCGGGGTCGTAGCTGGTGGCTTTGGGTTTGTTGACCTTATGAATAAAGTGGGTGTTGAGCGCAGACTGTATACTGCTGGCGAGCATAAAGCTTTTCTTGATCCGTTTTCCCCGAGTAAAGAGGGTGAGAAAGAGTTCTGGCAAGGGGTATTAAATACAACACATCAGCAGTTTATCGATCAGGTTAAGCTGGGGCGCGGTGAGCGCTTGAAAGATTCACCGGAGCTGTTTAGCGGTTTAGTCTGGACTGGGGAGCAGGCGGTTGATCTGGGACTTGTGGATGGGCTTGGAAGTTCTAGTTATGTAGCGCGTGAAATCGTTAAGGTTGAGAAACTGGTGGATTACTCTCCACAGCAAGCGCCATGGAAACAGTTGGTTGATGAATTGGGCGTGAGCTTTGCTAAAGCGATGTCTACTCAGTTGGGACTTAATCATAATCAGGTGCTTCGTTAAGCCTGATTGTTGATCATATTAAAAAGGAGGGCTGAGCCCTCCTTTTTTGTGTCCTTTCAAGACAGAGGGTTAACTTACAGGACTTTTAAGCCTTCTTGTTCAAGCATTCTTACCAAACGGATCAGTGGTAGGCCGATAAGCGTATTAGGGTCCTCTCCCTCCAGCTTTTCAAATAGCACGATGCCCAGTGCTTCAGATTTAAAGCTCCCTGCGCAGTTGTATGGTTCTTCAGCTCTAAGGTAGTTTTCGATCATCTCATCTGTCAATTGACGAAACACAACCTTAAAAGGTACTACTTCTGTTTGAGCTTGCCCTGTTTCGCTGTTAATGAGTGAAAGGCCTGTCAGAAAGGTAACGGTATGGCCTGATAGTTTTCGTAACTGTTTAACCGCGTTTTCATGAGTATGTGGTTTGCCAAGAATTTCATTACCTAAAACCGCAACCTGATCAGAACCTATAATCAATGAGTTAGACTCAGTTGAAGCGACTTTACGTGCTTTTGCTTCGGCTAATCTTGCAACCAGCTCCTGAGGTGTTTCGGTCTCTTTTGCTGATTCATCGATATCAGGTGAAATACAGCTGTACTCGAGCTGTAATTTACCCAGAATCTGTCTGCGAAAAGGTGAACTGGATGCTAAAATCAGGTTTCTCATGGCAATTTTGGACCTTAAATTGAATAAGGCCCAAATATTAGCGATTTTATTACGTTTTTAAACCCCAAAGCCTTTGACAGAACAGGCATCTGGGCCTAGAATTGCGCGCTTATGTCAAACGGTCCATTACCTATTAGAGTAGACCCGCGAAAACTTGCTGAGCGGGAGATACGAATTGAAGGCGAAGCAGAGCTTAGTCGTATGCCTCATCTTTGTCAGGGATTAGTTCCTGAGAAAGAGGGTAAGATTAACGTCGATCTTCAGTTTGCTGTTGATGAGCAAAAAATTCGTATTATTACAGGCAGTGCGTCAGGCCACGTTTATATGGTTTGTCAGCGATGTCTTGAACCAGTAGAAGTTGCCGTAGAGGCTGATTTTAATCTTGGCGTTGCCGCCAGCGAGGAAGCTGCTAAGCAGTTACCTCGTAGTTATGATCCTCTCATTGTTGAGGATGAAGAGATTGAGTTGCTTTCTGTGGTTGAAGAGGAATTGATCTTAAGCCTTCCTCATGATGCATATCATGATGATTGCTCGATCAAAACTTCATTCGGCGAAGCCGAGGCAGTGGCAGAAGACAACAAAAAACCGAATCCATTTAGTGTGTTGGCTCAGTTGAAGTCCGACAACAAATAGAAAGAACCAGGAGCTATTTAGTCATGGCAGTTCAGAAAAGTAAGAAGTCTCGTTCCCGTCGCGATATGCGTCGTTCCCACGATGCGCTGGGTAACCCGACTCTGTCTGTAGAAGAAACTACCGGTGAAACTCACCGTCGTCACCACGTATCTGCTGACGGTTTCTACCGCGGTAAGCAGGTAATCAACAAGCAGGATGATGAATAAGCTTGTCAGATTACTACACCATTGCAGTTGATGTGATGGGCGGGGACTTCGGTCCCCGCGTAACAGTTCCCGCAACACTCAACGCTTTAAAGCGTTACCCGCACCTCTCAGCCAAACTGGTTGGCCATCAAGAAGCAATCACTCCTTTTCTAAATAAATTAACGGCAGATATAGCGTGCCGTGTCGAAGTCATTCATGCGCCCGATACCATTGCGATGGGAGCTAAGCCTTCGCAGACTTTGCGAAATGGCCAGCAGTCCTCAATGTATAAAGCGTTAGAACTTGTCTCTGAGCACAAGGCTGAGGCTTGTGTGAGTGCAGGAAATACAGGGGCTTTAATGGTTCTGGGGCGATATATACTCAGAACGCTGCCAGGAATCGATCGTCCAGCTATCATCTCTTCAGTGCCTACAGTGTCAGGTCATTGCTATATGCTTGATTTAGGTGCCAATGTAGATTGTAGCGCTGAGCATTTATTGCAGTTTGCAATTATGGGGTCAGTGATGACTCAGGCGGTTGATGAAATTGCTTCCCCGCGTGTTGGTTTGCTCAATATTGGTCAGGAGCAGGTAAAAGGTAATGAGCAGGTAAAGCTTGCTTCACGATTAATTGAAGAGCAGGGTGGGCTTAACTATATCGGCTATATCGAAGGGGATGACCTTTATTCGGGTAAGGCTGATGTGGTGGTTTGTGATGGCTTTGTCGGGAATATCGCGCTTAAAAGCAGCGAAGGTCTGGCAAGGTTGATTAGTAAGAAGTTTCAGTCAAGTTTCAAAAAAGGAATTTATCGTAGAATATTGGCGCTACTGGCAAGTCCTGTTTTAAATGAGCTAAAAAAGCAGATGGATCCATCGCGAAGAAATGGAGCTAGCTTGCTTGGTTTGCAGGGAATTGTCATTAAAAGCCATGGTTCGGCTAATAAAAAGTGCTTTGGTTTTGCGCTTGAGCAGGCCGTAGCAGAAATAGAACAAAACGTTCCACGCCAGATATGCCGGGAAATTGAAGATAAGCTTGCCTGAATCAGGTTTCTACAGTTTTAAAAAATTTCCAATGTTGTAAACTACGGCCCATTCGCCTGACAATTTCGGGCACAGTTCAAAATGACGATTTGAGGAAGTCATGTCGCAATCTCTCGCATTTGTTTTTCCAGGCCAGGGTTCTCAGCAGGTTGGTATGCTGTCAGAGCTGGCGTCTTCGCATCCAGTTATTGAAGCTACGTTTGCTGAAGCTTCTGAAGTGCTTGGTTATGATCTTTGGGCGTTGGTTCAGAACGGTCCTGAAGAAGATTTGAATCAGACTGATAAAACTCAGCCTGCGCTGCTTACTGCTGGTGTGGCGCTTTGGCGTTTATGGCAGGAGCAGGGTGGCGAGATGCCGTCTGTTGTTGCAGGACATAGCTTGGGTGAGTACACGGCGCTAGTGTGTGCTGGCGCAATTAAATTCTCTGATGGGGTCAGCCTGGTTAAGCTGCGTGGTGAGTTCATGCAGCAGGCAGTGCCAGCAGGTACTGGTGCCATGGCTGCCATTCTTGGATTGGCTGATGACGCAATTGAAAAGGCGTGTAAAGATGCTGAACAGGGTCAGGTAGTATCGCCTGTTAACTATAACTGTCCTGGGCAGATTGTTATCGCAGGTCACAAAGAAGCAGTTGAGCGCGCAATTGAGAACTGTAAAGAGGCAGGTGCTAAACGCGCTATACCTCTGCCGGTCAGTGTTCCTTCTCACTGTGCATTGATGCAGCCAGCTGCGGACCAAATGGCGGAAGAATTGAGCAAGATTGAAGTTAAGCTGCCTGAAATTAGTGTAGTTCAGAATGTTACTGCAGCTGTTCCTGGCTCTGTAGAAGAATTGAAAGAAAATTTGTTGGCTCAGCTGTATAGTCCGGTTCTATGGACTAAGAGCGTTCAGGGTATGGTTGATCAGCAAATTGAAACGACTATCGAATGTGGTCCAGGTAAGGTATTGTCTGGTCTTAATAAGAAAATACACAGACCTTTGACTGTTGCGGCAATTAATGACGTAGCTGGCCTTGAAAAGGCGCTGGGTTAATAAGAATAACGCAAAGGAATATTAAATGAGTATTGAAGGTAAAGTAGCGCTTGTTACCGGTGCTACCCGCGGTATCGGTAAAGCAATTGCTGAAGAGCTGGGTAAGCAAGGGGCTGTTGTCGTAGGTACTGCTACGAGTGAAAATGGCGCTGCGGCTATCAGCGCTTACCTTGAAGAGGCTGGTGTTAAAGGCACGGGCCTGGTTCTTGATGTTGCTGATGCTGATTCCGTTACAGCTGTTTTGAAAGCTATCCAGGAAGATTTTGGTACCATTGAAATTTTAGTAAATAACGCAGGTATTACACGCGATAATATCTTGATGCGCATGAAGGATGATGAGTGGGATTCGGTTTTGAATACCAATCTGAACTCCATCTACCGCTTAGTTAAAGGCTGTTTGCGTGGCATGACTAAAGCGCGCTGGGGCCGTATCATCAGTGTAAGCTCTGTTGTTGCATCTATGGGTAATGCGGGTCAGGCAAACTATGCTGCTGCCAAATCAGGCATGGAGGGCTTTACACGAGCTTTAGCACGTGAAGTAGGTTCTCGTAACATTACTGTTAACTGTGTAGCTCCTGGTTTTATCGATACAGACATGACTAGTGGTCTGGCAGATGAGCATAAAGATGCGTTGAAATCACAGATCCCAATGAACCGTCTGGGTCAACCAGAAGAAATTGCAGCTGTTGTTGGATTTTTGGCCGGACAGAGCGGTGGTTATGTGACCGGTGAGTCGATTCAGGTCAATGGCGGCATGTATATGGGTTAAAACCCTGACGAAGTAATTGTTTTTTTCGTCGAATTGTTGATAATGTGCCGTCAGGTAGAGAATGAACTTTCCACTTTTGCTTGATTAAGCTGAAGTGCTTTAATAAAATTTCTTTCCGCATTTCAAACGATTTGCGGTGTTAATAAGAAGATAGGAAGAGATATGAGCAACATTGAAGAGCGCGTAAAGAAGATCATCGCTGAGCAGCTGGGTGTTAAAGAAGAAGAAGTTACTCAGGAAGCTTCTTTTGTTGAAGATCTGGGCGCAGACTCTCTGGACACAGTTGAGCTGGTAATGGCGCTGGAAGAAGAATTCGAAACTGAAATTCCAGACGAAGAAGCTGAAAAGATCACTACAGTTCAGCTGGCTATCGATTACATCAACGCTCACCAGTAAGCGCTGACAG
>NZ_CH724125.1:229278-230585 GCF_000153345.1 Neptuniibacter caesariensis
TATCCTCTTTGAGATCATTTATCACAGACTCAGGGAATGAAAGCTTTCTAAGCCCCTTGGCTAAGCGCTGCAGGTGCTCTTCAAAAAGATGAAGTCGACCTTTCTGAACAAGAACCGTCTCAAACAATCCATCTCCGTAGGCTAAACCCCGGTCGCTAACCGCTATCTCAGTTTCAGGAAGACCATTAATCCAACAACGCATCAAATACCTATAGATTCCTAAACAGCAATGTACCGTTAGTCCCGCCAAAGCCGAAAGAATTCGACAAAGCGGCATCAATACGACACTCTTGCGGCTGGTGTGCTACATAGTTGAGATCACATCCATCAGATGGGTTATTCAAATTAATTGTGGGCGGTGCAACCTGGTGTTTTAATGCAAGGGTACAAATAATCGCCTCAACAGCACCTGCTGCTCCCAGCAAATGCCCTATCATAGATTTTGTAGAACTCATTCTAACCTGCTCTGCGGCAGCACCCAGGACCTCTTTGGCAGCGTTTGATTCTGCTATATCCCCGGCTGGGGTGGAGGTGCCATGCGCATTGATATAGTGAATCTCATCTTTTGCCAATTGAGCGTCTTTAATGGCATTAGACATCGCCAGCGCAGCACCTTCTCCATTTTCAGGCGGAGCGGTCATATGAAATGCATCATCACTCATCCCAAATCCCGCCAATTCGCAATAAATTTGCGCACCACGCGATTTGGCATGCTCATACTCTTCGAGAATTAAAATGCCAGCACCATCGCCAAGCACAAATCCATCACGATCTTTGTCCCAGGGACGACTTGCTGCCTCGGGATCATCATTACGCGTAGAAAGCGCCCTTGCCGCAGCGAAACCTGCAATTCCAAGTGGAGTTGTTGCCATTTCAGCCCCACCTGCAACCATCACATCAGCATCGCCATACTGAATCATGCGCATAGCCTGCCCAATGTTATGTGTACCTGTAGTACAAGCCGTAGTGATAGCGATATTTGGCCCTTTAAAACCATGCTTAATGGCAAGATTGCCACCAATCATATTGATGATACTTCCAGGCACAAAGAAAGGTGAAACACGCCGAGGGCCAGAATTACTCAGAATATCTACATTCTTTTCAATCATCGGTAGACCACCGATACCAGAACCTATAGCACAACCAATACGAGGTGCATTTTGATCTGTTACTTCAAGCCCGGAATCATCAAGCGCTTGAGAAGCCGCAGCCATTCCGTATTGAATAAAGAGATCCATCTTGCGCGCGTCTTTGGGATTCATGTACTCAGATACATCAAAACCTTTAACAGACGCAGAAAAACGTGT
>NZ_CH724125.1:230685-233553 GCF_000153345.1 Neptuniibacter caesariensis
TGAACTTTATCTGCTAATTTAAAGATTCTAACGGGGTCAGTTTTTTAGCAACTGCGTTAAGCATATTACGGGCATCTTCGTGACGAACCGAGTCATCATTCTCACACAAAGCACCACGGGCAATATCAGTTAACAAACTATACAACCAACCTAGTAAAAGCTCTAAATCAAGCTTCTGCCAGGCCTGGGCAACCTCTAAAGGACTGCGCCTTTGTTTTAAAATATCGGCCAGGCCGCGAATAAGCTGAGCACGATCCTCACCCAGGTTATTATTTAGGTAAGCAAGCGCCTCTTTGGGTGCTCCTCGATTGATAGTCAGCACCCCACGGGCACGCTCTTCATCAAGATCACCTTCAGACATCAACCAGCTAATAGCGACTTCAGTATCAGGCGTAACGCATTCAATGTGCTGGCAACGGCTTTTAATCGTTGGCAAAACCTGACCCATTTTAGAAGTCACCAGTAGCAACAACGTATCAGAGCCAGGCTCTTCTAACATTTTAAGCAGCGCATTTGCAGAGGCTATATTCATCGAATCAGCAGGATCAATAACCACAACACGATACCCGCCCTGCTGAGCAGTACTGTAGATAAACTCACCCAGCGCCCTCACCTGATCTACCTTCAGCTGCTTACCCGCCTCTTCAGGCTGAAGAATAAACAGATCCGGATGACTACCCGCAGCATTCAATTCGCAGGACTTACAAACACCACAAGCTTTACCTGACTCTGGTTGCTGGCAAAGCAACATCTGAGCAAAAGACTTAGCGAAAAGTGCCTTACCTATACCCTGCATTCCATGAATAAGTAACGCATGGGGCAAGCGCTTTTGCCGGTGCAACTCAGCAAGATGCTTATTACGCTCAGCAAACCATGGATACGCGGTTATCAGTTCAGTCATGGTGACCATCCAGGAAATGGATTAACGCTTCAGAAATCTGCGACTGAACATCAGGAATACTTCTACCTGCGTCTATGACAGCAAATCGTTCAGGCTCAGCGCTTGCCCTCTGAAGGTAGGTACTGCGCACTTTTTCAAAAAAATCCAGCTTTTCACGCTCAAATCGATCAGGTTCACTTCGCTTTGAGGCTCTCTTCAGCCCGGTTTCAACATCCAGATCCAATAGAAGTGTCAGGTCAGGCTGAAGACCATGCTGAACGATGGTTTCCAGGGCCTGAATATGATCAACATTAACGCCACGACCACCGCCCTGGTATGCAAAGGTAGCATCAGTAAATCTGTCACTAACAACCCATGCACCACGCCCAAGCGCTGGCTTTATAACATTCTCAAGATGCTGCGCTCTGGCCGCAAACATCAATAACAGCTCTGTATCTTCGCTGACCGTCTCTTCCCTTGGAGCAAGCAAAAGCTCACGCAGTTCTTCAGCTAGCGGTGTACCACCAGGCTCTCTGGTGAGGACCACCTCAATTCCCTGAGCATCTAATAAACTGCATAGATATTCTATATTGGTGGATTTACCAACCCCTTCGGTACCCTCTACGGTGATAAAGCGACCAGATAATCTTTGATTCATATCGATGACCTAAATACTTAAGGAGAAGAGCGATAGTCTTTACGGCGATTAAGCTGATATTTCCTTACCGCATTATTGTGCTCTTTTAACGTTGCCGAGAAATAATGACTACCATCGCCCTTAGCAACGAAATAAAGCGCCTTACCCTCTTTAGGGTGCACTGACGCCTCTATAGCTTCACGACCAACCATCGCAATAGGCGTAGGCGGGAGCGCTGGAATAACATAAGTATTATAAGGCGTCGGTTTACGCAGATCAGATCTGCGGATATTGCCTTTATAACTATCACCCATGCCATAAATCACAGTAGGATCCGTTTGCAATCGCATCCTTTTATTCAAACGACGAACAAAAACACCTGCGATGACAGGTCGCTCATCTGGACGGGCCGTCTCTTTTTCAACAATAGATGCCATGATAAGGGCCTCATAAGCTGACTTATACGGCAGCGCTGCATCCTTACCCTCCCAAGCTGAATCAAGCGCTTCGATTAGCATTTTATTTGCTCTTTTCAGCAATGTTGAAGCAGCACTGTTCTTATCAAAGCTGTAGGTTTCGGCCAGAAACATCCCTTCAGGGTGCTCGCTGATCGATAATTTCGCTTTTATCTGATCGAGGTTTAGGCCCTTTAGGTCATCTACAATATGAGGATTATCATTTAAGCGTGCGCGCAACTCTTTGAAGGTACTTCCTTCGATGATCGTAAATTGATAACTAATCGAACGACCTGACGTAATTGCTGCTAAAAAACTAGCTGGTGTCGTATCGATATCCAGCTCATAAATACCGGCTTTAATTTTTCCGGCCAATCCAGACTGTCTGCCATATAGCTTGAAGTAGTGCTCATTTAGTGGCCCAGAAACTTCATTAAGCTGCTTAACCAAGCCATTGAAATTAGAGCCTTTTTTTACTTCAAACTCTATCTTTTCAGTTAAGCCTACAGGCTGATTGATGTATGCCTTATAGTCGTTCCAAACCCATAGCCCAGCAACAATCACAAGTGTTATCAGCACTACTGATACAACAATAAACTTCTTTAACAACTTAAATCCTTATGCAACGCCTGTTGCAAATTTTTCGTCATAGAGCCAATAGAGAATGTATTCTGATCGATCCGAGTCACAGGCCAGATTTTAATGAGGCTGTTACAGATAAATACCTCATCTGCCCCATTAAGCACCTCTGGTTTATAACGACCTTCCTCAACAAGCAGCCCCAGTTCCGAAGCGAGTTTAATCAGATAATCTCGCATCACACCTTTAACACCGCAACGATCAATTAAGGGAGTATACAAACAGCCATTATGCACCCAGAAGAGATTACTCATCGT
>NZ_CH724125.1:233653-251144 GCF_000153345.1 Neptuniibacter caesariensis
GGAGTAACTGATTTTGGGTTTCAGCTTTAACTCGCCGGCTAATATCCGTGATCATCCCAAGAAACTGCGTTTCACGTCCAGCTCCATGCTGTTGACGCTTAACTCTATAGGGAAAACTTCACCATCTTTTCTGAGGCCTACCAAGCGCCTTTGATTACCTAATATGCCTTTAAGCCCTGGCTTCTTATATTGGCTCAAGTAATGATCATGCTGACTACGATAAGGCTCCGGCATCAACATGGATACATTATTTCCGATCATCTCCACCGACTTATAGCCAAAGATTCGCTCCATCGATGCATTGGTCGAAAGCATTATGCCCCGGGAATTTATGCTGACTATGCCGTCAACTACAGTATCCAGGGCAACTTGAAGTTTAATTTCTGACGGATCTTGAATGTCACAGCTTAGATCTTCAGGGGCATCTTCTTGAACAGCGGAAGGCGCACTCGGGTTACTTTGTGAGGCTAAAGAGGTTTTTATGTGCTCAATAAATTCCTGATTGTTCCAGGGTTTAGCCAGGAATTTATGAACGACTCCTGTATGTACAGCTTTTAGTACAGTGTCAAAGTCAGCGTGGCCACTCAAAATAATCCTGCCCGTCTCCGGCCATTGTACTTCGACTTTAGCCAGGAACTCTGTCCCTGAAAGCCCAGGCATACGAAAATCAGAGACAATCAGTGAAGCCTGGTTAGATCCCAACCAGGTTAAAGCGGCTTCAGCAGAGTCCTTCGAAGCAGATGTAATACCCGCTCGCCGAAGAATTCGGCTAAGTGCCTTGAGGATATCCTTTTCATCATCGACGAGAAGCACTTCAACATGCATTCGCTTACCCCTTGAGTCCTGCTTCAAGAATGTAGAACGTGCTCAAATAGTCATTTAAAAGTTTGAGCTTATTTAGAAAGATAACCGGAGGAGAACAAAGCTGCAATCAGCAGTAAGTTATTATTTTACTGAAGATTAATTTCAAAGAAGATATTTTACGCTAACCGCGGAAGTGGCTGAAATGGTGCCCGGGACCGGACTCGAACCGGTACAAGCTTGCGCTCGGGAGATTTTAAGTCTCCTGTGTCTACCAATTTCACCACCCGGGCGAAGAAGAAATGGAGGCGCGGGTCGGAATCGAACCGGCGTACACGGAGTTGCAGTCCGCTGCATGACCACTCTGCCACCGCGCCTCTATAGAACTTGCAAGTCAGAACTTGGAGCGGGAAACGAGGTTCGAACTCGCGACCCCAACCTTGGCAAGGTTGTGCTCTACCACTGAGCTATTCCCGCTCTGCCGTAGCAAGTGGTGCGTATTATAGAGACCCGACTCTATATGTCAACACCGTAATAGAAAAAATTTTTTGCTTAATTATTAACCACTTACATCTCTTCAGATAAGACTGGCCAAGCAGCTCTAAGGTACTGATACATAGACCATAAAGTAAGAATGGCTGCAAGATAGAGCGCAACAATTCCTGCCCAGGAGATATTGGTATAGGGCTCAGTTACAACCATCAACATGATCGCCAACATCTGCAGAGCAGTTTTAAGCTTACCAATATAGGATACGGCAACACTTGCCCTCTGCCCTATCTCTGCCATCCACTCACGTAGTGCAGAGATAACGATCTCTCTGCCGATGATGACGATAGCAGGAATAGTAATCCAGATATTGTTATAGGACTCAACCAGTAGCGCAAGTGAAATAGCTACCATCAATTTATCTGCGACGGGATCAAGAAAAGCGCCAAACGGCGATGTCTGGTTTAACTTACGAGCGACGAATCCATCCAGCCAATCGGTGAAGCCTGCAATAGCAAAGACACAGCCTGTGGCCAATGGAGCCCAGTCATAAGGCAGGTAAAAAACAAGAACAAATACAGGTATCAGCAGGATACGCAGACTGGTTAGTATATTAGGTAGCTTCATTCGTATTACAGATCCGGGTGGAGAGCCGAATAGATCTCTTCGGCGATTGTTAGGCTTATGGTAGAGACTTTTGCAATTTCTTCAACACTCGCGCGCTGTATCTCTTGAATACCACCAAAATGTCTAAGTAATTCACGACGGCGCTTCGGTCCAACACCCGGAATATCTTCCAGAACAGAACGTTTTCGCGCTTTGCCGCGACGTGCGCGATGCCCTGTTATGGCAAAGCGGTGTGCTTCATCGCGAATATGCTGCAGCAGGTGTAAAGCGCCCGAGTCGTTTTCAAGAACAGTTTCATCACCTGTATCACCTGAAATAAGCACTTCAAAGCCAGCCTTGCGTGTCGGGCCTTTCGCTATACCAATAACCAGGACCTGAGCAATTTGTAGTTCATCAAGCACTTCCATTGCCTGAGTTACCTGCCCCTTACCACCATCAACAATGAGAAGATCAGGTAGCTTAGCCTCTTCCTTTTTTATCCTGCTGTAACGTCGATGCAAAGCCTGATACATGGCCGCATAGTCATCACCCGGAGTAATTCCTTCAATATTGAAGTGGCGATAATCTGACTTAAGTGGTCCGTTTTTATCAAATACGACACAAGACGCTACGGTCGCCTCACCTGAGCTATGACTAATATCAAAGCATTCAAGGCGAGTAGGAATATCATCTAAGCCAAGGAGCTCCTGCAGTTCAAGGTAGCGATTGTAGATATTCTTTTTATTAGCAAGATAACTGGACAACTGTTGCTCGGCATTAGTTTGCGCCAGTTTTTGCCAACCAGATCGTTCACCTCTCACATTATGTGAGAGCGCAACTTTCTTGTCCCTGGCCTCTGCAAGAGCAGCCTTAAGGCAATCTTCATCCGATAGTTCGAAAGGCGTAATGATATAGGCAGGTATCTCACGCTGAGCACCCAGATACCACTGGGCTATAAATGCCGAGACAATTTCATCTCGGGTTTCTTCAATGGACACTTTCGGATAGTGGGATTTACTGCCAATTACCCGACCACCACGCACAAACAGCATATGCAGGCATACACCACCCGGCTGGAGATCGCAGCCTATTACATCAGCATCACCCTGTAGCCCTGTAACATACTGCTGTTCCTGAACCTTTTGCAGACTCACCAATTGATCGCGATAAAGCGCTGCTTGCTCAAAGTTAAGCTGCTCAGAAGCGGCCTCCATCTCTTGAGCAATTTCATCCATTACAGCCTTATTTTTTCCTTCAAGAAACATAGCCGCATGCTTAATATCTTCCTGATATTCCTGCGGCGAAATAGCTTCCACACAAGGCGCGGTACAACGTTTAATCTGGTACTGGAGACAAGGGCGTGATCTATTCTTAAAGAAACTCTCTTCACACTGCCGAATACGAAAGATTTTTTGTAATAGATTAAGGCTATCTCTTACCGCACCACCACTTGGATAAGGCCCGAAGTATTTACCGCTTTTTCGCTTGGCTCCACGGCTGAAACGTACCGCCGGGTAAGTATCTTTATCTGAGATAAAGATATAAGGGTAAGACTTATCATCACGTAAAAGGATATTGTAAGGCGGGCGATACTCTTTGATCAGGTTTTGCTCAAGCAGAAGCGCTTCTGTTTCGCTGTTGGTTACCGTGATCTGAACATCAGCGATTTTTGAAACAAGTGACCGGGTTTTCACACTAAGACCGGTAGCGCGGAAATAACTACTGACCCTATTCTTCAGGTTTTTCGCTTTACCTATGTAGAGAAGTTTCTCTTGGGCGTCATACATCTGGTAAACGCCCGGCCTTTTGGTTAACTGCTTTAGAAAAGCCGCTGAATCAAAAGTACTGTCAATTTGGCTGTCACTCACAGATCAATCTTCAGCCTTAGCAGAGAGCTTACGCGAATCCATGTATTCGTGAGTCGCGATACGATGAATTTCCTCGAGTGCGGACATAGTTTCGTCGGTGATACCTGCACCTCGAGACAAAGAAACTTCCAGATAGACTCCGATCTCAGCGTAATAACAGAGCTGTGCGTCAGTATTCTGCGCACGGCGCAGCTTGGTTAGTGAAATCTGAGCGCCGTTTACCAGAATGGTATTAATGTCTGATTCTGTCAGAACAACTTCCCGATCCTGTTCACTAAGTGGTAATCCAGTGTTATTTTTTCGGCTCATAATCTTTCGTCGCTACTAAAGTTTGGCAATACTTTAAGGGTTTATAAGAAACATGTAACTAGATAATTAATATGAAAGAAGATCTTTTTTGGATTCAATCCACACCCTCACTGATGAACATACCAGAACCATTCTGTTCTGGTGTAGATCTTCTTAGGTATCTTAATGATCATACAACTGACCATGAAGACCTTCCTACTTCACAGCACAAGCTGGGATTATACTACGAAGATTGCGTTAACCACCTTATCAATAAGTCCACAAAGGTTATTGATTTAAAAAGAAATATAGTTGTCACGAAGAACAAAAAGACCTTGGGTGAGTTTGACTTTATTGGTCGAACAAGTGAAAAAGATTTCCACCTTGAATGCGCGATTAAATTCTATCTACGAGTCGGCTCAGGCGAGCAGCTCAGTGACTTTATCGGCCCAGGCAAACGAGATCGACTGGATATCAAATGGCAACGAATGCTGGAACACCAACTCCCCCTTTCAGAGACAAACGACGGATTACGCACCTGCCACCAGCATGAAATATCTCCCTCGGCCAGGGCCCTGCTGATCCAGGGTTATTTATTTCACCCCCTGGATGAGCCCGCCCAACAGCTTCACCCGACGATCAATAAACACCATCTAAAGGGCTGGTGGATCTACGCTAAAAACCTGCAAAAGATTCAAGGTGACTTTCAGTATCAGATACTGAGAAAGCCTTATTGGCTTAGGTTTTCTGAAACCGGGCTAATGAACTTTGATGCACTGACAGAGCAGATGATATCGCTTAAGCAGCCATGCTTAATTAGACGGTTAGACAGTTCAGCTCGGGAGATCGATAGAGGGTTCGTACTTAACAACGATTGGTAGATCGATTGGTAGGAAGAACCGGACTATTGAGAACCAATAATCCGGTATTCGCAATTACTTGCTTTCTGCTGCTGCAGCGTCTTTTGCAATTACCTTTTTCAGTACGCCAACCGCAACGACTGTACCGATAATCATTGCAGCAACGATTACCAGGCTTGGTGCAGCAGAGATCATGCTGTATTTATCCATAGAACTGTCCTCGATATTTTAATAGTAATAGATTTAATATCGCGGCAATTATATAGACAAATTCCAGCCTGTCTATGCACCTATCGCCCACAAAAACCTTATATAAAATAAGGCTTTTAACTACTTTTCACGTTTTTCCAGGCGCATCAATAAGCTAGACGTATCGCAGCGGTTACCACCCATCTCCTGAACATCAGCATAAAACTGATCAACAATTGCAGTTATAGGTAAACGCGCACCATTCTTACGAGCTTCATCGAGCACGATGTTAAGGTCTTTGCGCATCCAATCGACAGCAAAACCGAAATCATATTCGTCGTCGATCATGGTTTGATGCCTGTTAACCATCTGCCAGGAACCCGCAGCGCCATGTTGAATGACATCAAAGACCTGTGCAGCATCCAGCCCTGCACGTTTTGCAAAATGCACCCCTTCAGCTAACCCCTGGACCAGACCTGCGATACATATCTGGTTAACCATTTTCGCTAACTGACCAGCTCCCGCTTCACCCAGTAAACGGATTGACTTTGAATAAGCATCCATCACTGGCTCCGCTTTATCAAAAGAAGCCTGATCACCACCGACCATAACACTTAATACGCCGTTCTCAGCACCTGCCTGACCGCCAGATACGGGCGCGTCTAAAAAGCCGATACCTTTATCCGCTGCTAATGAAGCAAGTTCACGCGCGATTTCAGCTGAGGCCGTTGTATGGTCTACCAGGATAGATCCTTCCGTCATGCCATTAAAGACACCTTGATCTCCACAAGTCACCTCACGCAAATCATCATCATTACCTACGCAAGTGAAGACAATGTCAGCACCCTTTGCGGCTTCGGCCGGGGTAACTGCGAATGCACCTTTATAATCCTCAGACCAGGCTTCTGCCTTAGCTGTCGTACGGTTAAATACTGTTACATCATGGCCAGCCTTTGATAAATGACCTGCCATTGGATATCCCATTACGCCTAAACCGATAAATGCAACTTTCATAAATATCCTTGCGCGAAACTTCTGGTTGTTATTGAACTGTTTCTGTTAAAAGAGCTCTGAGTATAAATCATGCGCAGACAAAGACCATAGAGCTGATAATTTGTTATTCTTGCACTTCCTTAAGCCTGAGAGAAAACATGAAGTTAATTAAGCTTCTTGCCATTACCGCCCTTCTGATGATTCAAGCCAGCTACGCAAAGAGTAATCAGGAGTTTTATTCGCTAAGCTTTGAGAATGCAGAGCAGGAAACCGTTGAGTTTTCGCAGTTTAAGGGCAAGGTTATTCTTCTTAACTTCTGGGCAACCTGGTGCCCTCCGTGCATTCGTGAAATGCCATCAATGCAAAGGCTTAAAACCCATTTAACTGATCAACCCTTTGAAATTGTAGCGATCAATGCCGGTGAATCTGCAACAACTGTATCCAGTTTTCTGATGGAGCTGGACGAAGCGATTACCTTTTCGATCCTTCTTGATCAGAAAAGCAGATCATTTCGTGAGTTTGGTATACGTGGACTGCCGATGACACTACTCATCGATAAACAAGGTAAGCTGGTAGAAACCATTCTCGGCGAAAGGGAGTGGGATAGCGAAGATTCAATTAAGAAGATTGAGCAATTAATAAATTAAGCGCTATTGGCAGGTTATAACCAGCCAAAGCGCTTAAGGAACGATCACAACACTTATTCTGCGAGCACCGCAGCAGCAGCTTGAGCAGCAACACCTGTTTTAATAGGTGCGTTCATAGCAGCCAGCGTGTTCTCCAGTGCATCAAGACAAAGCATAACGTTTCGCTGAGTACACGCAGTACCCATCAAACCAATACGCCATACCTTGCCAGCAAGGTTACCCAGGCCTGCACCTATTTCCAGGTTATAGTTTTGCAACAGCGCAGTTCGCACCGCAGCGTCATCAACACCTTCAGGAATTAGGACCGAGTTTAGCTGAGGTAACCGACTTTCTTCATTAACCAGAAAGCCAATACCCATTGCTTCAAGACCTGCTCGCAGCGCATTGTGAAGCTTCTGGTGGCGAGCCCAGGCATTTTCCAGACCCTCCTCCTCCATCATTACCAACGCTTCATGGAGTGCGTATAAAGAGTTAACAGGCGCTGTGTGATGATAAGCGCGCTTACCTGAACCACCCCAGTAACCCATCACCAGATTCTTATCAAGGAACCAGCTAGGCACAGCTGTTTTACGATTCTTAACCGCTTCTACCGCTTTATCGCTGAAACTCACTGGCGAGATACCTGGTGGGCAAGAAAGACATTTCTGCGTACCTGAGTAGATTGCATCAATACCCCAGCCATCTACATCGACATCAATACCACCGAGAGAAGTCACCGCATCAACAATGGCCAGAGCACCGTTATCATGGGCAATCTGACAGAGTGATTTAGCGTCCGAGCGAACACCTGTAGAGGTCTCAGCATGAACAAATGCGAGCGCTTTTACGTTATCATTTTCAGCAAAAGCGGCTTTAACTTTTTCGACATCAACGGGCGTGCCCCATTCATCCTGAATAAGAATGCATTCGCCACCAAAGCGCTCGACGTTTTCTTTCATTCGACCGCCAAACACACCATTCTGGCAGACGATAACTTTATCACCTGGCTCAACCAGGTTCACAAAGCACGCTTCCATGCCTGCAGATCCAGGGGCAGATACCGGCAACGTTAATTCATTTTCAGTTTTGAACAGCTTTTTTAGCATACCCTTTACTTCATCCATCATGCGGATGAATTCAGGATCTAAGTGGCCAATAGTTGGGCGAGCCATAGCGGCTAATACACGCGGGCTAACATCAGACGGACCTGGGCCCATCAGTGTCCGTACAGGAGGGTAAAAAGAGGAAGTCATAAAGGCCCTTATAAATAAAGTAATTACAAAGGCCCTATTTGTATCAGCTGACGGCTAACTCATCAATCATTGCGATGATCATTTCAGCCGAATGTTTAGCAGCAGTCACTAGAAATTGGTCGAATGACACGCCAGATTCTTTACCAGCGATGTCAGAAAGCGCTCGAATTACGATAAAAGGCGTATCAAATTGCAAACAGGTTTGCGCAATAGCAGCTGCTTCCATTTCAACTGCTTTCATTTCCGGGAATAATTTACGCTTGCGCTCAACACGCTCGGGATCATTCATAAACTGATCACCCGTGCAGATTAAGCCACGTGTCGTTTTCATCCCTTCCATACGCGCAATACAACGCTCAGCAACTTCAGCCAAAGTTGCATCAGGTGAGAATGCCGCAGGCTGGCGTGGAACCTGACCGTACTCATAACCAAACACAGTTAGATCAACATCGTGATGACGCACCTCAGATGAGATGACAATATCACCCACTTCTAGGCTAGGGTCATAACCACCAGCAGAACCTGTATTGATGATACAATCTGGCTTAAATGTCTGAAGTAGAATTGTTGTACCTATGGCAGCATTGACCTTGCCAATTCCAGATTTGAGCAGAACAATATCTTTGCCATGCAACTTACCAGTATGTAGGTGGTAACCCGCAATTTCGTGGTCCTCACGATCAGAAAGCGAGCCCTTTAGCAGCTCCACTTCTTCATCCATTGCGCCAATAATACCAATACGAATATTGCCGCTTTTCTGCTGAATCAGTTCAGCAACATTTTGTTCTTTGCTCATTAACAACCTAACCGTCGGTCTGTGCAATTTGTTGGTTAAAATAAAGCGCGATTAGAGCATAGCTTTTACTAAAAAAACAGCCTAAGCCCGCACTATTACTGGGTAATAACGACTTTTTTACCGCTTTCTCTGAGGCGATCAGCCCTTTCATTGATGTAGCGCTGAAATTCAGGCAAACGCTCATAAGTTTTGCTGCTGACATATTCCAATGCAGTATTGTAATGATAAGACTGCACATAACTGTCCACCCTGAATTGCTCTTTTAGATTCGTATCCAGAAGCAGCGTACTTGGGAAGAATGTAATACCCAATTTTTCTGCCCATTCTTTAGGTGACAAACGCTCGCCGCCAGGTGTGGTAATAGGTGTATCAGAAGACACATCCACGCGATAAGTATCAAATGCATCTAGCTGTTGATCAGTATCGGTTCGAGACAATACGCGTCGATGAAGCTGATCGCAATCAGAGCAACCAGGATATTCAAATAGTATCGCAACAGGCTTTGCCGATTTAACTATAGACAGGTCAGATGTGTGTTTAAAGCGTGCAGATGGATACAAGCTTTCATTTGGATTAGCCGTAATCATACGCTGCGCGAGTGAAGCCTCGGTATCGCCAGTTAAGACATAGTCAAATATTTTAGCCGTGACTTCTTTGCTGCGATAACCATCGATCCTCAGGACAGGCTCGGGCTCTCCGGAGAAAAATATTAACGTCGGGGTGTATTGTACTTTCCACTGCTTGGCCAAGTCTTTTTCAGAAAGTACATCGCCATTTGGAAGGGTAACCTCGCGATCCCCCCACAAATTCAGTGCGAGAACATCAAAGTTTTCCTGAATGAATTGGCTCAACTGAGGGTCAAGTAAAGATTGCTGAACAAAGTTAAAGCAATAGGGACAACCGGCTTGATGAAAGTATACAAGCAGCTTCTTACCCTCTTCCTCTGCCTCCTCAATGTCATCAGCAAGCTCTAAGAAGCTATCTTTAAACCAAAAAGGGTCTTCGATGGGTGTTCCAGAGTAATGCAGGAGTGACGTTTCATTAGTTTTGGTTTTAGTGTCAGCCGCTAATAGATTGAACGGTATTAGCAACAGCAGACCTAATAGTAAATTTCGTACCCGCATAACCGACCTCCTTTGATTTATAACTATTCTGGACAGAACACTACGAATCGACAAGCGAATCAGGAAAAAGTCCTTTCCAGCCAAATCCAGCAAACAGCTCATCACAATAACTATCAACGGGCGCAGTAATATCCATAAATTCCTGGGTTATTGGGTGGGTAAACTGGATATTCGTGGCCATCAACATTAATCGCTGCAAATCAAAATTCTGCTTTAACATTTTATTATGCTTGTTATCGCCATGCTTGGTATCACCCGCTATTGGGTGAAAAATATGCTTCATATGTCGCCTTATTTGATGCTTACGCCCTGTTTCAGGCTTAACCTCTACCAGCGAATATCGAGATTTATCATAACGGCCAATCGGAATATCGAGCTCTACTGTACCTAAACGGCGATAGTGAGAAACCGCTTCCTGGGCTTCCTTATCTTGATTTGCATGCTTATCGGCAATTTTATCCAGCTGCTCTTTCAACGCATAATCAATCGTATCGGCTTCTGGAGTATAGCCACGGCACATACACAGGTAGGTTTTACTCACGTCACGTTCGGCAAAAATAAGGTTCATCTTCTGTGCGACCTCTTTACTCTTTCCAAACAGAATCACACCTGATGTTGGCCTATCCAAACGATGGATCGTATAAGGGCTGCCTCCCTCGAAATATACTTTGAGCATCGATGCCAGATTAGGCGTACCCCGAGGCGCTACCCAGCTTGGATGAACTAACAAACCACTTGGTTTATTGATTGCAATAAGGTGATCATCTTCAAATAGAATGTCGAGTTCTGACATATCATTCTCGCCTGGATAAAATAGGAGGCAGATTCTACGCTCGCCATTTTTGTTGTAAAGACAACTTGAAAAACCGAGTAAAATGCTTATATATAGAGTTAATCTAACAGGGAAATTTTCTCGAGGACAAAATGCGTACCGTTAATACTTACGATACTCGCTCTGAACAATCCGTTCTTCAGACGAATAAAGTCATTCGCAATACTTATATGCTTCTGGCAATGACAATGGTGGTTAGCACCATCACTGCCGGTATTTCAATGGCGCTGCAGATGCCGTTTATTGTTTACATCGGCAGTTTCGTTCTTAGCTTTGTAATGCTGTTTATTCTTAATAAAAAGCAGAACAGTGCGGCAGCACTACCCCTAGTATTTCTGTTTACAGGCATGATGGGGTTCGGTCTCGGACCGTTACTTAACCATTATCTAGCAATGGCAAATGGTGGCCAGATCATCATGACTGCTCTTGGAACTACCGCCCTCACATTCTTTGGCCTCTCTGCATACGTCCTTACCAGCAAAAAAGACTTCAGTTTTATGGGCGGTTTTCTGGCTGCGGGTATGATGGTTGCACTGATCACCATGGTTGCGCTCTTCGTCCTACCTCTATTTGGCATTGAACTTGGTGCACTTCACCTTGCATTTTCTGCTTTGGTAGTACTACTGATGTGTGGCTTCATTCTTTACGATACAAGCAATATCGTGAATGGCGTTTATACCAACTACATCATGGCAACTGTCAGCTTGTACCTGAACATTTACAACCTATTCATTCATCTGCTTAGTCTAGTGGGTGTATTAAGTGACGACTGATCACTAACTTTACGTCAAAAAGCCTCGCTTTCTTTGCTAGAATAGCGGGGCTTTTTTATATCTGGCGTTCAACTATGAAATTTTCCATCGTCATCCAATCATCCCCTTTTACATCTCAATCGAGTAGCACAGCACTTCGCTTTGCTCGTACGCTGATCACAGAAGGTCACGAGCTGTTCAGGGTGTTTTTTTATTCTGATGCCGTTTTGACGGCTAACGCCCTGATCTCCCCTCCACAGGATGAGCAAAGCCTTCCTGTGGAGTGGCAAGCGCTGGCCTCTGAACACAACCTGGATCTGGTCGTTTGCATTGCTGCAGCGGTAAAACGTGGAGTTCTGGACACAAATGAACAGAAGCGATATGAGAAAAACGCGCAGAACCTGGAGAATCGTTTTGAGTTATCTGGCCTTGGTCAACTTGCTGAGGCCATAGCGGTTTCAGACAGAGTCGTAACATTCGGAGGCTAATGATGAATGCTCAACGATCGGTTTTAGTCTTAAATCAGAGTGCTCCCTATGGTTCAGCATCTGCACGTGAATCTCTCGATGTAGTACTCACCTGCTCAATCTTTGATATGCCAGTGTCCCTTCTTTTTGCAGGTGATGGGGTATACCAGCTCACCAAAGAACAAAACGGCAGCGCGGTTGGTCAAAAAACATTAGAAGCGATGTTATCAGCCCTACCTATGTATGACGTTGATAGTATCTACGTTACCCGAAACGACCTCATAAACAGTGGTTTGCAAGAGAGCGATTTAGCTTTACCTGTCCAGGTGATTGAAAATGATCGATTACCTGAGCTTATCAAACAACATTCCACTGTACTGACATTTTGATATGACTTTACATCTACTCAATAAAACACAGCAAAACACCGCCCTTATAGAGCGTATGCTAAGCACATTGTCTGATGGTGATCAGATCCTATTAATTGAAGATGGCGTTTATAACGCACTGCCACACAGTGAATCCTGGATTGATTCTAAGGACCTAAAACAGAGCACCTATGCTCTTGTCTGCGATATTGAAGCCCGCGGTCTTTCGTCGAGAATTCGAACTGACATCGAACAGGTCGACGATAAAGGCTTTGTAAGATTAAGCTGTGAAGCAGAAAAAGTAGTGAGTTGGTTCTAATGCTTGAGTTAGATGAAGAGGGATACCTCAAAAACCTTAATGACTGGAATGAGTCTGTTGCAGATCAAATCGCTACAGATGAAGGTTTATCGCTGACGCCCGAACACTGGGAGCTTATTCACTTAATCCGCGAATTTTACGCAACTTATCAGCTTTCACCAGCCATGCGCCCGCTAATTAAGGCGGTAAAGTTGAAATACGGTGCAGATAAAGGCAAGAGCATTTACCTGATGAAACTGTTTCCAGGTAGCCCTGCAAAGCTTCTTGCGAAAATTGCCGGCTTACCGAAACCTGATAATTGCCTATAACTTGACGAACATCTGCATCTGGCTGAAATGATTAAATATTTTTGGAAATCATATTTAATCCATCACGATGCTAGTCTATGCTTAGGTTTAAATGACTTCCATACTTTCAAGCTTAATAAAGGTGTGGGATACTCGAAGGGTTTTATGCTCACCAGGCACTAACGATCTTTGTATAGTAGTAACGACACAGGTAGAACACTATGGGTTTAGAAGCAGCAGCAGAACAACTAAAAGCTATGCAGGCCGAACAGGTAATGCATCAGCAGGCAGATGACGCTAAACGCAGTAATCAAGATGAAGTGGTATACCATCAGTGGGCTACATTCAAAGTCGATAATGAACTCTACGGTGTAGATGTTATTCAGGTAAAGGAAGTGCTGCGCTACAGTGAGATTACGCCTGTACCTGGCTCTGACTATTTCATTCTCGGCATTATCAACCTACGTGGTAACGTAGTAACCGTTATCGACACACGCCAGATGTTCGGCCTTAGCCCTCATACACCCGATGATGATACGCGAATTATTGTCGTTGAATACAACGAGCAAGAAGTCGTAGGGCTTGTCGTTGATAGTGTCGATGAAGTAATCAACCTACCGCAAAATGATATCGACCGCGCTCCAAATGCCACTGGCGAAGAAACAACCAAACGTTTCGTTCAGGGCGTTTGCTACTACAACAGCATCCTTATCATCCTGCTGGACCTGCTCAAGATGCTACAAAGTATCACGCCAATGGATACCGGCGAAGATTTCTAAGAGTAAAAGAATTTCTAAGAATAAAAAAAGCTGCCGAATGGCAGCTTTTTTATGCAATATGTACCGCTATATTTCGGCTTCTGGCCTGATGCCGATGCTCCCAACAATACACGCCCTGCCAGGTACCCAAGCACAACCTGCCATTTAAGACAGGAATACTTAACGTGGTTGCCGTTAAAGCGCTCTTGATATGCGCAGGCATGTCATCTGCACCTTCAAAGATATGCGTATATAAACGGTCGTTTTCAGGTACTAATCGATTTAACCAGTTTTCAAGGTCATCTTTGGCCGAGGGGTCGGCATTCTCCTGGATTGTCAGGCTGGCACTGGTGTGCTGAACAAGTAGGCTACAAAGACCTTCTTTGACCCCGGAACGCCCAACTAAATCCTGCAACTGATGGGTAAATTCAAATAAGCCCTGCCTACCCGTACGGACAGAAAGTATCTCAACCATAAAAAATGCCTCTTCACTTGAAGAGGCACTTTAGCAGATTCAGCAGAGAATCAAACTTACATTACACGGTTTGTGGTCATGAATTTAGAATCTGAGTCCGGTCCAGTATCATCTGCGAATAAAGTGACACCGGAACGAAGGCAGATAGACAAGTTCTGATGAGAGGCCTCAGTTTCTTTAGGTAGCAGATGGTCAACAACGGCCTTTTCATCCAGAAGCTCCTGCTCTGTTGTAGTTAAGCGCTGACGGCTAAACTCATTGAGCTCAATATCATGAACGATCTGGTAGCGACCATAGTTGCAACGAACCGGGAAAGAGTAGAAGATCCCTTTTGCGATGCCGTAGCTACCGTCGCTAAGAATACCCATGCTGATGATCTCACCAGGTTCAGTACCAAGCACCCAATCACGCATCTGATCGACAATGGCCTGGGCTGCTGAAGCTGCGCTGGAAAGCCCCCTCGCCTGAATAATCTCGCCACCACGCTTTTGCACTTTAGGAATGAACTCATCACGGTACCAGGTTGTATCAATCTGCGACATCGCCGGTTTACCCAGGATCGTTGCCTGATGAAGATCCGGATACTGAGTTGGGGAATGATTACCCCAGATCATGATACCTCCGATATCTCGAGTCGTAGCACCGCAGTGATTAGCGAGAATACCCTTAGCACGGTTGTGGTCCAAGCGGGTTAGACAGGTGAACTGAGACGGACTTAGATCAGGCGCGTTTCGGCTGGCGATCAGTGCATTAGTATTCGCCGGGTTGCCTGTTACGAGAACTTTAACATCTCGGTTAGCATAGTCATTAAGTGCTTTACCCTGACGCGCGAAGATTTGCGCATTTTCTTCAAGAAGGTCGCTACGTTCCATGCCTGGACCACGCGGCTTAGCGCCCACCAATAACGCATAGTGAGCATTTTTAAAACCATCTTCAACATTGTCATGCAGAGTGATTGTGTGAAGCAGAGGGTAAGCACAATCCATCAATTCCATTGCAACACCACGGAGGGAATCCATTGCATGGGGAAGTTCTATCAGTTGAAGGATAACGGGCTGATCCTTACCCATCATTTCGCCAGCAGCGATCTTAAACAACAAGCTGTAGCTAATAGCGCCTGCAGCGCCAGTTACCGCTATTCGAACAGGACGTCTCATGCTTATAACCTCTGGTAATATTCTTATATTTCAAAAGAATTTTATTTATACCAAAGTATAAACACAAAAGATAACAAAGTAATTACTTCTCTGGTCCTTAATATGTGCTAAAAATCTGAACTTTAGAAGGAAAACCCACTATCTAGCTGGCAAATTAAAGGCCTCGCCCCTTTTCACTACGGAGAAAAACCGTATCTGAGTAATTTAGAGCGCCATCAATCATGGATAGTAATTTTTGCTTATCGCGGCCCAATACACCTTTTAGCACTAAATAATTTGAGGCGTGATCACTTCTAAATACCGTTCGTTCCAGATTTAGCTCTGAGATAAGCACCTGCATCTCTTCGATCAGCTCTCGTTGACTGCAGGCCTTGAAATCCCCGCCAAAATTATTGATGAAATGCTCTTCACCCTCGCGGAAAAACAACACCAATGTTGCCAAGTAGTCCGGCTGCGCAGCATTAACTAATCTTGCCGAATCAAGCGCATGCTGTTTACTGTAAACAGAACCACCCATGCCGTTAATGATCATTACAGACGACTTCATACCCGCCTGCTTTATCTTCATCAGCGCATCAAGTGTGGATTGATAAGTCTCCCCCTTGATGATCTTTTCTAAGACCTGATCGTTACCACTCTCTGCGCCAACATACATAAGCTGTAGCCCCAACTCACGCAGCTCAGCCAGCTCTTCTACCGATTTATTATTCAGGTTTCTCGGCAGGCAGTAGGAAGAAACCCTTGTAACAGTCGGAAGATGCGTTTTAATTGCCAACAGAATCTCTTTAAGGCGCTTAAAGGATAATGCCATCGCATCACCATCGGCGAGAAAAACCCGCCTAACAGCACCAAGCTGAGCGGCACAGGCTTTAATCTCCGCCTCAATTTCCTGCTGTGGTTTTGGCCTAAACTTCTTTTGCGGCAAAGTGTACATTTCACAGAACGTACATTTATTCCAGCTACAACCATTAGTCACCTGCAGTATGAGTGAATTTGCCTCACTCGGTGGACGAAATACAGGCTCAATATAATTAACCGGCGGGTAGTGATACATGATCAGATATCTGCTTTAGAAAACACACGTTTGAAGTTTTCTGTAGTAATTTCAGCAACCGCCTCAAGAGAAACACCCTTAAGATCAGCAATACACTGGGCCACTTCCACTACATACTTAGGTTCATTTTTTTTGCCACGATGGGGTACGGGTGCCAGATACGGTGCATCCGTTTCAATCAGAATGCTCTCTAATGGTACATTCTTAACCACATCTCTGAGTTCCTGAGCATTTCGAAACGTCGTTATCCCGGAGAAAGAGATAACGTAGTTCATATCTAACGCGGCTTTAGCCATCTCCCAGCTTTCAGTAAAACAGTGCAGAACACCAGCCGACTCAGGGTTACCATAGGCCTCAATCATACTGAGAGTGTCCTCCCTTGCATCTCGGGTATGAACAATGACAGGTAAACCTAACTGTCCCGCAGCCAATAAATGGGTTTTAAAACTTTCCTGCTGTATCTGATGGGTATCAGTGGAGTAATAATAATCTAAACCCGTTTCCCCTATAGCGACCACACGAGCTTTTGAAGCCTCAACAATGAGCTCATCAATCGTTGCCTGCTCTTCATGAGCATGCAGCGGATGTATACCTACAGAGCTAAAAATATGCTTGTAAGGCTCTACAAGCTTATGCATCGATTGAAACTGCGACATCGAGATCGATACACAGAGCATTGATCCGACCTTACGCTCTTCAGCAGCCTGTAACATCGCATCAAAATTATTTGCATAGGGAGACAAGTCCAGCTTGTCCAGGTGACAGTGGGAATCTATAAACATGGGAGTATTTGGACAGTTTTGGGCTTAAGCGCTTAAAGTGCGTTTGTCTTACGATCAGAATTAAGTGCGCCAGCCAGATAGGTTTCAATTTTGTTTACTAAGGTAGCGTCATCAGATGACAGCTGAATTCCAATACCAGGAGTTCGACCACCTTGCGCACCTTTTGGTGTTACCCATACCACTTTACCAGTAACAGGTATTTTGTCGCCCTCTTCCATTAGCTCCAGCAACATGAACACCTCTTCACCCAAATGATAGGAACGAAGCGTGGGAATGAATAAGCCACCATTTGTTATATAAGGAAGATAAGCCTGATATAGCTCCTCTTTGCTCTTAATCGTCAACGA
>NZ_CH724125.1:251652-445810 GCF_000153345.1 Neptuniibacter caesariensis
TTAGGGAAACCCCGTTAAATGATGAGCAGTTAGAGTACATAAGCCATGCACTTAATGCCGGTGGTGGTCTACTCACCATTATTTCAGACATTCTGGACTTTTCTAAAATTGAGGCGGATAAGCTTGAGCTAATACCGCAGCCCTGCCAGATTGCTGCGCTACTATCTGAACTGACTCAGCTGTTTAAGCTAAGGGTCGAAGAGAAATCGATACAATTTGACAGCCATATTGATAGTTCTGTTCCTGAGTGGATCCAACTAGACGGTCAACGTTTACGTCAAGTGTTACTTAACCTGATAGGTAATGCGGTTAAGTTCACCGATTATGGCAGAGTCAGTGTCCTGGTAACTTCAACAGATCAAACTTTATCATTTGAGGTTAAGGATACCGGGTCTGGCATACCACAAAGTGAGCAGGCAAAAGTATTTTCAGAGTTCGCAACGATTGATTCTCAAGCAAGGCTACACCCTCAGGAAGGCACAGGGCTGGGCCTGGCTATCTCTCGTAAGCTTATAACGCTGATGGGAGGTGAAATAGGCTTTACCAGTGAGGAAGGAGTGGGAACCAGCTTTAGATTTACACTACCTCTAGAGATCGCAGAAGCCCAGCCTCCTGCGGATACACAACATAATCTTTCCCTGAAAGGCACGGTCTTAGTTGTTGATGACAGCGCAACAAATCGCCTTGTCGCTAAAACCATGTTAGATAATGCGGGTGTTGATGTTATCTGCGCTTGTTCGGGGGAGGAGGCTATTGATTTATACGCTGGAAATAAGGTTGATCTCATACTCATGGATATTTCGATGCCGGGTATGAGCGGTGTTGAGACGTTTCAGTACCTCAAGTCCTCTACAGGTTGGAGAGAAACCCCGGTCATTGCATTCACTGCTTATGCCCAGCTCGAAGATAAGCAAAGGTTTAGCCGTGAAGGCATGCAAGGCCATCTGGAAAAGCCATTAGATAAAACCGTTTTGTTACAGACCGTTTCTCCTTATCTTATGCCGAGTAGCGAGTTGGCGCCAGTTTCTTATGATGCGGAACCAGTTGAGGAACAGGTCGATTTGCTTAATGTTGATAAGCTTGATCAGCTCGCCAGAGATACTTCAGAGGATGTATTGCCTGAGTTGGTTGCTGTATTTCAAACTGATGCGAGGACTCGCCTTGAAGCTTTAGAGGCGACTGACATCGATATGGATGAGACCAGACGGCATCTTCATACTTTAGGAAGCAGTGGGGCGCTTTATGGACTATCGGTGCTTTCGGAGCGGGCAAGATTTCTTGAAAGGTGCTGTCTTGATAATAAGGATGTTAGCGAAGAGCTGGCGGACTTTGTTGAGTTGGCGGCCGCCAGCCTGGATAACTTGAGCAATCATATGATTGATCGAGCTGGTTAATCTTTATTTTGATCTGCTTCTTTCCAGCTATTTCGTTTTCTGTAGATTGTTGCAGCGCTAACCTGTAAATAGTGTGCTGCTGTCGGAATATTGCCGCCACACAGATCGATCGCACGTTCAATGACTTCACGCTCAACTTCAGGCATAGGGCGTATTAATTGCGATAGTTGCTCGCCTGCTGTTAGATCAACATCTGTCTGTATAGGCGCTTGCTGCGGTGTGACAGGTTTTAATACCGTGCTGGAAATCGGCTTTGCGGATTGGCTAAAGCCATCAAGTGGGGCTGGAAGCATGCTTTGTGTCACTTCTTTGCCGTTATGAAGCACGACAATGTTGCGGACAACATTCTGTAATTGCCTTACGTTGCCAGGCCAGTCGTAATTACTCAGTATCAGCTCACACTCTACATCGAAGCCTTTAAAGTCTTTAGCTTCCTCTTTGGCGTACTGTTTAAGAAAACTGGTCGCAATTTCAATGACATCGTTTTCCCGCTCGCGAAGCGGTGGCAAATGAATAGGCAGCACGTGTAGTCGATAGTAGAGGTCTTCTCGAAAATTCCCCGCTTGTACTTCGGCGAGTGGATCTTTGTTGCTCGCGCAGATGATACGTACATCGACCTTTTCAGTTTTATCGCTGCCGACCTTTTGTAAGGTGCCAGTTTGTAGGAAACGCAGAAGCTTTGATTGTAATGCGAGCTCCATTTCACAGATTTCATCCAGGAACAGTGTACCGCCTTGTGCTGCTTTGGCAGCACCATCGCGATCCTTTACTGCACCTGTAAATGAGCCTTTTACATGGCCAAATATTTCACTTTCGATTAAATCTTTAGGAATAGCGCCGCAATTGAGCGCGATAAATGGAGCTTTCTGGCGTTCGCTACGCTGGTGGACTGCTTCAGCACAAACCTCTTTACCTGTTCCGCTCTCGCCAGTGATGAAAATGGTCGCTTTTGAGCTCGCAGCGCTATCTATTACCTGATACACCCTCTGCATCGGTAATGAGGAACCAATAAATCCACAGAAATTATGTCTGTCGATCTCCTCTTTATAGGTTTCGACAATTCGCTTTAATTTCTGGTTATCGAAGGTGTTTTTTAAAGTGGTCAGTAAACGATCTTTGCTGAAGGGCTTTACAAGGTAGTCTCTGGCGCCAAGCTGCATTGCTTCAATTGCAGTAGTCATAGAACAGTCACCCGTTGTGACTATCACTTCGATCTGGAGCTCTTGATCATTAACCTTCTGAAGAATCTCCAGGCCATTCATATCGGGTAGGGAAAGGTCCAGGAGTATGCCATCAAACTGTTCACTGGACATGGCAGCTAAAGCTCCTTGCCCTGTCTCTTCATGGTGAATTTGATAGGCCATGCCGGTCAGATAGCTACGGTAAACAGCCGCCATTGAAACATCATCTTCTACTAACAAGATCCGGTTCGCCGAAGGTACAGGCATAGGAAATCCTCTCCAACCAAAAAACTTCCTCTTAGCCTATGCTACAGGGTATGGTGTGACAAGTAAGTTATTGAGAAATAGCCTTTTAAAGGTAATAAACAATGGTCCAGTGTATAGCTGAATGGCACATAAAAGCGCACTTAGAAGATGCTCGACGCGTTCGCGAGGAGATGGTTGAGGTTTTAAGTAGATCTGAAGTGCCAAATAAAGATGCCTTTCTGTTAGCCAGTGCTGAGCTTATTGTAAATTTAAGCCGTTATCCTGAGCCAAAGCCGACAGACATCATTATGACTCTGAGCAGAGATGAGTATTTCTGGTGGCTGGAGCTTAAAGATAATGGGCCTAGTTTTAACCGTTTCAGTCAGGATATTCTCAATCCCGATACGCTTGAGGCCGCAGAGAGCGGCATGGGGCTTAAGTTACTCGCGCAGATGTTTCCTGATATACGCTACATCCCGGCCTGCTATCGAGAAGACGCTTACAATCTGATGATGCTGCGTATGCCTACCGGTGATGCAAATGCCTCTGAACTAACGGTACTGATTGTTGATGATGATCCCAGCTACCGCTCGGTTCTGGGAGCCTACCTCGCTGAAGGATACAGGGTTATAGATGCGGTTTCGGTGTCTGATGGTTTTGATAAAGCCCTCCGATATCTCCCTGACCTGGTGATCTGTGACCTCTTAATGCCAGAACTACCCGGCACCGTTCTTTTTGATCAGCTATCGCACATTCCGGATGTGGCTGATACTGCATTCATCTACGTATCCGGTTGTGAAGATGAATCACTCATAAGCAGAGCACTGACAAGACCTATCGATGATTTTCTGACTAAACCTGTCGTTAAATCACGCCTCATCAATACCATGGAGCGGGTTGTTCATCGTCGCAGATTTTTAAAAGATCAGATTCAATTAGAGCTAGAGCAAAAGGTGACCTTAGGCTTAAAGCCGCATTTGCCCGAGCAAATTCCCGGCTATGACATACAGCTACGTAGCTTTAATCCTGAGGCTGGAGGAGGGGATCTGGTCCAGCTCCATGAAGGTGAAAAGCAAAATATCATACTGATGGCAGACCTGATGGGGCATGGTTTATCTGCCAAAGGATATGTCTATGCGCTAGCGGGTTACCTTCGAGGGCTCTTTTCTTCTTCGGTTGATCAAAGTATCGATTTGAGTGACTTATTAAAACGTCTTTCATCTTGTTTTGATGAAGATAAAGTACTCAAAGAAACACTTGCCACTCTGATTGCTGTGAATCTGAACAAAGAGGGGGAAATTGAATGGGTGAATGCAGGGCAGCCTTATCCCTTTTTAATCGATGAGCAAGGTGCACGTGAGATCCGCGTTGATGGACCCTTGCCTGGCTTGGGTATTTCGGGCTATCAATCCTATAGGCACCCACTCGAAGCGGGAGAACGTTTGCTAATCTATTCAGATGGTTTCAATGATGCCGCGGTGAAGATCCCAGGCAACCTGTTATCCGCGATTGAAGATAGCCACAAAATGCCACTATCTTCAGCAGCCGATTGGATTCTGAAGGCGCGCCTCGACTTTTCACAACTTGATGATGACTTAACCATTATTTTAATAGAGAAGCAGTAATTACAGTTCCTGATTTAGCAGAACGGTGCTGTCAATTTTCTTTCGAAGCTTAGCCATCCAGCGGGGAAATGGCTTTTGAAGTCGATAGGTTTCCCGGATGAGTTCTTGTTTCAGGCTGGGCGCATGGCAGTCATTCATAATCACTCCCTGAAGTGATGCTCCGCTTTGTACAAGGATATCCCGTGCCTCGTCTATCTCTGATTCCGTGGTCCTGCCGGTTAGCACATTCAGTACAGTGGCTTCACTGGCTGCACAAATGACGTCAACGGGTAAGCGCTGATGCTCAGGTTCAAACTGATCGCGGCTCATTTGCTGTTTTGAGAACAGTATCGGTTCAACATCACAGATCACCATATCAAAATGGCTGGCACAACTTTCAAAGAATAGTTTAAGCGTTTCCTGATCCCGAAATTCCACACAGTGGCTCGATTTAACGGGGCAGCATAAAAGCAGTAATCCCGCATGAGCGCTTTCTTGAGCCGCATGCTCCCAGTTACCCGTAAGCGGAAGCCACTCTAAGGGTGAGAGGCCGTGCAGTTCTGCTAACTTGGGTGTTGTTCGGTTTAGCTCGATTAGCAGAACCCTTTTTCCTGATTCTGCGGCTCTTTTGGCAACAGCAAGTGATAGGAAACTATTGCCAGCCTTATGCTGGGTGCTACACAAGGTAAACTGTGAGATACCCAGCCTGAGTATTCTGGCATAAATAGTTTCAAGTGCCGCGCTCGATTGTAGATGCTTCATGTTCATATGCTCCTATTACAGTCCTACCAAGTGAGCGAACGAAAATACGGTAAGTGACTCTTGCAGGGTGCTGACAAATCGATACCAGCTACTTTGCTCTTTACCAGGCACATAAACCGTATCACCAGCACGAAGAACTGGTAGGCGGCTATAATCACCGGTCTTAGCAAATTCAACCAGGTCAAACAGTCTTGAATGCGCTTCGCCATCAATTCTGTTGATGATCATGATGCGATCCTGTAATGCAGTATTTTGTGGGCCTCCCGCTTCTGCGAGTAGATCAAGTACCGTCATGTTGTTGTCAAAGCTATAGCGACCAGGGCGAGCAACAGAACCTAATACCCTGACTACCGTTTCTTTAGGTTTTTCTAACCAAGCCCGATCGCGTTTAGGAATAAAAATGACATCCTCATTCTTCACAATGGGTAGCATGGCTTCATCCCCTGTTTGGAAATAAGTATGTAGATTGAGATGGGTTACCTGGGTAGTGTCGCCTTTACGGTGGGTAATTCTTACGCTGGCTAAATCCGCCATGCCAGTAGGCCCTTGTGCAGCAGATAGAATATCCAGAAAGTTAAGTTCATTGTTAAATGCATAGCGGCCTGGTGCACCTACTTCGCCAAAGATGTAGATCGAGCGGTCACTCGACTGGCGTACCCACTGCGAGCGGTTGTCATTTGGATCCTTTGGTAGTTCAGGGACGACTACGGTATCACCCGCTCTGATATGAGGTATCTTGCGAATATCACCCCCTTTATCCAGGAAGCTTTTAAGATCAAAGCTAACAGATTCTGTATTGCCGTTTTTGCGTTGTTGCAGGATCTGTAGGTGAGCGGTATCTGCGCTAGCAATTGGGCCACCTGCATGGGCAATTAAGTCCATTAGTGTCATCTCCGATGCCCATTCATAGCGACCGGGACGATTAACGGCGCCAATGATTCTGACCGCACGGTTTGGATGAACTTTAAGCCAGCTTTTCTCATTCATATCGGTTTTTTCCGGAACAAGAATGGCATCACCTGGCTGAATGCTAGGCAGTTTGGTGCGGCCCTGGCTATCGACGTAGCCCTGAAGATCAAAGGGTTGAACCTTGCCGTCAGCACGGATGATGCGGATTTGTCGGGTTTCTGCAAAGCGGGTCGGGCCACCAGCCGTAGCGAGCAGATCATAAAAACCACTCCCTTCACCCATCTCCATCGCACCTGGTTTGAATACTTCACCCATTACATACACGGTTCTTGAGCCGCTTTTTACTTGTTCTGTTGCCTGAGGGATAAAGATGACATCGCCCTGATGAATTTTGGGCATCAGATCAGGATTCCCGGTATCCAGATATTCACGCATATCAAATGGGTAAGGCTGGCCTTGATGTATGACACGGATCTGCTCAATACCTGCGTAACGTGTCACACCACCAGCACGCATGATCATATCCATCACTGAAGCGTCTTCCTTAAAAGCAAAGGTGCCTGGACGATGTACCTCACCAAAAACTTTGATCGCTTCACCGTCTTCGCCTGCATCGCCAGAAGCGGTCAGGGTGCGAGCATCAAATTCAACCTGAACATTACCGATTAAGGGAGATGCAGGAATAAAGATGACATCCATTGGCTCAAGCTTGGGCAGAGAGGATGGGTCACCACTATCAAGGTAGTGTTTATAGTCGAACTCTATAATTCCACTTGAACGCCTAATTTGTAGCTTGTCTAACTGAGCACCCTGGGCAAGACCGCCGGCACTGTTGATCGCCATCTGGACATTTGCACGTATCGGCATATCAACCGGGCCTGGTTCTTTAACGTAGCCGAGTACAGTCACGGTGAGCCGTCTTTCTTTGAGGAACAGATCGAACTTACTCAGGTCTTTGTATGCATTACTCAGCTTGCCTGTAAGTACAGTACGTGCCTGCAGTAGCGACATACCCTGAAGCTTAACTGTGCCGATTTCTGGCAAACTGATTTTACCGTCGTGGTCCAGTTGAAAGCTTTTCTCAAAGGCGCTTTCACCGGGGAATTTAATTTGTAATCGGTCTCCGGGTCTTAGCTCGGTAGCAAAAGCTAAGATAGGCATTAGGTATAACAAAATGATTTTGATGAAGGTTTTCATAAACATACCTCCTGAATTGCGTTGCTCTGGCAAAGGTGTTTTACCGCTTTAATGTGCATGTTTTGCTGCATAAGTTTTAGAACGGTTTCCACAGGTTCCAGCGTTAACTCGGCCTGCTGATAATATTCCGCTTTGAACAGACGACGGCTTTCTGTGAGAAGTTTTTGGGTCTGCTGGTAAAGGGCAGGGTGCAGTTGTGCTTTCCCATAAAGGCTTTGTTCTGTGATGGCTGCTTCACATTCATGCAGTCGCTGTGACAGATGCCAGTGCTCTTGAGGTATTGGGAAGCGTTCAGCAACGCCCCCTTTACCTTCTTCAACCATGTAGAAGCAGCCTTGGTTTAGCAAAAGGCTAAGTATTAAGGCAGAGTAGAGGATACGATGGTTTGACTGAGACATCTGAGTCACCCCTTCTAATTAATATCAATGGTTTTATTAATGCGAAGGTGGTTCAGCAACTCGAGGGGCTGGCCATGAACACCAACCAGGCTCAATTTTCGGTTAACCTCTCGTAAACGCTTAAAAAGAAATACAATAGCGCCAATGCCTGATGAATCGATAAAGTCTGTCTTATTTAAAACGAGAACGACATCTGAGTGGCTTTGAACCAGCTCATCAAAACGTGGCTTGAGAATCTCAACTGCCAATGCATCTAATGATCCATCCAGCGCGAGAAAAAGATCGGATTTAACAGTAGCTAGATTAGACATGTGATTGCTCCTTATCTGAGTGTTACTAAATAAAGAGCAAAGCCTGTGCCAGTGATTAACTTTCTGTTTTTAAAGGAAATTATCTTCTTGTTTTTATTATGGGCGTTGTGGTTTATGCGAAAATCGCATTTTGCGAAACAAAATGATATCCCCTTTAACGTCTTTATAATCTACTTAAATATCTCTTAGCCAGGCGCCGCCATTTTCCACCGAGAGATCAGCGTAAATAATAAAATACCCATCAGACTGCATGCATAATCGAACAGATCTAGAGTTCGGCTTGGAATGAAATATTGACTTGCTTCTTCAGCCGTGGCGAATACAGTGACGAATAGCGTTCCCCACTGAATATTTGCTCGTCTGTAGCTCAGTGCTCTGTTCTTACTGGCGAGATTTAGCAGTAATGTAAGGACGCCAAATACAAAAATATGCGCCATTTTATCTCCATAAGGCAGACTTCTGACAAAGCGGAAAATAACGGTATCCTGCTCTGTGTTTGCCATAAAAAGTATCCATAACAGGAAAATGAAAAAAACAGTGGTTAACAGAGCAGACAATTTTTGTAACATCGCTACTTTCTCGTTAGTGGGAGCCTTTAAATGCTTAACTATTGGCCTCTGCCGCATATCATGACCATAACCGTTTTAAATATGATGCTCAGATCTGATTGAAGCCAGGTTAGGAAATTACCAAGGCTCAGTGCATAGGCATGATCAAACCCCACTTTGCTACGTACATCCTCGATATCGCGGTCATATCCTTGGTTAACCTGCGCCAATCCGGTAATGCCTGGTTTCAAACCCCAGGTACGTTCAGAAAAATAAGGTATTTGTCGTTCTAATTTCTGATAAAAGCCGGGACGCTCTGGACGAGGGCCGATCAATGACATATCGCCGAGTAAAACGTTATAGAACTGTGGCAGTTCATCGAGACGTGTTTTACGCAGAAAACGCCCTACAGCCGTTATTCTTGGATCTGCTTTTTTAGCCCACACCGCGCCGGTTTTTGATTCAGCATCCATTCTCATCGTACGGAATTTATACATCCAGAAAAGTTCAGTTCTATCTTTGCTGGCGTGGCCGATACGTAGTTGTTTAAACAGAATAGGTCCTCGATCATTCAGATAGATTGCCATAGCGATAAAGGGCATGAGGCAAAGACAAGCTGCCAGGCCAATGCAGGATAAAGTCACATCCATGAAGCGCTTACTAATAGTTACGGTTTTAGGAATGTAAGAATTCATTGTGATCTCCTTATGTGATTGTCACATAAATAATCCAAAGGTAATTAAATGGATTTCCAGGGATTACGGTCAAGCCTAAGCAGGTAACGAAGTGAACCAATAAGGCCACTCCAGTAACCATTGAGAAGATAAAAGATCAGACTGAACGGTTTAAGTAGTCGCTGATCTTGCAGGTAATGTTCAGGCAGAAATAAACTCAGTCGGGCCATAATAAATGCGCTGAGTTGCAGTGCTGAGATAGCAAGAAATATGTCGGAATCTAAAGCCAACCAGTTACAGATAAGGTATTGGGCTACCAGTATGAATGGCATTAACGAACGAAGGGCTTTACCAGAAATATAACTAAAAGCCGTACCGCCCAGAGCGGGAGAGCAGAGCTCTGGCATTCTGATCAATTGCTGAAAGTTACCTGAAGCTATTCTTACCCGGCGTTTATGGTCCATTGAAAGGGTTGCACTCTCTAATTCAAGCGCAACAAGATTACAATCATAGATGGCTTTGTAGCCTTGGCTAACAATCTTCATGGGTAAGATGAAATCGTCATTAATAGTGTCAGAAGGCAAGGTTTCGAATAGCGATTTACGGAATAAGTAAAGGGCTCCGTGTACACCGATAGGGCTGCCGATGGCGGCTTCACCACGTTTAATATTGATTTGGTAATTCCAGTATTTCTCTTCCCCCTCACTGCCTGGGTTCAGTAACTTGTAGGTTGCAGCAACAATACCGAGGCGAGGTGCCTTGAAGTGCTGATTGGCTATCAGCAAGGCATCGTTTGATATTAGCGCTGAGGCATCGCTCAAAGCAACGATCTCACTTTGTATCTCTGGTATCAGAGCATTCAGAATGGCAATTTTGCCGTGATTGTTCTTGAATTCGATGACCTTCATGTCTAAGTCTGAATTCTGCCATTCCTGTGCAGTTTTTCTGGCAAGCTGGGCCGTATTATCGGTGCACCCATCACAGGCAATGACCAGCTTTATTTTGTTGGCTGGGTAGTTGAGGCTTGCGACATTTCGGATCTTAGCGGCAATGTATTCTGCCTCGTTATAGGCCGGTACCAAAACGGTAATAGTTCGGTATTCGTTGCCTGTTTTCAGGCTTTCAGTCTGGTTTCCTGTATCGGCCGAAAGGCGAAGCATAATGATGGGATAGATAAGATGGTGGTAAATAACCAGGCACCACAAGATGGCAACAAAGCTGTGTAATAGTAACGACATATCATGCCTCCTTTACACAACTGAGAAGATTAAAATAGGCATCAGCAGTCTTCTCAAGGCTGCCTTTAAGTAGCACAAACTGACGGGGATCTTGCACTGAACCGCGTTGCTGGATCTCCTGTATGCCCTGAATCAAAGATCGTGTACTACCAGGCTTGGCTAACTCGCTACTTTGCGGGCATAAAATACTGCTACAGCCGCCTACGTCTGTTGCTACAACGGGTATTCCACAGGCTTGTGCCTCTAAAGGCGAAAGCGGCAAGCCTTCATTCAATGAGGGAAGGCAAAACAGGTCAATGGCATGGTAGAAAGGTACGACATTGTCGACGTGACCAAGGAAAAAGACACGATCAGATATCCCCATATGGTCGGCTTCACGTTTAAGATGACGCCTGAGAGAACCGCTACCTGCGAGAACTAATCCAGTTTTTTCATCGCAATGCTTCAGTGCTTTTAATAGATACTTATGGCCCTTTACGGTTTCAAGGCGGGCTGCACAGCCAATGAGAAAGAGATCCTCAGGAAGATTAAACTTTTTCCGGCTCGTCTGGCGCTGATCTTGTTCAGGAGGCGTGAAACGATTGATATCAATACCATTTAAGATCACTTCTGGTTGTGAGTAGGGGTAGTACTGATTGAGTAATCCAGCTACCTCTTCGCAATCTGCTATCAATTTAGGTCTGATCAGGCGTATTAATAGATTTTGCAGATTGCGATTTGATCTTGAGTTCAAGTGCCATGCATCATGTTCCGTATGGATATGTTTAACACCCATTAACTTAGCGGCTGCACCCCCATACAATAAGGGGCCTATGTGATGGGTATGCACAGCTGTTGCACCGACTTCCAGAAGTGCACTTTTTAACTCAGATATTAGCTTCAGTCGAATATCGGGGGCTTTATTGAAAAAGCGTAATCGACTACTGATAGAGCGTAACCTTGGCCAATGCGCTAAGGCGTTCTTTTTGGTGCCTTCTAAACTGAAAATATAGACTTCAGCGCGAGGATTAAGCTGGTTTAACAGATCGAGTGCCATGGTCTCAATACCACCTGGCCTAAGGTGTTGCACCACCTGAACAATGACATCTTTCATGTTGTTACTCCTGTGTAAAAGGCTTTTCAGTATTCATTGCTGGCACTCTGGCCAGAACCGGAACATTGAGCATTTCAAATAAGGTATCTTTGCGGCGGATGCTGGTATCCAGAAGCTCAGCGACAACCGCCAGGCCCAGGCCTAATCCAATGCCGGCGAAGAGACCTGCGATGACAAAAATTACAACGGGCATATTGATTGGTGCCAGTGGCTCAAAGGGGGGATCTATTAGTTTGACTCTTTCGCTTTCCTCATTTTTACCGAGAGAGCGGGTGACCCTTGCCATCTCGTAACGTTCAGCCAGATCATGATAGATTTTCTGGCGCACCTGAATATCGCGTTCTAATTCTTTAAGGTTGCGCTCGTGTTGTCCGTAGCCGTTCACTTTTTTAAGCAGGTTGCTGATTTCTGCAGATAATGACCCCACTTCTTTGTTAAGACGCTCAATATGGTCATCGGCTTGTTGTAGTCGTTCTAACTGTGAAATAAGAAGAGGGTGTTGGCGGTTGTTGTTACCCGTTTCCTGGGTGGTAGCTATCGCCCATAGTTGCTCAAGGCGAGCCTGTTTTAATCCACCCTGATTGAGTTCCTGCATCTGACTGAGAATACGGTTGCGCTCTTTTTCCAGAGACTGCAGTCTTGCCAGAACATTTTGTACCTGGCTGTGTTCATCGGTGTACCTTGCTCTGAGCTGAGTGAGTTCGGCCATTACATTGATAATCGCTTCCTCTATTTTCCCAACTACCGGATTGGTTTGTGATAATCGCATTGCAAGGCTGGCCTGCGCGGCTCTGGCGCCATCCAACTCAATTCTGCGTTCTGCAAGATAGGCCTGTAATTCGGAAAGGCGTGCAACGTTAGCGCTATGTAAACGGGGTAGCTCGCTGGCATATTTATTTTTGTACTCTGCCAGGGCTTGCTCAGCACTTTGCAGATCAACACGGCGCTCTTCCAGCTCTTTAGACAGGAAGCTTTCGGACTGAATAATTGAAGAGCGTTGAGGAGCTAGTACACGTTCAACAAAGCGCATGCTGACCATTCTCAAGGTTTCTTTCATTTCTGACTTATCCGGCGCTTTGTAGCTGATTTTAATCAGGTTATCGCCAACCAGTGTGGCTTTAAGCGCCTTAGAGAGATCGGCAATAACCTGCGCTTTACTCTCCTCATCCATCTCTTCATGGATCAATTTCCGTTGCCAGGCGACACTAGCGAGAATATGCCGACTATGTAACAAAGCATTCAGAGCCTCCATGCGATCCCTCAGGTTAGTCGCAATTGAGAGGTCTTCGAGGAAAGGGTTATGCTCAGCGGCTTCCTGGAACAGTATTGTCGTACTGGTTTCATACTTCTTTGGCGAAAGGATTCCGACGGCCAAACCGACAAAAGGCATTAGGATGATTGGAACAGCGATTAAATAACGACGTCGCCATCCCGCCCATAAGAGCGAAGCAACTTTTTTGACTATGGCGCTTCTAATCATCATTCACTCCCGGCAGACTCAACAGGTGGCTGTGGCTAGCGGTAGACCCGAACCTGATCAGGTTGTAGGCCAGGTGCCAGCATAATTTCATTCGGATAAGAACGATCGCTCAGGAAACCGCTTATGAAAGTACAGCGTTTGATCGCGATTGATGCCGCGGTGAATGGATCATTATGCTGACTGGGTGCGCATGCCAGAAAAAGGGTGTTTCTTTTTTGCTTTGCAAAGTCCAGTAAGCTTTTTTCCTGAAGTGATGTCAGGGTTGGGTTTTGGGAATCAAAGCGCAGGTATAAATTGCTATCGGATTCTTGTGATGAGGTTTGGCCTCTTGCTTGCGATAAAAGTGTGTCCACGCTGATGGGCTCATCTTGCGGGGCTTCTGTTTCGGTCCCACCTAGGTCTAGATACTTAAGCGTTGTCACGCACCCGCTAAGGTTTAATGCAGCCACGAGTATCAGTGTGGATCTTACAGTGGTCTTTGAGGATCTAAACATGACATGCTCCGGATAAAAATATATTTACCTGTATTCAGCATTTTTTGGGCCATATTATTGCCTTTTGCTAAAAGGCTGTATTTACGGGCCTTTCAGAGGTGTTTGAGATAGAGCAGAGAAGGTGAATGGGCTGAGAAATAGTTTTTTTGGGGAGTTGTTGCAGTTTGATTCGCAAAATGAGAGGCGAACCAAACTGCTAGGGGGATTGAATGGGCCGCTATAGCTGCGCTAACAGATATTTGAGCTCATCGGCGCGATTAGACCAGCTTTCCCTTTTTACTCTTTTCTGACGCATCTCTCTAAGCAACGTTTTGTGGTTTTTCATTTGATAAGTGGAGGTTATAAATTCTGCGATTCCCGTTGCATGGTCACAGACATTAATCAGATCCCTGTAACCATCCAGTGCTGGGAAATCGGTGCTGACAACCGGGCTGCCAGCGGCGAGATACTCTCTTAGCTTCAGAGGATTGCACGCTTCTATCTGAGCGTTGCGCTTAAAAGGGAGCAGGCCTATATCCCAATGCTGGCTATAAGCTGGTAGTTGAGAATGCTCGCGTGGTCCAAGAACACTAATGTTTGGTTGGTTCAATAGAAGGCTTATATCAGTCAGAACCGGGCCAATCAGCACAAAGGTCCAATCCGGCAGCTGAGCTGCGATCTCAACCATGAGTTGCTGATCAAACCAGCCGGCTAAAGCACCATAAAAACCTGCGACAGGACCTTGAGGCAGATCTGCTGCGCGAGGCTGCTCTGTTGCAAATAGCTCGTAATCTACTCCGTGGGGCAGAACTACCGTTTTATTTGCTGGGAACTTTTTAGCCAGCTTTGCACTGGCAGTGATAATGAGTTGGCATTTTTCTGCTAGTTCTTGCTCCATCTGCGCCACGGGTTCGTGATCCACTCCATCCAGAGCAGAGAAATCATCTCCACAATAATAGATGGCTGCTCGCTCACCTAATTTACCAACGACATCGACGGCAGAAGGTAAGGATGTCCATAGTATGGGACCATTGTCGCGGTTTTTTTCTGGGGTAATTAGTGGCTTGAGCTTGTGGCTTAAAAGGTGGCTATTAATCCACCTTGCCAGGTTGCTTCCAGGGAAGGGCAACGAAACCGGATTAACAATTTGCGGATGTGCTGCCAGGGTTGCTTCAGAAAGCGGTTTATTGATTAAAAGTGATTTTGTTTTGGTGTAAACCCTTTTAAGGTCTCTCATGTTTAGGCGGGGGCGACGCAACCCAAGCGAATTTACCCAGACGATCTCCTGTTCTTTAATCAGATGTCTGATTAAATGCTGGGTGCTACTAGGGTGGTGCCCCCAATCTTCTCCAAAAACGAGCATGTCGATATTCATGCGGCACGCTCCTTGATTGATTCTGCTTCAGTCCGTTTACGCTGTTTAAGGTCTAATGGTTTTATCACTTTGGCAGGTACTCCAGCGGCGAGAACAAATGGGGGGAGGTCGCGCGATACAATACTGCCGGCGGCAACGATGGTGCCTTCGCCGATGGTTACACCCTTCATGACCGTGACGCCTGAACCTAGCCAAACATCTTTTTCCAAAACGATATCGCCTACCTGATCTTCAGTGTCGGGTAGCCCTTTGGCGCGTGCAGCTGGATCAACCGGATGGCCAGGGTATCCAGCCAGAAAGCCTCTGCCCGCAATTCTCACATTATCCCCGATGATAACCTTACTGCCGACCGCAATGGTGGTCTGCCAGGCGATACCAACATTATCCCCGATAATAAGTTGCGGGGTTTGTTCACCGCTCCATCGACCGCTGAAGGTTGTTTGCCCAGACAGGCGACAGTTATCACCCATCATGATTTCAAGACTTCCTTGTACAAGTGGCATGCCTCCATATAGGTAAAGCCGCCGAGCTTTTCTGCTGAGTCGGGTTTTGAACATTGGAGTCCAGTAGAAAACCCTCATTACACTGCTGAGACTATGGCTGATTAACTGATGCAGGGTATGCAGAGGTTTATACAGAATACTGAACGCCGGAATTTCGAAATGATGTAGCTGATCGTGGCCCTGTTTTACAGCCTTCGCCAAAGGATGATCAGCGGTTTTTACCCATTTTTTGAATGCTTGTAATTTATTCATTCTACTGTCACCGATTTTGCCAGGTTACGGGGTTGATCCACGTCTGTGCCTAAAGCTAACGCGGCGTGATATGCAATTAACTGAAGTGCGACTGCATATAGAATTGGACTGAGCCTGTTATCACAAGGGGGCAGAATGAGATGCTCCATACCCTCTGGTAAATTCCGAATGCTGGCTTGATTGCCAATAATGATGCAGCGGGCCCCGCGAGCTGCGACTTCTTCTGCATTTGAGAGTGTTTTCTCAAGGAGTGAATCGTCAGGGGCGATTACAAACACCGGTGTGCCGGGCTCTATAAGGGCGATGGGGCCATGTTTTAACTCGCCTGCTCCAAAGCCTTCCGCGTGCATATAACTGATCTCTTTGAGCTTAAGCGCTCCTTCCATGGCCAAGGGGTAGTTGATGCCCCGGCCGATAAAGAAAGCATGTTTCGCATCTTTGATGCTAGCTCCGAGGACTTTGATCTGATCTTCAATACCTAAAGTAATATCGATTAACCCGGGTAGGGCATTCATCTCATTTAATAGATGTTTAACTTCTTTAACATCGATCACTTTTCGATAATGCGCTGTATGGATAGCAAGTTTTGCAAGAATCGCTAGCTGTGCAGTAAAAGCTTTTGTGGAAGCAACACCGATTTCAGGGCCCGCCTGGGTTTGTAGGCTGATGTTAGATTCACGGGCTATAGTACTGCCTGCAACATTAACGATACTCAGTATTGTCTGGTCATTAGCCTTCGCGTAGCGCAAAGCCGCAAGCGTGTCAGCGGTTTCCCCGGATTGTGAGATAAAAAGGGCTAGCCCATTTTTGCTTAGAAGTGGCTCTCGATAGCGAAATTCAGACGCTACATCAATATCCACAGGTACTTTTGCAATTTGTTCAAACCAATATTTAGCGACCATGGCAGCGTAGTATGACGTACCGCAGGCGACGATTGTCAGACGCTGAAATTGTTCGAAATCAAGCGGGATGTCGAGTAAACAGTGCTGGGTGTGGTGAAACGTATCCCGTGTTGTTGCAACTTGCTGGTGGATCTCTTTATGCATAAAGAATTGATGGTCATCTTTACCGTTATCTTCGCGTTCCTGATCAAATGGCTGCATTTCGCGGCTGATAGGCTTACCTTTTGGATCGAAAAGAGTAAAAACGTCTCGTCCCAGACAAGCTTGCTCTCCTTCTTCAAGATATAGAATTTCTTTAACAGATGAGGAAAGCGCCATCGTATCGGAGCCCAGGCTTAGTCCTTGTAATCCTTTGCCTAAAACCAGTGGGCTGCCTCTTCGTGCTGCATAAAGGTGGTCTTTATCATTTTTAAATAGAACGCCCAGAGCAAAAGCCCCATCAAGGTGGTTCAGGGCCTCATGAAGGGCTTGGGTAGGGGGCAAGCCCCGGGCCAGAAATAGAGTGATCAAGTGCGGGATCACTTCAGTGTCTGTCTCACTATTGAAAGTAAAGCCTTCAGCGGTTAGCCATTGTCGAAGCTGTAAATAATTCTCGATAATCCCGTTATGAACGACAGAAACCTGATCATTGCTATGAGGATGTGCATTGGCTTCGTTGGGTATTCCATGGGTCGCCCAACGAGTGTGTCCAATACCAGCATGACCCGACAGTGGTGTAGTGCTTAAGTAAGTTTCTAACTGCTTGAGCTTACCTGGACGTTTGATAGTCGTTAAACCATGTTCACCAATGACGGCTATACCTGCAGAGTCATAACCTCTGTATTCAATCTGATTCAGACCTTCCAATAGATCCGGCACGATATTGTGATGATTTATAGAACCAACAATTCCACACATCTCATACCTCCAATGACTGTTATGGGCGTGATGTTTAAGGAATTGCAGTTACTGTGCCATTAACTTATATCTAATTGTATCAATGAGTTACGTTGATTATTTGAAGCTGCTCCCAAGTTTTTTCTCATTTTGCGAGGCGAATTGAACCGCATCTGCAAAAAGATGATAAGCGGCAATTTTCGAAACAATTTAATACTTTTTCATTCCTGAAACCGGCCTTTATTTATATAAAAACCAGCTTTTTGGGCCGCTCATTACATACAAACTGATGTGGGCGTGGCACTGAATTTGCTGAGGCATTGTTAGATAAATTAACAATGAGATTGAAATGCTGAACGCAAGGTTTATCTTTCAAAAGCATAATGACAGGCCGAACTCCAGGCTTCTGGGTGTGTTACTGGCGTTATTTGCCTGCGCACTGATCTGTGGGCTTTGGCTATTAGTGCCTCATCCATTGCTGCCTATCGTTATGGCTTTGGTACCCCTTGGGCTACTCTTTGTTTTAAAGAACCCTTTCCCAATTATTCTTGGCTTCGTAATTATCTCGTTCTTTCGAATTCACGAAGTGATTCCGCAGCTATATACCTTACGTATCCCACTTATGTTAGCTATGGGTGCGCTGGTATCCCTAAGCTGGGGATTGTGGGCAGGCATCATCAGGCCTTTCTGGACAAAAGAATTGGCTATATTTTCTGCTTTCTTTGTTCAAACTACTGTCAGTGTCGTAATGGCCAGTGACCGGGCCGCTTCATTTGCTTACTTCACTTCAACCTATATCAAAATCGCGATTATGGTTTTTGCCATCACTTGGTTGTGCGCAAATATCGATCGATTACGTTTTGCGTCTAATGCCTTTGTTGTTTCGGGCATAACCGTTGCTTTTGTTGCGTTATTTAATAAAGCCAATGGCATCGGCCTGGTTGAAGGCACTCGGGTCACCATTGGCCGTGATCTGGGATCGACTCTGGGGGACCCTAATGATCTTTCCCTGGTTTTGTTGTTTCCAGCAGGATTTGCGCTTTCAATCGCTTTAAATCCTGGCTCGGCACGTTTTATTAGAATTCTTGGGCTACTGACGTTTTTACTGATGGGGGCGGCCATTGTCGCAACACAAAGCCGAGGGGGATTGTTAGGTATTACGGCAGTCGCAGGAATCTTTGCTTATCGAAGAATTAAGTCGAAAGCGCTGTTGGGGCTTATTGGTACCGTATGCCTGGGGGCTTTGTTCGTATTGGCGGGGATTAGTGATCGCCAATCAGGTGGCGCTCACGAAGAAGGGATCGATGAATCAGCGATGGGGCGAATTCATGCCTGGGTCGCTGCTTTTCGAATGGCACTACACAATCCGGTGACGGGAGTAGGGCTTGATAACTTCCTGCTAAATTATTTCACCTATAGCGATTTCTGGGATGGCCAAAACCACGCGGTACATAGCACATGGTTTGGGGTATTGGGCGAAACAGGTTTTTCTGGCGCGATTATTTTTATCACGATGGTTGTGATGATTTTCAAAGTCGTGCTTCGTGCGCTTCAAACGTTGAAAGGTCCATTTTATACCGGAGACCAGGGTATCAAGATCCAGGGAGTGATTGTTGCTGAGGGTATCTTGGGGGCTCTGACTGGGTTCTGTATCAGCGGTACGTTTCTAACCATGGGCTTTATGTGGCCCATATATATTCTGCTTTCACTGGCGACTGCACTAGGTGTTGTTGTTAGCCGGGAGCATCGCCATGCTCAAGTGAAAAACAATAACCCAGATAGTAATAAGTGACATGTAATGATCGATGTCGTCTGTCAATTTGAAGAAAAGTGCTGATTCGGCTGAGAAAGCAAGCAGCTATTTAGGAGGCAATGATGTTTAGTCAAACAGAACCTTTGTCCAGGGAGTCTAACCTACGAATTCATCTAGATAGCCAGGGGCGATTACACAGTCTGGATGGCCTGCGAGCTGTGTCGATATTATTAGTGCTTCTGGGGCATGCCGTTGGCACAGTTGGTTTTCCGGCTGTTCTGGATCCGCTGCACAGTCTGGGCAACTACGGGGTACGGTTTTTCTTTGTTATTTCCGGGTTTCTGATCACTTATCTACTTTTAACCGAGTTGCGCCAGAAAAGCACAATTAACATAAGAAGTTTCTTTTATCGTCGTGTTTTACGTATTTTTCCCGCTTATTACGCTTATTTGATCGTTGGCGTGATTCTCGCTGAATTTGAGCTGGTGGATATACTCCCAGGCGATCTGTTGCATGCGGCCACATATACGATGAACTATCACGAGGAGAGAGGGTGGCACTTAAATCACACCTGGTCATTAGCCGTTGAAGAGCAATTCTACTTACTGTGGCCCTTCGCGCTTCTGATCATCGGTAGGTTAAAAGCGTATCAAAGTTTACTGGTGTTAATTTTTGTCATCCCCTTGGTCAGAGGTGCGATGTGGTATGGCTTTGACTTCTCTCCCTCTGCAATGACTCGGCAATTCCAGGCGGTGGCGGATGCGTTGGCTTTAGGATGCCTATTGGCATATACCTTTCATGAGCCTGCAAGATTAAAGAGGGTGCTGAGCATAAACCGGTTGTTCTTATGGCCATTGGCCATATTCTCTTTACTGATTTCAGCCAGCCTTTATCTGGTTGCTCCAGGATGGTTTTATACGCTGGGTCAGTCATTCGCTAATTTTGGTGCGATGTTAGTGATCCTGTTATGTCTTACCCGCAAAGAGGGATGGATATTCAGGGTACTTAATTGCAAACTCCTTACCTATGTTGGTGCTTTAAGCTATTCGCTTTACCTCTGGCAGGAGCCGTTTCTAAATTCCTATGAAACCCACGCATTGCAAAGCTTTCCCCTGAACATCGTGCTGACCTTTATTGCAGCAGCACTTTCCTATTATCTGATAGAACTTCCTTTTCAGAGATTAAGGACTGGTGGCAATCTCAGTCAATCAAACAAAGCCTTGGTTCCGTAAATATTTCACGCACGCCTCGTCCAGGGGCGTTTTCCCCTTAATATTCCATCACAGCGAATTCGATTTGTCAGAAAGCTTGGCCGCGTCATGCGTGATTCTTTCCAAGCTGCATGGCAAAGCAGTAAGTCATTTTAGAGACGCTCCAAAAGGAGCCTCGCAAATAAGTTCAAGACGTATTCGCTGGCTCCTTAGTGCGAACGGTTAAGAAATAGCACATCGAATGTAGACGGTTGATGGCGATAATTTCTGTATTCAAGCCTAAGTTATTCACTAGTTTACTTTGCAGAAATTTTGTTAGGCATTGCTTTGCAGGTCTATAGTCTTTTTCGTGGAGGGGCTGTTGCTAATGTGGTGGGTGATTATTCTATTGGGATTGGAGTGGGATCTTTACGGAAGGAGAGAGTAGCCAATCACGTCTTTGATTGGCTACCCGTCGATACTGAAGGGCTTTAGCGCCCTAGCATGATCTTAATCTTCTGCAGGGATATTGCAGGCTTAGGAAGAATGCCAAGAAATATACAACTAAGTACGAAGCCGCTTAGGACGATAAAGCTTTGCAAAGCGACCATCAGAGACAGTGGTTCACCAGGCAACATAACAAGACAAAATAGTCCGCTACATACCATCAGGCTTAATCGGCGTATGCGATAGGGAAGGTTAAGGGCTTTTTGACTAACCCGATAGGTTGCAAGCATTCTGATGCTAAGTGCCAGAGATGTTGCGATGATTGCCCCCCAGGCATGGTATATAGGAATTAATAACAGATATCCGGCTAAGGCAATTCCTGCCGCTATCCCATCGATAATAGCCGGTTTTACAGTAGTGTGAGCACTCATCGCACCAAAGCCCAGATTTGAATTGGCGTTGTGTAAAGCGGCTAGTGCTGCAAGCCATGGAATATAGGCGATAGATTGATGATAGGCCTCGGGTGTCATCAAGCGAACAAGCGTCGGACCTGTGGCCGCAATAATTAATGCAGATAGGATAGCAATCGCTACACCGATTGTGGCAATTTGCGCGCAACGCTCTTTACCATTTTGTTCTTTGACACAACTGAAGCGGCGTGGGTGCCACCATAGATCGAACGGTTGTATAAGTACCGCTGTGATTAAGCCAAACTTGGCTGCTAAGGCATACTGTGCCATCTCTGCAGTACCTACGGTATCGGCTAAAATCCAACGGTCAAAGCTTCCAAGAACAAAACCGGAGATGCCAACAAAAATTAACGGGCCGCCATAAACAGAATAGGCTTTGAACCGTGCGAATTCGAAACTTATGCCGGTATCTTTCCACTGTGACCTAACCAGCCATGCACAAAGAATGATCGCTGAGATAAGTGTTGCGCTGAGAACGCCGGTAACGCCGAATCCCATAAACAAAAGAGGCACAGCAATGGCTACCTGCAAAGCCACACGGCCTGCAGTACCGGCGAAGTAACTCCACGCGCTCCCCTGCATTCGTAACCAAGCCAAAGGTACCAGTATCGTTCCGACCATAGAAAGGCTTGCCAGGATCAAACGGGCTTCAAGTTCTGCAATGTTGCCAGGTAGCCATTGACTGATATGGCCTGCAAGGAACTGGCCGAGAGCAAGGGAGAAGAGACCAAGACAGATAGCTAAACCGAATATATTTGCACTGGCTTTGCGACGTTCATCATCGTCATCGGCACTGCCTGCGAACCGGAATAGGGTTTCTGCCATGCCCATACCAATCACTATACTCAGTAAGTCAGCAAGGGTTTGTAAAACGTCGAGACGTCCATAATCTTCTGGGGTAAGAAAATTGGTGGCCACGGGAACCATGATTAATGCCAGCGCTTTTGAGAATGCCAGCGCTGATGCATAGATAAGGCTATGTCGGACAGCCGTTGGTAAATTCTGAATCCTCTTAAACATAGCGTCACTCCTTTACAGGTTGTTAACTTGTCCAAGCGAGAAATGGGCCAGCTTTATTAGTTGTTTATATTCAGTGGGTTACATTAATAACGTAATGGAATTTTTAACGTCTTAGTCTGCGTTTTTCTTTTTGCTTCTCAAAATGAGAAAACCCGCATTTAAGCGGGCATAATTCATTTCAGGCACAAAGCTGCGCTGTTCTTTTATTGTTTCCTGCGTAGGCTCAGAAATCCTAGAGCAAGTGCAAAGAGGCCAGACAATCCACCTCCCATAGAAGGGCCTGGTGCTGCTTGTAAACTAATAACCTCTTCAGTAGTTGGAACTTCTGCAAACAGAGAGGTCACAGGGTCTGTTCTAACCAGGAAAACTGCGTCATTAAAATCATTATCTCCTTGGGGTCTAACAAGATCTTCAAACCCGAGAATGATTTCGTTATCGCCTGAAATCGAGTTCATCATTGCAACGTGCCTTGAATAGGTCGCGCTGTTATCAAGCGTTGCTGCAAAATTATTTTCCGGATTGAGGAAGTCGAGTGTGTACATAGCTAAAGGATCCTGGCTTGTGTAGTCCCAGCCCTTAACTTGTGAACCATCCCAGGCATTTTGCAGGAGGAAGAAACCAACATTTGTGCCAGCTTCAAACCTTGTGCCCCCGGTCATATCAAAGTGGTCACCATCCACATTTACAATATCTGCCCCGGTCAATGTGACGGTGTCACCCGCTAACAAGCTACCGCCACCGCCAGATTCCGAGGCATTGTTAAAGATCATCCCGGTATTAACGCCGGATATGTTTTGTAACTCGCTTATACCAATATGGCCTGAGCCATCCGCATCGATCTGGCCAAAGCTTATATTCTCAAAAGTTGAGGCCTCGTAAGTAAAATAACCCAGAGAGTTTCTGTATCCCGCTCCTTCATCAAGAAATGTGACAGAAACATGGGCATCTTCCTGAAGAATGATGTTAGGACTGTATTCATTGCTCAAAAAGGCCTGATTCACATCCTGCCTTTCGGGAAGAGCGAGGGATATTTCATTCAGTAGATCTGGATTAATGTCAATGTTAACAAGCGTATTGGTCGCATCTTCAGCGGCTAAGCTCTGTGCGGATACGCTACTTAATATTCCTGCAAAAACGAAACTACTAACATTATGTTTCATAACAGCCTCCTGTTGCTTATATGTCGAGCAGCAAAAATGATGCCTTTTAGTAACTGATTGTTTTTAAAGCCTTTACGTAAAAGTATGACGTTTATGGCTTTACAAACTGACTCGCAATTTGTGAGGTGTTCTCAAAATGCGATCAGGCTGCGGGTTAAATTTCTGCTCAGCGCTTATTGAATAGGGTCATAACGTGTACCGGACTATCTTCTCTGCAAGTTGGCACTGCCCTTTCTCGGCAAAAGCCAGAGCAGGCGGTGCTTTAACTGTGTTTGTAGTCAGATGCAGAAATGCGGTTAACGTTTTCTGAAAAGCAAAAGTGAATTGAGGAAAGGTGGAATAGATCTTCCCGTTAACTAAAAAACCAAAGCGTAACCGGTTGTTGTTGATTTTCTTTCTAAGGATATGGCTACCTTCTGCATTTCTATATAGCGGCAAGATTGCAATGGAACCAGGGCAGGTAGGGTGGCGGTATCCTCGGATTGTATAGGGTCCTGTATTTGCTGCGGGTACCGTACCAAGGTTTATTAAACCTGGTATGTTGCTAACGAGGCTGCTTTCAGTATCCAGACTTACCTGGAGTTTATTCTGGCTGCTCTTTACTATTTTGTTCAAAGGAGCGAGCACGGCAGTTATGAATAACAGGCTGAGTATGAGTATCCTTTTCATGGGAAATTCTCCTACGAATGCAAAGTATGGAAATAATGATGGTTGTAATTTCGATGGTCTGTTGCGCCTGGGGACCGTGCAGAAGTTCGTACCAGGATTCATTGATGGCCATTAATGCAAGGCGCAGTGAGTTTAAGGTCAGTATCATTAAGATAATGATGAGTGCACGCCATATATCTTCACTGATGAGTGATTTGTGTCGATAAAGGCTTATGCAGAGCCAAAGCAATAGAGCTAGCGAAAGATTTGTGAAGGCGGAGCAGCCGGTAAGGATAAGTAAACTATGACCACCTGTTTGAGTCAGAGTATTAGCAGAAACTTCTGCAGTGCTACTTATTAAAAGCAGAATAAAACCGCTGATAACAGCATCTATTCCTAATATCTGGTCAGCAAACAAGTTGAGAAAAGTTTGGCAAACCGGATCTCTTATAGCAATCGCTATAAGCATGATGGGAGCGATAAGATTTCTCGCACGATCAGTATTCTGGGTGAGCCAGATAGATGAGAAACCAATACAAGCGATCCAACTTAACATTGCGCTTGGTATAAGTAACAACAGGCACAGGCAGCATACACAAAACCACTGAAATTTGGTTAGAGACTTGAGTGTGCTTATTTGAGTCGATAAACCTTTGGTGCTTAGAAATACGCATAGCCATATAACAAAACTATGCCCCGCACCAGAAAGTAGCGCCTGAATTAATGGTTGGTTTTGCAGAGTATTGACCGCGGCGGGCAGAAGCGCATTAACCACGGCTATATAGCAAAGCACTGGTGCTAAATTAATCTCAAAACGGCCGTAGGTATTCATATTGATTACCTTTTAGCCAGACTATTCTGGGGACAGCGTGCAGCTAAAGCATTTTCATAGATGCTGAGTATTTGAGGGCAAACGCTTTCGTCTGAGTAATGTTTCTGTGCATGGTGATGAGCAGAAATGGAGAGGCTGGCTTTTGCCGTGGCAGGTAATGCCAGCCAATGACAAATTGCTTTGTTGAAAAGGTCTTCATCTCGATTCTGAATAATCCAGCCATTCTCAGAGTCTTTAATGAGATCTGGCAAACCGCCAATCGCGAAGCTAAGCACAGGAATACCCCTGATCATTGCTTCAAGGGCTACCAGAGGCAAGCCTTCAAATCTACTGGTGATACAGAGTAGGCCAATGTCTTTCCAGTAATCCCTCATCTCTACGTGTCCAAATAATGTCAGGTGGGGATACTGGTCTTGAAGAGTATTGTAGAGAGGACCGTCACCGTAAACATGGCAGGGCGCGTCAATGGTTTGTGTTGTTTTTGCAAAGCTGATCGGATCTTTCTCTTCGGAAAGACGGCCGACAAAAGCGATCGCTTTTCCTCTTTCGGGTAGCATTGGCAATTGTGGAACAAAGTTGGCGATTGTCGTAGATTCAGGGATCTCTTCTGCTATTTGGTGACTGACACTGATCAACGCATCGCAAAGAAATGCGCTATATCTATCAATCAGGCTGTATAGCTTTACTCTGCCTTTTCCTGGGTCGCCAGAATGAAAAGTTGAAATAACAGGGCGTTTACAGGAAAGCGCAGCCAGTCGACCAATGATTCCAGCTTTGTAGCCATGGGTGCAGAGAAGAGAAGGGCTTTCTTTAAGAAGCGAAACTAATTGGAAGCTGTTGTTTAGCGAGCGATAGCGAAGGGATGCTCTGTCTAATTCTTGTTTAAGGGGATGTGCCCCGTAATCTCGAAGAAAAACCACTTCAGAATTTAGGTTGTTACGCTTTAACCACTTTGAAAGATTCAATATGTGGCTTTCTATACCGCCATAGCTCCGACTATCAACAAGTTGATAAATACGTATACCTTCAAACATGATCTTTGCCTATTGCTCTGTTTGTTATGTTTTTGATAGAGCAAATAGTCGACCAATGAATGAAAAACCAAGGGTTTTCAACTTGTTAGCATAAGTAGTTGTCTGCTGATCCGGGCAATCTACAAATAAATGAATCAATAAGCAGTGGAATATGCAGTTTGAAAACCAGTATTCGCAAAATGCGAATCAGATTGAAACGGGAGAATTCACATGTGTGCGTAACTCATTGAAATATAAGCGCTAAATAGTTGGTAAGATAATTGCGCTCACTCTTTACAGGTAAATACCAATAAGGAGAGAGTCATGAATTATTTAATTACAGGTGGTTGCGGGTTTATAGGATCTCATCTCTGTGACTCATTGATCGGTTTAGGTCACAAGGTGAGGGTGCTTGATGATCTTTCTACGGGGGTTGTGGACTACCTTCCTTTATCTGCAGAGCTTGTGTTAGGTGATGTAACTGACCCTGCAATAGTCAAAGGTGCTATGCAGGATATGGATGGGTGTTTTCACTTGGCAGCGGTGGCATCGGTGGAGCGGTCTAACAGTGATTGGTGCGGTACTCATCGGATTAATCAGCAGGGAACAGTGAATGTTTTAGATGCTGCCAGAACCTGCAACGAAAGCCCTGTGCCTGTTGTATATGCATCTTCAGCAGCTGTATACGGTGACAATGCCACTATTCCACTTGATGAGCGGTCAACACCACGCCCTATTAGTGCATATGGTGCGGACAAATATGGCAGTGAGTTACACGCGAGGGTTGCCTGGTTAACTCATAAGGTACCTACTACAGGCTTACGATTCTTTAATGTTTATGGCCCCCGACAGAATCCCGCATCACCTTATTCAGGCGTGATTTCAATATTTATTGATCGGGTGCTAAAGGGATTGCCTTTAAAAATAAATGGGGACGGCTCGCAAACACGGGATTTTATATACGTAGCTGATGTTGTTAGTCACCTGATTAAAGCAATGACAGTCAACAAAGGCGAAGCATCAATTTTAAATGTCTGTACAGGGCAGTCTACTTCGATTACTCAGCTAGCCAAAACTTTATCGATGGTGGCTGGCGTTGAATTAAATATTCAATACCAGAATGCTCGCACAGGTGACATTTCAATATCATTGGGAGATCCGCAGAAGGCACATAGTAAACTAAAGCTATCTAAAAGAATTGAATTGGGGGAGGGGTTGCAGTTCACGCTGGACTCATTAAAAGAGCAGAAATTGAAAGCGGGTTAGCAGGTATGTAGATGTAGAGCTCTGGAATATCAACCCCCCAGGGCTCTATAGGTGCCTTGAACCCATAAGTTCAACGGGCTGGATGTTTAATTGTTTGTTATGCGAATTTTTCATGTTTATCATGCGTTTTAAATAACCACTGTAAAATCAAGGGTTTGTGATCTTTGTTTTTATTGTGGCGTTCAAAGTACTGTTATTACTGTACCTTGGTACAGTTTCTTTGTTTGAATCTTTAGCTGATACTTTCTAAAATTGATGAATAGCTCTTCAATATTTCGCTGTTTTTGAGGTGTTTGTCTAATTGGTTATATTGCGTTGCAGTATGACTGCTATACTGAAGATAACAGGTCAAGGGATGTCCTGTAGTCTACAAGACAGAATGTTGGGCAGGGTTATGGCAGATTTACAGAAAGGTTTAATGGTGCTTCTGGTAGCTGGTTTCATCGGCTACGCGGGCTTTGCAATGTTAGATATTGAGTATCTCTCTCAGTCGCCAACCGCTGTAACTAAGGCTGGGTCCGCTGATGTGTCTGAAAAGGATTTGCAGGCGATCATGGATGGCGAAGACCCTACCGAGGTGCTTGAGCCTACGGCTGCAGGTAAGTCTCTTAATTATATTTGTGACACTGGCTACATAGCAGGTGACATGGATAAAAACCGCTTTTCAAAAATTAGTTATGCCTCTATAGCTCATGAGGGCAAAACTTACATTCAAATCTCTCGTTATTCTCCTACTTACCTTATTCAGGAAAACTATCAGATAGTTTCAGCAACTGAGGTTAGGGATATTCCGGCAGAGATTAAAAACATGTTGGATAGAAAAATAAAAAATCCTGCCGAATGTGATCAGCAGGATCTGTATCTTTCTAACATACGCCACCTTAAATAAGTCTTTATCTTAGAAACCTACCCAGGTAGGAGGCTGTATCTAGCATCCTGTTAGAGAAGCCCCATTCATTGTCGTACCAGGCAAAAACTTTTTTCAGGTTGTCGCAGCTGATTGTCTGTGTAGCATCGAAAATGCAGGATTCAGAGTGATGGTTAAAATCAACTGAGACCAGTGGTTTATCATTGTATGCAATGATCTCTTTAAACTGATTGCTGGCTGCCTCAAGCAATAGCTGATTTAAATCTTCTACGCTGCAAGGTTTGTTTGGAATGAAACTGAGGTCTACTAAAGAAACATTGCTGGTCGGTACGCGAACGGCCATGCCGGATAGTTTGCCTTCCAGCTCAGGTAGCACCAGGCCAACCGCTTGTGCGGCGCCGGTTCTCGTTGGAATCATTGAGGTGGCAGCAGCCCTGGCTCGATAAAGATCGCCGCTAAACGCATCGGTAAGATGCTGATCGTTTGTGTATGCGTGTATTGTGGTCATTGTGCCTGAGGTGATGCCGAATCGATCATTAATGACTTTGGCCATAGGGGCCAGGCAGTTAGTTGTACAAGATGCATTGGATATAACGATATCTTCGGTTTTGATCGATGTGTGGTTTACACCATAAACCACGGTGGCGTCAGCGTCTTTTGCGGGAGCTGATACTAACACCCGCTTTGCACCGTTGTGAATATGTTGCATGGCAGTTGTTTTATCTGTGAATAGCCCTGTGCACTCAAAGACAATATCAATGTCTAAGCCACCCCAGGGAAGGGCGGAAAGCGCTTTCTCTCGAAAAACGGTGATTTGATCGCCGTCCACTATCAGTTTGTTATCACTTGAACTTACCTTGTGTTTGAATTTGCCGTGAACACTGTCGTACTCAGTAAGATGGGCATTCACTTCAGGATCGCAAAGGTCATTGATGGCAATAATCTGAAGATTATTGCGGTGTTTAGATTCGTATAACGCGCGGAGTATGTTTCTACCAATTCTTCCGTAGCCATTTATTGCGATACGTAACGCCATAATATTGCTCCTATCCAGCGTGTCTCAATATCAGCATAGACGATAACTTAGTGTTTTGAATGGAGTTATTGCAAATAGACTCCGCTTGATAAACAAACAATATTGATTAGAATATGTATCAAGTGATACATATTGGATATCGTATGAAACACATTAAAAGCACGCAGCAGCTTGCTAAGGATGCGGCTGATGAGCTTCTTGAGCTAGGGGTGCGGCCTACTCAGCAAAATGTGCGTGAGCGTATCGGCACCGGCTCCATTACAACGATCAACAAGGCTTTAAATAGCTGGTGGGTGGAGCTTGGGCAGAGGCTTAAGGCTCAGTCTTCTCATCCGTCGATTCCGGATCCGCTGGCAGAAAGTATGGATAAGCTTTGGCGGCAGGCGCTTGAGCATGCCAAGAGCGAGTTTTCAGATGCGGCTTCTGGTCTTGAGCGCAAATATCAGGCTAAGCTTAAAGAGCTTAAGCAGGATGGTGCTGAGGATCAGGGTGAGCTAAAGCAGCTTCGCGAACAGTGTTTGCGTCTACTGCAGGACGTGGAGAGGCTTTCAGGTGAGAAGAGAGATATTTCATTGGAGCTCTCTGCCGCAGAGAATAAGCTGATAGTTGTGACACTTGAAAATGAAAGGCTTGAGCGACAGGTGAAGCAAGCGGATCTGCTTGCAGGTTCTGGTGGTAAAGGTATTGATGATTATATTGAGCTAAGGGTTGAGAATCGCTCTCTGGCTGATGAGTGTGCGCGGCTTAAGAGTCAGCTGGAATTTGAGGTGTCCTCAAAGGCAGAGCTTCAGCGGGAGCTCTCTGGTGCTATGCAGAAAATTGCGGTGCTGGAAGCCAGGGGTAGTTAATGCACTTGTTGGTGGTTAATGATAATCTAGTTGCTGGCTTTTCGGTGCTTAATGCGGCAAGCGAGGCCTTCAGGTGATTATTCAGGTGGCAAAGGTAACTGTTTGAAATGGATATTAATTTAAGTCCAGAGGCTGAGTATGAGGAGATTGTTAATGCTCTTCATCAGTGTGGTCCTGAAGATGCCGTATGTTGCGAAACGGAGTCGCTTTTTAAAAAGGCCAAAAAGCTCCTTATTCAAGAAAAGCTGAAGGATGTAACAATACAGCTGCTTGATTCTGATGGTTATGCCGTTCGCCAGGTAACAAGCAAGCCTAAAGCGGTTAACAAGGATCAGCTAACTGGAAGGCAGATAGCGGTTGTTAAGGCGCTGGAAAAGGTGCTAATGCACTGTAAAAAAGAGGGTATTCAGCTAGTAGGTTACAGTGATGAGCTGGTAGCTCTGCCTGCGCATATCGCTCCTGAAGATGTGGCTAGTGCCTCTGCGGTCGATATTAATTGCTATGATGCATATAAAGGTGCGGATAGTGTCTTGCCTGAGACGGCGCTTTAATTAATAATGCTGATTGCTTTAAAGGCTAATAACTAGCTGTTTTATAAAGATTTAGCTTTCATTTGAATTGGGTCTGCAAAAGGAACCGTGCATGTCTAGCCCTATTAAGATACTGCTGGTAGATGACCATCCTCTGGTTAGAGCGGGCTTTCAGCGTCTGCTGATTTCTGATGAGAGCATTGAGATCGTTGGCGAGGCTGATAATGGCCAGTCTGCCTGCGAAATGTACGCAAGCCATATGCCTGATGTGGTGATAATGGATCTGAATATGCCTTCAGATGCCAATACCGAAGAGATGAGCAATAACCTTAATGGTGGGCTTGAGGCGATCAGGCGTATCATTTCGCATGACCCTAAAGCAAAAGTGCTTGTTCTTACTGCAATGGAGATAGATCCATTTCCTGCGCATGTGGTTAATGCTGGTGCTAAGGGGTTTCTCACTAAGCGCTGCGCGCCTGATGAGCTTCTGGAGGCTGTTAAGGCTATTCATGCAGGTGAGGAATATATAACCGAAGAAATTCGCTTGAGAATTACTGAGGGCGGTTCTGCTGATGGCGCCTCTCTGGCGAGTCTGACTAAGCGCGAGTTGCAGATTTTCTCACTTCTGGCGGAGGGGCGAACGGTCTCTATTGTTGCTGAGGAGATGTTTCTAAGCCCAAAAACTGTTCATGCCCACCGCACAAATATTTTCCGAAAACTAAAAATTTCTAACAATTCAGAGCTGGTTCATCTAGCAATTCGTCATAATATCGTCCAAGCTTAAATTATCTTCAAGCAGAGGGTGTTGTTATGAGTGTGTTGGACTTTACCGAATTGCATCTCGAAACCGAATTGCTTTGGAATGAAATTTCAGTTGGCGACAGTGTTATGCTGGATGCTGATCTGTACGAATCTAACTCCTTTCAGCTTCATAAGTATCAGCCTTATGAGGTTCTCGCAAAGTTGCACTCAATTGCTCCTGAGCCTTCCATGCTGGTTGTGAAATCAGATGTGACAGGCGAATTGATAAATCTTCATCCTGCCTTATTGTGCAGCTACCAGTCGGCTCAGCAGCCTGTATCCAGGGCTTAGCTTCTCTTTAATTCCTTGCTGGTTTTGGTCGGGCAGGGTGTTGATCTGTCCAGGGCGCCAAATCTAAGTGCGATCTGTTGAAAGTTATATGCTGCTTTTTTCTGATACCAATTCTTCAAAACGCTTACTTAGCTATTGATATTAAAAGATTAATTGTCTCTTTTTAAAGTGGTTTCTAGCAGGCATTTCAGTTTATTGATTGTATGTTTTTTTGTTCTCTAGTTCGGATGGACGTGTTTGTATGAAATTTAAGCGCCTGGCTTGTTGGGGTCGATAGGTTTCAGCTTTATAAGGCAGATAGTAATTATTCTGTGTTTGGTGGTGTGGATTTGCATCCAGCTAGGTGTTTGGCGCTTAGGTTAATGATTAATTGCCTGTGTGTTCAGGGTATTTGTTTCTTATCTGGGTTGTCGGCTGTGCTAGCGGGCTTTTTTTTTGTGCAAGTGCAGATTGTTTATTTCCTTTGTAGTTATTGGTGCGATGGCTGTCTGGTTGCAGATCTTTGTTTGCTGCGCGTGTGTTTTGGGTTTGTGTGCGTCTGGTTGAGTGGTTGCGAATTGGGCTGTCTGGGTCGCAGGTTAATTCGAATTATTCATCTTGGTTGGTTTGGTAATTTAGGCGGGATTGCTGAGCATAATGGGTGTCAGTCGACATGGTTTTTTGCGCGTTCTGTGCGGGTAATTATAACTTGATAGTAAGTCTTAGCTAATTTGTTAGCCCGGAAGTTGCAGGATATGTATATGCGTATAATATATATTATGTTAAATAGAGTAATTATGAATGTATAGGTATTCCCCTAGAATGTGTTAATGGAACTTAAGCGTGAGATTGATCTCACAGTAAAGTAAAAACTCAAGACTAGTTCTGGCCTGCTCTAGCCTGTTAGTTATTACTTTCATGATATGAGGTGTTGGAAGTTAAGAGTGAGATCTATCTAATTTGTGCGCTATGTAGATCTTGTTTGCGTATATGCCTCTATCGTGCGGAGAGCTTCGAAGAATGTTTTTTTGTGGGTGAAGTGTCGAAAAGAGCAACGTAGCGCACGTAGCTCTTTTGACTTGTTCTGACAACAGCACATTATTCTGTTAAGTCAGGCTCTTTAGTTTTTGTATCGAGTTTGTAGAGTTCTTCATATGAAATGAAGTCGACCTCTTCTATAAATTTCCTGCTGGAGCTAAAAGTCATAGGAACGGTATTTGAAAACACTACATAGGCCTCTAGCGAATATGTCTCATTCATTCCCAGCTTCTTACCCAGTCGATCCTTATGTTCGTTCAACTTTTGAACTCTTAACACATGCTTAAGCAATCGATCATTCTTTTGCTTACCGTTCTTGTTAGTTGATACACCGCGAAAATCTTGGATTTGTCCTGCAATCTCACCCTGAGTCTTGGCAAGTTGCAAATCTTTACACTCTATTGCTAACACTTTCCTTAGCCTGGTTGACCACGCTAAAACATCAACATCACCTAAATCCTGCTCTATTTTTAACTGCAGAAGCTCTGGTAACCCTTTCTCTTCCAGAGTTGACCACCCTAGTTCTTGTAGTTTTATATTCACTTCGGAGTTAAATGTTAGTCCTGCTTGCTTTCTTTTCGCTCCTATCCACTTCCTCATCGGCTTTGTTCTGAAGTGCTGATCGTCAAGTTCTGCGCGAAAGCAAATTCTCAGAAAATAGAAGAAACATTTAGTAATTAGCTTTGGTGATACTAAGTAGCTGTTATTCGTAAGCTTAATGATGGGTTTGCATGACAATGAGAATCTTCTTCTGAATTTCCAAGGGTAAGCGTCACTTGGTTTGTATGGTTCTGGAATTTCTTCCCAGCTACTTCTTGGATGTACTGACAGAGCAATTAGCATTTTGTTAACTTGATCTGACGTTAATGTCTGACAAGCTTCGCAGATCTCTTCTAAATCCGCTTTATATACGAGCTGCTCCTTATGAATACCTAGATCCCGCAGTCCATTTAGAAGCTCTATAGGGGCCTCAATTGAAAAGCCAAATTCTTGTTCCCATGCGAATTCAAATGTTTCATCTAATCTAAACTTTTCGTTAGTAACAACAGCTTCAGTCAAGTTTTCTTTATAGTTGATTTCATTTTCTTTCAATATGTCTTCATTTAACTGACGAGCATAATTTTGAACAACCTCTTCCATAAATGATTGATCAAACATTACATCACCAAAGTTTGAAATGATGATTGTTGGCTCTACCGCATCATAATATATAGCCTCTCTCAATCCTCCTAGATGGTGAATCATGGACGCTAAACAAAGTAATTCTTGTACTTCAATTATGCCTGGTCGCTCCCCATGTTCTTCAGGGCATTCACACAGAGCCATCTCTACTACTAATCTTGAAGTAAGTGAAGCTGCGTTTAGCTCACCAAGGTGTTGGTTGACTACATCTAATAATTCTTCGTAATCCTTCTGTAATGCCTTGTTGGCTTTTATCGTTCTTTTCCATCGTTTTTTTTGCGTATCCGCAATTTCGATATTTTCTAAAAGCAATGTCAGCAACTGATCCCTATTGTAAATGAGCAATAGGCTGTTAATTTTGGCGACCAAATAATTGATTAATTCATCTAAATATTTCCCACACTGAGCTTTCCCCTTGAGAGTATTCCCCTCTGCCCTATTCCTTACTTGCCATCCCATATCAATTTTGATGTTTTGTTCATCAATTCTTTCTACGGAAATTGGTTCCTGCTTTTCTGTAAGGAAATATTCACTGTATTCTTTTGCTACAAAGGCATGTACATAACGAGCGTCATAATTACAGAACACTTGGTCAATAATCTGGTCAGTATTTACATCAATGTACTTGGAAGAATACTCTGCAAGTGCGCGGAGCATTGCACGCTCGGTATAGTTATATTCTGATCTCAAACCGTCTATTAATATGCTTGGGAAGCTAGTCTCTAGCACTTCTCCCTTGTAACGATTTTGATAGCATTTTGATAAAGCTTGATAGCTAGGTGTAGGTCTAATTTTTTGCCAATCATCTCTAATGTTGAGCGAGAGCCTCCACAATTTAATGTGCTTATGAAGTTTTTCTGCGTTGACTGGCCCAATCTTGATAAAGAACTTATTGACCCACGCTAATAGTGCCTCGAACAATCTGCACTGTAAGTCGATATCCATACTTGGGGATACAGTGCTTTCAATCCATAGACTTAACGTTTTATCAAAAAATACTGCTCTAAAGCACTCAGGATCAAAATTGCTTGGTACGTAAATAGACTCTCTTTCATTAACTGAAAATATAGATTCAGGGTATCCTTTAGACACACCGATATCTCCGACTTCAGGGTGGTGCAATATAAAAACTTCATTGTCGGTTATTGCTTTTTGGCGGATATCAAGCTGACAATTATTTGGGATTGCTAATACAATTGAGCTGTTTTCGTGCTGCGCATCTACAAAATCTTTGTGCTGTATAATTCCGTAGTCATTTTGCTTTGAGAAGCCATAGAGATTAAGAAATCCGTTGTAGTTTATTAGTGTTAACCCAAGCTTTCTGAGCTTACTTTCTGATTCAGTTAATCTCCAAATTTTGTGCGGTGTACAGTCCTTATCCTTGCTGATCGTATCAAGGTCATGGATGTTTGTTGCTAGTATCCTCCAGTTATCTTTGTCAGAAAATCTAAAGTTGAGACCAATCCCCTGACCGTGCCCACATAGAACGATTATTGAGCAGCCTTGTCCTCTTTCTTTATGAGAAAGCATACCTCTTCTGGCGTGGTTAATACGATCATCAAGATATGAAGAAACGGAGTCACTAGGCTTATCAATGCCTGCGAACCAATCATTGTGTAACTTGCCACAGCTTTGATAAATAAAGATGAAATGAAAAAAGTAGTTCCTATCGAACTCAATAATAGATTCAGCGATGCGGTACTTAGCACTGACTGGTAGAGTTCTGAATACTACTGGTAGACCTTCGAATTTTCCGTAAATTTTTAGAGCATTAATCCTCTGTAAAAGCTGATAGGAAATTAGGTCATCGCACGTAGTTACAGGGTATTCTGACTGCAAATACGAAAGGATGAGTCTTTTGAGGCAAGTTATAACTGAAGATGGAAGAAGGCAAATAGTTCTATCTTGCCTCCTTATGAATGGTGCTTCTTCTAAGTCACTGTTTCCGAGTTCTTGCTTATAAATATTTTGAAACTTGTCTTCCTGAAGACTTGGTATTGCTGTTGGCTTTTGAGGTATTGTTACGCGGTTTATACATTCCCTTATATTTAAGTAATCTTTCTTTTGTATTGTTTTTAGCTTTGACGGATACCCCAGCTCACCAACTTCTAAGCTGCCTCTGGAGATTAGTTCATCGGATATTTCTAAAATGGTTTTGATTTTTTCGGTAAAGCGTTTATCAGCTTTTACTCTTTCCTCAACCAACTGCAAGTAGGTTTGTGTTTGGTAAATCCCTCCTTCCCATAAGCCAGTTGCAACCTTGTATTTTTTTCCGTCAAACCACAGAGAATCAATGAAAACATCTTCTGCAGGATCTTCCATAATTTGGAAGCCAGCTTTACTAGCCTTTTCTAGTAACCTGGTAACTAAATCAACCGTTGGCGGTTTAGAGCCACTGCATAGTGATATACATAGGCCAATGAGTTTTTCTAAGCTAAATTGCTTTGTTTGATATTGAGGTATTAATGTCAGGCTAGAAAAAACTGCTGCAGTTTCAATTGGGTCATAATTTTTCAATATAGGCTTGAAAATTTTCTCAATTCGCAAGTTTCCCTCATAGCCGTTCGAGAAAGGCATAAGTGGACTTTGCTCTGAAAGTGTTTTGGATTTGTTGTGCTTCAGGAGTTTTCATTAACTTTTTTCTTTGCCTTCAGTCTCATTTTTTTTGATTTTTCTCTTAGTAACAGCCTTTTTCTTTTGCGTTTTTTTCGAAACTTTCATCCTTGAACCTATAATTTATGAGCTGAAATGATGAGCATTGGCGTTCTATAGCTGTATCAATATGAGTAAATAAAATCCTTAAAAATATTATCATTCTGGAGGCTCAATGAATTTTTGCCTATGGCAGCAACTACTTCCAACTGAACGATAGTTCTCACAGCCCCAAAACTTTCCATAGTGGCTTTCTCTCATCATCAAATTTCCACCACATTCAGGACAAATAGGAATCCACCAACTGCAGCTTGAATTGGAGCAAATTCTGTATTCATTGCTGTTGTTCATAGTGCTGTTGCATCTTGGGCATGTACTCTCTTTATAATTACATAGAGGATAATTACTACATCCCATAAACGTGCCATGAGGCCCCTCTCGCTTTATAAGTGTCCCAGATTCACATGATCTACAGCGGCGTTCTTTAGCTTCTGACTGCTCTTTATCAATTCCAAACTCATCCAGAGTTAGTTCATATTTATCTTTGACTAGTTCTTTCACAAAAGAAGAGGCTTTGGTCATATCTGCTATTAGGTAGCAACGATGCTTAGCTCGAGTTATTGCTACGTAAAAAAGTCTGCGTTCTTCTGCTTCAGGATACTCTTCCGCTTTAGGTAGAAGTTCTTCGATCAGAGGGTGTGTGAGCTTCTTAGACGGGAATCCGTGCTTACCATTATCCAAGCCTACAATAATCACAAAATCAGCCTCCTTGCCCTTAGAGGCATGAAATGAAAGCTGTGATATTTCCAAGTTAGGAAACATTGATCTAATGTGTCTGAGCTGGGAACTCTCAAAGAGCTTGAAATGATACCTGGCCAGAACGTATACCGTTGCCCCTGGTTTGGCTGTTTCTGAAATCCTCGTAAGAACTGAAACTACATGCCCATAATAATCATCGCTAATGATGTTCTTTCTGATGAGGGAAACTGAGGGTTGATCTACATGTAAATGTGAATGCATCTCTTTTTTTACTTGCGATGGATTCTTCATCACAAACCGAGACGCAACATCTCCAATCTTGTTATTGAACCTGAAGGTTTTATCTAAAGAAATTGTCTTTGTAGCCCCAAACATCTGATCGAAACCAGTTGTTAGACCAACATCGCTACCTGTGAACCTGTATATTGCTTGCCAGTCATCCCCAACACAGAATATAGAAGTGTTCTTTCTGGAATCCCGTAACTTCTTTACCAGTTCAGCCCTTGGGAATGAAATATCCTGAAATTCATCAACCAGAATAAATTTCCAATGAGATTTGAATCTGCCATCTTCAACATAGGAGATAGCTTTATGGATCATATCTTCAAAGTCTATTTCCCTATTCCCTGCCAAGTGGTCCTCATAGCGCCTGATAATAGGCTCAAGTAGTTCCGCAGCAGCTACAAGCTGAGGGCTTTCTTTCTTGTTCTTGAGAGCCTCTAGGCAAGAACCTGCTGATTTAAATTGCTTTAAGAGAGCTGATAACAGGGAAGAGAAGTTTGTAACTGCACCGAACTCACGTAATGTGTTCAGCATTGAGTCAGCAGGAAGCGGATTAAATTTAACACCTTGCAAAGCAAGCTTGGTTTCAAGGTTTGCGAGGAGTTCTCCTTCTACCTGTTCATGGTGATAGGTTTCAATAAGTACTGTTTCATGCTCTTCATGCAGAGCTCTTTTCCAGTTAATGCCTTCCCAGTACTTATCTTTATCTACATATGGTGCAGTGCTCCCTTGTTTATCTATACCAAAGTGTTCGAGGTATATCTGATATTGGGGTAGATAGAAGTCAGGCTTGTACTGTCGGAAGTCAGGCGTCCTTGTGTTGGCTTCTTGGTAATCAACTTCATACTTGTATTCGATACCCATTGAGTACAGCCAATTAGCGATCAAGCATTCCTCAAAGCTTTTTACGTTCTCTCCTTTGAATGTTCTGATCTCATTAGCTCGAATGTATTCGTAGTAATCACCTTGGGTCTCAAATTCAAAGGGATTGGCTTCAGGAAAGAGGTATTGCTCAAAGTACTGCAAGACTAGTTCTTTGTACTTGGTATCACTGAGAAGTGATGAGAACCATTGATCCACATAGCTTGTGAACAGCTTTTCATCTGTTGCTAATGGAGAGATTGAAGGTTTCTCCCCTTCTACGTCTGAAATGATTTTCTGGCCTAATACATGGAACGTATAAGCTGCTACATTCGATACACCAAGCTTCTCCTGAATCCGTTCTCGCATCTCCGCCGCAGCTTTATTCCCATAAGCCAATAGCAGTATTTCATGACCTACAGCTTGCTTGCTCTCAATCAGATAAGCTGTTTTGCCAATCATCGTGCTAGTTTTGCCTGTCCCTGCACCTGCTAGAACCAAATTGTTATCTTCGTCAGTGATGCAGGCTAAGCGTTGTTTGTCGGTAAGAGGATTGGATTCAATCTTATCGAATAAAGTCCCATGCTCAGCCAGTTGTTGCTCTATATACCTGTTACGTAATGAATCGATAAATGCGGGGTTTCTAGACGACCAATTTCTTAATGTCCCGTAGAGGGCAATAAGGTCGGATGGCAATGCATTATAAGAGTCAGTGTCAGGGAGTTTAGTTTTACCGAGTGCACTTGAAGCAAAAGCACTGATCTTCTCTACATGGCTAGTCCTGATATAGTGAACTTTACTGAGCTTCTCATTAATTCTATTTAACGCCTGCTTTGCAGTCGTCGAATGAAAGTAATAGAAATGCTGGAATGCTTGTTGAACTAACTTGCCTGTTTCTGATTTAGGTAGAAAACGGATCGTCTCTTCACCGACTTCGAGGCTGCTGAAAAACCAACCATTAGAACATTTGGGAACGTCAGATAATAAGTCCCAAGTAACGAGCTCACGCTCACCTCTGTTGGTAAGAAATATGCCATCAACGGTGATCTCAATTTCTTGGGGCTGTTTACCGAAGAGCTTGGAAAGAAAGCCTGGTTTGACTGTTAGCTTGTCCATAAACTAAGAATTATTATTCCTTTAGAAGCTGTATCCAATTAGCTTAAACCTAACATGAATTAAGCTGAAGTCATCTAGATTTTTCAGTATATAAGCCCACTAAATCAATTAATTAATAAGTTTTCCTATAAATTAGGATAACAGCTACATAAAACAGTATTAGTGGCCCAAATCTGTGGCTCTGCAAACCATGAAGAGTTTTCATAGTTGCATAGGCACGTAAGTAATTATTTAACTTGGTCTCAAAATTTTGATGCGTTCTAGTGCTTCTTTGTTTGAAATGAGCCCGTGTGTCGCTAGTCTTGCAATATCTATTTGCTCATCGCTAAGATGCAGATTTGATAGTTTCAGGTTCCCTCTGACCACATTCAGCAGAGCATCTATGGGTAATTCTGATTCAAGCAACGGTTTTAGAATTAAACCACGTTGCAAGTAGAATCTTTCTACATCGTGCCAGTAGATACCCCAATTATCAGGCTCACGTGTGCCATCATTGTCGAGTAGTACAAAGGCGCTACCCATGAAATATTCGTCCCACTCTTCTTTCAGCCTGAGGTGTAGCAAAGTTGCTTCAAGTACAGAGTATCGTGCTACATGACCGCTCCGTTTTGGCACGCAACTCATAAAAACTTGTGAGCCTAGAAGTAACGCAATACCTCTGAGGTGGCAGTAACGCCTAGCATTCGCATCCATAGATTCAGGACCATAATTTTCAGGACCCCTGAAAAGGTTAGCTTTATAATCCTCCCAGTCGCTTAATAGGCCCAGTTCTATAAGCAGTGCTTCAAATTCCTCACTACGACCTATGGTCTCTTCGTCATCTAGCTCAATACAGAATCCCATTTTGAACCTCAGTGTGTATGAACGTTTACAAGTTTGCGCATATTCTTAACGTCCCCACCCTCAAGGAGAGGCTGAAGTAGTGCATGATCTATTCCAATAAGCAGTGCTGTAGCGACTAATTTAGTCATTTCAAGCTCGGATTCAGGGCTAATAGCTGGTGGGCAGTGACAAATAACGAGCTTGAAAGCTTCTTGGTTGATCCCCTGGTAAAAATCGCTGTTCATTGTTAGCCCCTTGCACTGAAATAACTGTCTTCAGTTAAGCACAATACGACATGTAGGAAAAAGAATTCTCTTCATGTTTGCGGCCGCTAACATATTGTAAAAAAAGGATAATTTTATATTAAGTGTCAGATGGTCTATTGGTACAAGTTAAGATCTGGAAATGCTTTAATAGATCCAAATTGAATGACAGGGAATCTCAATGACAGTCGTTATATCTTTAATTAGCTCTTTAATAGCAGCCTTCATAGCCCATTATCTTGCTACATCAAGAAACCAGGCAGGAGAGCTTCTAAAATTTCAGATCCAATCATATTCTGATTTCATAGGTGCAGCGTCTAGATTGGCTGTCTCAAGAAGGCTTGGTAATACTGACAGTGAAGAAGCTGATTTAGTCGCTTTGAATGATGCTAAAAACAGAATAATTACATGTGGTCACCGTGAAGTAGTGGAAGCCTTACTTCATTTTTGGGAACAAGGAGCAACTTTAGAAAGAGAAAATGAGTTACTGGCCTTTAAAAACTTAACTCAAGTTATGCGTTCCGCATTGGGACACAAGAGCCACGATCTTTTTGAGCTCGACATAGGAAATGGTCTGTTCAGATTAGAACCATCGAATTTTTCGTATAGGGCTAAGGAATCTGCCAAGAAGGTAACGGAGAATAAAATATACTGAAGGTTTCTGTAGACTCTGTGATAAGCCTAAAATGAGTTCAAGGCTGAAGTTACCTTGACCCACTTCTTCAGCCTAGCGGATTGTCCTTAGCTTGAGTGGCTTACTTCTTTGACCACGAAGCTCTTAAATGAGCACTTCCAGCTTTTGATAGGTCTTTACGTGCAATAAATTTTCCTTCAAATGCGAAATTTTCGTCAATTTTCACTATTAAAAGCTTATTAAAATTACCCCCTCGCTTTACCCTCACCTCTTCTGCTTTTTTCTCAGGTGAGATAGTCTTAATTTCAATGAAGTCATTCCCGAGTCTTCCATCAGAGCCTTTTGTGTGAGGCTTGTGTCGTTGTATCCCATACGCGATTTCGGCAAACAACTCCCCTAGCTCTCCCCATATTTGTAGATATCGATTAGTTATTGAGTGAAATTGTTTCGCATTGTGAACCAGATTTTCGAACACCATAACTAACTCAGGATCACACTCATCATCTTGGTCGTGATCTACCTCTTCCCACTCATCAGGATCATATCCTATATCAACCAGATTAAATGGATCATAGGGGTTATATCCACAAGCAGCTGCATCAGCTATTTGGTCTGGGCTATAACCTTCATTGTGCATGTCGTGCAAGAAATCCCAATCACTCATACTTCCCTCGTTTATCCTGATTTTGAACAAGTAATGCTTCTTTGAAATACAGCTTATAGTTCTAGCAACCCAGTCGTGAGTATATTCGCTGATTGATTTCGAGCTTTGGTAATGTAAATTCAATTTTGCTTTGAAGATCGTGGAGAGTTACCCGCTTCTCACAATATTTGTCATTACGCTTTGAACTCTGATCCATAATGAAAGCAGCAGCCTTACCAGATAGTTCATAGACAACTTTGAAGTAAGAGCTAGGCACTTTGTGTTCTTCGTCTGCTTTTGGCATAGAAGGCATTTCTGCGATATAGAGAGGTCCAGTAATAACAAAGAGAGACTTCCTAAAAGACACTGCCTCTCGGACTGCTTCTTCTAGGTTCTTCCAGGGGCCCTGATTTAAATCTTTATCCTGGGGTGTGATGTTGGATAAGTAGTTCAATTCAGACCAATAGCGGGAGCCAGCAAATGAGGCCAGAGGAGCCTGATGTCCTCGATCCGCCTCTAACACCGAGCTAGAAGCGCTTTTATAATCTGCAGCCTCTAATGTTTTATTCTCACCTAAAAGTGGTTCAACGGCCCATTTCCTACCAGGCGTATTTCCAAAATTGGACACATCAACTTCATATGCCACCCAATCTGCAAATTTAGTGTTTCCATTATTCGATAGTGCATAAACATGACCAAACACTAAATCATTGCCCTCAGGGTTTGACGGGCAGCCAAGTGGGCAATGAACCGATAAAACATCCGCTACTGCGGCTGAACTTAATACAGACAGGAGTATGACTGAAGCGATGTGTCTCAATGTAGACCCTTATTTAGTTGCGCTGTGTGTTGTTTGAGTTGCCAGAATCTAGTCTGGCCTTAAGCTTCTCTCTAAGTATTGTTACGTCCTCAGGAGCATCAACTGAGAGTTTGACTTGTCTTGAACCAATGGAATCGTGGTGAAGGTGAACAATGATGTCGTCACCAATGTAGAGCTTCTGACCTTCCTTGACAGTTACTGTTAGCATTTTGATATTCCTCCATGAATTTATGCTACGTTTAAACGATACCACTGCAGAGAACTTAAGGAAATATTGAAGAAAGGTTATGGGAAAGTTCATCACTGGAACTCATAGAGAAGTCATTCCTATACGAGAGATACCGCACCCATCTGAAAAGCGTTTAGTTAAACGTCTAGAGCTTGAGTATGCATACGATCATGCGAATCCGAGCATGTCTGCTGATATTCTTTTGTTCAAGGTCGTAGAGCGGTATCGATTTAACGATCTTTTACAGGTCGCTTTTTACTTTGGACTTGATGCGATCAAACAAAAAGCATCAGAGTTCTATGGGGATGAACTGCCCAGAAGGCTTTCTCAGATACTCCGCAACATCGAAAACGGATTCAAAGAAGCAGATTTGGCAAACAAGCTCTCTATATAATTTCCCTCTTCTAGCTACAAACGCATCAAATCAAGTGAAAACAATGGTGGACTAGTGTTCGCTACGCAGCCGTTTTTGAGATTTGTTTTTCATACATCCCAGTATTGCTTATTCCTAAAGATTATAAAAAGCACTTTTAGACTTTTTAAATAAAATAAGGGGTTGTGTTTTCTGAAAGCTCCAAGTGGCGTGAAGTTCCAGAATTGTCAACCCCATCTTATTTTGTAAAACACACCCTTTATTTGAAAGAAAGTCCTTCTATTACATCAAGTTAGATCAATTAAATAATCCTTGTATGAGCACAGAGAGATCCATACAATGGGGCCATCTTTCATAAATTCACAATATTCATTGGAGGTGCCTAACGCACTAGAAACACCCTTTATTACTTGAGGACATCCTCATGAAAACCTTAATGTCTCGCCAGGTCATTGCTGGCAAAACGGAGCAAACTGAATGTTCTACCTCAACCAAATCTACTGCGGCACTAGCTGAAAAGCATAGATTTACCTTCTTCAGGAATACCCTTTGGGGCTTCCTTCATAGACTAAACAACACTGCGACCTCAACAATCGAACTCAGCTCGATGGTTATCTCGTGCGCAATCTGCCTGCATGTTGCGGGAGGTGCACTATGAGCAAGTCACGTCGTGTTGCTAAACAGTCCCCTGTTCGTGGTACTTACTACGTCTACTCTGATTTCACTGATCAGGTAGCTGCTTTGGAAAGTGAGTTGGAACTTGATTACTTCAATCTGCTCAATTTCGAAAGAACAGCATCCACCTTTATAGCTCAGCCTGGCTCTGTCTTCTATGACACTCCTAATGGCCAACGCCGCTATTCCCCTGATTTCAAAGTTGTGAAAGACGGTGTGACCTACATTGTTGAAATCAAAGAAGTCAGAGAGATTCGGAACAACCAACGTCTCGCTGATAAGTTTAGAATTCTCAAGAAGTACTTCCGCCAGAGAGGCCAAGTTTTCATCGTTATAACTGATGAAGATATCCGTATTGGCGAGCGTCACCACAATTTAAATTATCTGAACCCTGTACTACGCCACCCCTCACCTATTTCCGAGATGGATGAGCTGAGGAAGGCATTACCACAGGTATCAACAGCCAACATTCTTGAGCTACAAGATCGACTCCGAGAACTGGGTCTCGCCCCAGGATTATGTCGGCGCGCAATAGCTCACAAGTTGATGGACTGCGATCTCACGCAGCCTTGGGAATCTCTCCAGCTCAGCTGGTAATCCCCTCGATTCAGAATCTAATTTAATTTTTTGGAGATGTTCTCATGAATCATCCAGTGTTTGTTGATGGTGCACAGGTTGTGTACGAAAACGTTCTTATGACAGTGACTCGCCTACCTGGCGATTGGGTATCTTTTACAACGAAGAAGTTAAATGTTAAGCCAATTTCTTTAACCATACAGGAAGCGATTGGTCGTCTGCACCAGTCAATCTTCCCTGCAAACCATAAACAGGAAGTCAGCTATAAGCTGGAGCTTTCTGAAAGTGATGTTGTCGAAATACAAAGAAAGCAGGTCTATGTTGATGAGCTTCTCTACCGCTCAAAAACAGGTGGCCCTGGTGGTACCAAGCTGCGACAGGAAGTCATCAGCTACGTTCGAAGTCAGCACCCAGAAGATGAGCTTGGTGCATCACCTGCAGCACTTGCGCGCTGGCTTCACGCACATCAAAACCATCCGCATGGATTAGCTTCAACATTACGTAGACCGTCTAAAACACGAGCCTCCCGTTTTTCTGATGATGAAAGAGCTTACGCAATCGAGAAGATGGAACAATATTTGTTCGTTGAGCAAAGGCCTACGCTGCAAGAAGTCTTTGATAAATACGTCGATGATCTAAAGGAAGAGTATGGTGAGGATGCAAACTACCCGTGCTACAAAACCTTCTCTGACTGGGTAGGCAAATACATAAACCCCTTCGATTTGCTCAAAACTCAATTTGGCAAACGACATTTCTCGAATGAAACCCGAATAGCGCTTAAACGTTATGCGCCTAAGAAGATTCTTGAACGAGTTGAAGCTGATGCAGTGTCACTGGCTGTGGGCATAATGGATGAAGAAGGTCATTTCCTTGGGCGTGTAACACTTTTCACGGTTGTTGATTGCTACTCTCGTGCGGTACTAGGTATTCAGGTTTCGATTGGTTCAGGTGAGCGTCAAAGCAGTGCCATTGATAGTATCAAGCATGCCATTTCATATAAAGATCCAGATTCATACTCCGATGAAGCTATTAATGACTGGCCAATGTTTGGTGCGCCTATTCGTATAGTGGTAGATGGTGGCCCTGCATACAAGGGCATCAGAACACAGGCTTTCATCCAAGAAACTACAGGGCAAAGTCAGATAGTACAAACATACCAGGGTCGCAAAAAGCCGTTTGTTGAAAGCTTTAATAACACGCTGCGTCGGACTTTTGCGAAGTCTTTACCTGGGTATTTGGGAAAACAAGAAGATCAAAAGAAGTTAGATGTGTCGATTGAGGATGTGACTTGTATGACGCTGGACCAATTCTACGACGCATTAACTCATTGGATCATCGATGAATATCATCAAGCGCCACACTCTGGGCTTGGTGGTGATATGACTCCTCATAAAAAATGGGTTGAGAATGCCAAGAAATACCCACCTGAATACCCCTCTAACTACGAACAAATTCGTTACCGTAGAGGTGATGTAAGACGTTGTAAAATTTCAGGTACTAATGGGCATTTGGGTATTACCCTAAATTACATCCGCTATAACGATAGTGGGCGTTTGCAAGAAATTTGTATGAAATTGGAGCGCATGGAGGAAGAACCTTATGTGACTTGTGAATATAGCCCAAATGACATCACTAGCATCACGGTCATTGATCCTTTTACTGAGGAGTCATTTGAGATCCAAACGTACGACGAGCGTGTTGTTGATGGGATGACGTTAGCAGAATTTAAAGCTGCATATCCCCCACCGAAGAAAGAAAAAGGCTATAGCAGAGCTCGCGTTTCGCGTAAAAGCAAAACTCTTGCTGATGCCCAAAAAGTTGCTGATAAGAAGAAGCACGATCTGAAGGGTAAGAAAAGTTCACCTGCCAATACTGAGGGTATCCGTGAAAACATGGATGAGTTTCGCACACCTCCTACTCCTGACGTACCCCCAGAGAAAACTGAAAAGCCCGCTCAACCTACAACTGAATCGCACTCTGATGACGATGATGAAATTCTGAACAATAAACAAGGACTTGATTATGTCTAAGCCAATCGCTGCGCCTGCAGCCCTTTCTGATGAGTGGAAAGCTGTTTTTGCCAAGCTCAAGTCTGAAACACAGTTTTTCGTATCTAAAACGATCAAGACCCAATCGTTCAAAGATGCAGTTGAGTCGATAGAAGCGACACACGATATGTCTGGCACGCTGGCTTCTGGAATGATTCTCTCTGGTGAACCTGGTGTGGGTAAATCAGCAATTTTAGATACCTACGTATCCTCATATCTAGCTTCTTGTGAGAATTTAGAAACAGATGAGTTAACTCGTGTGCCAATCATCAAGATCAGCATCCCTTCAAAACCAACAATCAACAGCCTTATTGTTGAAATGCTGGAAGCCGTTGGTCATTCAAACCTATCTGGCACACAGTCTGCGCTCAATATGAGGCTAAGGGAGTTCATTAGATCCCAGGGAGTTGAGCTCCTAGTTTTTGATGAGTTTCAGCACCTACTACGTGAGCAAGCTCAAACCAGTACTCGGAACGTGTTGAACTACATTAAAACCCTTATGGACGATACGAAAGTGGCTGTTGTTATGGCTGGGATTCCTGAAGGTCGAAAAGCCATTGAAGCCTATGATGAGCTTTTTCAGAGGATGACCTTCGAACAGGCAGAAATTAAGCCATATAACCTAAGGCTGAAAGCTTCCTGCAGCGAGTTTGTGGAGTTTATGCATACCATTGAACTCATTCTTGCGGATGCTGGCGTTAAGATTATCAGCCTTACGAATAAAACTATGCTGCAGAGGGTTTGGTTGGCCTCAAATGGCAGAATCCGCTTAATTGAACGCCTCATCGCTAAAGTTCTTGAAAAAACAGACCTTACAAAGACGGTGAATATTTCCGATTTTGAACGGATTTATCAGAGGAACAAGATGAATCCCAAGTTGGGGGACACGTTCAATCCGTTTTCTGTTAACGATAAAGCAAAACTTCAGGAGAAAGCGGGATGGTACAAGTAAGGAAGATTGGGGTGCGCCCCTACCCTGAAGAAAACGAATCTTACGCTGGCTATCTGCTGAGGCTTGCCAAGCTCAATGGGTTTGAGGGGCTTAAAGATTTCTTCGGCACTATCGGTGTAAAACCTACGATGGTTAAGAGTGTTGGAAGATGGTCTTCTGATCAGCTATTCGACTGCTTTACCAAGTTATCTCCCTACATGAATCGCAGCCCTGAGACTTTGTTCTCGGGGTTTGCGAAGTATTTTTCTATGCCTTGGGTTTATCGAGAGAAACGTATCATTCAGGACCTGAGGTTGAATCACCCACGCATTTGCCCTGAATGCATTGCAGAAGGCCGTTCGTTTGATTGGCGTTGGGGAATGGCTCACATGAGCCACTGCCCTCATCATTATTGCCAGCTTGTCGAGTCATGCCCAGGCTGTGAAAAACCCTTAGATTGGAAAAGAGAGCTTATCACAGGTTGTTCTTGTGGTTACAAGCATCAGACGAGCAAACCTGAAAACCATACTGAAGTGTCAGAGCTAGAACAGAAGGCATGGCAATCTGACTTACCTACTGACGAGTTAGACTCTATTTGCGAAATGATAGTAAAGCTTTCCAGGCCCTATGATTCATTTCATCAATCCTGCAATGCAGTTTCTCAGGAACATGGATACAGTGAACTCGTACACCGTTCATATTTGATGTTAGAAAATACAGGCATGCAGGAAGAATGGATCGGTTCAGTAGAAATGGTCCGTGATGGTTTAAGCGACCTTGGCAACAAAGCTGTGAGACTGCCTGTTGATGGATTGAGTCGTATTGCACGGAACGACTCTCACGCTTCAACTTATGCCCCAATGCCTGAATACACACTCTTCGTTAAACCGTCCCGAAGGAATAATACGGTTATCAAATCAGATGAGGATATACGATATCAGGTTCGTGCATCAGACTTGGCATCAGTAATGGGAATCCCTTCTGCTGAGATACAGCACCTGATAGACGGTAAAGTGATAAAGCCTGTAAACAGCACAAATGTGCTTCGTGACCAGTTATTCGATCTGAGAGCTCTCCTACGGCTCAGAACTGGTCCATTAAACATTTCTGACCACGTGAGTGTCAGCCCAGACTCAAAAGCGCTTACAAAGCACCTTACGAGCTATGGGCGATTACTGGCTGACGTAATCAAAAATAAAATTGATGGGGCTTTCTTTGAAGGTTACAGCTTTGCCGAAATTCGCATTTCGCCTGCTGATTTATCTAACTGGCTTACGAAGGAATTGAACACGGCCTGCCAAGAACCTGTTCCTGCATACAAAGCAAAAGCCGTTATCGGCTGTAGTGATCAAAGACTACATGTACTGGTTTCCGAAGGTGCCTTTTACTGGGCTAGGTGTTCAGGATCAATGGAATCTGTAGATGGGGATTCATTTCTCAGATATATCAAATACTCGTCGGGATATTGAGATGGTTAGATTTATTGTGCATTCTTGACTCTATACCTACTTAGAGACGGATCTCATATGATTGAAAGTATAAGTATCTCAAATGTTGCCAGTTATGATGCAGCTGGTGTTACTCTGGATGATCTCAAGAAAATCAATTTTATATATGGAGCCAATGGTTGTGGCAAAACAACCATTTCCAGATATTTATATGATCAATCCCATAGTGATTTTTCTACATGCCATACCCAATGGACAGCAAATACGCCTTATTCGGTCTTGTCATATAACAAAGAATTTAGAGAGAAAAACTTCGGATCAGGGAAAATAGCGGGTGTTTTCACACTAGGTCAAGCAACTCAAGAAGAGTTGGATTTAATAGCTCAAAAAAAAGCAGCCCTTAAAGAGCTTAAAGAGCAGAACATTCAAAAATTCACAACGTTAAGCAAGCAAGAAGAAAAGCTTGAGGCTGAACAAAACCAAGTCACTGATAGTTGTTGGGCGTTGTACAAGAAGTATGAGAAGGATTTTAAAGAAGCTCTTAGAGGGTCGATCAGTTCTAAGGTCTCATTTAAACAGAAGCTCTTTGACGAATCACAAACAAACACCTCTGACGTTGAAGATATTACATCCCTTAGAGACAGATCGAATTCATTGCTTGCGGAAAGGCCAAGTAGACTATCACTTTTATCGCAAATTTCATTCGAAGCAATAGAACCACTCGAACAGAATGAACTGTGGCAAAAAGTAATTGTAGGTAAATCTGATGTGATGATAGCTGATCTAATCAGCAAGATTGGCCACAGTGATTGGGTTAGTCAAGGCCGAGACTATCTAGTAGATGAAAGCCATACATGCCCCTTTTGTCAGCATGAAACGATTGATCACGATTTCAGAGCACAGCTTGAAGAATATTTCGATGATTCATTCGAAACTGAAAAAACAAACTTATCTGAAAGCTTACAAAAGTATAAAGATGAGTATGCATTGATAATTAGCAAACTTGAACAAATTAGTTCCAGTGAATCGGTAAACTCTGATACAAAACTTGAAATCGAAGCATTTCAGGCTCACTTAAGGGCGATTACAAGCATCTATGCTAAAAATTGCGCTTTGATTGACTTGAAAATATCCAAACCAAGCCAGGCGGTAGAGCTCGATTCTTCTATCGACGAATTAACCAGCATTAAGAAACTGATTACGGAAGCTAACGAGTTAATACAAAACCATAATGATCTCGTTGACAACTATGCTGAAGAAGTTGAGCGTTTAAAAAGCTCAATCTGGAAGTTTCTAGCAGATGAGCTTTCAACTGTGATTGAAGGTAGCACTAATAAACAATCGGGCCTCCTAACAGGCATACAATCGATTCAAGCAGATATTGATCAGCGCAAACAAAATATTACAGACCTAGAACAAGAACTGATTCTACTTAATAGGAACGTTACTAGTGTTCAGCCTGCTGTTGATGAGATTAATAGATTGCTAAGAGCTTATGGGTTCACGAGTTTTAAGATATCGCCTTATCCAGAGGAAGAAAACCATTACGCGATTCAAAGGGAATGTGGATCGTTCGCCCATGAGACTCTAAGTGAAGGGGAAGTCACGTTTATAACATTCCTATACTTCGTTCAGTTAGCAAAAGGAGCGCTTGATCAAGAAGGTGTTACAGAAGATAGAGTTTTAGTGATAGATGATCCTATCTCGAGTCTGGATAGTAATGTTTTATTTATTGTTAGTTCTATCATCAAGGATATGGTTAGAGAGACCAAAGAAGATACTGGAAACTGCCGCCAACTGTTTATCCTCACCCATAACGTTTATTTCCATAAAGAAGCATCATTTCAAAATGGGCGGTCAAATGGCGATGCTGATACTCATTTCTGGATTTTAAGAAAAAGCGCTGATATTTCCTCTGTTCATCCCTACGGCCAGAAAAACCCAATAGAATCATCTTATGAATTGCTATGGAGAGAAATCAAAGACTGGGAGAGAAATTCAGGGATAACCCTTCAAAATACAATGCGAAGAATAATTGAAAATTACTTCAAGATTTTGGGGAAGTTGGGTGATGATGATTTGATAGAAAAATTTACAACTTTTGAAGAGAAACAGGTATGCAGATCCCTACTTTGTTGGATCAATGATGGATCTCATACCATCCCAGATGATTTGTTTGTTCAGGCACCCGATGATTCGGCTGAACAGTACCAAGCTGTATTTAAGAAAATTTTCGAGCATACGGGAAACTCTGGTCATTACGAGATGATGATGGGTGAATCTTAAAATCAATTGAAGTTCACCCACAGGGAATCAGTCTCCTTTAGAGCCTGCTTCAGTGTCAGAGGTCTCGATTATTAATGTAGAGAGACCTCCAAAGTCATCATCTTGATTTTCAAAAGAAGGCTCATTAGGTGGCATTTCAATCTCGATACAATGATCGAAGAACTGGTCAAACTTTTGATTATTGTTTTTTAATTGGAAATCATTAGTAGGATTTGCATAGAATAAGCACCCAGCCAAAGCGTCAGGCGCGATGTTCCCCCGAGGTATGTCAATTCTGCCCATTTTTGTTCTTTTATAGGTCTTGTTAGCTGTAATCTTAAGCAGTTCAACAATTGTTTTGGACCAATCATTTCTAGGATTAAGAAGTGAAAATGGGCGACCATCTTTCCCTAGAAGAATATCCCCTAACAGCTTCGAAAAAGAAGAGTCACAAGTAAGCTCTACCTTAGGAAGGCTTGCAGCCCAAGGGCATTGATCAGGCCAACGAATATCCTCTGGGTACTGAAAGCAAGGAGATATTAATGAATATCTAGAACCTTTTCTGTTATCACCAAAATCCCTCCAGCGTTTATCTAGACCTCCTGTTTCAAATTTGAACCTTGGCCACAGTGAGAACAGTTCGAGCTGAGAATCAGTAGGTTTCAATTTAAGTGTTATATCAGCAGACATCTTTGCCTGAACAAGAATAGCTCTTGAAAAAGCTTTCTTCTTTCCTACATGTTGATGAATTACCAAAAGGTCTGCCAGCTCTACCTTTGACTTATTTGGTATTCCAGTCCAGGTTACTTGTGGATGCCCATGAACAAACACGCCAGAAATACGAATCGATATTCCATGTTGGTCTAAAATTTCGGCCCATGAATCGGCCAATTTATTTATACCATCGGTTACCAGTGAACAAACGAAATCCTCTTCTCGAGGTTTACCGTTGGTTTCACTGTGCGCTATGGCATGTGAATGCCAGACGGATGAACTTGCTGCAGAGTAGATGCTCTGTATTTTGTGTTCAGGAAATAAGGCTGATAGCTTGTTCAATTGTGCCCTCCTTGGATATTTTGAAACGGATGTAAAGAGAAGATCACCTTAGTGGGATGCCAGAAACATGAACTAGCGAGGAAGGTTCGTTGCAACCTGCTTCTGAAAGGATTTTTATGAATGTTTTTTTGAGAAAATCCTGATGTTCTGTTGGGCCAATAATGATGCCTTGGATCACATCTGAAACCTTGCCCGTGGTGTAATGAGCTTCCTCAATGTCTTTCAAAGGTAGTTTGTAGATTTCCTGAGGTATGCCCCGAACAGATTCAATAGAGCTTTCAACAAGCTCTGAAGGGTTGAGTTGAGGATTGTAAACTATGCGCCATTCCCGTTCTTCATTGAAGCCTGGATGTTTGATGCACAATGAATAAGATTTGAAGAGCTCGAATAGGTAGCTTTTAACGTTCTCTCGCCCTAACGCATCAATCGTACTCCTATTCGAAGCGAATCTCGCGCAAAGAAGCCCGAACTCTTCGATCAAATCTTCAGGATCTAAGTATTTAACAGGGTATGTGGATGCATTGAAAACGGCATCTTCTAACTGGATTGATTCCCCGTTGATGATGAGTGCAACAGGCTGGTCCCCTCCGTATGCCCGCCACATAGATAATCGGCCATACTCATTTTCATCGTCAGGATGTTCTGAGACACAAGTAATGTATGTCTCCTGCTGAAGATGAGGAAACCATCCATCGATGAGTTCTTCTATCTCTTTCATCAGATCAGGAAAAATCTCATTAACTTGGTTGCTTAACCTAAGACCGTTCTCACTCTTATATGCGCTGATTAAACATTCGAACCCATGATCAATTTCACGGTAATCATTCATACACTGAACATTTCTCAACCAAACCTCCCTATTTTGGATGATTCTCATAGCGGCTTCGGCGTTTGTGTACTGAACAAATCTGAAATCTTGCTGGGAGGCTTGGTTTTCTTTTTCTAATAAATAGGGGTCAAAAATTGAGAGTGCTTTTATGTGAAGGTCTTCCATGCTTTCCTCTGATACTAACCTTAGCCAACAAGCAGCAACCGCCATCGGTTTTAAGCTTGAGTTCCAGGTGTATAATGCCTATTATGGTAGAAATAGTATTATTATCTATCTGATAATAAAAGGCTTTTTAGGAAGATCTCATGCTAAGCTTCCAAATACAAAAAAGATCTCACGACAAGCTACCTGAAGATCTTACTCCTAAATTCTTACACTCTCGTAACCCCTTGAAATGACAGATGCGAAGATCTCGCGCTTAACCTTCATTAACAAATGTTAATGGTCGCTCTATTCCATAATTAGGTGTTAATGCTGTGTGTTTGAGTTGAATTGTTATCGTGTGGAGAGCGTCGCTAATTTTAGTTTTGTGGGTAAAGTTTCGAAAAGCGCGCCTCTGCGCGCGTGCTAATTCTTCTTTTTTGGGTGAACTAAGCTTCACTAGCTACATGTCTTAGATGGCTTTTGTGTTTGGCTGGCATAGTCTTCAATCTGGCGCGCAGGGTCATTAATGGATAAAACAATTTACCCGATCACACTCTAGAGTTTTAACAATGATGAGCTTAGTTGGTTTTTTTTGCAGGCTCGCTGTTTGTTGCGTAGTTCATTTGGCTTTATCTTTAGTTACTTAAGTCCGTGTTTATTTAGGTGATCTCGTGACTGTGCGTTTGCTCGGTTTGGTTAGTCGACTCTCCCTTAATCGATTCTGGCCTAATGGGGCTTGTTATCGGTCTTCTTGGAGCATTTAGAGCACTTATCGCTAGAGAAATCATATTGATCATCCATATAGGTGGCGCCGCATTCAGGACAGTTATGTGTATAAAGAACCATTCTTACGATTACAGGTGAAAAAGCCGCAAATGGAAAGCCAAGGATTGGGGAGATTTGTGCAAGCCCAATCATGATTAAAAAAATACCAATAACACAGGTAAGCATCTTTATTCTTAGTGACATTTAATTTCCTTTGTCAAAGAAATGGGTCTTTATTTGTGTCTTTGTATTGCTCATGTATCTCTTTCCAGGGGTGAATCAAGTGCTAAGCCTTGTGCGCTGGTTTCTTCATCAATTCAATGTTTGCAGACATTGTTGTTGGTTTCAATTGAGGTGCTTCATAAAGGTATTCATCTTTAAATCCGAGTTTGGTTTCATAGAAGGCGATTCTTTGCTTCCAGGTGCCGGAGGTCAGTAGTGGGCGTATCGTTGTTGTGGCTGCAGCTAAATTGTCGGCTTTCATGGAGGGATAACTAGGTCTATTAGATGTGCAAGCTTATCTTGGTCCTCTTGTGGCAAGAATAAAGGCTTCTGCACCTCCCCTATTCTATTCATTCGTCAGTCACTTGTTCTCTTAACTCGCAGCATATCCCTTAATCTGCCCAAGCCTTTCCCAGGCGAACTGATGATACGAGCTGAACTTCTTGGCGCTCATTACACGCATGCAGTCAGATTCTGACCAGAGTGATGGGTCGTTATCGACAATAAAATCATCCTGGGCTCTGCGTTGCTTTGCTTTTCTTTGCGCGGGTGACATGGCTTCCGAGAACTTGGGAGGCCTGCCGCGTTTAACAGGTTCTTTAATTCCGGTCAGGGTCATGGTGTATCTGTCTGCCATATCTATCATTGCTAAATTCCTTAATGTGACTGTCACGTAATTATATTATGTGACAGTCACGTAAGCAAGAAAACTATGTATTATTGGGCGTATTATTTGGGTCGTTGGGATGTGTTTCGGGTGGTGTTTATTTTTAATTAATCATTAGGAATGAAGCTTTAAACTGAATTAGGAATATTTCGTATATCTTTGATATTTAATGGTTAATATTGCTTTTGATTTCTCTACGGCTCGCCTGTTTTTCTGCTTGTTAATTTTATTCTGTGACTTTCACACTAATGCTATCTGTTTGATTTTTTGAGGAAACGTTAATTAAAAGTCCGACTACACTGTAGGTATCGCATACCTTCAGGAAACAGGATGTCCCACTATGCAGGAACAGGCGCAAAAGCTAACGTTAAGTGAGATTAATGAGCAGATCGGTCAGCTTCCTATGTTGCCTGGGGTGCTATTTGAATTGATGAAGCTGGATCCTGAAGATACTGAGTTTTATGACGTGATGCTCAGGCTGGCTAAATCTGATCCACCGCTTGCCGCTTTTATCGTTGCTTATTCCAATTCCGCAGTATCTTCACCCAATAGCAAGATCGATAGTTTGCAGACTGCGCTGACCCGTGTCGGTTCCAGAACGATTATCGAGTTGTTAACTGCCCTCTCTGTCTCCAAGGTCTTTGTGCCGCAGAAGCAGGGCCATAAGGATATATGGCGCCACTCAATAGAGGTGGCTAATATTGCTGCGTTTATTGCCAGGCTTACGCCTGGTGAGATGAATAACCCGGAAACAGCTTATCTTGCGGGGTTATTGCACGATATTGGTCGTTTTGTCTTATTTCAGCTTTCGCCGGATGCGCTTAACGAAACGCTTGAAGAGGGTTGGAGTGACCCTGACGAGTTAATCCAGGTTGAGATGAAGGCGGTTGGTTTTCCGCACACTAAGGTTGGGTATCTGGCTTGTAAGAAGCTGGATATACCGATGTTAATCGCCAGTGTTGTGCGTTATCACCATAATGTTGAGGTGGTTAGCCATCCTAAAGTGCCCCCTGAGCTGCAGTGCCTCAGTCTAAGTGTGCAGGTGGCGGATGCTGTGAGCATGATGCTAGCTAAAAATTCCGATTGGCAGGAGTGGTCTGAGGATAATTTAAAGGAGCATATCCTTTCGTACTGTGTACAGCCTTGCTGGCGGGATAAGGAGCTTCCCATCCATTCATTGGTGCCTGCACTGAAAATGCTGATGGAGAAATCGGAGAATACCTGTAAAAGCCTGGGTGTTTAACGATAAAATACGTAGTACGAATCATCTAGCCGGGTGGCGTTATATAAAGCCCGATCGGCATAGCGGAATAAGGTTGGGATGTTGGTAGAGTCGCCCGGATACAGGGCAATCCCGATACTGCACTTAACCGATCGGTTGCCTTCCCTGCCCGGCCAGTTGTGTTGTGAAAGTGCACGAACTAGCTTGTCGGCCGTTTTTATGGCCGAGGCCCCTTCCTGATCGCTGGGAATGAATAGGGCTCGCTCCATGTGCGAGATGTAGCCAATGTGAGTTCCTGCGCTTGTTGCGCTATTGATCACTGCTTCTATATTGCGTGCTTCCTGTTCCATGCATTTCTGGGTCTTATACTTGTCTTCGATACTGGTTGGGCTGAATTCACAGATAAGCATGGCGTATGTGTTGGTTTGGCTTTGCTCGGTTAGGTGGCGGCATATTGCTTCACAAAAAGTGAATTGATCTGCTTCATAACTCGGAAACTCTGCTGCGCTTCGATAAATATTTTCTTCGATATTGCCCAAATCAAAGGTGCTTGAGGGGTTTGGGCTGCTTTCAGCGGATTGTCCGGGTTGTGGCTTAAGTACTTTTAACTGATCTTCTGCGCATTTAAGCTGGTGCTTAAGCTCGCTCAGTTCGTCGATCAGTTGCTTGCATTCGTCGTCCGTTAATCTGCTATTACCAAGAGTATCCATAAGCGATCCTAGTCATTCTTCGCGTAGTTGTGTATTTCACCCAGTCTGTTCCATGCCAGTTCATGGATCGCCGTATTGTAGTATTTTTTGGTGGTCATAACGCGCAAACAGTCAGCTTCACTCCACTGTTCGGTTGGCTGTAGCTGGATCCTGTTGTCTTGCTCTCTTCGCTGTTTGGCTTTGCGCTGCGCAGCTGTCATGGCTTCTGAATTGATCGAAGGGCGGCCGCGTTTGAGTGGTTTTTTCTTTTCCATTGCGGGCATCTCTTAGTCCTTCGTTATCTTAAGTCGCTGTTGCCTTCTGCTTGATACAGAGTGCGTGGGTTAATGGATAGGCTTCTAATGTGACTGTCACACAAGTATAGGCTTTATCTTAAAATCACACTATCGTTTTCTGGTTCGGTATAGCGTTTAATGATCTTCTCTATGCTTCCATCCTGCTTCATCTGAATGATTTGTTTATCTAATTGTTCAATAAAATCCTCTTTGAAGTAGAACTCCCCTTGATCCTTGTTTGTATAGCCAATATGGCCGTTTTGCAGTGAAATGGTGAATGTTTCCTGTATGCCTTCATGGGCGGGTTTTAGTTTTCCTTCGCTCTTTAGTTCGCGGTAGGCATATTTGATAGAGATTCGATCATTGATATAGCAGTCAATTCTGCCCATTCCCAGGCCTAGTACGTTCTCTCGGTTTCCTTTTGCGGTTCGTTCCCATATCTCGGCATCTTCTACGGCTTTCTGGTAGGCATCCCCTCCTAACATAAACCCCGCATTTCTACCCATTACTAAGCCGTAATAATCATTAGGCCAGCGGTTGAATTGTTTCTTGTCGGCAATAGTGTCGCGACAATATACAGAAACCGTCTCCTCAAGAATGGGAACTGAATAAGGGAAAATATAGGGGCGTTTAGATGGGTGTTTATAGGGGGGTAGCAAAGCAAAAGCTTTACCCTGCTCTAGCATTAAAAGCCCGCGCTTCCAGGGGATGGTTTTAAGGTTAATCTTGTAATCATCCAGCTGCATTGAGGCCGTGCGGATGATATCTGCATAGATGCCCTGTGCTTTGCCATCTTCTTCAAAAGAGTATGGTGGGTAGCTGTTATCGGTATAAATGATCACTTCGATGGGTTTTGCTTGCGCAGTGATCGATGCTGCAAAGGAGATCGCTAAGCAGGTGGCGAGGAAATACCGGCGAATGATTGGGCTTAGGCCGAACATACAAAGGCCTCGTTGGGTTGCTTAAGGAGCCTGCGAATAAGCCTCGAACTTCCTCAGTGGGCAGTAAAACAACTTAGTGCGCGAAAGGGAGTGCAGTGTAATGACAGGTCCTTTCCAAACTCCCTGACAAAGCAGTAAGTTGTTTTAATGCTCACCCAAAGGGGCTGGTAGAGCGATTCAATCTCTGCGTTAACGATCTTCGACGTACAACCAGTATGCCTGTAATCGTTGTCTTGATCTTGCATCGCTCTAAAAGCCTGAGTCGTTCAGGGTTTGTTCGCGGGCTCCTTTAACAAGCATAGTCAGCTGTTCGTTAATCTCAAACCGGATTTAAGATGAATAATTTTAATTAACGACTAGGCTAAATAAAAACTCTGCCTGGGAGACTGTATGTCAGATCATCATACTTATAAGAAGATTGAAGTGGTTGGCTCATCTAAGACAGGAATAGACGATGCTATCCAGAATGCAATCGCCGAATGTAGTAAGACTATATCCAATATGGACTGGTTTGAAGTCGTCGAGATGCGTGGCCATATTGTTGATGGGAAAATTGGGCATTTTCAGGTTACGCTGAAGATCGGCTTCAGGATTGTTGGTAGCTAGTCTATTTCTGATGTTCATCCCAATCAGGCAGGCCGTAGCTTTGCAGTGTCTGCCTGATGAAACCGTTTTCTCTTAATCTGATAATTTCCCGATCGAAGCGCTCCATCATCCGCTTAATTCGCATCGTGTGATCGACTTTCGGTGTGAAAGCCATGTAACTCTGCGCATTTGTCACACATCCGGCGCTTTTAAATTGTTCTGCGATCCCCCGCTTCTTCAGTTCATAGATAGTGCTGTTATAGGTAAACAGAAACGCCTCTATACGTCCTCGCTTAACCTTTCTGGCTTGCTGGATTAGATAGCGCTCATGGTAAGGCTGGAACTGAAACTGTTCAGGGTTTTCTGCAAGGTAGCTGTTGAGTTCTTCTAGTGAGGTATCGTTAGCGAGCCCGAACTGTTTATTGGCCAGACTATCGATGCCGGTAAAATGCCACTGACTGTCTATATCATTAAAAAACACATGCGTTGAAATCCTACCTCCTGTTGAGGGTAGCGAAGCGCTGGGGCTTCGGCGCGTGCAGGTGAAAGAACAGCATCCACGCGCCCCTGGCGAACCATGGTTAATGCGCGGCTCCAAGGGTAAGTTTCAATCTCAAGCTGATACCCAGAATCCCGATAGATCTCTTTAACTATATCGATGATATAGCCTTTCTGATCCTGGTTCGGGCATAGCTGAGGGCACCAGTCTATGGCGGCAATCTTGATTGTGTTCTTGCTGTCAGCCATTCCGATAGCGGACAGCAAAGAGGTTATTATGAGAATAAGCACTCTTATCACGATAAACACCAAGTGTATGAGTAATAAGCGGCTGTAGAGGCTGAACTACAGTATTTTGCTGTAGTTCAGTATAGAGAAGAAAAGTTGATCTAGTCGGTTAGCGACCAAAGAACTGGTCGATCATCTCGGGCAGTTCATCGAAGACGGCCATTTCAAAATCATCGAGATTTACGTTGAAGTGATCCATGTATCGGCTGGCAAATTCACGTGTGAGACCTTTGCCTTTGATAGCAAAATCCATCTCGGGTAGGGTCTTGTCGTGACGTGGGACGACCTCCCAGTTGATGAACGACTGGTGCTTGCCTTGCAGTTGTGCTCTGGCCTGAACACAGAACTTATCAACATGGGTCGGACCCTCTGGTCCTAAGCAGCCAGGCTCGATACGAAAAATGACAGTGATCTTGTTGTTTTCGTTAAGGGCCATTTTACTTCTCAATCAAATAGTTATGCGGTGATAGTACTATAAATAATCAAACATTTGTTTGCATACTTTAGTCGTTTTAATTTTGATCAGTTTTGTTCCTCTCTGTAACAACCTTAGTGGATTTAGATTATAATTCCCGCTTTTTACGATCCCTGAGAGAAAACTATGAATTTTGCTGCACTTGATCTCCACCCCGCCATTCAATCGGCATTAGATGAGTGTGGCTATTCTGAAATGACGCCCATTCAGCGTCAGGCGATCGTTCCTGCACGCAGGGGTCGTGATATTCTGGCAAATGCACAGACCGGTACGGGTAAAACTGCAGCGTTTTCTCTCCCGGTGCTTCAGCAGTTAGCAGACAAACCCAAAGAACTTGAGTCAGGTCAGGTCCGCGCGCTGATTCTTACGCCGACCAGGGAGCTTGCTCAGCAGCTGTTCGATACGATTGGGCGCTATAATCAGCATTTAGGTTTACGCATGGTGGCTGTGTATGGGGGTGTTAATCTTGATACGCAGATGAAAAAGCTTCGTCGTGGTGCGGATCTATTGATTGCTACACCCGGTCGTATGCTTGAGCATATTAATGCCTGCAATGTGAACCTGGGCACAACGGAGTTTGTTGTGCTTGATGAAGCTGACCGCATGTTGGATATGGGCTTTGTCACTGACGTGATGTCGATTCTTGATGTAACCCCTAAATCACGTCAGACCTTGCTGTTCTCTGCAACCTTATCTGATTCAGTGCATAAGCTATCGAATAAGATCCTGACTCGCCCGGAAAAGATCAAAGCGGCGCGCCATAATACAATCGCAGATACGATTGAGCACGTTGTGTATCCAGTTGAGGAGCAGCGTAAGGCAGATCTGTTTGCTGAACTGATTAAAGAAGAGAACTGGTTCCAGGTATTAGTATTCACCAGTACTAAGGCACAAGCCAACGAGCTGATGATGGACCTGAAATACGATGGCATTGAGGCTGTTCTGTGCCATGGTGACAAGAGTCAGGGTGCACGTCGCCGTGCGGTTGCTGACTTCAAGGCAGGCAAAATTCAGGTTCTGGTGGCAACAGAAGTCGCCGCACGAGGTCTGGATATTCAGGGGCTTGAGCAGGTGGTTAACTACAACCTGCCCTACCTTGCTGAGGATTATGTTCATCGCGTTGGTCGAGCGGGCCGTGCTGGTATGGCGGGCAAGGCGATCTCTTTTGTCAGCCGAGAAGAGGAGCAGGCACTAGCGAGTATTGAGAAACTTATTGGTTCGCAGATCCGTCGTGTTTTCCGCAAAGGCTATGAGGTGGGTAGTCGTGATGGTTTGCGGAAACGCATTCATAAGAAAGGCCCTAAGCGCCGTATCAACAAGGCAACACGTACCCAGACTATTGCCAAGAAAGCCGCGAAGCCGAAAAAGCGTTAATTTCTCTTCAGTGTTAAAACAAAAAAAAGAGCTGCCAGGTGCAGCTCTTTTTTCTGATATGGATTATCTGAATTCTAAGTAATCACTGCTCTGGCGTTTTTGCGCCCTTTGAGCACCATAATCCTCTATATCTGATTTACGTTTCTTAGTTTTTGTTGTTTTCGGCTTTTGGCGCTGATACTGCTCATCTTCCATGAAATCGTCGTTCAAATCATCGTCGAACGGCAGATCACCCAAACGAAGCTTGCTGCTCATTACTGGTTCCTACATTGTTTCTTTTCACCCCTAGGGCGTATTAATAGAAACCTTTTTGTATGACCAAATAATGAAAATATAGTGACAATTTAGCGTCAGATATGATCAGCAAAAGGCTGGATGATCACCCTGTCGCCCGCTTTCACGGAGGCAATATCGTCTCCGATTTCAATAAAACAGTTGGCTTTACTCATCGAGGTTAAAATCCCTGAACCCTGTGAGCCCGTTGTTCGTACCACTGTTTCGCCATCTGAGTTAATAGTGAAGACGCCTCGGCTATAATCGGTTCGATTGATTCGAGAGCGGATGTCGGCTTCAGCGGTTGCTATGACTCTTTTGGGCTGCCAATTGGGTTCTCCAGCCATTTTACGGATAGCGGGCTGTACAAACTGAGTAAATGTCACCATGACTGCTACAGGGTTGCCCGGAAGGCCAAAGAAAGGCGTGTCATCACCAAGCTTCCCGAAGGCCAGGGGGCGACCAGGTCGCATCGCTATTCGCCAGAAGTTGATCTCGCCAACGCTTTCCAGTGCAGATTTAATGTAATCCGCATTGCCCATGGATACCCCACCGGATGAGATGACAATATCTGCTCGGCGCTCCGCTTCTTTGAGTGCTTCAATCATCGCAGCTTCAGAGTCTTCAATAATGCCAAGATCTACAACATTGCAGCCCAGGCGCTTCAAAAGACCGTGCAGCGTGTATCTATTGGTGTCGTAGATGCAGTTTTGTGGAAGTGGCTGGCCTTGAGCTGTTACCTCATCGCCTGTTGAAAATATAGCGACCCTGACAGGGGCGAATACTTCTACTTCGCTGTAGCCTAGTGACGCAAGCAGCCCGAGCTCCTGCGGACGAAGTAGCTGGCCTGCTGAAAGCACTGTGTCGCCTTGTGCAATATCTTCCCCGGCCAGGCGAACATGTTGTCCAATTTCCAGATGACCGGTATAGCTAAGTGTTTGTTCTTTAACGGTGCAGGCTTCTTTAATAATGATGCTGTCCGCGCCCTTAGGTAAGGGGGCGCCGGTCATAATTTCAACCGCCTGACCTTGGTGTACCGTTGAATCAAAGTTACCACCAGCGTAGACGGTGCCGATGATCTCTATTTCCATATTTTCAGCAACGCTTTCTGCGCAAACGGCATAGCCATCCATTGCTGAATTGGTTTGCTGAGGCACGTTGATGGTAGAGATGATCTCTTGAGCCAGAATGCAGTCGACCGCTTCTGTTATGGGTATGATTTTTGTTTCAGTCTTTACCGATATCTGCTCAAGAATGTGCGTAATGCTTTCTGCTACAGGGAGCATTTTTCCTGGGTTGGCTGCCGGATCGAAGCAGCTTAAAATCTCACTCATTACGCTTACCTATGATCGCTCTCTTTGATGTATTGTTTAATAAAATCAGTTAGTTGTTGAATATTATTAAGATCTAGTTGAGTAATATCCCGTTCGAGCTGCTGAGGCTCGTCAGAGGCAAATGCAATAATATTTTCATCGTCCTGATACATTAACGGCTTGCCTACGGCTTTTCTATACAGCTCTATTTTGGGGAAAGCTTCTAGTTTAAACCCTTCAACAAGCACCAGATCAAGCAGGGAGTGATCCATTCTGTTGATCATATGCATCAGAGAAGGTCTATCGCCCTGATCCTGTTCAACCATCAACGCCCATCGTTTACCCGAGCATATTAGCATCTGGTCAGCGCCCGCTTTACGTATCTCATAACTATCTTTGCCAGGGTGATCAACGTCAAAGCGGTGATGGGCATGCTTAACGACACCTACTCTGATTCCCTGCTCTTTCAGCGCTGGAATCAGTTGCTTGAGCAGTGTGGTTTTGCCAGTACCGCTCCAGGCTGCAAAACCCAGGATCTTAGGCATCTGCTGAAGATCTGACAGGTCGTCCCTTCGGTTGACGTTAATGAATGCCTCCGGGTGATCAGAAAAATCGACCTGGGTGGTATTATGAATGGCATACCAGCGATCAATTTTTCGCTCACCTTCAGCGAGTGTCGCCATTAGGCTTGGTAGTAGCGATCTCTTGATTAAGCTAACCACGGGTTGCATGCGCTTGCCATCGGTTGCAACGGCGATTTCGGAACCTTCCGATATGGCTTTGTCGAGCATCCGTTCTGCAAGGTTGCGCGGCAGGTTTGGGCTATCGCAAGGCGCAAATAAAACCCATTCTGTTGCAGCGTGGTGTAACCCGGTAGCCATGCCCATGAGTGGTCCCTGGAAATCACCTTCAAGATCGGTCACCACGGGGAATCCGAGGGTGCCGTATGCATCGAGGCTGCGGTTCGCATTGATGAGTGTTCTACCAACCTGAGGGCCAACCAGATCAAGTACATGCTTGATCAAGGGCTTACCGTTCAGTTCCATCCAGCCCTTGTCGACTCCACCCATGCGTCGCGCCATACCGCCTGCAAGGATGACAGCGGTGATTTGATCGGTCTTATGCATAGAGAGCCTCATTTACAACATTCTTTTTAAGCTGGCCACCGGTTAGAAGCATATTTTGCTTACAAAGTTCGGTGACAGGATTTGATTGATGGCTGGAAACCATAATCGCTGTGCCGCAGTTTTGCAGGTCAGCGACAAGTTCCGCAACATTCTGTACAGATTTTTTGTCGAGATTGGCAGTCGGTTCATCCAGAAACAATAAGCCAGGGTTTAGTACCCAGGCTCTGGCTAATGCTAGGCGCTGCTTTTCACCACCTGACAAGGAGTAGGCTTGTTGATGAGCTAGAGGTTCTAGCCTGGACCAGCTAAGCGCCTTATCGACGGCATCATTAGTTTGTTGCCTGCTGCTACCGCGAAGTTTTAAGCCGTAGGCAAGGTTTTCACGAACAGTTCCTGAGAAAATGTAGGGTGACTGGTGGAGGTAGATAACCCTGGGGTGTAAGTTTGACGACCAGAGCTTACGCTTGGCTGGGGTAACGGATACCTGTCCTTCGCAGGGTTTATCTAGCCCTGCCAGAACCTTCATCAGCGTGGTTTTGCCTACGCCGTTATCGCCATTTAAATGGATACTGTCGCCCTCTTTCAGGTTCAGGGTGTCAATGCTGAACAATTGGCGAGCACCAAAGCGTTTAATCAGATTCGTTGCATTTAATTCTAGATTCATAACATCACTCCTGACTGACCTTGAGGGTCAAACCAGTCTTCCTTTGCCTCGAACTGAGACAAGGGTCACATTAAGTAATAGTGCAAGCAAAAGCAGTACAAGACCCAGTGCGATCCCTTGTGCAAACATACCCTTGCTTGTTTCGAGTGCAATCGCGGTAGGTATGTTCCGCGTATACCCCATGATGTTGCCACCGATCATCATCGAGCAGCCGACTTCGGAAATTATTCTGCCAAACGCTGCGACAACTGCAGCTAATAGTGCAAATCGGGCCTCGCGCATGATTGTAATGACTGCCATACAGCAGTTAGCGCCCAGCGTTCTGGCTGTTTCCCATGCGCGTTTATCAATGGCCTGAAATGCGGAATGGCTCATGCAAACCAAAAGCGGAAACGCCAGCGCAACCTGCCCGATAACCATGGCCGGTTGGGTAAATAGCAGGTGAAAATCACCAAATGGTCCGCTGCGTGACAGTAGCAAGTAGAGCGTTAACCCTACGACTACAGTAGGTGCAGCCATTAATGCGTTAAATATAGCGATAACCGCAGTGCGCCCTTTGAAGTCGAGCATGGCCAGAAGAAAACCGACCAGCGCTGCGGGCAAAGTAGCGATCGCAATGGCGGTAAGCGACACTCGAAACGAAACACCGATAATATCCCAAAGGTCGGGATCAAAACTAAACAACAGTTGTAACGCCAGCGCGGTCGTTTCAAAAAGATTATCTTGCATTGCAAAAGCTACTTCAGGCTAATGGTTTACTTCTCTGCAACAGCTGGCTGTGCAGAACCATGAAACAGTGCTTTACCGTTGATTCGGAAATCATTAATCATCTGCTGGCCCTCGGTTGAGGTGAACCAGTCAGATAGTTGCACTGCGCCTTTAGTGTTCAGGCCATTGTGAAGCTGGGGATTAACCTGGATGATCTGATAAGGATTGAATAAACGTTTGTCGCCTTCCACCAGTAATTTCAATTGCAGTCTTGATTCATAAGCGAGCCAGGTGCCCCGGTCGGTCAGCGTGTAGCCATTGAGTTCGTCGGCCATCTGCAGGACTTTGCCCATGCCCTGACCCACTTCCTTATAGTTACTGAATGCTTTGCCTTGTGATGTGCTTTTCCATAAAGATAGCTCTTTCTTGTGGGTGCCTGAATCATCACCGCGAGAGATAAAGCTTTCATCTGCTGCCGCAATGGCTGCCAGAGCTGAGGAAACATCAGACTTGCCCTTTATGCCTGCAGGGTCTGCTTCGGGGCCGACTAGAACAAAATCGTTATACATGACGCTTTGTGGGTTGATGCCAAACCCTTTTGCGACAAATTTCTGCTCAGACTTGGGAGCGTGAGTCATTACCACATCAACGTCACCCGCCTGACCCATTCTCAACGCTTTTCCTGTGCCTACTGCGATTACCTGTACCTTAGCGTCATGTTTCTTTTCAAAGACAGGAAGCAACTTATCTAGCAAGCCGGAGTTGTAAGTGCTGGTTGTGGTTGCTAATCGGATAATCTGCTCTTCAGCTACTGCTGTTACAGAGCTGGTGGCTAAGATTGTTGTGGAGATTGCTGCGGCGATCCACTTTTTCATCGTTCATTCCCTTTTTAATTATGCTGGCCAATTTATGGTTGGCCTTTATCTGTTTTTGACCTGAGTGACTCTTCAGCAATTTGGATGCCAATTTACATGCCTGTTGTCATTGGGCTTATATCCTTGAACAAAGGTATATGTTTTGTGGGGTAATAGAGATTTGAGAGGTAATAATCGTTTTTATTTGGTCAAAATGAACCATTGGTCTTATCGGAATAAAAATAACAATGGGTCATAATGACCTTGCTAGAGATTGGTAGGGACATTTTGTCTCATATGATTAAAATAGCGCTGCACTTCACACCATTTTGGTTATTTAAAGAGATTGAATATCAATGAACTCCCCTTCTGCTGTTGATTCCTTGCCTGCTGTTTCTGTTTTAATCGTTGATGACGAAGAGGGAATGCGCAGTTTCTTGAATAAAGCGCTCAGTAAACGTTTTGCTTTAGTGGAAACGGCAGGTAGTGTCGAAGAAGCTGAAGAGCTACGAAAGCGCTGTCATTTCGACCTTCTGATTGTCGATATAAAGCTGCCGGGGCGCTCAGGAATGGAGTGGCATGAGGCGCTGGAAGATAACAATCGTTCCAGTGATATCATCTTTATGACTGCTTATGCTGATCTTGAAACAGCGATTCAGGCGCTTAGAGTCGGTGCTTCAGATTTCATTCTAAAACCATTCCGTCTTGAACAAATGACCAATGCCGTGGATCGCTGCCTGCAGCGTAGAGCAATGGAAAGAACGAATTTTGTGCTTCGCAGAGAGGTGGAAAATGCCTTTCCTATGACCGATATGATTGGCAGCAGCCCTGCAATTCAGCAGGTGCTGGATGTCATTCATCGGGTAGCGAGTACGCCTTCCGCGGTATTAATCGAAGGGGAAACGGGTACCGGTAAAGAACTTGCTGCGAGAATGCTTCATCAACTCAGTAATCGCAGCGGGCCTTTTGTGCCAGTCAACTGTGGCGCGATTGCGCCGGACCTGCTCGAAGCGGAGTTGTTTGGTCATACCAAAGGTGCGTTTACCGGCGCAACTAAAGCGCGCGACGGATTGTTCAACTATGCCAGCGGCGGCACCCTGTTCCTCGATGAGATTGGTGAAATTCCGCTAATCATGCAAGCTAAACTGCTCCGGGCCCTGGAGTTGAAAGCTGTTCGACCGGTAGGGAGTGAGCAAGAGACCAGCGTTGATGTTCGAATTGTTGCAGCGACAAACCGCAATCTTAAAGAAGAGGTCGCAGAAGGTCGTTTCAGAGAAGATTTGTATTACCGTTTAAACGTGTTGAGTATCACCCTTCCCCCGCTTAGGGATCGAAGAGAGGATTTGCCGGATCTGATACATCACTTTTCAACTAAGCTGTCGCGCGAGCTAGGCTTAGCCCCGATCCCATTCACTCACGATGATCTTAAGGTGATGCAAAGTTATAGCTGGGCGGGCAATATTCGAGAGTTAAAGAATCTGATAGAGCGATGTATCTTACTGGGTAAGCTCCCGGCAGATTATTTCCGTGAGCAAGAAGATGGCGAAACGAAAGCTTGTGGTAGTTTTGCAGGCTGGTCCCTTGATGAGGTTGAAAAGCATCATATTCTGTTAACCCTTGAACAGCATCAAGGTAATAAATCCTCTGCGGCTCGCGAGCTGGGTGTTTCGAGAAAAACGCTGGATCGTAAACTGATAGCCTGGTCATCTACGGAAGCGGTGTGAATGATCCATGCTGAAGTTTATCCGCTTAAGTAAAAGCTCATTAAGGCATAAATTACTAACGCTTACGCTTCTGCCTCTTGCGATGACAGCACTCGGTTTTGTATTGATGGCTGCATACTGGACGACTAGCTACACCGATCGCCAACTGTATATGAAAGTTAGTGCTGATCTGTCAGTCGCCAGAGGAACGCTTGATTTTATGCAGCAGGAACAGGAGAACATCCTGGACCAGTTGGCAAATAGCTATGAGTTTCGAACTAACCTGCAGTTGGGTAATTCCCGTGCGATGAGAGTTCAGCTTAGTGAAGTTAAGCAGAGCCGTTCTTTTGATTTTCTTCGGTTCATTCCGGCCGAAGATATTTCGGGCCTTAACGAAACGACTGTAAAAAATCTTTATAAGCATGCAGATAAAAAGCAGAGCGTTAAGGGGATTGCAGTACTTGAGGCTGAAGAGCTGGAGCAGATTAGAGTTGGGTTGAGCGAACGAGCCAGAATTAATCTGATTGATACGCCAAGAGCGGTGCCAACTGAAAGGCAGCGAGAAAATCGTGCAATGGTATTACGCGCTTTCGTGCCTGTTCTTGATGATTTTGGTGAGTTGATCGGTATTCTGGACGCGGGGACGCTTCTCAATAACACAACAACAGCCGTCGATCGAATTCGTGATCTCGTATACGGTGACGGCTCTTTGCCCGAGGGCGGTATAGGGACAGTTACCCTCTTTCTTGATGATGTGAGGATCAGTACCAATGTTCCGCAATCCCTGGACAGCTCATATGAAAATGGTCACCTGACTTTAAAGCAGCGCGCTGTGGGAACGCGGGTGTCGGCTGAGGTGAGAAAGGAGGTTCTGCTAAAAGGGAATACCTGGATAGACCGGGCTTTCGTTGTGAATGACTGGTATATATCAGCGTATCAGCCGTTACTTGATTTTAATAACAAGAAAATCGGCATGATCTACGCTGGTTTTACTGAAGCGCCCTTTACTAAAATCTATTATAAAACCCTGCTTGAGTCTGCCTTTATTATCGCTTTGATTATGCTGGTTTCTGCGGTTGTTGTTATTAAGCACACCCAGCTATTGCTTCGCCCGCTTTCCAAAATTCTTAATGTAGTGACTTCGGTAAAAAACGGCGAGATGCAGCCAAGAATCGGCAAGCTTGAAACGGATGATGAGTTGGTTGATCTGGCTGAACAGTTCGACATTATGCTCGATCTACTTGAGAAGCGTGAGCATCAAATCAGGCAGGCAAATGACCGCTTAGAAATAACGGTTGAGCAAAGAACCCGTTCTTTGAGGCGTCGTACCGAGGCTTTAAAACAGCATATACGTTTATTAAAAAGCACACGTAAGCAGTTGTTAGATAAAGAAAAGCTTGCGGTGCTGGGTGAGCTTACCGCAGGTATCGCACATGAAATTAATAATCCTGCGGCCGTCATTCTAGGTAATGTGGATCTTCTGGTGGCGGAGCTTGCTGATGATGTTAACCCTGTACAGGAAGAGGTCGATATGATCATCCAGCAGGTTTACAGAATTCGCTCTCTTATCAATAACCTTCTTCAGTACAGTCGACCTGGGCATTATGTCGAAAGCTATGAATTAATGGCAACGGATAAAGTTATTGATGATACGCTGCTGCTGGTTTCGCATGCATTGGAGAAGCAACAGGTTACTGTTGAAAAGGCTTACCAGGCAAGCTGCCCAGTTGAGATTAACTGTCAGCAGGTTCAACAGGTATTGGTTAATCTGATTCTTAACGCATCTCATGCGCTGGAAGGCCCTGGCTCGATCAAACTAAAAACCTCAAACTGGCTGGAAGAAGAGCAGATTATCGGTTCCGTGATTGAAGTTGAGGATCACGGCAAAGGCATTGATCCCGATAACTTATCGAAGATCTTTGACCCCTTCTTTACCACAAAGAAAAGCGGCACAGGTCTGGGATTATCGGTAAGTTATGGAATTATTCGCCGTCATGGCGGCGATATTCGGGTCCACTCCTCCCCAGAATCCGGAACTGTGTTTAGTGTTTATCTTCGTAACAAAGCAGAGATATCGGGGGATGGTAGCCTCGATGGGATTCTGGAGGGGCTTGCTGCGGCAGAACGGACCAACAGGCGTGCTACCGAGCTTGAGTGATGTTACAAGCTGGTAAAGTCCATGACAAGCTCCCGGGCTCCCTAGCCTGGGTCGGCGCTCCAGATGAGTCTTCCGCATCGACTCAGATCATAACCCTGAAGGTTTTGCGCTAATGAAATCCCTTCAGGGCTTTGTAAAAACTCAAAGAGTTGCTGCAGCAGCTTTCGGAAGTAAACATTCCGCGGTACAACAAGATCAAAGCTTTCTTCGCTAACAGGGATAAAGCCAAGACCGAATTCGCGGGCGGCGCTGAGTGTGCCTGGGCCTATGTCTGCCTCGCCTTTGGCAATAAGTGAGGCAACCTCTCGTTCTGAAAATGCAACATTGCTGACCGTTAATCTATCCGCAGGAAAGGCCTGACCGGCCAGCCATTCGTTAAGGAATCGTTGAGATCCCGCGCCTTCCTGGCGCGTAACCCAGCGAGTACTGTAATTAAGCGCCTCATCAGGACTTAGCAATCTTTCCAGGTCATTGTTTCGCACAATGAGGCCCATGCTACGCCGGAAAAGGTGTACTAAAATCCAGTGTTTCGATTGCTGGAACTGCTGCATCAGCGCAGGATGACGAATCTCACTCTCCTCTGCCCTTCCCCAGTGGATTGCACATGCGTCAGCGTGACCTTGAGCCAATAGTTCTAAGCCAAGCTTTGTGCCAGTCACCGTGTAGCTAAATAGCGCTTTGTTTCTTAAATGCTGGGTTAGTCGATTGGCTGTGGCCTGCAGTAAAGGGTCATCGCTGCCTGATAATAATAAGCGGTCTGCCATCATGCCGCTGTGGCAGCTTTCCAGTAACCATCGATCCACCAGTGACTTAGGGAAAAGCCATTTGCCGGTTAACTTTGTGGCAGGGATTTCCCCTTCTGCCGCCATCGCATAAACCTTTTTCTCATTGAGGTGAAGGTACTCTGCGAGTTGCTTTACATTCAAAAAGGCCTGGCTCATATCGCTCATGCTTTTTCTCCATAGCTTCGACCTTTTTTAACTGATTTCTCGCGAATGGGTGGTTTATCATCGAGACTAATGCTGTGCTCACCGCTAAACACCAGGAAGCGCTTACCTTTGGCTCTGGCAAGCATGGTTATTCCGAGCTCCTTAGCTAACGCGAGCCCCATCTGTGTGACACCCGAGCGCGAAAGAAGAATAGGAATGCCCATCTGAGCGACCTTTATAACCATTTCTGAGGTAAGGCGGCCTGTGGTATAGAAAATTTTGTTGTGGGCATCGATATTATCAAGCCACATGCGACCAGCAAGTGTATCAACTGCATTATGTCTGCCCACATCTTCAACAAAGGCGGTCACCTGGTCCATTTCACATATGCCGCAACCGTGAACAGCCCCCGCGTTTTTGTATGTGTCATTAAAGGCATTGAGATTATCGAGAAGTTGGTAGATTGTGCTCTGGCTTATGTTAACTTCGGGTAGCTCGATATCGGCTAGCTTATCCATAAGGCTGCCAAACATGGTTCCCTGACCGCAGCCCGTTGTTACTGTTCGCTGCTGTAATTTCTCCTCAAGGCCTTCTGGCTCTGAATGGGTCACGACAGCGGCAGCCTCGACATCCCAATCGACTTGAATGGCTTTAATATCTTTCAGTGATTTTATGAAGGCTTGATTTCGCAGATAGCCAAGCACCAGGGCTTCCGGGTCCGCGCCCAGTGTCATAAGGGTCACAATCTCAATTTTGTTTAAATAGATGGTCAATGGACGTTCACAGGCAATCTGAACATCCTGAGCTTCGCCCTGTTCATCCATAACTTTCACAGTTTCAGTAAGTTCTGCTGATGCGTTGCTGATTATCGGTGTCGAAAGATCATTCATTACTAAACGCTCATCTATTTAGATTCAAAAGTCCGGCTGGATCTGTTCTTTGTCGATCAAATAGCAATTTCTGTTCCATTCGCTAAATACCTAGTGATAGTGCGGGAAACTAAATTTCTTCTGCCTTATTTAGCGATGCTGGTGGGTCAAAATGTCCCAACTGTCTGTAGGGTTGTGCCATTTTGTAGTATCTGGCTGGCCTTTAATGCTGAGTGTTGCCTTGGAGCGCCCGGCTTTAAAGGCTTGGCCCATGCTTTGCAGTAGCAGGCGGATATTACATTTCATCAGGGTATAACCATGGATCTTCAGAAAACGGCCGATGTGTGGCCTATGCAGGTCGCTTTGCTTGCAGAAACAGTCGAGGTTAATGGCTGGGAGTCGCTTAGGTGGAAGATAAAGGAACTTAGACCAGATCAGTTAATGGAGTCTGGTTACACAGATGTAGCGCTTGAACTTCATAAGGATGAGCGTACGGCATATCGCTTCAATCTTAACTCTAAGCAGCCTCATCTTTTTGTCCTCTGTCAGGAGGATGAATTAGGAGAAGAACTTACCCCTGTGCACATCACGGCCAGCCAGGACGATGCTGCTTCATTTATGGATGGAGAGCATCAGCTTATTGAGCTGCCAATGCCTGCGGCGGTGCAGTGCTGGATCGATGTCTATCTGGGTGTGCATGGTGAGCTGATTGATGAGGGCAAGAAAAAGAAGAAAGGACGAGGACGTAGCAGTGGTCGATAGCAACGAATCATTTTTCTCACGTTGGTCGCAACGGAAAGCAGAAAGTAGGGATCAGCCTGAGCAGGAATCTCCGCTATCAGATGATTCTTTAGCGGGCAGTGCGGATGAGATCAGCGAAGACTCCCCTTCTATTGAGGATGCGCCCCCGGAGCTGACTGATGAGGATATGCCTCCGGTTGAAAGCCTTGATGAGCAGTCTGATTTTTCTCAGTTCTTGTCACCTGGCGTCAGTGAAGAGTTGCGCAATCTCGCCTTACGAAAGCTCTTTATGCTGCCTGAATTCAATTTAAGAGACGGCCTGAATGACTATGACGACGATTTCAGCAAAATGCCGGAGCTTACCGAAGCCGTTGTTTCCAAATTACGTAGTTGGGTGAACGACAAAGGCGATGAAATAAAAGAGCAGATTGCTGAGGACATTCAGGGGGCGGAAGAAGTGTCCACTGATGAAAGTCAGGATTCGGTTGTTCAGAAGCCAGAGTCTTTGGATTTCAGTGATTATGAAGCTGATGAGCTGGGTGAGGCCGACATCGATGGTTGATTGTGGCTTTCCCCAAATTGACCACTTTGTCCCAGTGGTCTTTTAGCTAAAGGGACAAATTGTCACAACCGACCAAAAATCAACTTAATGAGCCTGATTGGTTCTCCATGGAGCAGAGTTATCTCTTTCAAAAAATGGTTCTCTGCTTGCTTTATTAATTAACAAAAAACGGCCCCTCATTACGAGCAAGCTGTTATGACCCCGGTAAGTTAGTGAGCAACGTCATCGTACGTATAACTCTGGGGTTCGGTGAGGTAGAGAATGACGATAGAGCAAAGTAGTAATGCACTGGCGGTTGCCAGCGCTACAGCAAAAGTAATGCTGCCACATAATCTGGCACCAGCCACTGTGTCATACAGTACTTACGGGCATCTGCTAATTACAGGGCCTGAGGATCGTATGCGTCTGGTTGCTGAGCAGCTTAAAGGTATGGCTAGCATCACCCTCCTCGCTACAGAAAAGATCTCTAATCTGGATGAAGAACATCTGGAAAAAGCAGCGTCAGCTTCGCCTGAATTAAAACTCTACGAGTTTCCGTTGAATTCCGTGAAAGGTTTCCTTGGCCAATACCTGGTTTCCATTACGCATGCAGGTCAAACTGAGAACTTGGCAAAGATATCTCAGAATCGAGTGCACTTTGATCTCATTCTGAATTTGGCGGATCAGTGTCTGTTCGGATCGGAACTTCCCCCGGCAGGCTATTTCCATGTACGAGAAGATGATCAAAACCTGGCTGCGGTTATCTCAGATCTGCCCAACTATATAGGCGAATTTCAAAAGCCAAAATATTTCCATATTAATAATGATATTTGCGCCCACAGTAGCCGTGGTCAAACCGGCTGTACGCGCTGTCTGGATGTATGTCCCGCCGATGCGATCAGTTCTATAAATGATTTGGTTAATATTGATCCGCACATGTGTCATGGTGCAGGTGGATGTGCGACTGCGTGTCCGACTGGAGCAATTAGTTACGCACTACCGCAACCCTTAAGAATGCATGAGTATCTTCAACGGTTATTGCAGGCCTATCAGGCAGAAGGCGGAAGTGACCCAGTTGTATTACTGCATGACCATGAAGCTGGCGCAGAGCTGGTTACAGCGATCCGTGAGCAAATTGCTGACAATGTTTTACCGGTACAGCTTGAAGAGTTAGCCGCAGCGGGTCAGGAATCATGGTTGTTGCTTGCAGCGTCTGGCGCCAAGATCCGGCTGCTTAAAATGCCTGCGTTGCCAGAGTCGATGGATGCGCTTCTTAAACGAGAGATTAAGGTTACTCAACAGATTTTGACAGGTATTGGCTGCCCCGCTGATACGCTGGAGATGATCGATGCCGATCAACTGATTAGTGGTTCAACTATCAGCAATGATCTGCAATTGATCCCTATCAAAATGGTAACGGATTCGAATAAGCGCGATGTTATTTTTACTGCTATTAACCATCTCGTAGAACAATCATCTGAATCGACAAACGATTCTGTTGCCCTCCCGGCGGGGGCTCCTTTCGGTCAGGTCAAAGTAGACAACGCTAAATGCACACTGTGCCTGTCCTGCGTCGCTGTCTGCCCGACCCAAGCTTTGACCGCTGGAGGGGAAACGCCGGCCCTTAATTTTGTTGAGCAAAGTTGCGTTCAATGCGGGCTTTGTGATTCAGCCTGCCCGGAAAACGCTATTCAACTCGAAACCCGGTTATCACTTGTCGCCGAGCGATCAGAATCCATCTGCATTCACAAAGAAGATGCATTCGAGTGCATCAGTTGCGGTAAGCCATTTGCACCCAAAAGCACGGTAGAAAAAATGGTTGAGAAACTAAGTCAGCACCGTTTCTTTCAGGGCGAGGCCGTTAATCGTCTGAAAATGTGTGAAGACTGCCGGGTTAACGATATTTACACCGATCTGGCAGCCAATCCTGCCAAACAACTGGAACTGTAGGGAGTAATTAGGATGAACATGATTAACGCAGCCCCTGCCCTACAGGAAACAGATGAATTACGTGCAGACATCTATGCCCTTCTTGCGTCGTTGTTACGTAAGTCACCCGACCAGTCATTGACTGACTGGTTGTCGGATATTGAGCCTGATCAAGATGAAGATACACCGATGACGCGTGCATGGAGCGCTTTAGCTTTGAATGCGCAGCATGCCCAAAGCACTCAGCTCGAAGATGAATACCACCACTTGTTTATCGGTGTTGGTCGTGGAGAGCTTATGCCCTTTGGATGCTGGTATTTAACCGGTTCGCTGATGGAAAAGCCTCTGGTTCACCTGCGCGAAGATCTGAGTGTTCTGGGGTACGAAAGACAGGATCAAGTAAAAGAACCGGAAGATCACATTGCCGCACTTTGTGAGGTGATGAGTATGTTGATCACCAGTGGTCGCGGTTACGAAATACAGCACCAGTTCTGGAGCAAACACATCGAGAGCTGGTCATCACGATTTTTTAACGATTTGCAAAAAGCGAAAAACTCAGTTTTCTACAGTGCTGTAGGCCTCCTGGGTGAAGCGTTTATGCAACAGGAAGGTAACTGGTTTTTACAGTTATCCCCTGCCGCACTTGAGAGCGGAAAACAATAACAACAGGCAGATAGGCCTTAGGTCTAGTTGATGCGGAGAAAAAACATGAGCCAGGAAAAAAAGCCTGATACAGGACGCCGCGGCTTTCTTAAGAAACTGGGTTTAGCAGGTACCGCTGCTGGCGCTGTTGCTGTAGCAGGCACAGTGCAGGCAAAAGTAACAACGGCTGAATCCGGTGAGAAACAGGAAGGTTCCGGTTACAAAGAAACTGAGCACGTTCGTAATTTCTACGAAACACTGCGTAACTGATAGCCGCATAGAGGTGAGGACATGAACTTAACGAAGAAATCCGATAAGCCTGCGGCTCCTTCCGCAGCTGCCGGACTCGGCTTGAGCCGCCGACGTTTCCTGAAAAATTCAGGTATTGCTGCAGGTGGTGTTGCCACAGCCAGCATGATGGCTCCTGGTATGATGCAGCAGGCTGAAGCAGCAACGACTGCTGCAGGCGCACCTACTGATGTGAAGCGTACTATCTGCTCGCACTGTTCTGTAGGCTGTGGTGTGTACGCTGAAGTTCAAAATGGGGTTTGGACAGGCCAGGAACCTGCATTCGACCATCCATTTAATGCTGGCGGTCATTGTGCAAAAGGTGCGGCACTGCGTGAACACGGTCACGGTGAGCGCCGTCTTAAATACCCAATGAAGCTGGTTGATGGTAAGTGGAAGAAGATTAGCTGGGACGATGCGATCAATGAAGTTGGCGATAAAATGCTTCAGGTTCGCAAAGAGTCCGGCCCGGACTCTGTTTACTGGTTAGGTTCGGCTAAGTTCAGTAATGAACAGGCCTACCTATTCCGTAAATATGCTGCTTTCTGGGGAACAAACAACGTAGACCATCAGGCACGTATCTGTCACTCGACCACAGTAGCGGGTGTTGCAAACACCTGGGGCTATGGTGCAATGACTAACTCTTTCAACGATATTCACTTTGCTAAGTCGATTATCCTGATTGGTTCCAACCCTGCAGAAGCTCACCCGGTTTCCTTGCAGCACATTTTCCGTGCTAAAGAGCGAAATAAAGCGCATATCATCTGTGTAGACCCTCGCTTCACACGTACTGCTGCGCATGCGAATGAATACATCCGTATTCGTCCTGGTTCTGACGTAGCCTTTATCTGGGGCTTGTTATGGCACATTTTCGAGAACGGCTGGGAAGATAAAGAGTTTATTCGTCAGCGTGTTTACGGCATGGACGAAGTCCGTGAAGAAGTTAAGAAATGGACGCCTGAAGAAGTTGAGAACGTTACTGGTGTTAAGGGTTCTCAGATGCGCCGTGCAGCTAAAGAGCTGGCGGAGAATCGCCCAGGTACCGTTATCTGGTGTATGGGTGGTACCCAGCACACTACAGGTAACAACAATACTCGTGCTTACTGCATTCTGATGCTTGCGCTGGGTAATATGGGTACGTCTGGCGGCGGCACAAACATTTTCCGTGGCCACGATAACGTACAGGGCGCTACTGACCTTGGCGTACTTTCACATACCCTGCCTGGCTACTACGGTCTTTCTGATGGTGCCTGGAAACACTGGTCTAAAGTTTGGGATGTTGATTTTGAGTGGATGCAAAGCCGCTTTGATCAAGAGGTATACCGCAAACTGAAGCCGATGAACAATAAAGGTATCCCGGTTTCCCGCTGGATTGACGGTATCCTTGAAGACAAAAAACTGATGGATCAGAAAGACAACCTGCGCGTTATGGTTGCCTGGGGTCATGCGGTTAACTCGCAGACTCGTGGTCCAGAGATGAAGAAAGCGATAGAGAAGCTGGATACGCTGGTCATCGTTGACCCTTATCCAACTCATGCAGCTGTCATGTCTGACCGTAAGAATGGTGTTTACCTGATTCCTGCTTGTACTCAGTTCGAAACTTACGGCTCTGTAACAGCGTCTAACCGTTCTATTCAGTGGCGTGATCAGGTGATTGAGCCTCTGTTCGAATCAAAACCAGATCATGAAATCATGTATCTGTTCGCGAAGAAATTCGGTTTCGAAAAGCAGCTGTTCAAGAACATCGAAATTAAGAACAACCAACCTGTTGTTGAAGACATTACGCGTGAATTCAACAAAGGTATGTGGACTATCGGTTATACCGGCCAGAGCCCAGAGCGTCTGAAAACTCACCAGAAGAACTGGCATACTTTCAACTTTGATACCCTTAAGGGCGAAGGTGGTCCGGCGAATGGAGATTACTACGGTATGCCTTGGCCTTGCTGGGGTACTGCAGAGCATGCGCATCCGGGTACACCAATTCTATATGATACAAGTAAGCCTGTTGCTGAAGGTGGTCTGACTTTTCGTGCTCGTTTCGGTGTTGAGCGTGACGGTGTCAGCCTGCTTGCAGAAGGTTCTTTCTCTAAAGGTTCTGATATTAAGGATGGCTACCCTGAATTCAGCGACAAGCTACTTAAGAAGCTTGGTTGGTGGGATGACCTGACCGCTGAAGAGAAGAAGCTGGCTGAAGGCAAAAACTGGAAAACAGACCTTTCAGGTGGTATCCAGCGTGTTGCTATCGCTCATGGCTGCTCTCCGTTCGGTAATGCCAAAGCTCGTGCAGTTGTCTGGACATTCCCGGACAAAGTACCGCTACACCGTGAGCCATTGTATACAGCTCGCCGTGATCTGGTGAGCAAGTATCCAACCTGGAACGACTCTGAATCTATGTACCGTCTACCGACCATGTACAAGTCGATTCAGGATAAAGATCTGTCTAAAGAATATCCGATCATTCTTACTTCCGGTCGTCTGGTTGAATATGAAGGTGGTGGTGAGGAGACACGTTCTAATCCTTGGTTGGCTGAATTGCAGCAAGAAATGTTCGTTGAAGTACATCCTGCTGATGCTAATACGCTGGGCTTTAAAGACGGCGATGACGTATGGGTAGAAGGTGCTGAAGGCGGTAAGGTGCTTGTGAAGGCGCTGGTAACTCGTCGTGTTGATCAAGGTGTTGTATTTATGCCATTCCACTTCGGCGGTAAGTTCCAGGGTAAAGACCTGACTGACAAGTACCCTGATGGTGCTGCACCTTATGTCGTTGGTGAAGCTGCCAACACAGCAACTACATACGGTTATGATCCGGTAACACAGATGCAGGAAACGAAAGTAACCCTGTGTCGCGTTCAGAAAGCTACTGCGTAAGGAGTAACAGACAATGGCTAGAATGAAATTCCTCTGTGACTCCAAGCGTTGTATTGAATGCAACGGCTGTGTCACGGCTTGTAAAAACGAAAACGAAGTTGAATGGGGTGTGAATCGCCGTCGGGTTGTAACCATCAACGATGGTGAGCCAGGTGAAACCTCGATTTCAGTCGCATGTATGCATTGCTCCGATGCGCCATGTATGGCTGTCTGCCCTACTGACTGCTTCTATCAGACAGATGATGGCATCGTTCTGCATAACAAAGACCTTTGTATCGGTTGTGGTTACTGCTTGTACGCATGCCCATTTGGTGCGCCTCAGTTCCCTAGCGATGCAGCATTTGGTGAACGCGGCAAGATGGACAAATGTACTTTCTGTGCCGGTGGGCCTGAAGAGGACAACAGTCCTGAAGAGCGCGCTAAATACGGTGCTAACCGTATCGCAGAAGGCAAGCTGCCAATGTGCGCAGAGATGTGCTCCACCAAAGCATTGCTGGCAGGTGATGCTAATGAGGTATCTGACATCTTCCGTGAACGTGTTATCTACCGTGGCCATAATGATGGCGCATGGTCGATGAGCGAAGAAGATATCGCGTACGACGCGACACAGAAAGTCTGATAACTGGAACTTGCCGGGTGCCAGTCACCCGGCATGCATGATTCAGGAGAGATTATGCTCCGCATTAAATGGCCATCTCAAATCCTTCTTGTATTGGCTCTGATTTTTAGCGGTTTCGCAAATGCGACCCCTTCTGACGCGAAGGTGGCAGGTTTTGCGGGTGCTGATTATTGGCAGGTGGTCAAGAAAGGTGATACTGGGCGTACTCAGGATCAAGGGGCTGAAGCCGGTCAACTTATCAATGTCAAAGGCGAAGAGTGGCGCTACTGGCGTAACCAGTGGATCACGCCAGCCGGTGCTTATGCCATTGGTGGGACTTTGGCTTTACTTGCTATTTTCTACCTGTTGGTCGGTCAAAAGAAACTTGATCATCCGCGTACGGGTAATCTTATTGAACGATGGAAGCGATTGGACCGTGCTAACCACTGGACTGTGGCGGTACTGTTTATCATTCTTGCTGTATCGGGTTTAAGTATTCTATACGGAAAGTTCTTCCTTCGAACTGCGTTGGGCGATTCCCTATGGGCTAACTACATTATGCTGTGTAAGTTGGCGCATAACTATCTAGGCCCACTGTTCGTGATCGGCCTGTTATTTATGATTGTTCGTTGGATCAAACATAACTTCTTTAACAGAACTGATCTGATGTGGTTCCTTAAAGGTGGTGGCATCATCGGTAAAGCTCATCCAAGTGCGGGCTATATGAACGGTGGTGAGAAGGTTTGGTTCTGGTTACTGACAATTGTAGGCATCATTGTATGTGCAAGTGGCTTAGTTCTGGATTTTCAGAACTTTGGACAAGTACGTGAGACGATGCAGATAGCTAACCTACTCCATGCAGCTGGTTCCCTTATCCTAATCGCAGCATCATTTGGTCATATCTATATAGGTACGATCGGCACTGAAGGTGCGTTAGAAGGTATGAAAACCGGCTATGTAGATGAAACCTGGGCTAAACAGCACCACGACCTGTGGTACGAAGAAGTTAAAGGCAAATCATCTAACGATTAATTTGTGTTTTATCCGTTGTATTGGTTCTTCACCATAACGTTTGTTCACAGCTGACAAGCGTGCTTTCTTGCCGGCTCCTAGAGCCGGTTTTTTTGTGTTCAGCTAAATGGTTTATACTTATTATAAAAATCAGGAACCCATTCGAATGTTAAGAGCATCTGTTTGGCCAGTACCGGCTCTGTATTCGCTCGTATTGTGTTTGTTATTAACTGTCAGTCCAGCGAGGGCTGCAGATAAAGATACATTACGATTCGTAGTACCTGAATTTCCCCCATATACCTACCTGCAAGATGGCAATATCGCAGGTATCGGCGTCAGAAAAATAAGATCTTACCTGGATGAGCTGGGTACACCTTATGAGTTAAGTTTGGTTCCAAACTATGGTCGCGCAGTACAGGAAGTAAAGCACGGACGTGCCGATGGATTCTTCCTGGCTACTGAAAATGAGGAAAGAAATAGCTTTGCCGTTTTTTCTACCCCTATTGTGATCAATAACTGGTCTTGGTTTTTCCCTGCTGAGAGCACCGTAAACCCTTCCGATACTGACTTTAAAAAGACAGCTAGAATAGCAACCCACCTTAAAACCAACACGCATAAATGGTTATTGAAAAACGGCTATAAGGTTGTGTATTCCCCCAGTGATGTGGACTCTCTGGTCAAAACTTTGCATCACAAGCGTCTGACAGCCGTATTTCTTGCTGAAGCGGTGTTCTGGGAAAGTTGTGAACGACAAGGCATACCAACTGACCGCTTTAGGCAGGTTGTTGAGTCTGGTAGACCCATGGGTATATATATATCGAAGCAATTTCTAAATAATCATGATGGCTTCATGGATCGCCTTAATCACGTCATTGAAAATCAAACTGCCATTGCTTCGCCCGAAGCTTCGCAAAACTAAACTTTCATTGCATCGACCTGTGTGCTGAATTTATTTCTGCGCAACGAGATAAGTGTCCTAAACTTTCGAAGGTGGGTGTTACTGGCTAGTTCGCGTCTGGCGAACGCTTCATAGGCTTCCATATCTTCAACCATCACGACTAAGACAAAATCGATCTCCCCTGTTACCTGATAGCACTGGGTAACTTCATTAGCTTCATGCATCTTGCGCATGAAGTTGTCACTAATATCCAGTGAATCACGGCTCATCTCTATCTCTACGATGATATTGAGCTTTTTACCAAGTAAGCGCGGATTAACAATCGATACGTCAGCGATAATTACGCCCTCATCTCTAAGGCGCTTTACCCGCCTTAAGCATGCAGGAGGTGAAAGCCCAACGGTTTCGGCAAGCTTTTGATTGCTGATGCGATTGTCTTGTTGTAGCAGCGTTAGGATATGGCGATCGATACGATCCAGGTCAATGTTCATATTATTAGAATAATACTCTTGTTAATGGAATTAAATTAGTTCTTTCAGAATAAAATGCAATATATGCAAAGTAAAAGATTTTAGAACGAAATAAAATTCATCAGCATTTAGTTAGAATTTTCTTCACCTAATCATCTGAATATATTTCTATCTATGCTGTCTTATCCAGGTACTACTCACTTACTTAGCAAAACGATCCCTTCATTACTGAAAGAGATTTATGAGGTTTGCTTCCTTCTGTTTAAGTTGACGATTCCTGTCATTATCGTTGTCAAACTACTTGAGGAGCTAGGTGCGATCCCTTATATCAGTGCGTTGCTTGAACCATTGATGCTTGTAGTAGGGCTGCCTGAATCGATGGGCCTTGTCTGGACTACAGCCCTGCTGACTAATATCTATGCAGGCATGGTTTTGTTCTTTCAACAGGCTGGTGCTGAAGGTTTGACGGTGGCTCAGGTTACTGTGCTTTCAACCATGATACTGATCGCGCATGGTTTACCAGTAGAATTAAGAATTACGCAAAAAGCCGGGATGAGGTTGCCCTTTGCGTTCATGTTACGCATGGGTGGAGCGATTGTATTAGGTTTTCTGTTGCATCACTTCTATCGTTTAACAGGCTGGCTGCAAGAGCCTGTAGAGCTGATCTGGCAGCCAGAGGTTCAAGATGACTCCTTGTTAACCTGGCTTGTTACCCAACTTAAAAGCTTTGGCATGATTATTCTCGTCGTGGCAGCGTTGTTAACTCTGTTGCGTTTGTTGCGTTGGTTGCATATAGAACGGTTGATGATCTGGGCGTTACAACCCGTTCTGCGTCTGTTGGGTATCGCTCCCCAGGCCACTTCATTGGCAATCATCGGTGTGACACTGGGGTTGTCTTTTGGCGGCGGTCTATTGATTAGGGAAGCTGAATCAGGCAATGTGTCGCCGAAAGACTGTTTCTCTGCTTTATGCTTGTTAAGCCTTAGTCACAGTATTATCGAGGATACGTTACTCGTACTCACGATGGGCGCTGATCTGTCAGGCGTTCTCTGGGCACGGCTGATCTTTAGCTTGATAGTTATCGCTATCATCACACGTGTTCTTAATTTTACCAGTCATCAATTTAATGACCGTTATCTCTTTTCAGATGTTTCAGTTGAAAAAGCTGAAACAGGAAGCAAGCCGTAATGAATAATACCGATTTGTCTCAAGAGCATAAGAAAGGTGTTTATTACGCCTTAGCGGCTTTTCTGATGTGGGGGCTGGTGCCTGTCTATTTTAAGAGTGTCGCACATATAGATGAGTTTGAGGTCATCGCGCACCGTATTGTCTGGTCTTGTGTTTTTCTGGCTTTATTCCTGCTAGTAAAGCGTCAGTTGTTTGAAGCGCTTGCGCTGCTTAAGCGCCCCGCTATTGTTTATGGGCTTGGTCTTTCGGCGTTAGTTATATCGATCAACTGGCTGGTGTTTATCTGGGCGGTTGCTCAAGACAGAATTGTCGAGACAACATTGGGTTATTTTATTAACCCATTGATAAATATACTTTTTGGTATGGCGTTTTTCGGTGAGCGAATGAGGCCCATGCAATGGGCTGCAGTGTCATTGGCTGCCGTTGGTGTTGTTTATCAGATCGTATTGTTAGGTGAGCTGCCCTGGGTCGCTTTAGTCCTGGCGAATAGTTTCGCCCTTTATGGAGTGTTACGAAAAAAGATTACGGTTGATTCTATCAGTGGTTTATTTATTGAAACCTTATGGTTACTCCCTTTCGCAGTGGGTTACATGTTGTGGCTTTTTAGCGGCCATCAACTGCAATTTCTATCCGAGGGGAGTCCGACTGTCTATCTGTTACTTTGTGCGGGCATCGTCACCAGTTTGCCCTTGATTGCTTTCGCTGCAGGGGCTCGTCGACTAAGTCTTACACTCATTGGTCTTCTCCAGTATATAGGGCCGAGTATCGCTTTCTTGATCGCTGTTTTCTACTATGATGAACCCATGAATATGGAGCGGCTGACGACGTTTATTCTCATTTGGATCGCTCTGGCACTGTTCAGCATTGAGGGGTTGCTGGTTCAACGAAAGAAACGCCAAGTACTGTCAGTATAAATTCATACTAATTTTGGTAGAGCGGCCCCTACCTTTTGTCATTAAACCGCAGTAAAGTGCTCTCCGCTTAAAGTTTTACTGTGGTTTATGACTATGAACATTCAGCAAGTCCAAGATAGCTTTTTCAAATTACGTAGCAATCGCGTTTTTGAATTTTTCGTTGTCGGTGTAATCATCTTCTCAGCACTGGTAATCGGTGCTAAAACATACGACATCCCCGATTATATGTTGACGTTGATCAGTTGGCTGGACAGTGGTATCACCCTGTTTTTCCTGGTCGAGATCACTATACGCTTTATTGGCGAGCCGAATAAAAAGGCGTTCTTTAAAAACCCCTGGAATATCTTTGATACGCTGATTGTCGTTGTCAGCTTAATACCCATCCAAGACAGTGAGATGGCCCTCATTGGACGATTGATTCGCATCTTCCGTGTGTTGCGTATGGTTTCGATTGTTCCTGAGTTACGTTTACTGCTGAACTCTCTTCTTAAAGCGTTACCGCAACTGGGTTACGTCATCCTTCTGATGTTTATTATCTTTTATATTTATGCTGCCATCGGTGCTTCATTTTTTGCTGCGATCAATGAAGACCTATGGGGAGATATTTCCATCGCAATGCTGACCCTCTTTAGGGTAATGACATTTGAAGACTGGACAGACGTCATGTACGAAACCATGGCGGTCTATCCCTTAAGCTGGATGTTTTATCTGACCTTCATCTTCCTGACTACATTTGCATTCTTGAATATGGTGATCGGTATTGTTGTCAATGTTATGGAAAATGAGCACGCCCAGGAGGAAAAAGAGCGTGCGATTGCTGAGGGGGATCTGACCATTGAAGATCTGTCTAAACAAATAGAAGAGCTTAAGCAGATGATAAAAGACCAGAAAAGCTAAGGAACCTAGCGACCCTATTTAATCTCGATTAACTCGAGGGATTCTTGAATTCGAAGGGAAGGCTCTGATTGACTCAGGCCTTCCCTTTCTTGTTTTATCAATGTGTGAAAACAGATCTCACACCAGCTTGTGTTATCGGGATCACATAGGGCCTGTGCACTGTTTAACAGTTGTTCGTCGGGGCCCGATGCTGGATCGTTAATACAGTCTAAACTTGAGCTTTTCCTACTCATCAATACATCCTTGTGAAACCATTCACTCAGGGAAAGCTGATCGGTGTACTACCGGGCTCCCATTTAATAAATTTAGGCATAATACGGCTGAAAAGTTGCGATTCTTTGAATCGGCTAAGCCATTGTTGCAGCTGAGGGTATTCCGCGCTTTCAAACCATTGCAGATCGACATGGGCACACTGCCTGATAAATGGCAGAATTGCGTAATCGGCCAGTGTTTCCGTGTTTGTAATTAACCAGCCCTGGTTCTTCGCTAGTCTTGTTTCAAGTTCTTTGAACCAATGCTCGCACTGTAAACGATAATAGGCTTGCGGATACTCTGGATGCCGATCTGCATACTTGTATTTATCAAGCCACGGTTTGAACTCAGTATCATTGATTTCAATCAGCTTGCGGATTTGCTCATCCTGCTCGGTTGGCAACCAATGATCGGGATCATGCTTAGCTAGAGCCCAGAACATGATGTCGAGGCTCTCATCTATGACACTGCCATCTTGTAAGTGCAATACCGGGACAGTGCCTTTAGGTGATATATCCAACATGGCTTGAGGCTTGTCTTTAAGAACAACCTCACGCAGCTCTGTGGTTACACCGCTGTATGCCAGAGCGAGTCTTGCTCGCATGGCATAGGGGCAGCGTCGAAACGAATAGAGTATTGGGTCAGCCATCAAAATCACTTAGGTTGGTAAGCGCAGTGGCCCGGTTTGGGGCCAATCTTGGGATGGTTTCGGCATGTATCAGGGCGTTTTTCATAAATGATACAAAGCCGTGTTTTCTGATCGAGATAAATACAATCATCGTTTGAGTATCGCGACAAGGTATAAACTTCGCCTTTATGATTGAAATGCCCTACCACGCCTTCTTTCATTAACCTTTTTGCCAGCTTCTTTGGCGGCTCACTGGCTTCAAATTCATCAACGACTCCCATTCTGACCAGATCAGAGAAGTACACCTCTACCGGGAGGCTACAGCAGGTCCCTCGACAGGTCTGACAATGGGAACTTTTGTATTTAACCCAGGTTTTAAGGTTGTCAATATCAGCAGTGGGGATCTTTCTACTCATGGTTATGCTACAGGGCTAAGTGGTATTTTCGCGGCGATAATAGCATCATAGTTGGATTCAACAAATTAAATCATGATTCTTGATCTATGCAGTCACCCTTTTATCGAATATTTACTGAGCAAAGCCGCTGGCGACAGGTTAATGAGCAGCTGTGTTGCCAGCCACACATAGCGTTGGAACAGGATACGCAGTTGCTTAAAGAAGTGGCTAGTGGAAAGCGTAGCCCGATATTCAGGGTATGGGAAACAACTCAATGTCTTGTGGTTACAGGAAAAGAAACCCGCTTCCCTCATTTTGATAAAGCTGCTGCTATTCTGGCTGATGAGGGTTGGCCGGTCATTGTCAGAAATAGTGGTGGAACATCGGTTCCTCTGCATCCGGGTATTCTTAACCTTTCAATGATATTCCCGCAGCACGCAAGCGATCCGTATTCCCTCGATGATATCTATATGGCGCTATGTGAACCTATTAAGCTCGCTCTAGAGAGTGTTGGGCTAAAAGTGGATTATGGTGAAACTCCGGGGTCATATTGTGATGGACGGTTTAATCTGAATATCGGTGGGCTCAAAGTGACGGGCACTGCGCAGAAACTAATGGTCTCACCGCCAAATAGTAAAGGCATCAAGCAAGCGGTATTGGCTCAGGCGATGCTCATGGTTGAAGCCGATGCTGCAAGTGGGACTGGATGGGTAAACCGCTTTTATCAACTTGCTGGAAACGACCGTCAGTTTGACCCTCTTGTTGCCACTAGTATTTATGACTGTATAGGGAAAAATACTGAGCATGGTGAACTTACGACGCAATTGAGAAAAGCACTATTCGATGCTTTTGAGAAGCTGATAAGTTGAGTATTTAGGCTTTAATAATTTAGCAACACTCATCACTTAAGATGTGAGTCATTCAAGGAAACGAACACAAGGAACGGCGACGGACTGCCACCCTTCTACTTATTTATACCAATCCCTCTATTCTCTGCGCTTACTTCTTGTTTTAATGAATAAAAAAAAGAATGAGTCAGAGCTATGCGCGCTAAGAAAACTTACTCTCAGGCAGACCTCAAAAAGGTCATCAACGAACTCGCAACAACATTCGCTGACCGGATTCATCTGTCACAAAGTATTTGTGATCAACATGGTCAAGGCGAAGATAGTTATGGTTGTATTGCGCCTGATGCAGTTATCTACCCTTTCAGTAATGAAGAGGTCGCGCAAATCGTTACGCTCTGTAACCGATATAAAATACCGGTTATCCCATTTGGCACCGGGACCTCTGTTGAGGGGCACCTGCTGGCACTTAATGGCGGGATATCGATTGATCTGTCAGAGATGAATCAGATTATAGAGATTAACCCTGCGGATATGGACTGTCGTGTTCAGGCAGGTGTTACGCGGGAAGATCTAAATTTAGCGCTCAGATATGATGGATTATTCTTTCCGGTAGATCCTGGTGCCAATGCCTCTCTCGGCGGAATGGCTGCAACTCAAGCATCCGGTACAAATGCTGTGCGCTATGGAACCATGCGCCAGGCAGTGATCGGCTTAACGGTGATCACCCCGCAAGGAGATATCGTTAAGACCGGAACAAGGGCTCGGAAATCCTCTGCGGGTTATGATTTAACTCAGTTGCTGGTTGGATCAGAGGGAACATTAGGTGTGATTACTGAAGTGCAACTTCGCTTACACCCTATTCCGGAGCAAATCAGAGCGGCGGTATGTAGCTTTGATAATCTTGCCGGTGCCGTTGATACAGTTATTAACACAATACAGTTAGCTGTTCCTATTGCACGTATGGAGTTGCTAAATGCACTTCAGATGGAAGCTTGCATTAACTATTCAAAGCTAGCGGGCTATGAAGCTTCTCCAACACTGTTTATGGAATTTAATGGTTCAGAAGGAGCTGTCAAAGAGCAGATTGCGCTCGTCGAGGATATCTGTTCTGAATTTGGCGGCAGTAATTTCAAATGGGCGGATACCACTGAAGCCAGGAATGAGCTCTGGACGGCCAGGCATCAAGCGTATCATGCGGCGCTTAATCTAAAACCTAATTCTAAAGCGCTGACCACTGATGTTTGTGTGCCTGTTTCCGCACTGGCAAAGAGCATTCTTAAAGCAGAGCAGGATGCGTTAGCAAGTGGGCTTTTATGTCCTGTGGTAGGTCATGTTGGAGATGGTAACTACCATATGCTGATTATTTTTGATCAGGATAATGCTGATCAGGAACACAAAGCGAAAGAGTTATCAAAGGCTATCGTTGAAAATGCACTGGCTTTACAGGGAACCTGTACAGGAGAGCATGGCATTGGGTTTGGTAAGAAAGATTACTTGCTTAAGGAGCATGCGAGTGCAATTGGAATGATGAAATCTATTAAAAAAGCCTTGGACCCCAATAATATAATGAACCCAGGCAAGGTGGTTGATCTTTAGCCGATTAGTTTGTCAGGCCGAGAGCAGTCCTTTAAATACAATCAAGGCTGCTCGATCCAGATTCGCCAGGTAGTCGAGCCGTTAACCCTTAAATAATAGCGCCCAGGCTCTTCAAGTAAGTATTGATCTTCCCCTCCTCCGCCAATATGAAGGTTCTGAACCACGTCACCCGCTTCGTTATGTACAGCAAGCACAAATATAGCGCCATCGCTTTGGTAGCGAATAATTGCAGGCTCACTGATTGAGAAAAGATCGGTTTTAACCGTTCTCTTACCCTGAAATCTAGGCGTTGATGATAGTTGAAGTGCAGCTATATCAAGGAGGTCATAACAAGATAAACGAGAAGCTGGTTCTTTAATAGATCTGCATTCATTCACTGCATCAGTGATGGGGTCTGCGAAAGATGCGCTTAAAGGAAACAGCGTAACTGTTAAGGCTATTAATATCAGAATCTTCATTTAATTGCTCTGCAAGAGTTTTAAGTGATTGAACTCTTTTGCCGCAGTCATTATTTTACAGCTTCGCTCGTCACCCCTGTCTGAGCAATGTACTTTTACCCCATCCGGGTAGTGGCTTACATTCGAGCACTTTGCCTGAAACGTGACGCTTTTTTTGTCTCGATTAAACCTATTTAAATCTTCCCTCTGGCATTCTGATTTCATCGCAATTAAACGAATCACCTGATAATCCTTAACTTCTGCTACAACGTTTGTGCAAACGACAGAGAGCGCTATAAACAAATGAGAGATTGTTTTCATTGAGTGTTAACCTCAAAAAAAAGCGGCCCTCAAAGGGCCGCAATAAACGCAAGAAGCTACATAAATAGCTAATAGCAGGAGCTTGTAGTGTCCAATTACAAGCTCCTTAAAGCTTCTGTTAGAAGAAGCCCAGAGGTTGCTCGCTGTAGCTAACCAGCATGTTTTTAGTCTGCTGGTAATGCTCAAGCATCATCTTGTGAGTTTCACGGCCTACACCAGACTTCTTATAACCGCCGAACGCAGCGTGTGCTGGGTACAGGTGGTAGCAGTTCATCCATACACGGCCGGCTTCGATACCACGGCCCATGCGGTAAGCAACGTTTGTGTCACGGCTCCATACGCCAGCACCCAGACCAAACTCAGTATCGTTTGCGATAGCCAGAGCTTCTTCTTCAGTCTTGAATGTAGTTACAGATACTACAGGACCGAAGATCTCTTCCTGGAATACGCGCATGTCGTTAGTGCCTTTGATCAGCGTAGGTTTGATGTAGTAACCATTACCATATTCGCCTTCAAGCTGCTCAACACCGCCACCCATCAGGATTTCAGCACCCTCTTCGCGACCGATATCCATGTAGCCCAGGATCTTATCGAACTGCTCCTGAGAAGCCTGTGCGCCTACCATTGTATCGGTATCTAGTGGGTTGCCACGTTTGATCTGGCCTGCACGCTCAATTACTTTACCGATGAACTCATCAGCGATGTCTTCATGAACCAGAAGACGTGAAGGACAAGTACATACTTCACCCTGGTTGAAGTAAGCCAGAACCGCACCTTCGATCGCTTTGCTTACGAAGCCATCATCCTGATCCATAACATCTTTGAAGTAGATGTTAGGTGATTTACCACCCAGCTCAGTTGTTGATGGAATGATGTTCTCAGCTGCGCACTTCATGATATGAGAACCTACAGGTGTAGAACCTGTAAATGCGATCTTAGCGATACGTGTGCTAGTTGCCAGGGCCTGACCCGCTTCAGCACCGAAACCGTTAACAACGTTCAATACACCTGCTGGTAGCAGGTCGCCGATGCACTCAAGCAGAACCAAAATAGAAACAGGCGTCTGTTCAGCTGGCTTAAGAACAATACAGTTACCTGCAGCCAATGCTGGAGCCAGTTTCCAGGCAGCCATCAGAAGTGGGAAGTTCCAAGGGATGATCTGACCAACTACACCTAGTGGCTCGTGGAAATGGTATGCAACAGTCGTTTCATCGATCTCACCTAGTGAACCTTCCTGTGCGCGGATGCAACCTGCGAAGTAACGGAAGTGGTCAGCTGAAAGTGGTACGTCTGCAGCCAGTGTTTCACGAACTGCTTTACCGTTATCCCAAGTTTCTGCTACAGCCAGACGTTCCAGGTTTTCTTCGATACGGTCTGCAATTTTCAGAAGAACAGCAGAGCGTTCTGCTACTGAAGTTTTGCCCCATGCGCTTTTTGCAGCGTGAGCTGCATCCAGTGCCAGTTCAATATCTTCTGAAGTTGAGCGTGGGATTTCACATACTGCTTCGCCTGTTACAGGCGTGTGGTTAGTGAAGTACTGACCTTTTACAGGTTCTTTCCACTGACCATTGATAAAGTTGCCATAACGTTCTTTAAAAGAAACTACAGAGCCTTCTGTTCCTGGCTTAGCGTAAATCATCTTCTAAGTGCCTCTTGTTTTTATTACTGTCGCTTAAATGACAGATCTGTTTTCTTTACGGATTCATATTAGCTATCCATGAAGAATTACAGGTATCATTCCTTGGCATCGAAAAATTACTCATTTAGTAGTAAACAGGCGGTACCTGCTTAAACTTGGTCTAATTTCTTTCGGTGTTCTTCCTCCTTAAATATCCCGGTTAACTTATTGTATTTTCTAGATTAAATACAATTCCACTGATCATCTTTCTGAAATATTGCTGTTGCTTAATAGGTGGTAGGTTGTCTAGTCTGTAATTTGGTATAGCTATTGAATATAGAAGTGGTTTTGGTCGATGACAAAGATATATGAAGTAGATAGCTGGAAAGCGTTTCTGGATCTGGTTGAGTCTGAAGCATTACGGGGATGGGCTTTTCGTGGCCAGCGTGATGCTGAGTGGCATCTTGAAAGCTCCCTAACCCGTCGTCTAAGAATGTTTGTCCCAGCTGATCAGTGGGCAGACCGTGAACAACGTGCGATCCGAGTTTTTAAACGCAAAGCCCATTACTTCCTCAACGATACATCGGCCCTTAAAGATGATTTCCGATGCTTGGCGCTGATGCAGCACCATGGCGCACCAACACGATTACTGGATTTTACAAAGTCACCCTACGTTGCAAGTTACTTTGCCCTCCAGTCGTGTACAACGCCTGCTGCGGTTTACGCTGTCAACACACCTGCACTTTGGCATGAGGCGACACCACCAGGTCTGCCACAAATGACGCGCGATGCGATTGACCCACGAAACTCCGATAGTCTGAGTCGCTATTATCTATCAAATCAGTATCCAATAGTCTGGCCAGGAGAGCCCTGGTCTATGGATCGCCGCATTGTTGCTCAGGCAGGTACTTTTATGTTGCCAGGGCGCATTGATGTTTCCGTTGAGCAGCTTTTGAATGAGTATGAGTATGAAGAGCCTATTTTAGCCAAAATCATACTTAACCCAGAGATACGCAAAGAAGCGATGGAAGCTCTGTATCGAATGAACATATCCAGCGCTACGTTATTTCCAGATTTGGATGGACTTGCCAGATCAATACAATATGAACTGGAAGTTAGCTGGATCGGCTCGTCGGGACCAAGAAAATAAGTTATGCAAACGATCCAGAGCATGGTTTATGGCAGTTTGCACCGTTAGAATAAGCAGATTATTGTTAACGGTCATAAATGGTCCCAGCGTATGTACAACGAACCACCCCAGATTGAGTCCCTCAACGTTTGGACTACTCCTCTGTTTGTTACCCAGAATCCTGATCATGAATTTCTGAAACAAGATATCCTTGAGCATGTTTATGCAACGCAAGCTCAACAATCTCAAGCAGTCGCCAGTGAGGTAGCTGTCACCGCTAAACACCAGCTTTTTGAAAGTGATCTGGGATATCTTGAAGCAGAGAACCCTGCGGTCATGGAGCTGAGACGCATGCTCGAGGAGCTGATTTCTGCGGTGGCTACCGAAGTGAACCAAGAATATTGGCCGGAAGGCGCACAAGGTGATGCTCATATTATCGAATCCTGGTACCACGTGACTCAAAATGGAGGCTACCATGATGTACATTCCCACCCGAACTGCTCCTGGTGCGGAATCTATTATCTGGATCCGGGTGAATGTGAACTAGGTAGCCGTAACGGTGTGAATCGCTTTTATGATCCACGTGTAAATGCGGATCACTATGCAGACCCTGGCACAGCTTATCTTGGTCAGCACGGCTTTTGGGATTTCGAGCCTGTAGAGGGACAGATTGTACTCTTCCCTTCTTATCTAAAACACTCAGCGCTACCCTATTTCGGTGCTAAAGACCGCGTGATTATCGCGTTTAATAGTGTGATCGACCTGGTTTAATCAGATTTATTGGGTATTGGGGTTACTGTTTTAGGCCCCGACTCCTGCATCTTGTAGAGCAGATAAATTGCACTGAAAACACCTAACGCGCCAGCTAACTGGGCAGCCGCAGCCAGACTGAGCACTTTCACAGTACCGCTAATAATAAAAGGTCCAGCGGTTGTTCCCATGTCTGTGAGTAAACGCCATACTCCAATAAAGCCACCACGGTTTTTATCAGGCGCAAGATCAGCACCGATGGTCATTATGACACCTGCAGAAAAGCCATTCCCCAGGCCAAGTAATACGGCTAAGCCGATCAAAGCGTAATAACTATTTACAAACGACATACCTATAAGTCCGCAACCGAGCGCGAACAGGCTAATCAGTAGAATTGGTTTGCGGCCAATTCGATCCATTAAGCTGCCAGCCGGATAAAATAATAAGGTATCTACGACGGCTCCACAGGCAATAGCGAAGCCGATACTGCTCTCATCGAGAAGCAAAGCCGCACCGATAAGCGGTAGTAGAAGGCTTCGTGAAGAACGGACAAGCATGAGTGAAATTGCGCCAACCCCCGTAGTAGCGAACAGCTTACGATGCTCAACCATGACGTCAGCTATTTGCATTATGCTATGGCTTTTATGGCTTACTGGGTTTGAATTTTCAGACAACTGACTTGGAAGATGATTTACTACCCAGCCCATTACAAAAAACGCCATCAGTAGCGAGCTAAACGCAAATAGCAGAATAGTATGTTCATAACCCAGCAGACTGATAAATACACCCGCCGTGATTGGGCCAATGACACTCCCGAAGCGAATAATGCCGGCGGATAGCGCCATAACTCTGCCCCTTTCCCAGGCTTCAGCCACTAACCCAACATAGGAGACCCTTCCAACTAGCCAACAGCCGTGCGCAAAGCCAAGTAATATGGCACTTGCCATAATAATAAGGGTTTCGGGAATAAGCCCCATCATTAACATTGCTGTAAAAAACAAAATTGAGGCGAACAGCATCATAAATTTGTCGCCAACCTTTTCCAGCATAAGACCAGCAGGGATATCTGCCAGCATCATGCCGATTCCACGTAAACCGACTACCGCAGCCGCTTCGGCCATCGAGCCACCAAGATGAAGAATATAAAGAGGCAGAATGACCAGCAGACCTTGCTGAACCACGGCAACAACGATAGATGGGCAAAAGACAGGCAGGAGGAATTTGGACAGAATGGTACGCATTGGCAATGACTTAATTTAGTTAACCTGTTAATTATATCGGTTATGCCACGCCACGTCTTGCAACAAAAAAGCCAGCTGACGCTGGCTTTAATATGGGAAAGCCTGAGTATAGAAGTTACTCAGGCAAAAGCTTTAAGGCTTATTTAGGAAGTTTAAATGTCCAAACGGTACCACCCTGGTTCAGGTGCTTAACACGTTTAGCTACTTCACCACCCCATAGAGGTACCGCACCACCCCAGCCGGATACTACAGACAGGAATTGTTCACCATCCTGCTCCCAAGTAACTGGAGACCCAACGATGCCAGAGCCTGTGTTGAATTTATAAACTTCTTCACCGGTCTTAGCGTTTAGGCCTAGCAGGTAGCCTTCAGGCGTTCCGTAGAACACCAGGTTACCTTTAGTCGCTAGCACACCACCCCATAGAGGCGCGTAGTTAGTCTTACGCCATACTTCTTTACCCGTTTTTGGATCCATCGCACGTAGAACGCCGATGTACTCGTCGTTCATTGGTTTGATGGTGAAGCCTGCACCTAGATAAGCTGCACCTTTTTTGTATGCGGTTGGTTCGTTCCAGATATCCATCGCCCATTCGTTAGAAGGAACGTAGAACAGCTCGGTGTCCTGGCTGTACGCGATAGGCATCCAGTTTTTGCCACCCAGGAAGGACGGGATAGCCACTACTGACTTACCTTTTTTGCCGTCTGCAGAATCTGCAGGGTTACCTGGACGGTTAGCATCGTCATAGATTGGACGACCTGTTTTAGGGTCAAGACCCTTAGCCCAGGTAATCTTATCAACGAACGGGAAGCCGCGGATGAAGTCACCGTTTTCACGGTTCAGGACATACATGAAGCCGTTACGGTCAGCTGTTGCTGCAGCTTTAACTGTTTTACCGTTAGCTTTGTAGTCGAAAGATACCAGTTCGTTTACACCGTCGTAATCCCAGCCATCGTGCGGCGTAGTCTGGAAATGCCAGACGATTTTACCTGTGTCAGGATCGATCGCCAGACGTGAAGAGGAGAACAGGTTGTCACCTGGGCGCAAGTGAGAGTTCCATGGTGCAGGGTTACCTGTACCGAAGAACAGCAGGTCTACATCAGGATCGTAAGTGCCGCCTAGCCACGTAGCAGCACCACCGGATTTCCATAGGTCGCCAGGCCATGTTTTGCCCGCTTCGCCACCCGAGATGCCGTTTTCCATCTTTTTACCATCTTTCCAGATGTAACCCATGTGACCTTCAACAGTTGGACGGGTCCAGGCTAACTTACCGGTCTTAGCATCGTAAGCTTCTACCTTACCCACGATGCCGAATTCACCACCGGATACACCAGTAATCACTTTGCCTTTCGCAATGAGTGGTGCTGCAGTTATTGAGTAGCCTGCTTTGTAGTCAGCTACTTTTTTCTTCCATTTAACTTTACCGGTCTTCGCATCGAGAGCAACAAGCTTCGCATCCAGAGTTCCGAAGATAACCAGGTTGTCATACAGTGCAACACCACGGTTAATTACGTCACAGCATGGCATGATGCCGTCAGGCAGGCGGGCGTTATATTCCCATAGCTCTTCGCCTGTTTTGGTATCGATAGCAAAAACACGAGAATAAGAAGCCGTAACGTACATTACGCCATCTTTAATCAGTGGCTGGGATTCCTGGCCACGCTGCTTCTCGCCACCGAAAGAGAACGCCCATACTGGACGCATATCTTTAACAGTTTTCGTGTTGATTTTATCCATCGGGCTGTAACGTTGAGCGCGTGGGCCCATACCATTCGTTACAACATCTTCAGCTGTCATCTGGTCGTTAAGGATATCTTTATCAGTAACTCCAGCATGTGCTGCGCCCGCAACTGACATTGCTGCTACTAGTGCAGACAGTGCGAATTTTTTCATTGTGCGCTCCTCTACGGATCTTTTTATTGGCTTTGGCAGAGAGCCGGGAATATTTCCCGAATCATGTAGGCAATTGTTTTGCTTTAGCGCATTTTCAACAATTAAACAGCGGAAGTAGTTTTGTCATCACTTGGTAGTAATACTTGCCTAGAGCCTTGATCTGGCGGGGATTCTGAGGGTTTGCCTTGTACTTATCCATTGTGGCTTAACAATTCTTAACTTAGCTTTACATGTGAAGTACTTATAACGTCATCAAGATAGCCGGATAATCCCTTCATTGAATAAGGGAATGGTTATGAAATCACATAATAAACTCACGCATACGATGGTTGGCCTACATTGGTTAGTCGCTTTAATGATGATCGGTAGTATCGCATTTGGTATCTATATCGAGGAATTGCCGCGATCTGATATAAAATTCGAATATATCCAGTTGCATAAGTCGATTGGCATTCTGGTGCTAATTTTTGCAATCATTAGGATTGTTAATACGTCTAAAAATGGATTGCCTTCCCAGTTAGGAACACCAAAAAAGCGACAAGACCAAATAGCCAAAATAGCGCATATTGTTCTTTTGGCTGGCACGATTCTTATGCCCGTTTCAGGTGTCATGATGTCAATTGGTGGTGGTCATTCGGTTGCTTTATTTGGACTTAATCTCATACCATCAGGAGAAAAAATAGAATGGTTAGGTAGTATGGGGTATGCGCTACATGGCATAGGTGGGAAACTAATGATAGCCGCAATTCTTTTGCATATTGCTGGAGCATTAAAGCACAGTCTTATCAATAAAGACGGCACAATGAGAAGAATGATGGGCAAAGCCGTATAAATGAATTTAGAGAGGCTTTATGCCTCTCTATTAATTGCTAAAAGGCAGCCTCTTCATAGTGAGGATATAAATGCGCCACTGTGCGCGCAAACTCTCTTCGAGTCAGGGCTATATCACTGAATTTTTCGGCAATAGGTATTTGAATAACCTCAGTCATACTTAACCCTTGCTCAGCAGATGTTTGGAGTGTCAGGTCAAGCCATGCGAGATATTCATCCATCTGTTTCAAAGGTTTCTGATCGCTAACAATAGGCCCATGTCCTGGAACAAGCAGCTTATAACTGATCTGTTTCAGGCGTTTGATTTCTCCTCTCCAGATATCGATACCTGGTGTATGTGGAGTTGTTAAGGCTCTTTGGTAAAACACCATATCCGAGGCAAACAATACACCCGTCGTTTCATCATAAATCACAAGGTCAGAACCAGAGTGACCGGTAAAAGAAAGTAACTTGAGTTTATGTTTGCCCAGAGTAATATCTGAACTTTCTAATGCTTTCGTGGGTGGAAGAGACTCAGTCGAGCGCATCCAATCTCCTACCAGACGATACATATTTTCTGCAAAAGCATCTCCATGCAATTTAATATATTTCTGTGTTTGTGGAAGAGAATAGATGGGAATGTCATCAAACGCCTGGTTGCCAAGAAAATGATCCGGGTGGTGATGTGTATTGAATACCATTCTAATGGGCTGACTTGTTTTACTCTCAATTAACGCTCGCATTGCCTTTCCATAACGAAGTGACGGTCCGGTATCAATCACGATAACGCCCTCGCCCGTTACTATAAAACCGGTATTAACAATGTTTCCGCCGTTTCTTTTTGAGAAGTCCTCCAGTTTACCCTGTAACACCCAGGTGTTTTCAGCAACCAATTCCGCTGTAAGTTGATAGCTGAGTGGTGCAGACATGGCTGACAAGCTCGGAATAACGAACAGAATGAGCAATAGATATTTCTTCATCATTCTCACCTACAATGCCTGCTCAAATTCATTGCCACCGTTATCACGCATCCAGATAGTGTGCTTTTGATCGGGATTTCTGACATCAAAGGTAATAACAGGATTTTCACTAACAGGCGGATAAAGCTGCATGCTTGCCAGATTATCTCCGCTGCTGGTCTTTACTATTACACTCTCAATATAGAATTCAGGGATCGAATCAACTAAGCCCGTGTCCATAGGATGGATGATCTTAAGTTTGTAGCGGCCTCCAGATTGGCGAGGGAAAAATTTTGTTTTCATCTCTCCCAGGTGGCTTTCCCAATATGGGTTGGCCGCGGCAGCACTAGGTGTGGTACAGCCTCCCCCTGCGGCATCGAGATAACTACCGCCAATATGCCAGACACCGGATTTTGTTAATACAGCTGCTCGGACGGCGGTGCCCTGTTGAACTTTGATCCGCAACGAAACTCTTGGGACAATCTGTTCATGGGGAAAATAGGTAAAAATGTGCTGAATGGGATTCAGATCTGCCCAAGTGACAATTCTTTCAATCTGCCCGCTGAGTGCTTCTGCATTAACAGTAATAGGTACTTGTGTTGGATCTTCAGCAAATTCTGGAACATCAACCTTAATCCGCTCATCAAAAACGTACTTATCATTACCGATAAATTGATCTCGCATATAATCCCATAAAGGGGATTCTAACGGATCAGCACTGCTTGCATGGGTGAAGTTAGAAAGTGCTGCGCTCAATGTTAGCGCAGCAATCGACTTTTTCATCTTGAATCCCTCTTATTATTATTTTTTGATTCAGGATATAAATTGCTATTGGTTTACATCCTGATAAAAGCCGGGCAATTCATATCTGAGCCCATAAGATTGATAGATTTTTTCCATTTCGCCTGACGTCACCATACGATCAACTACGTCAGCAACTGAATGTCCAAGCTGCCGATAGGTATGTTTAATCGCCATGCCGATATCCCATTTCTGCTTGCCCATCGTTGGATAACCATTCGTAGCCAGCGTAAATTTTTTATCGGGCTGTTTGTGAGCTAACCAATCAACTTCAGCGCGCATAGCCATGATCGCATCGACTTTACCCTGCTTCATTGCGGTGTATGCTTCTCTTGCGTTAGGAAAGTGATGAGTTTTATCGCGCATCCTGCCGCCAAAAGCGGAAGTCAGATAAAAGGCGGGTAAGCTGTCTATCTCAACGCCAATTGGGTGATATTGAAAAACCGCTAAGGTAGATACATTGTCGAGTTTGTTGTTGTCATAAATGACTTGCCAGCTCTCGCGCTGATACGGGCCAAACATAACGACCATGTCGTTAATCACGTACCCCGTCGAATCTCGCATATAGCTATATTCCCTGTCATAGGGAACACGCATCATTACATCTGCAATGTTCTTTAGGGCCAATGGATTTGCTTCGTTTTTATCCAGATAGTGCCCTTTCCAGACATTATTACGTAGATCGTCTTCTAGGTTTTCATCCGGTGTAATCCAGTGAGGGACAAACTTCACGCCAAACTCTTTAGCGATATGTTGTCCAATTTCTACATCGACACCTCTAGGTCTTCCCTCTTCCATGTACGAATACGGAGGGAAGTCCTTATAAAAACCTACTTTTATATAACCGCTATCTATTACGTCGTCGTAATAACGAGCTTGCGCCAGGCTGCTAAGCAGGCTGGCGCAAGTAATAACAACGGCTGTTTTAAGCTGTTTATTCATCTGTAGCTTTGGTTTCTAACCAAGCGCGAATAGCCCACAGAGCTTCCTGGCTCAAGTGCTCGGCCATTTTCGGCATATAAACACGCCCGTCACGTACAGCACCGTTTACTACACGGTATTTGTACCATTCATCACCTTCAATGCCCGCTTCCAGGTAGCGTAGGTCAGGGGCAATACCACCTGAGATTGCATCCAAACCATGACAACGTGCGCAGTTCTGCGTATAAGCAGATTCGCCAATAGTAACTGCCAGATCACGATTTTCGTAATCTGCGTTATAAGGATTTTCTTCAAGCCACTCCTCACCTAGAGGAGACAGGCCTGTAACGTCAATACTCTGAGGAACAACATCACCGTGAGCCAGAACCTGTCCTGAAATTGCTGCAGACAAAAGCCCTGCTGTAGCCAGACCCAAAAGTTTTTTATTGCTAGACATCTTAGTTCACCACTTAGTTTTTATACTGTTCGCGCTTCTGGACTGGTGTGCTCCATAGCTTCACTTAAAGCTGCGCTATATCTCTACATGTACCTGAGTCACCCACTCAGGTTTTGATGTCATATATGATATTGCGTGTATAAAAACGCTCAGAATTGTACTTTGGGTTTCAAAAACTCCTCCCTTGGTAGGAGTCGCACCACATATTCATACCTAAGTACCGCTTTTTTCTGTAAGCATTAGTACCTCTGCACTAATCCACCTTTATTACTACGGGTTTTTTCCCTAATCCTATCGGGAAGCCTGCCCTCAAATTCAGGCCTTAAGCCCGGAATCACGGGGCTGAATACCGTTGTCGTTAAAACCTCACAAAACAGAGAATTAAAAGAAGCGATAACCGAATCGCGAGATATAACTCTCCAAACTAATAGGGTTTATAACAATGACAAAAAAAATAATGACTACAGGATTAAAGCCTCTATGTGCAGCAATTGGCTTAAGCTTAGTGGCTGGCGCGGCAGTAGCTAAACCTGTTACTTGGGAAGACATTAAGAATGATGCGAATACTCCGGAAGATGTTCTTGGCTACGGTATCGGCCCCAAGGCTCAGCGCTGGAGTGATCTAAAGGATATCAACACAAAGAACATCGACAAGCTTGTACCGGCGTGGTCTTTCTCTTTTGGTGATGAAAAACAGCGCGGACAAGAGACTCAGGCACTTGTTCATGACGGTGTAGTATATGTAACAGGTTCTTACTCACGTATATTTGCACTCGATGCGAAGACAGGTAAAAAACTTTGGGCATACTCTTATCGTCTGCCAGATGATATCCGCCCTTGTTGTGACGTTGTTAACCGCGGTGCTGCGATCTTCGGAGATCTTGTTTACTTTGGCACGCTAGATGCTGCAATCGTTGCGCTTGATAAAAAGACCGGTAAGGTAAAGTGGAAGAAGAAATTCGCTGATCATACCGAAGGCTACACCATGACAGGTGCGCCAACCATTATCAAAGATCAGAAAACAGGCAAAGTCCTATTAATTCACGGATCATCGGGTGATGAATTTGGTGTCGTCGGTAAACTGTTTGCCCGCGATGCTATGACCGGTGAAGAAGTTTGGATGCGCCCATTTGTTGAAGGTCACTTTGGTCGTCTGAATGGCAAAAAGAGCACGCCTACAGGTGATGAAAAAGCGCCTTCATGGCCTGATGATCCTAACTCCCCTACAGGTAAGGTTGAAGCGTGGAGCCACGGTGGTGGTGCACCTTGGCAATCAGCAAGTTTCGATGTAGAAACGAATACGATTATCGTTGGTGCCGGCAACCCAGCACCATGGAATGGCTGGGCACGTACCTCTGAAAATGGTAATCCAGCTGATTACGACAGCCTCTATACGTCTGGCCAGGTTGCAGTTGACCCTTCAACTGGTGAAGTAAAATGGTTCTACCAGCACACACCAAATGATGCTTGGGACTTCTCTGGAAACAACGAGCTGGTACTGTTCGAGTACAAAGATGGCGGAAAAACAGTTAAAGCAACTGCGCATGCTGACCGTAACGGTTTCTTCTACGTAGTTAACCGTGAAAACGGTGACTTCATTCGTGGTTTCCCATTTGTAGACAACATCACTTGGGCGACTCATATCGATCCTAAGACAGGTCGCCCTGTAGAGGTTGAAGGTCAGCGCCCTCCAAAACCAGAGCCAGGTAAAAAGAAAGGTAAATCTATTGAGGTTTCTCCCCCATTCCTGGGAGGTAAGAACTGGAACCCTATGGCTTACAGCCAGGATACTGGTCTTTTCTATTTAGGAGCCAACCACTGGAAAGAAGATTACTGGACTGAAGAAGTTCACTACAAGCGTGGTGCTGCATACCTAGGCCAAGGCTTCCGCATTAAGAAAATGTACGATGATCACGTAGGTGTTCTTCGTGCGGTTGATCCTAAGACAGGCAAGATTGTTTGGTCTCACAAAGAGAAGCTGCCACTTTGGTCAGGCGTTCTGGCTACTAAAGGTGGCCTGATATTTACCGGTACAGGTGACGGTTACTTTAAAGCATTCGATGCAAAATCGGGTAAAGAGCTTTGGAAGTTCCAGACAGGCTCAGGCATCATCTCCTCACCTATCACATGGGAGGAGAATGGTGAGCAGTATGTCGGTATCGCCAGCGGCTACGGTGGTGCAGTGCCACTATGGGGTGGCGATATGGCCGACCTAACTAAGCCCGTTACACAGGGTGGTTCTTTCTGGGTATTCAAACTACCTAAGAACTAAGTTTCTTCTTCAATGAAGCCTTAGACTGCCCGTGCATTAGTGATCCTGATGTACGGGCTTTTTTGGAGATAAGCATGAAAAAGGTATTACTACTATCCTCTCTTCTCGTAGCTAGCCAGGTATCGGCAAATGAGCTTGTTATCAATGGATGCGCAATTGAGCCTGAAACCCAATGCCCAGGTGTTGATCTTTCTGGTGCAGATCTTAAGCATGTAGATCTAACCGGTGCCGATTTAACAGGTGCAAACCTGCAAGGTGCAGATCTACGTCATGCGACTTTAAAAAATGCCAAGATTGAAAAAGCCAATTTAACTAAAGCGAATCTTGCAAGAGCCGATCTGCGTCATGCCACATTACGCGGCTCTAATCTGACAGAGGCTAATTTAGAGGCTATAAAAGGATGGGCCTTATTCGGTCAGGGTGGAAATTTTTATAAAGCTAATATGCAAGGTGCAAATCTTGAGTTCTCGCGATTTAGTGGCGCAAGAATGCAGAAAGCCAATCTTCAGGCGGCTAATCTTGAAATTGCCTGGATGACGAAGGTCGATCTAACGGGTGCTAATCTGAAAAACGCAAACCTCCAGGAGGCTAAGTTGAATGGTGCATCCCTGGAAAATGTCGATTTCACGGGCGTACGCAGACACTATGCGACATTTCAAGCTACCTATATGGAGGGTTGCAAAGGCTGTCCGTTTGGATGGTCAAAGAATTGATTTCTTAGGTGGCTGATTACTATGTCAGCCACCTCCCTTTCTTCCTGGTAGAGTAATACCTATCATCATTCAAATAGTCCCTTAAATATGTTCTCCAGGGTAAGGACTTCGGCAGAAGCGTTAAGCTTTTATTTTCAAGCCGGCTAAACGATATCAAATGACCAGTACATAACCTAGTGTCATGATCCGAAGGGTATTTCTAGAGTCTGGTTTTCTTCCTGTTTAACCCTTGTTGCACCTTAAGCTACAAATAAAAAAGCCCTCAAAGTGAGGGCAAAGAAGATAGAGGAATTGCAATTATTGGATATTGGTACCAACCTTCACCAAGCCTGTTTCAATAGCTAAATGTACGAGTTCAGCCGTTGAACCGATATTGAGTTTACTCTTCAAGATGGCGGTGTAATTAGAAACGGTTTTACTACTAATGCACAGCTGTTCTGATATCTCTTTTACATTGCTTCCCTGAGCAAGCATGACAAAAATTTCAAATTCTCTCTGGGTCATCTCTTTCAGGCGCTTATCTTTCTGTTCGGGCCTGGAAACTGCAAGACGCATTGCAAGTTCGTGTTCTACATAAAGCTGACCTGCTGATACTTTTTTTACAGCTTCGATAAGAATTTCTGGCGTGCAGCTTTTTGTTATATAGCCCTTTGCTCCTGCTTCGAGCGCTTGTGTTACGACGGGAATTTCATCGTACATGCTAAAAAACAGGATTCGGGTATCGGGTTTCTTCTGTAAGATCCTACGGGTTGCCTCAATACCGCTAATCCCCTGCATGTTTACATCCATAATTACGACATCAGGCGAATCTGACTGGCACAGGCTGTATGCTTGGTCGCCGTTTCCTGCCTCCAGAACTTCACAAGGAGCCAGCATTGCAGAGAGCAAGCTTGCATAACCCTGGCGTACAACAGCGTGATCATCTGCTATTACAATTTTCATACTACCTCCTCACGTACCGGCACTTTCAGCTGTACCAGTGATCCTTTGTTCTGTTCTTGGATGAATTCAAGTTCGCCCTGCATGCACCTTGCGCGCTCTTGCATGGAGCGAAGACCAAGGCCTACAGTTTTAGTTCGTTCAACTGCAACGCCGTTATCGGTCACATTCATGTAAATAAAACTATCTTTCACTTGTAGGTGGATTAAAACGCTATCCGCTGATGAGTGCTGCGCCACGTTGTTCAGCGCTTCCTGAACAATTCTATAAATATGCGTATTCCGCTCATCATCCATGTCTGGTATGTGCTCCGGTAGCTGCAGATTTACTTTGATTCCTGTGTGAACAAGTCCCCAGTTTTCAACCTGAGTTCTAATCGCCTCAAGCAGCCCTAGTTGTTCTAGAATAACTGGATGAAGTTCACGGATAAGCTGCCTGAAACTAGTTTGCATAGCATCACAATTAATCGCTATTTGATTGCCTACAGACGCGACTAATTCAGGGACATGTGCACTCTGTTTAATTAAATAGGCCTGGGCCCGTATGCCGGTCAAATACTGGCCCAGGTCATCATGTAGCTCTCGAGCCAGATGGGCTCGCTCATTTTCTTGAATGCGCATGAGCTCATGAGTTAGTCGCGCATTGTCACTTTGTGATTCCTCAAGTGCATGGGCCATTGCATTGAAATGGCTTGATAGCTCATTGATTTCTTTGATTGAATACTCATTGAGCCGGGCTGTGTAGCGGCCCTTTTCTATTTCTCTAAGGGCTGTTAAGAAATCAGTTACGGGCTTAATTCCTTGTTTTACACCAATGTAAATCGCGATATTTGATAGCAGTACACTTAATCCGAACAGCATTAAAATATGCTGTATCGACTCCCAAACCTCGCCTACTTCATCGCTTGGATCGGCCTGTAAGAGTAATGCTCTCCCATCAGGGAGATAGCGGTAGTATTTTTTTTCCTGTAGCTTGTCGAGCCCAGGAATCATATCCTGAAACCAATCTGGTGCGCTCTCCTCATCTTCATTCTCAGGTTCTGATGAAAAGGCAGCACTTTGAGAATTTGAGCCGACTATTTCAATATGTACGTGACGTGTCTCACCCTCTAACAAACTTTCCAGCAATGACTCATTCTCAGCTGCGACACTGAGTAGTTGGTGGGTAAAACTCAGACCAGAGATAACTTCGCGTTTGATATCTTTTGTCGCCTGCTCAATCATTTCATTCAGCGTTACGACCAGCGCAATAGCAAAAACGATAACGACAATTAAGTTTAATCTCAGAACTGCATTCATTCTCATACCTATAAATCGGGCAAATATCACAGACGACATGCCAAAGATAAGTATGCTAAGGAGTGATGAGTGGTAAGAATCCCTCTATAGGCGCATTCAGGCTACGACTTCGGTACCGTTTTGCGCCCACGAGGATGATAAGGAATGGAATTAAGAGCCTATTTTTACTACCCCTGCCTCAACAGCAAGGTGAACTATTTCGGCTGTAGAGCTGATTTGTAGTTTGCTTTTAATCGTTGTGATGTAATTCGAAACCGTTTTTATATTCAATTCAAGCGTGTCAGCTATAATCTGCGAACTTTGCCCCCGGGCAAGCATCACAAACACCTCAAATTCCCTTTGGGTGAGCTCGCGAAGCAACCCTTCCGTAACATTTTGGTTGTTCAGAGCAAGCTTCATAACTAAATCATATTCAATGAAAATCTCACCTTTAGAAATGCGAGTAACGGCTTCTAATAACGTTTTTGGGGAACCTGATTTGGTGATGTAACCCATTGCACCAGCATCTAATGCTTGTTTGACGACCAGAGATTCATCATACATGCTGAAGAACATGATTTTTGCATCGCGATCTGACTCAAGGATACGGGTCGCAGCTTCAATGCCACTGATACCTGGAAGGTTAATATCCATAATGACGATGTCTGGCTTTTCACTCTGGTAAAGTTCAGCAGCCTGCTCGCCACTTGAAGCTTCAATGATCTCACAAGGATCTATGACGGTGGGTAACACGCTTGCATAGCCCTGGCGTACTACAGAATGATCATCTGTAATCAGAATTTTCATGGGATCTCCATTAATGCACAGTTGCGCCATCAATCCTAGCATCTAAAGTACTAGTTTTTATAGCTTAGCTGCTAATGAAGTGCCTGTAACCCCATAAAAGATAAGAAAAAAGCCCGCCTATTTAGTTTAAACGGGCTTTTGGTAAAGAAGGGTGCTGAGGAACCTGCGTATAAGTCCTGAGCTTTCTCAGTGTGCACTAAAACGACTTAGTGCGCGAAAGGCAGTGCAGCGTAATGACTGGTCCTTTCCAAACTGCCTGACAAAGCAACAAGTCGCTTTAGTGCTCACCTGTAGGGGCTTACAGAGCGATTCAATCTCTGTGTTAACGATCTTCGCCGTATAACCAATATGTCTGCAATCGTCGCCTTGATCTTGAGCCGCTCTGAAAGCCTGAGTCGCTCAGGACTTGTGTGCAGGTTCCTTAAAGTTACTTAACGATGAAGACGCCTTCCATGCCCTTTTCTTCCAGACCTTCGGAATAGAATTCGAATTTACCTGGCTTGATTGGTACGAAATAGATCTCAGCTTCGCCTTCCTGTTCAAATTCCAGCTCGGTCAGGCTCACCGCTTTAATCTCCATATCCCCTGCTTCTACTTTACGTAGGAAGATGGATTGGAAAAACTCAGGTGCCTGTACGGCATATTCAGTTTGACCACTGGACACAACCTTAAGTTTGTAAGATTTCCCAGTTTCCAGGTTGTACTCTTTCTGAGACAGCAGGTAGCGGTTGTCTTCAGTACCCAGAACCAGGTCGGGAAGCTTAGTTGGGCGACGTGTCAGATCACCTGCTGCAATTGATGCTGTGCTTGCTACACACATGAACGCTGCGAAACCGCCTACTAAAACTTTCTTTGTAAAACCCATGATGTCACCTTTGAATCGGATGTCTAATTTTTATGCTTACTTATGCTAAAGATCGGGTTGGGTAAAAGAATGCTACTTCGGTACTAATTGATTTCTACTTTCTTCATATTCCGGCTTCACGAATTCCCACTTATGCTGGGCATAAATCATAATAAGTACGGCCAATCGATATGAATATTTCAAAGAAAACGCTAAATTCTGCGCTACTTCTGGCGGGTTTCAGTCTTTCAACTAGCGCTTACGCCAATCTGGAAATAAACATCAATTACCTTAATCAGGTAATGGATAATGGCCCGGTACTTTCGAACATTCTTCCCGAACCTGAAGATTCAGGCTTGCGTGGTGCTGAGCTGGGGATCAAAGATAGCAACACAACAGGACGTTTTTTAAAGCAGAAATACTCCCTCAATACTTATCAGAGCGATGCAGCAACTGATGTCATTGCTGAAGCAATCAGACTTTACGAATCAGGCCAGCGCTTCTTTGTACTCAATACATCATCGTCTACGTTAAACAAAATCGAAAAATCCTTAGGCGATGATGCTGTAATTTTTAATGCGGGTTCAGCAGATGATCAATTGCGTAAAGAGAGCTGTAACGCAGGTGTTTTCCATACGCTACCAAGTCGGGCCATGCTGACAGATGCTCTGGCTCAGTGGCTAAAAGCAAAACGTTTAGACGAAGTGCTGATGATTAACGGCGGCACCGAAGATGATCAGGCTTATGCAAGTGCTTTTAAGCGAGCGGCTAAACGCTTTGGTATAAAAATTGTTGCTGAGAAGCAGTGGGATTTTGATAGCGATCTCCGTAGAACAGCGCAAAAAGAGTTACCACTATTTACCCAGACAAAAGAGTACGACGTTGTTTTCGTTGCTGATGAGCGTGGCGACTTTGGCGAGTATGTTCTTTACAACACCTGGTACCCACGTCCTGTTGTAGGTACTCAAGGTTTATCCCCTGTTGCCTGGCATCGCGTGGTGGAACAGTGGGGAGCGGCTCAGCTTCAGAAGCGCTTTAACAAACATGCTAAACGCTGGATGACCAGTGAAGACTACGCAGCTTGGGCAGGCGTACGATCTGTGTCAGAAGCGGTGACGCGGACAAAATCATCTGATAGCAAGATTGTTGAAGAATATATCCGTTCAGACAATTTCGAGCTAGCCGGCTTTAAAGGCAGAAAACTCAATTATCGCGAATGGAATGGTCAGCTAAGACAGCCGATCCCGTTAGTTCATCCACGCTCTCTCGTATCTCAATCACCGCAGGAAGGTTTTCTTCATCCAACAAACGAACTTGATACGCTTGGCTTCGATAAAGCCGAAGTAAAGTGCAGCAAATAATAAAGCTAAGGAGCTGTTATGAAATTTACGAAACTACTTAAACCCATTGCTGCAGCAGTGATGTTGGCCTCCCCTGTTGCTATGGCAGAACTTGCTTATGTGTCTAACGAAAAGGACGATACGATCTCAGTAATTGATCTGGATACGATGCAGGTTACTGACACCATTGAAGTCGGCGAAAGACCTCGCGGAATTCTTTTCTCTAAAGACTTCAGTAAGCTTTATATCTGTGCTTCAGACTCAGACACCGTTCAGGTCATGGATCTCAAAACCAAGCAGATCATAAAAGAGCTTCCTTCCGGTGAAGACCCTGAGCAGTTTGCGCTGCACCCAAATGATCGACACCTTTATATTTCTAATGAAGATGATGCTCTGGTAACTATTGTAGATACTGAGACCAGTGAAGTATTAGCTCAGATTGATGTTGGGGTTGAGCCTGAGGGCATGGCCGTCAGCCCAAATGGTAAAATTGCAGTTAACACCAGTGAAACAACCAACATGGTGCACTGGATCGATACAACAACCTATGAGCTGATTGATAACACCCTTGTAGATCAGCGTCCTCGTCATGTCGAATTCAGCAAGGATAGTAAGATTCTTTGGGCAAGCTCTGAGATCGGTGGCACTGTTTCAATCATCGATGTCGACTCTCGTCAGATCTTTAAGAAGCTTAATTTTGAAATCAAAGGCGTGCATCCTGACCGTGTACAGCCTGTCGGCGTCCGCCTGACTGATGATGGTAAATATGCTTTTGTTGCGCTGGGCCCGGCAAACCATGTCGCTGTGGTTGATGCTAAGACCTATGAAATACTCGAATACGTACTGGTAGGTCGCCGAGTATGGCACATGGATCTTAATACCGATCAAACTAAACTGCTTACAACCAATGGTATCAGTGGTGATGTTTCGGTGATTGATATCAGCAAAATGAAGGCAGTTAAAAGCGTCAAAGTGGGTCGTTACCCTTGGGGCGTAAAAGTTAAATCATAACGACTTTCCAGATAAGCGGGCCCACATAAGTGGGCCTTTTGCGTTGATGTGCTAATGAGTATAAAAATAGATTCTGTCAGTTTTAGTTTTGGGCCAAGGCAAGCCTTAAAAAACATTAGCTTTAACCTTTTACCGGGTCGATTTCATGCGTTGCTTGGTCCTAATGGTGCAGGTAAATCAACCCTGTTCTCTTTAATTACTCGCCTCAATGCTTTGCAGAGTGGTGATATCAACATCGATTCATTAAGTATCAAGCATCAGCCAGCTAGCCTGATGCGTCGTATCGGTGTTGTTTTTCAGCAAAGCACTCTAGATCTGGATCTGACTGTCATGCAAAACCTGCTATATCACGCTTCATTGCATGGTATATCGACAACTCAGGCGCGCGTGCTAGCGACCAAAGAGCTTTCAAGAATGAATATGGCTGATCGCAGTAATGACAAAGTACGAAGTCTTAATGGCGGTCACAGAAGACGCGTAGAAATTGCACGCGCCTTGATGCACAAACCTGATTTCCTTCTTCTCGATGAACCTACTGTTGGGCTAGATCCACAGACAAGAAGATCCTTAAACCAGTATGTCAGAGACCTTTGTACAGAAGATGGGATCACTGTGCTTTGGGCGACCCATTTAATGGAGGAGCTCAGCTCAGGCGACCCTGTGCTGCTTCTAAATAAAGGGGAGATTCTTATTAACGGCAAAGCGGATGATCTCTTAGCCAAGAGTGGTGAGGATAACTATACGGATGCTTTTCATGCTTTAACGGCTGGCTACACGGAGTTTAATAAATGAATATCGTCATGGGCTGGCACTGTTTTAAAGGCGTCCTAATCAGGGAGTTTCTTCGCTTTGTGCAACAACGGTCTCGCTTCTTAAGCGCCCTAGTACGGCCATTACTGTGGCTGGTCGTTTTTGCGGCAGGGTTTCGAGCGGCGCTAGGTATTTCAATTATCCAGCCCTATGATACCTATATCACATATGAAACTTACATAGCACCCGGTTTGTGCTGCATGATCTTACTCTTCAATGGAATGCAGAGCAGCTTATCTATGGTTTACGACCGCGAGATGGGTAGTATGCGGGTACTGTTGATGAGCCCTTTGCCGCGCCCTTACCTTCTGCTTTGTAAGATGATTGCTACGGCGCTAATATCTCTTACGCAAGTCTATGCTTTTTTATTTATAGCCCTGATGGTTGATGTTGAGCCACCAGTCATAGGCTATCTCTCGGTGCTTCCTGCGTTGGTTTTGGTCGCACTTCTTTTAAGTTCTCTTGGTTTGTTTTTATCTACACAGATTAAGCAGCTAGAAAACTTCGCAGGGATTATGAACTTTGTTATTTTCCCAATGTTCTTTCTCTCATCAGCGCTCTATCCATTATGGAAAATGCAGGAAGCGAGTGATTGGCTCTACTGGATCTGCATGATTAACCCATTTACCCACGCTGTAGAATTAGTCAGATTCGCGCTCTATACGCAATTGAATACAGATGCACTGATGATTACAGCGGGTACTACCCTGCTCTTTACATTATTGGCGGTAACCGGATTCAGACCGCAGAAGACAGGCCGTTAGAGGAGCGGGTCAGTCTTCTTTAAGCGGCGAAGGCTCATTAATCCAAGTGCTGGCCCAGGTAATAACAGCACCATAATCCATTCCACAGGCCAACTTTCAAGCAGTGACGCTGTAATTTGCACGGCAATGATTGTGATCGTGAAGCCCACAGCATTGATCATGGTGAGAGCGGTTCCTACTGCTTGTTTAGGTGCGGTCTGGGCTGAAAGGCTCGAAAATTGTGGGGAATCTGCCACTACGGTAAATCCCCAGATTGTCCAAAATAGAAGCATGGGTAGTAAGCTAAACTGAAAAGCTAATGGCGACAGAACACAGCATACACCAGATATGCAAAGCATCGCTTCAGCGACCCGCCTACTACCAAACCTAAGTGAGGCAAAACCTCCTGCAACGCAGCCCAGGGCGCCTATGGCAATGACAAAAAAGGCCCAAAAAGCGATGTTTAACTCGTAATTCTGCGCTTCACTCCATGCCATTAGCCAATACGGTACAAGCGCATAGACTGCATATAACTCCCACATATGCCCAAAATAACCACCAGCAGAGGCTTGCAGTGGCTTATGCTTTATCGCCGTAATCAAATCCTTTATCTTAAGAGGCGCCCCTTTATGTAAAGCAGGGCCGTCTGGTACGAAGCACCATACAATAAGGCCTCCTATCAAAGCGCATCCACTGGATAGATAAATAACCGATTGCCACTCATTACTGACAATTGCAGAGAAAAAGTGCCCCGAAGAAGTCCCAAGTGCTAATGCGCCAATTAAGAACCCGAGGGCGCGGCCCAATCCTTCTGGATACCAGCCAGTGGCTATTTTCATTCCAACCGGATAAACACCCGCCAGGAATATGCCTCCTAAGAATCTTAGCCAAAGAATATGCTCGAGCTCAGAGGCAATAAATAAAATCCCTAAATTGAAAAGCGCTGTTCCAAAAGCGCATATTGCAAAGAGAATTCTTGGAGAAATGCGGTCGGCAATAGCAAGTAAAGCAAAAACAAGTGCGCCAGTAATAAAGCCAACCTGAACAGAGTTTGTCAGAGGAGCTACAGCAGTATCGGGTAGGTTCCACTGTAATTGCAATGCAGGAAGGATCGCATTACCGGCAAACCAGGTTGATGTCCCCAGAAATTGAGCAACGACGATTGCAGGTAATATATACCAGGGCCTTTTTATTTTTGTCATTTTATTTCAATATCTTATGCGAATTTATCAATGTAGATTGGCGCATAATATCTGAGGACGATTAACTAACAATTAGTGGCTGTTAAGGATCATTATCTGATCAGCTAACTCTTGTGCATCACGCTTATCGTGAGTTACATAAATTAAGCTTTTTCCAGGATGATCACAAATCAATTGCTTAATTAATTTACGCATCTCAGCGGCAGTGCTCTCATCTAAAGAAGCTAGCGCCTCATCCATTAATACTATTTCAGGGCTAAGGAGTAAGCAGCGAACTAATGCGACTCTTCGCTCCATTCCCAAAGATAAAGCAGCCGGATAATAATCAGCATATTGATCAAGGCCCACTTTATGTAAAAGCTCAAATACCTTTTTAGTATTGGGCTCAATCAGGCAAAGATTTTGGAGTACTGTTCTCCAGGGTAATAGCCGGGGTTCCTGGAACAGGTAAGCAATATCAGGGGGTTGACCTTGCCAGCCAGACCCCGAGAAGTCTGAAGTTTGATTAATGCCCGCCATCACATTTAGCAAAGTTGTTTTACCGCAGCCTGATGGGCCTAATATACAAAGCGTTTCACCCTTATCGAGTTCAACTTGTATATCCTTAAGAACAACCTTTTCAGCAAACTTAAGCTTATTTATTACAAATTTATACACGTTGCACCCTTTGCCATCTCTGTGCCTTATGATCTAAGGGTTGCAAAATACACCACTCAATTACTTGAACAATTGAAATAAAAACCAGGCTATAGGCAAGTATCGTCGATACATCGAACATCTGAAAAGCCAGATGTAACTGAAAGCCGACACCATCTGAGCGACCTAATAGTTCGACTACTAAGACGATCTTCCAGATAAGTGCTAATCCTCCACGTGTGGCCACCATGAAATACGGAAATATCTGTGGCCACCACAGATGAGCTATTTTTTGGCTAAAGGAAAATTTGTAGAGATTGGCCATTTCATTGAGTTTGCTGTCAAACAAGCGCCCTCCTTCACGAATGGTGACAGCAACGTTCGGAAGCTTATTAATTATAACGGCAGCGACTGCCGCGACTTCTACTAAACCGAACCATATGTAGAGGAGAATAATAATAACTAAAGCTGGGATATTCAGAAGGATAATCAGAAAAGGATCAAAAAATCGGTTAATACGAGGAACTGCCCCCATCAATATGCCAAGTGTACCTCCCAGTAACATAGCGAAAGTGAAACTGATGGCAACACGTTGTAAGGTCGCTAGAACATTGCTGATCAATCTGTTCTCATTCAGTTCTGTATTAATGCTGGATAAAACATCGACTGGTGATGGGAGTAACGGATTTGACACTATAAAGCTGATGACCCACCAAACAACCATTAGTGCCGCAATAGCGAGTAACTGATCAGCCAATCTGTTTCTCGCCTGGATCATTCCGACAATTCCAGAAACAAGCCAGGATCCAGTGAGCTACCGGTTGGATTAGTTCTGTATCTATCAACGGCATAGTAAAAGTTAACGACTGTATCAAGCTGCCCCTGATTGATCTTTCCTGGATCCCCATCGATGTAACCGGATTTCAAAGCGGTAAACTCAGCCTCATTATGAAATCGCATGGATTGCCTTAACGCTCCCCAATACTGTTCATTTGTTTTGAGGTCGTCTTTAGCTTGTCTGATTGCTCGTTGAAAGCCCTGAACAACGTTGTTGTTCCCAATGACAAACTGATTGTTAACTACATAGCCGAGTAAGGGGATTTCGCTCTTTAATCCTAGCTCTTTCATTGCATCACTAAGGCTATATAGCTCTACATAACCTTGTAACTTTAATTTCTCAGCGTAATGCCAGAATGTGATTAAAATATCGACTTGTCCACGCTTTAACGCCTGGCTCATAAGTGGCGGTGCTCCGAACTGAACTTCAGCTTGTTCAGTTAACTGAATCCCCTTCTTTGCCGCAGCCGCTTGAGTCAGAAGCCAGCCTTTATTCATCGGGCCGCCTGCCACCCCAATTGTTTTGCCGGTTAGATCAGTTATTGATTTTATCTGACTGGTGTTTGCATGAACGATAGCGCCAATCTGTTTTGAATAAGGGATAAACTTAAATTCATTACCGAGGTTATTTTGATCAGCAACCCACAGCCAATCCGATACCATCATATCGCTGCTATTACTCATAAAGGCAAGTCGGGTTGCCGATAAGCTGGCTTTTTTCTCGATAACCAAATTAAAGCCATTTTGATGATCAAGACCTCTGTTTTTAATATGCTGAAGCTCCCAGTTAACAGTTCCTGTTGCCAGGACTGCAACTTTTATAGCTGGGAGATCTGTTGCAGCCGAGATTCGGGATATTATCAGTAAAGGCAACAAAATCAGTGAGATACGCATCAATTTCATGGGAACTATTCAGTTGTTAGCTGGGATATTTGATATAGATAACAACATAAGCGGCTGACCTGTGTGTCAAAATAGTACTTTCGTACCTGTTGTTTTGCTCGATGGTAGAATTTAGACCCACACTTTCGCAGGGTGTAATAGACGGGTAATAGGCATGAAGGAACTGCGATATCTTCAAGTTAACATATACTGCTCTGATTCTTGTTCTTATAAGCGGTGGCTCGCTCTATGCAAGTGAACATTTTGTTCAAACAGAACATGATGATTTTGAGCTGTATTCGGCTGACGGTTATCGGCTCTTTAGATATAGAAGCCCTACGCCGCTGCAAAGTGAATATGCTGAGAACCTGACCACCCAGCAGTTATTTACTTTTTTAAGATCTCGCAAACCTCCGTACTTATTAGATGTTCAGCCTGTTCCCTGGAACCGTGTATTTATAGAGAAAGAAGATCGTTATCACATTCCTGGAAGCATGTGGTTGCCAAATGTTGGTTTAGGTGAGCTAGAGGCGGAGTGGAAAGAATACTTTCGCTCAAACTTAGAGAAGCTCACGCAACGTGATAAAAACGCTGCGGTTGTAATATACTGCCGTGCTGATTGCTGGATGTCTTGGAATGCACTTAAGAGAGCATCTGGCTGGGGATATACTCAATTATACTGGTACCGTAATGGTACAGATGGTTGGGCTGAGCATGGCTTAGAGATGGTTAAAGCCATACCCGTTCCTCTAATAAGGAAGAACAAATAGCAGCTAGGTATGGTTTTAGTCCCGATTAGACTCAGGATGAGCAAACACACCAAGGTGTAATAATAAATATAATTATTGGAGATATTGTCGTGTACAAGATCCTGATTGCGGATGACCACCCGCTTTTTCGAGAAGCAATCATCAATGTTATTGTGAATAGCTTCACTGGGTGCCAGACTCTTGAAACTGAAGATCTGGATAGCGCGTTAGAAATTGCGAAAAACGAAGAAGATCTTGACCTGATACTACTCGATCTGAACATGCCGGGCATGAATGGACTCAATGGATTGATTACCTTGCGTAACGATCTTCCTACGGTTCCGGTTGTCATTGTCTCAGCGGAAGAAGACAAGCAGATTGTTTTGCAAGCGATTACCTATGGTGCGGTTGGCTTTATCACTAAGTCTTCACCACGCGATCAGATGACGGATGCACTTCAACAAATACTGGCAGGTAATGTCTATCTGCCTTCAGATATAATCCGTGCCAGCCAGCCTGATAACCGTCGTTCACAACGCAAAGACGACAACCAAATTCCCCCTGAATTATTATCATCCTTAACACGTAGACAGCTACTGGTGCTTGAGCGTATGTCAAAGGGTGAGTCAAACAAGCAGATCGCATATAACCTAAATATTGCTGAAACCACGGTTAAGGCACATGTTTCTGCGATCCTGCGTAAGTTAGGTGTTCACAACCGAATCCAGGCCGTACTTTCGGCAGGTAACATAGACTTTAATGAGTATCTAAAACGCTGATTGGTAAATAGTCCATTGAATTAAAAGCTGCTGTTGCAGCTTTTTTTATGCTTGAATTAAATTAGATCTTAATATGTTGAAGGAACAGCATCGTGAGAAACATTGTCTGGGATAAGAAATTTGAATTGGGGCATGAAAAGATCGATTTTGAACACAGAATCTTCTTGGATCTTATCAGAAGCTGTAGCCTGCTCGATGAAGACAGGCTGCGCTCCAGCCGTTTATTACGTGAAGTTGAGAAATATGCTGACTTCCACTTTCTTAGTGAAGAAAATCTGATGCTGGATATCAATTATCCAGATTACGAAGAGCACAGAGCTGAGCACGAGTATCTATTGGCGCAGCTTAAAGAGAAGTGTTTCGAATACAAGCATCACGACATAGAACTGTCTGAACTCACTGGTTTCCTATTCGAATGGTTTGCCCTTCACACTACGCAGGTAGAAGCTAAGCTGACGCGCTACATTAAAGCTCAGCAATAGGCTGTGTTTGATTGCTCAACCAGGTGAATCAGGGTTGTTTTAAGCTTCAGCGGCTTAACAGGCTTATTTAAGAGCATAAAACCAAGGTCTCTGATCTCCTGGTTTAGCTCTTTACTGTAGTTCGCCGTAATCATGAGCACGGGTAATGGACGATTCAGGTGTTTAATTACTTCACGGGCTGCATCAATGCCTGTTTCGTCGTTGTCCAGATGATAATCAGCAATTAATACATTCACGTCAGAGTCGTCGAAGCGGACCTTAGTTGCCAAATCATCAAAGGAAAGTGCCGTTATTAGATTACATCCCCAGCCTTCGAGGAGCGTTGCCATTCCCTGGCAGATAGATTCATCATTATCTATCAACCAGATATTTGCTTGTTCAAGTCCCTTGGAAAACACGGGCTGATTTGGCCCTGTTAATTCAGGAGAAAAAGCAGGTTCGCCTTTTGGTACCTTAACCGCAAAAACAGACCCCTTCCCCTCTTTGGAGTCGACCCTGATCTCGTGACCCAGAACGCGGGAAATTTTATCAACAATCGCCAAGCCAAGGCCCAGACCTTTTTCGCAGCCAGACTGTTGGTGAGGCAGACGTTTAAACTCCTGAAAGATTTCCTGAACTTTGTTTTCTGGTATACCTACCCCCGTATCATGGACCTCGATCCAGATATCATCACCATCACGTCTGCAGCCAAAAAGGATTTTACCGTCTGGCGTGTAACGAATCGCATTGGTCAGAAAGTTACGCAGAATGCGAGCTAATAACTGAGAATCGGAGCGGACGGTTGTATTGCAATTGACTGCACTGAACTCCAGATTTTCACTAATAGCAAGCTGCTGAAATTCAGTAGAAAGTGTATTCATAAGATCTAACAGACTGAAATTAATCACATCGGCAGTAACAACCCCCGCATCCAGCTTCGATATATCCACTAGCGTGCGTAAAAGTGATTCGACATCGTCCAGTGAATTAGAAACCGACTGGGCGAGTGAGCAGTTCCTTGGATCTTTTATCTGCTCAGACAATGCCCCTGAAAACAGCCTGGCTGCATTTAGTGGCTGTAGCAAATCATGACTTACTGCCGCCAAAAACTTGGTTTTAGAGAGATTGGCTTGCTCTGCTTCCATCTTGGCGTCTAGCAGTCTTGATTCAACCTCTACACGTTCCTGAATTTCGGATCTTAGCTGCTCGTTTAATTCAGTTAACTCGGAGGTGCGTTCTTCTACTCTCTGCTCAAGAAGTTGATGCGACAATTCTAGTGCTTCGGCCGATCGTCTTCGCTCAGTGATATCACGTATCATGACAAAGAAACCATCCGGCTCACCTTTATTGTCGATATTTGCCACATAAGATTTCAGCATATAACGATCTTCACCCAGCGCGTTTCTCTGCCAGGCTTCAAATGTGACATTTTCACCAGACAGAGCACGGTCTATGTAGGGCTTCAATTCAAGATATTGAGCATCTGTATAAACAGCAAAGATGTCTTTACCGTTCAACTCAGTATCACCTTTACCAAACCATTGGTTATAGACTTTATTGGTGAAACGATAATTTAGCTCCTGATCAAGATAGGCTATTAATGCAGGAACATTATCGGTGATTAAGCGGATCCACTGTTCACTTTGCCTCAGCGATTCAGCATATCTGTGCCGTTCAGTAATGTCGGTATAGGTGTTAACAAACCCACCTTGTGGCATCGGATGGGTTCTGACTTCTATCACCTGACCATTGGCACCACGTTGTTCTGAGGCTAACACCTCACCCTGTTGCGCGGCGGTCAGTGCATGCTGAAGTATCGAGTGGTTATCTAGCATAAGTGCAGCGAAAGGCGGATAAGCTTCAACCTGCGCGCCATCGACACCAGTGAGGTCCAGGAATCGATCATTCCATAGTTCGACACGGCCTTCAGGTGTAACCAAAACAACACCCTGGGACAGATTGTCCACGGTATTCTGTAAGAGCTTGGTTTTCTGTGCCAGCGCAAGCTCTCTATCAGCCATCTCACGCTCTTTTATCGCTGTAATGTCTGTGTAGAGGATAACCAGTCCGCCTTCTGCTGTGGGACGTTCTGACATCTGGATCCAGCGGCTATCTCTTAACCTAAAAACCTTACTGTCTGAATTGGTTGCTGGATACTCTTCTCTAACCAGACCACTTTCGCGGGCAAGGCGATTAATATCATTAATTGTTATGCCTGTTTTGATTTCCAGGCCTGTTTCCGCCCAGACCCTGCTGAATTTACTATTAAACAGGACAATTTTTCTATCCTGATCAAAGAGCACAAAGGCATCGGAAATGCTTTCAATAGCATCAATCAGTCGCTGGTTGGCTAAAGCGGCAATTTCGTTGGCTTTTTTAAGCGCGCGGTGACTGATTTTTAACTCAGATAACACCCGATTCAATGCATCCGTTCGTTCGCGTACCTGTTCCGCTAATATCACCGAGTGTTCAAAGGCAGAATAAGGGTTGGCACCCTGGCAGCCTCCAGCTTCCACTCGCTCAATCAATACCGCATTAATTTTTTTGAGTTTGTTATTCTCATATTCGAGCTGAGAAATGCGCTCTTGTAGCGTTTGGTCAGACATTAACATTCCTCCCAATCGCCACAGCGGTGAAGGTCTGATTGATATGCATCCCTTCCATCTGCTCACCGTAGGTATTAAAACCAATCACGTTATTCTGACGAAGAATCTCAGATACAGATTCGGAATACCCAAGCCTTTCGCATTCCAGCCTTCTTAGGAAGCAGTCACAACCAAGAATCAGCTGTGGCTCGCCAATACGGGCTTTAATCTCATCGATTTTTTTTAGTAAGTCAGATGCTAAATCACCTGGTTTCATCTCAGTCAGTACAATTCCGTTTTCAACGGCACAGTAGAATTTAAGGCTCAAATCATCATTAACCTGTTGAATCGAGCGAACAAAGAATTCATCGCCCAGTTTGACCGCAATGGGATTTAGCGCAAAAACTTCGTGGTTTAGATCATCAACATTAACCCCAATCACTCTCGCATACTCGACAGCTGCTGGCTCAGCATTGAGTTCATAAACAGTTCTTGTCTCCGCATCTGCAGCTGTAACTACCAGCTTTTCATGCTCCTGATGCATATGATGTGTACTGAAAACTTCAAAGTCATAAATCGTATTGATAAGCATGATGACTGCGGCGTCAGTGTGGAATTCCCCATCGAAGAACACATGGGTTTTTGCAAGGTGGATATCATCCCCTGCAGAACCACCAAAATGAGGGATACTTCCCAAAGCTGCATTAAGTGCAACCAGAACATTCTCTTCTTGTATAGAAAGACCATCCAAAAGCGTCAGGGCAAATGTATTGCCTTTAATTGGGGCGGTTTCGTGTGACCTGCAATCATTTATCAATTGATCGACAAGCTTTTGCGCATCAGTTAATTCAAAGTCTTCCAGGCACTCAATGGCAGCTATTTCAAGAGCAAAGCCTTGCTTTTCAAAGCCTATGGCTGTGATACAGCCCTGGCCATATCCATTGGGGGTAATTTCTCCAGCTGTAGTGCATCCAACAAGCTTCACCGTCTGAAAGTTTTCATTAAGAGCAAAGGATAGCGCTTGAAGGTCATATTCTGCAGAACAGAAGAATATAACAGACGAAATTTCGGTAGATGAAAGCTGTTGCTTTAACTCAGCAGCAGCGGTAGCAGGGTTGTTGCTAAAGGATGAGGCTGTTAAAAAAGCATTCTCTTGAGTCAAAGTCACAGGATCCCGAAATGTTTATTAAATTCATTCTAGGACCGGAGGATCAATCCCAAAATACTACTTGTGACCCCTTTTACGCTTCGAGCAGGCATGCTAACGGGATATAGAAATTACCTGTCACTGATTGGAAATATGCGTAAGCAGAGCCCTGAGCTTGCCAGGTTTAACTGGCTTGTTTATAACCTGAAGTTCAAGTTGAGCAAATAACTGTCGGCATTCATCACTGCGATCTGCAGTGAGCATCACTCCAGGTATATCTAGGCCTAATTTATTCCGCACCGCTTTTATCGCATCCGTTCCTAGCTTGTCATAATCAAGATGGTAATCGGCAAGAATAATATCAGGTATAAATTCCTTGCATGCATCAATAGCTTCAAACTCAGATGACGCTGTAGTCACCAGGCATCCCCATTGAGTCAGAAGCGCATACATACTGCTGAGGATGTTCTCTTCATTATCGATCACCAGTACAGCTAATTGATTCAAAGGCTCATGTACCTGAAAACCAAACCCTGGAGCATGGACCACTTCACCTTGTGGCTCAGCAATGGGTACTTCGATAGAAAACATTGAGCCTTTTCCATCGATCGAGCTAAGTTTCAATTGATGGCCCAGCATATTTGCAATTCGATCTACTATAGCCAGGCCTAACCCCACGCCCTGACGATCTTTCGCCGTATGACACTCGAGCTGCTGGAACTCTTTAAAAATCTCGTTCTGCTTGTCGTCAGGTATACCTGTACCAGTATCCCAAACCTGAATACTCAATACCTGCCCTTTGCGACGACAACCCACTAGAACCCGTCCTTCGTCAGTGTAACGAATAGCATTACTGATAAAGTTTCGGATGATTCTCAAGAGCAGCCTTGAATCGCTTCTAACCATCGCTGAGCTATCCAATCCCTTCAAAGTGAGGCCTTTATTCTCAGCAACCGGTTGAAACTCCCCTACCATTGAATTGATCAATTGACTAATTCTGAAATCAGTTATATCCGGCTTAACTGCGTTTTGGTCCAGCTTGGATATATCTAAAAGGTCCGTTAAAAGATCCTCTGCATTTTCTAATGCAAGATGAACCCTTTCTACAAGATGGGCATCCTGTTCCTGGAGAGCTCTTTCCCGTAATGCTGCAATAAGTAACCGTGCGGCATTCATCGGCTGAAGGAGGTCATGGCTGGCAGCTGCAAGGTACTTATCTTTGCTTTTGTTAGCGTCCTCAGCGGCCTCTTTAGCTACTTTAAGCTCCTTTTGGATCTGTTCACGTTCAGATATTTCCTGCCAGAGCTTATCGTTGAGTGACACAAGTTCCTGAGTCCTGGAAGCAACCCGTTCTTCAAGCTCTTCATTGAGGCGCTTAAGTTTGTCCTGTGTTTTCTTACGTTCCGTAATATCCTGAACGAATGCCTCAATGGTTGGGGCAGCCCCTTCAGTTTGTTTTAGCAGCGCATTGATAGATACGTGCACGCACTGTCCATCCGCTCGTAAAAATAGTGTTTCAAAACCAAAGACTCGTCCGTATTGAACCAGGTGATAACGAAAATCTGCATAAGCATCTGCACAGCAAAAGAGTAATGATTCTAAGTGCCTTATCTTGTCACAAAACTGCTCAGCGCTTGTGTAACCACAGATTTTTACAATAGCCGGGTTTGCGGTTAGTACAGGTCCATCCAACATAACCTGAAAAATGCCATGCTGGGCATTTTCAAATAACCACTTATAGCGGTTCTTTTCAGCTTCCAGCTCATCAATTTTTGTAACAAGTTCAGGGTAGTAGCTTTTCCTTGCCGAATGATTCCCCAGACCAATAAGGTTTGTTACGGTTTGGCCAGGTTTATCAGAGTGCTTCTTCATAAACGGCTTCTACATCACGCTGATTTGATTTGCGTGGATTGGTTAAAATACAAGGGTCGTCTAATGCATGTTCAGACAGCACCGGAATATCAGTAATATTAACGCCACTTTCAGCAAGCTTTTGGGTTAATCCTACATCCGCTTTTAGAGTAATAACCCTTTGCATCAGGGCTTTTTGAATTTGAGGTGTATTTAGCCCTCGGGTATCAATACCCATGGTTTCAGCAACCACCTTAAATCTGTCGCTGGCTTCTTTGTAGTTAAAATCAATAACGTGTTCTAACAACATTGCATTGCAAAGACCATGAGGAAGGTCTAAATAACCTCCAAGACTATGTGACATAGCATGCACAGCACCTAGTATTGCATTTGAAAAAGCTAAGCCAGCTTTCATGGAGCCAAGCATTACTTGCTCACGAATATGAATATCACCAGGATTTTCTACCAGTGTGACTATGTTCTCATTTATGAGCTTCATAGCGTCTAACGCATGCATATCCGTTAAGGGGCCTGAGCCTGTAGAAACAAATGCTTCAATGGCATGAACCAATGCGTCAATTCCGGTACATGCACTAAGAAACGGATCCATTGTCATGGTCGTTTCAGGATCGATTAAAGCGACATCAGGCACCACAGCTTTACTGACTATGGAAATTTTAACCTTCTCAATTGGATCCGATATGATTGCGAACTGAGATACATCTGCTGATGTGCCCGCTGTGGTTGGGATAAAGATAAGTGGTGGAATAGGCAGATGTATCGTATCTATACCTTCATAATCAAGGATATGTCTGCCGTTGGCGCTGACAATGCCAATTCCTTTGGCGCAATCCATCGGGCTGCCCCCACCCACAGCGACAATAACGTTACAATTATGTTCCTGATAGATTTGGGCGCCCTTCATAACCTCTTGAGTACGGGGGTTAGGAGAAACATCACTAAAAGTGACGTGTTCTATATCCGCTTCAGAAAGAAGATCAGCAACTTCCTTTAGCCAGCCGGCTTCAGCTACTCCAGGATCTGACACAATAAGTACTTTTCTGGCACCGAATGTATTTGCGTAGTTGGCAACAGAATTTCTCGCCCCCACCCCAAAAATAATCTCGGGTGAGACAAACTTACGCAGGTTGGATATATCGCTACTCATTACAGGCACCCATATAACATCAGCATGCCAGTAATGGCGCTAATTATTATTGTTTTAATAACTTTTGAGTCTACCTCATAGAGATGCTTCGCCCAAGCATCCTTAAGGACAATTTCATAGTCAATTTTGTTTAGAGTTCATTAACATTATTAGTGTCTAATCCATTGAACTAGCATGGTTTTTAATAATGTGGCAGGCAAAAAAAAGCCTGCAAGCTGCAGGCAAAGTACGACGGTTAGAGCTCTTAGACAGATAACTCAAAGCCAGAGAGTGGATATAAAGAAACAGTGCTTCTTCAATAAGATAATTATCTCTGCATTCGATAAGTTATGCTGCTCTGCAACAGAACGATATTTTCTAATACTTTGGTCTGCCGTCTTTAGATAAGTAAAACAGTGCAAGACAACTAGCCACCCAATCGACACTGATAGAATTCAAGCTCTTTATTGAGGACAGTTTGAGCATTCTCTGATTTTTTAAACCCATGCGCTTCATCAGGAAAGTAATAGGCTTCTACCTGAACGCCTTTAAGTCTGAGCTCATTAACCATATGCCGAGTCTGTTCAGGAAGTACCACTTTATCTTGCTCTCCCTGAAAGAAAATCACGGGGCAATCTATCTTATCCGCATTGTTTATTGGTGCCCGTTCCCTATAGCGACCCTTATCTTTATCAGCCGAACCGATCAGCCATTCCAAGTAATGCGATTCGAATTTATGGGTACATCCGTTAAGCACTAGCGGGTCTGTAACACCATAGAGGCTCGCGCCTGCAGTAAAACAATCCAGCTCGCACAGGGCATTCAAAGCAGATAGACCACCTGAGCTATTGCCTCTTATAAAAATAGCTTCAGGGTTAATATCTGATCGCTTCACAAGCTCATGAACCGCAACATTAATATCTTCTATCTCTATTACACCCCATTGGTGTTTGAGCTGAAATCGATATTGCCGCCCATAGTTACTGCTACCTCTGTAATTAAGATCGAGTACTGCAAAGCCCCGTTGCGTCCAAAACTGAATCTTAGTGTTGAATACAGGATAAGTAGCTGCGGTTGGCCCACCATGCAGAAATATGATCAGCGGTGCAGACTCATCGTGACTTAGTTGATAGCTCACATTTTTAGGCGGGTATAGGTAGCCGTATGAAGTGACATCTCCAGATGAAAAGGAAAGGGGCTCGGGTAAAGAACAGTTGTTTATGGTTAATGGTTTCTCACAACCGCTGATGACCTGGTATTTACCACTCTTTAGATTAATGCGTATCACACCTTGCTTCGTATCCCCTGAGGAAGCAACGCAATAAGCGAAGTTTTCTGAGCAGCTCAAAGCGCTAAAAAAACTAAATGGCAAATCCAGTTTTCGATCATCCAACCAGATTTCACATCCTTCATGTTTGATTCTAATCGAACAAACTAACGGCTCTTTGGTGCTGGGGATCACCGCGTAATGCCTCAAGCCTGACTGCCACGGAGAAGACATCATATCCTCAGGTGCTAGAACACTGCCTGCTAACTCGCCTGTTAGCTGATTCCAGTGATAAATATTCCACCAACCGCTCCGGTCACTAATTAGATAGAGCTGATTATTTACAAATAGGGGCTGCGAAACAGATTCCGATGAGCGTAGCCCCGCAACATTGTGAATCGCAGTAACGTCCCCTTCTCTATCCAGAGTCGCTACACAGCATTGCGTTGCAGTCCAGGGTTGCTCCGGGTGGTTCCAGCAAATATAGGCAAGTTGATGGTTTTCGCTATCCAGAACAGGATAAGCGTAAAAGTCAGAACCCTGAACCAAAACATCAATACATTTACTCTCAAGATTTATCGATACTATCTTGTTCTCTACATCTTCAGAGTCATGATACTCAGCGACACAAATAATTCGTTGGCGAGATGAATCATAGATTGGTTCTATAAATCTAATGTCAGGATCATTTGTTAATTGAGTGATTAATTCAGGTGATTTAAGGCATTGACTATAAAGCTGCTGATCAGCAGCATTAATAAAAAAGATCTGATCGTCAGTTAAGCACCAGGCTCGGCCTCCGTACTCGTGTACTTTGCTCTGTACACTATATGTGTCAGGCGTTAACTGAGTAACTACCTCGGTTTCAGGATTCCATTTACAGATAAAGCTACAGCCTGATTGATGCGGGCGCAACTCTACCCAGTAAACATTCTCTGAGTCATCTACTTGTATCTGACTAAATTCGGTACTTACCGCTAACGCCTTTTCAGCGCTAAGTTCTGATTGCCAGAAACCTGGTAAAGCGTTAAGCATGAATGCTCCGGTTAACCTTTAGCGATAATCCTGGAGTTGCGCTCGTTGCGGAACAGAAAATCTTCACTGTTATTGATAACCTGCTCAGCCCGATCCCTTGCGTCAACAATCAAGCCATGATGCTGAGATTTTCCGCAGACAGGATCTGCATTGTGCATATCCCCTGTCATCATATAGGCCTGACAGTGGCAGCCACCAAAATCTTTATCCTTTTCATCGCAGCTACGGCAGGGTTCTTTCATCCAGTCATCGCCACGGAAATAGTTAAAGCCAGGGCTTTTACTCCATATTTCCTCGAGACTCGTTTCGGCTACATTGGGGAATTCGATTGGCAGCATCCTGGCGCTGTGACAAGGTAGTGCTTTCCCATCAGGGGTCACCGTTAAGAACACCTGTCCCCAGCCATTCATGCAGCCTTTGGGTCGTTCTTCATAATAATCAGGGGTAACAAAGATAAGTTTGATTGGATTGCCTTCAGCGGCAAGCTTTCCCCGATATTCATTCGTTACGGCTTCAGCACGTTCTAATTGTGCCCGGGTGGGTAAAAGCTGTTCTACATTCTCGAATGCCCAGCCATAATACTGGCAGGTTGCTAATTCAACATAGTCGGCCTCAAGCTCAACACAAAGCTCGATTATGCGATCGATACGATCAATGTTGTGACGGTGTGTAACGAAGTTAAGCACCATTGGGTAGCCTTGCGCTTTGACTTCTCGGGCCATTTTAAGCTTTTGAGCGAAGGCTTTTTTAGAACCCGCTAACATATTGTTAACGGATTCGTCACTGGCCTGGAAGCTCACCTGGATATGATCCAGGCCGGCTTTATGGAATTCAGCCATTTTTCGCTCGTTCAAGCCGACACCGGATGTGATCAAATTTGTGTAGTACCCCATTTCATGGGCGCCACCTATCAACTCAATGAGATCCTGCCTGACCAACGGCTCACCACCTGAAAAACCCAATTGAACGGCACCTAATTCTCTTCCTTGGGCAAATACATCCAACCATTGCTGAGTTGTCAGTTCGCTACCGAAATCCGCAAAGTCCAGTGGGTTTGAGCAGTAAGGACACTGCAACGGACACTTATAGGTCAGCTCTGCTAGCAACCAAAGTGGACGACCATGGGGCTTCTCAATACCATATTCGGCAATGGGGAGCTGTGGATGCGCACTACAGGGTGATCCATTGCTGGCCATGAGCTTCTCCGATGAATGCTAATATATCGCCACTGATATCACCTGCGTCAGAAAACTTAGCCTGAAGCTCTTCGATGATCTGCTTAACGCTCCGCTCTCCATCAACTAAGGCCATAATCTCGCCGGCCGGGCCATTAAGCTGAATCATTCCTTCAGGATAAAGCAGCACATAACAATCCTGAGCCTTTTCCCACTGAAAGCGAAACATCTTATTGATTGTAGGTATCTGGGTCGCATCAAAGCTTAACTCACTCATTAAACAGCCCCTTGTGAAATACCTTTTCACCCGTCACTGTATGGTATGGTGGGCGCTCCAGTTCATAGGCCATTGTCATTGCATCAAGCATGGTCCAAAGCACATCCAACTTAAACTGAAGTATTTCCAGCATTCTGTCTTGCTGTTCCCGGGTAGTGTAATGATCCAGCGTAATTTCAAGACCATGAACCACATCACGACGCGCTTCGGTAAGCCGGTTGCGGAAGTACTGATAACCCTCTTCTTTGATCCATGGGTAATGCTGAGGCCATGTATCAAGGCGATTCTGATGAATGGTTGGCGCAAACAGCTCAGTCAATGAAGAGCTGGCAGCTTCTTGCCAGGTCGCTCTGCGCGCAAAATTGATATAAGCATCTACAGCGAAGCGAACACCAGGAAGAACATGCTCACCTGATAGGATCTCTTCGCGGGTTAGACCGACAGCCTCACCAAGACGAAGCCATGCTTCAATACCGCCCTCGGCACCATCATAACCATCATGATCTAATACACGCTGCACCCAATGACGACGTACATCCCGGTCAGGGCAATTTGCCATAATTGCAGCATCTTTCACGGGGATGCTTATCTGATAATAGAAACGGTTTGCGACCCAGCCTCGAATCTGTTCAGGAGTAGACTGGCCGTTGTACATTGCAATATGGTAAGGGTGTTGAGTGTGATAAAGATCGCCTTTCGCTCTAAGCGCTTTTTCAAACGCTTCACGACTCATGGGTAATTTATCGTTGGCCTGTGTATTCATTATTATTTTGCCTCAATGCTTTAAATCTGGATTACAACTCTATCGACATCCCGTCGTATGAGATCTCAATATCATGCGCTAGAACCTCGGCATGTTCAGGTGAGTCTTCATCCAATATAGGGTTGGTATTGTTTATATGAATCAATATCTTACGAGGACCTTCTAAAGTATCCAGATATTCAATCATGCCACCCTTTCCTGATTGCGGCAGATGCCCCATTGCAACGCCTAACTTATCACCAACGCCGGTGATAATAAGCTCGTCTTCCTGCCAAATAGTACCGTCAACAAGAAGAACATCGGCTGCTTCCATGTATGGGCGCAAATGGGGTTCGATCTGACCCAGACCAGGTGCATAGAACAATTTTTTACCGCTACGGGTATCTTCGATTTGAATACCGATATTGTCACCCGGGTGCGGATCATCTCTGTGCGGAGAATATGGAGGTGCACTACTCAGTAGTGGTATAGCTGTGAGCTTAAGCTCAGGTACTTGAGGAACTACAAACGTATTATCATTCTCCCCAATAGGAATGCGATTTATATGATTTCCGCCATTCCAGTGCTTAAGCATATTGAAGACAGGAAAACCTGATGTCAGGTCTTGCTCGACCATCTCTGTACACCAGATATTATGCGGACAACCTTCACGCAACATCAGCAAACCCGTTGTGTGATCTATCTGGCTATCCATGTATACGATTGCCGAGATACCTGTGTCGCGAATAGACCGGTTAGGCTGCATCGGTGCAAAGTTAGCCAGTTGCTCACGAATGTCTGGCGATGTGTTAAAAAGAATCCAGTTTTCGCCATCTGCACTGACAGTGATGGAAGATTGTGTTCGTGGTTTAGCATTAATTGTTCCGGCGCGTACACCGGTACAATTTTTACAGTTACAGTTCCACTGGGGAAAACCGCCGCCTGCTGCAGAGCCTAATACTTGTACTTTCATTATTATTCTACTTTTATCTTACCGTCGGGAGCCTTTTAAAAAAGGCTTTAAAGAGCATCATGCTTGGCTGTTTAACGAGAGCCTGAGTTGGATCCTTCCTAGAAAAATTACCCCGACATAAGCCGGGGTAATCTCTTAACGCGTCAATAAGCAATTATTAACGGTTTGCGAAGTACATTGTTACTTCAAAACCAATGCGCAGATCAGTGTAAGCAGGCTTAGTCCACATAATGCTTTCCTCTGTTTTTGTTATTGAAAGGTAGTACAGCAAGATAATAGGAAGGGATAGATATAGCAGGTATGGTACTTTGGAACGAAAAAACTCGTCATTTGGGTCACCGGAGAGCAACAAGTTAGCCGGAAATATTCACGAATATCGCAGGATCTCTTTTTTATCAATATGTTAGAAAGTGTTTACCTGCTAAGTCCTGTCTATATACTGATGACCAATTAAGTACGTATATGGAGCTTGAAATGCCCTCAGTTTTAATTACAGGATGCTCGTCAGGTATCGGATACTATTGCGCTAAAGCGTTGAAACAAGAAGGCTACCAGGTATTTGCTACGGCCCGTAAAGAGGAAGATGTTCAAAAACTTCGGGAACAAGGCTTTCTCAGCTACCAATTAGATCTCAACAGCACTCAGTCGATAGATGAGGCGCTTTCCTGCGTACTAGAGCAAACAGATGGCACAATTGATGTACTGTTTAACAACGGCGCTTATGGGCAACCTGGCGCAGTTGAGGACCTATCCAGGGAAGTACTAAGAAACCAATTCGAAACTAATTTGTTTGGTACCCACGAACTCACCTGCAAAGTGATAAAAATCATGCGCAAACAGGGCCGTGGGCGGATTATTCAGAACAGCTCTGTGCTTGGCCTGATCACTCTAAAATATCGTGGTGCATATAATGCCTCAAAGTTTGCTCTGGAGGGCTTAACAGATACGCTTAGACAGGAACTGCAGGGTAGCAATATACATATCAGTCTTATTGAGCCCGGCCCGGTTGAAAGCGATTTCAGAAAAAATGCTTACCAGGCATTCAAAGAGAACATCACAACTGATGATAGTGCTCATCAATCTGTTTATGAAGCAGTAGAGCTTCGATTATCCAAACAGGATAGTGATAGAAAAAAGGACCCGTTTACTCTTGGGCCAGAATCGGTTTACAAGCCCCTTTTGCATGCGATGACCAGCAAAAAGCCTAAGGCTCGCTATTACGTCACAACACCTACCTGGATATTTGGCATCTTAAGACGGGTTCTTTCGACACGAATGCTCGATTGGATACTTGTCAGAGTTTCTGATGATGAAAACAAATAAGGGTATTCACTTATTACTGCAGTCGAGGTAGTCTGGAAATCAAAAAAGGCTACCTATGACTGATTCACTTCTTATTCGTCATGATGACGATGGTGTTTGCACTCTGACACTTAACCGCCCTAATGCATACAACGCTTTATCGTTAGAGCTAATGCAGGAACTCATTACCGCACTCTCCTCTATTAAAGATGATCTGTCGATCAGAGTTGTTCTGATTCAAGGAAGCGGTAAGGGCTTTTGTGCCGGGCACGATCTGAAGCAGATGCTCGGTGAAGGCACTGAAGCTTACTACCAAGAAACATTTGAAACCTGCTCAGCCATGATGCAGGAAATTCAAAGCCTGCCAGTACCCGTCATTGCAAAAGTGCATGGCGTGGCTACCGCTGCTGGATGTCAGTTAGTTGCAACCTGTGACCTTGCTGTTTCTTCATCCAAATCACGCTTTGCCACACCTGGCGTGAATATAGGCCTGTTTTGCTCAACACCTATGGTTGCCATTACGCGTTCTGTAGCACCAAAACATGCAATGGAGCTTTTATTAACTGGGGATCTTATCAATGCCGAACGGGCTGAATCGATTGGCTTGATCAACTGGCAAGTTGACGAAAACGAGCTGGATTCTTTTGCAAACAATCTGGCGTGTAAAATTGCGAGCAAATCAAGGAAGACACTAAGTATAGGAAAACAGGCCTTTTATCAGCAATTAAATAAACCAATCTCAGAAGCTTACAGCCAGTGCAGCTCAATTATGACAGAGAATATGCTGATTGATGATGCTCAAGAAGGAATTGATGCCTTTATTGCTAAGCGCCCTCCTAGCTGGAAACATCAGTAATGACAAAAAAACCGCCAATTGGCGGTTTTTATTTTGAACCCATAGCTTGAAAAAAAGGGCGACCCGAAGGTCGCCTGCACAGAGCTAAGGGTAATACAACTTAGCGCTGCTATTTACTCTGTAACGATACCGTTTCGGTTCATTACATCTTCAAGCTCCGGAAGACTCGCAGGATCGTCGATAGTCGATGGAATACTATAGTCCTGACCATCAGCAATCTGACGCATCAATTTACGCAGGATCTTACCTGAGCGCGTCTTAGGCAAGCGCTGAACGACTACTGCTTTCTTAAAGCAAGCAACAGCCCCAATCTCTTTACGTACCAGCCCCACAAGTTCTGCTTCAAGTGCATCATCTTCGATTTCAACACCATCTTTAAGTAGAACGAAGCCAACAGGCTGCTGGCCTTTCAGTGGATCATTGATACCGATAACGGCACATTCTGCAACCGCTTCATGGTCCGCTACAATCTCTTCCATTTCACCAGTTGAAAGGCGATGGCCCGCTACGTTGATAACATCATCAGTACGACCCATGATGAATACATAGCCATCTTCATCTTTGTAGCCACCATCACCTGAGCAGTAGTAGCCTGGGTATTCAGATAGGTAACCCGTACGGAAACGCTCAAAGTCGCCCCAAACTGTTGGAAGGCAGCTTGGCGGTAAAGGCAGTTTAATGGCGATAGAGCCCTGCTCACCCGCTGGAAGTTCGTTGCCTTCGGAATCAAGGATCTGCACGTTATAACCTGCAGATGGTACCGTTGCAGAACCTGGTTTAGGTTCGAGGGTTTCGATACCCGTCATATTACCGCAAATAGCCCAGCCTGTTTCAGTCTGCCACCAGTGATCAATAACCGGCTTAGCCGTTTTCTCAATAGTCCAGTGGTAAGTCGGTGGGTCTAAGCGCTCACCGGCCATGAAAATAGTATCCAGGTTCGACAGGTCGTAATTCTCAAGCAGCTTAGCATCCGGATCTTCTTTCTTAATCGCGCGGAATGCAGTCGGCGCAGCAAACAGGACCTTAGCCTTATACTCTTCGCAGACGCGCCAGAAGGCACCTGCATCTGGGGTACGAACAGGCTTACCTTCATAAACAATTGTTGTACAACCAGCCAGTAGTGGCCCATAAACAATATACGAGTGACCAACAACCCAGCCTACATCTGAAGCTGCCCAGAAAACATCACCTGGCTCAACGTTATAAACCGCTTTCATGGAGTACTTCATGGCAACGGCGTGACCACCATTATCACGTACTACACCCTTAGGCTTACCGGTTGTGCCAGAGGTATACAGAATGTATAGAGGATCTGTGCCTTTAACCGGAACGCAATCAGCAGGCTCAGCAGTTTTCATCGCTTCCTGCCAATCAATGTCGCGCCCTTCGATCATGGATGCTTCAGCTTCTGGCCGCTGAAGAACAACACAAGCAGATGGTTTGTGTGCAGACTTTTCGATAGCCTGATCAAGCATCGGCTTGTATTCAATCACCTTAGCAATCTCGATACCGCAAGATGCAGAAACAATAACCTTTGGTTCAGCATCATCAATACGTACAGCCAATTCATGTGGTGCAAAGCCACCGAATACAACTGAGTGGATTGCACCCAGGCGAGCCACTGCCAGCATTGCAATAACGGCTTCAGGGATCATAGGCATGTAGATAACTACACGGTCGCCCTTCTCTACGCCCTGTGATTTCAATACGCCTGCAAATTTGGCAACTTCATCACGTAACTCAAGATAAGAGATCTTGCGCTTCTGACCTGTTACCGGTGAGTCATAGATAATAGCTGTATTATCTGCACGCCCATTTTCAACATGATAATCGAGTGCTAAGTATGCAGTATTCAGTTCACCATCGGCGAACCAACGATCGATCCCGTTCTCATCCTTAGAAAGAATGGTCTCTGGTTTTTTAAACCACTCAAGATCTTGTGCTTTTTCACCCCAGAATAGCTCTGGCGTTTCGATCGATTTTGAATACTCTGCTTGATAGGACATGTGCTCGGCCCTTTTGTTATAAGTTAACGGTCGGTGTAGCCAAGGGAATATTTCTTATTATTGTAGACAGTTCCCTCAATGTGTTGACACACTCTAACTGAGTTAAACAAAGAAAAAACTAATACAAAAGGTTTATATCCCTTCTATATAAGGCTATATGATGCATTTAAACAGCCGTTCAATTCAGGGATTTAGAGGGATCCAAGCAGGATTGTCGACAATCAGCTCATCAAAACATTAAACCAAAGAATAATGATTTTCTGACTTAAATCAGTTTTTCTTATTGAAAAGGCATAAAAAAACGGCTCAAAGGAGCCGCTTTATAACACTAATAAAACCAATTTATATCGGATAGATACGAGGCTCGATTCGCAAACTGACTTGATAGCGCTCACACACTGATTGCTTTATCGCATCTGCCAATTCAAGCAATTGACTTGCGTTGCCATCACCATGATTGACGAGCACTAATGCCTGCTTATCATAAACTCCCACTGCATTTTGCTTAGCGCCCTTCCAGCCCGCTTTATCAATTAACCAGCCAGCCGCTAATTTGTAACGCCCCATACTTTCCGGAAATGCGACCAGTTCAGGAAACTGCTCTTTAAGTCTCCGGTATTCACTTTCATCGACAATGGGATTCTCAAAAAAGCTACCTGCATTGCCGATTTCTGATGGCACCGGCAGTTTGCTGGACCTAATTTCACAAATTGCTGTATAGACCTCGATAGCTGACGGCTGCTCAATGCCTTTCCCTGCCAGGAAGTTGCCAAGGCCCGAATAATCCAGCTGTGGAGTGAAAATAGAGCTGAGATTAAACCTGACAGACCAGATGATATATCTGCCCGGAAATCGGCTCTTAAAAATGCTATTACGATAAGAAAATTCACAAGAAGCGTTTTGTAACTGAACAAGCTCCTTATTTTGCCTGTCATAAGCGGTAACGCTATGAAGGCAATCAGAAACCTCGACACCATAAGCCCCAATATTCTGAACCGGAGCCGCACCAACCGAGCCCGGGATTAAGGCCAAATTCTCTAGTCCATGGAGCCCCTTTTCAAGTAGGTGGCCAATAAACTGGTGCCAATTCTCTCCTGCGGCAGATTCAACAATCGCCTGTTCGCCATCGTCAGCCAATACAGCGATACCCGTATTGGCAATATGAATCACGGCCCCGGGAATCCGCTCTTTGAGTACAAGGTTGCTACCCCCGCCAAGAATCAGCAGCGGCCAGTTATTAGCCTCAACATCAGATAGCGCGAGTTCAAGTTCATCTATTTCAGTTACTGAGATAAAACGCTCAGCATGGGAAGTGAAACCAAAACTGTTATAGCGCGTTAAATCATAATCTAATTGCCAATTAATCACTTATAACTGCCTTTCAATTTCTTGCAATAAACCTTCTGAAGCCGCCTCAACAAGATCGAGCACATGCTCAAAGCCACTATCACCACCATAATATGGATCCGGGACTTCAGATTCTGAGGCCTCTGCAAAATCCAGGAACAAACCAAGATGCCCTGTAAAGTTCGACGGTTTAATTGCTTTAAGGTTCAGCAAGTTTTCATGGTCCATCGCCAGCACATAGTCGAATTCAGTAAAGTCTTCAACGACGGCTTGCCTGGCACGCAATAAGCTCAGATCATAGCCGCGTTTCTTAGCAGCTAATGTCGAACGGTGATCAGGTGGGTTACCCACGTGATAAGCCGCAGTTCCAGCAGAATCGACTTTAATCTGTTCTGTCAGCCCGCGTTGCTCTACAACTTGCCTGAACACCCCATCGGCGGTTGGCGAGCGGCAGATATTACCCAAACAGACAAATAAAACTTTAATCATCAAAACACCGTTTAGCGGCTAGCCAAGAGTTTTTGCAATCTTTCCAGATCTTCTGGAGTATCTACACCCGCAGGCGGTTGTTCATCAGCCTCAGCCACATGAATTCGAGCTCCGTTCCACATCGCGCGAAGCTGTTCCAAACACTCGGTTTCTTCTATTGGGGCTGGCGACCATTTAACGAAATCATTTAATAGCTTTACGCGGTAAGCATAGATTCCAATATGCCTTTGCCAACTGTAGCCCTCTGGCATAGCACCACTTTGCGTCGACTCAGCAAAATCATTTCGAGGGTACGGGATAGGTGCACGACTAAAATAAAGCGCCATGCCTCGTGTGTCTGTTACAACTTTAACAACATTCGGATTAAGAAGACTTTCCAGATCAGTGATAGGCTCACTTAATGTTGAGATACTTGCATCGGTTTCAGCCATCAGGTTATGAGCTACCTGGTTGATGATTCTTGCAGGAACTAACGGCTCATCCCCCTGAACATTCACGACAATGTCATCAGCATAAAAGCCAAGATCACTGACAACTTGTTGAAGACGGTCTGTACCAGATGGATGATCCGGAGATGTCATGCAGACCTCAGCCCCAAATCCTTTAGCTACCGCTGCAATTCTATCGTCATCGGTCGCGACCATTATTCTTTCTGCTTCACTCTCGCACGCTCGTTCATAAACGTGCTGAATCATTGGCTTGCCTTGCAATTCAGCTAATGGCTTACCAGGAAAGCGTGTAGAGGCAAATCGTGCGGGTATGATGACGGAAAATCCCATTATTTATCCTTATTTAGCTTCACGTTCTTCAAGAGTCAGTTCACGAGCCTCTGATTCAAGCAATACAGGAATATCATCGCGAATTGGGTAAGCAAGGCCACTTGCTTTAGCAAACAGCTCATTGGTTTCTTCATTAAATTCCAGTGGTGTTTTGGTCACAGGGCATACCAGAATATCAAGTAACTTCTTATCCATTTAAACTATACCTTTTTCGTTCGCTGCAACTGTTGCAGTAAATCTGACGCAAAGTCTTCATCCAGCTTAGCATGGACTTTCAGATACCAGGCGTCGTCTAAATTCATTTGAGCTGCTTTCACTGCGTCTTTTTCGGTCATGACAACAGGCAGCTTATCTGCAAATTCGAAATCTTCAATAGTGTATTGATGATGATCTGGTTTAGGGTGATCGACTGTCTCAATTCCCAGATCTTGATTTAATGTTTCGAAAAACCGTTGCGGATTACCGATGCCAGCCACTGCATGCACCTTCCGCTTCACCCAATCTGTTACTGAAACAGATTCATCGCTGCCTATTGCCTTAAACTGATAGGGTTCGAGCTGCATTAAATGTTGCTTAGCCTCGAGATTAAGATCAGCTAACCGACCATTTGCAACGATATAATCAACATCATTCAATCTGCTGGGTAGCTCACGCAATGGACCGCACGGAAGCAGCTCTTTATTACCCAACCCCCTTACACCATCGATGACAGCGATCTCTATGTCCCGACCAAGCTTGTAATGCTGAAGACCATCATCACTAATAATGACATCGCACTTATATTGCTCTAGGAGATATTGGGCTGCAGAAGTACGATCAGGATCAATAACTACGGGGCACTCACATCGTTGATGGAGCATAAATGGCTCATCACCCGCCTCTTCGGCAAAGCGCGCTTTACTCACATCAAAAGGATACTCTGGCGCTTTGCTTTTATATCCACGACTAATGATACCGGGTGCATAGCCCTTAGAGCGAAGCAGATCTACTAAAAAAACGGTAAAAGGCGTCTTGCCCGTTCCACCTACACTAATATTTCCAACAATAATGACCGGAACCGGTGCATGCCATTGGCGCTGTTGGTCCTTGAGCTTTTTTTTCTCAGACAAAAAACGATAAATACAGGTTAAAGGCTTGAGAAGCCAAGGGCCTGGCTTATCACTATACCAGCGCTGCTCTAGCCAGCTCATTCTGTAGCGGGTTCCTGGGTGGTAATACTCAGTTTGGCAAAACCCAATTTACCGGAGACATCCATGGCCGTTACTACAGCCTGATGGGGTGTTTGAGCATCCGCAGTAATAACTAAAGGGATCTCACGATCTTCACCCGCAAGCTCTTTCAAAGCACGGCTTAAAGTGACGGGCTGACTGTTTACCAGTGGTTTGCCGTTGACGCTGTAATGGCCTTCATCCGTTATAAGGATTTCTAATACCTCGACATCAGAACTTCCTGCCTCACCTGCAGCTTCTGGTAGGTCGACTTCCAAATGGGTTTCTTTGGTAAAGGTGGTTGAAACCATAAAGAAGATAAGCAGCAGGAATACCACATCAATTAATGGGGTTAGGTTTACATTAACCTCTTCCTGGCGTTGGCGCGGAAATTTCACTTTATCCTTTCCTACTCAACATCAACATCACGTTCGCCATGCATGACTTCAAGAAGCTTGACGGTTTCTTGCTCCATGGTGACAACCAGAGAATCAATTCGTCGCTGGAAAAAACGATGAAAAATCAGGGCTGGAATGGCAATAGTCAGGCCAGTGGCTGTAGTAATCAGGGCTTGGGATATCCCTCCGGCAAGAACGTTCGCATTCCCTGTACCTTGTACCATGATCTCTGTGAATACATCGATCATGCCAATAACCGTACCCAATAATCCCAATAAAGGAGTGATCGCAGCAATAGTCCCTAGCGGGTTGAGGAAACGCTCTAAGTCGTGAACAACCTGCCCTGCAGCTTCCTGAATACTTTCCTTCATAATCTCACGACCATGGGAAGCATTGTTTAGGCCTGCAACCAAAATCTGACCAAGAGGGCTGCTACGCTTTAGCTCTTTAAGGCGTTCAGAAGTAATATTGCGCTGTTTAATAAGCGCCCAGACTTCTGCGAGTAAACCAGGAGGAGCAACTTTGCTGGGCCTCAATGTCCATAATCTCTCAAGACATATTGCCAGTGCGATAACAGAACAGGCCATGATCGGTAACATTAACCAACCACCGGATTGCAAAATCTCTAACACAGTTATTTCTCCTCTACTGCGCGGTACTCTATCAAGAGTAATCATTTATCTCCATAGCCGAGGTTGTTCTTCACGTAAAGAAATTGAGCTACATCCTGAACTTAGGTCACTTTCCAGATAAATTGCCCCCTGCTCTGCTGTATTAAGCATTTCGCCTTTAAGCTTTGAAACTCTCTCAATGACTAATGGGTGCGGATGATTGAAATGATTTGCATATCCAGCACTGAAGATTGTTACATCGGGCTGGGTGGCCTTTAAAAATTCATGAGAACTAGAGGAATTACTTCCATGATGAGAAGCAACCAGCCACGTTACTCTAGGTAAGGCATTCACTAGCCTTAATTCTTGATCTTTCCCGATGTCACCTGGCAACAATAATTTACAGTCGCCGTGCTCAATTAATAGAACACAGGAACGATCATTGTCATTAGAACCAACAGAGCCATGCAAGAAAGTAAAGCTGACCCCCTCAACCAGCCAACGAGTACCGGCATGACATAATTGCCACTTACTTGTATCTGACAAACGGGAGCTATATTCATTAAGCACATCAAAATGGCTGTATACAGTTTCCCTGCCGCCGGAATGATCATTATCATCGTGACTGATGATTAGATCGTTAATCGTCTCAACTCTGAGTGACTTTAAATGCGGGAGTACCGCTCTCTCAAATGCAGCACCGCCTGACCGATAAGATGGCCCCGTATCATAGAGCAGATGATATTTATCCTTTTTAAGAAATACCGCCAGCCCTTGCCCTATATCATAAATCCATATTTTTAAGGGTTTGCTGTGTTCTCCATCGAACACAACACCTAAGAGTAATGGAAGTACCACAATGAAAATTAGCGTACGGCTAATTGCAAAGATTCTTGATATGACCAATAAAGCAGATAACGCGACGATAGATATACCAAGCAAGTCACTTAGCTCAACTGAAACATACGTTAAATTGAAACTTGCGATCTTATCTGAGGTGATCCAGAACCATTCGCCCAGAATGGATAGTGGGTATTTAAGTAGTTCTATGCCTATCGAACTCATGATTAGATGAATCAATAACAACGGAACAAGCACTGAGAACAAAGGAATGGCAATAAGATTGATAAGGGGCGCAACAAGTGAAACTCCTGCAAAGAAAACCAAATACAAAGGGAGCATGCCTATCAATAATTTAAACTGTAAACAAAATAGTTTAATCAGATTCAGTTCAGATGCTGATAACAGGATTAACAACGCTACAGCAGCAAATGACAGCCAGAACCCGGTTTCATAAACTGACATCGGGTAAATCAGCAGCACAACAACCAGTGCTATCCACCACCGGGTCCAATGATCGATAAAATGCCCTCTCCAACTGGTAAGCAAAAGGACAGTGACCATAATAAAAGCCCTTTGGGCTGGAAGCCCAAATCCAGAGATCGCCAGGTAACCTGCAGCTAAGCTGATCGATAACAGGTAAGGCATGGAACTTACACTGGGTAATCGTCTCAGCACCCACATGCCGATAATCCAACCCATTCCAGCCATAAAACCAATATGAAGACCGCTGATAACCGCTAGGTGAACGGTGCCGGTCTGCTTTAGCGTCTCCCAATTGTCTGAAGTTAACAGGTTTGTATTCCCTGTGGATATCGCCTGATAAAGACCTTGCACCTGCTGATTCTTAAATTGATTAACAATCGTTTGATTTATCCAATGCCTAGCTATATCGGCTACAGAGCCACCGTTACGCTCTGCACGGGTAATCTGTCGAACGTAACCCACCGCATTAATTCCCCGCGCAAACAACCATTTTTCATAGTCAAAGTTTTTCGGATTAACTTGCCCATGAGGTGGTTTCAAACGCGCGACGAGAGAGATCTCTTGACCAATATATAGTTTCTGATCAGGCCTGAACCATGCAAGGCGGACTCTTTCGGGCTTGAAATCGAGGTTTATCGAAGAACTAACCGATTTTATTTCAAGCGGTATCAGCTGAAACCTGACAAACTGATTGTCGGTGTATTTAACTGTCTCGACTTTGCCTTTTATCTGCCAGTCAGTTCTTGCAAATTGCTCAGGTAAATCAGAAGTGAGCTTGGCATGAAAGAAAAGTGAGGAATAAACCAACCCAGCTATGACCAACATCATGCCTTTAGATGAAGGATCAGGGTATCTTAATCGCAACAAAAGTATTGATACTGCAATGAAGATGTAACCCCATACGGGTAAAAGTTTAGGTTGTGACGCAGCAAGTAGAAATCCTGTCGTCACTGCGATCATCCTTGATCTCATGATAACTTTCCTTGGCTAACGGATATTGTCGGGGCATAATATTCGACTCCCCCCGTAGGCCATAATAAGTAAAACTGAAGATGCCGCGCAAACTGATTAAGAAATACATGCCAGATGAAGAAAAACTTAAACAGCATAAACATTTAAGCTGGTTAGGTAAGTATCTTCACGACCCAAATCTTTGGCATCTTAACCGTAAATCTGTATCTCGCGCGTTTTTGGTAGGTTTGTTTTGTGCCTTTTTGCCTATCCCTTTGCAAATGCTCGTCGCTGCCATTTTAGCGATCATTATTCGTAGCAACTTACCTATATCGGTTGGTTTGGTTTGGATAACTAACCCACTTACCATGCCACCTATTTTTTACTTTACCTATCTGGTTGGGGATTTTCTCATTGGCGAACCGGGGCAATCGATTCAATTTGAAATGAGCATGGAGTGGCTACAGAACAGCATATCTCTGATCTGGTGGCCGTTGCTGTTTGGCTCCGTTATCTGCGGAATAGTGTTCGGATTGCTAGGGTATTTTGGTATTCAGAGCTTTTGGGCATGGCATGTAGGCAGAAGCTGGAAGAAACGCTCAGTTAAACCGGATTAAGTTACCTCTCAACCAGCTTGCCATCCTTCAATTCCAGGATTCTTCCTGTTCTTTTAGCCATTTCGGGATCATGGGTCACTAAGGTAAAAGCAATATCATATTCCTGATTTAGACCATCAATTAAATCCTGAACATGTGCCGCTGTGCCTCGATCAAGGTTGCCAGTAGGCTCATCCATTAATACTACGGCCGGCTTACCAATTAGCGCCCTTGCAATAGCGACCCTCTGCCGCTCACCGCCACTCAGTTGAGCAGGCTTATGCTGAAGACGTTTTTCCAGGCCAACGCTGCGTAATACTTTCTCGGCTTCCTCTTTGACCTCAGACAGAGGCAGGTTTCTCATCAGCAGAGGCATGGCAGCATTTTCCAGAGCAGTAAACTCTGGAAGCAAATGATGAAACTGATAGACAAACCCTAGAGAGCGATTACGAATTTGCGCTCTGCGCTTTTCAGTACCCTGGTGGAGATCTTCCCCCTGAATAATGACCTGCCCACTGCTTGGTTTATCCAGGCCACCGAGGATATTCAGTAATGTGCTTTTCCCAGAACCTGATGACCCGATAATTGCAAGCTGCTCACCTTTCTCAAGCTGAAACTCGAGACCGGATAGAACATCAACGGTATTGCCTGCATCGCTATAGCTTTTACAGACACCCTCTGCGCTTAAGACAATGTTTGTATCACTCATATCTTAATGCCTCAGCCGGATCGGTCTTCGCTGCACGCCATGCAGGGTAAATAGTTGCAAGGAAACTAATAATCAGTGCGGTGCTGGTAATAATACCTACATCATTCCACTGTAAATCAGAAGGGAACGTACTTATGAAATAAACATTAGGATCAAGGAACTGAATTGCAAAGGTTTCTTCAACCCAGGCGATAATACCTGCAATGTTTAAAGCCAGAAGAACGCCTAACAGCGTACCAAGACAAGTACCCAAGATACCTATCACAGTACCTTGCACCATGAATATGCGCATTATTCTTCCAGGCGTAGCCCCAAGTGTTCTCAGAATAGCTACATCAGCTTTCTTATCGGTTACAACCATCACTAACGTTGAGACAATATTAAAAGCAGCAACCAGAACAATAAGGAAAAGCAGCAGCCCAATCATCCGTTTCTCAAGCTGAATTGCCTGAAATAGGTTTCCGTGAGTACGGGTCCAGTCACTAGCATAATAGTAACCATCCAATTCAGCTGCGATGGCGCGTACTTTTGTTGGCGCAGTAAACAGGTCATCAAACTTAAGACGTATACCGTCTACACCCTCACCAATACGCTTAATCTTGGCCGCGTCACGCATATGGATGTAAGCCAGATTAGCATCCAGTTCAGCGCCAACAGAGAAAATACCAACAACAGTAAAGCGCTTAAGGCGCGGTACAACTCCAGCAACACTGACAGAGGCTTCCGGTAACACCAAAGTCACTTTGTCGCCAATTTTTGCCCCAAGATATCGCGCTAGAATTTCACCTAAAACAATACCGAAACGCTGCTCATTGAGCGCGTCAAGGGATCCACTTTCAATGTGGTTACCCAGTATGGATACATTTTTCTCTATTTCAGGATTAATCCCATTGACCATTGCACCCCGAACAACGCCTCGACTGGTAAGCATTCCCTGAGCCTGGACAAAAGGTGCCGCTGCAATAACTTCTGGATTGCTCTCAAGCTGTTCAATGAGTTCCGACCAGTTGTCCAATGGTTTCCCATAACCACTTATGGTCGCATGAGGGACCATGCCAAGAATACGTTGCTTCAACTCTCGGTCGAAACCATTCATAACGGAAAGAACAACAATTAACGCCGCGACACCCAGCATCAAGCCAAGCATTGATGCCATAGAGATGAAAGAGATGAAATGGTTACTACGCTTAGCAGCGGTATAGCGCAAACCAATAAATATCGACAAGGGTTTAAACATTGCGCGATTAAACCACAGAAACCAGACTTAGTAAAAAGGCTTTCAAGCTTACAAACCACTTAGTAAAGTTTCTGTAACCTTCTGTTTACAAAACAATAGTTATTTAAGGGCTTAATAAAAACAAGCGTTCGAAATATCCATTCGGAAGGTGCTTTTCTTGAAAATACTTTTTATACTCGGTCAGAGACTATTTCATAGGGTCTTAAATACAGATATAGCAGAGGGCTAACAATGAAAGCTGATGAGCGTCGCCAGTATTTTCGTATAGAGCAACGTGTTTCCTTAGAACTCAAAATAATCTCTGAATCTGAGATCTCTGAACATCCAAGCCCTACTCAATTTGATGTATCGCCTAACTTCCTCTTGCTGAGTCAGTTACAGGAGATGGAAGCTGAGAGTAGTCACCTGCTACGCAAGATTGCCGAGAAGGACAGCAATATTTCCTCCTTCCTAAAGATCGTCCATGACAAGATTGAACGCATAGCTCAAGCAGTCGCATCAACAGAGATGAAGATTGGCAATGCCGCGATTCAGGAAGTCAATATTTCTGAAGGCGGTCTACAGTTCAGACAAGATCATGCGATCGAACAAGGCGCTTTTCTATCACTTAAGCTCGTTTTTCCTGAGTCTTGCATTGGTGTTCTTATTTACGCTCAATGCTGTCGATGCGACGAAATGGGAGATGGCAGCTTTGTTATCAGTGTAGAATTTATTCGTATGCCAGAAAACTGCCGAATGATCCTGGCAAGACAGATTTTTGAAAGTCAGGCCAGAGAAAGGAAAAAACTCGCCAACGACGATTCTGATGATTAATGTCTAGCGATATTGCACTAATAAATGCTTATGAGCAGCTTGAACAAGCGCTTAGCGAACTTCGGTTGCTCTTGAATGATCAGCGAGTCATTTTCCAGCTGTTCACCCCCGATACTTCGGAAACTATAAACTTACCTCATCTCCTCACACAGATCTGGTACACGCAAGAAGGCGATGGCAGAAGGACGCTTAATCAATATGGCTTAGTGGGCGTCCCTCCTTCATTTATCCCATTACTTCAACAGATCAACCAAAAAAAACTGTTTTTTAAGCAAGCGATACAAGATTATCGTGAGCAGAATAAAGAACCTGGCCCTTTTCTGTTTAAAAGAGCATGTGAACTTAATCTTGGTTTGAGCAAATCCGGATTAGCGCGCTTACACCTTAAGCAGTGTTATCGAACACTTCCGATCCTGGAAAGCTGCCCTGACAAAGTAACCTTCAGTTGGTATACCAGTGGTAAAAGCCAAAAGAAACTGAGTGTTAAGCAAGCACTAGAACGGCTTATGAAGATGGATACAGGACAGATTCACATTCAAATGCAAATTGAAGCTTTAAATAAACTCAGTGAGTCAGAACCACTGGTACAGATCCAGAATCAAGTACCCGTTATACGAGCTAATATCGCCTGGAGGAGCGGTACTGACTGGGTAAGAAAGGCCAGAAATTGCCCACTCCCTCTTTTTTTTCCAATGAGTGAAGACAAACCATTTCCGGAATATAATACCCCAGCCTTAACACCACCGGAGAAACGTTCCCGGCAGTTCAGGGCTGACTCTGTTATTGAAACTGATCCCTATTTACCAAGCTTACGCGTACATCGATACAAGAAATAATGAGCAAAGAGAAATCAAATAAACTCCCCCATCATATCGCTGTTGCGATTGGTTTTGCCGGCTTAATTTTATGGTATTACGCTGGTAAAGAACTCGGCTTCCTTGACTGGATGATTCAGCAGGTTCCTCGTGAATACGCAGGCGCCGGGATGATGCTAGGCGTCATGATCATGATGACACCTGGTTTTTATCTTTGGACCTTATACAACCGCTGGATAGAGAAAAAGCTCAGCGTTAAAGGTATCTATTACGAAGATGAGTTCTACAAAGAGAATGAAGAACTGAAAAATAAGAAGAAATAAATAGCAGCATTTCGTAAAGACCTATTCAAATAAGCCCCGCTCAGGGGCTTGTTTCTTTCTAATTCCTCTCATCTGCCTCTCCAACTCCTTCAGCCGTAGTTAATCTACTCCATGTATGCTAGTGAAAATATTTCAGTTTCAAAATTTGCAGAATCTCCAACGGCTTCCTGTAATTAATGAACAGGTGTCCCTTCCTAGGCCATCAGGGAGCGATTTACATGAACAGATTAGTAAAGACATTCGCGCTGCTGCTGATAGCATCGCACACATATGCCGAAGCAGAGACTTATGCTCTGTTAGATTCAGGTATTGAACAGATAACTGAAAGTGCCGGGGCAATGTCGTTAACCGAAACCCCAGAACCGCAAGGCATAGAAAAACAGATCTTAGCCCTTGAAGAGCATAAAATACGCCTAGAGCAATTATCCCTGGCCAATCAATGGCCTAGTTTACTTAAAACTAAACTCTTAAGATTTGGCGATGAAAGCACGGTTATACCAAAACTAAGAACGCGCTTAATGCTGCTAGGGGATCTTGATGAACTTGTGCATTGTGAACTGGATGACCCTTTATTTGGTATCGACCTACATAACGCACTGATTAAGTTCCAAAAACGTCATGGTTTAAAAGCTGATGGTATTTACGGTCCTGCCACAAGACGAGAACTAAACGTCTCACCGAGCAGTCGTGCCCTCCAGATTACTGTCAACATCGATAGATTAAAGTCATTCAACCCCGTTTCTGATCGTTACATTCAGGTTAACATTCCAGAATACCGGCTCAGATTATTTGAACACGGAGCTGAAATACTCTCAATGAAAACGATTGTTGGTAAAAAAAAACGTAAGACGCCAGTATTTAATACCACAGTAAACAGACTTGTCATTAATCCCTCATGGCATGTGCCAAAAAGCATTGCTTACAAGGATATCGTTCCTGAACTTGAATCAGACCCTGAATATTTAAAAAAAATGAATCTCAAACTGGTCACTGGCTGGGGTAATTCAAAGACCATACTCAGTCAGGATCAGGTTGACCTTGACAAGCTCTATAAAGGTGAAAACTACCAAAGGTTCTGGGAACCACCAAGTAATAACGGCACACTTGGTTCAGTTAAGTTTTTAACTACGGGCCCCTATTCTGTATACCTTCACGATACCAGTGCTAAAAGATTGTTCGAAAAAGAAACACGGGCATTTAGCTCCGGATGTATCAGAGTAGAAAAACCGAGATCACTGGCAAATGAGTTGATGCGTATGACCCATGGGTGGGAAAAAGAAAAGCTAGACACCTACTTTAACGACACTGAACGTAAGACTATCAATATGCCTGACACAATAGACTTACATGTAACTTATTGGACTGCTTTTATCGATGAGAATGGATTAAATTTCCGCAGAGACCTTTATAAAAAAGATCGTTGGGAGATCGCCCAACTGAAGCAAACTGAATAATCCTCATGCAAACAACTGTTCATATTATATACAACCCATGATCGTTAGGTCATAATCAGCCCGTCTGTATCTATAGTATGAAAGTTAAATGTCGTATAAGCCTGATGGGCACTGCCCTACTCGAAGAAAGCTTCTTAAAGCCATTGGTGGTATCTCTGCATTATCTGCTATCTCAAACCCAGCTATTGCCAACATCCATAAGCCACAGGAACGTTCCTTATCTTTATTGAATCTCCATACTGGGGAATCAATTAACAGTACATTTTTGGCTGGTGGAGAGTATCAATATGACAGCCTGGCTGATCTGAACCATGTTCTGCGTGATCACCGTACCGATCAGGCTATGAATATGGATAAGCAGTTGCTGTTATTACTCAATGAACTGCAACAAACCTTTGGCGAGCACAATCCTATTCATGTAATTTCAGCTTATCGCTCACCAAAAACCAATGCGATGTTAAGTCAGAAAAACAGCAAGGTTGCTAAGAAAAGTTACCACATGAAGGGTCAGGCCATAGACATTAGAATTCCTGGTGTGGAACTAAAAGACCTGCATAAAGCCTCTTTGGATTTAAAAGCCGGTGGCGTTGGACTTTATACTCGAAGCAATTTCATCCACCTCGATGTTGGCCGAGTCAGGCGCTGGGGAAGTTAATAGATCAACATAAGCTCCACCTCACTGCCTGGTAGGTGGAGCTATCATTTCACCACTAGTCGTGATTGGTTTCGATTCCTGCCTTCTCACAGAGTTACCTGTTGTCGGCGGCGTGTAAGTTTTCATTGAAGTAAAACGATCAATTTTCAACTCTCCAGCTCTAATATCTCCCTGCACCACCAACCTTTCCTCTCCCTGAGGAGGTTTGTCGCTGTAGTGCTTAATACCGTCACTGTCAGTCCACGTATAAATTGTTCCTGCAGATATCGCGCATGAAAAAAAGGTAGTAAGAATTAAAGTACTTAATTTCAAATGCATGCAAGTTCCCTCCTCTCCAATAATATTAGCAGTAATCAATAAATTTGCTGGATCAAACAATTGTTTAATCCTGTAACAATTCATACATCTGTTGCTTCTAGAATCATCGGTCCTCCGAATCTGCATAAGTAACAGAGAGTAGTATCGTGAAAACAACTGTATTTGACCTTATCTGGAAACTGAAGCGAGAGCTGGAAAAGCATGGTCATAATAAAATCGATCTGCACCGATTCACCCATGAACAAGATTACAGGCAGGCAATACTGCTCAATGTAGATATCAGCGAACTGCATTTTAGTAAGGCACTTGAAGAGATCTACAAGGACCTTCTGCAAAATGAACGTTTAGACCTGGCAAAAGAAGTGGAAGTACCCGATCAGCCTTCAGAAAAAATACTTACCTCCCCTGAAGTCAAACCTGCGAGTAACACTACTGCCTATTTGGCCTTCGCACTTATTGTTCTACTGGTATCAGGTTTTGGCTATATGCTTTTTGATGACAGTGCCGATGACCCGACAATCGCAGATGTTAAGCCCATGGTCATCAAGAAGTCATCTGAGAGGCCGTCGCTTTCTGGTAATACATCTGCCTTAGTAACAGAAAAGTCGATTGAAGAACTAAGCCCTGCTAAGTCAGTTGAAGACCAAACGATTACAGAAAAAATAGTTGCCCAGATTCCCGAAGTACTAAAACCCGAACCCCAAAAACCTTTATTCAGGCTTTACGGCTCAAACACGATTGGCGAAGTGTTAGCTCCAGAGTTAATAAAAGCCTTCTATAAAAGCGAAGGTGCTAGCCAAATCAGCATCGAGAAAACTGATGTCGAGGTTGAAAACAACATCAAACTTAAGCTAGCTGGTGATGATGCAGAATCGATGATTCCAATTCATGCTCACGGCTCCAGTACAGGTTTTAAAGCCCTTGATCAGAACCAGACAGATCTAGCGATGGCCTCACGCCGAATTAAAGACAAAGAGCTAAAACAACTGGGGCCAAAATATGGAAACCTGCGTTCAAAGAGCACTGAACATATTATAGGAATGGATGGTCTAGCGGTGATCGTAAATCCTTCAAATCCAATAGATAACCTAAGCACGGAACAATTGGCTAAGTTGTTCTCTGGTAATGCAGTCAATTGGAAGGAATTCGGTGGTCAGGATGCACCTGTTAAAGTCTTTGCCCGCGACACTAATTCCGGTACCTGGGATTCGTTTAAAAGCATGGTGCTTAAGAAGCACGGCGTTAAACTTGTTGAAAATGCCGTTAGAATCGAGTCCAGTGTCGAACTATCAGACCAGGTGAGCAAGACGCCCGGAGCCATCGGTTTTATTGGCCTTCCTTATGTACTGCGATCAAAAGCACTGGCTATATCAGATGATAGAAATGGTAATCCAATCTATCCGACAACATTTACTATCTCCACAGAAGACTATCCGTTGGTAAGACGACTCTATATCTATGAGCCGTCTACTATTGATACGGATTCTCAAGCACATAAATTCATCACTTTCGTGCTTTCAGAAGCAGGTCAGCAGGTTGTAAAAGAAGCCGGGTTCATCTCGCAAAATATCTATAAAACAAAACCGATGATGACGGCGAGCCTTCCGCAGAATTATCTTGCTGCCATCGCCAATGCGGATCGCCTTTCTTTGAACTTCCGATTCCACAGCGGGACGTTTCAGTTGGATAACAAAGCCGAGCGTGATCTGCAGCGTGTTGTAGATTTCTTTGAAAAGAATCCAGGGCAGCAAGCCATGCTTATCGGATTCTCAGACAGTATCGGTGACCCTGCGGCTAATGCTTCACTCTCTCTTCAACGCGCAAAAGCCGTTGAAAGAGCACTACTCGCACGTGGGATAAATATCCAAACAACACTGGGCATGGGGGAAGCTGCACCGATCGCATCAAATCAGACTCGAATCGGTCGCGAACGTAATCGACGTGTAGAGATATGGGTTAACAGTAATACTACGTCAGGTTATAACGCAGCTATCAGATAGATAGCGTGTATTCTGGAGACGTTCATTGAACGGCTCCAGTACTGTCCATCAAGATCCCTTAATACAAGAACTGAGGTTATCTCTAATAAAACTTTCAGCACTTGGCGAAACAAACAGCGTTAAACGACGCCGCATTCCAGATTCATTAAAAGGTATAAATTTAACTCCCTCCTCTATCAGGCCTGACGCCGTAACGGTAATACCCAAACCTGATTTAACTAATGAGAGCGCCCTTGAGTACTGATCAACCCGATGCTTTACATTAAGTTTGATGTTTTCATCTTTTAAACGCTGAATAACGACGTTTCTATATTCCCAGCGCCTGATTTCAATAACAGGCTCATCTATTAGCTCCATAAGGCTGATACTGTCACGTTGCGCTAAATGGTTATCGAAAGGCACCGCAACCCCATAGGATTCTTCACCTAATATCAGCGCACGTGCCCCTTGTGGCAGTCGCTCATTTTCGTAGGTAATACCAAAAGCCATATCAAACTCAGCCTTGCCCACTGCGCTGAGCATTTTATCCGGTGCCGTGTCTGTGATACTGAAGGAAAGATCAGGGACCAATTCAGTAAAATCAGCCAGAAGCGAAGATAGCTTGGGTAGTGGATAGTTTGAAGCGACACAAAGTTTGAGATGGATTGCTTCAGTATTTTCCTGAAAAGAGGTTTTTACAGCACCATATTCTTTAAGAATACGCTGCGCTGAGATTTTAAACTTCTCACCCTGTACGGTAAGCAGCGCTTGTTTCCTACCGCGGGTAAAAAGCGTAACGCCAAGCTCGTCTTCAAGTTTGCTGATCGAAGAGGAAATCGAAGGTTGCGATATGTGAACTTTTTCCGCGCCACGCGTAAAACTGCCGGTTTCTACAATTGCGATAAAGTGCTTAAGCTGGCGAATCTCCATTTCATAGAGCCCATCTATGCTAATGATAAATTCAATCGATTATACATATGCAAGATAAAGAGAGATACTTAATTAGCAGGAGTTAGCACTCAACCCCGATCCAAGAGTGCTGTTGCTTAATTCTCCTAAATGACCGCTTTGGCTCGTTTCTGCGATGACAGAAACGAGCTTTTTTTATGCATTCGCCTGATATGCAGAAAGCCTTTTAGGCGTGATGGGCAGATGAACGGCCGCAGCCAGTATTCCAAGACCCGCGCTAATCACTAGTGCAAGCTCATAAGAACCATAAGTATCAAATATGATGCCTCCCGACCAGCTCCCGACAAATGCACCTATCTGATGACTCAACATCACAAATCCAAATAGTGATGCCAAGTTCTGTGTGCCAAATATCTGGGCAACCGCCCCACTAGTCAGCGGTACCGTAGATAGCCAGAGCACGCCCATTAATACAGAGAAAGTATAGAAAAGTGCTGTATTCATCGGAATAAATAACAGCAGCATCAAGAGACAAGCACGTAGCCAATAGACCAGTAGTAATAACCAGGGCTTATGCCAACGGTCGCCCGCCCAACCGGCAATGATTACCCCGACAACATTAGCCAAACCAATAACAGCCAATGAACTGGAAGCCATTTCTGGTGGTAGCCCACAGTAACTCACTACGCCTGCCATATGCACAGTCATCATAGCTATATGAAAACCGCAGACAAAGAAACCTAAGTTGAGGAGCTGATAGTCACGGTTTTTAAACGCCTCACCAATGGCCTGCCAATTAAATAGTTTTGTAGGTTCTTTTACTTCTTTTAAGCTCCCTTGTTCAGCGGCAGGATCTTTCATAAACCAACAGGCAATAAAAATGATCGCCATGGAAGCGCCAAACAACATGAAGATCTCAGACCAATTCAGAAACGCATCCGTTTGGTTTAGTGCCGTCGCATAGAAAAACTGACCTAGTGAACCTCCCGCACTGGTTATACCCAGAGCAAATGTTCTTTTCTTTGCAGGAAAGCGCTTACCTACAGCACCAAGCACTATAGGGAAAGTTGTTGCGCCAACGCCTATCCCAATAAGAATGGCGTTAGCGAAAAAGAAACCCAAACTGCTTTCCGTTAAGGCCGCCCAAAACATTCCTGCAATAAAGATAACTGTTCCCGCAATCAGTATCTTGGCTGTTCCATAACGTTCAGCCATCATACCCGCGATCGGCGACACCGCACCCCATAGAAGATTTTGTACACCAAACCCAAATGCAATCTCCGATGTCGGAACACTTAGATCTATGCTGATTTCAGGTAGCAACAGACCCGTGGTTAAACGGATCCCCATATTGCAGCCTAAAATTATGAAGGCCGCAGCAACAACCCACCATGGATTAATTACAGATCTGTTCACTAATCACCTAAATAACATAGGGTTTACCCCAATGAAATGAGCCAGCATTCTACCCAGTTATTACATTAGATCAAGTTTTTATATGTGCCTTCTTCTCAAACTTAACACCTGCTATAACTGAACCAATAACAATCAGCAGGCATGCAACGAGTAATGTCTTGGTTAACAGTTCATCGGTGAACAAAACCAGCAACAGTGTAGAGATCAGGGGCGCTGAATAGCTTAAAACCCCAAGTAGTTGGATATTGCCTCGCTTCATCCCATAGTCCCAGGTGAAAAATGCCAGCCCCATTGGCCCCAGAGCCAAACCCACAATCCCTATCCATTGTATTGAAGTTTCAGGTAGCACTGTTTGCTCGAAGATAAAATGGGCAATAGCCGCGAGAACTGCGGTGAATAAACAATACCAGCCAACAATACCGGTTGAGACCTGACTAATTAAACGGGTCAATACAGAATAGCTTGACCAGATAAGGGCGCAAGCTGCTGCAAACAGATAGCCTGCTGCGTATTCAGAACTTAACCCGTTACCACCCTGGGTGATAATTAACGCGCAACCGGTCAGCGCTAGAACAGCACCTAAGGTATGTTTCACCTTAAGGTTCTCTCCCGGAAGAAGTGCAGAAAAGAGAACAATAAACAGTGGCCAGAGGTACGCAATCAGCGAAACATCTACAGCAGGCGCTCTCGCCATCGCAGCAAAGTAACAAAAGTGATAACTCAGATAACCGCCTATGCCAACCAACCACACTTTTTTGGGTTGTTTAAGGTAACGAAAGCCGCTTTCGCCTCGGTATAGCCATCGTATCTGCATACCCAGATAGGCAAGAAAGAACGTCATTGCCATCAGCTGTAAGGGAGGAATAGCGCCATCGGTTAATTTTGTGAGTAGCGCTAGCGTGCCCCAAAGGACAATTGAGATAAAACCGATAGCCGTGGCTGCAGTTGTTGAATAATTTTGCATAAGATCTTTCCTTCTGAAGACCTTAGTAGGCTAACGGGAAGTTACCGATATGTTTTTAGTAAAACTGCAGTCATTTTTCGCGAAACGGCGAACTATCGGAAATATTTGGGTGAACGACCAAAATGCTTTTTAAAGCGATCACTAAATGCTGCCTGACTCGAATAGCCAACCTCAAAGGCAACTTTCTGAATACTGTCGTTGCTCTGTTCAAGTTTCTGCCAAGCCGTTTGCATGCGTTTTTCCAGCAGATACTGATTCGGCGTCATCCCCAGTTGAGATTTGAATAACTCGGTTAACTGGCGTTCGCTGATATGGGCAATCGATGCCAGTGATGCTAGAGATATCTGCTCTGCATAGTTTTCATCAAGATAAAGACGCGCCGTATTGATCCGCTTATCAATACTCACATCCTCACCAAAACGTTCCTGAAGTAGCTGAAGTAACAGAAGTAACATCTGTCTCTGGCTGGATGCAGAACCCGACCTTTTCTCACTGTGGTCCTGATTGATCTGTTCATACAGGAAATTAACATAGTGGCTGAGTGCAGGGTCCATCTGGATATATTCAGGTAACCGGGCCAACTCTGGCGCGAGAGCCACCGGGATATCCGCAACAATAAACTGATTGTCCTGATCCGTACTACAACCGTGTTCATTACCTGCTGCAATAATTGCCGCAGTAGCGCCCGTAACATGACGACCTTTACCCGCGACTAACATCTCCATACCACCTAATACCGGCAGTACCAATTGATGGTAATCATGCTGATGACAGAGTGTTTCACTGTCATAGCTTCGTAGATCCAGTATCAGTTTGTTATTCGTCACAACATCACTTGGTTAACAATTACAGGTCTTTGTTTAATGCGAAGAAGACCGCATAATCAGCATGAATGGCAGTAGTGTCATAGAGCTTTACCGCTGTATCTGTCTGTTTTACCAATAAGGCAATCTCCGTACATCCAAGAATGACCGCTTGAGCACCTGATTTATAGAGATCATTAATAATCTTCAGATAACGGTCTCTTGAAGGATCCTCGATCAGGCCTTTGCAAAGCTCATTATAGATAACACTATGCACGACTTCCCTTTCTTCAGCTTCAGGTACAACAACCTCTATACCATGCTTGTCCGTTAAGCGCTGCTTATAAAAATCCTGTTCCATGGTGAATCGGGTACCCAGCAGCCCCACCTTGCTCACACCATCAGCTTTCAGCTTTTCTGCCGTCGCATCAGCGATGTGTAAGATAGGTATACTAATGTTTTCCTGAATGGCATCTGCGACCTTATGCATTGTGTTGGTACAAATCAGTACAAAATCTGCGCCAGCTCTCTCAACGCCTTTTGCCGCTTCAATCAGTATATCCGCTGTACCTTGCCAGTCGCCTACATGTTGTAACGATTCTATTTCAACAAAATCGACACTATTAAGTATGACTTTTGCCGAGTGAAGACCACCTAACTCTTTTTGCACGCCACGGTTAATCTGCTGATAGTAGCTGGTTGTGGATTCCCAACTCATTCCACCCAGTAGACCGATTGTTTTCATCTGATTTCTCCATACCTAGAGTATGACAGTATTAAAGAAAGGCGCTTGCAATGACAGATACAGTCTACAGAGGAATATATAAGTACAGTAAGTGATTCATGACAGTTAAATAAAGTATTCAACCATCCAGGTGAATATTCGGTTTGCATCAACCTGAGCGAAATCTATCTCGATAAACTCATTGGCCGGATCTTTCTCGATCCAGGCAAGCTGATACCGAATTTGCTGAGGATAGTGATCATGAAGAATAATGATGATCCGTTTTCCGCTAACGGCATGGTCAATCATCATGACGTCCGCGGGTATCCCCTGTTTACGCATATGCTGACTAACACCAATGATCGGGTCCATTTTCGCATGCTCTGCCTGCAGTTTCTCATGCGCTTGTCGGGCTTCGTCCCACAGTTTTTCTAATTGTTCGCTGATCATTTCAAATTTATCGATTTGTTCTTAATCAATAAATCATACTTCCAGACTGGCGATAACGCACGAACTGTCTCAATATTAACCACATGGAACTGTCTATTTTCTCTTTAGAAATCAACCTATTCTGGTCACTTCTTATTGCACTGGCTTTAGGTTTAATTATTGGTATAGAACGGGGCTGGTCACAAAGGCACAGTTCTGAAGGTAGCCGTGTCGCGGGGATAAGAACGTTTGCCCTGACTGGATTGTATGGCGGCCTTTGTGCAGCCCTGGCAATGGAGTTTTCCAGTTGGTTGCTCGGTTTTGGGTTAATCCCCCTTATCGTTATTTTGGCTGTTGCCTTCTATATCAGCTATCAGAAAAGTAATGTGGTGAGCATAACCGGTATTGTCGGCTTATTAATCACCTATGCACTGGGCGCGCTGGCTGTTTCAGGTGAACCGGTTATTGCTGCATCAGCAGCCGTTATCACAGCATTGATTCTTGATGGCAAACCGGAGATGCATTCGGCACTAAAAAAACTCGAAGAGTACGAACTGGATGCTGGGTTAAGGCTGCTGCTGATCTCCATTGTCATGCTGCCGATCCTTCCGGATAAAGGCTATGGGCCATGGGATGCAATTAACCCGTATGAGATTTGGTGGATGGTAGTCCTGATCGCAAGTATCTCTTTTCTGGGGTACTTTGCGATACGCATTGGCGGCGCAAGGCGCGGTATTATGTTTACGTCTGTGTTTGCAGGCTTAAGTTCTTCAACCGCATTAACCATTCAGTTCTCAAGCCTTTCCCGGTCACAACCTGCTTTAAGTCCTCTGCTGGCCAGTGGCATTCTGTTTAGCTGCGGCACCATGTTTCCACGAATACTGATGGTCCTTCTGGTTATTAATGCACCGCTGACCTATCAGCTTTGGCCCTCTATGCTGGCCATGATGGCTGGTTTCTATCTACCTGGTTTATGGATCTGGTTAAAACACAGTGACGGAGAAACCAAGCAAGTCGAAACAAAGCGTAACCCTTTGGCGCTCAGTTCAGCCGTCATGTTTGGTTTTATTCTGATGTTGATAATGGTGCTTTCTAAAGCGCTAACCGAATGGTTTGGCGATACCGGCACATTGCTGCTCTCAGCCATTGCTGGGCTTACTGATGTAGATCCCATTACCCTTGCCCTAGGGCGTCAGGCACCTGAATCTATTGAGATGGCTATCGCACTAGCAGGAATCTTTATCACTGCAACCGTCAACAGCCTGGTTAAGATGATGATCGTAATCATGGCCGGTGACAGATCACTGTCGATACGTGTGGCACCCGCCATGTTTTGTTCTGTGCTGATAGGTGCATTAATTATCTATTTAATGCACCTGGCATAGGCTTAGAGTGATACTCAATTAGAATCTACACACTTAAAGGTTAAGTAACCTCACCCGCTAATTTTCTTAGATAATCAGATCAGTTATTTGCCAGCATATGCTTTGCAGCAATGTACTCCACAAATCCATATATTTTTTTATCTACCACTTCTTGTAAGTGTTTTTGGTTGAGGACATCATTCCCATTCAGCCATGCATCTAATGCCGCTGCGTAATTCGCTTCAGTTAATTCGCAAGCATTACTGGCCTCGAGAAATAACTCAGGTTTAGTGATCTCTCCAAGACGGTAATCACGAAGATGCTTCTGCCATTTACCTCGGTACCTATTTGACTGTGGCTCGAATGCTGCCATAGCTATATCGTGACCATTTAGTTTTTCATTAATATAGCTATATGCAAGCACATCATAGAACCCAAAACGGTCTGTAGACTCGAACATCTTATTCCACATTTCAGAGGCATGTTCGATCTCACCTTCCATAAAGTAGAACCGTGCACTATGTTCGTAGAAATAAGGTGAAACATCATTCTTCGCAATCTGCTTCTCAATTAAAACACGTGCACTATCCGGCTTACCTGCCTCTACATATGCAGAAACAAGATCAGCCTTACTATCCGCATCATTTTTTAACTTGTCATACTTTTTGTACGCATTAAGTGACAGATTAGTACGTCCGATATTGGAGTAAATTCTTGCAATTTCAGCATGAACTTTAGGATCTTCAGGATTAGCCTTCAGGGACTTACGCAATTGCACTAAGGCTTCTTTATATGGTGCCTGCTCACGATAGAGACAATCTTTCTCGACTGAATCTACCAGCATATCTGCATACAATTTGGCAAGTTTTCCATTCTCTGGCTGCATCTCGGTGACTTTAGCCATTAATGGTACCGCCAGATTATATCTTTCATCGTAAGCATAGAGCTTAGCTAACATAATATGGGCAGTGACTGAATGTGGCTGTTCCTTAATACTCTTTTTAAGTAATCTGCGGAGGCCGTAAGCATCACTAAAACCTTCAGTTCGGACTTTATAGACCGCTTTAGCAAGCGTTGGTGGGTTAACATTTTTAATCACTTCATCTGGTAATTTATCAAACAGCATTCGTAATTTATTTGCCATTATCACATCGCCACGACCAGCTAAATCATAGTAAAGCTGATAACGAGCAATAAGCCCTTCCAGATGCTGTGGCTCTTTAGTTGAGAAAATCTCCATCTCTTCAACTGCCATATAGACATACTGTATATCATCAGTTTTCTCGGCAGTTTTAAGATACTCTCTTGCTAAATCAAAGTGCAGGCTCGAATCAGTAGTGCTAGCTTGCTGCTCCTTGATCTGCTCAATAGCTTTACGTTGTTCCTCGGGTACAGTCTGACAACCCACCATACCTAAGATTGCAGCGGCTAATAGTGTTTTTTTCAATGATGTTTTCATCAGATTTTATATCCTAGTGACTTAGCTTTAGCGAAAGAACGATCAGATGCAGAGAATTTATCTAAATACCCTTGCGCCAATCCTAGTAAATAAAAGCCTTTACCTGATTTTGGATTTGCTTTGACGTAATCCTGTGCCTTCAAAAGAGCGGATTCGTATTCCCCTTCATCCAACTCATTCTGTATCTGGTTTAGTACATCACCTGCATTAATTGTTTTGGCTTTAGGCTTATTCGCCTTTGTAATACCAGCCTCTACTTCACCATGATCTATATCTACTTGGTAAAGCACTAGCCATGGGCGATCTTTTTTAAGGCGTTCAACATAATTACTGAATTCCTTGAACTCCTGATTGCTCAATTGATCGGCGGGAAGCTTGAAGGCCATATTGATATGGTACCTGCCATTTTTTTCATGGCCTGTCTGGCTCAATTCAAACCAATCATTTCTCTTGTCCAGGCCAGTATTAAGTAAAACTGGCTTAGCCCCATTAACAGGCGCATCGATAACAACATTAAGCTTAAGGCTTAACCCTTTAGGCAAGACGAAATCATGAATTCGATCTTTTGCATCTGGTAATTCCATCAACCCTGTAAACAATTTCACTAGTTGAAGGGGTGTAGTCAGATAGCTGATTTTTCCATCTTCAACTACATCATTACTACTAATAAAACGAGCATTCAACTCAAAAGGCACCGTTAAATCCAGGGGCGAAGTAACGTTAAAATCAACCAATTCTATTTCGGGATAGAGATCTTTTAGCAAGCCGACAGCCAATGATTTTTTATCGTCGGTGTTAATCCACAAAGAACGAAAGTAATCTTCATAAAGCCCACTGAATGTAAAATTGATCGCGCCATTAGCTTTCTGCTTATCCAGTTTCGAAAAATGGATATCAATTATGGCCTCATTCTCTTCGGCGCTAAGCATGGGAGTGCCCTTAATGAATCCCCCCTGCCCATTCACGATTAAAGCCTTACGCCCTTCGATCATTCTACTGAACCCAGGAAAAAGAGATTGCTCTCCAGTAGTATCGACCCAGATCGCCGGGCTATCAGTGGTTTCAGGGAGATAGGTAATCATATGATCAAAAGGCAGATTAGGAATCAGCGGGTTCGTTCTGACAGAGCCTTCAGTTGATATAAGTGCAGGATGTGCATCGATACCCAGTTCACGCAGCAAACTGACCATGAGTACCGTTTGATCTTTACAATCACCATATTGACTTGTCAGCACCTTTGCAGCCGAGTGCGGTTCAAAACCTCCCCGATCTACATGGGCAAACACATAACGAATATTCTTTTGAACAAAGTCATAAACGGCCTTAATCTTTTCTTCTCGGCTTGAACTGTTAGCCGCAATATTGTTCGCAATTTTGCGAATCTGATCATTAGCGATCATCTTGTCATCGAAAAGTTCCGACGCCCAGCTATCAATCACTGACCAATCTTCAGCAGTCGAATATTCAAGATAGGGCACTAAATCCACAAGAGCTGGCATGCCATGCTCAATGGTCACGGAAGGTAAGCGACGATATCGCCATTGGTGCTCAGTAAAACCGTCACGACGTGAATTAGAATAGGCCGCCCCCTGCCCCAATTGGGTAAATTTAAGCTTCTTTTTTGAAGGCACTTGCACCGAAAACAGTGACTCTAAAACGGGATCAACCCGGTATCCTTTTTCACTCTGGGAATCGGTCGGGGCATGGAACAAATGCCCACCACTGGTAACACCAGCAATACGTGCTTTCAGTGGTGTAAAATCTATTTGATATTCTATTACCGAATTCTCAGTTACTGCTGGGAGGGAAAATACGAGATCACGTCCATCCTGATAGAAGTCAGAACGGGCATTGTTTTGTATCTGAACAGCATCTTTATCCAGCTCCAACACTTTTCCTTCAGCAGTCAGGACTCTGGCAAAATCTAGTTTAGCGTCAGTGAAGTAGCTATTAAAGCCAATAGAGATCTGACTAAAATCACGGGCAGCCTCTCGGCTATTAAGTTTGATTGCCCGATAAAGAACTTTGTGGGTTTGCCCCTCTAGATCAAGCTTGACCTGTCGGTTCTGCAACAAAACCACCGCCCCCGCCTGATTATGTCCAGAGCGATTGGCAAGTTCTGTAAGTGGCGGAGCTATTCTTTCAGCTGCATATAAATTAACTGGCAACTGCAATAGTAGAGAAACAACAACTGAGAATTTTGGATTCAATAACTTCATTCTATCCCCTAGAGCGACACAGTAGGGGAAGAAGACAGAACGGAGAGCTCTTAACTGCAGACAAGTAAACTACAGAATCCATTCAAATTTTCATCCCCATCCAAAGAGAAGTAAGCCTACTTTACCTGATTTACAGAGAATATCAGTACCATATACAATTTTTATTTTATTTAAATAAACGTCATAAAATCAAAAGATAAAACTGATTTAAAAGAGAGTGTGAGGCGTCAATTCCAGCTACAAATAGAGTTAAACGCTTATCGCGTTTCGGCTGAAATTCAGTGAGAGTGTAATTGTAATCATGGTCGGTGACAGATCACTGTCGATACGTGTGGCACCCGCCATGTTTTGTTCTGTGCTGATAGGTGCATTAATTATCTATTTAATGCACCTGGCATAACCTGAACTACATACCGCCCGCACGAATCGTGTATTCCTGGTATGCAGGCAAAATGATCGCAGCAAGAATACCCAGAATGGCAGGGATAAGCAGTAATGCCACACCCCAGATCGCCCATTTACGTTGTACGCGATTAAATTGCTCTACACTCTCCCACTGTTTGTTTTTCCAGGCCCACTGGCGTCCTTTAAAGCCCAAAACAAACATCATGATAAAGCCGACATAAGGCACCAGCACCAATAGACCAATCCAGGTCTTGTTAAAGATCGCCCAAATCCAGTTAAGGAGAAAAGCACCCCAGCTCCAGCCCTTTACCCCTTCAGGGTAAACGTCCTCACCCATGCCCGAATTGTTCTGCAGTTTATCCGCCTCAAGTGCTAATTCAGATTCTGGCGCTTTATATAGATTTTCCATTTCTACGTTTCCTTGTGTAGTACTACAAACTTAATTTATTCCTAAAAGCTCATATAGGGAGAATTAGCCTATTGTATGGTTTGCTGTATATGAGAGTAACTAAATGTCAGCGCTTGCCCATACCTGATGCTCTCATAGGATAGAGCACAAACATTAGCGATCTCAGTAACTCTCCCAATTAAATAGGGCTCAGTGAGTCTAAGTTCATTCAGATAGACCTCCCTACCCTTATAATGGAGCACCACCTGTTTAGCGACTGCAATGATCTTCTCGTGCTGCGCCTGATAATCACCTGATGAATTAACAGCACTAGGAATCTTATCAAACCCGAGCCTTTCTGCATCACTCAGCATCATCTTCCTCTGGCAATTGAATACTTTGGCTGGGAAAGGATACCTCTAGCACTAGGCACTCCTCTTCACAGATAAAGGGGCCATGCTTCTCACCCGGCGGACGGCTGGCAAAATGGCCGGCTTCTAGCCACATATCAAAGGCAGCATCATACAAACGACCAGAGATTATATAGATCTCTTCCGGGTAATCATGAGCATTAACGCCGAACTCTGCCGTATTAGCCCCTGCTTTGAATCGGGTAAGACGAGTATAGTCACCGGTCACACTGTCTTGAGCCAGCGTCAGTTGCTCAAGTTGCCCTTGTGTACCCTCTATAGATTCCCACTTATCAGAATGGTCCCCTGCCAACACATTCCAATAGGTTGCTGTTGTTTTAGGCATTTATGTAATATTCCTTTAGAAGATAGAACCAACAAGGCTTTCTAATAGCTTAATTTCCTTCATCCGCATCATTCGTAAAGCGATAACGATAAACGGGTGATTTATAGAAGTCATTAATCTGTACCGATCTATCGATTGGGTAACCAGGCAGCGCGAAGGTACTGCTGATAAGAAAACGATGACCCTGTTCTTCATCTTTGAGTTTATCGGCTATCTGCTGCATCCCTTCCGTATGTAAATAACACACTAAAACCTCAGCTTCTGAGAGGTCTGCCCTTAAGAAATCCTTTCGGTATATTTTAAGATTATCTATGCGCAATAGCTTCTGTATAACAACTGATAATAACCAAGGAATGTACGAAGCTTCATAGCTTATGATTGAACGTTGGGGAAAACGTTTGGCTAGCACCAACGCAAGCCCACCCCAACCACTACCAAGTTCATAAACAGGCCCATTGCCAGTATCTTTCATTAACTTGATTATCGCGTTGCGGGCTTTTCTCGAGCTTGGCATCGGTGATATGCCAACTTTAAGCGTACTCCAAACGATGGACACACTTATAAGCATTAAGCCAGCTATCACAAATAGTTCTATTACAGGCAAACGATAAGCTCTCTATAAATGAAATGACTAAGGGATAGATCATTCATTCCAGATTTCTACTTTGAATGGCTAAGCAAAAGTTAATGAGCTAGTCGTCAGCTCGATATCTGGTAAATTATCAGCAACGTCTTGATAAGTCTGACTAGCAATTAGAACTTCGGTTACAACAGGTAAAGGTTCTGCCCAAATTTCAGGTAAATCCGCTTCACCTGTTGTCACTATCGGAAAAGCCAATTTCTCAACTGGCGGGCAGAACTCAGCCGAAACACCTTGCTTGTTGCCCCTCGCATCAATGCGGTACCAGCCATACCCCGTTAGGAATACAGCGTTAAGGCCATGAAGGCAGAATGGAGGAACGTCTGTAATGGTCAGCCGTTGATAGCATAAACCAGCAGGAATCTTGTTTGCGCGTAACAGTGCTGCTAACAGATGGCTTTTAGCATAACAATACCCGGTGCCATGCTTGAGCACATCTGACGCCTTACAGGTAACCGGGTTTTGTTGGTAATCCCAGCTATGATGAATCTCGTCACGAACAAATTCAAAACATCGCTTCACAATCTGCTCCGGGCCTTCAGAACCCTCAGCAAGGGCTTTGGCCTGAGCTAATACACTCGGGTTTTCCCAATCGATGTATTCTGATGAAGCTAAGTATTTGTTCATATTCTTTAACTCGAATTAACACGACCACAATTTAGGTTAAAGCACATCTTGCCATTATTTTGGCGAAGCCCGCCCCTTTAAATTTGAAGTGCTTAATTAGCACTTTTAAGCTGAGTAAGGCTAACCCCCATACCGACGAACAAACTACCACTGATACGATGAAACCATTTTGCATAGTCAGGGTTATTGAGAAAGCCTTTGGCCTTATGTGCCAGGAATCCATAGCAAGTCAGTGATACAAACGAAAATAACATAAAGATCGCAGTCATCACGGTAAATTGCGGCATGATGGCCAAATCAGTACTCAAAAATTGTGGGAACAATGCGGCAAAGAAAATGATCGGCTTAGGATTCGTTGCAGCAACAAACAGCCCCTGCTTAAAATACGAACCCAGCGGTTTTGAATCTGACCCAATACCTGCATTCTGGTTACTAGGAATTCGGCCCGTTGATCGGATCTGCTTAATACCTAAATACACTAGATAGATAGCACCGATTATTTTTATCAACATAAACAACGTACTTGATGTTAGAAGTATCGCACTCAGACCACTAATTGACAGTATTGATAAAAACAACAAACCAATAATGTTTCCCAAAGCGGATGCAGCCACACACTTCAAACCATTTGTAGCGCCATTATAAATAGCTAAAAAAATCGCTGGACCTGGGCTGATAATGTAAAAAAACGAAACCAGGCTATAGAGAATTAAAGTGTCGTAATTCATAAGGTCCTCATCATTAACTATCGCTGCCAATAGGTATAAGTGAACGACAAAGTGTATTTAACCTTTCCAGCATCACCTTCAACTGAATAGGAAAAACCACAAAATCTTTCAAGCTTTGTATGTGATACTCAAAATCGAATTTTCCTAAATTCATCTGTTCGAAAATTGAGACCTATAACGCTTTTGTAATGGGTCGCATTGCTGCGAAGCAGCGCAGTTTGCGGTCCAGCCCGAAGGGCGATTATTAACAAACTTGTTATAGTTCATTATTCAGTGCAAATCGTATGAAATGGAAGGCCATCTTTATACGCATAGTATTCCACGCATTCCCTTCCGTTCGAGGTGACGATTCGCTTTCCTGAATCTAGGAACTCATAGGCCTCACCATAGGATACAAACCCATTTTGGTTTATATCCATTTCACTCCAAGAGTATCTATCATCGCTGATTAATACTAAATATGGCGCAACACCTATGATGAGTAACAGAGCCAATATTGAGATTATCGGTTTGATATTCATCTCACTACTTATGAGCTATAACGCCCAACACAGCTGGAGCCGCGCAGCGGCGATCGGCTGCTGTTACTTGTTATGTTTCTTTTACGCAAATACCTAAGTATTCAGCTAAATAAAACCCGCCAACACAATACAAAAGTGAACAGAGAAATACTGGCCTCCACATCTTTGATTCTTCACTGAGGTGCTTACCTGTAAAGATTAATAGCACTGGCCAGTACCAATCCCATAATAGGCTTTTGCTCTTATTATTTTGGTTGCTTTCATCAGAAAAAATGATCATTACACTTGAAATGAAAGCAATAAAAGCGATTAAGAAACTCCACATCACAGCTTCTTCTATTGAATTCTTGCAAGCTGAGGAAGATAACCCTGTACTCATTACTCAGTTCCTTGAGACATAACGCCCAACATAAAGGGCCGCAGCGCAGCTGCGGTCCAAGCCCGAAGGGCGGCTTTTGATGTTTTTGTTATGTGTTTTTATACTTGCGAGCACAATACAGCTCCCAGACTTTATAAATTAGATATGCCCCTAACAAACCTACCTCTGTAGATGCTTTAAAGCCGTCTTCAGGATTTGAACTTATCAACCGGCTACCTGAGATTTCTAGATATAGAGAAACTGATACTGTTGCAGCAACTCCCAACCAAAACCCAAATGAATTGCCTCTAGCCATATAGAAAAGAAATGGGAACAAGAAACCAAAATAGAGCATTAATTCGGATATATAAGCTGTTTCAACTAGACCTACAGTGAAAAGCTTAATTACAACTACAGAAAACCCACAGACAAAGAGTTGCAAGCTCCTTCTTCGGGTATCAAGTTCCTTTTGGTTAATATCACTCAAATCGCAATCCCTAATTCTTCAGACACATAACGCCGCAAGCAAAGGCGCGCGTTAACGCGTCCAGCCCGCAGGGCGATTTTGCCTTGCCTTGTTAAATGCTTACGCACGAGTGCCACCTGAATAGAGATGGTTAACACAGTAAGCACTGCCTTTTACTTGTTTGATGTCACAGCCTGACCACATGCATGATTCGTTGGTAAGACCACCGCGATTTTGAACCATTTGCTCTTTTATGAGTGACTCACTATCAAATGCTTCCCAGTTTTCGCATGAAGGAATTTTTACTGCATAGCAGGTTTGATATTTATCCCATTCATCGACTTTGTAGAGCTGCTTGCAATTGGGACATTGCATTAACAAAACCCAATTGCCAACATCCAGTTGGTTTAGCTTTGATTTGAAATCAGAGTGATTGTTGCTGATATCAATTAAAGCGGGTTGTTCATTGCAATTGCACATAGCTTCTCTTGGCATTTAACACCTCAATAACCGGCAGCCAGTGGCGAAGCCACGCTATTGACTGTCCGGCGCCGTAGGCGCGTAGTTAATTGACTTGTTATGCATTAGTCTATATCCGAAACCCAAAGCATGGAATCTAGCTGCTTACCAACTTTCACTATCAAGCCCGTATCAATCGTTGCCTCCGTGATAGGTGTGAAAGACCATGCGCTCTCGCCACTACGATAAGGAACATTACTATTAGTGAAAAACCGAGCCTGTTTATCTTGAAGCGTCATAAATTCTTTTGCCAACTCTCTGGCACTATACTTACTCATGACTTCCCTTTTGTAACAAAGGTCAGTCGATAGTACATCTATAAGTAATTTTTCTGCAGCTTCAACTTTCACTTCTGAAAGTGTAAGAATATCGGAATTGATAAAGCCAGCCTCTCTTAGCCCTTCATATCTAGTGGCCCAAGCTACATCTTGAAAAGAATAGAAGAATGCTCTTCCACCAGTCTTTTTCTTAAGCTTTTCTTCAAAGTTCATAATCTCGACTTCTTGGATCCATAACGCTCAAAGCAGCCGCGCAGTATGCGTCGGATGCATTTGTTTGTTATGAGTGAAGACGCTGAGGAATGTATTCATTAGCTTCCTTGCACCATGGAATATAGATTTTTTGGGAGGTTTCTAACCCCTTCACAACCACTTCCAGTACAGGCTTACCCATAAAATTAATGTTTCGAATTTCTGAAATTGCTTCCCAGCCAATAAAACGATTTGTTCCTAAACGACTAACCAAAATTCCGTTGACTGTTGGAGCTGTGCTCAATGCGACAGCTTTGCTTGAAAAAGGTACAGCACCAAATATGTTCAAGTTAGTTTTATGTTCTGATGGCGTAGTTTCTTCTCCGAGCCCCTTTAGAAATTTACGAAACGAAATTAAGCGAATAAAAACACGTATAAAAATCAAACCAAACGCAGACAACAACCCCATAACGAACGCTATTAATGCCCCTGCACCAGTCGTATAAACAATGAATCCTATAGCTAAAGCAGTTGACGGATACGCCAGCAACTTTAACGATACGGGAATTTTTGGAGTATTATCGATCTCTCTATCGCTCATAAATTACTCATAACGCCCAAAGCAGCGGCGTGCGTTAGCGCGTCCAGCCACGTTGTGGCGATGCTGCCTTTGCTTGTTATACGCTCTACTCATGACTCACCTCTATATAGTTTGAGGTCAGCAAATTCGTAGATGTTTTTGACATACTCTTTGCCATTGAGGTCACGCGCATATGCCTGAACTTCTAGCTGCTTATTTGGCGCAAGGTATATGTCGGTTCTTAGCTCTGCAATTACCGAAGCATCTAACTCATGCTGAGTGAGAAGCCGCGGAAGCCACTCTTTGTAATATTCGATACTTTTGGTGATTCGTTCGCTGAACAAAGGAACCACTTTATTTTCTGGATATAGCCAATGTATAGATACCCTTTCACCGTTAGCTTTAACTGCTAACTCTTTCAGCTCTTTGAATACAAATTCACCATCAACATAGTTTTCGAAGCTCACATATGAATGACTTAAATTATGTGACAGTGACTTTATGCTCTTCAATTTCATGATTGCGTATAACGCCTAAAGCAGCGGTTCATCCGCTGCCTTTGCTTGTTAGTTGTATTTTAGCCAGCTCAACTTCTAGCTCCTTCATATGCGATGCACGTGCTAAACCTTCGCCGCCGGAAGTGGCGCAAGTAGCACACCACTGAGCACGTCTTATTGCTTGTGAAAGCATATACTTTGCAACCTCATTTAAAGCACCAACAGCTTGCTTTTGTAACACAAGAGCGCCGAAATCGTGATCCCAAGGCCAAGGTAATTTTTCAGCTTCTGTTTCGAAGGCAAAATAATTATTCTCCGCCTGCGCAATAGTTTTAGAGCCTGCAATATCGGAAGCTAGTTGCTCAATAATCTCAGGGTTAAACCCAGCTTGCTCGATTCCATTTCTTGTGTGTTCGTATGTGCTCATGATGACAACTAACGCCGCCAGCAGCGGCCGAGTGAAACGAGGTCCAGCGACCGCAGGGAGCGATGCTGGCTGGCCTTGTTAGCACTGATTTTTAGTAGATAGTTTCTATTCATTTTCGAACTCGATGCCCTCACCAGAGGGGCTATTTTGACGCATTATTACTTTGCGATCTGGGAACTCTTTTAAATAATCAGAAAGGCATTGAACAAAGCCATCATGGAGTTCGGGAAGAAAACTATTTAGAGCTGCTAAACCTTCAACGATTAGTACCCGGGGCATTGAAGATTGATCTTCATCTGTTATGCAGTCCCACAGGGCATTGAGGTTAAAACCATAGTATCCGGGAAAACCTAGTTTCTTTGATATGTATTCATGGAAGGTTTCTTCATCCATGATCCCTGATACGTCAATAAGTAGTTGTTCTTCCATAATCTTTGAGTGCTAACGCCTAGCTTAGTGGGGAGGAGCGCAGCGACGATCCGCTACAGCTTCTTGTTAAGTGCTTCACTTCCCCGCCACCCCAACACTGTATTTTTTATAGAAACGATATTCGGTTTTGCCTGTAAGTTTGGATTTATAAACAGCGATATTTACGTTTTCTCCTGTGCTTAATCCTTGAGCTGTTATGGAGATCTCTGAACCATCAGATTGATTAATAGTTACGTTATCACCATTTACAGAAATAACCTTTCCAATGATTTGGCCTACAGGTTTAGGCTTTGTAAGGATTTTAAATCCCCACCATCCCAGGAACACCAAGATTAGAACTGCTACCGTAATTGTTATTGTCTTCATAGCAAGTGACACTTAACGCCTAACACAGCTGGAGGCGCGCAGCGACGATCGGCTGCTGTTACTTGTTAGCATTTTTATTACGAACCCATTCAACAAAAGGCACATCTACTTTTTCAAGAACAAAAGGAATAGACCCCTTGTGCTCCATATTCTCTGGCCTACTTATTAGTAGAGCATTCCAATGAGCGCCCACACTAGCTTTTGACAGCAATAGTGCCCATTTAACAGGGTGATACTCATAATCTTTTCTTGGAATTAGCTCTATAAGGATATGTGTTTGAGCGAATGTAATATTCTCTTTATTAAAAGTGAAACTCTCATTGAACATATCCTGTTTCCAAGTAAATGCTCCAATATAGTCTGATGAAACTTTTAGTGAAGAATAAGTTCGGCCAATTCCTGAATTATAATATTCCCAGTCCCCCACTAACTCATCAGCTATCGAAGCGGATGTGATATTAGAAAGAGCACACAGTAGAAGTAATATAAGTGTTTTATTCATAATGCTAACAGCTAAATATACGACAAGCGTTTTGTAGAAATGCGACACCTTGTCGTATACCCCCTGCTTAATTGTTTTTTATAAGACAAAGATAACCTACTGAAATAAATGCAATTAATCGAGCCTTATCAAAAATATTGCTTTGCAGAAATACGACAAAGCGTCGTGTTTCCACATCAAAATCCGAAAATGACAATTAATAGGAATCGTTAACATTAATCCGTTAAGGCAGGCTACCTTATCTCCTTGGTTTTGTTATAGTTGCATAAAAACAACACATAGAAAACACTGGCTATAACCACAGTACAAGGACGTACAATGGCTTCGCAATTCATACAATCTCTGCGTGAGCATATCCGCGCAAGAAACTACAGCAAAAGAACGGAAAAGACTTACGTTCATTGGGTTTTAGATTTCATACGATTCCATAATAGAATCCATCCCCAGAAACTAGGCGTACCTGAGATCGTTCGATACTTAGAATATCTTGCGGTAAAACGCCAAGTTTCGCCTTCTACCCAGCGGACGGCTCTAAATGCACTTGTTTATCTTTATAAACATTATTTTGGTAGAGATGAATCACTGTTACAGCTAGGTTCTTTTAAGCGAGCAACCAAGCCTAAAAAGATTCCGACCGTATTAACACAACACGAGATACGTTTAATTTTTCAGCACCTGCAGGGGGACTATCTCCTGTGTGCAAAGCTTATGTACGGATCGGGTCTTCGATTGATGGAAGCTTGTCGGCTTCGTATTAAGGATATTGATTTAGATCGGCTATCAATACATATTTTTGAGGGGAAAGGTAAGAAACAAAGGATTACGACCTTATCTGAGTTCTGTGTGTCAGAGCTCAAAAATCAGATTGCGCATGCTCGTCTTTGCTGGCAAGAGGATAAACTTTGTCATGATTGGGGCGGGTGTTACCTCCCTCCTGCACTTTCAAGAAAATACCCCAACGCTCCTTTTGAGTTTTCCTGGCAATACTTGCTGCCTACCAAGAAGCGCTTAGTTGATGAACGAAATGACAATGCCATCAGACGTCACCACCTCCATGAGCGATCAATGCAAAGAGAGTTTAAACGAGCGGTTTTAAAGAGTGGTATTGCAAAGCAGGCAACCTGTCACAGCCTCCGCCATAGTTTTGCTACGCACCTTTTAGAACGCGGCGCTGATATCAGGACGGTTCAGGAGCAATTAGGTCATAGTGATGTCCGTACCACAGAGATCTATACCCATGTATTAAATCGCGGAGGTAGAGCCGTAATTAGCCCTCTATCCGACATTTAGACACAAAAAAACACGCCCTAGAGCGTGTTTTTTATTTAGATCGTTAAGATCAGATCTCAGTCTTGCCACCCATGTAGGATTGCAGGGCTTCAGGGATCTGAATCTTACCCTCTGCGGTCTGGTAGTTTTCCATCACAGCCAGTAGCGTACGACCTACGGCAAGGCCAGAGCCGTTCAGGGTGTGAACCAGTTCAGGTTTACCGGTCTCTGGGTTTCTCCAGCGTGCTTTCAGGCGGCGCGCCTGGAAGTCTGTCATGTTAGAGATAGAGGAGATCTCACGGAATTTATCCTGACCTGGCAACCATACTTCGATGTCATAAGTTTTCGCGGAGCTAAAGCCCAGATCACCACCACACAAGGTAACAACGCGGTATGGCAGGTTCAGCTTCTGCAGGATAACCTCAGCGTTGTTAGTCATCTCTTCCAGTGCTTCCCAGGATTTAGACGGCTCTACGATCTGTACCATCTCAACCTTTTCGAACTGGTGCTGGCGGATCATACCGCGAGTATCGCGACCGGAAGAGCCCGCTTCAGAACGGAAACATGGCGTGTGCGCAGTAAATTTAATTGGCAGCTGATCACCTTCAACAATTTCATCACGCACAACGTTAGTGACTGGTACTTCAGCGGTTGGGATCAGGTAGTACTGACGATCGCCAAATGGAACCTTGAACAAATCTTCGCCAAACTTCGGTAGCTGACCTGTACCACGCAGGCTGTCTTCATTAACCATGTACGGAACGTAAGCTTCCGTGTAACCGTGCTCTTCGGTCTGAACATGCAGCATAAATTGGATCAGGGCACGGTGCAGACGCGCCAGTTTGCCTGTCATTACAGAGAAGCGTGCACCGGTCAGTTTCGCAGCAGTTTCAAAATCCAGCTCACCGCTCTTTTCACCAAGCGCTACGTGATCCTGAGGTTCAAAGTCAAATTCACGTGGCGTACCCCAGCGACGGACTTCTATGTTGTCTTCTTCGTCTGCGCCTTCAGGCACTTCGTCAGAAGGAATGTTAGGCACTCCAGATAACAGATCTTCCAGTTTTTCCTGTACAGCATTCAGATCTGCTTTAGCCGCGTCTAGCTTACTACCCAGATCAGCGACTTCCGCCAACAATGGCTGGATATCTTCACCGGCAGCTTTGGCTTTACCGATGCCTTTCGATCGTGTGTTTCGCTCGTTCTGCAGGTTTTCAGTATCAACCTGTAGTTGCTTACGCTGGTTCTCCAGTTCTTCGAACTGAGCAACCGGGAATTCAAAACCTTTTTTCTTCAGTAGCTGTGCAACGTCTTGTGGATTTGCACGGACAAATTTAGCGTCAAGCATGAGCTTCTAAAACACCTTGTAGAAAGAATATTAGAATAAGCGTGTAAACCATAATCCACCGTAAAGGGCGATTAGGCACAATAGAACGCTTAATGATATATAAATCGCCGCAGACATAACATGCCCTTCCTGCAGCATTGCGATAGTTTCCAGCGAAAAAGTGGAAAAAGTTGTGAATGCGCCCATAAAACCGACCATTAACAGCGGTCTCATTTCTGGGCTTAATCGAGATTTTTCCAGAATCAGGACAAAACAGATACCCATCAAAAATGATCCGACCACGTTACAGGTCAGGGTTCCATAGGGAATTCTGTGCTCAGCATTGTTCAATAAGCCACTGACCCAGTAACGCCCAAGCGCACCGAGTGCTCCACCAATAGCAATAGCGATCAGATGCTGCATCGAGTCAATCCTTAGATCTGTCCAAATCAGAATATCGTTGTTGCGGGCTGTGCTGATCCTTCTGCTTCAGATGACGCAGCTTTTCCTGAATCTTAATTTCGAGCCCTCTGGGTTCAGGATAGTACCACTGTTCATCGGCAATTTCCGGTGGTAAGTAGTTTTCACCAGCAGCATAAGCATCTGGCTCATTATGCGCATAACGGTACTCATCACCATAACCCATTTCTTTCATCAATGAAGTGGGTGCATTTATGAGATGAACAGGGACTTCAAAGCTTGGTTGTGATTTAACCGCCGCCAGACATTGGTTAAACGCCATATACAGGGCATTACTCTTCGGTGCACAGGCGCAATAAACCGCTGCTTGGGCAATGGCCCTCTCGCCTTCCGCAGGACCCACCCGTTCAAAAGCATCCCAGGCGGATATAGCCACCTGCATCGCCCTTGGATCAGCATTGCCGATATCTTCTGAGGCAATCGCCACCAGCCTTCGAGCGACATAAAGAGGATCACAGCCGCCATCCAGCATTCGACAATACCAGTACAAGGCACCATCGGGTGATGAGCCACGAACTGATTTATGAAACGCCGAGATCATGTCATAGAACAAATCGCCCTGTTTATCGTAACGACGGCCTGTTGAACTGAGCACCTCTTCCAAAACAGATTCGTTGATCAGTTCAGAGCCATCATCCTGTTTTACAGCAAGGTCAGCGGCGATCTCCAGCAGATTAAGCGAACGACGAGCATCACCGTCAGCCGCCTGAGCTAAACGATTGAGCATCTCGTCAGAGATATTCAGCTTACGCTGGCCATAGCCCCTTTCCTGATCGTCTAGCGCCCTATTAAGCACATTAAGAATATCTGTAGCTTCGAGAGAACGTAACAGGTACACCCTGGCCCTTGAAAGCAGTGCGTTGTTCAGCTCAAACGAGGGGTTTTCAGTCGTAGCCCCCACAAAGATAATGGTGCCATCTTCTATGTATGGCAGAAATGCATCTTGCTGCGATTTATTAAACCGATGCACCTCATCGACAAACAAAATGGTCTTACGCCCTGTTTGCGCAGAATGCTGTTTCGCCTGTTCTACGGCTACGCGTATATCCTTAACCCCGGAAAGTACCGCCGAAAGTGTCAGAAAGTGCGCATCCACATGGTGAGCAATTAACTTGGCCAAGGTGGTTTTGCCTACCCCAGGGGGACCCCAGAAGATCATGGAGTGTGCAGAGCCTTGTTCAAGCGCGGTTCTCAGGGGTTTATCTCGCCCTAACAGGTGCGCCTGCCCGCAATACTCGGCAAGCGATTGCGGCCGCATTTTAGCGGCCAGGGGTTCATACGCAGGTGCTTGGCTAAACAGATCCACCTTATTCCTCAGTATCTATAATCAGATCAGCATCTGCGGGTACACGGAACAAAAAGGCAGTTTTGTCGAAATCCGGATTAAGTTCCTGATCATTAAATACGACAGAGGTCCGCTGCCCTAAAGCATCTTCCAGCATGATCTCTGAGATTATCTGATTAGCAAATGCCAGACGAATTCGGCTGAAGTTATGCTGATCAGAAACCGGCTGCAGATCAAAAAGCTGCTCAGAACCAGAATCGTCGACTAAACGGATGTTATATGTCTGACGCAGGGTATCAATCTGACCGTTCAGTATTAGCGCTGGTGCACTGCCCTGCGAGCTATCAGCGGACCGACGGGTAACCTGTTCCAGATCGGGATCATGAATCCAGATATATTGTCCATCAGAAACGATCTCTTGGGGGAATGGTTGCTGTGTTTCCCATCGAAACAAGTTAGGTTTTGCTAGTTTCAGAGAACCCTCGGTCTTTTGTGCTTCACGCCCGTTCTCTGCCAGGGTCACCTGAACAAAATTAGTTGAAAAACTTTGATAGCCATTGAGCATCTCTTTGAGTTTTTCAGCACCATCGCTAGCCGCATTAACTAGCGATGAAGAGGCTAATACCATAGCTGCGATAGATGAGCGTACTACAGCCTTTTTAAAATGATTAAACAACATAGCAATCCTTTTACATTTCACCGTTCGGTGATGGGGCCAGCACTTCACGCTGACCATTTGAACCCGCAGGGCTAACAACACCTGCTGCTTCCATTGCTTCAACCATTCTAGCTGCGCGGTTATAACCAATTTTCAACTTACGCTGCACACTCGAAATAGAAGCTTTGCGGGTCTCCAATACAAAAGCGACCGCTTCGTCATAAAGCGGGTCTTGCTCATCATCGAACAGTGAACCTGAACCTCCGCCGTCTGAACTCATCTCACCCTGAGTAATTTCTGTAATGTAATCCGGCTGACCTAATTTCTTCCAGGCCTCAACAACGCGGTGTACTTCGTCATCGCTGACAAAAGCACCGTGTACACGGTTTGGCAGGCTTGTGCCGGCAGGGAGATACAACATATCACCCCAACCCAACAGGTGTTCTGCACCCGACTGATCAAGGATAGTTCTGGAATCGATACGGGAAGACACCTGGAATGCGATACGCGTAGGAATGTTCGCTTTAATCAAACCGGTAATTACATCAACGGATGGACGCTGTGTCGCAAGAATCAAATGGATGCCTGCCGCACGGGCCTTCTGGGCAATACGCGCGATCAGCTCTTCCACTTTCTTGCCAACAATCATCATCATGTCAGCAAATTCATCAATCACGACGACAATGTAAGGCAAAGGCTCTAACTCGGGCGCAGGGGTTCCAAATGGCTCGCCATGCTCTTCCGGGTTCCATAGAGGATCACGCAGCGGATCACCATTTTTGCGGGCTTCTTCAATTTTATCGTTAAAGCCGGCTAGATTACGCACACCCATTTTAGCCATGAGTCGATAACGGCGTTCCATCTCACCTACACACCAACGCAGGCCAGAAGCGGCATCTTTCATATCAGTGATAACCGGTGTCAAGAGATGTGGAATGCCTTCATAGATTGAAAGCTCTAGCATCTTTGGATCTACCAGGATGAGCCGAACCTCTTCGGGTGTCGCCTTAAATAACAGGGACAACAGCATCGCGTTAACCCCAACCGATTTACCCGAACCGGTGGTGCCGGCAACAAGTAGATGCGGCATTTTAGCCAGGTTAGCCACTACCGGGTTGCCAGCAATATCATTACCTAAACCAATGGTGACTTTAGAGGCTGCTGACAGATAAGGCTTGGAACTTAACACTTCACTTAGGTGAACGGTTAAACGGGTCTCGTTTGGAATCTCGATACCCACCACTGATTTACCTGCGATAACTTCAACCACTCGCACACTGCTCACCGCCATAGATCGGGCCAGGTCTTTCGCTAGGTTAGTGATTTTGCTTGCTTTCACACCCGGCGCAGGCTGGATCTCAAAGCGGGTAATAACCGGGCCAGGATTGACCTCTACCACTTCAGCTACAACACCAAAATCCTTGAGCTTCGCTTCGAGCAAACGAGACATCTGCTCCAGCTCATCTGGTGAATACCCCGTATCAGTATTCAGTTCTGGGGGATCGAGTAGTTCCAGCGGCGGAATTTTACGTTTCACCTTACGCTTTGGTGTTTTCGCTTCATCAAGGCCAAGTTCTTTATCTTGCAGCGGCTTATGAGTTTCCGAAAGCGGTACAATTTTAACCTGAGGTTTAGGATCTTTGCGTTCTGTAGTCGTAATCACTTTTGGCGTTTCTTCGGTGTCCAGCTCAAAAGGAGGTTCATCTTCTACCGACGCTGAAGATTTAAGCGGATCAGAGAAATCCGACGCTGCTGTTTTCCGGGTAACGGCTTCAGGGGCAACTCGCTCAGTCGGTCTGACTAACGGGATCTCTGGTTCAATAACTTCTTTATCGGTGACTGGAATATCGTTAAATACGGGTTCAACACGCTCCCGAATTACTGGAGGTGCCTGCTCAACCCCATTAGATTGCAGTACATCTCTGGCCAGTTCTTCCTCTGCTCGTTCCAGTTGCTCCTCAGAAAGGTTGAGTGCCTCGACTTCCTTCTTCGGTAACACCTGCCCTACTTCTGTTACCAGGCGTCCACCGAGCTTTTCGAGCAGGCTGGTCCAGCCCATTTCTAGTAGCAACGTTATGCCAAACAGCATACTGGTGAACAAAACAATTGAACTTCCCGTAAGGCTAAGCCAGGAGACGCTCCAGTCAGAGAGCGCTTCACCGATAATACCGCCGGTAGAAAATGGATATTCGAGACCGCTATTAGACAGATGCGTTGAACAGAGTGCACTAAATGAAACTAAGAGCAGAATCACACCAGATGCTCTTAGAATGAAATAAGGGATGGAATCGATCACCGTGCACTGTTTGCACATCATGAATCGTATTGACGCATAGACGATTAAAACTGGCAGTAAAAAAGCAGACAGACCCAGGCCGGAAATGACCAGATCAGCTAACCAGGCGCCCGCAGGGCCTGTTAAATTGGCGACTTCAGGTTGATAGCCAAGGTGTGACCAACCCGAATCTTTCGGGTTAAAACCCAGCAAAGCTACAAAAAGAAATAAACTGATCGCAATGATGATGATCAGGCTGGATTCACGGGCAATGCGAGCCAATAGCTCGGTAAAACCTAACCGCTGTCCGTTTTCGGTCGTGCTCAAGGGTGAAGCTCCATCAGATAAATAAAAAATCAGCTACTACAATAACATAATTTAATGCGTGGCTAACGGTTGAAGCATCTATGTTTATGATTCATAGTTAGCTGAATATCGGCCGATACTGTGCTGACGATTCAAATGGTTAATGGAATGATTTAAATGTCTCTAACCAATTTACATACAGATAACCGACGTGCGCTAACATTCACCTTAGGTGATAGCCTGTTTGGCATTGATGTAAGTAATATCCTTTCGTTTTCTGATAGTTACGGCGAAATCAAGTATGCAACCCAACAGATCGAAGGATTTGTCGGCTATCTTGATTTTCGTAACACACTGGTTCAAGTTTTTGAATGTGCCACCTCCCTGTCTCATAACAAGGAGCGAGACGCCATTGTCACGCTAGTTAATGACATCAAGACCTATCAGCAGGCGCATATTGATTGGATAAATGCGCTTGAGCATTCCATCCTGACGAATGAGCCATTTACTAAACCACGTAATCCAAGAATGTGCGCCTTTGGCAAATGGTTCTATTCATTCGAAACTGAAGATGACTCTTTGCGTGTACTCCTCGATAAAATCGAGTTACCTCATATGCACATCCATTCGCTGGCAGATACGTTGCTAGATATGACTGGTGCAGGTCAGCGCGACGAAGCGATTGAGGTATTACGTATTGAGAAACAAACCACGCTGAAGAAACTGCTTCGGGTACTGGATTATATAAACGACTATCTCGAAAACAGTATCCACCCTATCGTATTACACCTGACAAAAGATGGACGCACCCCTTGGTTCTCGATGGTATTAGATAATATTGGCGATATCATCGATTATGCACCGACATCATTGGATACATTGAAGTCCATCGATAAAGGTGAGCCGGTTAAGGGCTATGTTCGAAACCCTTCTGGCGAGAGTTTTATGATGCTCTCCCTCGAACGTTTCTTTGAACAAGCCAGCGATAAATTAAGTAAAGCGGGTTGATTATCTTCAATTAACCCCCATTCTCTTATTCTCATAACTTTTAACAGAAAGATTTTTTATTACCATGAGCGAAGTACAACACCACGAGCTAATCATTCTTGGTAGCGGGCCTGCGGGTTACACTGCAGCTGTTTACGCGGCGCGCGCCAACCTAAACCCTGTTGTTATCACAGGCATGCAAGCGGGCGGTCAGCTAACCACTACCACTGAAGTTGACAACTGGCCTGGCGATGTTGACGGCGTTCAGGGCCCTGAACTGATGCAGCGTATGCAGCAACATGCAGAGCGTTTCGATACGCAGATCATTTTCGATCACATTAATGAAACGGATCTGCAAAACCGCCCCTTCCGATTAAAAGGCGATATGGGCGAGTATACCTGTGATGCTCTGATTATCTGCACAGGTGCTTCTGCTCAGTACCTTGGCCTTCCTTCAGAAGAAGAGTTCGCAGGCAAAGGGGTTTCCGCATGTGCCACCTGTGATGGTTTCTTCTATCGCGGTCAGAAAGTTGCTGTGGTTGGCGGTGGTAATACTGCCGTTGAGGAAGCACTTTATCTTTCTAATATTGCTGAAGAAGTGACATTGATTCACCGCCGTGACAGCCTGCGTTCTGAGAAAATTCTTCAGGATAAAATTCTGGAACGTGCTGAGAACGGTAATATCAACATTATCTGGAACCACACGCTTGAAGAGGTTCTTGGTGATGACATGGGTGTTTCTGGTCTACGCCTTAAGAGCACGACTGATGGCGAAGAACAGCAGCTGGATGTTGCAGGTGTATTTATTGCGATTGGCCACAAACCCAATACTGATATCTTCCAGGGCCAGCTTGATATGACAGACGGCTACCTGAAAATTCAGTCTGGGCTTGAAGGTAATGCAACGCAGACCTCTGTTGAAGGTGTTTATGCCGCGGGTGATGTGTGTGACCACATTTACCGTCAGGCAATTACTTCTGCTGGTTTTGGCTGCATGGCTGCTCTGGATGCTGAACGCTATCTGGACGACCTGAAGAAGTAACGGAGTACCGGCCCCGGGATCCTCCCGGGGCTTCCTTATCTATGATCCCTTGGTTACAAGACGCAGACACACCTTTTCCTCCTATCGATATGGCGCTCGATGAACCTAATGGTTTGTTAGCCGCAGGAGGCGAACTTGATCAGCAACGCATCATCACTGCCTACCGCTCTGGAATCTTTCCATGGTATAGCCCTGGCGAACCCGTACTTTGGTGGAGCCCAAATCCCAGATGTGTTGTTTTTCCCGATCAACTTCACGTCTCAAGAAGTATGCGTAAGCGATTGAAGAAAAAGGATTTTAAGGTTGTTTTTGACACTAATTTCGATGCAGTGATCAATGCCTGCGCGGCGCCAAGAGATGGTGCAGACGGCACATGGATTACCGCTGAAATGAAGGCTGCCTACAACGCGTTACATGCCGCAGGCATAGCCCACTCCGTTGAAGTCTATATGGACGATCAATTAGTCGGCGGACTTTATGGACTAGCCATAGGCAAACTATTCTTCGGTGAGTCTATGTTTAGCCGTAGTCGCGATGCTTCGAAAATTGCATTTATTAAAATGGTCGAACAGATGCAAATCTGGGGCTATGCTTTAATTGATTGCCAGGTTAGTAACGAGCACCTGTTCTCTTTGGGCGCAACTGAAATACCCAGGGATCAGTTTCAGTCCTATCTGAATAGGTATTTGGATCAACCTCAGTCTCATGCCTGGCAGTTTGATGCGATAGATTCTGAACTGGAGTAAACGTTTGACCAACCTCAGAACCTTACATTTTTACGCGACGCCCGAACATGATTGCAGCTATCTCAAGGATAAGATTGCAAAAACACTGTTCGTGGACCCACAGGCAACGATCGATCAGGGCACCTATAGCCAGCTATCAGACCTTGGCTTTCGCCGTAGTGGAAAACATATTTATCGCCCCCATTGTGACGGCTGCAATGCTTGTATCTCTGTACGCATCCCTGTTGATTCATTCCGGCCCTCAAAAAGCCAGCGACGAATTATTAATAAAAATAAAGATCTGACGGTCTGTAAAAGCGCCCCGAAATTTACAGAAGAGTATTATGCGCTCTATTCCAGGTACATTAACGAACGCCATCAGGATGGAGACATGTACCCGCCCAACTTGGAGCAATTCAATTCTTTTCTTGTCGAAGCTGAGGCAACCACTGAATTCTACGAATTTAGAGACCCTGACAATATCCTCATAGCGGTTGCCGTGATGGATGGACTCTCTCAAGGGCTGTCAGCTATCTATACCTTTTACGATCCAAGCCACGCTAAGCGAAGCTTGGGAACCTACTGTATTCTTTGGCAGATTGAACACTGCAAGTCACTGGAATTCCCCTATCTGTATCTTGGCTACTGGGTTAGAGATTGCCGAAAAATGAATTATAAAATCGCTTTTACCCCATTTGAGTTTCTAATTGACGGCGAGTGGACTGCTTTTAAAGCCAAGTAACTGTTTTTAAATACCCTCAGCTGAGTTTTAACACTTTTATCTTTGATAATCGGTGCATTTTCAGGCACAATACCGCGCAATTATTCGATCCAGACTTCTGGGACCCCTAAACTAGGTAGAGAATTAATGGCTAAAGAAGATAGCATTGAAATGGAAGGCACCGTGATCGACACGCTTCCGAACACTATGTTCCGTGTTGAGCTGGAAAACGGTCACGTTGTAACTGCACACATCTCCGGCAAGATGCGTAAAAACTACATCCGCATTCTGACTGGCGATAAAGTTAAAGTAGAACTAACACCTTACGACCTAAGCAAGGGACGTATCGTGTATCGTGCACGTTAATATCGCTATCTTCCCCTGCGGGAATAAAAAAAGGCAGCCTAATGGCTGCCTTTTTTGTGCCTGATATTCAGACACAACTCATCGTTTCAACGGTAATCTCGCCCTCAGCATCAACACTGATAGCAACTTCACCACCCTCTTCAGCTAACTCGCCAAACAGGATCATTTCGGCAAGCGGTTTTTTCAGCTTCTCCTGAATAAGACGCTTCATGGGCCTAGCACCCATCTGTTCGTCATAGCCTTTTTCAGCAAACCAACTACGCGCGGATTCATCAAGATGGAGCACAACACGTTTCTCTTCGAGCTGCACCTGAAGTTCAGCAAAGAACTTATCGACCACACCTTTAATGATGTCGGTTGTCAGTGCTTTAAACTGAATAATGCCGTCCAGACGGTTACGGAATTCTGGCGTGAACATCTTCTTAATCGCAGCCATACCATCCAACGCATGATTTTGCTTGGTAAAGCCGATCGATGCTCGGCTCATGTCCTCAGCACCTGCATTAGTTGTCATCACCAAGATCACGTTACGGAAGTCAGCCTTACGACCATTGTTATCGGTCAGCGTACCGTTATCCATTACCTGCAGCAGCAGATTGAATACTTCAGGATGAGCTTTTTCAATCTCATCAAGCAGCAATACACAGTGCGGAGATTTTGTAATCGCCTCTGTCAGCAAGCCGCCCTGATCATAACCAACGTATCCCGGAGGCGCACCGATTAAACGTGATACTGTATGACGTTCCATGTATTCCGACATATCGAACCTAACCAGTTCAATACCCATAATGCGCGCCAACTGTTGAGTGACTTCTGTTTTACCTACACCCGTTGGACCAGCAAACAGGAAGCAACCCACCGGTTTGTTAGGCTCTTTCAACCCTGCTCTAGAAAGCTTGATCGCTGAAGAAAGCGTATCGATTGCCTCATCCTGACCAAGTACAACCATTTTCAGGTTACTATCCAGTTTAGCCAGTTGATTCTTATCAGACGCAGAAACACTCTTAGGTGGAATACGGGCAATTTTAGCGACAATCGCTTCGATATCCTCAACACCAATCTCTTTCTTACGAAGCTCTTCAGGTAATAAACGCTGATAGGCGCCTGCTTCATCAATCACATCGATTGCCTTGTCCGGCATATGTTTGTCATTGATATAACGCCCTGAAAGCTCAGCAGCCGCCCTTAACGCTTCATCGGCATAGGCAAGTTCATGATGATCTTCAAAACGCTGTTTGAGGCCTTTGAGGATCGAATAGGTGTCTTCAATACTTGGCTCAAGTACATCGACTTTCTGGAAACGGCGAGCCAAAGCCCGGTCTTTTTCAAAAATCCCACGGAATTCCTGGAACGTGGTCGACCCTATACAACGAATCTGACCTGAGCTTAAAAGTGGTTTTAATAGATTGGATGCGTCCATCGACCCACCTGATGCAGCACCTGCACCGATGATGGTGTGAATCTCATCGATAAACAGGACTGCATGGTCCTTGCCTTTGATCTCGTTCAGCAAGCCTTTGAGACGTTTCTCAAAGTCACCACGATATTTGGTACCGGCTAACAGCGCACCAAGATCCAATGAGTAGACGATTGACTCAGAGATAATATCCGGCACTTTACCTTCAACAATCAGTTTTGCCAGGCCTTCAGCAATAGCGGTTTTACCAACACCTGCCTCACCGACCAGCAATGGATTGTTCTTACGACGGCGTGACAGAATCTGAACGACTCGTTCGACCTCATCATCTCGACCCACTAAGGGATCAATTCTTCCAGATTCCGCTTCAGCATTGAGATTAACCGCATACTTAACAAGTGGACTATCGCTGTTTTCAGTCGAAGATTCCTCCTCAACTGACGCTTCGGAATGATCCTGCTCGTGCTCAGACATCTTAGAGATGCCATGCGAGATGAAATTGACCGTATCTATACGCTCAATTCCGTGTTGCTGCAGAATGTAAACCGCCTGACTCTCCTGCTCGCTGAAAATAGCGACCAATACATTCGCGCCGGTAACTTCATTCTTGCCAGAAGATTGCACATGAAATACAGCACGCTGCAGAACACGCTGAAACCCGAGTGTGGGCTGGGTATCCAGATCAGGTAAAGCGTCAGATAACAGAGGTGTGGTCTCCTCGATAAATTCTGACAGGTTTTTACGAATTCCTTCGAAATTTGCACCACAGGCAGAGAGGACTTCATGCGCCTCATAGTTATCTAATAGAGCCAGCAATAAGTGTTCGACAGTAATAAACTCATGTCGCTTCTCTTTTGCCGCCTGGAACGCTGCACTGAGCGTGTCTTCGAGTTCTCGATTCAACATAACGGTTCCTCTTCAGACTTTCTCGACTTCACATAGCAGTGGGTGACTATTGTCTCTTGCATATTGATTAACTATAGCTGCTTTTGTATCAGCCACATCGCGGGTGAAAATTCCACATACACCTTTTCCCTGGGTATGCACCGCCAACATGACTTGCGTTGCTTTTTCCTGATCCATACTGAAAAACATCATCAGCACGGCAACAACAAAGTCCATTGGAGTATAGTCATCGTTCATTAACACCACCCGATACATGGATGGCTTCTTCAGTTCCGGTTTTGCCTCTTCTGTTGCCAATCCGTGGTCATGATCGAATTCTTCATGCTCATCTTCATTAGACATTCGAATAATATTTTGTTCAAAATTCATACACATATGTAAATATTCTATGTTTACACTACAATTTACTACTGAACACTGATTGCACACTTGTCGCACATTCTGTGTTGAGTGCTATAATCAGTTTTAGCAGGATAGGCACTTCCTGTAGTACCTGCGGCTTTTAAGAAATCGTCTTTAGTTCCTATTCTAGCAGCTAAAGACTGTACGTTCAGGTTAGCAATCCAAAGTTGTCATTGGATACGGGAGTTAGTTATGCAGACAGGGAAAGTAAAGTGGTTCAACAATTCGAAAGGATATGGATTTATCTTATCCGACGAACATGCAGAGGATCTCTTTGCCCATTATTCTGCGATTGACGTAGATGGATATAAAAGCCTAAAAGCTGGCCAAGCGGTTGAGTTTGAAACTAAACCAGGCCCTAAAGGGACGCACGCGGTTCAAATTAAACCATTAGAAACCCAATAACAAGAAAATACTTCACAACGCACCATCGATAAAAAAACCAGCTTCTGCTGGTTTTTTTGTATACGCAAACAGCTCTACATTCGATCAATTATGGCGTCGGCAAATTCTGAGCAACTCAGTAATGTTGCATCGTCCATAAGCCTTTCAAAGTCATAGGTCACGTTTTTAGCAGTAATTGCGCCATCCATCCCTTTAATGATGAGATCCGCCGCGTCTGTCCATCCCATATGACGTAACATCATCTCTGCAGATAATATGACGGAGCCCGGATTAACCTTGTCTTGCCCTGCATATTTAGGGGCCGTTCCATGCGTTGCTTCAAAGATAGCGACTTCATCAGATAAATTTGCACCCGGTGCGATACCTATCCCACCCACTTCAGCAGCCAGCGCATCAGAGAGATAATCACCATTCAAATTAAGCGTTGCCACAACATCATATTCAGCCGGTCTCAGGAGAATCTGTTGTAACATGGCGTCTGCAATGACATCTTTCACGATGATCTCATTACCGGTTTTAGGGTTTTTAAAACTTAACGAAGGGCCACCAGCATATAGATCCGCTCCGAACTCCTCTTTTGCAAGCTCATAGCCCCAGTCTTTAAAGGCACCTTCAGTAAACTTCATGATGTTCCCTTTATGAACCAGAGTCAGGGAACGACGGTCATTATCAACGCAGTACTGTAATGCCTGGCGCACCAGCCGTTTGGTAGCTTCTTCTGAGACAGGTTTAATGCCAATGCCGCAGTTTTGATCAAAGCGGATCTTAGTGACTCCCATCTCCTCTTTCAGGAAACGAATCACTTTATCTGCTTCTTCCGTTCCCGCTTTCCACTCTACACCCGCATAAATATCTTCAGAGTTCTCTCGGTAGATCACCATATCCACGTCTTGAGGATTAATGACAGGACTTGGAACCCCCTTAAACCATCTCACAGGTCGCTGGCACACATAGAGATCCAGCTCCTGACGCAAAGCAACGTTTAACGAACGTATACCGCCACCCACAGGCGTTGTCAGGGGACCTTTGATCCCGACCGCGAATTCTTTAAATGCTTCAAGCGTCTCTTCAGGAAGCCAGGTGTCTTGCTCGTAGACAGAGGTCGCCTTTTCTCCCGCATACACCTCCATCCAGGCAATCTTCTTCTCACCGCCATAAGCTTTGCTGACAGCGGCGTCTACCACCTTGAGCATAGCTGGAGAGACATCCACGCCAATACCATCCCCTTCTATGTAGGGGATGATCGGGTTATCTGGTACATTCAATGAGTAATCACCATTGACTGTAATTTTTTCGCCTTGTGGTACTGAGATTTTGTCATATCCCATCTGTTCTGCCCTATTCGGTGTTATTATTGTTTTGCTTGATCTAACAGCAGTATAGATCAGCTTTATTTATCTAAACCAAATCTATACAGATCAGTTCAAAGAATAGCCTCATGCCATCAATATTGCTTTTTAATAAGCCATTTCAAGTGCTTACACAATTTACTACCGATGACGATAAGCAAACTCTGGCTGACTATATTGAGTTACCTGATTATTATGCTGCAGGCCGTTTGGATTACGATTCTGAGGGATTACTTATTCTTACGAATGATGGTCCTACACAGCACTACCTGGCCAATCCTCAGTTTAAGATGGAAAAGACCTACTGGGCTCAGGTAGAGGGCGAAGTTACTGAAGAAGCGCTCGAAACATTAAGCTCAGGCGTTGAGCTTAAAGACGGCATGACACGCCCAGCTAAAGCAAAAAAAATTAATGAACCTGCAATCTGGCAACGCACTCCGCCTATTCGCGAAAGAAAGAATATTCCCACCAGTTGGATTGAATTAAAAATTACTGAAGGCAAAAATCGTCAGGTACGACGAATGACAGCTGCGGTCGGATTCCCAACCTTACGTTTAGTCCGCTATGCCATTGGTGAATGGACGCTTGATAACCTTAAACCGGGTCAAAGCAGTTTAATCGAAAGTGATATCAAAATTCCAAAGCGGAAACCTAAGAATAGATCGACTACTGCGCGTAGTTTGTCAGGAAAGCGTAAAGAACGCCCTGGCGAGTCAAGGCAAAAGAGATCAGCGCCAAAAAATAAGGGCTACAACCGGTAGCCCTATTCATTAACCTTTTTTATTCGTTGCCACTAACCATACTGCGTGTGCTATCCCTGGCAACCAACCAAGCAGGCACAGCAATAAATTGATAACTAAATGCTTGGTAACACCTACCTGAAGAAACGCACCCAGTGGCGGTAACAAAATCGCCAGAATTAAATTAAGAATATTCATATTAGCTCCCCTTTAGTCATCTTTATTTTAAGTAGGGCCGATTAATTTAATCTTAATGCGTTTTTAACTCGATCAACTAAACCAGGCTTATTTTCAAGTACCGCTATTTCGTCGTTTGTTGCTATTACATAAGGATTTCTGTTGCCTTGAATCTTATGGATCAGCTCATTGCGCCTAATCTCCCAGTCATCGACAGGATCCTGTTTAGCCCATGCATTAAACAGCTTCTCTTGCTTACCACTAATCCTGACACCGTACTGGTCACGCATATAAAAGTAAGTCCGTGCAATATCGCCCCTAACCCGCTCTGCAGGCTCGACTTTGCGCGCTTTAAAGTTAACCTCCATATCACACTGACCATATACGCGCGGCTCGCCTTCAAGCATTGCGAAGCTAAAGTTGGATCGATCACCATTCACTTCGCCAATTGCAGGGACAAGATTATGCAGATCCGCTTCCATTTTTTTAAATTGAGCGTTCTTCTTACAGTTTTTTCTCCCTCCCTCTTGCCAGCACTGTAACTGGTGCCCAAATGCCCAGGCAGGCATGACGTGTTCCCATTCTATTCTTTGTGAACGTTTCTTATTCTTTCGATAACTAAACCCGCAACTATCGTGCTCAGGGATGAGCTTCTTACCTTGTTTTGAATAGTCACAACCACAGTAAAAGGTTGACTGATTATCTTCATACATCACCTTTAGAAGCTTTTTGGCTTTACTGAATGAACTGGGTGGCTCAGCGAAGACGGGCGCTGCGATCAGAAAACTGAGTGCAGTGAGTAAAATGCGCATTGGATTTCCTTATAAAAACGGCTTCCAATGCCTCTTTTTGCATCCTGCAATTGATGAAGTAACTACTTTAACTAGCTGATATTAAATAGAAGCTTAATTAACAGCCTCATATAAATTATCCATGCCTTTAACAAAATCACGTTTACCACCGTATGAAGGATGACGGATGTATCGAATCTCTCTATTAGGAAAGGCACGCTGAAGACTATCCGTACCCTTTCGGCCCAGCCCTGCGATTATGTCAGGCTGATACATATCACAAAGCATATTCAAAAAAGCCAGGCCCTCTTTGATCTCCGCGACGTTGGGCGCTCTGTTCTTTCTTTGAATCCGTGACGGGTGAGGATGAAAAGGAAATGAGTTCCAGAACATCGGAACAAAATCGTGTTTTTGTAAATACTTCCAAACGATTGATGCCGTATTCTCGGACACAAGATCATCGGATGAACGTACTATGTTTTGCTTTAGCGATATCAAAAACGGATGCTCGACTTCGTCATATAGTTTTCCACTCGAAAACGGTATGCCAGTTAATCGCCCGCCTCTGAATCCATAGGCCTCACCAACTAATAGTATTTTCGGGCCTTGTTGCGCTAAAACAGCCTCGATATAAATCTCAAGGTTACGAAGAAGCACTTCATCACGATAAGGATTGAAAACCGTCAGCGAATTTCGCCGCTTAGAGAGCGCTTTTAAAAAAGGTTGTAGATTATCCATGCTTAGCTTTTGTAATAATGTGGGTAAGCACCATGATGAGAAGAACGGCTAAGGCAAATACATATAAGCCCCAATGGGTCTCTATACTTGCAACAGCTCCAAGTTTAACGGTGACAATCAGGATCGCGACCACCATAACATCCAGCATCGCCCAGCGACCATAATCATGCATCAGCGTGAGCATTTTTTTCTGCTGTTCGGAGTCTTTTCCTAGCGTCGCTAAATAGAGTAAACCCAGCTTTAAGAATGGAAGGACAATACTAAACAGCGCAATGATCACTGCCAAAATAACCTGACCATCAAGCAGGAGCGACCAAACACCGCCTATCACAGAAAAAGAGCTCTCGAAGAAATAGAATTGACTCATTGTCAGCATCGGGCTGATTAATCCGACCACAAGCAGTAGCGTAGCGATGATTATTCCAAAGCGAACGAGCAGAACAGAGGTTCTAGAAGAATTAGTTTCAGCGTTCATTACAGATCGAAGCTTATAAAAAATTCTATTGTACTCGAATCAAAAACCACCAGCGACTCATGTTGAGCCGCTGGTCTCTTGCTTAAACAACCATATCAACCTGCTGAACGGTTCCAACCTGGCCTGTTTCAGTCAGATATATACCACTACTTCGAACACGCCCATTATGCTGATTATTTTCACCCTTAATATCATAGGGTGTTTCTGTCGACCCCAAATAGATGGCGCCAATATCGCGATCCTTTAATGATTCAAGGGTGTCCCCTTCAGGTGTCTTCGTCCAGATCCTGAGCTGGTCAAAAATAGCGTCTGCTTCATCAATGTAGTTATTGTTATCATCATCGTAGGCAGTCAGATCAGCAAAACCATTTCCACTCAGTGCACCAAACAGTTCTGACCCATCATTGATAACCCCGTCTTCATTTTTATCCAGGGCCAACATCCCGCTATTACCCGTAAAGTAACTTATTAATTCTTTGTTACCATCAGCATCCAGATCAAACTCGTATTTGTCGTCAGACAGATCGGCATGGTTACCTTCAAAATTAAGAATAAGCGGGTCAGTAAAAACGACCTCCTGTGTCATTTCGTACTCACGAGTGGCTGAATAACTCCGCTCCATCTTAAGGTCCAGATCGAACTCAATTGTTTTACCATCTGCGGTTGTGACCGTTCCACAGCTTGAGAATTCAGAACATTCGTACTCTTCTATTGATTCCGTTACTTTAAATGACATCTCCATGGTTATTGGAGAAAGCTGAACCGCCTCCCCTCCAGGCCCTGTTACTGAATCAACTTGAGATTGATCATCAGGAAGCTGGATCTGATCTTCTGTCACAACAGGGGGTTTATCAGGTTGTATTGCATTGAGCAGTGCTTGCCATAGTCTGGCTTTAGTCACTTGCTGTTGATCGGTATAGTCCGCCTGTTGATCCGTTGTTCTGAATTTAAGACCCTCATCTGTCATAACCAGTATTGAGGACATCGGCATCTCAGGCTGCTCACCTTGTAAAAACTGAGAACCAAAGTTAGAAAAGAAATTAACCCGGGATTGCTCTATTCTGTTTTGCGCTTCCTGAAGCTGAAAGTTAAATCCATTTTTTAATGCATCTAGGTCAAGCGTCTTTGTGACTTCGCTAAACTCAGTTTTTTGATGTTCAGCGCTCATATAGATACTACTTGTCTCTATGATCATCTTACTTCTCCTTTCATTACCTAAAAGAACCCCGTACCGCTGAAACCAAATCAGTGGCAAATAGTCTTTTTAGGCAATAAGAATCCTGCTCTCACAAATAGTGAAAGAAGATAAAAAGCTAATATTTAGCTATGCGGAATCAAACTGCCGCTCGCAGATCAGCGATCGGCAATAAAAATACGATAACAGCACAATTGAATATGACTGCTAAAAACCGCAATGCCTGTTTCTGATATGAATTAACAACTAGTAAATCAATATTTCGATAGTCTATCTCCCTAACAAAATAGCTGTAGCCCCTGTGGTTATTGCCAAGTAGCCCAACCAAGCTTGAACTTTCAGTTCAGGCTTGTTGTTCATTTTGGCAACATCACGACAGAAGCCGCGTAAACTATTGATGATTGTGTAAAGAGAGATTTAGCAAAATGCGGGCCTAAAAAAACCGCTGATAAATCAGCGGCATTTTTGGTGAGGTGATTTCTATTTTTCGAATTTGTAATACTCACGATTGAGGTATGCAGCGACATCACTTACATCCTCAGGGAACCAGCCTACATCGAGATTTGTATTACAACCTTCTACAAAAGCCTCTAGTTTGGCATAGGTGGTAACTTTACGATCTGAGCGTTGATAAAAAGACGCTTCGTGACATGTAACACAGTTTGCATCTGTATACTCTATACCACGAATTGTCCTTTCGATTTCCACTTCATGATATAGCTCTTTTCCGCTTTCAGCGTCAGCGGCGTTACTTAAAGGCGCAACAGATGTAAGCAAGATAAGTGCAGCAATTGATGCTCTGTAAGACATTGTTACCTCCAAAGGGCTGGGCTCTTATATTTATAATAATTAGCGAATCAACAAGAGCTGGCATGCACAAGAGGAAAGAGCCGACCCTAAATTAGATTCCGCTTATATGATTAACAAAGTCAGACGGATCAACAACCCCTATTAAAGTCTTATGGTTAAGAATTTCGCCTTTGCGATCATAAAAAATAAGCGCTGGAGGCCCGATCAATGCGTACGCTTTGTTCAGAGCCTTCGCTGGCGCATCATTCGCTGTAACATCAACTTTAATGACATGATAATCAGAAAGTGCTTGCTGGACATTTTTGTCAGCAAAAGTAAAAACCTCAAGCTCAATACAGGACACACACCAGTCAGCATAAAAATCCAGCATAACCGGCTGAGCGTTCAGCTTTGCTTTCTCAAGCTCCTGTTCAAGTTGCTCAGGGGTAGTTACCTTAGTAAAAGCCAGTGAAGTACTTGCTGCAGTCGCCTGAGAGCCGGCAAAGCCCTTTAATGGATATAGCATGCTGTTAGTACCGGCAAGCGCGCCGATCATCAAAGCGACAGCATAAACCAGGACGATAAGACCAACACCTCTACCAATATGATGAATGGACTTCTCACGCTCTTTGGCCTGGCTCAAAGCCCCCATATAAACCGCAGATACGATCAAAACAATCGCAGTCAGCCACATGGTCACAACAGTGGGAACCACTCTATCCAACATCCAGATGGCAAGCAGGAGCAGCAGGATACCGAATATGGACTTAACTTTATCCATCCAAAGCCCTGCATGCGGTAGGAATTTACCCGCAGAGGTTCCGACTAATAATAATGGCACTCCCATTCCCATACTCATTGCAAACAGCGCACTGCCACCCAGAACAGGGTCACCTGTTTGCCCTATGTATATCAACGCACCAGCAAGGGGGGCAGCCATGCAAGGCCCAACAATTAATGCCGAAAGAAAGCCCATAATGGCAACACCAGTGACAGTACCGCCTTTTTGACTGTTACTAGCGTCAGACAGTTTAGATTGCAGGCTATTAGGTAACTGCAACTCGTAAAAACCAAACATTGAAAGCGCAAGCAGAACAAAGATCAGACTGAATGCAGAGATAACCCAGACGTTCTGAAATAACGCCTGAAGGTTTTCACCGAATAAACCTGCAAAAATACCTGCTAGCGTATAAGTAATAGAGACTGCAAGCACATAAACCAGGGAAAGTGAGAAGCCTTTTGAAGCAGTGACCTTTCGCCCTTGGCCAGCGATGATACTCGAAAGAATCGGTATCATAGGAAACACACAGGGCGTGAAGGACAAGGCAAGGCCAGCAACGAAGAACGCTCCTAAGGTTACCGCTAGATTGCCTTCTTTTAACATGGCAGCAAACTGATCCTGCTCACTCAAAACAGCAATTGACTGGTTCGCATTGACCTCAATATTCTCAGGGGACTGCACTGCCTGCTCTTTCAGAGGCACCGTGAACGGTTCTGCTTTCGAGATCCCTGACACTTTGATCTCTTTAGTGACAGGCGGATAACATATCCCCCCTTCCCAACAGCCTTGGTAGGTAATTTCTAAAAGACCATCCTGGATACTTTCACCCGCAGCCGCCAGGTCAAAATTAACTTCACCATAGTTGTAATAAACCCAGACCTGGCCAAACAATGGATCATCTTTTTGCTTTGCGGGACTATTCTCCCGATCAATAACCTTGATTTTTTCAGTGCCATTTAACTCAACACGATCACGGTAAAGATAATAATCGTCTGGAATATCCCAATAGAGTTTTAGCTGATTGCCCTTCTGTTCAAAATCAAAGACAAAAGCCTGCTCCACTTCTAAAGGCCCATCCTGCGAGAAAGGGTTCTTATCAAAAAGACCCGCGGTCGCGGTTGAAGACAGACCCAGCACTAAACCCAGAATTAGAAATATTGATCGCAAATAAGACAAGACGTACACGACACTTCCCGTTGAATAAATAGACGACTGATAGACAACAAATATAAGAAACAGTTCGCTGTGATTTTATCAATTTCCGCTAGTCTATCATGGCTTTAGCTCACTGCGCTGCGCTGCCATTGTCAAGATACAGTTTAAATCACTAGAAATATTATGATTTGGCGCAGAATAGACCATCCGCATACTTATAACCATCATGTGTTTGTGGTAAAACAGGCATCACATTGACAAAGAGCTTGCTCATTTTTGTCTTGTCAAAAATAAGGTGAGCAATCGCAGGATAAGTAATAATGACAGATACACGCGTAGAAGATTTAAACATCGAATCAAACACCCCCCTGGTATCACCCGATGCCCTTAAAGCAGAAATGCCTATTTCTGAAGCAGCTGCTGAAGCTGTTATGCAAGGCCGCGCTGTAATACGCGATATTTTAGATCGCAAAGACCCGCGCCTTTTCGTTGTTGTAGGCCCATGCTCTATTCACGATACTGAAGCAGCTATTGCCTATGGCAAGAAGCTACAAGCGCTTCAGGAAAAGGTTAAAGATTCGCTCTATCTTGTCATGCGTGTGTATTTTGAAAAGCCAAGGACGACCGTAGGCTGGAAAGGTCTGATTAACGACCCACACCTAAACGACTCTTTTGAAATCGAAGAGGGCCTGCACATTGCGCGTAAGCTGCTGATCGATCTATCTGAAATGGGATTACCGCTCGCTACAGAAGCACTTGATCCGATCTCTCCGCAGTACATGCAGGACCTGATCTCCTGGTCTGCTATTGGCGCACGTACCACCGAGTCACAAACACACCGTGAGATGTCTTCTGGGCTGTCATGCGCAGTAGGATTCAAAAACGGTACTGATGGTGGTCTTGATGTTGCTACAAACGCCCTGAAATCTGTGAGCGCCCCTCACCGCTTCCTTGGTATCAATGAAGAGGGTCAGGTTTCTATTGTTCACACTAAAGGTAACCAGTATGGCCATGTTGTACTGCGTGGCGGTGGCGGAAAGCCGAATTACGATTCAGTAAATGTTGCACTTTGTGAGCAGGCGCTTGATAAAGCAGGCCTGGCAAACAACATCATGATTGATTGCAGTCATGCAAACTCAAGTAAAGACCCTGCCCTTCAGCCGCTGGTTGCTGAGAATGCCGCAAACCAGATTATTGAAGGCAACAAATCTATCGTTGGTCTGATGATTGAAAGTAACCTGGGCTGGGGTAATCAGTCTATTCCGGATAACCTTGAAGATCTGGAATATGGCGTATCCGTTACTGATGCATGTATTGACTGGGATACTACCGAGAAGTGCCTGGTTGAGATGAATGAAAAACTAAAAGACGCGCTGAAAAGCCGTTAATAAAACAAAAGCGCATAAGCTGCTAGCTTATGCGCTTATATACCACGCCTGCATTCTAGCTAAAGAATCAGTGTGCTTACATCCCTTCTTGCCATCTCCGAGAACATAACCACCCATTGCGGATCAAATCTATAACCGCTTTCACTATTCATTCGGCTAATGCTTTTTGCAACTGAAATTTTAGCGCTGTGATCGCGCGAATATTTAAAATAAGCTTTTTGATAGAACCTGACTAAGGCCAGAATTTGCGCGCCGGTTCTTATCTTTTCCGCGCTAACTCTATTTAAACCTTTGCCATCATAGCGTTCATGGATCTGGATAATAATATCTGCAGCATCAGCCCAACCGTCGCCCAATCTTAAAAAACCCGATGAAAGGGATAACTGCTCAAGTGCCTTCTGCCTTTCCCATTCCGGAGACTCAGAAGTGATATCGAAAACAGGAGAGGATATAAACTTACCACCCAGATCCATCAGGTAATAAGCAGCACATAACTGTTCATCCTGCTCAGGCTGCTTCGCCATATGATTGAGCTCTAACACCAACCTGACAGTCTGCTCGATATCGCCTCGCTTCTGTATCGATTTAGCCTGCAATCGTTCAGATAACTGCCCCATAAATTCAAGCTCATTAAATCCAGATCGCTGCTTCTGTCTGGACAAACGTTCGGACACCTTATTTGCAATACTTTCAGTACTGGTAAGCAAGCCAGAATAGGATTGCATGGTTCGCTGGATAATAAGCGACCTGTTTTGATCAACAGAGCTACTAACCTGCTCGACACCATCAATTAACACCTGGGTATCAAGCTGCTGAACGCGTTTACCGCGGATCAACTGGGCAACCAGCTGCTCTAATCTTGCCATGATGAATGTCATGAATTCACCCTGCTGAGCGGTGTATTCAATTTGCCCTTTGCGAATCATGGCAACAAGATCTTCGACTTTGTGACAGACATCTGCAATCTGATCCAGGAACATCATATGACAGTTCCCTTTAACAGAATGAATAGCCCTGAACATCTCATTCACAGTTTCTTTGTCAAACTGCTGATTGAGAGACTCAAAGCATCGCTCCAGCTCTTCTGTGGATTCCTTGAAGCTTGTATAGAATTCAGTTTTAAGCTCTTGGCTTAACTCCTGAAATGCTACCTGGTTATCAGCCGTCATCACCTACCTTGGGGTCAGCAAAAAAGAGATATAAAAAAAGGATAGCAAGCTATCCTTTTTAATCATAACAATATGTTACTTATTCTTCTGGAACAGCTTTAGCCTGCTCAGTATTCTCATAGATAAGTATTGGGTCATTATCACCTTCAATGACACCCTCATCGATGACCACTTTGCTAACATTCTCCATAGAAGGTAGCTGATACATAATATCAAGCAGTGTTGCTTCCAAAATAGAACGCAGACCACGCGCACCCGTTTTACGCTCCAGCGCTTTCTGTGCAACGGCAAGCAGAGCTTCCTGACGGAAGTCGACCTCAGCGCCTTCCATATCGAACAGCGCCGCATATTGCTTAGTCAGGCTGTTCTTAGGCTCAGTCAGAATCTGAACTAACGCCTCTTCATCCAACTCAGCCAATGTAGCGATCATAGGAAGACGACCCACAAACTCAGGGATCAGACCATATTTAACCAGATCTTCAGCCTCAAGCTCTGTCAGGCTGTCAGAGACGGTTTTTTCTTCGTCCTTACTCTTAACAACAGCACTGAAGCCGATTGAGCTTTTTTCAGAACGGTCTCTGATAATCTGCTCCAGGCCTGCGAAAGCACCACCACAGATAAACAGAATATTAGACGTATCAACTTGCAAAAATTCCTGCTGCGGGTGCTTACGTCCGCCCTGAGGAGGAACTGAAGCAACCGTACCCTCGATAAGCTTCAACAGAGCCTGCTGAACACCTTCGCCGGATACATCTCTCGTGATAGACGGATTGTCAGACTTACGGGAAATCTTATCAATCTCGTCAATGTAGACGATGCCAAGCTGCGCCTTCTCAACGTCATAGTCACATTTCTGCAGCAGCTTCTGAATGATGTTCTCAACATCCTCACCCACGTAACCCGCTTCGGTCAATGTGGTTGCATCAGCAATGGTGAATGGAACATTGAGTAATCGAGCTAAGGTCTGAGCCAGTAGCGTTTTACCACTACCTGTTGGACCAATAAGAAGAATGTTACTTTTACCTAGCTCAACACCACTTTTGTCATTCTTCTGGAAGCGCAAACGCTTATAGTGATTGTATACAGCTACCGCAAGAACCTTTTTCGCACGCTCCTGCCCAATAACATATTCATCGAGCGCAGCACTTAGCTCAGCAGGAGTAGGCAGATGATCGCCCTCTTCCTGAGGCTCAGCATCTTGAATTTCTTCACGAATGATATCGTTACATAGATCGACACATTCGTCACAGATAAAGACCGATGGGCCTGCAATTAACTTGCGTACTTCATCCTGGCTTTTGCCACAGAAAGAACAGTACAACAGCTTGCCG
>NZ_CH724125.1:447737-592870 GCF_000153345.1 Neptuniibacter caesariensis
TTTGCCATTTTAGTGCCCCATCAAAAAACCAAGTTAATAATATTATGTTATCAAGTGGAGAAAATAAATGATTTGATGTTATTTGCTCTTGAGGTGACCATAGATACCGATTCAGGCGGTTCCCGTACTGAGACAGGATTTCCGAACATAATAAGAGAGAACCCATGGAAACCTTTTTTCGATACACACTGACACTGTTAATCAGTACTGTGGCTGGTTTTCAGTTTGTGCAAGTGATTACCCGTTATGTCTTTGAGACACCCGTGATGGGCCTAGAAGAGGTGGCGGTTATCCCAACCCTTTGGCTTTACATTCTTGGAGCAATTAATGCTTCACGTGAAGATACCCAGATCAGAGCGAATGTTCTCGATATCTTTCTGGATACCGAGCGTGCAAGACATATCCTGCTGATCATTTCAGAAACACTGAGCATCGCTATCTCGATCTGGCTCACTATCTGGGCATGGGATTATCTCAATTATGCCTGGCGTGTCTGGAAAGAAACGCCAACCCTGTATTTGCCGACTTTCATCTATGACAGTGCCTTATTTACCGGTTTGTTATTTATGACGCTATTTACCGGTTGGCATTTACTTAAAAACATCCAGTTCATGATCAAGGGTGGTCCCTCTGCGGATCAAGCTGTAGACCATGACTACCCGGATACCTCTGAGGTAGCTGAATTTTCCGTACTCGATAATCATGAAGAGGGGCGCAGTCGTGGTTGAGATTGCACTGTTAGGTTTTGTTGTTCTTATTTTATTGCTGACCCTGGGCGTTCCGCTTCCTTATTGCTTTGGTGCTGGCCTGATGGTGATGACTATCATCGGTGATGCCACGATGAAAGGGATGATGGTTTGGGGCTTTAATCAGTTGACGAATCCGGTCCTTTTGGCACTGCCTCTGTTCGTGTTTGCTGGCACGATTATGAGTGTGAGTGGCATCGCCGGTAGCTTGTTGAACTTTGTTAACGTGTTTGTCGGTCGTGTCCGCGGCGGACTTGGCGTTGTCGCTTCTGTCAGTTGTGCAATTATTGGCGCGATCTCAGGAAGCGGGCTTACGGGTATTGCCGCGATTGGCCCACTATTGATTCCTGAGATGGAAAAGAAAGGTTATCCGCGTGCCTATGCAACTGCTTTGGTGGCTAACTCTTCTATCCTGGGTCTGCTGATTCCTCCTAGCGTAACCATGATTGTTTATGGCTGGGTGACTGAAACCTCTATTCTGGCGTGCTTCCTGGCTACGTTAGGGCCTGGGCTGCTAATCACCTTTAACTTTGCAGTCATCAACTTGATTGTTTCCAGAAAGTTTCCGCTGGTGTTGGACGAGCCAATGGAATTCAAGGCGATGATGAAAGAGGCCGGTAAACGAACCTTTAATGCGGTTCCTGCTTTGCTGATGCCGGTCATTATTCTGGGTGGTATCTATGGCGGGGTAATGACTCCAACCGAAGCTGCCGCGGTTGCAGTGATCTACGCATTGCCTGTGGGCTTTATGATCTATAAAGGACTGACCTGGAAGACTTTCCTGGCATCAGGCAAAGAGTCTGCGACTGCAGTAGGTTCTATCTTAATCATGATTTTGTTCAGTCTGATGCTGAGCCAGATCTATGTCATGGAAGATATTCCCCAGGCATTGGTTGAGAAGATCTTTGAGCTAACAACCGATAAGACCTTACTGCTTATTCTGGTCAATATCTTTCTCTTCGCGATTGGCATGATCGTGAATGACATCACGGCAATTATCTTAACCGCGCCGCTGCTTTTACCGCTGATGACAGCGATAGGAGTTGGGCCGGTGCAATTTGCTGCGATCATCGGTGTGAATACAGCTATGGGTGGTGTGACACCTCCTTACGCGAGCATTTTGTATCTGGGGGCACGCATTGGTGAGGTGAAATTCACTGAAATAGTGAAGCCGGCCATGATGCTGATCCTGTTTGGCTATGTACCGGTAGTGTTCCTGGTTTCTTTGTGGCCTGACTTATCTGAATTTATTCCAAGAGCTTTTGGCTATTAAAGCCATTCACATTAATTACTAAAGCGATCCAGTCATTCGGGCAGAGTGACCATGATCAATCATGAGGAAAATAAAAATGAATAAACCTATGTTAAAGCGTCTTGCCCTGGCTTTGTCCCTATCAATTTCGGCAGTGGGTATGGCACAAGCTGCAACGTTGAAACTATCTCACGTTCGCCCGCAGGGGACTGCAATTGATAACGATGCCAAATGGTTCGCTGGCAAAGTTAAAGAAGCCACTGATGGAAAGATCAAAGTAAAGATCTATGCGGCAAACGCTTTAGGTGATTACACGGTTGTTCAGGAACGTGTCTCCATGGGTGCCGTTGATATGGCGGTTCAACCACCAGCATCCGGTGTAGATAAACGCTTCCAGATCATCTACATGCCTTACATGGTTAAGGATTGGGATGATGCGCGCAAAGTGTTCGCCCCTGGCTCTGCGATGCGAAATACCGTATCCGATCTGTACGCTAAGCAAGATATTAAAGTATTAGGTGCTTGGCCGGTTTATTTTGGAGGTATCGCACTTAACAAACAGGTTGAAGGTGCGGCTGATGCCAATGTAGATAAAGGCGTCAAAGTACGTGTGCCGCCGATTAAAACTTTCCAGATGCTGGCTGACAACACCGGTTACATTGGTTCACCTCTGCCTTTCTCCGAAGCATTTACAGCGGTTCAAACCGGCGTAGTTGATGGGGTAATCGGTTCTGGTGCAGAAGGGTACTTTGCGTCATTCCGCGATGTAACTAAATCATACATTCCTTTGAATACACACTTTGAAATTTGGTTCCTGGTGATCAATCAGGAGCGCTTTAACGATCTGGACGCTGATCAGCAGAAAGCCTTGGAAGCGGCTTCACTAGAGTTTGAAAACCGTCGCTGGGAAAGCGCGCAGACAGACCAAAAAGCCAATGAAAAGCGCCTGGCTGATGCAGGTGCAACCATTGTTGATGTGACTCCAGAGCAGATTGATGCAACGGCAGATAAGGTTCGCGCAAATGTATGGCCTGAGATTATGAAAGATCTTGGTCAGGATTGGGCGAAAGATGTGCTTAAAGACGTTGTCGCACGCTAAATAGTATGTAGCGCCCCAGTATTGGGGCGTGTAGCGCTTCGATAAAGGTTCCCCCGTTATTCGGGGGAGCCCCAAGGAATAAGTATGACGAATAAACAGACAGCAACGCCTTATGACGCAGATGTGGCCATCATCGGAGGTGGTTTAGTCGGTCTGGCGATTGCCGTTGGATTGATCAAGAAAAACCTCAACGTGGTGATCTTCGATGAAGGTGATCAGGCATTTCGTGCGTCGCGGGGTAATTTCGGTCTTGTGTGGGTGCAAGGAAAGGGCGATACCTGTGTTGAATATGCACGTTTATCAAGGTTGTCAGCGGAATTGTGGCCTGGCCTGGCCGATGAGTTAAGTGCAGTCACAGGTATTGATGTCCAGTTAGAACAGGATGGCGGTTTTTTCTTCTGTTTTAGCGAAGAAGAGCTTGAGCAGCGTATCGAAATGCTTAAAAGCATGCGTGACGCGCAAGATGGGGATTATCCATTTGAAGTATTGAGGCAGGATGAATTGAAAAAGCGTCTGCCCGACATTGGTCCGGATGTCACGGGGGCAACCTTTGGCCCACTGGATGGGCATGTAAACCCATTACTGATGCTGCGTGCGTTGACGGAATACTTTATTAAACGAGGCGGTAAGTTTGTTAACAACGGCACCGTGAAGGAAATAACACCAGAAGCTACAGGTTTCTCTGTCGTTTCGGAGGGTCAGACTTATCGGTATGGAAAAGTCGTTCTGGCTGCTGGGTTGGGTAATAAAGCCCTGGCGCCGTTATTGGGCTTGGAGGCTCCTGTTGAACCTAACCGAGGCCAGGTGCTGGTTGCTGAAAGAGTTGAACCATTTCTGCAATATCCGACATCCCATGTACGTCAAACCCGCGAGGGGACAATCCAATGTGGGGATTCCAAAGAAGATGTCGGCTTCGATGAGGGGACGACAACAGAAGTGATGGCGCAAATTGCTAAACGCGCAGTCACGCTGTTCCCTAAATTAGCTCAGGCCCAGTTAGTGAGAGCCTGGGGAGCATTGCGCATCATGACACCTGATGGTTATCCAGTCTATGAACAGTCTCAGCAATACCCAGGCGCTTATGTAGTGACCTGCCATAGCGGTGTAACACTGGCGGCTGCCCATGCAGGCCCCATTGCGAACTGGATTGCAGGTGAGGGTTTTAATCTCGATTTCTCGATGGAGGTATTCAGTGCCAAACGTTTCTCAGTTTAACCGTCTGAAGACTCGATCAGCTTCGAAGGTTGAGGTCTTTATCGAGGGTGAAAAAGTAGAAGCCTATGCCGGCGAAAGTGCTGCTTCTGTGGTGTTACGTGCAGGTATGCTGCCATCGAGGACAACCAGTGTTTCTGGTGAAGGTAGAGCTCCTTACTGCATGATGGGTGTGTGTTTCGAATGTCTTTTGGAAATTGATGGTATCGCAAACGTGCAGGGCTGTATGACACCCGTTGTAGATGGAATGGAGATCCGTCGCCAAAATGGTGCAAGAGCCCTGATGACAACCGCTATCGAAACGAAAAACCAGAAGGCTGAGATCTGCCACCCAACAAAGAATAGTGAACTGATCGAAGGGAGGGTTGCAGGTGAAGTATGAACTGGCGGTGATTGGTGCCGGGCCTGCGGGCATGGCGGCTGCGCTTAATGCGGCAGATCAGGGGGTTAGTGTTGTTGTTTTCGATGAGCAGGCCGTTGCCGGTGGGCAGATTTATCGGTCTGTTTCACAACCCTTACTGGCAGATGAAAAAATACTGGGCAAAGATTATTACTACGGCGCAGGTCTAGTGAATCGTTTCAATAAGCGATTGCAGGGCGATATCGATTTTGTCAGTAATGCCAGCGTTTGGGAGATTACCCGAGATAAAGAGATTAATGTATCGGTAGCCGGTCAAAGCTATACCTATCAGGCAGATAAAGTCATTCTGGCTAGTGGTGCTCAAGAGCGCCCCGTTCCATTTCCTGGTTGGACGTTGCCTGGTGTCATGACCTGCGGATCGGCGCAAATCTTATTGAAAAGCAGTGCCGTGGTTCCGGCTGAACCCCTGGTTATTGCCGGAAGCGGACCTCTGCTTCTATTGATTACCTGTCAGTTACTTCGAGCCGGTGTGAAAGTTGACGCCGTGCTGGATACAACCCCTTCCGATAATTACAGGACCTCAGCAAAGCACTTTTTTAGCGCGCTGAAAGGATGGAGATATCTGGCAAAAGGCCTTGGCTTGTTACTGGAGTTAAAGCGATCAGGTATCCGGTATATATCACAGGCATCGGCGCTTGAAGCTAAGGCTGGCGAAGATGGTCGGCTTTCTGAAATTACCTTTAAGCATAAAGATCAACGTCAAACACTACCATGCACCACTTTGCTTGTTCATCAGGGGGTTATTCCTAATGTGCAATTGAGCCGTTCGGTTGAGATTGCTCATAAGTGGTCTGAAATTCAGTCTTGCTGGCACCCAGACACCGATGAATATGGCGCAAGCCTTAGTCATCCAGATATCTATGTAGCCGGTGATGGTAAGGGCATTGTTGGGGCATTAGCAGCAGAAATTTCGGGTGCATGTACAGGAACTCAGGTTGCCTTCATGCTCAATAAAATTGCGGCTAACGAGCGTGATTTAATTATCGAACCTTTGCATAAAGAGATGTTGAAGCAAATGGCGATAAGGCCATTCTTAGACGAGCTCTATAAACCAGAGAAAGCTTTTAGGCTACCTTCAGACAATACGGTGGTATGTCGATGTGAAGAGGTCACTGCAGGGGAAATTCGCAGCTACGTCAGGGCAGGGTGTAAAGGGCCTAACCAAACAAAAGCGTTCGGCAGACCAGGTATGGGTCCTTGCCAAGGACGTATGTGCGGTATCACCGTATCTAATCTAATCGCGGAAGAGTCAGATCTCCCAATAGAAACAGTGGGTTATTACAAGGTGAGAGCCCCTATAAAACCGCTCAAGTTGGGTGAACTTGCGCAGATGTCTAAACAATAGCTTTTATAAGGAGTGCAGATGAGCATTCAGCGTCTTCATACGGGCCCAAGAATGAGCCGAACGGTTATTCATCAGAACACGGTTTATCTCTGTGGCCAGGTTGGAAGTGATCCTAAATCAGGTATTAAAGAACAAACCGCAACAATGCTTGAAAAGGTGGATAGCCTACTGGCAGAGGCGGGTAGTAGCCGTGAGAGTATTTTATCGGCCACCCTGTATATAAAAGATATGGTTTATTTTTCTGAAATGAACGAAGTATGGGATGCCTGGGTACCCGAAGGTGCAGCACCAGCCCGAGCCTGTGTTGAAGCCGCAATGGCATCCCCTGAGTTACTTGTTGAGGTGTCTGTCATCGCGGCGGTTTCTCAAAGCCCGGAATAAGCATTCATTGGCGAGGCTCTTTTGATCAAGAGTTATTGGCGGCCTTTTAAAGCCGCCTTTTTTATTTCTGCCAAAAGGTTTTTTTTGCCTCTTCTAACGCTTCACTTCGACTAATGCCGATGTCTGATAGGATTCGGTTATCCATCTGCAACAAGGTTTTCCTTGTGTGATGGTTATGTCGCCAAAGCCTTAGTTTTTGTTTTGCGCTAACCCAGAATGAGAATAGTTTTAGTGAATTGTTCTCAATGCTTCGGTTGGAGCATTTATCAAGTCTAATAGCTTCACATGTCATTTTGTTGCTCCTTACTGTCGTGTTTATGTTGTTATGATGTCGCTTTGACACCTATGCTGACAAACGAGTAATATTTCTTTTCACTTAAGAAAAAGTTAACTGATATGGAAAGGCTTCCCCCTTTAAAAGCGCTAAGGGTTTTTCAGGTTGCAGCGGAACTAGGTAGCTTCAAGCTGGCAGCGGATAGATTACATGTGACCCAGGCGGCCGTTAGTCAGCAGATTCGTTTGCTGGAAGAGTATTTCGATGAGGCTTTATTTGTCCGCCTGAACCGAGAGGTGCAGCTAACGCCTGCGGCAATGACATTGTTGCCCTATTTACAGAAAGCTTTTGAGCTGATTAGTGAAGGGGCCAGAACCCTATCGCAGGATCCTAATCCGGACCAGCTTAAGATTACGACGATCGCTTCTTTTGCCGCGCGCTGGTTAGTGCCACGATTAAACGGGTTTCAGCGTGAGAACCCTGAATTAAGTTGTTATGTCTCGACAACGGATACGGTATTTAACTTCAGTGACAGCTCTCAGGATATCGCGATTCGATTTAGCCCGGGAGGAACCTCGGGTCTCCATGAGGCATTACTGTCAACCGACTATGTGCTGCCGTTATGTCATCCGACACTTCTAGTGCAACAAACCGATAAGCAGCTTCCTCTACTTATCGACGACTCCAGCGATATTCGAGAGGTCAATGCGTCGTTTATTGAGCTATTTGGTGGTGATCAGCATGTGGCTTTGAAAATGCGCGATTCATCGATACTGATCGATGCTGCACTAAATGGGCAGGGGATTGCTGCGGTACGTTATAGTCTTGCGATGGAGCAGATTAAGCATGGCCTGTTGGTGCCTGCGAGATCTATCTACTGGAATTCCCCTTATAGTTATTATCTTGTGGCGCCTGAGCCATTCTTTAAACGCCCTAAGGTTGCAGCCTTTATCAATTGGGTGATGGCGGAAGCGAAGGTGATTGAGGAACACTGGCAAAAATTCTGCGTTGACCAGCACCTAAAGCATGTTTGATTTGCTCACAATCAGTTTAGTTGCTGAGTAGTGCGAACATTACTCACAAGGTTTCGGCCATTTTGTTTCGCATAATACATGCAGTCATCTGCTGCAGAGAGTAGTTCGCTGGCCTGAACGATCTCAGGCATTTGGTTGAGACTGGCAACGCCAATAGACGTTGTTAGTTTCAGTGTATGAGCCTGGTATTTTATCTCAAGGGATTCAATGGCTTCGCGCAGCCTTTCAGCAAGAATTAATGCATCATCTTCGCTTGTATCTGGCAGTAGAATCGCAAATTCTTCGCCGCCGATGCGTCCAGCCATATCGGATTCGCGTAGCATAGCTTCCATTATTTTAGCGACCTCAACCAACACACTATCTCCGGCGCTATGACCGTTATCATCATTGATGCGCTTGAAATGATCGAGGTCCAGCATACATAACGAAAGTTCTCTGTGATAACGTTTCGCCCGAGCCAGCTCAGCTTCTAAGGTTGTCAAAAACTTACGTCGATTGGCTAGTGAGGTGAGCTCATCTGTTGTTGCCAGTCGATGCAGGTTCGCTTCTGTTTGTTGCTCTTCAATCAGCAGGCTAACAAAATCAGCGGTACGTGTAATCAGGTATAAGTCTCTATCTATAGGGCTGCAGGCATTTTCATGATAGATCGCGAACGTACCCAAAAGGCGGCCTTTTTTACCAAAAATCGGTTCTGACCAGCAGCTCCCTAAAGAGTGTACTGCAGCAAGTTCCTTGAAAGCAGCCCAGTAGGGGTGAGTCTGTATATCTTCGACGATGACGCGCTTTTGATGGAATGCAGCAGTACCGCATGAACCGACACCGTCGCCAATCTGAACCCCATCAATGGCCTGATTGTAGGCTTCAGGAAGGGAAGGCGCAGCACAACCCATCAGGTGTTGCCCTGAATCGTCAAGTAACAGGATTGAGCACTGACTTCCGGGGTTGAGTCTTTCTATACCTTTAAGCACTTTGTCTAGAATTTTGTTGAGCGATGAGCCTTCAAGAGCGGATTGCATCGCTTCGCTTCTGATCCTGTCGAGCGTGGAGAAGTAGTGCTTTTGCGTAATATCTTCTCCTGCACTCAGCATGCCGGTCAGATTCCCGTCATCATCAAACTGAAGTTTGTTATGCCAGGCGATAATCAGATGATTACCATCGCTATCCAGCACTGCGTTTTCCGTGTATTCGAGATCCTTAGATAGGTACCCGCGCTCAATTGATTTCAGATAACTCTGGTAACGATCTTCCATCTCTGAGATATAGCGAGGGCTGTACCAGAGGCTATGTAGAATATCAGTTTCTTCATAACCCAGAATCTCACAACCTTTGCGATTGATCATGGTAATACGGCCCTCTGTATCCAAAACCATCATCATGGTTTCTACAGTATCGAGGTAACTCTGCGCACGGTCACGTTCTCGAATAATGTCCCTTTGTGCTTTCGATAAGCGCAACAGAATCATAGCCAGGATAAAGGTGAACCCTAACCCACCGATTAAAACCCAAATTGCTCTGTCAGAGTGATCCATTAATGCAGGGTGCTTAGGTGAAACTGAGAGTTCTAACTGCCACAATCGTCCCAGTGATTCGAAGACGACACTTTGGCTTAGCCAGGATGAGCCTATCTGGTCTTGCCCGGTATTAGCCATTTCGGTTGATCTGTTGCCAATGAGGTCACTGAGCTTAACAGCCATCTTATCGTCATGTACGGAGAGGATATCCAGAATAGTTTGTGGCTTTACCAGCGCGACAATGTAACCGCGGATAGTTTGAAAGCGAGTGAGTGGTACAGACTGAATATCAGCATTTCGGAAAACAGGTCTGAAAAACAGAACGGAAGCGCTACCTTCATTATCCTGAACCAACTTGAAAGGTGCAGATGATAGAAAGTCGATGTCCTGGCTTAGTGTTTTGATCATCACCTCTTTATTGATCTTTCTGGATGCCACATTAAATCCAATTATGCTGCGGTTTTTTTCCAGTGGCTGGGTCAGCAGAACGGGATAATATTCTTCCTGATGAGAAGAAGGGGCGAGGGTGTTGGTCGTAGCTTGCAGTTCAGTAATGCCCTGGTTGTAGCCCAGGTTTTTAAGTTGTTCTTCAAAGAATGGCCTTTGATCGTGTAAAACTCGAGGGGCCCAGTGTACAGCCCAAAACTCAGGGTGCCGTTTAAGAATAGGGTTTATAAAAGATCTGTAGCTCTCTTCCGTAGGATTTGGCGTATTCGATATGTAACTGGCAACGGCATCCAGTATTTCTATCGTTGTTGCAATCTCAGTTTGTAATAGCGCCTGTCGTTCTCCAATAAGCTTATCCAGGGCTGATTGCTTCTTTTGAGCTTCAAGCTCAGCACTGTAAAGATAGCCAAACACACTAAGTGCCGTTCCGATCAAGCCGATCAGAATTACATTTAGGTGTTTTTTTAAAGGCGAAAAACTTTCCAACATATCTCTCGTTATTACAGGCAAACACTAAAAACAGTCTCAGCTAATTTAGCTGAGTTGGCAAGATTGAGCACAATCTTTCCCATTGTATCTTTTGTTGGTTTTATATGCGCTGCAACTAATTAATAAATATTTATGACAAAAATTCTATTCGAAGAACGGAAGTGGGACTAATTATCCAAATAAAGATGGATCGAATCGTAAATATAACAATAGAAAACTGGCACAAAGGCTGCACTATGCAAAGGCATTAACGGTTGTTGATGCCTTCTATTCTGAGAAATGCCCGTAGCAGGGCGGTTCAACAACCCTCTAAGTCAATGAGCGTGCATTGCTATGCACTGCTCTGGTGCTGCTGTGCTTTTTTGGTGCGGATTTGGGTTAAGGGATGAGTGCAAGCCAGCGAATTTTTAAAGAACGCCGCCATTACAACAAGTGGGTGGCTAATCAGACCTTAGAAGATTATGCCTTGCGGTTTACAGCGGTGGGCGGCAGGCATATGAGTATCTCCAAGGTAGGCATGACCGCGCTTGGGGCAACTTCGTTTCTGGCTTTAGAAGGGTTAGCTGCCGCGGTAACGCTGAGTTATGGTTTTGTTAATACTCTCTGGGCGATGCTCGCAGTATGTTTTGTTCTGTTTATCACAGGATTTCCAATTGCGTATCACTGCGCCAAAAATGGGCTGGATATTGATCTGCTAACCCGGGGGGCTGGATTCGGCTATTTGGGTTCTACCATCACATCGCTTATCTATGCTTCTTTCACCTTTATTTTCTTTGCCATAGAAGCAGCCATACTTGCGTCTGCCTTGAAGGCCTTGATGGGAATACCGCTTTTTATTGGTTACATCATCTGCGCGGTTGCCGTTATTCCTATTGTGACTCACGGTATTACTGCGATCAGCAAATTTCAGTTAGGCACTCAGTTTGTCTGGTTGCTCCTTCAGATCTCAGCGTTGGTTGTTGTGATTGGCTATGAGTCTGAAAAGTTGGTTGGCTGGAGTGAGTATACGGTGCCCGAACTGCCACAAAGTGCTGGATTTGATCTGGCACTATTTGGCGCAGCGGTTTCAGTTCTTATCGCTCTGATAGCGCAGATTGGGGAGCAGGCCGATTACTTGAGGTTTATGCCACCGAAAACCAGAAAGAACCGAAAGAGCTGGTGGTTCTGGGTTGTTTTATCCGGACCCGGTTGGGTTTGGGTTGGGCTGATAAAAATGCTGTTGGGCTCATTTCTGGCATACCTGGCGATAACTGAGTTGATCCCTTTTGAAGACGCTACCGATCCGACTTACATGTATCAGCGTGTATTCCAGGATCTGACACAATCGCCTGCTTTGTCGCTTATTTTGGCTGCGGTTATGGTGATCCTGTGCCAGATGAAGATTAATGTGACCAATGCTTATGCAGGCTCGATCGCGTGGTCTAATTTCTTTTCACGCTTAACCCACAGCCATCCAGGCCGGGTCGTTTGGCTGGTTTTCAATGTGGCAATAGCGTTATTGCTAATGGAGCTGGGAATCTATCAGGCCCTTGAAGCGATTCTGGGAACCTTTGCCATTCTGGCTTTAGCCTGGTTGGGCTCATTATCTGCAGACCTGCTGATCAACCGGCCTTTAGGGTTCAGCCCAAAACAGATCGAGTTCAAAAGGGCTCACCTCTACGACATAAACCCCGTGGGTATAGGTTCTATGCTGATCTCAACAATCGTGGGGTTTACCGCATTTCTGGGCGTCTTTGGAGAAGCCGCCCAGCACCTTTGTCACTTTGTTACGTTGCTCAGTTGTCTGATCTGTGTACCACTGATCGCCATATTGACCAAAGGGCGCTATTACTTAGCTCGGGATGCAGTTGATCTAAGCAGCTATGTGGGAGGGGAGTATGACTTCGGGCTTATCCATCCTGTTTCGAAATCGACGATTAAATGCGGTATTTGCGAGAATCGTTTCGAACATCAGGACATGACCTTTTGCCCGGCTTATCAGCAACCCATCTGTTCATTATGTTGCTCGCTTGATGTGCGTTGTCTGGATGCCTGCAAGCCTAAAGCAGGGTTAGCGCATAGTGTTTTAAGAAATTTATACCGTTATCTTCCCCGTCGTTTTGTGCGCGGTTTATATTCACGCCTTGGGCGCTTCGTGGTTTTAGTCATCAGTGCAAACAGCCTTTTAGCCGGTTTGCTGATGCTGATTTTTAATCAGATAGGTGCTTCATCAGCCACAGAATCTGCTCTGCTTGAGAAAGCGCTGATTACGCTATTCATCGTGCTATTTATCGCTTCGGGGGTTATTGCCTGGTTATTTCTTCTGGCTCATGAGAGCCGGTTAACTGCGCAAAAAGAGTCGAACCATCAAAGTGCCAAACTGACTCGAGAAATTGATGCTCATGAACAAACTGACCGTGAGCTACAAGAAGCCAAAGAGCAGGCAGAAAGAGCTAATGAAGCGAAAAGTCGTTATCTTACCGGGATAAGCCACGAACTTCGGACTCCTTTGCAATCCATACTTGGCTATGCCCAGTTGCTTTCCGAGAAAGAAGAGGTGGCTTCTGATCAGAAACGTGGCTTAAAGATTATTCATCGCAGCGGTCAGTATCTGACAGACCTGATAGAAGGCTTGCTGGACATTTCCAAGATCGAAGCGGGCCGTTTGGATCTGTTCAGGAATCAGGTCAACCTGCCTGAGCTTATCGATCAGATGGTTGAGATGTTTCGAGTGCAGGCAGATAAAAAATCACTGGTTTTGAATTTTACCCTGGATGGGCGATTACCCGATTATGTGATGACCGATGAGAAACGTCTTCGCCAGATTCTTATCAATTTGTTATCCAACGCCATCAAATACACGGATAAAGGTAAGGTCGATTTCCATATTCGCTATCGAAATCAGGTTGCAGAATTCGTTGTAAGGGATACAGGGCCAGGAATTGAGAAAGAAAACCTGGATAGGGTCTTTCAGCCATTCGAGCGGGTTCGAAACTCTAGTAATGCACATCGTCCAGGAACAGGCTTAGGGCTGACAATCGTTAAGCTGTTAACAGAGATTATGGGGGGGGATCTGCAGGTTAAAAGTGAGATCGGAACCGGTAGTGAGTTCAGAGTCAGTCTGCTATTGCCTTGGTTGGATCAAAGTCAGGCTGAAGATACATCCAAAAGTCAGATTCTGGGATATGAAGGCTTCCAGAAAACACTGTTACTTGCCGATGATGACCCTATCTTACGTGGACTTCTGTCAGATTTATTGGTTCCGCTAGGTTTCAATGTTATCGAGGCTCATGATGGTGAAAATGCCCTAGAGCTTCTGGAGAATAATCACCCTGATCTGTTCCTGTTAGATATATCTATGCCAGGGATGAGTGGGCTTGAGCTTGCTCAGGAGCTGAGGCGTTGCGAAGTGAAATCTCCGATCATTATGCTTTCAGCTAATGTTGAAGATGACAGCCATAAAAGCGTTTATAGAAAGCACTATGACGATTATCTGGTTAAACCGGTGAACAATCATCAATTGCTGGAGCGAATAGGTCAGTGGCTGGATATTAAATGGATCTATCGCGGAGAGCCAATTAAGCGTGATGATCAGCTCAGATCATTTGATCCTGTGTCGGCTGTTCACGAAGAGAACAGGACGCTGCCGATTGACCATGAGTTGCTGATCGAGCTTAAAGCCTATGCAGAGATGGGTTATCAAAAAGGTGTTACTAAAAGCCTGATAAAAATCAGAGATGAGCAGCTATTGAGTGATGAAGTTATGGGTGTTTTACAGCGGCTCAGTGAAGGATTCCAGTTAGAGAAACTCGCCCAGCACATAGAGGAAGGAAGAGTATGAATATGAAGATATCCAACGATATTGTGCTGGTCGTTGATGATTCGCCGGATGCATTAAGTCTGATAAATGATGCACTAGAGGATGCCGGCATGGATGTGCTGGTAGCCCTTGAAGGCAAGCAGGCCTTAACGATTGCGAAGCGTATACGTCCTGACATTATTCTGTTAGATGCGATCATGCCGACTATGGATGGTTTTGAAACCTGTGAAAACCTCAAAGCGGATCCTCTTCTTGCAGATATTCCCGTGATATTTATGACAGGTTTAACCGATACTTGCGATGTGGTTAGAGGCCTGGATGTTGGCGGGGTCGATTACCTGACTAAGCCTATCAACCCAAGTGAATTATTGGCACGAATGCGGGTACATCTAAAAAACGCCAGACAAACAAGTAATGTACAAAATGCGCTTGATAGTAGTGGGCAGTATCTTATGACACTTAATTATACTGGTAGTGTTCTATGGGGGTCCCCGCAAGCCTATGCGCAGCTAGCTAAGGTCGGAATGGATGAGGCCTGGCTTAAAGAAACTCTACCTGGCAGATTGATTCCATTACTGGCTGATCCAGGCTTAAGCCAGAACAATATCAGGCTGGAAAAAGACGGGCATTGTCTCGAACTTAAAGTACTTTCTCTTCAGGAAAACAATCAGTTGTTGGTGCGTTTAATCGACGGTAATCGTTTAGCTGGATCTGCGTTGCTAAAAGAGAAACTTGAAATTACTGAGCGCGAGTCTGAAGTATTACACTGGATTGCTAACGGAAAGACAAACCGGGAAATTGCTGAAATCCTTGGTATGAGTCCACGTACGGTCAACAAGCATCTAGAACAGCTTTTCCCTAAGCTTGGAGTAGAAAACCGTACTGCGGCGGCAGGGGTTGCGCTAAGAATTCAGGCTGTTGAATCATAGTGCTTAAAGACCAAGCATTAATAAGTTAGTGGCGCGCCCTGAACTTATTCGTTAACGTTCTAATATCTTACCTTCCCGAATAGTGATCAAAATACGTTATGGCAAACTACTTAGAGTCGATTCCCTCAACGATGAAAGGCATTCAGCTGGTTGGGCATGGTGGTCTTGACCAGCTAGTACTTAATCAACAGATTGATACCCCTATACCTTGTGCATCTGATGTTCTCATAAAAGTGGGGGCTGCTGGTGTCAATAATACTGATCTTAATACCCGTATCGGCTGGTACTCAAAAAATGATAACGATAGTGAGGACGCCAGTTGGGCAGGGACGGCGCTTAAACTGCCTTTAATTCAAGGGGCTGATGTATGTGGTGTAGTTGTAGCTGTAGGGGAGAGGGCTGATAAACAGCTACTGGGCAAGCGTGTTTTGATTGAGCCAAGCTTGTGGGAGGTCGATGGGAAAAAACTTCAGCATGCGTGGTACTTCGGTTCTGAGTGCAATGGTGGTTTCGCCGAGTATGCAAAAGTATCGGCAAAACACGCACACGTAATTGAATGTGATCTGACCGATGAGGAGTTGGCATCGTTCCCTTGTTCCTATTCAACAGCTGAAAATCTACTGACCCGCGCAAAGGTTAAACCGGGCGATAGGGTGCTGATAACCGGAGCTTCTGGTGGCGTTGGCTCAGCAGCTATACAGCTCGCTAAGGCACGCGGAGCTGGAGTTGTTGCAATCACATCTGGCAGTAAGGCAGAGGGTATCCGTAATATTGGCGCTGATCTGGTGGTCGATCGAGAGCAGTCGCTCGTAGAGACATTAGGTGAAAATAGTGTTGATGTTGTAATCGATCTTGTTGCTGGAGAAGTCTGGCCGCAGCTGTTAGAGGTGATGAAACCATTTGGTCGATATGCTGTGTCTGGCGCAATCGGTGGGCCTATGGTCCAGTTAGATGTGCGTACTCTCTACCTAAAAGATCTGAGTTTCTTCGGCTGTACGGTCCTTGAGCCTGAAGTATTTCCCAATCTTATAAAACGTATAGAGGCGGGTGATATTAAACCGCTGGTTGATAAAGTTTATCCTCTCGAAGAGATTCATGAGGCTCAAACCCAGTTTGCCACTAAGAAGCATATAGGGAAAATCGTTTTGAAAATCAGTTAAAGACAGGCTTTACATGTTTTCAGCATTTATTGGCCCGTAGCTGTTTTGATGAGGCTTTTAACCTATAATAGCCACTCTATTTTTATATTTCCGAAGGGGGCGTTTGCATGATTGTTATCCGTGATTTACAGGCTTGGAGTAAGCAGAGTTAAGCTTTTTTAATTGTTCATCTCTGAGCATTTAGCTTAATTCGCCTGTAATTACCCGGCCTGTAGCCGGGGTTCACGAGAATCCCAATGTTGCGCATACAAAGTTTGTATGTGCCTTTTGTTATGCATTTTTGGGATAGACAACATGCAGATTAACACCCTAATCGACTTAGGCTGGAACCACTTTTTTCAGTCTCAATTAGATCTCACAGAACTAGAAAACCTTCTGCCTTTTCGTGTGGTTAATGTACAGCGTAATCTGATCGACTGTATTGGATTGAATTCGGATTATCAGGCTGAGCAAATACAGCTTTCAACTTATCACTGGCGTAATGAAGAACCTGAAGATCACCCTACGGTAGGTGATTGGCTAATGCTGGATAGTGACTTTCAGCCGGTAAAACGGTTGGAGCGTAAAACCCGGATACAGCGAAGAGCGGCGGGTCATCAGTCATATATTCAGATGATTGCAGCCAATATCGATACTTTGTTTATTACCAGTTCCTGCAATGATGACTTTAATCTCAATCGCATCGAGCGCTATTTGGCGATTGCTGCTGAAAGCCATATTCATTGTGTATTAGTGCTGACTAAAATGGATCTTTGTAATGATCCATCGGTCTATCTGGATCAATTGAAAATCAGCCATCCGTCTCTTTCGGTGGAGTTGGTTAATGCAATTGATGCCGAATCGATTGCCGGGCTGAGGCAATGGATTGCTTCTGGGCAAACGGTCGCACTGGTGGGCTCATCCGGGGTTGGTAAATCAACGCTGATCAATGGGCTTAAAGGGAGTGATGATCAGGAAACCGCTTCCATTCGGGAGCATGATAGTAAGGGCAGGCATACCACGACATCCAGAAGTCTGCATCTTCTTCCACAAGGGGGATTATTGCTTGATACCCCAGGTATGCGCGAGCTTCAGATCGTCGATAGTGCAGCGGGAATAAATAGCGCTTTTGATGATATCAATGAATTGGCTCGGGGGTGTCGGTTTACTGACTGTACCCATCACAATGAACCCGGTTGTACGGTCGTTGATGCAGTTGAAGCGGGCCGACTAGAGCCCCGGCGATTGTTTAACTATCAAAAGTTATTGGTGGAACAAGCACGAAATAATGAGACGCTGGCAGAGCGCCGACAGAGTGATCGTGCTTTAGGTAAGTTTTATAAACAAGCGAAGCTAAGTTCAGGTCGTTTTAAGAAAGGCGAATAGCTGAATGGCAGTCAAAAGCGGTTAAGGACGGCTGCATACGGCTAAAGCCTGTTGAAAACAGTTCAGGCAAATAAAAAAAAGGGCAGGCCAGGGAGGGCTGATCCTTATTCGTCACTATGAAATAGTTTGTTATAAGTCTTCTCAGCCTTTGCTTTAATTTCATCATCGATCACATCAATCAAGGCATAAACTGCAGCTGAAAGCACCGTAAGGTCATCGGTATAGCCAAAGAATGGTGTTAAATCGGGTACTGCATCGATGAGCGTAATCAGATAACCAAGCGCGCCATAAAGAATTGCTTTATGTTTTAGACTCAGGTTTTTGCTTTGCGATGCATAGAATAGAATCAGTGCGTTCTTGATGCCTTGTTCGCCAATATTTTTGAACTGAGACTTAGCTTTAGACCAAAAACTATCATCCGAGTACGCATCTTTGTATCGCGTGTCCAACTGATCAACATCGGGAACATCGACTAATAATTCATCGTCGATGATCTCTACTTTGCCCTCTGCTTCGAGTTCTTTTGCAGCGGATCTGCCTTTAATTATGGGTAGTCGGATTTTCATTTTGAGTATCCTGAATATTCATAAGACGTGGTTGTTAGGTAACAAACACTGGCAAATTCTACGCCTGTGAAGTAAAACGTCTTTTCGGTACCTTAATAATCCTAACGGCAGGATAATATAATGATAACCGTTATTTCTGAGTTCAGGTTACCTGAACCTGTTACCAAAGAGCAGGGGCAAGCACTGTTCCTTGGTTCGGCACCAAAGTATCAGCAGGCAGATGGATTGATTCGTAAATATTATCTGCTTTCCGAGGATGGCAGTACGGTGTCAGGGGTCTACCTTTGGGATAATCGCCCAGCGGCGGAGGCCATGTTTGATGCTGGCTGGAAGGCCTTCATTCAGGAAAAGTATGGATCAGAGCCTAAGGTGACTTACTTCGATACGCCGGTGGTGGTTGATAATGTAACGAATGAAGTCGTGGAAGTCGAGTATTGAAGGCTAAGGATGAATGCTATGTATGAAATGCTGGTTGGGCTTGAAGTGACCGACGATCAGATTTACCAAAGCTACCGTGAGGCAATGCGACCTATTCTGGAGTTTTATGGTGGTGAATTTGGCTATGATTTCCGAGTTTCAGAAGTCTTAAAGAATATCCGAAGAAGATATAAACCGTGTGTTCACCATTCGCTTTCCATCGGAGAACGCGCAGGAGTCATTCTTTGCCGATACTGACTATCAGGCTGTAAAGACCGAGTTCTTTGACGCTTCAGTGAAGAGTATCAATATCATTGCTGGGTATTCTAAACCATAAACGTTATTTCAGATGGTTACTCATGTAACTTAGTAGGCAGTTTATGGATCAACCAATAACCGATACTCATCGCAATAGCGATTGCCGCCAGGCCATAGATGTAGGGTGGTGTAACTGTTTCAAAATCCAAAACGATCACTTTTCGCGCTACAGCCATTAATGCGGTTGCCATCACGATCTTTACGTGAATAACATCGTCCCGCAGATAGACTGTGATATTGATTAGAATCTCAATGGCGATCAGCACGGCCATAAACGCGCCGAAGGTCGCCAGCATATCTGAGATTGTCAGTATATAGACGGGCGGTGAATTGAGCTTTTCATAGATCGTCCAACCAACATCGATAACTCCCATAATGATGACAAGCACCATGAGAACGGAAAGTATTCTTACACAGAACCTCACTGCCAGATAAAGCCTGTTTGTTAATACATCATCTGAATGCTCTTTCATAATTATCTCTCTTTATTTGCTAAGGTTTGAAGCTCCTATTGGTAGCGTAATACGGGTGATACAAAGCCCGTAGGCTTGACGGTAATCATCGATGAATGGGTGGTTAGAATAATGTTTTCTGCGGTATTGCCGATCAAATAGCCGGGTATCCCGGTTCGCGAGAAAGTTCCCATCACCAGAATGTTATGATGCTGGGTATTCATAAACTGTGAAATGACATGGCTGGCTTCGCCTTTTATCAAAAGGTGTTCATTCTGCCCACAACGATGCAGAAAGCTTTTCATTAACTCTTTATTCTTGGTTTCTTCCAAAGCAGTGAGATTCGCCAGATCCAGATCATCAACACGTAGGAAAGGGTTACGGTGCAGGCTTTCTTCACCGCTTAAGTTCCAGCAGGACAATACTAAGATCTCAAGATCCAGTGCATCAGAAAGCTTATGGGCAATCGACATAATCTGGTTATTGATCTCCTGACCGCTCTCATTTTGTTCCAGGCTAAGATCAATCGCACAGATCATTTTGTTACTGGTTTCGTAGCACTGTTTCTTCTCGACAAACAGGGGGATTTGCGATTTACGTAACAGGTGAAGGTCCAGGCTGCTGATTGCCTCCTGTTGAATCTCTCGCGATTTGACCACGATGTCGAACTGCCCCTCGACGCTCTCTCTGATGATCTCAATAAAGGGAACTCCAAGAAGGACTTTTACCTCGATCTCATCTATCAGGGTCATCGGAATCTGAAGCTTAATTTGTTCATGGGCTTTGCTCAGATAGTCTTTTTTGACTTTCTCGAACGACACCAGGTTCAAGACATTAAATCCCGGAATATCTTCCTCTTTGATGGCGGTCACTACACAAAGCTGCGCCTGATTTCGTTCAACAATTCTCATGCAGCGTTGGAATGCAGGGTCATCCATAACCAGAATGTTTTCGTTTGCTATAAACAGAATTTTTTTAATCTTCATAGGGTTCATCTCCTGATACTTATTTGATGCTATCAACGCTCATCGGTTGGAAGGAGCAGGTTTTATAAGAGGGATAATCCTAAAAAAGCGCAGATAGCCTATCTGCGTATTGGTGATAGATGATTTCTGTCGTTAATGTTAGTTTGTGGCAAAGCTGAACAAACGCTAAGGCCTCTTTTATTGAAATCGCATATCTGTGCAGGCCTAACGCAAGTAGAAGAAGTATAAGAACCTTATGAATGAGCAAATTAAGAATGTAGCGATCACCGGTGGTACACACGGAAATGAATTAACCGGTGTTCATCTTGTTAAGCATTGGTCTGAAAACCCACAAGAAGTAAAACGTGACAGTTTCGCAACAGAGTTACATCTGGCTAACCCCGAAGCGAATCAAGTGGTAAGACGTTATATTGATCAGGATCTGAATCGGCAGTTCAATATTGATGATCTAAAGAATCAGAGCCTGCAAGGCTGCGAGCAGCAAAGGGCTAAGGCATTGGATGCTATTCTGGGGCCTAAGGAGAACCCAAGGGTCGATTTTATTATTGATCTGCACACCACCACTGCGAATATGGGGATGTCCTTAATATTTAATACGGATGATCCACTTCAGGTTGGTATGGCTTTCTACATTAAGCAAAAGATGCCTGAGGCTACGCTGTTTTTTAACCCTAGTGAGCGGCTGGAGGATAATTTTCTAACCTCATTGGGCCGGTTAAATGGTTTTCTGATTGAGGTAGGCCCGATTGCTCAGGGATTACTGAATTATCAGGTCTATTCGGACACGCATACTGCAGTTATGCACGCTTTGGATTATCTGGAGCTGAAGAATACCGGGCAGACTCCAGATCTTCCGATGCAGATGGGTGGATATCGTTTTACCAAGAAAATACGCTTGCCGGAAAACGAGGAGGGGGATATTACAGCGATGATCCATCCCAATCTTCAGAATAAGGATTATGAAGAGATTCGACCAGGCGATCCGCTATTTATAACACTCGGTGGAGAGACGATCCCTTATCAAGGAGACAAAGCTGTATATGGCGCGTTCATAAATGAGGCTGCATATTATGATCAGCACATTGGTTTGAGCTTTATGGAGAAAATTAATATCGAGCTTAAACAGGAAGGTTGATAAACAATTCGGTATGAAAGAATACTGATATAAGATGTTTCGTTTTGGGTATCGGCTGATAAGCTTTAATCAGCCGAACCCAGCCGAACCCAGCCGAACCCAGCCGAACCCAGCCGAACCCAGCCGAACCCAGCCGCAGTTTTCTGAACTTACCCGCATAATATATTTCAAATATACGTCAAATGACGTACCTCTGTGCGTCAATCACCGAATACCTCCGATAACCGCTTTCCCTTACCTTTATTGCAATGCAAAACGAAAGGGGCCAATCAAGATGATGAGCCCTGAACTGCACAGCAATTTTCGATTAATACGAAGGGAAGGGCACACGATGAAACTGAAAACTCTAGCAGCTGGTATTGCGCTTTCGATGGGCGCAACCGTAATGAGCTTTAACGCAATGGCAGCGGAAGACACGATTAAGGTCGGTGTACTTCACTCTCTGTCCGGGACTATGGCGATCTCTGAGACGACGTTGAAAGATACAGTGTTGATGATGATCGAAGAGCAGAACAAAAAAGGCGGCCTGCTGGGCAAAAAACTTGAGCCTGTCGTTGTAGACCCTGCGTCAAACTGGCCTCTGTTTGCTGAGAAAACCAGAGAACTGATCACCAAAGAAGGTGTTGATGTAATTTTCGGTTGCTGGACATCAGTGTCACGTAAGTCCGTTTTGCCAGTGATTGAAGAGCTGAACGGTTTAATGTTCTACCCAGTTCAGTATGAAGGTGAAGAATCTTCTAAAAACGTATTCTACACAGGTGCAGCGCCAAACCAGCAGGCAGTACCAGCGGTTGATTACCTGATGAACGAACTTGGCGTAGAGCGTTGGGTTCTGGCAGGTACTGACTATGTTTACCCACGTACAACAAACAAGATTCTGGAAGCATACCTGAAGTCTAAGGGTGTGGCTGAAGAAGACATCATGATCAACTACACGCCATTCGGTCACTCTGACTGGCAGTCGATCGTTTCTGATGTGAAGAAGTTTGGTAGCGCAGGTAAGAAAACTGCCGTTGTCTCTACGATCAATGGTGATGCAAACGTTCCGTTCTACAAAGAGCTGGGTAACCAGGGCATCTCTTCTGAAGACATTCCGGTTGTTGCTTTCTCTGTAGGTGAAGAGGAACTGTCGGGTATCGATACGAAACCGCTGGTGGGCCATCTGGCTGCATGGAACTACTTCCAGAGCGTTGACAACGAAGCGAATGAAGAATTTATCGAGAAGTGGAAAGCCTACACCAGCGATGAGCGTGTAACGAATGATCCGATGGAAGCGACCTATATCGGCTTCAACATGTGGGCTAATGCCGTAACTCAGGCGGGCACGACTGAAGTAGACGCAGTAGGTCAGGCGATGATAGGTCAGAAATCACCGAACCTTACGGGTGGTATGGCTGTGATGAATAAAAACCATCACCTGAGTAAACCGGTACTGATCGGTGAGATCCAGGGTGATGGCCAGTTTGAAGTGGTATGGGAAACCGAGAGCATTGTGATGGGCGATGCTTGGTCTGACTACCTGCCGGGTTCTAAAGATCTGATTGCTGACTGGACGGATCCAGTTAAGTGCGGCAACTACAACACTAAGACTAAGACCTGTTCAGGTCAGAACTACTAAGCGATCTGATTGCCTACGGAAAGCGATAAACCAAAGCGTTTGGTTTGTCGCACTCCCCCAAACGGGCTTTACTTATTTGCTTGCGCAGGTATTTAAAGCCCTCCCTATTCCAGATGTGTACTCCTAAATAATAAAAATTCCAGGGGTGTGCCATCATGACTGGAGCGTTTGTGTGAGACACCTGTTCGCCATAATGAGCGTCTGTCTGGCTCTGTTCTCTGTCTCGGTACAGGCCAACGAGCAGACAACAAATGAATCGTCTATCTCGCCTAATTCAGCTGCGTTAATTGCACAATTAGCTGAGGTAAAGCTATCAAAAACCCTGCCTGTTCTGGAACAGTTGGAAGCCGTCGGTGGTGCTGAACTTCTGCCGCTTTTTACCACGTTGCTTGAAGGCAAACTTTATTACGTTAAAGCCTCTAAACAGATTGTCGCTGTTGAGAAAAAGGGCAGTGATTATCTGGTAAGTGACCTTTTTAGTGCTCAGTTACTGGGCGCTATGAAGAAGAAAGAGATTAAAAAGATTCGGGTGAATAACAAACTCCGTGTCTTTCTTCGTCAAGCGATTGCCCGTTTACAGATTAAGAGCCCTGAGCCTGAGAAACGTTTAATCGCCATAAAAGCTCTATATGGCAGCTTAACGGATAGCACGATCGATACGCTGAAAAAAGTATATCCGGACGAAACTAACCTTGAAGTTAAAGAAGCGATAGAGCTGGCATTTGCGCTTTATGAAAGTAAAAGCCCGCTTGCAGAAAAACGACTGGCTGCCGTGAATGGTTTAGCTGAAAGCCTGGAAAATGAAGCGCGCAACAGTCTGACCTATTTGGTCGAAAATGACTCCGACAAAAAGGTACAAATGGCCGCTGGCGCTGCGTTGAAGAAGATCAATGAGCGTATCGAGTTTTATGATTTTGTTGATCAGCTCTTCTTTGGCCTTAGCCTGGGTTCTGTTTTATTGCTGGCAGCGATTGGTCTGGCTATCACCTTTGGGGTGATGGGGGTCATTAACATGGCCCACGGTGAGATGATCATGCTGGGTGCATACACCACCTATGTGGTGCAGCTGTTAATGCCAGATGCGATTGAGTACTCATTGTTGGTAGCCGTGCCTGCTGCATTTGTTGTCTCAGGTTTGGTCGGTATTCTGATCGAACGGGGTGTGATCCGGTTCCTGCATGGCCGCCCATTGGAAACGCTGCTAGCGACCTTTGGTATCAGCCTGATTTTGCAGCAACTGGTACGTACCGTGTTTTCACCGCTTAACCGTCAGGTGGAGTCACCGCTATGGATGAGTGGTTCTTTAGAGATTAATCCGGTACTCAGTCTGACTCTGAACCGTTTATACATTCTGGCGTTTGCTTTGTTGGTGTTTGGCTTGTTGCTGATCATCCTCAGAAAGACCTCGTTAGGTCTGAATGTTCGCGCTGTATCGCAAAACCGTAGTATGGCAAAAGCGATGGGTATTCGTACGGACTGGGTGGATGCAATGACCTTCGGCCTGGGCTCAGGTATTGCGGGTATCGCCGGTGTAGCCTTGAGTCAATTAACCAACGTAGGGCCAAACCTTGGACAGTCCTACATCATCGACTCCTTTATGGTTGTAGTGTTCGGTGGCGTCGGCAACCTGTGGGGCACCCTGGTAGCCGCATTCTCACTAGGTGTGGCGAACAAATTCCTGGAACCGGTAACCGGCGCGGTGTTGGCCAGCATTCTGGTTCTGGTCTTTATTATCCTGTTTATTCAGAAAAAACCTAAGGGCCTGTTCCCGCAAAAAGGGAGGGCTGCAGAATGAATCAGTTAATGCGTTTTACCCGGGTACATGGTGATAGTAAGGTTGCACCTTTTGTCGCGATCCTGGTCATCCTGACCGCGCTGGCGTCACTGGGCAACCTGCTGATGCCACAGGACTCGATCTTCTATGTCAGTACATACACTATCACTCTACTAGGCAAGTATTTGTGTTATGCAATGCTGGCACTGGCGGTTGATGTAATCTGGGGCTATTGCGGAATTCTAAGCCTTGGACACGGCGCATTCTTTGCGTTGGGTGGCTATGGCATGGGGATGTATCTGATGCGTCAGATCGGTGATCGTGGCGTTTACGGTAATCCTGAACTTCCAGACTTCATGGTCTTCCTTAACTGGACCGAGCTTCCTTGGTTTTGGTATGGATTTGATCAGTTCTGGTTTGCCATGCTGATGGTGCTTTTGATACCTGGCACGTTGGCATTTATCTTTGGTTGGTTAGCGTTCCGCTCTCGGGTGACGGGGGTCTATCTGTCGATTATGACCCAGGCACTAACCTATGCCTTGCTGCTTGCGTTTTTCCGAAATGAGATGGGTTTTGGCGGCAACAATGGCCTGACTGACTTTAAAGATATTCTCGGTTTTGATCTGCAGTCAGACAACACCCGTGTTGCACTGTTTGCGACCACGGCATTTCTGTTAGGTCTGACCTTTATCATCAGCCATAAAATCCTTAAATCCCGAATGGGCAAAGTAATCGTTGCGATCCGCGACGGTGAGAGCCGTGCGCGCTTCCTGGGCTACCGAACTGAGCGCTATAAAGTTTGGTTATTTGTCTATTCGGCCATGATCGCTGGCATTGCCGGGGCTTTGTATGTTCCGCAAGTGGGAATTATCAATCCGGGTGAGTTCTCACCACTTAACTCAATTGAAATAGTTATCTGGGTTGCTGTAGGTGGTCGAGGCACACTGATCGGAGCGATCGTGGGGGCGTTGCTAGTGAACTATGCGAAAACCAAGTTCACCGCCATTATGCCTGATGGCTGGCTATTCGCATTGGGAGCGATGTTCGTTCTGGTAACCCTATTCCTACCTCAGGGGCTGGTGGGTCTGTTCAATAAATTCAAAGGTAATAAACCTGATAACAATGCAGGTAGTCATGCCTTAGAGCCAAAGGCAACAGAGGACGCTAAAGCATGAATGCATTAACTGATGTACGCGAAGTGATGCGACGTGACCGTGTTTGGTCTTTTCTGCAAGAAGATCATAAAGAGGTCGATGTCTCTCATGATGTGATCCTTTACGTTGAAGGTCTGAATCTAAGCTTTGATGGTTTTAAGGCGCTCAATGATCTGAACCTGTATGTAAATGATGGTGAATTGCGTTGCCTGATCGGTGCAAATGGCGCGGGTAAAACGACGCTCATGGATGTTATCACCGGTAAAACAACGCCGGATAGCGGAAGTGTATATTTCGGCCAAACACTTAACCTTTTACAGCATGATGAAGCGGATATTGCCAATCTGGGAATCGGAAGAAAGTTCCAGAAACCCACCGTATTTGAAGCGCATTCTGTATTCGACAACCTGGAGCTGTCTCTTAAGCAGCAAAAGGGCGTGATGCCAACATTGTTTGCCAGATTAAGCCCATCTGAAATCGATCGGATCGATGAGGTTTTGGCAATCATCGGCTTAAAAGAGCAGCGTTTCATGATGGCAGGGGCGTTATCGCACGGGCAGAAACAGTGGCTCGAGATCGGCATGCTACTGATGGCGGAGCCTCGGCTGCTTTTGGTTGATGAGCCGGTTGCCGGAATGACCGCGCAGGAGACGGAACGTACTGCAGAACTGCTGACCTCACTGGCAGGCGATCATACGGTGATCGTAGTTGAGCATGATATGGAGTTTGTTCGAAGTATTGCCCGAACAGTCACTGTATTGCATCAAGGTACAGTGCTGGCGGAGGGGACAATGGATCAGGTGCAAAACAACCCTGATGTGATCGAAGTCTATCTGGGGGAAGCGCCATGATTGAGATCTCTAAAGTAAACCAGCGCTATGGTGGCACCCAGATTCTCTGGGATCTGGATTTGGATATTAAGCCCGGTTCATGTACCTGCATCATGGGACGTAACGGAGTCGGGAAAACCACCTTGCTGAAATGCCTGATGGGGCTTCTTCCCGTTCAGAGTGGCGAGATTCTGTTAGATGGTCAGCCGCTACAAAACAAACCAGCTGAATTTCGTGCTCCGGCCGGTATAGGGTACGTACCCCAGGGGCGCGACATCTTTCCGATGCTTACCGTTGAGGAGAATCTGCGTATTGGCCTGCCAATCCGAAAGGATAAGGCGAAGGAGATACCAGAGAAGATATTTGAACTATTTCCGGTGCTTAAAGAGATGCTGCATCGCCGTGGTGGCGACCTTTCAGGTGGTCAGCAACAGCAGCTGGCAATTGGTCGGGCGTTGGTGATCGAACCTAAAGTGCTGATTCTCGATGAGCCTAATGAAGGGATACAGCCAAACATCGTTCAGCAGATTGGCGATGTCATTCTCAAGCTCAATGAAGAGGAAGGGTTGACCGTCATTCTGGTCGAACAGAAGCTTGGCTTTGCCCGCCGTGTAGGTAAAGAGTTTCGCCTGATGGAAAAGGGGCGTGTGGTTGCCAGCGATCAAATGGCAAACCTTAGTGAAGACCTGATCAAACAGTATCTGGCGGTATAAGGGGGCGGTATGAACGCAATTACATCGCCTACAGATACGAACAAGCCGTTTGATACGAACAGTACCTGGCAGGCACTTTTGGATCTGGGCTTGGCAAAGACAGAGCGTGGAACGGTTCTGCGCCGCTGCAGCCACAAAGGACCGTTATACGTTCAGAAACCTTTTTATCCAGAGGGGCGGGAGCTTGCCCATCTCTACCTGCTTCACCCTCCGGGTGGCATGGTTTCGGGTGATGATCTGCAAATCAGTGTGACCACTGAGGCAGATGCTCAGGCATTGATCACGACCCCGGGGGCGGGTCGTGTCTACCGGGCGCGCCCAGACCGTACTCTGCAAAAACAAAACATCCAATTAGATGTTCAATCGCGTAGTACTCTGGAATGGTTACCGCTTGAAAACATCATCTTTCCAGATGCCTGTACTGATCTGTCAATGGATATTCAGCTAGCCGATGATGCATCCGTTATCGCCTGGGAGATCACGTGCTTTGGGCTCCAAGCCAGTCATGAGCCATTTGATCGGGGCCAGGTTCGTCAGCAGTTACAGGTGTTTCGTAACAAACGTCTTAAGTTACGCGAAGCGCTGAACCTTAATCCCGAGCAGAACCCTCTGATGCTCAACAGAGCAGGATTAAACGGCTGTTCGGTTAATGGATTGTTGATCGCAGGTCCCTTTGATTTCGCAACAGATGTAACCGGGCAAGCGGTCTCTGATCTGATCGATAACCTCCGTTTATGTTGTTCAGAGTCGGAAGATCTCGCCGCGATTACCCTAAACGATGAATTTATACAGGTGCGCTATCTGGGCAACTGCTCTGAGGCTGCACGTTTGCTGTTTACTCAATGCTGGAAACTGATTCGTCCGCAACTTATCGGTCGTGATGGTTGCGAGCCACGAATTTGGGCCACTTGAAGAGAGAATAACTATGGAACTGTTACCAAGAGAGAAAGATAAGCTGCTGGTGTTCACAGCAGCACTTTTGGCCGAGCGGCGCCTGAACCGTGGCCTGAAACTAAATTACCCGGAAGCGATGGCGTACATCACGATGGAGATTATTGAAGGGGCACGTGACGGTAAAACGGTCGCTGAACTGATGAGCTACGGAAAAAGCCTGTTGAGTGCAGAACAAGTGATGGATGGGGTGCCTGAACTGATACACGAAGTGCAGGTTGAAGCCACTTTCCCAGACGGTACCAAGTTGGTCACCGTTCATAACCCCATTAGCTGAGGTAGTGACAATGATTCCAGGAGAGATTCAGGCTGCCGAAGGCAGTATCGAATTAAATGTAGGGCGTAAGACTGTTCGTTTACGCGTCGAAAATAGTGGCGATCGTCCGGTACAAGTAGGTTCCCACTATCACTTTTACGAGGTTAATCCAGCCCTGGTCTTTGAGCGCGAACTGGCCAAAGGCTATCGATTGAATATTGCTTCAGGTACTGCCGTGCGGTTTGAACCCGGTCAGGGGCGTGAAGTCGAGCTAGTGGCTTATGCCGGCAGCAAAACAATCTATGGGTTTAGGGGTGATGTCATGGGGCCTCTTGAAGAGCAGGGAGGTGCATCATGAGTCAGATGGATCGTACTAGCTACGCACAGATGTTTGGGCCTACCGTGGGTGATCGTGTCCGTCTGGGTGATACGGAGCTTTGGATTCAGGTCGAAAAGGATCACACAACCTACGGTGACGAAGTGAAGTTTGGTGGTGGCAAGGTGATCCGTGACGGGATGGGCCAGAGCCAGTGCACCAATGAGATTGCGATGGATCTGGTGATCACTAATGCACTTATTTTGGATTACTGGGGAATCGTTAAAGCGGATGTCGGTGTTAAAGAAGGTCGTATTGCCAAGATAGGTAAAGCCGGTAATCCCGACGTTCAGGACAACGTCGATATCGTTATTGGTCCGGGTACTGAAGTGATCGCTGGAGAGGGATCTATCCTGACAGCAGGGGGGATCGATGCGCATATCCATTTCATCTGTCCGCAACAGATCGAAGAAGCGTTAATGTCCGGTGTCACCACCATGATTGGCGGTGGAACCGGCCCCGCGACAGGGACAAATGCGACGACTTGTACCCCAGGGCCCTGGTATATGGGCAAGATGTTACAAGCTACCGACGATATGCCGATGAATCTGGGTTTTTTGGGTAAAGGTAATGCAAGCCTCCCTGATGCTCTGGAAGAGCAAATCAATGCAGGAGCATGCGGCCTGAAACTTCATGAAGACTGGGGTACGACCCCGGCTTCGATCGATAACTGTCTAACGGTAGCCGAGAAATACGATGTTCAGGTGGCCATTCATACCGATACCCTTAATGAATCAGGGTTTGTTGATGACACCATAGGTGCGTTTAAAGGGAGGGTTATTCATACCTACCACACTGAAGGGGCGGGTGGTGGACATGCTCCGGATATTATTCGTGCCTGCGCGTATCCAAATGTGATGCCCTCTTCAACCAATCCAACCCGGCCTTACACCCACAATACCGTGGATGAGCATCTGGATATGTTGATGGTCTGTCACCATCTGGATAGCAATATTCCGGAAGATGTCGCCTTTGCCGATTCACGTATCCGTAAGGAGACCATTGCCGCGGAAGATATCTTCCATGATCGTGGTGCGTTTAGCATGATCTCATCGGATTCTCAGGCGATGGGGCGGGTCGGTGAAGTTGTTACTCGTACCTGGCAGACCGCCCACAAAATGAAAGTGCAGTTTGGCTTATTGGCAGAAGATAAAGAGTGCGGTACGGATAACTTCCGAGCTAAGCGCTATATCGCTAAATACACAATCAATCCGGCAATTACGCATGGTGTATCCCATGAAATCGGTTCCATTGAGGAAGGTAAACTGGCTGATCTGGTGCTTTGGAAACCCGCTTTCTTTGGTGTTAAACCTTCAATGATTATCAAGGGTGGCATGATTGCCGCAGCGCCAATGGGTGATCCAAATGCATCCATTCCTACACCTCAGCCGGTTCATTATCGTCCCATGTTTGGCGCTTATGGCTCAGCGCCTGCGAAAACCTCAGTAACTTTTGTCAGCCAAGCCGCGCTGGATAATAACGTCGGTGAAGAATTGGGGCTTAAGCGCCGTCTGGTTGCTTGTAAAAACACGCGAAACATCACTAAGTCCGACATGATCCTCAATGACTGGATGCCAGATATTACGGTGGACCCACAAACCTATGAGGTTCGGGCGGATGGTGAGTTACTGACCTGCGAACCGGCAGAAGAGCTGCCACTTGCACAGTTATATACCCTGTTTTAATCAACGTACTGAGTGGAGATTTACCCATGTTAGAAGTGTATGAACGTTTAGGTACACACTGCCACGAAGACGTGGACAGTGTTGTGGTTTTGAATCACGAACAGCGTGACAGAGGACGTTTACGTCTGACCAGTGAGTCTGGAGAAGAAGTCCGGGTCTTTCTGGACCGTGGAAAACCTCTGCTGGTTGGTGAGTATCTGAAAACCAATTGTGGTCGTTTTGTTAAGGTCGAAGGAGCTGAAGAACCGGTTGCCCATGCCTCTTGTGATGATTGGCACACCTTTGCACGTGCCTGTTACCACTTGGGTAACCGCCATACAAAAATGGAGGTTGGCGAGCGGTGGTTGCGAATTAAACCTGATCATGTGCTTGAAGAGATGTTGGTCCAGTTAGGCCTGGTTGTCAGTCATGAAGAAGCTGTTTTTGTCCCTGAATCCGGAGCCTATAGCCATGGACATCACCACCACTGATGCCAGTCTGATAAGGCTGCTACAACTAAGCAGTGTTAGCTTGCCGGTGGGAGGCTATTCCTTCTCACAGGGGATGGAGTATGCCATCGATACGGGTTGGTTGAGGAAGAAAGAGCAGGTCTATGACTGGCTTGAGATGCAACTTCTGCATTCGGTCGCTCAGGTGGATCTGCCGTTACTTAAGCTGTTTATGGAAGCGGCAGAAAAGGATGATCGGGAGGAGTTGTACCGACTGAATGATCTGGCTCTGGCGTGTCGGGAAACCAAAGAACTTCGCCTGACAGATACCGCAATGGGAGAGGCCCTGGTGCGCCTTCTGAATAGTCTTGATGTTCCGCAACCCTTTGCCCATGGCCCCAGTGCAGAAGATGTCAGTTTTGTCACGCTTTTCGCTATTGCTGCTGTGCATTGGAGGATTAATACGGAAACGGCCATGTTGGGTTTCAGTTGGGCGTGGGTAGAAAACCAGGTTGCCGCGGCAACAAAACTGGTTCCATTAGGCCAAACACAATCGCAGATCTTACTCGGCGAGCTTCAGCCGGTGATCAGTGAAGCGATCAGCATAGCTCAGACAATTGAAGAAGATCACATTGGTGCAGGCTTGCCAGCACTTGCCATCGCAAGCGCGCTGCACGAACAACAGTATTCACGTTTATTCCGTTCTTAACGGGGTAACAGGAGGAAAAAATGAGTAAACCAAAACAAACATTACGTGTCGGTGTCGGTGGCCCAGTCGGTTCCGGTAAGACAGCACTTTTAAGATCACTTTGTGCGGCTATGCGTCATCACTATGATATTGCCGTTGTGACTAATGATATCTATACCCAGGAAGATGCGAAGTTTCTAACACGTCATGAAGCACTGGATACCGATCGTATCATTGGTGTGGAAACCGGGGGCTGCCCACATACCGCAATCCGTGAGGATGCATCGATGAACCTGGCAGCTATTGACCAATTGATCGATCGTCACGGTGCCCTGGACGTAGTTTTTGTTGAAAGTGGCGGTGATAACCTGAGCGCAACGTTTAGCCCGGAGCTATCAGACCTGACTATCTATGTGATTGATGTTTCAGCGGGCGATAAGATCCCTCGTAAAGGCGGCCCGGGTATCACGAAATCGGATCTTCTGATTATCAATAAGATCGATCTTGCACCTTTGGTTGGGGCTTCATTGGATGTTATGGATCAGGATGCGACGAAGATGCGCGGTGATCGTCCATTTGTATTCTCAAACCTTAAACAAGCTAAAGGCTTAGACGATATTATCCAGTTCATCATTACTGAAGGTATGTTAGAAGCTAAAGAACTACCGCCAGCTAAAGCGGTTGTCTAAAGAGGAAACTTACATGAAAAATTATATGTCTATATTTTCACTCGCGCTGATCGCTCTTTCTTCGACGACAGCTACGGCGCATGATGGCTCAGAGCAAACCAGTGTATTAAAGGGTCTTATCCATTTTATGACGGAACCTGACCATCTGCTGGCTTCAGGAGTAGTCGCTGCTGGTTTGATCTATTTCATTCGTAAAGCCTCAACGAAACGCAGCTGATAGTGGTTGCTACTGTTGTGCCCGATTGATTCCAGTCGGGCTTCATTTTTCGTCAATCCTCATGCCACCTTTCGTCATCTAGCTCATTCTGTTGTGCAGTATTTATTCAATATTGCTGTAATTCTCTATACAGTAAGGATATTAAAACAGGGCATAGGTTGAGCAATACCAGGGAGTCATGTCCATATAATTAATCAAGGAGAGATGATCCATGGGCACTTCTGTTTTCACCCAAAACGCTCGGGTTCTTGAGCATATCGAACAAATCAAGCTGATCAGTCAGAGTAAACGTTTCTCTGATATCCAGGATGCTGAAGGGTTTCAGTATGTTGATCTTGTGATGGAGGGAGGAGGAGTACTTGGACTAGCCCTTGTGGGGTACACCTATGCGTTAGAACAAGCGGGTATTCGCTTCCGATCAACCGCAGGTACATCAGCTGGGGCTATCAACGCACTGTTTTTACAGGTGGTCGGTGCGCCTAATGAAGCAAAAAGCACACATATGGTTAAAGTGGTGGCGGATATGCCAATGGCGGAGTTTCAGGATGGAAACCCGGCGGGGAAGCTTGCAGTTTCAGGGATGCTCGAAGGCTCTGTTGTGATGCCGGTTATTTTTTCTGTATTTGGTGGGGTGCTGAGTGATTTAGGTTTAAATCCTGGGCTCAGATTTCATCAGTGGGTAACCGACTCGATGAAGCAGTATGGAATACGTAATTGGGCACAGCTTAAAGCGCAGATGAATATACCCATTGACGGATTAGCTAAATGTGATGAGGAAGGTTTCGCTGAGACGCCTGTTTCCGAAGAGAGCTGGTCTCCTCAACTTAAAGTGGTTGCTGCTGAAGTTTCGACAACGACCAAGTTAACTCTACCTGAGCCTGATGGTGAGTTGTTGTACCTTGATATTGATGAAGCTAATCCCGCTGATTTTGTTAGAGCATCGATGTCAGTGCCAGTGTTTTTTGAACCCTACCGGATAAAGGGGTTACCTCGGTCTAAATTCATAAAAGAGGAGTGGGAAAAACGAGGGCATTCAGGAACTGTACCTGATGAGGCAGTCTTTATTGATGGTGGGGTAATATCAAACTTTCCTATTGCCGCTTTCCATACTCAGGCGAGTATTCCAAGAATGCCAACATTTGGTATCAAGCTGGGTGTTGAGAAAGGCGAACCTACTAAGATTGATAGCCTGGTAAAGCTTTTTGGTGGAACTGTCAGCCTGATGCGGTCTGATGCGGATGATGAGTTTATTCGAGCCAACCCGGATTACAAACAAGTCGTTAAAGAGATACCCACTGGGCATCACCACTGGTTGAATTTTTCGTTAGAGGATGACGCAAAAGTAGACCTTTTTGCACGTGGGGTTGAGGCAGCTAAAGAATTTCTTCAGACATTTGACTGGGAAAACTATAAACAAACCCGAGCCGCGCTATTGAAAGCTTGATGATGCGAGGATGGAGGCTAGACTCCCTTTCCCGTCTCCATTATCCTCCACTTTTTACTCCTTATTGGAATCGCTATGTCTCAACCATCTGATATTGCCTCAATCCTAAAAATGGATTCTGAACAATTGTATTTCCATTTCGTCTCTGAGGCTGTTGCGCAACAACAGATCTGGATTCTCATGGACCATTACGGCAGCGTTATGCTGAATACCGAAGACGAAGATTGTGTGCCTGTATGGCCCAGTCAGGAACTTGCGGAGGCCTGGGCGACGGAAGAGTGGGGTGAGTGCAAAGCTGAGGCGATTCCACTTAGTAAGTGGTATAGCAATTGGACGCCGGGGCTTGAAGATGATGGTTTTGCGGTGGTCATCTGCCCGATTGAAGATCAGGACGGAGTGATCGCATATGCAGATGACCTTGATGCGGCTCTGCGTAAAAAAGAACAGAAGGTCGCCAAGAAAAATGGGTCGTAACCCATTGATCTATAAAGGTCGATGTTAATAATTTAGATTGTTAACGTGGTTGGTTAAAAGCATTATCGATCACTTCTCGCATCCAGCGATGTGCCGCATCATCATGGTAGCGACTATGCCATAGCAATCGAATAGGTACTTCAGGAATAGGCTGATCAGATATAAAAGGTATTCTTGTAAGCTCATCTGATCTGGGTGATCGTTGCGATATGAGTGATCCACCGATCATCACCATTTCCGAGTCACAGATAGCGTTTAGCGCGGTGACCATGTTATTGGTTTCCAGAAAAATCTCTCTATCGGTAAATAACCAATCGGGAAGCTCATGGCCGGAAAAGCCATGAACGATAAAGTCGACATGCCGCTGCCGTCGATAGGTTGCCTGATCCATCTCAGGAAGATCGGCCATAGGGTGGGTGTGGCTTAACATACAGACGGGTAGCTCGTTGGCGATTAGGCGAGAGTGAATATTCGCAGGCGCTTCGTTGCCAAAATTGATAATAAAGTCCAGTTGTCCGGCAATCAGATCGTCCATACTGTAACTTTCCAGATTGCGCACTATCAGTTTAACCCCCGGTGCATGTTCTGCCAGATATTCCAAAAGAGGCGTGATTAGCCCTTGGGAGATGGGGTCAATCATGCTGATGTTAAAAGTGCGCTCTAGTTTTGCTGGGTCTAACTGTACCGGTGATACAAGCCTTAGAATATCATCCAGCAGAGGCTGTAACTGTTGATGCAGTTGTTCAGCTCTTGGGCTGGGAGACAAACCATGGGACTGGCGACTGAACAGTTCATCGCCGAAAAGGTCCCTAAGTTGACGCAGATTTCGGCTCATTGCCGGCTGTGACGAATCTAGGCGGTCTGCTGCGCGGGTTACACTGCGCTCCTCCATGAGCGCGTTAAATGCAACTAAAAGGCGCAAATCGACTTTACTTAAGTCATCCGGCTTCATATATCCCTCATATCGGACGGCGAACGGTATTTGATTCTATAAGCCATTGCATAAAGTACCGGGACCACGATCAGAGTAAGTACCGTTGCAACGCCCAACCCAAAACTAATGACTACAGCCATACTGGCAAAAAAATCATCAAATAGTAAAGGAATCATACCTAATATGGTGGTGATCGCCGCCATACAAACTGGGCGTACACGTGAAACGGCTGATTCAAAAACAGCAGCGTAGGGCTCTTTTCCTGAATCCAGTTCAATATTGATCTGGTCGAGCAAAACGATACCATTTTTTAGCAGCATGCCTGATAAGCTGAGGAATCCCAGCATTGCCATAAATCCAAACGGAAGATCTAATGCCAGCAAGCCTAATGTTACCCCGGTTATAGCTAAGGGCACAGTCGCCCAAATAACCAGAGGCTTACGAACTGAGTTAAACAGGGAAATGGTGATCAAGAACATCGCCAGAAAACCCAGAGGCATCGCTGTAAATATCGGTTTCTGAGCATCCCTTGAGCTTTCATATTCTCCGCCCCACTGAATACTGTACCCGGTCGGCAGATTGATCTGCTCAATCTGAGGTTTAATACGCGTTAATAAAGCGGCTGCGGTATCGGTACTGAACAGGTTCGGATCGGTCATGAGTGTTAGCGTACGTTTACGGTCACGACGGATAATTAAAGAATCTTCCCAGACGACATCAAAGCTCCCCACAACCTGATCTACCGGTACCCAGTTCTGATAACGCGGGCTCCAGATCGTAAGATCCTGAAGATTATCAATATTTAACCGCTCTTTGTCTGGCGTACGAGCGATGATAGGTAACAGAGTGGTTCCATCACGGTACAGGCCAATTGTTTCGCCGCTGAAATTCATCTGCAGCATGCTGTCTAGATCCTGTTTGCTGATACCGGCACGTCGTGCCTGTGCTTCAAGGAACTGCGGCCTTATCAGTTTGGTCCGTTCGCGCCAGTCATGACGAATGTTGATTGCAGAAGGATCTTCCCGAAATACGTCAGCAGCCTGAGCCGCAATTCCGCGCAGCACATCAGGGTCTGCACCGCTGATTCTTAATTCAATCTTAGCATCGGTTGAGGGGCCAATTTCGAGACGTTTGAGTTTAAACTCAGCCTCAGCAAACTGTGCTTTTAGATGGTGATCCAAATCATGGAGTACTGCATCAATGACCTTATTATCAACAGTACGTACCATCAACTGCCCATAGGCCGCGTACTGTTTTTCGGGACCGTATGTCAGCATAAACCGTTGCGCACCCTGGCCCGTGGTTGTGGCCACGTACTCAATACGTTCATCGGTTAAGAGCCAGTTCTCTAATTGACGCATATCTTCAGCTGTCGCACGTATATCGGTACCTTGGATGCGCCAATAATCGACGAGAAACATCGCGGTAGTAGACGGCGGGAAGAAAGCCTGGCGGACCTGAGAAAAGCCCGCTATCGATGCCATCGTTGCAACAATGACGACAACTATAGTGGCTAAGCGCCAGCGCATACAAAGATCGAGCAGAGCTTTATAGATAGTGAAGATAAAGCCTTTATAGGGATCGACTGCATCAGTTTCTGCATCTATGTCATTCTCTTTAAATAATATATGGCAGAAAAAGGGTGTTAGCGTTATTGCAGTGACCCAGGATAGCATGAGCGAAATCAATAATACCCAGAATAGAGATCCTGCAAACTCGCCGGTTGCATCAGGTGACAGGCCGATTGGCGCAAAGGCGATAACAGCAATAATGGTGGCACCCAATAGAGGCCACTGGTTTTGAGTCACAACCTGTTTAGCCGCTTCAAGTCGGCTATAACCACGTTTGATGTTAATAATAATGCCCTCTGTGACCACGATGGCATTATCAACCAGCATCCCCAGGGCGATTATCAACGCGCCAAGTGAGATACGTTGCAGATTAATATCCAGTACCTGCATAAATATGAAGGTACCGAGAATGGTCAACATCAGTATTGAGCTGATCAACAAACCACTCTGAATACCCATAAATACCAGTAAAACCACGGCAACAATGGCTACCGCAGCGAGCAGGTTATATAAAAAGTTACTGACTGAGTTATCAACTTCTGTAGGCTGGTTATAAAGCGTGAAAATCTCCATACCAATAGGGCGGGCGTATTCAAGCTCCGTGAGCTTGGCCGTTATCGCTTTACCTACTTCAACAACGTTAACGCCGCTGGTAAATGAGATACCCAAGTGCAGGGCCGGATTACCATTATAGGAAACAAGGTTGTCGGGAATTTCAGCATAGCCCCGTTTGATTTCGGCGACATCTGCCAGACGAATTAACTCGGATGATCCAGCCTCACTAATAATTAAGCGACCAAGCTCAGAAACGTCATTAAACTCACCGGTTGGGGAGATACGGATGTATTCGCTTCCAACACGCACAGACCCTGCATTGGAAACTACGTTTTGGGTGGCGAGCAAATCGTAAATTCTATCGAGTGAAATGCCTAATGTATTCAAACGGATACGAGATATCTCTACATTTACTTGTTCACGTTGATTGCCGGAAACATTGACCTTACTGACGCCATCCACTAGGACAAGTTCACGCCTGAGAAAGTCTGTGTAATCGTTGAGCTCTTCGTAGTTATAACCATCACCCGTGATCGCAAGCAGAACACCAAAAACGTCCCCAAAATCATCATTTACCCATGGTGTGTTAACACCAGGAGGGAGTTTGGAATGGTGGTCGGTAATTTTACGACGTAGCTCGTCCCAGATCTGGCGTAATGCATCACCTGCATAGATACTCTTAATTTCAACGGTGATCTGTGACAAACCGGGAGATGAGATAGATTTAACTTTATCTACCCAGGCTAATTGCTGAATCTGGTTTTCAAGAGGGTAAGTCACTTCCTCTTCGACCTGCTGAGCAGATGCTCCAGGATACGAAGTAATAACCATCGCCTCTTTAATCGTAAAGGGAGGATCTTCCAACTGCCCAAGCCCGAAAAAAGCAAAAGCTCCACCTAAACCGAGTATCAGAGCAAAAACCCAACTGGAAACTTTGTGGCTTATGAAATATTCAGCACTGTTCATAATTAAAGCCCTCGCTCACGTTCCCACTGACGTACTTTCATACCTTCACGCATATAATTAGCGCCTGCAACGACAACAATATCACCGACATCAAGACCGGAAGTCACTTGCAGACCTTTGGATGTGATATTGCCAACTTCGACATCAGCACGATGGACACGCATGGTCTCCGGATCAACTTTCCATATTTGTCTTTTTGTTGAATTAAGTGGTTGAGTTTCATCTGAGATCACTGCTTCTACTGGAAGGACAAAGCCGCTTTGTTCGATGAAAAAGACTTTACTGAGATCGACACTAACACTGGCTGCCATACCCGGATAAATCTGGAGCGACACAGGTTTAGGCATGGTTAGGGTAATGGTATAAGCACCCGTTGCAGGATCCGCTTCGGTGGTCCTTTCTCGATAAACCGCTTTAAAGATTTTGTCTGGTATTACGTCAAAAACTACATCAGCTTGATAGTTCAGCGCTTCAGGGCGTGTTTGTTGAGAAATGATCGCTTCAGAAAGCTGAAATTCTATATCGAGTTTGTTGTTAGACTGAAGGATCAGGACAGGTTGTTTAGCTTGCAGGTTCTGAAAATTTTCCACCAGGCGTTGCGAGATTACACCATCATAAGGGGCATGAATCTCGGTGTATTTTCGATTAAGTCGAGCCTGGCGGAGGGCAGCGCGGGTAATACTGAGTTCTGCGGCTTTTTCGTCGTATTGAGATTGCGATACAAGTTTGCGTTGAAGCATGGTTTTAATTCGCTCAAACTGTTGTTTGGCCAATTTATATTCTGCTTCGTAACGCTGAAGTGTCACGTCGTAATCGGTAGGGTCAATCCTGGCCAGTAGCTGATCTTTTTTGACCTCTTCACCTTCGCTAACTTTCAGTGCTATCAATTCACCGGAAACTCTAAATGCGAGTTCTGTTCGTGCTGTAGCTTTCACTTCTCCAGGAAATGTACGTACAGATTGCGAAGCAGGGTCCTGAATGGTCATCAGTTTAGCTGGACGAACGATCTCCTCTTGCAAAGATGTAAGTTCATTAGCTAAGGCTGTACTAGAGATTCCCGCCAGTAGAGATGCTAAAAAAAGCCCGCGAACGCTCATGTTGAGTACCTTTATGTATGGAGTGGATAACTGATATTCGTGAACTATATTTGAATAGATAAATGGATAACATAGTGAAAAACAGATATATGATATCCATTAAGTAAATATCAGGAGGTTGTTTTTAGGTTTAGTTTATCTATAGAAGTGCCGTTTAATCGGTCTATTAAATGGCGTCGAACCTCATTGCACACTTCAAATAGGTATAAGTCGTTCATTAAGCCATTCCCGCGCCGCGGCTTCTTGTTTCAGTTGCTCACAAGGCAGCTCAGAATCCTTAAATAGCTGGTTTATAATGTACTGCTGGACTGTGTTATGAATGGTATAAGCCACTGCTGAGCATCCTTCTCTTTGGCACCATGCAAAGAATTGTTCTACGTCATGCAGAGCATCAGGGGGCAACAAAGTATCATCATTCCCAAGTTTAATAAGAAATGCCCAATAAAGAACTTCACGAGTTTCAATTAGCGCTTTTGCTTTATTGATACATACTAAAGCCCCTTCAATATTAAACCCATCCGATAGCTCCATAATGAGTATATTTTTTTCCCAGTAAACGCGGCTATCTCCATGTGGTTCCCAAGCCTGATTCATATCTGATTGATTTTGAATGATCATTACGGTTTACCTTGCAATTACTTAAGCAACACAGTGGCCTGGTACATTTATTTTCTTGAATAGATGAGGTGCAGCAATTGCGCTATCAGGATATCCATTAATGCGTTTCTGAAATTCAGGGTTCGTGAAGGCGTTCTTAAAAGCCTCCACGCTTTCCCAAATGGCATAGTTTATATATGTGCTGCTTCCAGCTATTCCTTTATGTAATTGAGTGGAAATGTAACCAGGTTGGGCGCGCATGAAGTCAGCGTCATGTTGCCAAGCTTTGACCAATGCCTCTTCATCTTGGGAGTCAACAGTGAACACATTAACTAAGACAATGGAGCCATCTTCATTTGAGTACATCTGGTCAGCTAAGCTAACTTGGTCATTTAGTTCTCTAAATTCAGCCATTTTTTTCTCCTACTAGAATAAGAATGTGGACCCAGCGCCTGATTGCAGGCGCAGAAATATACAGAACAAATCAGTTCACGCTCAGTACTCATTTATAAATGAGTATGTACTAACAATGTGTTAATTCTGTATCGCTTTAATTGCCAATATGACAGCATGTTGTCACAAATTTGGCTTATATGCAACATGTTGTCAAAATTGGATGCAGGATTACATAACTGAAACTGCTGGTAACTTGTTGCATAGATACCGAACAGGAACAGTAAGGCCTGAACAATTAAGGGGTTAAGTATTGATCAAACTTTTCTTTGAACACGTTTCATCGACGTAGTTAACTGGATATTAGCAATTGTGGATGTGCATCTAGATGATCGATCTATATAGGCTCGCAGATCGATAAGCTATGCGAACTCAGAATATAGTTGTTAGCTCGTAGGTACAAATACAAAGAGAATGGTCCGGAAATGGTTAGAAGAGGTTCAATTGTTTAAAAGTTGAATGATAAACCCTGGACCGCTGAAAGTTATATCTGATAGCTTTTAACGACTTATTTGTTTTAAGACTTCTAGCGTTCTTTCTAAGTTTTTTTTATCTATATCAGCAGAATATTTTTTAGCCCAGTCAATCTGTTTTACATACAAGCGTTCATGAATCTTTTGTCCTAGTTTTGTCAGCTTAATATATTTAGCACGCTTATGATTTGGGTTTTCTTCCATAATAAGAAGCCCATCATCCAGCATAATATCGACTAATCGCTGTACTGCTTGGCGACTCTGGCCTACATGGCGACTAATTTCAGAGACAGTTAAAAGCTGCTTAGAAAGGCCAATTGTTCCAAGTACCTTCCATCTTGAAGCAGTTAAATTGAATTCCCTCGACATATTGTCTCCGTCAATATTTAACTGACCTACAACTTTAAAAACTTCTAATACAACTAATGTAAAAATTTCATGCTTGGGTTGGATTATCATATTTTATCTAAAAGCCATATTGACAACATAGTGTCAAATATACAACAATGACATCGTGTTGTCATGTTTGATTCTGGAGAATTCTATGAAGTCATCAATCCATAAGGCCGCTGCTGTTGTAGCAACTCTGTGCATAGTGGCATTTTTTACAAGTACTGTTATTAGCGAGTTGTTTTTCGATCTAGAGACCGTAGCGAGAGTCAAAAGCCTAATAGTATTACCTGGACTTTTCATCTTAATACCTGCAATTGCGATCACAGGTGCGACCGGTTTTGCTATGGCCAAAAAAACTGTTAAAGGTGTCATTGGTCAGAAGAAGAAGCGAATGCCATTCATTGGTGTCAATGGGGTGCTTATCCTTGTGCCATGTGCAATATTCCTTAATCTCTGGGCCTCGGCTGGGCAATTCGATACAACCTTTTACGTGGTACAGGCAATAGAAATCATTGCCGGAGCAACCAATATTTTTTTAATGGCTCTGAACATTCGTGATGGCCGTAAACTTACTCGTAGATAAAGGGCTATCAGCAATGAATCCATCATTGAAAGCAAAAGCAACGATCAAATTCTTTGTATTGGCTACTGCTTTATCGGCTAGTCCTATGCTCTTGGCTGAAGGAAACCCAACTTTTGAGAAGGTCTGTAGTTCCTGCCATACAGGAGGGTTCAAAGGCTGGGTCACAGGTGCGCCAAACATTCACAAAAAGGAAGAATGGTCATCATATCTTGATAGGGACTCTGTGGAGAGAATGAAAGAAATTGTTCTAAAAGGGGCCGAAGATCATAAAGTGAAAGGAGGTTGCTCAACGTGCTCAAATGGCTCAATTCTTAATGCAGTTGATTACATCATATCCGAAGTTAGGTAAGCGGGACTTAAACAATGAAAAGTTATCCTTTGGCTATGATAATCCTACACTGGTTTTTAGCCCCTATCATTCTTCTAGCTTTGTTCATGGGTAATGACATAGCTCAGTTATCTAATGATTTGGACCTAAAAGTAGACCGGCTTGAAGTTCATATGGCAGTGGGCATTGGTGTAGGGATGCTCTTTGTAATTCGACTCTTCATAAAGCTAGCGTCAGTACGCCAGCCAATACCTGAGAAAGGAAATAAGCTGTTAGCCAAAGCCGCTACTTGGGCCCATATTTTTATTTACATTCTTGTATTTGGAGTTGTCATAACTGGCATGGCTATCGCTGCACAAGTCGATATGCCTAGTATTATCATACATGGTTATATAATGCCTCAGGGCTTATCTGACTTACCAGTACGAATCGTTCACGGGATCCTGACTAAGCTGCTACTTTTTGTTGTAGCGATACACATCTCTGCAGCCTTTTATCATCAATTTGTATTGAGGGACGGCTTATTATCGAAGATGTGGTTAAGCAAAGAATAAAGGGTGAACAATTTGCCCTGAGGTTTGTGAAGCTTTTCCTCTCTCATGAGAGAGGAATATTGCTTCGATCTCAGAAAGGCAATTCAGGCTGAAATTTGTTTGGCGATATGTTTAAGTACTTTCAAGGCACTCTCCATTTCTGATGTAGAAAGGTCGGATGACAGTCCTTCTGCCCACTTAACTTGCTTCATATCTAACTGTTTATAGATATCAACAGCCTTAGTCGTCATTTGAATATATTTAGCCCGCTTGTGGTTTGGGTTTTCAGTCATAGTCAAGAGACCGTCCTTCGCCATTACATCTACAAGACGTTGAACAGCTTGACGGCTTTGGCCCATATATCGACCAATCTCAGGAACTGTGACAGGGTTGTCGGATAACATAATCGCCCCAAGAATCTTCCAACGGGAAGCTGTTAAGCCGAATTCCTTTGTTAGCTTATCGCCATCAATGTTTAGTAAGCCACCGACTTTAAAAACTTCTAAAACAACTTGGGTAAAAATCTCATTCTTAGGTGCTGAACTCATAACACACATCTGTATCCTGAAAATATAGTGTAATTATGTCAGATGAAGAAATTTGTATGAAGTAGCTTTACACATATCAGGTGAGTCTCCGCCTTTTCATATTACTTTCTGTACTTGCTTAATGCTGCTTCATTGAGATAAATAGATAAGGTCGTTCGTACAATCGTTTCATATCTAATGATTATGTTTTCTTTCTGATAAGAGTGAGCAAAAACTATATAAAATAGCAGTTTTCCACCCATTTTAAATATCCTTATGGCGGAATTTCGCCTTTTTAGTACTTTCTAATCTATCAGTGAGTTTCCTTAAACCCCAATGAAATAAGTTAATTAAGCTTGTTTTAGACTTTGGTCTATTGGTTGGCACTGTTCTTGCCCCTGTCTTTTGTCACAACAATAACAATTGAACGAGTGCGGCAATGAAAATGACCATTGGATTTAAATTGGGTGGCTGCTTTTTATTAACCTTGGTTGTGCTAATGCTGAGTAGCTTATATGCACTGACCGGGGTAAATAAAATTCGTGATTCTTTAGAGCACATTGCGGGTGAAGCCTGGAGCAGCTCTGAAAATTCTGCAGTATTGAGCCTTAACGTAAGCCAAAGTACTGGCTTACTGCAAAACAGTCTGTTCTATGCGGAACCGATTACTGCGCAGGTGCTGGCTAAGATGGACCTTCATCTTAAACAATCAGTCTCTGCTTTAACCTACCTTGACGGCAGCAGCTATCAGTCAGAAAGCCAGACTTTACACAGTATGATGGATCAGCTCAAAGCGCTTAAAAGCAAGGTGATTGAACAGCATGGGTTGTATGTAGATGCTATCAAACGCTCAGCTGAAAACGTGGCAGCTTTTAACAAGTTTATGAAGCGGCTAGGCTTCTACGCCAACTATCAGGTATCAAGTCTGGAGGATGCTTTTCAGCGGAATCAGGTTACTTCCTGGAGTGGCGATGTAGAAGATAAATGGGAGTTTGTGATTGCCATTTACAGTGCTCAGATCGCATTAGGAAACTCCGTCTCTTCTCTACAAAAGCAGTTGCAATCTATGCAACCTGGTGAAGAAACCGAGCTGGTATTGTCTTCACTAGATGACTTAGCAGAACAGCTTTCTGAAATTACGTCTTCACCACTAGCTACAGGGATTATTAATAGTGGAAGCTGGAAGGGTAAAAGTTATGCAGAAGCTTCAAAGATAATGCTGCAAACCCATGTTCAGGGTACACAAGAGATTCAGAAACTGCAGGCCGAATTTACGTTGACCAGGGATAAACTCGTTACGTTAGTTTCTGCATTGGAAAACCATACATCACAACTGTCCGCATCGATCGCATCGCAGGTGCAGGAGCAAACCCGCTCTACAGAGAGTCAGGCAGATTTTTTGAAAGCAACAATGGCGTCAACATTACCCATTGGGGTTTTATTAACGCTGCTTGCGATCTGGTTGAGCTTCCGAATGGTGATCTCCCCGGTTAAGAAGGCTAGCAGCCAGATGGCTGAAATCGCTTCTGGAGAAGGGGATCTGAGTGTTCGTTTACCCGTAAAAGGTGAAGATGAAATTGCTCAGCTTGCCGGTAATTTCAATGAGTTTGTGTCAAAAATCTCTAATGCGGTCTCTTCTGTTTCGGAAAATGCACATAGTCTTTTGCATACATCTGAACATCTGAAGTCCAATTCAGCATCGACTCAATTTGCGGTGGAAACGCAGAATTCCGAATGCGAAAAAGCAGTCACAGCGATGGCTGAAATAAGTATGACGGTTAATGATATCGCGTCTAATGCCAGTCAGGCAGCTAAGTGTAGTGATGAGGTTAAATCGAGTACCTGCCATGGACGGGATATCGTCAACCAAAATCGCGTTGCTACCGAAGCACTGTCGGGTGAGATCGTTCAAGCGACAGAGGTCATTTCGAACCTGGCTGAAGAAAGTAATAAGGTGGGCAGCATCATCGCCGTTATCCAGGGCATTGCTGAACAGACGAACCTGCTTGCATTGAATGCAGCGATTGAAGCTGCCAGAGCCGGAGACCAGGGGCGAGGCTTTGCTGTGGTAGCGGATGAAGTCAGGGCTTTGTCTCATAGTACTCAGAATGCAACAGAAGAGATAAAGGGCCTATTAGATACGCTGCAGCAAAAAGCTAATCAGGCGGTATCAGTGATGAAGGGAGGGCAGTCTTTAGCAGAAGATAATGTGCGGCTTTCTGAACAGGTCAACGAGTTGATCTCTAATGTTGCGGATGAAGTTGATCAGATAAATCAGCTTAACCTGCTCATCGCTACAGCCACGGAGCAGCAAGCTCAGGTTACAACGTTGACCCGGGATAATCTGGAGCAAATAGGCAGCGCTGCTTTAGAGACAGCTACGAGTGCCCGGAGTAATAGCGATATTAGCCTGAGACTGGAGAACCAGGCATCTCAACTTAAGGATATCTTATCCCAGTTCAGGGTTTGATCCTTTGCTGATGGATATCGATTCACCCTGCTTATCGGTTGCGATAAGTGGGGTGGGGAGATGCGTAAATGAAAATTCGTACCATTCTTCTGACCTTAACGGTCTTCTGCTGCCTGCTCGCAGGAGGCAGTGTCATTGTTCATTACAAACAATCAGATTTTGCGGCTCAGACAGCCGAGAAAAATGCGATTAAAACATCCGGAAAACTGTTAGCTGTCGAGCTAGATACAGCGTTCAAAAGCTATAAAAATGTGGCTGCGACGATGGCTGCGATGCCTGAAATCAGTTCATTTATGCACGCGCAAAGCCAAGCGGGAATAATCGGTAGGCGTGGTGATGAGCCAAGCTTATATGCTCAGGCGAAAGAGGTTTTGAACCGGTTTTGTGTTAGCAATGAGGCAAGCCTTTGTTATCTCTTGTCATCAAACGGTGATGTTCTGTTAGAGAATCGCTTTAAACCCTCCAAGTCTCTTGAGGGAGATAACTATTCATTCAGGCCATATTTCTTTAAGGCGCTCAAAGAGGGGCACACGGTTTATGCCGCCTATGGATTGAGAACCCAGCAGCGTGGTATCTATTTCGGAAATACGATTACAAACCGAGAGGGTGATGTGCTGGGTGTAGCGGTCGTAAAAGTAAAAATGACTAAATTCGAAGGAGCCTTTGACGAGTTAGGTGGAACACCATTATTAGTTGACCCGCAGGGGATTGTCTTTGCGACCTCCAGACATGACTGGTTATTAAAAAGTTTGTGGCCACTCAGTGAAAAGGTTCAGGCTTTGATAAAAGCAAATAGACAATATGCTGGTATCCACATTAATGATCTTGGATTCAACGACTTCGCCGATAAAACGGGTATGTACCGCGAAGGTTATGAAGAAGCTTACCTAACTGCTGAATCCTTTTTAAGCCAGCTACCTGGTTGGCGTTTGTTGTATTTCAAACCCGTACGGGTGACCGGTTTTTTTTCAGACTCTATCATTTCAGTTGTTAGCCTTTTGTTCCTTATCGCTTCTTTCACTTCTGTGATGTTATTTAAGGTTGGTTTGATTGACTTAAAGAGAAGGCGAAGTGCAGAAGAGGAGTTAATTAACAGTGAGTTACGCCTTCGTCAATTATCAGAGTTGAGTAATGAAGGCATTCTCATTCATCAACAAGGTCGGATTCTGGATAGTAACAAAGCCGCGGAGCAAATCTTTGGTTACAGCCGTGAAGAGCTCCTTAATTCGGATATCTGGAACTTGATGGCTCCGGATTGTGTCTCTACGGCCGTTAGCAATATGTTGTCAGGCTATGAACGTCCCTACGATATCGAAGGTAAACACCGGGATGGCGGTATTTTCCCTGTTGAAATTTGTGCCCGGGATAGTTTGTTAAGAGGCAACGGGGTTAGGGTTTGTTGTATCAGGGATTTAAGTCAGAGTCAGACTCAGGTGACTGATCGAATGGATAAAGCCATTGAATCAGCCCGTCAACGTGATGCCAAACTAAGTGTTATCTATATGGACCTGGATAACTTCAAACGTTTCAATGATAACTGGGGGCATGAATTCGGCGATCGAATTCTCATGGCCACAGCGCAAAGATTAAGGGCTACTCTGACGAAAAATGACAGTTTAATTCGTTACGGTGGAGATGAATTTGTAATTATTTTCTCCGGAACAGGTGACGAACAACAGGTTGTCGAAAAGGTTAATGATCTTATTCAAAAACTAAAATCTGAGTGGCTTATCGACGATAGAAAAGTTTGTCTAACCGCGACATTTGGTATTGCTGTTTATCCTGAACATGGGGGGAACTCTAAAGAGCTAATGCAAAATGCAGAGCTAGCCATGTATCGTTGCCGAGAGCAGGGTGTTCAGGGCCACTTTTCATTCTATTCTAACGAAATGAGTCTTGCCGTTAAGGAGCAATTGCTGATTGAACAGCATCTGAGAGAGGTGCTCCGGTTGGGAGAACTTAGCCTGGTTTATCAACCGGTTTATGCAGAGAGAAGTAACAAACTGCATTTGGCTTCAGCCGAAGTTTTGCTGCGTTGGAATAGTGGTGTATTGGGTGTTGTTGGCCCTGATAAATTTATCCCTATTGCGGAACACACAGGCCAGATCATTGAAATAGGGCAATGGGTGCTAACTCGTTCATGCAGACAGGGAAAGTTATGGATCGATCAGGGGCATAAGCTCACATTGGCAGTCAATGTATCCCCCCGACAGTTAAGGCATCCGGATTATATTAGCCAGCTTGAAAAGGTTCTGTACGAAACAGAATTTCCGGCCGAACAACTTTGCCTTGAGGTGACGGAAGGCATATTGCTCGAAGATGACCAGTATGTTGAGACCATATTACGCCAGATAAAGGCGATGGGTGTCATGCTCTCTATTGATGATTTTGGAACGGGTTATTCTTCCTTGTCCTATTTGAAGCGTTACCCCTTTGATACATTGAAGATAGATCGAAGTTTTATGATGGACCTGGAAGAACATAGTAGCCATCAACAATTGGTTAAAGCCTGTATTCTCATGGCCCATGGACTTAACCTAAATGTTGTCGCAGAGGGTGTTGAAACTGATTTTCAGTTAGGCATGCTCAAGAACCTGAATTGTGATTATTTTCAGGGGTATTTGCTCAACCGGCCCTTACCCGATAACGATCTTACTGATCTTCTCCGAAAGCAATCATAGCAAGGGGAGGCATATTTGAGGTTGACCTACATGGCGTCAGAACCGTTTCAAATGTTCCTGCCAACAATAGAAAAGAATAAAGCTTGTCATGTGTCAGCCAATTCATTCTTATCGGCGTGTATTATTTCTATATTTTTGAACGATCAACTATATTGAAGGCTGTAATTTTTAATAGCCTAAATGGATCACCATGAAAGGACTAATGCATCAGCGAATTCAACTTGCAGGAAGCAGAATCTCAATGGTTAAGATGGCCAGCTGGATTTTGTTCATTATGGGGATCTCTACAGGTTCGTTAGCCGCGAGCAAAACGCCTGACATTATCTTATACACCATTGATTACCCACCCTATACCATTGTGTCAGGCAATAAAGTTAATGGAATTGATGTCGATGTGGTGAAAGCTGCTTTTTCAGAAGTAAGTATTAATGCGGAGATACAAGCAGCCCCCTGGAAGAGGATACTAAAGAATATTGAGCACGGGCGTGTCGTTGGCACTATCAGCTGTTCACGCAGGCAAGATCGTGAAACCTTTATGATCTTTAGTGATCCGATCAGCGAAATCCTTCAGGTTGCGGTGATGTCTGAACAGGTTGATGATCGAAGCATCAATGAGCGAATTGATCTGAAAGCCTACTCAGTTCTGGCAGTTGAGGGCTGGGGAGTAGAGAAAGAACTAACTAATAATCAGATCGAATACAGTACAACCCCGAGTATGGATAGCGGATTGAACGCTGTGGTTTATCGAGGCGCTGGTGTTTTTTATACCGGTGAGCTGGTTACTAAGTACCGTGCCCGACAGTTGGGGTTGCTGGATAAGATAAAGATCAAACGTCTTGATGATGTCATGCCGAATAAGCTGCATTTATGTCTTAGCCGAGATTATCCGGGTAATGAGCAGTTGTTAACCGAGTTTAATAAAGGCTTAAAGGCGATCATGGAAAATGGTCGTTATCAGGAAATATACGATCGCTATCTGTTAAAGAAATAATCAAAGGTTAGGTTAATGAAACTACAGCTAAGACACCGTATTGCCTATAAGCAGGCGAAAGCTGTCTTAGTGATTGCTATTCTGCTCGGCCTTATTTCGACTGGCTTCCAGGTTCTTCTTGATCTGGAAGAGGAGAAAAAAAACGCGGTTGAAGATATTCATCGGGTCATTGCATCTCACAAAGATACTGCGGCGAGTGCCGTTTACAATCTTAATCATGATCAGGCGCGTGACATTACTAAAAACCTGCTCTCCCACCCGGCCATTATTTACGCATCTTTGCAGGACGATTTCGGTGATACGTTAGCTGAAAATAGCCGTGTTCCTCATAACGGTAACCGAGGCGCGATGATACTTGGAAACTTGTTAGTTGATATCAATACGAGCATTGATACTAAGCTGGATGTTGCGAACCAGCAGTCAGAGAAAGCGATCCTGAGAGTTAAGCTGGATTCGCAATTTATCACCAATCGATTATCTAAACGCACCTTGAACAGCCTTGTATTTGGTGTATTGCACAATGTCATTCTGGCTTTAATTCTTCTTGTTCTGTTTTATCGTTATCTCTCTCAACCGATATTGAACATCGTTGACTGGATCAATGGACTTCGGGACGGTGGTGCGGACCAGCCTCCGTATAAAGCCAATGATGAACTAGGTAGTCTGGTCGATAGCTTTTCTAAACTGTGGCTTGAAAAGAAAGAGACGACAGATCGACTTAATGAAAGCGTCCTTGAGTTATCACGCAGTGAATCATTCTCCCGTTCGTTAATGGAAAACGCGGGCGATGCGATGTTTCTGTGTAAGTCTGACACTTCAATCGTTCGCACTAACCGACAGGCTGAACTGACTTTAAAGATAGACAGCAACAAAATTATTGGGCGAAGCCTGGCAGATTTTAGTGAGTCTTTTACAGTCGCTGAGTTGGAAAAGCGGTTTGATGAATTAAGCGATGATCAGGTGTCAACGTTTGAAGATCTGCAGATAGACAGTACTGGTAGTGCCTTTCCGATAGAAGCGAGGGGTATTAAGGTTCATCTCGAAGAGCAGCTGTATATTCTGATCATGGCGCGTGATATTACCGCGCGTAAAGCAGCTGAAAAACAGGTTTATGAACTCGCTTTCTTCGATACATTAACTGGCATGGCTAATCGCCGATTGTTTATGGATCGGCTAAGTTCATCTCTGGTTTTGCACCAGACAAATGGCAAATATGGTGCAGTGCTTTACATGGACCTTGATCGTTTTAAAACAATCAATGATTCATTGGGGCACGGAGCGGGGGATCTGTTGCTCAAGGCAATCAGTGGCAGAATTAACAGTATCATCCCAACTGGCGCAACGTCAGCTCGATTTGGTGGTGATGAGTTCGTCATTCTGTTGCCTGAGGCTGGTATTGATAAAGAAAGCTGTATAGAAGCCGCAGCCCATCTTGCTGAAGACATCATACAGCAATTTACAGATCCATTTTTAGTAGACTCTCACTCTCTTTACTGCACCATAAGTGTGGGTATAGCTCTTTTCCCAGAGCAAAACTCCAATTCCGGTGACATTCTGCGTCGTGCGGATACAGCGCTTTATCGGGTAAAAGCGAAAAGTCGTAACGGGTTCCAGTTCTATGATCCCGAGATGCAGTCGAGTGCACAGGAGCGATTGAATGTTGAGAAAGGTTTACATCAGGCAATCGAGCACGGTGAATTAGAGCTGTGGTATCAACCGCAAATCGGGGCGAAAGGGGAGTGCATTGGGGCGGAAGCACTGCTTCGTTGGAATCACCCAGAGCGGGGCCTGGTATTCCCTGGTGATTTTATTCAAATAGCGGAAGATAGCGGACAGATTGTCGAGATTGGTAATTGGGTGCTGGCTCAAGGTGTCAGCCAACTTAAGGGCTGGATGGAAAGGGGGCTCCCTTCAACATTCCGCCGTTTAGCGGTTAACGTGAGTCCGTTGCAGTTTATGCAAGTTGATTTTGTCGATCGGGTTTCAACGCTTCTGGATGAAAGTGGAATTCCCGGCTTCATGCTTGAGTTGGAAATCACAGAGAATATGCTGCTCAACAACTTCGAGATTGCTAGCCAGAAAATGAAACTTTTGAAGAAAAAAGGGGTTTCATTTGCGATCGACGACTTTGGCACAGGTTATTCATCACTGAAATATCTGCGTCATCTACCTTTAGATATTTTGAAGATTGATCGGTCCTTTGTGACAGACTTACGCCCTCACTCTGAACAGGCTGCAATAGTACAGGTCATCATTGCCACTGCAGACCGCTTAGATCTGGTGGTTATTGCTGAAGGTGTAGAAACAACCGAGGAGTGTAATACGCTGTCACAACTCGGCTGCAATTGCTTTCAGGGTTATCTATTTTCTAAGCCTGTTCAGGCAGAGACGTTTTTTAGTTATGTAACTGAGCGTGAGCAACAGTTAAAAGAACAGGTTGAGAAGACAGAGGTCGTTTCACCCGACAGAAGGGGTAGGTAGACAAGCTGGTAAAACACCCTTTACCAGCTCGATGATAAGAACACTTATTTTTCTTGAAGTGCTGCTTCAACCCATTCAAGTCGATCCTGGCCGAAGTGCAATTCATTGCCAACTATAAATGTCGGTGCACCAAAAACACCGTTTTTAACGGCTTCATTTGTTGCCTGAATCAATGCTTCTTTTATCTCCGGCTGAGAGGTTGCTTCAAGAATCTCCGCAGGATTAAAGTCAGCAGCCTCAAGTATCTCAGAAAGAACTTCTTTGTCGGAAAGATCCTTTCCATCAGCCCACGCTGCGGTATACATGGCTGTGTTGTAATCTTCGATACGACCTGCGGCTTGCGCCCATAGTGCGCCACGTAGTGCAGTTACCGTGCTGAAAATGAAATGAGGATTAAGCTGATAAGGCACCTGGTATTTATCCGCGTAGCGCTGGAAGTCTTTACTAATCCATTCCCATTTAGCCTGATTAGTAATTGGGCTTGTATTACCTGAGGCTTTAAATACGCCACCCAAAAGCATCGGTTTGTAATTTATCGTGGCACCTGTATCCGCTTTCAGCTTTTCTAGCTGTGTCCATGCCAGATAGGAGGCAGGGCTAATAAAATCGTAGTAGAAGTCAACATGTTTACTCATGAGTTAGTCCTTGAATGGGTTGTTACCATACCTCTTTGAACGGGCGAACGTCCTGTTCAAAGGTCCAGGTGGATTTATGTTGCTTATGTAGTTGCCAGTATATTTCTGCCAGTTGGTCGGGTTGGAGAACGCCATCTTCCCCTTTGCTGGCATACATATCTGGGAACAGACTTGCGGTGTTATCGTTTTCAATAAGGCCATCTACAATGACATGGGCGACATGGATACCCTGAGGGCCCAGTTCTCTTGCCATACTTTGTGCCAATGCTCTCAGGGCGTGTTTTCCTCCGGAAAATGCTGCAAACCCGCTACTTCCTCTAAGGCTGGCTGATGCGCCTGTAAATAGAATGGTTCCCTTGCTTCGGGGCAGCATTTTTCGGGCAACTTCTCGTCCAACCAAAAATCCAGCAAGAGCACACATCTCCCATACTTTGCGATAGACCTGAGTAGTCGTTTCAGTAAGGCCATATCTGACATTTCCCCCCACATTGAAAACAGTGACGTTGATTGGGCCAATCTCGGTCTCTACCTTTTCTATGAGTTGAACAACCTGTTGTTCATCTCGCGCATCTGAATGGATTGTGGTTATTGCGCCACCCGAACTTTCAATTTGATTTTTGAGGGTTTCAAGATCGCCTCGACGGCGAGTGGCGACAATATGGAAGCCTTCGTTTGCAAAGCGTCTGGCGATAGCTGAGCCAAGATAGTCACCTGCACCGATGATTAGAGCTACCTGTTTAGTCATCACTTTCTCCTTAGGCTCCTTAGGGATTGGTTGCCAAAAGCTTAGTATGAGAACTAAAATAATTAAAATCGATTGTTTTGATGGCTATGATAGATGGTGGTTATGTATGGAGTTGCAACAACTCAGGCTATTTCTCGCTGCGGCTGAATCGGAAAGCTTTACGCGCGGGGCGGAGCGCGCATTTGTATCACAACCTGCATTGTCTGCTTCAATCTCAAAACTTGAGGCCGAGATGGGGGTAAAACTTTTTACCCGTAACAAACGCAACGTGGTATTGACTCCGGCGGGCAGAAAATTACTCAAGCGCGCAAGATTGATTGTAGGTGAGTGTGCCAAAGCCAAAGACGAACTTAAACATCATGAAGTGCAAAGGCGTCTCAGAATAGGTGTTATCAATACACTATCTATTAGTCATGTTGCTAGGTTGGTCGAGCAATACCGACGTGAGCACCCCGATCTGCAGTTGGATGTGATTGATGCCAGTGCAATTGAGATGGATAAGCTCGAAGAAGAAGATAAGATCGATCTGGCTTTAACGGTGCTACCCGATTCACCCCGTTCTTCAAGAAAGTTCATCAATACGCATCTTTTGTTTACTGAGCCTTATGTATTAGCGCTGCCATTAAATCACCATTTAAGCCGCTCAAGCTCGATTAGTTTATCAGAGCTGGAAGGAGAGCCGTTTATCGCTCGGTCACATTGTGAACATCGTAGGGTAGTGCAAGGCTTACTGAAAGCGCATAACGTCAGACTTAATTTAGCCTATGTGGCCAATCAGGATGACAGGGCGCTGGCGCTGGTTTCTGCAGAAGTAGGTATTGCTATCGTACCGCAACATTATGAAGTGAGTAACATCGTAAAGCTGCCGCTCGCTGAGGATCAGATCATGCGAAGTGTAGGCTTTGAGTGGGGTGAGGGAGGTAATATTGATGAGGTTAAACAGTTTGTAGATTTTGCCGCTACGGCCCCGTGGGGCTAATAGGTAGAAGAGTGTTATGTGGCTATCTTTACACAGTTTCTTCCAGCGCGTTTGGCGGAATAGAGCGCAATATCAGCGGCATTCAATAGATCACCGACTTCATTCATCGAGGCGTTGTAAGTCGCAACCCCGAAGCTGGCTGTCAGGTCAATCGATTCATTTTCTGTTTCAATGACCATCTCTTCAATACGAAGGCGTACCTTTTCCGCAAACTTATACGCCTGATGCAGGTCGGTATTGGGCAGGATAAGCGCAAATTCTTCACCCCCGTATCGAGCCGCAATATCGGTCCTTCTTATGGATTGTTTAAGTAAATCACCTACCAGCTTTATCGCATGATCACCAATGTTATGGCCCCAGGTGTCATTTATCTTTTTAAAGTAATCGATATCGATTACTACAGCACAGAGGTGATCAGTCGAGCGGTTTAGGAATTTTAAAATTTCGTCGCACTTTTGGTACAAAGATCGCCGATTATCCAAGCCCGTCATTACATCAGTATGGGCGAGTCGCTCCGCTTTTTGGCGTGCTTCCTCTAAACGATAGTTGTGCTGCATCTGCTGGGTGAGATCGGTAAATGTGGCAAGGATAGCCGCTTTACTGTTATAGAAAATTTGCCTGGCATTCAAAGAAAGGTGAAATACTTGCCCCTCTTTAACATGCTCAAAGCGATGGGAATCTATAAGAGCACCCTCGGCAAGTTTATCGCAGAGTTCCTGGGGGAAGTTAAACTGAGAAAACAAGCTGGTATCAAAATCACTTTTGTTACGCTCTTCAATCTGAAATAACGAGTTAGCTGCGTCATTATAGAAGAGGTGATCACCGTCAGAGATTCGGGTTACGGTAATGGGAAGGGGTGATGCACTGAATATATAACGAAGGTTTTCTTCGTTGGTACGGTAGGCTTCTCGGCGTCTTCGGTCATCCGTTACATCAATCCCGCTGCATGCCAGGCCAATAATGGCCTGTGATTCAGGATCTCGCAGGGGCTCTACAACCAGGTCGAAGTACTCACAGTTTGGATCTCCCAAAACAGTTGGCATCTCAACCCGTTCACCAATGCCTGTTTCAAGTACTCGGCGTTTAATGACGCCCATACGATCTGCCAGATCTTTATCCAGAATGTCCCAGTCGGTTTTGCCAAGAACATCATCCTGTACAAAGCCCATATGCCCATTATAGAGCCAGGTATAGCGAAGTTCTGTATCGTGATGACAAAGAGCCATCGGACTCAGGCGTAGTGCAGTGAGGAAATTCTGCTCAGAGCGTTCAGCTCTTTCACAGCGTTTCCTTAGCTGCTCGATTTCACTTTTAAGTGAAGCGATAAGTTGTACCTGAGTATCTGGCATATGTTTCAATATGGCACTTAAAGCCTGTTATCTTTGGGTTTGTAAGTATTTTAGCGTATGAATATTGCAATAAATGTGTCCTAATAAACTAGCTGATTTCCATTTGCCGGAAAAGCATCTTTACTATTCTGTTTGGTTCTATGTCTATTCAACAGGAATGGCTGTGTCGTTCTTTACCTCACGTAGGGCGAAATTGGATTTCACCTGACTAACGCCGGGCAAGGAGAAGATCTTTTCATTTAGAAAACGATCGTAGGCAGCCATATTCTGAATAACGACACGTAGTATATAGTCGGCATCACCCGTAACTGCGAAGCATTGCAGCACTTCCGGATAATCTTTAACTGCGGCTTGAAACTCGGTTGCGTGATCCTGTTGATGCCTGATCAGGCTGACCATAATGATAACGCTGAGGTCGTATCCGAGCGCTTCCGGATCGATAATAGTCGTATGTTTCTTAAGTACCCCGTTTTCATCAAGTGCTTTTACTCGGCGCCAACAAGCGGCTGAAGATAGCCCAACCTGATCGGCGAGTTGCTGGTTTGAGATACGTCCATCCTGTTGCAAAATGTTGATGATTTGACGGTCGTAACGATCGAGTTCTATTGTCATGTATTCGTTTTTCATTTTTAAAATGAAAGATTCTTTCTATTAAATGCTACCACATTAATGTTCCTTTCATAAATAGACTGTATTGGCTGTAATTTCGAAAGCACCTTTCTCCGGAAACCTCATACACTGTCCAACCATTAATCAAAGGTAATTGATTCAGGTCAATGCGCTGAGGGGCGTTAATAGATCTGACCTGCTGGGCTAGCCCGCTTAATTACCTGAATAACTATAAAGACAAGATTGAGGTGGATGGCATGGGCCATTACGACAAGCGCTTGGAGCAGGTTTCCGACGATAAAAAAATTCAGGCTGAAGAGATTACGGTTAAAAACTCTGAGGTTCTGAATGATCCTTCCCTGAATGGCAATGAATCAGTTCAATTAGATAACTATGAGCTTAATGATCGTTATACACGAGAAACAGGGCGTGTATTTCTGACAGGTACTCAGGCTTTAGTACGTCTGCCAATGATGCAGCGCCAGTTAGACCGGAAGAACGGTCTGAAAACAGCGGGTTTTATTAGTGGTTATCGAGGTTCACCACTTGGTGGTTATGACCAGGCACTATGGCAGGCTAAATCTCTCTTAAAAGATCACGACATTGAGTTTATCCCTGCAGTCAATGAAGAGTTGGGTGCTACGCTGGTTCTGGGTTCTCAGCAGGTGGAAACGTCAGCGGATAAAAATGTCGATGGTGTGTTCGGTATTTGGTACGGCAAAGGCCCCGGTGTTGACCGTGCAGCCGACGCGCTGAAGCATGGTAATGCTTTCGGTAGCTCTCCAACAGGCGGTGTTCTGGTTGTTGCGGGTGATGACCACGGTTGTGTTTCTTCCAGCATGCCTCATCAGTCGGATGCGGTGTTCATCTCATTCTTTATGCCAACCATTAACCCTGCCAACATCTCCGAGTATTTCGAATACGGTCTTTGGGGCATCGCGCTATCACGATTCAGCGGTACATGGGTAGGTTTCAAAGCGATCTCTGAAACTGTGGAAAGTGCAGCGTCGATGGAAATTGGCGAGCTACCTGAATTCAACATTCCAGAAGATTTCACCCCTCCGGCAGATGGCCTTCACTATCGTTGGCCTGATCTGCCGGGACCTCAGATGGAAACGCGTATAGAGAAGAAACTGGAAGCGGTCGCTGCATTTGCTCGTGCTAACCCGTTGGATCGTCGCATTCTCGATGTTGAAGATGCCCGTATGGGTATCGTCACTACAGGTAAAGGTTATCTTGATCTGTTGGCTGCACTGGAAATGCTCGGCTTGGACGAAGACAAGCTACGCGCTCTGGGTATCGATATCTACAAGGTAGGTCTGGTTTGGCCTATTGAGAAAACCGGCATGATGGACTTTATCCGTGGTAAGGAAGAAGTGCTGGTAGTTGAAGAGAAGCGCGGCATTATCGAAAGCCAGATCAAAGAGCATATGTCGGCACCAGATGAAACTATCAATGTTCGTGTTGTTGGTAAGTATGACGAGCATGGCGAGCCTCTGGTTCCTTATGTAGGCGAACTTGGTCCGAATATGTTGGCCAAAGTTGTTGCCGATCGTATTACCCAACTGTTGGGTTCAGACTTCCGCGACCAGCTAGAGAAAATTGGTGTTCGAGGCAGTACCGCTTGTGATCCACAAGGTGTGCGACGCCTGCCATATTTCTGTTCAGGCTGTCCTCATAACAGCTCAACCAAAGTACCTGAAGGCAGTAAGGCTCAGGCAGGTATAGGCTGCCACGTAATGGCAAGCTGGATGGATCGTAATACTGAATCCCTGACTCAGATGGGTGGAGAGGGTGTTAACTGGGCATCTAAGTCTATCTTCCTTGAGAACAAGCATATCTTCCAGAACCTGGGTGAGGGCACTTACTTCCACTCCGGTTCCCTGGCGATTCGTCAGGCGGTGGCAGCAAAAACCAATATTACCTTCAAAATTCTGTTTAATGATGCGGTTGCTATGACCGGTGGTCAGCCTGTTGACGGTGTGATTACCGTTCCTGCCATTGCGAATCAGGTTCACGCAGAAGGTGTGAAACGCGTAGCTATTGTCAGCGATGAGATCGAAAAGTATTCCGATAAAAGCATCTTCCCTGCATCTGCAACATTCCATGATCGTGCTGAGATGGACATTCTTCAGCGCGAACTACGTGAAGTAGAGGGTACGACGGTACTTATCTACGATCAGACCTGTGCAGCTGAGAAGCGTCGCCGTCGTAAGCGTGGCCAGTTTCCAGATCCGCAGAAACGTGCATTTATTAACCACAACGTTTGTGAAGGCTGTGGCGACTGCTCAGTACAGTCGAACTGCTTGTCCATTGTTCCTCTTGAGACAGAAAAAGGCCGTAAGCGCCGTGTTGATCAGTCTTCGTGTAACAAAGATTACTCTTGCGTTAAGGGGTTCTGCCCAAGCTTTGTAACCATTGAAGGTGGTCAGCTACGCAAGGCTGCTGGTGTATCGCTAGGCGAAGCTTTTACTCAGAAACTAACCGGTTTACCACTACCAAAAGTCCCTGCATTAAATAGCCATTACAACCTATTGGTTGGCGGTGTGGGTGGTACGGGCATCGTGACGGTGGGTGCATTGATCACGATGGCTGCTCACCTGGAATCAAAAGGGGCTTCTGTACTCGATTTCATGGGCTTTGCTCAAAAGGGTGGCACGGTACTTAGCTACGTACGTCTTGCTCCTAAACCGAATGACCTTCATCAGGTTCGTATAGAAACCGCTCAGGCGGATGCCATGATCGCTTGTGACATGGTAGTCGCAACAACGGATAAAGCACTAACGGTTTTACGTAAAGACCACAGCCGCGCTGTGTTAAACCTTGCTGAAATTGCGACGGCGGATAACGTCCTGTACCGCGACGCAGACATGGAATCAACACGGCGTGTGCGAATTCTTAATGAAGCAATGGGCGACGATCGTCTTGAATCAATTGATGCGAATCGATTGGCTGAAGCTCTGCTAGGTGACACCGTATTTTCAAATGTAATGATGCTTGGCTTTGCATGGCAGAGCGGGTTGATCCCGGTCTCTCTTGATGCATTGTTGCGTGCGATTGAGCTGAACGGCGTTGCCATCGACAAAAATAAGACCGCATTTAACTGGGGGCGAATTGCCGCAGTTGAGCCTGACTTTGTAGAGCAGTCTGCCGGTGGCCATAAACCAGCACCTGAACTGACACTGGATGAAAAGATAAAGCGTAACACTGATGAGTTGGTTAAGTATCAGGATCAGGCTTATGCCGATCGATACAGCCAGCTGATTAGCCAGATCCGAAAAGCCGATGAAGCTCAGGGTAATAGCCTTGCGCTGACTGAAACTGTGGTAACCCAGTTGTTCCGTCTAATGGCTTACAAAGATGAATATGAAGTTGCTCGTCTCTATACCGATTCTGATTTCTTAGAGCAGGTAGCGCAGACATTTGAAGGCGACTACAGCATTAAGTTCCACATGGCTCCGCCACTACTTGCGCGTGCGCTGGATCCTCAGGGGCGTCCGAAGAAGATGGAGTTTGGCCCATGGATGATGAAAGCACTGAAGTTTGTCGCGGGTTTCCGTAAATATCGCGGCACTATTCTGGACCCATTCTCTCGCCATAGTGATCGTAAACTGGAGCGCAAACTCCGCGATGACTACATGGTACTGATTGACAAGCTGAGCGCAGGTCTCTCCGCTGACAACTATGAAACAGCCCTGAAATTGGCAGATGCCCCATCTGAAATCCGTGGTTTTGGCCCGGTGAAAGAGGAGTCTGCAAAGAAAGCTCAGGTTGTTACAGATGATTTGTTAGCAAATTTTAACAAGGCGGGCGCGTAAGCGCCCGAGTCTTAGAAAGACAGACCCTTAAGAGATTAGGAATCAGCTATGTTCGAAGGTTTACACGCAGTTCCCCAAGATCCGATTCTAGCGATGCTGGCGAGCTATCGAGAAGATACACACCCGCAGAAAATCGATCTGGGTATCGGGGTTTATAAAAATGATCAGGGTGATACCCCGATTATGCGAGCGGTACAGGTAGCAGAGGCCAGACTGCTGGCGACTGAAACCACAAAGAGTTATACAGCTCCCGCTGGCTCGCCTGTTTATAACGAACGTGTCGCTAAGTTGGTTTTTGGTTCAGACCATCCTGTACTTAACGATAAGCGAGTTGTTTCAGCTCAGACCCCGGGTGGCTGTGGAGCCCTACGCATGGCGGCTGAGTTTCTAAGAGGCTGTAACGAGGATAGTAAGGTATGGGTTAGCACACCCACGTGGGCAAATCATATGCCTTTGTTGGGTGGTGCGGGTCTAGAGATCTGCATGTACCCATACTACGACCATGACAACAAAAACATCGATTTTCAGGCGATGCTTGATGCGCTGGAAAGCGCTGTGGCAGGGGATATCGTGTTGCTTCATGGTTGCTGCCATAACCCAAGTGGCGCTGACCTTAATAAAGAACAGTGGCATGCCATAGCAGATCTGATGGAGCGCAAGGGCCTGATTCCATTTGTCGATATGGCCTATCAGGGCCTAGGTGCAGGAATCGATGAAGATGCCTACGGCTTGCGTATGTTGGCTGCACGTTTCCCGGAAATGGTTGCAGCGACTTCCTGCTCAAAGAACTTTGGCCTCTATCGGGAGCGCACAGGCACGCTGTTTATTGTTGCAGCAACACCAGAGCAGGCAGCAAATGCCGGCAGTCAGCTGTTCAGTAAGATCCGTAGTCATTACTCCATGCCACCTTCTCATGGTGCAGCCATTGTAGAAACCATTCTGGGTGATACCGAGCTTTCTCAGACCTGGTTGGATGAGCTGGCTGTGATGCGTAACCGCATTCAAGGGTTACGTCAGAGTCTGGTTGCAAAAATTAGAGATTCAGCGATCGATCGTGACTTCTCTTTTATAGAGCAGCAATTTGGCATGTTCTCCTTTCTGGGGATTACCAGTGCTCAGGTCGAGGCACTGCGTTCACAGCACAGTATTTACATGATTGATTCCAGCCGCATGAACGTAGCGGGTTTGAATGATGAATGTATGGACTATTTCGTATCTGCGTTAGGCGAGGTATTGCGAGCCAGCTAACGTTTTAAAAATTACATTTTCGCAAATTATAAAAATAAATAAGAGCCAAAAAATAATGAACACAGTTCTATTCGATCATCCCGAATTTGATGGTCACGTGAATATCTTTGCTCACTTTGATGAGAAAACCGGCCTTAAAGCCATGAGCGCAGTTCACCGTTCCTGGAACGGTAAGCCTGCCGTAGGTGGATGCCGTCTACGCAACTATGCTTCAGCTGACGAGGCCTTTACTGACCTCTTGCGCCTGTCAAAAGGGATGACCTACAAATCGGTACTGGCGGGTTTAGATTACGGCGGTTCCAAGTCCGTGATGATTGCCAATCCTGAAACCATGGATCGTCGCGATACTTTCCTGGCGATGGGTGATTTTGTAGAAAGTCTGGGCGGTAAAATCAGTACCGGTGTAGATGTTGGCTTGACCGCAGCGGATGTTGAAGTCATGGGTGAGCGGACATCTTACTTGGGCGGTCGCGGTGCTTTAGCACCTGATCTTGTAACTGCTTATGGCGTGCTTACCTCAATACTTGCCGCGGTAAGGCACCGCAAAGGCAATGACGACCTTACCGGTATGCACGTTGCGGTGCAGGGATTGGGTAAGGTCGGCTATAAGCTCGTTGAACTGCTTCTTGAAAGGGGCGCAAAGGTTGTTGCAGCTGAGGTAAATGAAGACTCAGTGGCCCGCGCCCGTGATAACTATTCAATCGACATCGTCGATCCTTCTGTGATCCATGCTCAAGATGTCGATATCTACAGCCCCTGTGCATTAGGCATGGTGATAAATGACCAGAGTATCAATGAGATCTCTGCGGGCATTGTTGCCGGGGCTGCCAATAACCAACTTACTTTGCCTGGGCATGGTGTGTCTCTGGCGAAGAAGGGTGTTCTGTACGTACCAGACTATATCAGTAACTGCGGTGGTCTTTTAGCCGTTGCCAATGATCTCGAGAAAAGCGATGAGAGTTGGGTCTGGGACAAAGTAGCCGAGATTGCAGGCACCCTGGACGAAGTTTTTACTCTTGCTGACCGTGAGGGAATTGCAACCAGTGATGCGGCCGATCAGATCGGCGCTGCACGCATTGCTGCGTTCGATAAACAGCAGGGGTAAAAAACCATTCAGTCGAAATTCAACCCGGCTGATAAGAAACCCAAAAGGTTCGACAACGAGGGAACCTGAGAATAAGTCTCGGACTTTCTCAGTGGACAATAAAACGGCTTAGTGCGCGAAAGGCAGTGCAGTGTAATGACGAGTCCTTTCCAAACTGCCTGACAAAGCAGGAAGCCGTTTTAGTGCCCACCCAAAGGGGCTTACAGAGCGATTCAATCTCTGCGTTAACGATCTTCGACGTACAACCAGTATGTCTGTAATCGTTGCCTTGATCTTGAACCGCTCTGAAAGCCTGAGTCGTTCAAGGTTTGTTCGCAGGTTCCCTGGCTTTTAACAGGAGAGCCGTGCTTAACCCAGGCCTGGTGGCCAACACAAAGTCCTGACTTTCATGCACGGATCGTCAGGACTCTTATAACAATAATTGGAGTGCCCAAAAATGAAACTACGCAACTATCTGGCAGCGGCAGTTACTGCTGCATCTTTTTCACTTTCTGCTTCTATGACTGTCCAGGCTGAGCCTGTTTATGTCGCTGCCACAGCGATTGTTGAACATCCCGCGTTAGACGCTGTACGTGATGGCCTTAAAGAAACACTGGCTAAAAACGGCTATAGCGATAATGATCTGAAATTTACCTATGAAAGTGCTCAGGGTAACCCAGCAATTGCCGCGCAGATTGCACGCAAGCTGGTGGGCGATAGTCCTGATGTTATCGTTGCGATCTCTACTCCCTCGGCGCAAAGCGCAGTTAGCGCAACACAAGATATTCCGGTGGTATTTTCTGCGGTTACTGACCCGTTAAGCGCTAAACTGGTAAGCAATTTTGATAAACCTGGTAAGAACGTTACAGGTTTGTCGGATATGTCTCCGGTACAGCAGCACTTGGAACTGATGCAAGAAGTTCTGCCAAATCTGGAAAAAGTAGGCGTACCTTACAACCCAGGCGAGCCAAATGCGGTTGCACTGGTTGAATTGCTCAAGATTGAAGCGTTCAAAATGGGCCTGGAAATTGTAGAAGCGCCGTCTCCAAAATCCTCTGATGTAATGATTGCTACACAAAAGTTGATTGGCAAAGTTGATGCGATCTATTGCCCTACAGATAACACCATCCTGACAGCGCTTGAGTCAGTGGTAAAAGTAGGAATTGATGCTCAATTGCCTGTATTTGCAGCAGAAACCAATGCCGTACAGCGTGGAGCAATGGCTGCGCTTGGCTTTGATTACGAAGATATCGGTCGCCAGACCGGTGAGGTCGTTGTACGTATTCTGAAAGGTGAAGCGGTGGGTGATATTCCCGTTCGTGTCGCTAATGGTTCAGAACTTCACGTCAACAAGAAAATGGCTGCACGTATGGGCGTAGAGATTCCTGCATCTGTACTGGCACGCGCGACCAAGATCGTAGAATAAGTCTGGCCGAGGTAGATCCCTATGTCTCTATTTTCATTCCTAGGCACCCTTGAGATCGGACTGATTTTTGGTCTGGTTGCGATTGGTGTTTACCTGACCTTCCGCGTATTAGATTTTCCGGATCTGACCGTGGATGGCAGTTTTACCATGGGAGCGGCCATTGCGGCTGCTCTGATCATTGCAGGCCTTAACCCTTATGTCGCTACAGTCTGCGCAGTTATTGGTGGGGCTGTAGCAGGTATGGTCACTGCGTGGCTGAATCTGCGTTTTAATATTTTACATCTGCTCGCCAGTATCCTGACCATGACGGCGTTGTATACGATCAACCTGCGCATCATGGGTAAGCCGAATCTGGCGTTGATAATGGAGCCAACCGTGCTTTCACCTTTTGAAGCACTAGGGATCTCCTCCATGTACCTCAAAGTTATTTTTGTAGCGGTAGTCGTTGTGCTGGTGGGTATGGCAATCGCCTATTTCCTTAACACCCAATACGGAATGGGAATGCGTGCAACAGGTGCGAACGCTCGAATGGCTCAGGCAAATGGTATTCGTATCAAGCAGAAGATCTATGCAGGCTTAGCACTGTCTAATGGTTTAGTCGCATTAGCAGGTGCCTTATTTGCACAAACCAATGGTTTTGCTGATTCCACAATGGGTATCGGAACCATTGTTGTAGGTCTGGCGGCAGTTATCGTGGGTGAGAGCCTGTTCGGTAGTCGTTCAATGCTGGTCATTATCTTCAGCTGCATTATTGGTTCATTGCTATATCGCCTGGCTGTTTCCGTTGCATTGAATGCTGACTTCATCGGTTTCACCACATCTGATCTTAACCTGATCACTGCCTTGTTGGTGGCTTTGGCGCTGATTGTGCCGCATATCCGTAGAGAACAGAAAGCTCGTAAAGCTGCGGCTGTAGGAGGGGAAGCATGATTAGCTGTAAAGATATTAAAGTGACCTTCAATGCGGGGCTGGCAACTGAGAAGCGTGCTTTGCGCGGCGTTGATCTTGAGATTCCTGCAGGGGAATTTGTAACTGTCATCGGCTCCAATGGTGCGGGTAAATCGACGCTGCTAAATACAATCGCCGGTGATATTAAATCCAGTAGTGGCAAGCTGCTCTTTGATGCATGGGATGTCACTAAGGTTTCTGCGGCAGGGCGTACTCGTGATGTTGCGCGCGTATTTCAAGACCCGTTAGCGGGCACCTGCGGAAATATGACCGTCGAAGAAAACATGGCGCTCGCCTATGGTCGGGGAAAGCGGGGTGGTCTTCTACCTGCGCTGAATGATGATCTGCGCGAGCTTTTCCGTGAGCAGCTCAAACGCCTGAATCTGGGGTTAGAAAATCGTTTAGACGCTGAAATGGGCCTTTTATCGGGTGGACAGCGTCAGTCAATCAGTCTGCTGATGTCGGCACTTCAGCCTAGCAAAATACTGCTTCTTGATGAACATACAGCTGCACTTGATCCGAAAACAGCTGCATTGGTGATGGAAATTACTGATCAGATTGTCGAGGAGAAAAACCTCACTGTGATGATGGTGACCCATTCAATGCGCCAGGCTCTGGATCACGGTACTCGAACAATCATGATGCATGAGGGCAAAGTGATGTTCGACCTTAAAGGTGAAGAACGCAAAAACTACGACGTTAAAGATCTACTTAATCTGTTCGCCAAAGCTCGTGGTGACGGTGAAGAGCTGGATGACGACAAGTTGCTGCTGGGTGCATAAACCAGCAAACCGAATTCAGATAGACACCTTCATCAGGTTGCAGGACCCCACTCCTGGCGCCACAGCCAACAGAGGGTGTTTGTCTGATATCTGGCCAAAAGCCAAAAATAAACTGGAACAATAAAAACAAAATAGGTAATCAAACATGAAACTCAAAAAGTTGAGTGTTGCCGTTATGGCATTAGCTGCTTTGCCTGCTACTCAGGCGATGGCAGAAGGGGACAATGGTTTTAAAGTAGATTTAGGTCTTAAAACCTTCTACATGAACCGTGATTTTAATCAGGGTATCAACGATACAATCGCAGCGGGTCAGGCGATCCGTTTAGATGTTGATTCACCAATGTGGAACGACACCATTGGTTTTGGACTGGGTGCTGTTCAAGTGTTGGAGCTGACAGACCGAAAAACAGTTAACTCTTCTGATGTTCTCAATCCGGAAGGTGATGGCTACGGGACATTGGAACAGGCTTTTATCAAATTTAAGCCTATTGAAAATCTGGATATCAAAGCAGGGCGCATGGTGATGATGACGCCATTGCTTAACGATCTCACTTCACGTATCTCAGCGCCAAGTACTCAGGGTGTTCATGCTAACCTGGCTTTGGAAAATGGTTCTTTGTACGCAATCTACTCTGATGAAGCGTCCATGAACAACGAAGAAGGCTTTGTTGCGTACTCTAAAAACGGTGAAGAATATGAAATCGTTTCTTTGGGCGGTACCTACAAATTTTCAAATGGTTTAAGCACTCATTTGCAATACGCAGTTGCTGATGACTATCAGAAACAGAGTTACTTCAACCTTAACTATCCAACCAAGTTGGGTGATTACGATCTGTCGCTTGATCTTGCGCACATGCGTGGTGAAAGCGATGGTGCCTTATATGGCAACGATAATTACGAAAGTAACCTGACTGGCCTAACTGCAAGACTATCCCATGGCAATCTGGCGTACACGCTTGCTTACCAGACCATTGGTGGCAATGCCGCGTATGATCAGAAATGGGGTGGAGATGATAATACCCAGTTCTTTACCTGGGGTGCTGTCCAGTTACTGGATTTCAATGCTAAGGATGAACAATCCCTGCAGGCACGTATCGACTACGATGTTCCGTCAGTTCCAGGTCTACACTTGATGGCTCGTCATACAGAAAGTTGGGATATCGATTACAACGGCGGAGATGATGGCCAGCGTCGTGAGACAAACTTTGATGTTAAATACACATTACAAGATGGCGCTGCGAAAGGCCTAAGTATGAGACTGCGCGTTGCCCATGCGGATGGTGATGCGGCTGTAGTACCGCGCATCAATGATATTCGCTTTATCGTCGACTACAAGACGAACCTGTTCTAAGGAATAGAACCCCGACGGTTCTTCAGGTCCCCCTTCACCTGTTGAACCGTACCCTATATTCAACAGTTTTGAGGTCTTATGTTAAGCGGTTTTGGCTCTCATCAATCCGCTGACATGAGGTTTCACCCTGGATGTTTTGCTCCTTCTTCCTCTCGGCAAAACATCTCTACTCGTGGTTAAACTCTGTCGAAACCGCGTTTTTTAAGCGGAGGCTCTCCCTCCGCTATTTTTTAGCTGAAATCTAAAAGCTCGACGTCAAATATCAGCGTGGATCCGGGTGTGATCACTCCTGCTGAGCCATTCCCATAAGCGAGTGCTGCCGGAATAAAAAAGCGCGTTTTTTCTCCAACGACCATCAGTTGCAAACCTTCTGTCCAACCGGGGATGACCTGATTTAAACCAAACTCAATGGGTTCACCACGATCAACAGAGCTATCGAAAACTGTACCGTCGATTAAAGTACCATGATAGTGAACTTTAACTTTGGAGGTTGCCGTTGGGTGATCGGAACCGCTACCAGCTTCTAGTACTCGATATTGTAGGCCTGAATCTGTTGTAACAACTCCTTCTTCATCGGCATTCTTCTCCATAAATGCGCGGCCGTTTTCTAGATTAACTTGCGCCTGCTGCTGTGAAGCTCTGCGTTGCCTGATAATAAAAACAATGATTGCCAGAACGATTAAGGGAAATAACAGATCCATAATTTTCCTAAGGTCTTTGATGATTGTAAAAGAAAGTTTATATCAGTAAGGAGTAATAAGACCAGCTGAGAGGCTTTTCTGCATTGCAGGTACTGGTTTTACTGTCCTCGGCCGAAAAAACATTAGTTCTAGATCTGATTTATCTATCACCTGAGATAATTTTTTGTAGTTATCCGTAGCAAACTTAAAACGTGATAATTAAAGAAAGTCGTGTTGATTTGGAGGATCTAAGGTGGAAGCAGCGAAGTTAAAAGAGGCGATGAAGGTTGTTGAAAGGTACATTTATGCCAAGGACTTCAATCGCCCTCATCAAATGTCGGCTGTGTTTACTGCATCAGCCAGCCTTGAGATGGAAGTCAATAGTTCCAGTATTTCATTTCCAGCATTAACTAATGGGCTTGAACCTATAGCGGATACTTTGTCTCGAAACTTTGGCGCGACCTATGACAATGTATATACCTTGTGTATTGAAGATTCAATTGAACAGTGCGGGCTAAAGCTGGATTGTCGATGGTTTGTCGTGATGACGCATAAACAAGAGAAAACGGTACGGTTAGGGTTTGGTCGATATCAATGGTCTTTTGACGAAAGCGCTGAGCCGCTGGCCGAGAAGTTAAAAATCAGTATTGAAGATATGTTGGTGATCGAACCGTCACTGTCAGAAACTCTCCTTAACTGGATTTCAGCCAAATCATATCCATGGATCAACCGTTCTGAGCTTCTTGAGAATACCCCTGACATAGATTGCATCGAGGGAATGAAACGCTGGTTGATAAAACCTGAAACCGATAAGTTAGCTACGCTCACAGTTAATGGACGATTTTCACCAGAATAGAGTGCATGAAGGTAGTTATATACTGGATTGGCTCTAAATGTTTCAGTAGCTCAAATCGCGTTACTGAATAAAATTGTTATTCATTTCTGTGATGTCTGAGAGTAAGGTAATACCCTTATTTTTATCTGAGATCTGATCATGAATAGTGATAAAGGAAAGCTGGTTTATAGTTGTAAGCTACCGGTACGCTGGGGTGATATGGATGCATATGGCCATGTAAATAACGCACTTTATATGCGTTATCTGGAAGAGGCCAGGGTGCAGCTCATTGAAAAAATGAACGTGGTGATGGACCCAAATGGTCTGGCGCCTGTTGTGGTTAGCGTGGGATGTACTTTCTTCAAGCCAGTGGTTTATCCCGATACTGTACGGATCGATTGCTATGTTAAAGATCCGGGACGCTCCAGCTTTATGACGATTTATGAAGTCTACAGTGAGAACTCTCCTGAAGAGCGTGTCAGTGAAGGCTATGCCAAAGTTGTCTGGATTGATCATCGCACTGAAAAGTCAGTTCCTTTGCCTGATGCAGTACGAGAATTTATTAGCTAATCAGTCGTTAACTACCGTCACTTACTGCCGGTATTGCTAGAGTTGGTGTGCTGTCTTCCAACGCGTTAATCTTAGTGGCGCGAGTCTGATATCCTTGCTCAGAAGAGATCTGGGCAAGGTTAAAATAGAGATAATCCTGCATCCATTGCTGATAATAGTTGAGCCAGTCACACATATGCTCTTCCAGTGTTGTGTCATCAGTGACAAAACCCGCTTCGATATCGGCTTTTGAGTATAGGTAGCCTTTTTGTAGGTCAAAATGGCAAGGCCTGTCTCCGCAGAAACACTCAATTGAAAGCTGTTTACCTAGTTGCTGCTGCAATAGATGGCCAATACGTCCGACGGTAAGAGGCGCTTCCCCCAGTGAGTTGATCGCTTGTGTTGTGGCTGCGTTGTAGCAGTCTATCTTCATATCGGCATACAACACGGCAATCATGACTCCCTGATTACGAAAAATAGCCACGATTTCGCGTTGTAACTTGATCAGGTAACGATCCTTCTGGGCAGCTGGTGAGAAATAGTCCAGCATCTCCTGATAGAAACTATCCAGTGCTTCAACAGAAGACTCAGAACCTTGTAATACGTCGATATGTTTCTGGATAGACGCATCTAAAGAGATTTGAGTCAGTGGGTTAAAGGTCTTCTGTATGGGTTTTGAAGGATACATGATCAGCTCCGGTTAGTTTGTAATCAATACAAAGCAAACCCAATGCCAGAAAAATAAAGCAGAATTGATTCAACAAGTTGCTGGTTAAAATTAATACAGTATGAATAGAATTTAGCGTTTAATTGCCGTTGAAACGGCAACTATTTGTAGATGCGGCAAAGGGCGGCAACTGGATTGCCGCCCGAGAGATGTTAGTGCTTAAATTCAGAAACCAGGGATTTCAGGCGTTGAGATAACTGAGTGAGTTGCTGTGTCGCATTCTCAATTTCCTGCGAGGCAGAATAGGTATCTTGTGCCCGTTCGGAAATAGTCACAACATTCTGGTTAATGGTTTCAGCGACTGAAGCTTGTTCTTCAGCAGCACTGGCAATCTGTAATGTCATTTCACTGATAGTATTGGATTCCAGGGTAATTGCAGAAATGGATTTTCCTGATTGCTCAGCCTGAATCGCGCTTTGCTGTCCGGCCTCGCGACTGTTTTGCATCGCTTTTACCGCTTCTCCTGCCGCTTGGTGGAGTTTAGTCACCACATCCTGAATTTCAGTTGTTGCGGTTTGAGTACGGCTGGCAAGCTGGCGTACCTCATCGGCAACCACCGCAAACCCTCGGCCAGCATCACCAGCACGTGCAGCTTCGATGGCAGCATTCAGGGCGAGTAGGTTGGTTTGTTCTGCAATATCATTGATCACGTTTAACACGCTGCCAATACTGTCGCTGTCATTGGCCAGTTGCTCCACAACGGTTGACGCGGTATCCAGCTCACTCATCTGCTTATTAATGGTATCAATCGTTGTGCTGACTTCTTGATTACCTTGTGCAGCAGAAGAATCAGCAGCTGACGCCGCTTTAGCTGCTTCTTGCGCATGGCCTGCAACAGTATTCGCTGTGGCAGTCATCTGGTGGACAGCGGCCGCAGCGTGTTCGGTTTCGGCGCTTTGTTGCTGGATTGCAACGGTGGCTGCAGAACTGATCTGCCGAAGGTTTTGCGTAGATTCACTCAGGTCTGCAATAGAATCGCTGACACCGGTAATGGTGTTGCGGATCTTGCCGACAAAACCGTTGAAGCCTTTTGCCAGAGTGACGAGTTCTGAAGCGCCTGTTTCTTTAAGGGATACATTCAGATCTCCTTCACCTTGTCCGATCAGCTCAAGGTTCTTTGCAACATGACGAATTGGGTATACAACGGTGAAAATGATCACAGCAAGCGCAATCAGAGCAACTAATACACCGATACCCGCTGCTACCGCAATCATCGTTGAGGAGGTTGTGACCAGTTCGTCTACTTTAGCCACTTCAGAGTCAACCAGTGAAGCACTCTCAGCTTCCATTTCAGAGAGGGTTTTAAGCAACTGGTTGATGATGCTACTCAGTGATTGGCGCTCATCACGAAATGTCATGTAATCAACAATCATCTGACTCGCGCGTTGGTCAAGTCGGGTATAGCTCTGTTTAATGCTGTCTGCCGATTCAGAGAGGGCTGGCATCGACATCGCCTGATAGGTTTGCTCCATAACAGCAGCAAGCGCATCACGGTCTGTTTTTATTTTTTCGAGCTGGCTGTTCAAATCAGACGAGGTAAACATGTTACCTAGTGAGCTGCTGGTTAGAATTGTATTGAGGCGTATCTGGTCCAATTGATCTTCTATCGCTTCAAGACGTGACACATAGGTAACGTCATAGATATTCTGGCTGATAAGATCCTGGAGTTTGTCCTGGGTCGCGGTAGTGTCACTGAGGATGCTATTGATGATCTGACGGAGTTCATCTTGCTGGCCTTGTAACTCTGAATAGCTGGAGAGAATTGAAAGGCTGGCACCGCGGTAACGACGTATGGCGCTGTCTGTCTTTTTAATTAGTTTCTCGTCAATGAGTCCTGCTTCCTGCATCGCTTTTAAAGCATTTTTTGAAGCTTTTTTATGCTCACGCATCAGTTTTCGTCCATCGCGCTTACTGATGTCATTTGAAAGAATCCGTTCGGTAATCAGCATCTCAGCTTGAAGGCTACTAGAGATTTGCTTACCACCATCTGAGGTTGCTCTGGCATCGCCAGAGACAAAAAGCAGTGATTCTGAGACTTTCTTTACGCCGTATATGCCCGCGGCACCACAAGCGACCAGGATTATCAGCATGGTGATAAAACCGGCACCTACACGCGCACCTATAGATATGTTCATTGATAATTACCCGTTTATCTGTCGAAAGTATTGTTATTGTTTTTTATAGTTTTATAGAAAAGACGTTAACATGTTAATTAAGTTGTTGTAAATGTAGATTCAGTAACCCGCTAATTATTAGGCTTTAGCTGCTTTAGGCAAACTAAAAGAGAGCAATATGCCGGCGAATGTAAAGCTGGCTGCCAGAAGGTAACTGGTTTGAAAGCCTCCGGTTACTTCCGCTATGAAACCAGCAATAGTGGGGCCGAAAATCTGGCCAATTCCAAAGAAGATAGTCACATAGCCAAATACTTTACCCGCCTCTGCTGGGGGAAGCATGTCACTGACGGTTGCGGCAATGATTGCCGGAATACTAAACGCGGTGAGGGCAAACAGTAACATTGAGAGATATAAGGAAATTTCTCCTGTGTTGCTTGCAGCAAGAAGATAAGAACAGGTTTGCATCAGGTATACAGAGATGAGACCGTTTTTCCTGCCGAACTTATCTGAAACCCAGCCAAAAAGAGCGCCCGAGAATACACTAATAATACCGATTAACATCCAGAGGTTTCCGGCCTTGGCCTCAGTGAAATGATACTCTTCAACCAGTGAGGTAACGATAAAGGTGGTGTAGATCACATAGGTAAAGCCGAACATAAAGTAGATCGCACCCACATGGCTAATCAACTGGGTTCTGCTTAATGGCTGTGATGATTGATTTTTAGAGGCTTCTTCAGGACCAGAACTTTCTTCGCCAAACGCTTTCAGTGATAACTCTTCAGGATTATTCCTGATAATCATTGCTGTTAATCCAGTAATCACTGCAATAATGATCGCGAATGACATCCAGCCCAAACGCCAGCCTTCATCCCCCCAGTGGTTGTTTAGCCAGGGGATTAAAATACCACTGGCAACAATACCCATACCATTCCCAATGATCATGTACCCGGCTGCTTGACCACGGTAGCGTTTACTAAACCAATGAGCCACCAGTGTCATTGCTGTGATGTTAGCCGCTCCACTGCCAAATCCAGTGACGAAATACATGCCAATAATTAGCCAGAGCGAATCGCTTTGGCTAACAACCAACATGCTGAGGGCTATCATCACGAGGCCTGAGATGATGGTTTTCTTTTCTCCAAATTGAGTAATCAGCGATCCGCAGACAAAAACAGCGCTTAAGTAACCAACAAAGTTTCCGGTACTGATAAAACCCATCTCGGTGTAGTTGAGCGATAAGGTTGCACCCATGGATGGCAGCAACATACCGAGCGCAAACCTCGCCAGACCCATGCAGCAGAAAAGGGTCAATGCACCTGAAAACACGATAATCCAGGCGTAGTGAAGGTTTCTAAATTTCATAGATAAAACTGCTCGGTAAGCGGGGCAAGAAGTAAGCTTAAGATGATAACGATATCTGAGATGGCAGTGAAGGGATTTAATCGGTTTAACAAACATGGGCACAAACGCACCCATGTTCGCTAATAGGGTTGATCGATGAACAACCCTGATCCCTTAGCTCAACGTATTTATGTGAAAACCGTGCAGACGATCTTCTGATCAGAAGGGCTGTTGAGTCGCCGTTTCTGATACGCGGTGAATAATGCTTACATTTCGGCGTCGCGTCAAAGCGACTTTTGGACGATTAACAGGCTCTGGATTTTACGCCGATATCTAAGGTTTTAATTCTGTAATTTCACTACAAAAATTATTAAGTAATAAATGCTCTGCAGGGATTGAAATATATAGCTTTAGACCAGCAGATACTTTTTTTAGACTGAGAAAATTTAGCGTTAACTTGCTAATTTACAAGAATTTTTATTATTAAAAGATTTCTTCATATAGCAAATGAATCTATTCAAAATAACCTGTACAGTGCATATGGAGTGAAGCGGAGCATTTTTTATAGGTTAACTATGAATTTTAAAACGAAAATAACACTCAATCTGGATGCGGTGATCGCCATATCGATTCTTTTTGTTATCAGTATTAGCGGGAGCGGGTTTTTATTATGGCAAGTTAAAGCGCTGAGTGAGGAGAGTGTCAGGCAGAAGATGCAGATGACGGTAGACAGTTTGAACCTTAGTTCACAGCAGGCATATATCGATAAGCTTCGTAAAGAGTGCGGAATTGAGAGCGGTGAATGAACTCAGTGTGATCTAGTGGCTAGTATGCTAGCCACTAGATTCAGGAATTTTATTCTGCAACGACATCCAGGCATGCTGCATCAATATCAGCATCGTAATAAGCCATACCTAGTTTGTTCAGGTAATCCATTCGATCCGCTTTCATCAGATCAATTTGTGGAACTTCCAGATTTGCGGCTTCATAAGCGCTTGCCAGGTAGGCAAGGTAAGCTTCACCTTCTTCAACCATCAATAGGCTAGCAGCGCCAACATCTGTTTTTACTTTGCCATTTAGCTCGTCAGAAAGTGTTACCTGAATCACAACCGGTGTTTCTTCACCTTCAATGCGAACACTGCGGTTACGAACGGTCTGTTCTGCCCAGTAATATGCCAGCGCTTTACTTTGAGTCAGGAATACAGGTTCAGTGGTCTCTGTATAGTTGTTACCAATAGTCGCCATGGTTTTCTTGGCAGCAGCATTTAATGCTTTATCGCCTGAACGTTTTAGGCCCTGCGCTTTGATTGAGTCGACCAGCGCTGATGAAGTGCCGTGATACCAGGTATTGCTCGTAGCAAATCCTTGTTCAGATAACAGATCTTTAGCGTCTTGAAGAAAAGTAGGTGTAGTCATAGTCAAATCACTTAATCAGTTTGCAGTTGAAAGCAGGAGTGGATTCTAACGTAAAACAAACGATGAATCCTTTGTTACTCTGCATCAGATCATAAGATCCGGGTATAAAAAAGGCGACACCTTATTAAGGGGCCGCCTTTTTATCGCAGGGTAGGCCCTAGCTAAGCAGGGCACTTCCCTTAGCTAGTATTGCTTAGCTGAACTGGTTAGAAGTGTTCTTCGCACCAGCAGCTTTCAGAGCGTTTTCACCAGCAAAGTATTCTTTGTGGTCGTCGCCGATGTCAGAACCAGACATGTTCTGGTGCTTAACACATGCGATGCCCTGACGGATCTCTTTACGCTGTACGCCTTCAACATAACCCAGCATAGCTTTCTCACCGAAGTACTCTTTAGCCAGGTTATCAACAGACAGAGCAGTTGTGTGGTAAGTAGGCAGAGTGATCAGGTGGTGGAATACGTTCGCTTCGCGAGCAGTATCAGCCTGGAATGTACGTACACGTGCATCAGCTGCATCAGACAGTTCAGAACCGTCGTATTCAGCAGACATCAGGTTGTTACGGTCGTAAGCAGAAACGTCTTTACCTTCAGCCAACCATGCATCGTAAGTCTGCTGACGGAAGTTCAGCGTCCAGTTGAATGATGGAGAGTTGTTGTAAACCAGTTTCGCATCTGGGTGTACTTTACGTACATCGTCCATCATGCCTTTGATTTCGTGTACTGTTGGAACTGCAGTTTCGATCCACAGCAGGTCAGCACCGGCATTGATAGCTTCGATACAGTCAAATACGCAACGCTCGTGGCCAGTTCCCTGACGGAACTGATACAGACCAGATGGCAGACGCTTAGGACGAACCAGTTTGCCGTTACGGCTGATCAGCACATCGCCTTCAGCAGTATCTTCTGGAGCAACTTCTTCAACGTCCAGGTAGGAGTTGTATACATCACCCTGGTCGCCTGGCTCTTTAACTACAGCGATCTCTTTAGTCAGGCCAGCACCTTCAGAGTCAGTACGTGCAACGATAACACCGTCATCAACACCCAGCTCAAGGAAAGCGTAACGCAGAGCGCGCAGTTTCGCGTGGAAGTCAGCGTGAGGAACAGTTACTTTACCGTCCTGGTGACCACACTGCTTCTCGTCAGCAACCTGGTTTTCGATCTGTAGGCAGCAAGCACCTGCTTCGATCATCTGCTTAGCCATCAGGTAAGTCGCTTCAGCGTTACCGAAACCAGCGTCGATGTCTGCAACGATTGGTACTACGTGAGTTTCGTGGTTATCGATCTGATCCTGGATTTCAGCTTCTTTAGCTGCATCGCCAGCTTCACGTGCTTTGTCCAGTTCACGGAACAGGCCACCCAGTTCACGAGCGTCAGCCTGACGCAGGAATGTGTACAGTTCGTTTACCAGAGAAGCTACAGACGTTTTCTCGTGCATAGACTGGTCAGGAAGAGGACCGAAGTCAGAACGCAGAGCTGCAACCATCCAACCAGACAGGTACAGGTAACGACGTTCAGTAGAGCCGAAGTGCTTCTTGATAGAGATCAGCTTCTGCTGACCAACAAAACCGTGCCAGCAGCCCAGAGACTGAGTGTACTTAGTTTTGTCTTTGTCGAACTCAGCCATGTCGCGACGCATGATAGCCGCTGTGTACTTAGCGATATCCAGGCCAGTTTTGAATTTGTTCTGAGCACGCATGCGAGCTGCAGATTCTGGGTTGATTGCATCCCATGGGCTGCCAGCGTTTGCTTTCAGTGATGCGATGCTATCGATGTCTTTATTCAGTGTAGACATGGTCCATTCCTTCCATTTCTTTATCAGCAATATTGGTGTGCTGTTTAAAAGTTTCGCAATCGATTCTAGTGACAGAAAAACCATAATTGAAATAAATGCCCCTTATTTGCGCTATTCATTATATGAATAGTTATGTGTTATTATTCTGTATCCCCAGTATCTATGCGGCTTTGCTATGAACCTCGATAAGATCGACTTAAACTTATTGGTATACCTTGACGTATTGCTGCGAGAGCGAAATGTGACTAGATCCGCCAGTCTGCTTGGTATTACACAACCAGCAATGAGTAATGGTTTGCGGCGGTTGCGTGAAACCTTTGGCGACCCTCTTTTAGTAAGAACCAGTGATGGTATGGTGCCGACGGAACGTGCTCAGGCGCTCCAGCCTTTGCTTCGTCAGATCCTTGCCTCAGTTGAGCAGGTCATCGAACCCTCTAGCGAATTTGATGCGCAATCCAGTGATCGAGTTTTCCGCATTATGACCAGTGATTATGGTGAAGCGACGCTTTTACCACGCTTATTAAGCCGTCTACGTAAAGAAGCGCCGGATGTGGTGCTGGATATCCTCACGCCGAGTGATATGAGTTTTGTCGAGGTAGAGCAGGGGTTGGTGGATTTGGTCATCAATCGGTTTGACGATATGCCACAGTCTTTCCACCAGAAAACCCTGTGGAAAGACTCATTCTCCTGTTTATTCGCCGTAGATAACCCTATCTCCAATAACTTCAACCTGGAAACTTACCTCGAAGCTAACCATGTTTGGGTCAGTAAAACCGGCATGGGAGCAGGTATGGGTATCACGCCAAGTGATACTAAGCGCCTGGGCTGGGTCGATGGGGCTCTGGAGAAGATCGGTGAAAAACGTCACATCTCCGTGTTTACCCGCCACTATCAGTCTGCGGGGATGCTTGCATCACAAAAAGGCCTGGTGGCAACGATTCCAACCAAAGCCGCCGCGATTCAGGCAGACAATCCGCGCCTAGTCATGAAAAAGCCCCCGTTCGATATTCCCGAGTTTGAACTGAAGATGGCCTGGAGCCCATTGCTGCAACACAACGCAGCACATCAATGGATCCGAAGGGTGATAGGGGAAGTCGCTTCTTTGAGTTAAGGCGATGAATTCAGCCTGATTCAGTTAGGTTCAGCTAAAATCGGCAGAAGTCCGCTGCTTCTGTCTGGTTTTTGCTGCTTTTCGTGTCTAATAATCAAAAACAGAAATTCCATCACTGCCTTTAAGTGGTTCGGAGCACTGTGAGCAGATACCTGAAATTAGCAGTTCCTCTGAACCGCAATGAACGCATGTAACCTTTTCAGCACTGCGCTCTTCGCGCTGACCAATTACCTTGGCCATCTCTGATTTTAGATCGAAACTATCTTCAAGGCTGTGGTCTTTGACAATATTCCACATGGATTCAGTGATTAAAGAGAGGGTCTCGACTTTAAGCTCGAGGGCATTAATACGTGCGCTATTTACCTCTGATTCCAGCGTAGGGTTAGACTGAACTGTCTTTACTTCAGTTTCATTCGAGTTTTCACTCATTGTCTAATACCTCTTCTGGAAATAGGGAACTTCTAATTGTATTGGATTAAAGATAGTGAAAATAGATCTTAAGGGGTTTCAGCGACAGGCTCAGTTGTCAGAATAAACCGTTCGGTTAACTGATCAACTTCACCGCTTTTCCAGAGCAGATCCAGGGCCTGGTTCATTTCGCTGATGAGCTGATCTTTATTCCGGAGGTTGGAGGCTTTTGAAAATAGAAGGTAGGCTGGTTTGGGCTCATGCAGTGGACGATCAAGGGGTTCGATCATATCGGTGATCCCCAGATTACGTGCGGTAAATAAACCTACATGCTTTCCATTAACGTAAGCATCAAGGCGACCACGCGCGAGCATTTTTAGACCACTGTCGGCACTTGAAAGCTCCTGAACTTTGAATCGACCTGCTAACCGTGCTTTATCAAATTCAGGGTTAACGCTATAGCCACCGGTAATGCCTACTGTTTTTCCATAAAGGTCTTCAAGGCGATTGAAGCTGAACGCTTTCCCTTTCGGCACAAAAACACTGAAGATGCTTAAGTGTGTGGGTGAATTCATGTAGATGGCAAACGCTTCACGCTCGCTGGTCTTATAAGCAGAAAAGAGGGCGTCTACTTTTCCTGATTTGATAGAGGAGAGGGCGCGTTTCCAGGGAATGCATTCAATCACATATGGATGGTCAATACGGTCCATAACCAGAGTGACGATTTCTACATCGATCCCTTTAGGTACGCCATTATCGCACCAGGCAAAGGGTTTAAAGTCTTCAAGTGTAGCAAAGCGTATTGGGGCAGGTTTTTTTATCGCAGACGAGTCTGCCCAGGCCTTTATAGGCATGAGACTTAGTAATATGAATAACCAGGTTACTCGTATGGGCATCGTCTGATTCATTGAATGTGTGTGATTTATTAGTAAGTACAGCGTAGTTTTAGGAATTTCACAATATGATATGAAACTTAAATTACTCTTAGCTTAATTCGCTAACTAACTGATTTACATGGCAAACACATTCTCCGCAACGGGGTTGAACTTCTAATACTGCAAATATTTCACGATACTCATCCTCACCAAATTCGATCGCTTCGCGGATATCTTCGATATAAAGATCATTGCAGGTACAGACTAATAGTGGATCTTGTGCTTTTCTTTCCAGATTCATTTGTGTTCTAGCCTTCCTCAGTTGAAGGGGTATGTTACTGAGGAGTGCTTCAGTAGGGTAACGAAAGGTACTCATTTGAGGATGAAAAAAATTGATATGGCTTTAGGATAATGATCAGGTCTACTCTTTAGCGCGTTTGTGCGTGTACATATTCTTATCGGCTTGTTCTATAAGCGAGACAAGAGAAATGTTCTGTTTTGGATGAGCTATCACATGGCCAAAACTCAGCGAGGTTTTCTCCAGAAAGGTTTTGTTTCTCGCAGTTTGATCGAATTTCTCTGATAGCCTTGAACAAAAATTTTCTATATCACTTTCATCTTCTACCAAAAGCATCACTAAGAACTCATCTCCTCCGACTCTGGCAATAATGTCACTATCACGGCTCGTCATTGACAAAAGATCTGAAACTGTAGTCAGGCAGGTATCACCGGCTTTGTGGCCATGTTCATCATTGGTGATTTTCATATTGTCGATATCTATAAAAACGATACCGATCAATTTTTCAAAACGATGGGCGTCTTTTAGCCGTTGCTCCGCCAAGTGATTGAAACCTCTCCGATTGTTGATTCCTGTCAGTTCGTCAGTTAAAGCAAGGCTTTTCAGCTCTTCATATTGATAAACCATTTTAAGGTCGGCGTTTATTAGATCACGAAACTGTTCAAGAAGCTTAAGGAAGGGTTCGTCATAATCGGTTTTCTTTGTGTCGATGACACAGATGGTGCCGAATAGGTTTCCATCGGGCCAGTAGATTGGCAGGCCAAGATAAGACCTTACTGGACCTTTGCATACCGGGTCTGCATCGGACCATTGCGCATCATTAGCAGGATCATTCACATATAAGCCTTTGCCGGTTTCAATAATTTTTCGGCAAAAGCTTTTCATCTCCCAGGGCCAACTGGAATCCTGTTGAAGAAAATTATCTTCATTGAGGCTCGCACGCACGGCATTAAATTCACCTTGTCTGAACTGCACTATGGTTCCGCAAGCTGAATGGTAAAGTTCAGCCATCAGATCAACAGTACGCTGCCATTTGTCCAGATCCAGGGAGTTTGGTTTTTTACGTGAAATACAAGTTTGGGAATCGAGCATAGGCTGTCCACTTTATGACGAACATCCCTATCCATTTTTTATAAGTATGATTGTAGTTTGAGTGAGATCAAGTAGAAGAGTTCATTTGAAAATCTAAAAGTAGAATTGGCATTCACTACTGGCTCAACTACTGTTTCTCATATACGGTTTATTCAATGATTATTGTCAGTTCAGTGAAGCTCTCAAGGGATGAATATGATTTCGGCTCAATTACCGGGCAATGAAGAACAGCGTTTAGAAGAGCTCTATAGTTACGACATTTTGGATTCCGCTGATGAGAAGGAATTTGATGATCTAACTCAGTTGGCGTCTGAGATATGCGATACCCCGATCGCTTTAATTAGTTTGATAGATCCTGAGCGACAATGGTTCAAATCCCGCGTTGGGCTTGATGCTACTGAAACGTCGCGCGATATTGCCTTCTGTTCCCATGCTATCTTGCAGGAAGATGTTTTTGAAGTTGAAGACACCTTAAAAGATGCCCGGTTTGCTGATAATCCACTGGTTACGGGCTCACCCAATATTCGTTTTTATGCGGGGGCTCCGCTGATTACCCCCTCAGGTTTGGCTTTAGGCACAATCTGCACAATCAGTAATGAACCTAAAACCTTAACGGATTGGCAACGTAACGCGCTTGTTGTATTGCGAAATGAGGTGATCTCCAGACTAGAACTGCGCAAAAAGATTAAACAATTAGAAAGTGCGAATCAGTACAAATCGATCTTTGTTTCTAATGTCAGTCATGAGATCCGAACGCCGATGAACGGGGTCATGGGGTTGATAGATCTTCTCTTAGAAACGCCTTTGAATGATAAACAGCTGCGCTATGCCCAGGCTATTAAACGCAGTGGAGATTCCCTGTTAAGAGTGATCAACGATGTGCTGGACCTGTCCAAAGTTGAAGCAGGCAAGCTTACCATCGAGAAAGCAGAGTTTAATCTGGGTGAAGTGGTTGATGATTTAACCGAATGTTTCTCTCCATTAGCCACTGAAAAAAAACTTGAGCTTCGAACAGATATCCAACTGAAATCGGATCGGTTTATTGGCGATCATTACCGGCTAAAGCAGATTCTTAATAACCTATTGAGTAATGCCATTAAGTTCACTGATAAAGGCTGGACGGCTTTACGAATTAAAGTGGTAAGCGAAACGGATGACCAGGCGACGCTTAAATTCTCCGTTTCTGATACAGGCTTAGGTCTTTCTGAAAAACAGCAATCGCAATTGTTTAAACGTTTCCAGCAAGCGAATGAAACCATAACCCGGGAGTTTGGTGGGAGTGGTTTGGGTTTAAGCATCTGTAAACAACTATTAGCGCTTATGGATGGCGACATAGGGGTTAAGAGCGAACCAGGTAAAGGGTCGACTTTCTGGTTTACCCTGCCGTTACAGGTGGTTCGCGAAGAACCGGCCGTGGAAGAACTTACAGAAACACCCGACAATTTTGCCGGAAAGGTTTTGGTTGTAGAAGACAATCGCGTAAACCAGATTGTTGCAAAAGGGGTGTTAGAGAAATTAGGCCTGGAAGTTGAGCTTGCAGAGAACGGTGCTGTAGGTATGACTAAGCTGCGTGATAATTACTATGACTTGGTATTTATGGATTGCCACATGCCTGTTATGAGTGGCTTTGAGGCGACTAAAGGTATTCGAAGCCCCAACTCTTTAGTTCATAACCCTGGTATTCCTATTATCGCAATGTCAGCTAATGCGATGGATACAGATATCGAACAATGTTATGAAGTCGGTATGGATGGCTTTACAGCGAAACCTTTAGAACGGGAAAAAATTAAAGAAGTACTCAGTAAATATCTTAGCCCTGTACAAGCCAAAGAGAGCCCAAGTGCTAGTGAAGACATTTTTACCAGCCTGGATAGTTATCCGGTCCTGAATAAGCGTACGGTTAAAGGGCTAAAACTTAGTACCAACCACTTAAAGGTGATGTTCAGAACGTTCCTGGATACCACTCCCCAAGAGATAAACCGTCTCAGTCAGGCGTTGATTGAGAATGATGTCGAAACTGTTCGTTCCATCGCTCATTCCATCAAGGGTTCTGCACGGATGTTGGGTGGAGAGCAGTTGGGTGCTCTGGCGCAATTTATTGAGAGCAATGCTGATTTGGGCAATGAATTACCAGTCAGGAAGATCATTGGTCAATTAGATAGCTGTTTCGATGCGTTTGAAGATTCGTTGAATATACCGGACGCTTGAATGCTTTAATTGGACATGCATTAACTGTTCAAAAGCTCAAGCACATTCTCGGCCAGATATTCGATGAGCATTCGGACCTTAGGGGAAAGAAAACGGTTATTAGGATAGAGTGCCCAGATCCCTTCATCTTCAGGCTGAAACGTATTTAGTACAGGTATGAGACATCCTGTTTTGAAGTGCTGCTGAATGTAGTAATCCGGCAGTTGTACAAGGCCAAGGCCCTTGAGAGCAGCATCTGTTAGCGCAAGCCCGCTATTAAAGCGAATATTACCTTTGACGCGGATATTCCTTTCTTGCCCTGATTCCTGAAAGCGCCAAAACTCTAATGTTCCCAGTAAACAATTATGTTTATCCAGCTCCTGAATTAGGTGCGGAGTTCCATGCTTGGCCAGGTAATCAGGAGAGCCACAGACCTGAAGTTTTCGTGATGCCAGGCGTTTGGCCATCATACTTGAGTCCTCCAGCTTACCCAGACGAATTGCCAGATCATAACCCTCTTTTACCAGATCGACCTTCTGATTGGTGAAGTGTATTTCAACTTCGAGAGCAGGATATTTAGCAATGAACTCGCTCACCAAGGGCGCAATCTTACTTTCACCGAATGTGGTAGGGGCGGTCATCCGGAGTTTCCCCTTAGGAACAGTTTGGTGCTGGGTAATAGCTCTTTCTGCTTCTTCAAGGCCTTCAATAAGCGGTTTGCAGTGATGGTAATAGACCTGGCCTGCTTCAGTAATCGTCACTTTACGGGTGGTCCGATAGAACAGCTTAACCGCTAGCCGGTCTTCAAGTTCACTTATTTGGCGGCTCACTTGTGCTGTTGAGATCCCCAGTAGTTTGGCAGCAGATGTAAAGCTACTTGTTTCCGCGACCGCCATGAACTCAGACACGCCTTCCCAGTTAAACATTGTTACCACACAGAAAAAGTAATTTGATTAATTGAAGATTATCACTGTGGGGTAATTAACTACAATGTAATGCATTAATTATTACAACAGCCTTCTGAAATACCTTTATACAGTGGGCATAGTGCGGAGATGGATATGAGTGAGCAGATGATCAAATCAAGAGCAGCGATTGCCTGGGGGCCAAATCAGCCTCTATCGATTGAAGAAGTGGATGTGATGCCGCCACAGGCAGGTGAGGTTCTGGTCAGAATCGTTGCAACAGGTGTCTGCCATACTGACGCCTTCACCTTGTCAGGTGAAGACCCTGAGGGGATCTTCCCGGCTATTTTAGGCCATGAAGGGGGCGGTATTGTTGAAGCGGTTGGTGAAGGTGTTACCAGCCTGCAGGTAGGCGATCATGTTATTCCTCTGTACACACCTGAGTGTGGCGAGTGTAAATTCTGTAAGTCAGGTAAGACAAACCTATGTCAGAAAATCCGAGAGACCCAGGGCAAAGGCTTGATGCCAGATGGCACTACTCGATTCTATAAAGATGGTGAGCCTATCTACCACTACATGGGTTGCTCAACATTTTCTGAATATACCGTACTTCCAGAAATCTCCTTGGCGAGAGTGAACAAAGAGGCTCCACTTGAAGAGGTCTGCCTATTAGGTTGTGGTGTAACGACCGGTATGGGGGCTGTTATGAATACCGCCAAGGTTGAAGAGGGCGCTACGGTTGCTATCTTCGGTCTGGGGGGGATTGGCCTCTCGGCAGTGATTGGCGCGACCATGGCCAAAGCCAGCCGAATTCTGGCGATCGATATTAATGATTCAAAGTTCGAGCTAGCTAAGCAGCTGGGTGCAACAGACTGTATCAACCCTAAGGAGTTTGATAAGCCAATTCAGGAAGTCATTGTCGAGATGACTGATGGTGGAGTGGATTACTCGTTTGAATGTATCGGCAATGTAGATGTGATGCGTTCTGCATTGGAGTGCTGCCATAAAGGCTGGGGTGAGTCGGTGATTATTGGTGTAGCGGGGGCAGGTCAGGAGATCTCGACGCGTCCTTTCCAACTGGTAACGGGCCGTGTATGGCGTGGAACGGCATTTGGCGGCGTAAAAGGGCGCTCAGAGCTGCCAGAGATTGTCGAACGTTATATGGCGGGAGAGTTCAAACTCAACGATTTTATTACGCATACGATGGGGCTTGATAAGATCAATGAAGCGTTTGATCTTATGCATGAAGGTAAGAGTATTCGTAGCGTCATTCATTATGATCGCTAAGCATCTTAAGTCACAAGGATGAACTCATGTCTTTAGAGATATTGAATGAAAACAGATGCTTTGGCGGGTGGCTTAAACAACTAAGCCACCCTTCGGAAAAGCTGAACTGTTCTATGCGCTTCAGTATTTATCTGCCACCGAATGCGTCGGAGCAGCATAAAGTTCCGGTAGTGTATTGGCTCTCAGGCTTAACCTGCACAGATGAAAACTTTATGCAGAAGGCAGGCGCTCAGCGTATTGCTGCGGAATTGGGTATTGCACTGGTGGCACCGGATACCAGCCCAAGAGGTGAGACGGTGCCAGATGATCCCGAAGGTGCATACGATTTTGGCTTGGGCGCTGGCTTTTATCTAAACGCTACCGAGGCCCCCTGGAACAAGCATTACCTGATGTACGATTACATTACGGAAGAGCTTCCGGCATTAGTCGAAAGCTTATTCCCCGTATCAGAGTTGCGTGCTATTTCAGGACATTCCATGGGAGGGCATGGTGCTATTACGATTGCCCTGAAGAACCCTGAACGCTTTAAATCAGTGACTGCGTTTAGCCCAATCTGCAATCCGATGAGCTGCCCATGGGGTGAGAAAGCACTGAGTGGTTATTTGGGTGAAGATCGAGCCCAATGGACGGATTATGACAGTACCTACCTGTTGAGCTGCTGTGAAGATCAAATACCGATGCTGGTGGATCAGGGCAGTGCCGATCAGTTTTTGGCCGAGCAGCTAAAACCTGAAACATTATTATCGGCCGCGCCTGAAGGGTACCCTTTAGATTATCGGTTACAGGAAGGCTACGATCACAGTTACTACTTCATCGCGAGCTTCATTGAAGATCACTTGAGGTTTCATTCAAAGTATCTTTTGTAAGGCGGATAAGGGCGGATAAGGGCGGATAAGGGCGGATAAGGGCGGATAAGGGCGGATAAGGGCGGATAAGGGCGGATAAGGGCGGATAAGGGCGGATAAGGGCGGATAAGGGCGGATAAAGGCGGATAAAGGCGGATAAGGGCGGATAAAGGCGGATAAAGGCGGATAAAGGCGGATAAGAGCGGATAAGGGCGGATAAGAGCGGAAGATGTAGCTGCTTTTAGTTGATCCTCGCAGCATTCAGCCGCTTCTATCTGTTTTAGCTGATTCTCGCAGCATTCAGCTGCCTCCATCCGCTTATAGCTGATCCTCGCAGCATTCAGCTGTCTCTGTCCGCTTTTAGCTGGTCCTCGCAGTATTCAGCCGCCTCTATCTGCTTTTAGCTGACCCTGGCAGCTTTGAACGGCCTCTACCCGTTTCCAGCTGCCTTTAAGCAATCAATGTCTACTAATAAGGTAAGCACCAGCCCCCGCCATAATTGATCCTGCACTTCTGTTCAGACGTTTAACTGCCGCTTCTGATTTAAACCAGCGACGTGCTTTACTGGCGAAGACTGCGATCATCATCAAACCCAGCATTAAGCCGATCAGTGTCAGGAATGAAGCGAATACAATATCGGCATTACTGAGCACTGTCAGATCCATAAAGGTTGGCAAAAACGCGATGTAGAACAGTATCACCTTAGGGTTTGAAGCAGAGATGAGGAAACCCTGAAGAAAACCCAGCGCCATACCTTTTTTCTTACCTTCGGGATCGTTTTCCATCGCTTCTAAATCCAGCGGAGCATTCCACATCTTCCAGCCGAGATAGACAAGATAGATTGCGCCGACGACTCGGATAACTGTAAACAGTTCGCTCCAGTTATTGGCGATAACGGCCAGGCCAAAACAAGCCGCAATCAGGTAAAGGATATCACTGATCGTCATACCTAAAGCGAGCATTAAGCAAGAGCTGGCGCCATTGGTCAGGGCGCGAGCAAGAATGGCAAAAACGCCAGGACCTGGGGTAATGCCAAAGATAAAAATAGCGATAAAGAAAGAGATTGCACTCTCTATAGTCATTTTTAAATTCCAGATATGCATTAGAGCCCGGATGCTTGTTTAGCGGGCTCAAAATAATGAGTAATCGGTTAGATTAACTACCTAAAAGATTTAATACCAGTCCTCGGCTTGCATTTGCTTGAGCTTGAATCGCAATTCCAACTTCTTGTTGTATCAAAGCGGAAGAACGTTCTGATATAGCACGGGCATAATCAGTATCACCAATACGTGAGGCTGATTCAGCCTGGCTGAGGCTGGACTGGCTTAGGTTGTTAATTGTGCTGTCGAGTCTGTTCTGGCTGGCGCCAATTTCACCGGACACTGTACCGAGGAAATCTTGCGCTGAATCAAGAATATCCAGAGCCCCAGCGTCACTAATGTTCAGAGAAAACAGCCCTTGATTCTCCAACTCACCGGCTACATTGAAGGTATTAATGTTCTGACCGTCATCGGCATCAGGACCGGTTTGCAAGCGTAACTGCCCATCTTCAGCTAATAGGGACTGGCCATTGAAAGTAGAAGAATCCAGCGTGTCGCGGATACCTTCCAAGAGCGCATCAGCTTCACTTTGCAGGGCGGCTCGATCACTGTCATTGAGAATGCCGTTTTGCGACTGTATAGAAAGCTCACGTATTCTTTGCAGCGAATCATTAACCTGATTGACACCACCATCGGCTATTTGTAGCGCTGAAACACCATCCAGACTATTTCTGATCGCTGTGTTGTTGCCTAACACTTCGCTTTGAAGGTCAATCAGCACCTGAAGGCCTGCAGGATCAACCGCTGAACTATTAATGCGCTGACCGGAAGCAAGCTGCTTTTCGTTTTCATCGATTCTGTTTTGAATCTGATTAAACTGATTGTAGGGGCTTGTACTGAAGCCTGTCGGATTAATAGGCATGGGCAGCTCCTGATACGCCGCTTATTTTCTATCCATTAAGTATAGCTGGAACGGTGGCAGTAGGAGTTGATTTCTGTTCATAAAAAATGGCGCAACAGGTGCGCCAGAAATCTTGCAATGGAATATAAACGGAAGAGTGTATTAAGGAACCTGCGAATAGGTCTCATGCTTTCTCAGTGGACTATAGAACGGCCATGTGCGCGAAAGTCAGTGCAGCGAAATGTCTAGACCTTTTCAAACTGACTGACAAGGCAGATGGCCGTTATAAATTCCACCCTACGGGGCTTGCAGAGCAAACGAATCGCTTTGTTAATAATTTTCGCCAGGCAACCAGCATGACTGTAATTATTGCCGCGCGCTTCACTTGCTCTGTAAGCCTGAGGCGCATAGGACCTTGTTCGTAGGTTCCTCTCACTCAAAGGTTTCAGGCAAAAGAAGCAAACCCTGAAACCCTTTCGATAATAAGAGGTTAAGATTGCAGTTTATACACTGCATTAGTTCCATTATAAATTGTGTGTCTATAGCTGATTAGATCCAGCCAAGTAACTGCCACCATAGATAATCTAATGGGAATAGAATAAATAGGGTCAGTGGTGTGAGAACAAAACACAGTTTAGCTGCATGCTTAATTGGCACCTTCGCGATCTGCATGCCGACCATTAGCGGTGCTGATTGAAAAGGAAAGAGTATTGTTGAAAAGCCGAGCACCTGGGTCATCAACACCGCTTGAAGAGAGAAACCACTTTTGTCTGCAAGCTGCTCAGCAAAAGGGGTGAGCACTGCAGATACGCCTGGCAGTGTGGTAACAATACCTGTCGTGAAGGCGGTCATCGCCAGCGATATAAAATTGCTTAAATCTTCCCCGGGAGCCAGAGGTAGCCAATTGTTGAGATGATCTCCTGCCAACGCTCCAAGACCTGAATGATTTATCAGGGTGCCAAGGCCAAGTATTCCAACCACAAAGATGAGTGAACCAATATTAAATTTGTTGTTAAGACTTTTACTGCTGACCAGACCTATACCTGGTAATAGCAGGACACATGCAGCCGTAAGGCCAATCCATGCAGCTGAGATGTGATGGAAAGAATCGGTTAACCAGAAGCCCAGTGTAATCAGAACGATAAACAATAACTTATATTCATTGAATGACATTCTGGATTGTTCTGTGGCTTCATGATTGCGTTTGGGAGAGTCTGGATATAACCAAAGAATCAAACTGATAATCAGAATGCCTTTGAGTAAGCCAAGAATAGGGAAGTGCAGGAAAAGATATTCGGCGTATAAAGGTGTCCAGTTATGGATGGTTTCAGCCGCGCCAATCATCACCATGTTGGGAACATTGGCAGGTAACACTGCGAAGGTGGGTACGTGACAGCCAAATGCCGCGGCAAGCGCAACCCCTATCTGTCCATTACTGCCGGTTTTAAATCCGCACCGATCTGCAACGGCCATGGCTATAGGGATAAACAGTACCGCCCGCCCCATAGAGGATGGCATTAAAAATCCCAGTAAGGTTGCCATGATGACGATGCCGGAAATGAGCTTAAGATAGCTGCTGTCCAGATGGTTGGAAAAGCCGGCAGCGATACGTTGCGCAAGCCCGGTCTCGTTGATCGCGATGCCGATAATGAGCCCGGCAAAAATTAGCCAGCAGGCGGTTGAGTAGAATCCGGAAAAAACCGTCTCCGCTGGTGCAACGGCTAAGAGCATAGCGACAGCCATAAAGATTAACGCGGTAACATGCTCAGGAATGGCACTGGTTGCATACAGAACGATCGCGCCAAGAATAAGACAGGCAGCAGTCAACTGTTGCTGGTTCAAATAGTCTGCTGCGGGGCCAAGTAGTAATGACAATATACAGAGCGGCAGCAGAATGATGGCGGATATCTGACCTTTAGAGAGTGAAATATTCATCTCAATGACACCTGTTTAATAAAACCTTTTCCATTTTGGCAAGAATTAGCTAGCCTTACAGTCGATAATAAGACATAAAATATCGATAAACAGACAAGCTATTAGCAATGGAAAAACGATTACCCTCACAGCTCGGCCAGCGGATTGATGCGCAGCGCCCCATTATTGGCCTACGCGGTCGGTTAGCAGCCAATGTTGATATGGACCCGCATCGACACCCTCGCGGGCAGCTTGCTTATGCAGCCGAAGGAATTATCCGTGTCTATACCGATGAGGGAGTTTGGGTAGTGCCACCTTCGCAGGCCGTTTGGGTACCCGGTGATGTAGTGCATAGAACCACTGCAGAGGTCTCTGCTGAACTCAGGCACCTTTTCGTTGACCCCGCCTATCTCTCCGGTTTGTCCGATCAATGTAGTGTGGTGGAAGTTTCGCCTCTGCTCAGAGAGCTGATTATGCGAGTTGCCGACTTCGGCGATGACTACTCTACAAATAGCCCCGCCAGCAGACTCTGTGCAGTGATTTTAGATGAGCTGCAAAACCTCAAACCCTCGTTGCTACACTTGCCGGGAGCCACAGATAGACGCTTACAACGGGTGATGCATGCCATGGTTGAAAACCCAAGCGCAGAGATAGGCTTGAACTATTGGGCAGAGCAGGTAGGGGCTAGCGAACGCACCATAAGCCGTTTATTTGTTAAAGAAACCGGCATGAATTTTCAGCAGTGGCGGAAACAGTTATTGCTTCAGGAAGCAGTAGACAGGTTAGGGAAGCGTAATGCAGTTGTCGATATTGCACTGGAACTTGGGTATCGAAGCCCCAGTGCGTTTGTTGCTATGTTCAGACAAGCCTTAGGTAAACCGCCTGGACAGTATTTTAAGGATCTTAGTTAGCATCCATCTTGAATAGATCTGGGTGCTGTTCCAATGTACTGACCAAAAGTTCCATCTCTTCCTGAGTACCAATCGTGATACGCAGGAAGTTGTCGATGCCTGGTTTACTGAAATAACGAACCAGGATCTTTTTACTGCGTAGATAACCCATCAGCTCAGCCGCTTCCAGGAAACGATGGCTAGTGAACAGGAAGTTAGTTTTGGATGGCAAGCTGATAAAGCCCAGCTCCGCCAGTTTTTCTGTTGTCCATTCGCGGGTATTAATGATCTTTTGATTCGTTTCGGCAAAATAATCATTATCCTGGATGGCAGCAACACAGGATTCTATCGCTAACATATCCAGCGGATAAGAGTTAAAGCTGTTTTTAACCCTCTCCAGACCATCAATCAGATCTTCATGGCCGATCGCATAACCAACCCGCATCCCTGCAAGAGAACGTGATTTAGAGAATGTCTGGATTACCAGCACATTGTCGTAACGTTGGGTCAGTTCAATGGCAGAAGATGCGCCGAAATCAACATAAGCTTCATCGACCACGATAACCGATTCAGTATTACGCTTAGCTAAGGCTTCGATATCCCCCAACTCAATCGCACGACTGGTAGGGGCATTGGGATTAGCGAAGATAATGCCGCCATTGGGCTGATCGTAATCGTCCAGATTCAGCTCGAATTGGTCGCGGAGTGGAATTTTCTTAGACTCGATATCAAACAGGTCACAATAAACAGGATAAAAACTGTAAGTGAACTCAGGCATCAGCAGTGGATGTTCCTGGCGGAAAAAAGCAGCGAAGGTATGAGCAAGTACCTCATCTGAACCGTTACCGACAAAAACGTTATTTCTATTGACGCTGAACTGATCTGCGATTGCATCTTTTAACTGGGTGCAATCCGGATCCGAATAGAGGCGCAGTCTGTCTGTATCAAAGTTATTGATAACGGCGGCAGCTTTGGGTGAAGGTGGGTACGGGTTTTCATTCGTGTTGAGTTTGGTTATACCACTCTCTTTAGGTTGTTCACCCGGTACATAAGGGGTCAGACGCGTGACAGCGTCGCTCCAGTATTTGCTCATTTTCTCTTCCAATTCCAAGGCCCTCAATCGATGGGCGCTATAGGTGAAATAACGCGGCGTAGAATATCAGAAAAGAATCATAGGGATAAGATGTAGCCCCAATGCTCTGGCTGGTTATACCGTTATCTTAGTGGTTGTAAATGTTTATAAGTATTAAAAAATGTAATCAGTAGTTAGGGGGGGGTAAGGGCAGATAGCGCCACATTTTAGAATGTTTGGGCTGTTGCTATGTGTTTTAAGTGCCTTGGGCAAATTCTTAAGGATATAGAACACTTGTTTTAATAGGTGCATTGGCATAGGCTGGAATTACTTAAAAGCTGATTGTCGTTCATTGATTGAACTTTAAGAGAGTAGGGATGAACTCCACCACTGTAAGAACCTCAGCCGCTGTTAACATTAATTTAGAGAGCAATGGCTTCCTTAATGCTCTGATGCTTCTCCGTCAAATACTTCAATTGATCGATGATTCGGCATCTGTCGTTGAATACTTTAAAGAGCTTAATATCTTATTGCTCTTAAAAGTAGACAGATCTTTAGCAGACAGGATAGATAGTAAATCCGTTGCTATGTCACTTCAAAACTCGAATTAGTTCAGCTTCCTCATCTTTGGAGGGCGAAAGCGAACTATTGGTTTGTGACTCATGATAATGCATAAACTCTGAATTAAAATCTTAATAGTTAGTTATTTTCTTAAGTGCTTTAATAGATTCTTGTGAGAAGAAGAATGATCTATAGGTTTTTTCTTGTTTTTGTTGTCATCTTTTTAGTTCAGTCGTGCAGTCCAGAAAATAAGAAAGATTATTTTCAAGAATTTGAAAAAATTTACACAAATCAATTTGGATACGGCGTTGGATATGGCGGCATATATTGGGTCGATAATTAACAATCTAATTCTTGATACAATAGTTAAGAACAATAGAGGTGAACTTGAAAAAGGTATTTATAAAGTAGATCTGAATGGCGGCCACACTAAGTTGTTCTCCTTAGATTTTGATGTGAATTTTAAATATTGTTACGCAGATGGCGTTCTTAAGGTCTGGACTGAAAGAGTAGAAAACCTTGAAAACGTTAGCGTTTCAGGCATTAAGATATACAATGAAGCTCTATCTTATAAGCTTCCACCAGGAAAGCAGCATTCTTTTTCTCATTGTGAGTTAAAAGATAGCATCGAAGGATATGCTATATACTATTTAAATAATGGAGAGTATATAAAGTCTTATCGAAGTAAATCCACTATCTCCACAAGTTTTAAGTCAAATAAAGGAGATGTTTATTTGGTGGATGAAAATGGAAATGAAATTGATATAGGGATTAAAAAAGGGTACTTAACAGATCCTGAATATGTTGGGTATAAAAATGCATATTTCGGATATAGGTTAGTAAGTCGATGTGGTCATCTGTGGTGGTTGTATACTGAAGGTTGGGATTCAGAAAATGAAAAGCTATGCTTTGGTGAATGGTCTTACAGTGGTGGGTCAATAACTATTACACCAATAAGGGATGGCTTGTTTTTAGAGCACCATACAACAAGTAATAAAAAAGCAAAGGCTTATGTATATGTTAATAATAGAGAATATAAAGTAGAAAAAAACATAGTTAGAGGTGCAGTTTCCTCTCCTGATGGCTGCAAAGTTGCTTACGGGTTCGGGGACTTTAATAAAATAGAAAGTAAATTAAAGTTGAGACAGTATTTGAAAGTTTTCGATAGCTGTAAATATATAAAAAGCAATGATTTTTTAAGATTCAATGATGGTTTGTTGAAGAATTTTTAATGAGGATGTCAACGCTATTGAGTTAAAGTTGTTGAATTATTGAAGAATTTTCTGCTTTCGTAATTTCACTATTTTCATGTACTCGTTTCGGCAGTCAAAGTAGCAAATTAATACAAATAAAAGAGAGCCGTAGCTCTCTGGCTAGGAGGGGACTCTTTACGAGTGCTGACGTACAAACATCGCTGTGACTGTATCCATCGTGCTGATATGGTTTACCAGCCAATTAGCGACGGTATCTGTCAGGTAGCTTTGTAATGCGGATCTGTCTTCGGACGCTTCCCATTCTGAAATGACCGTTTTCATCTCTTCAAGCACCCGTTCATGCTCGCCCTTGTGGCATGAGTATGGCGGGAAATTCACACGAATCATCTGTTCCTCTTCACGGGCAAAGTGCTCTTGGTTATGTTCAAAAAATGCTTTGAGCAATTCAGACACTTTTGTAGAGCTATCAGACTCGATGGCTATCAGTAACTGGTTGACAAGCTCGACTGCTTCGCCGTGATCTTCATTCATAAAATCCAGTGCAACCTGAGGAATAACTGAAGGGTTGAGTTGGTTGGCCATCTAATTCTCTCCAATTTGATATAGGCAAAGCCTAACGTGTTTTTGAGGGCAGATTAGTGATGAATATCAATAAATGTAAAAAAAATACATTAATTTAGGTTGAAGAATAGCAGGGCAACTAATTATTAGACTTTGGTTTGTGAAAAGTGACTATCCAGTAGAGGGTTGTGCCTGGAAAGCTTTCTAACTTAATTACAAAGCATGGTTAGTTAACCTGTTGAATATAAAGGATATAAATTCTTGGCCCGATATTTGCGATATGTGTAACTGAAGAACGAACATAAAAAAAACGATCACTGCGTTTCTTGGTGGAGATCCTCTAAACGAGTCAATCCAGGGGAAGAAACGTAGCTTCAGTGCTTCACGCTGGCGGAGAGACACATGTCCCAAATTGAAACCTTCTACGAAGTGATGCGACGACAGGGTATAACACGTCGCAGCTTTCTCAAATATTGTAGCCTGACTGCAGCTGCGCTCGGATTAGGTCCAACCTTTGCTCCAAGAATCGCCCATGCGATGGAGACTAAGGAACGAACCCCGGTTATATGGTTGCACGGGCTTGAATGTACCTGTTGTTCAGAATCTTTTATCCGTTCAGCGCATCCATTAGTTAAGGATGTTGTGCTGTCGATGATCTCGCTGGACTACGATGACACATTGATGGCCTCTGCAGGGCATCAGGCACAAGATATCCTCTATAAGACCATGGAGAAGTACAAAGGTAAGTACATTCTCGCAGTAGAGGGGAATCCTCCGCTTAATGAAGATGGGATGTTCTGCATCTCCGGTGGTAAACCTTTTGTCGAGAAGCTGAAATATGCTGCAAAAGATGCTGCTGCAATTATCGCCTGGGGCTCTTGTGCATCCTGGGGATGTGTACAGGCTGCGCGCCCAAATCCGACACAAGCTGTACCCATTCACAAGGTTATTACCGATAAACCTATTATCAAAGTACCGGGCTGTCCTCCGATCGCTGAGGTTATGACCGGTGTCATCACCTATATGCTGACCTTTGGCAAAATGCCTGAACTAGACCGTCAGGGTCGCCCGAAGATGTTCTACAGCCAGCGTATTCATGACAAGTGCTACCGTCGTCCACATTTCGATGCAGGTCAGTTTGTTGAGGAATGGGATGATGAAGGTGCGCGTAAAGGTTATTGCCTCTACAAGGTAGGTTGTAAAGGCCCTACAACCTATAATGCTTGTTCTACGGTGCGTTGGAATGAAGGTGTTTCTTTCCCGATTCAGGCCGGTCACGGTTGTATTGGATGTTCTGAAGATGGGTTCTGGGATAAAGGTTCTTTCTATGATCGCCTCACCGATATTCATCAGTTTGGTATTGAAAGTAATGCTGATGAGATTGGTACTGCGGTAGCGGGAGGTGTTGGCGCTGCAATAGCAGGTCATGCCGCTATCAGTGCAATTAAACGTGCGCAGCACAAAGGAGATCAGGAATAATGAACAACCCGTTGAATGCAAAAAATCTGGATAACAGCGGTCGTCGAATTGTTGTTGATCCGGTTACCCGAATTGAAGGCCACATGCGCTGTGAAGTGAATGTGGATGAGAACAATATTATCCGCAATGCGGTCTCCACAGGTACTATGTGGCGTGGTCTGGAAGTGATCTTAAATGGCCGTGACCCTCGCGACGCATGGGCTTTTGTTGAACGTATTTGTGGCGTTTGTACAGGTACACATGCCTTAACGTCGGTGCGCGCAGTAGAAGACGCGTTAGGTATTCAGGTTCCACTGAATGCTCACTTGATCCGTCATATGATGGATAAGACTCTCCAGATTCATGACCATATCGTGCATTTCTATCACCTGCATGCACTGGACTGGGTGAACCCGGTTAATGCACTTAAAGCTGACCCGAAGGCGACATCTGAATTACAGCAGATGGTTTCACCGCATCACGCGAAATCCAGCCCGGGCTATTTTAAAGACGTACAGACCCGCTTGAAAAAGTTTGTTGAAAGTGGGCAGCTGGGTTTATTCGCTAACGGTTACTGGGACAATCCCGCTTATAAACTTCCGCCAGAAGCAGACCTGATGGCCGTGTCTCACTATCTTGAAGCCCTCGATTTCCAGAAAGAAATTGTCAAGATTCATACTATCTTTGGGGGTAAAAACCCGCATCCTAACTACATGGTGGGCGGTGTTCCCTGTGCGATCAATCTGGATGATGTGGGTGCGTCTGGCGCTCCAATCAACATGACCAGCCTTAACTACGTTTTAGAGCGTATTCGTGAAGCACAGGAATTTACGAAAAACGTTTATATTCCAGATGTGATGGCTATCGCCAGCATTTATAAAGACTGGTTGCACGGTGGTGGTTTGGCCGCTGAAAACCTTCTTTCTTATGGTACCTACAGCAAAGTGCCTTACGATAAATCAACGGATCTTCTTCCGGCAGGTGCCATTGTGAATGGAAACTGGGATGAAGTATTGCCGGTTGATGTTCGTGACCCTGAGCAGGTTCAGGAATTTGTAGATCATTCCTGGTACAGCTATCAAGGCGGCAAGAAAGGTCTTCATCCATGGGATGGTGAAACCGATCCTAATTTCGAGCTGGGCCCTAATACAGTGGGCACCAAGACCGACATCAAAGAGCTGGACGAATCTGCTAAATACAGCTGGATTAAAGCTCCTCGCTGGCGTGGCCATGCAATGGAAGTCGGCCCTCTGGCACGCTATATCATTGCTTATGCGTCGGGTAAGGAATATGTACAAGAGCAGGTCGATACCTCTTTGGCTGCGTTTAATCAGGCGACAGGGCATGACCTGGGGATCAAACAGTTCTTACCATCAACACTGGGTCGTACATTAGCTCGAGCACTTGAGTGTCAGCTTTGTTGTGACACCATGCTCGAAGATTGGTACCAGTTGGTTGATAACATCAAGGCAGGTGACAGCTCGACGGCTAACGTTGAAAAGTGGGATCCATCCACCTGGCCGAAAGAAGCGAAAGGGGTTGGCATTAATGAAGCACCTCGTGGAGCTTTAGGTCACTGGATCAAAATCAAAGACGGAAAAATTGAAAACTATCAAGCCGTTGTGCCAACGACCTGGAACGGTTCTCCGCGTGACAGCCAGGGCAATATTGGCGCGTTTGAAGCATCACTGCTTAATACGCCAATGGAACGTCCAGATGAGCCAGTGGAAATTCTACGTACACTTCATAGCTTCGATCCTTGTCTTGCGTGCTCGACTCACGTTATGTCGGAAGATGGTCAAGAGCTGACGAAGGTAAAAATTCGCTAACACCTGATAGAGGAGGGAGTAACAATGAGTGACTCTTTAAATCAGCAAACGGGTGGTCTAAGTGACAATAGCGAAACACAGATTACCCGTCGCCAGACCGCGGTATATGTTTACGAAGCACCCGTAAGGCTCTGGCATTGGGTAACTGTATTTTCGGTAATCGTCCTCTGTGTGACAGGATTTTTTATCGGACGTCCATTACCAACAATGCCGGGTGAAGCGATCGATAATTACCTGATGGGGTATATTCGCTTTGCTCACTTTACGGCGGGCTATATCGTCACTATTGGTTTTATTGGCAGGATCTACTGGGCATTTGTAGGCAACAGTCACTCACGTGAGCTGTTCCTACCGAAGCTGTTTAGTGGGAAATTCTGGAAAGAGGTGGGGCATGAACTGCGCTGGTATTTCTTCTTAGAACGTGTACCTAAGAAATATGTAGGGCATAACCCACTAGCGCAATTAGCGATGTTCTTTTTCTTTGTCATCGGTATGACCTTCATGATCGTGACAGGTTTTGCTTTATACAGCGAAGGAATGGGGCATGGCAGCTGGTCTGATCAGTTGTTTGGCTGGATCATTCCTCTGTTTGGGCAAAGCCAGGATGTGCATACTTGGCACCGTTTAGGCATGTGGTTCATTATCGTTTTCATCATGACACACGTCTATGTAGCGATTCGTGAAGATATCATGTCACGTCAGAGTTTGATCTCAACCATGGTGGGCGGCTGGAGAATGTTCAAAGACGACCGCCCGGACTAGTCCATATACGAGGCCCTTGAACCTTGTGTTTTAGGGCCTTTGTTCGTTGTGTCTATTGTTTTGCCGGGAGTCTGATCCCGGCTTTTTTGTTGAGTTAACTGTGAGAGACAAAGATGAAAGAAGACGGGTTACATCGCTTCAGTTTGAAAAAGCCAGAGCATCCCGGCGTTTTTCTTGAGCGTTGTTATCTAATCCCATTACATATTTCTCAGTCCTATCTTGCTCGCGAACTTAGCATTTCAAGGAGAAGAGTGAATGAGATTGTAAATGGTCAGCGATCAATCTCAGCAGATACCGCACTCAAACTCGCACGGTTTTTCCATACCACGCCTATGTTTTGGCTGGAGAAACAGCAGCTATGGGAGCTTTACGAAGCCAGTAAAAAACTGCCGGGTTCCACAGCTAACGCCAATTAATCCAGTAGCTGTAATCGACCCTATGCGATCGATCTAAGGTTTCCTGAAAGGTTTTGCTCGGTGTGGCGCTGCAGCTTACGCCGCTAAATTCAGGTTCAGACCAACCCGTCATACCGCCCATATAATCTCGTCGATACCCCCAGCTACCGCAGGACAAAATGCTGTCATAGCCTCGGTCTCGTTCACAGACGGCACAGGTTTCAAAGTTTACATCGATATGTTCACCTTCTACGCCCCAGGCATCAGACACGTAGGGCGTATCGTAAATTGAAACTGAGGCATCACGGTAAGGCCGGCCTGTCCAGGGTTTGTCACTGTCGTCTATAGGGGTGCGATGTAATCCATAACCATGTTCCAGAGGTGCGTTGTCGTAAAATGGGTTATCAAAACCGTCTGGTATATCGATTTGAATCCGGCTTTCGCCTTGAAAAAGCCGAGCGGTTGTTTCACGGACCTGAATAAGACGGTATCTATCACAACTGGGAAGGTTTAAGCCTTCTACTTTACCGCTGTAGTTATTTTGCAGATGGATTTCTATACCGATACCCGTGGCGTTGTCTCCTGCAATGTACTTGGCTGAGCTTCTGCTACTGTGATACCAGGCTTTAGAAAACACCAGTATGCCGGTTGGCTCATTCTGGTAGGTGACAGGGCAGGCTTTACCAACTTGTAGCTCTGCAGCAAAAGAACTCGATACGACTACACTGATGATGTAGGCTGTTGCGATAGCTATACGTCGTAACATTTTACCTCCGGGCCAAAATCTACCGGCTTAATGTATATACAAAGTATAGCTCATGGTTGGTGTTCTATTTATTTAAAGCCAGGGAGGGGTAATTTAAATGTCTGAAATCCACAACCAAATCAACTATGTAGAGTTTCCCGCGCGTGATTTAGCGGCAGCCAAACGGTTTTATTCGGATCTGTTTGGCTGGACGTTTACTGACTATGGCGATGAATACGCTGCTTTTGAAGGGGCAGGGCTCGCCGGTGGCTTTTACCTTTCTGGACTATCTGCAAGCTCTTCAGAAGGTGGCGCACTGATCGTTCTGTACAGTAAGGATCTCGAAGCCAGTCAGGCGCTTATTGAAGCAGCAGGTGGTCATACCAAAGTGGATATCTTTGATTTTCCGGGTGGACGTCGTTTTCACTTCACCGATCCAAATGATAATGAGCTTGCGATCTGGTCCGATCAGTGATGATTAGGCCAGCTGGTTAGCTTTGCGGTAACGCCCCTGGTAATCGAAGATTCGTTCCTTAACCGACCAAAAATGTTTTTGCTGTCGTGCGATGACGAAGTCCGGAGCAGTCAATAATGACTCATAAGCCAGAGCCTGCTCTATAGATTCGAGTAGTTGAGGGGCCTGGCTATTAGCCACCCTTCGGCCAAAGATTTGATTAAAGCGTTTCTTTGCTGCCGGTTTAGAAAAGTCAAAACTTTCTTTAAGCTCCTCACCCTCTTCACCATGGTAGGTTACCAGCAATTTGGATTCCTTGGTTGAGAGAGAGAGGCCAGAACAGCGCAGCACCATCGCATTTTTAAGTTTAAGGGCATCTTTCAATTGATCGTCGGGGTCTATGATTGCTTCATGACACTGATGGCATTTTCGTGCTGCTATATCATTCTCGGCATTACAATGGGGACAGTCTTTAAAGCGAAAACGATAGTCACATTGTTCCGTCTGCATTTGGCCTGAGTCGTCTTCCAGTAACCCCTGACAACGACGTCCATAATGCTCTGTAACTTTTCCCTCAGCATCGGTTTTACCCCAGAATATATTGGCAAAACCGCAGGAAGGGCAGAATACCTGTACAGGTTCGGTATCGGGTGCAGGGCGCTTCTCACCGACCTCAGGATGGTGGAGGTTAAAGCTATTACCCGCATAGTCGATCACAAGACAATCTTTCTTATCTGGAGCTAAACGTAACCCGCGCCCAACAATTTGTTGATAAAGACTGACGGATTGTGTGGGTCGAAGAATAGCGATCAGGTCAACGTGGGGGGCGTCAAAACCGGTGGTGAGTACAGAGACATTGACCAGAAACTTAATATCGCGGTTCTTAAATTGCTTAATCAGCCTGTCACGTTCAACCAGTGGAGTGTCACCTGTGATTAGTGCAGCGCTTTCAGCTGGCAGATAACCGAAAATCTCTTTTGCATGATCGACGGTGGCGGCAAAGATCATGACTCCTTTACGTTGCTCAGAGCGTTCAACCACCTGTTCAATGATCGAACGTGTCACCCGTTGATGTTTACTAAGCAGTTGGTTGAGGTCTTGTTCTGAATAACCACCAAAGCTGTTCTGCTGTAAAACACTAAAATCATATTGAGCTATCGTTGCATCTTCCATTACCGGTTCTGTCAGGTAATGGTTGCGAATCATGTAACTTAACGGCAGTTCATAGATACAACGTTTAAAGGGTTTGAGGTTCTCACTACGTGCATAGCCTCGGTAGTGGAATTGATAGATCCAGCCAATGCCAAGCCGATAAGGGGTTGCAGTTAAGCCTAATATCTTTAGCGAAGGATTATGTTGTTTTAGTTGACTAAAGATTTTGTTGTACTGGCTTTCATCATTATCGCTGACGCGATGACACTCATCGACGATCAGAAGGGAATATTCGTCACTAAACTTATCCAGACTGGCATTCACCGATTGAACACTGGCAAAAGTGACCTGGTGTTGTTGCTCCTTACGGCTTAAGCCGGCGGAAAAAATCCCGCCAGTCAGCCCATAACTTTCATACTTGGCATGGTTTTGCTCCACCAACTCCTTCACATGGGTCAGAACCATGATTTTTTTTCGGGCTAATCGGGCAAGTTCCGCGATAACAAGGCTTTTCCCCGCACCTGTCGGTAATACTATCACTGCCGGATCGTTTTTCTTACGAAAGTGGGCAAGTGTCGCATCGACAGCTTCTTGCTGATAAGGGCGTAGGGTAAAAGGTAGTGACATAGGGCTTAGTCAGGATGAAAGCGCTGATCATAACCCCTGACCCTATTTGTTAACAAGTTACCACTTCATCATCGGAGCAGGGTTTAGCGGATGTTTTAAGAACCAGCGGCCACCGCGCTTAGCCAGGTTCTTATGGAAATCCGCGTTAGGAAACGCTGCCTTAACTTCCGCTATATAATCTTTACCTACGCCAAATCGAATTACTCCCATAGAGAAATCAACCAGGTCGCCTTTTCTGAAAACTTCTACCAGAGGATAACGACTGTTCTTATAACTTCTCAGTTTATGATGTTCGGTAATCATCAGAGTAAGTTCTTCCTGCCATGAGTCACATCCCGATATTTCAAGGTAATCATGTAAGGGGGGCAAAGAGGGCTCGATATAATCGACAGTGTCTTCGATCCATATACCTATGTCATGGTATGCGGCGGCGATAATGATTTTCTCTTTCTCTTCTTCTGAGCATTCTTTTAATGCAAAACAAAAATGAATCATGCGATATACATGGTTTCGATAGCCTTGGAACTCATCACCAATTGTTTGCTTCCACTCACTTAAAAGGTCTTCTAATAATGGGATCTGTTGTTGAATTTGCATGTTTGCCTCCGTTTTTAGTTATTGTGCCCACACCTTGATTTGCCCAGTAGTGGCGGAAAAGACATAATGAGGGATAAAACAGACATTGGTAAAAATTAACTCGCTATGGAAATCGCACTGATTCACTACCCCGCGGCATTGAAATCTGCTCTTTATGGGATCGAAGAGATGTTGGAGATGGCGAACGCTGTTGGTGGAGATTCTGGTTGTTACTTTGAAGTTAAGCACCTGAATGCTATGGAGATAACCACCTTTAACGAGCGTAGGTATAATTTTGTATTTATACCGCCTGCGCAGGTCAGTAGCTATTACCTAAAACCGGATGAGGCATTGCTTGATTGGCTAAGAGTGCAAAACTTACATGGGGCTGTCATTTGTAGTGCCTGTGCAGGGGCTTTTATTCTTGCGGCGACAGGGCTGACCAAAGAGCATTCTATTACCACCCATTGGGGATTAGCAGAACAACTCAGAGAGCTATATCCAGATCAGCAAATTGATTCCGATAAAATTCTTATCAATGAAACTGAAGTGATTACAGCTGGGGGAATGATGTCATGGATAGATCTCGGCCTGGAACTGATTAAAGTTGGCTTTGATCTGCAGGTCATGCGCAAAGTAGGTAAAAATCTGGTAATTGATACCGCTCCTCGTGATCAGCGGTTTTATCAGCAATTCAGTCCCAATCTAGCTCATGGAGATACTCTGGTCTTATCTGTTCAGAAGCATATTCATACTCAATTTAATTACCCCCTTAAAATCAGGTCACTCGCTGAGGAGTTTAATCTATCAGAACGTACTCTTTTAAGGCGCTTTCAGTCAGCAACAGGCCTCAAACCGAGTGAGTATATTAGCCATTATCGAATCCACAAATGTTGTGAGTTACTGGAGACAACCCGCAAAAGCTTTGAATCTATTGTTTGCGAGATCGGTTATGAAGATGTCAGCACCTGTAGGAAAGCTTTTAAAAGGATTATGGGCTTATCACCTGCTGCTTTTAGAAAACGTTTCACCGATTCTTTCGCTTGATAGAAGCGAACCAATCGTAAACTTGATTGTCTGAAAGCAAAGTTTATTAAGGGGTATCACGATGTTTTCAAAAAGTCTTTATAACGGCGTGCTTGCAATCATGATAAGCGTATCTTCCCTAACCGCCCAAGCTGAGCCGGGTGAATATAATGGTCAATTCAAAGCGGGGGAAAATCCGCTTGTCTGGTCCGAACAAGCATCCGAATGGATTAGTCCTAATCAGTTCTGGCTGGCATTTGCCGAAACTAAAGGAGGCTTAACCTGGGGGCAGCGTACTGATTATCCTGAATACGATCAGGTGAATGAACACGACACTATGATCATTCAGCTGGAATCAGGAAACTGCATGATGGAGTTTTTCCATAGCCGATGGCGTCGTGCGAATGATGTTAGACGTTGGGATCCGCTGTTCAATGAATACGCTGGTTGCCCAGATGTATTTAAGTAACATAAAAAAACCGGCCTGATTAGGCCGGTTTAAAGTATCGCAGCGATTAAGAAGGGGAGTTAATCGTCTGCGTCGTCCTGATCAAACCGGGTCATAAGGTCGCGTAACAAGCCGAAGTTACCATCCAGTTTGTTCTGGGATTCTTCATCTGCGTCCTTGTAGCGAATATCCTGATGGATCAGATTATCTAAAAGGTCTGCACCAAATAGAGAACTATCCTGTAGGAAGCCTAATGCCGGGTTACTGGTGAACTGATCGAAATTGTTCATCATTTGTCCAAGCTGGCGGCCGCCTTCACCAAGGGGGTTATTCATCTGTTGAACTTGTTCATAGGCTGCAACAGCAGAGTAACTTGCCGATTGGGTCATAGTTACATTCAAGTTCATCAATTGAGATTTGTCCATCTCAAGTTCGGTTGCCTGTTCAAAGGCATCCTGAACATCCCCGCCATAAAAATCTTCAGCGATCAGGTTAAGGTCCTGGATCAATGTGGTCAGTGCTTCCAGTTCATCTTCGTTAAGATCGCCTTCTACACTAAAGCTGTAGCTGCTGCTAGCTGAACGATCCAGGCTGAATGAAAGGGCACTTGAATTGCCATCTGAATAGGCACCTAATGAAGCGGTTTCACTGGCTTGGCTATTGAACCGGATGGATACTTTATCGCCTTCACGGGTCATTACATCCATTGAGAACGATTCAGACTTTGAATAGCGCTCGGCGGCTGAGATGGAGGTCTGTCGGATCGGCGCTGTTTCATTACTGTTAGGCGCAAGGCCGGCCAGCGCTTCGAACGTCAGATCCATAGTTTCATCGATTGTTGCCGAAATCTCGGGCGACAACATATCAAGATCTTCAAGAATTTCGGTCGCTTCTTTGAAACCCTTTTCAACGCCTGAAAGCGCTGCCTGGTACATGCGGTCAAGATCCTCATCCGAGGCACCACGTGCACGCGCTTGTTCAAGCCCCTGGGCTACAAAATTAGATATTCTGTTAGCGACTTTTTCCGGGGAGTATTCGTTTGCGTCCAGACCTTTCATCTCTGATACGCTCATACCCGGAATATTTTCTGCCAATTTGGCGACTAACCTATCTGCCGCAGATGCAGAACGCCCACTGCTGTCTTTACCATCAGCAAAACCACCGGTTACCAGCGTTTCCTGGCGTACCTGAGAATATGCTGCCTGGCTGCTTAATAGAACTTGCACGGGTTATTCCTCCACAGACAAAAAAAGGATCAAGCTGATCCTGAGCTGTTTATCATGACTACTGAATAAACTGTTTATCGACCCGAATAGTAAATGCTTTAGTCTTAATATTAGTAGATGAAATTGTTTCAGGTAAAAATATCAGGCTAAGGCTTAAAGCTGGCTGAATAGCTAACTTTTGCTAAGAATTGAGGCTTCAGCCAGCTCGACTTTATCCGTAGGCCCCTTAAGAACGACAATATCACCGCTCTTAAGGCGAGTATCACCTTTGGGGTTGTGATTAGAATGATTCTGCCTTCTGATCATCGCGACCGTAACTTTGAACCTTTCAAGTTTAAGCTCTTTAAGGGTTTTACCTATCTCAGCTGCATCGGTATCGATAGTGACAGGATGAAGTATCTCTTTTGCGCGGCCACTACTATCAATTTTCGAGGAGTGGCGGCCATGGTAGTAGCCATGGAGCATATGATAGCGTTCTGCGCGTACAGTATTGATCTGCTTTTCGATCTTAGTGTGGGGCATTCCTAGCAAAGAGAGGACATGTGAGATCATCATCAAGCTGCCTTCTAATGCCTCGGGAATCACTTCAGTTGCGCCAGCTGTCTGGAATTCATCCAGCTGCGAATCATCGCGTGTTCTAACCAGGATAGGAAGATCAACAAAGCGTGAGCGAATGTGCTTCAGTGCAGGCAATGAAGATTCAGTTTCCGGGAAACTAAGAATCAACATTCGCGCATTTTTTGCGCCAACCGCTTCTAAAATATCGTCACGACGGGCATCACCGAAACAGATATGCTCACCAGCGGTTGAGGCCTCCATAACACGAACCGGATCATTATCGATCGCGATATAGGGTATCTGCGCCTGATCAAGAAAGCGCGCCATGATTTGCCCAACACGACCAAAACCGCAAATGATTACGTGGTTATTGAGATTATGGTTATCGATTTGCGAGCCTGATGGGTCAATCGAATCCTCTTGCTCTAGTTGTTGTTTTGCCAGCAAACCATCGACACGGTGGGTGTGGTTCATAATGATCGGTGTAATGATCATGCTAATGATGATAGTGGCTACCGTCAGGGTATTGATTTCAGGACTAATTAATTGGCTACCTAATGCAAGGGCAAGTAGGGCAAAACCAAACTCACCGCCCTGACTAAGACTGAGCCCGGCTCGAAGAGAGTTCACCAGATCTTTATGAAGAAGACTGCCAATAAATGTAATGATCAGTGTCTTCGCTGTAATTAAGCACAGGGTAAACACCAACACCCAGTACCAGTTCTCAAGCAAGGATTGCAGATCGAGCTGCATTCCGACTGAGACAAAAAATAGTCCAAGCAGTACATCACGGAACGGGCGAATATCGGCTTCAAGCTGATAGCGATAGCGGCTTTCTCCGAGCATCATGCCTGCCAGAAAACCGCCTAGCGCCATGGACAAACCGGCAGCCTCGGTTAGCCAGGCGGCTAACAGTGCCGCAGCTAAAGAGGTGAGTACGAATACATCACTGGAACCACTACGTGCAGACTCATGAAACAGCATTGGCATAACAATATGGCCGATCAGAAGGAGAACAATTAATAGTGTGCCTCCCTCGAGTAACATAAGGGCCACTTGCGATCCATTAATCTCTGAAGCGCCCCCATTGAGTGTAGGAACAACTATCAGGAAAAAGACCGCAGCAAGATCCTGAAAGATGAGGGTGCCAACGGAGAGTTGTCCGTGTGGGGTATCCAGCTCATTTCGGTGTATCAGTTCGCGACTGACTATTGCTGTAGACGACAGGGAGAGGGCGCCTGCAATAACCACTGAGGTTGTCAGTGGCATGCCAATCAAAGTACAGAAGCCTATTATGACCGCTGAGGTGATAATGACCTGCAAACTTCCAAGGCCAAAAACGGCCTTACGCATCGCGATCATGCGTGAAACCGAGAACTCGAGGCCGAGCATAAAGAGAAGGAACACAACACCCAGTTCACTTAGGAATTCAATGCTGTGAACGTCTTCTATAACCCCTAATGCATAAGGGCCTACCAGTGCACCAACACTTAGATAGGCTAAAAGAGGGGGAAGTTGGATACGACGGAACAAGGTTGTGGCAATAACGGCACAACAGAGAATAACCAGAAATTGCTCGAAGAAACCATGTGTCATCGTTATTCCTTAACTTCGACCCGTTTTGATTACCACATCAGGTCATCAGGTATTTTATAATCCGCATACGGATCATCTTCGTCCGGTTCCTCTTCCGGTTCGATACGAATCACATAATCAGGGATACGTTGTTCGATCTTTTCGGCAAACAGGTCTGGCAGTAGATAGAATTTCTCTTCTAAAACGGCAATCGCGAGTTGTCCACGAATCAGCTGTCCCTGGAGAGTGTCGTCAACATAAAGCGTTTTTACTTTCTTATCATAAACAAAGTTATAGGCAACTTCGCCATCCTTAGGCAGTGCGATATGGTGTTGATTGATCATCTGGCGACACTGCGCTTCAATCTCACGGTTGCGGCGTTCTTCGTCCCGCTGGCGATTCAGTTCGCGATCTTTTTCCTGCTTCGCTTTGCGCTGTTGCTCAAGCTGCTGTTGTTTTTCTGCTTGTTCATCAACAACCGCCTGGCCTGATTTTCGTGCTTTGGACGCTTTCTTTTTCTGCTGCCTTTTCTCAGTCTCGGCCTGCTTGGCTTTTTTCTTATCTACCAAGCCCATATTCAATAACTGATCTTTTAGTGAACCTGCCATAACATACTCAAAAAAATTGTGACGAATTATCGCGACACTATATCAAATCAGGCGAAACTGAAGCCAATTTTTCAATGGGGTAATGCGGATAATTAGTGGAAACTCTCCTTGAATAGATGTTGGCTTAAGCTTAATCTGCTTCCCTTTGATTCTTATAGCGTTTTTATCTATGTCTGAACATGATCTGGCACACCCGTTCGAACGATTAACTCCATCATTCCTAATGGATGCGGTTGAAACATTAGGTCACTGGTGTGATGGAAGAACTTTCCCACTCAACAGCTATGAGAACCGGGTATATCAGGTGGGTATAGAAGATCAGGATCCTCTTATCGCAAAATTCTATCGTCCTGATCGATGGAGTAGAGAGCAGATTCTCGAAGAGCATCAATTTGGTTTTGAGCTTGAAGAGCAAGAATTACCTGTAGTTACCCCTATCAAAAATGATTGTGGTGAAACATTGTTCGAATATCAGGGGTTCTTCTTTTCTCTGTTCAAGAGGAAAGGAGGCCATGCCCCTGAACTAGATAATCTTGATAATCTCTATACCTTAGGGAAGACCTTAGGCCGTTTTCATCTGGTTGGCAGTAAAAGCGATTTTAAGCATCGTCCTACGCTGGATAGCCAGAGCTTTGGCCACGAGAGTTTTAAGCTCTTAAGCGAAAACTTCATGCCAAAGCAGCTCAAGCCTGCCTATGACTCTATTTGTAAAGAGCTTCTGCAGGCGATAGATGAAATTATGTTGTCATGTGCGGATGCCCCTTTAATCCGCGTTCACGGTGACTGCCATTCCGGTAATATCCTATGGCGGGATGATCTACCGCATTTTGTTGATTTTGACGATGCGCGGATGGCACCGGCAATGCAGGATATCTGGATGCTGTTATCGGGTGAGCGTTATGATCAGTTGGCGCAGCTATCAGAGATTGCCGACGGGTACAGTGAATTCTATGATTTCCCCACCCGTCAGTTACGTTTAGTCGAGGTGCTTCGCAGCCTCAGGATCATGCATTACAGCGCATGGTTGGCCCGAAGATGGGAAGATCCGGCTTTTCCGCATAACTTCAGTTGGTTTAATACAGAGCGATACTGGGGAGAGCACATCTTGTCACTTAAAGAGCAGCTTTCTAAGCTTGATGAGGATCCTCTGGCCTTGATGTAGGCGAGCCCTCTTCTGTTGCTGCATAGATTTCAATACGGTTTCGCCCATTCCTTTTTGCGGTATAGAGTGCCTGATCCGCCTGGGATACAAGTTCATCGTATACAAAAGTGTCAGGGGATTGTTGAGCCAGGCCTACGCTTACACTGATACTCACCAGGGAACCATAGATAAAAATCGATTTATCCAGCGAATCCCTGATTCGGTCAGCACACTGTGTAGCCTGCTCAAGATCACTCTGAGGCAGGAGCACTATAAACTCTTCACCTCCGTAGCGGCCCAGAAGGTCACTCTCACGGAGGTTATCTCGAATATACTGAGATGCTTGCTGAAGTACTGTGTCGCCCGTTTGATGGCCGAACTTGTCATTTATCTGTTTAAACTGGTCGATATCGATCATCAGCATGGTCAGAGGTTGGTTGTAGCGCACAGCACGGCTGGCCTCTTGTTCAGCTCTGAATTTAAAGTGCTGTCGGTTATATAAACCCGTTAAAGAATCAGTGACTGAACGTTGATAAAGTCTCCGCATTAATACGCATGTGTAAGCGGATAGTGCTCCAAAAGTCAGTGACGCTAACATTCCCCATAGATCCAATAGTGCGTGAGGTACACCGTGGGCATTGATATCGGGTTTTACGCGTGCCTCAAGTTGCCAGCTTCCCCCCGGTATTGCGATAGGGGCAGTGAGGTCCGGTGTAGATTCAACGGTATGATTACCAAAAATTGCCTGCCTTTGATCTGATTGTATGTTTTTGGCGACAATCCTGTAGCGGGCGAGGTTATCTTGCGGAAGAAGGGATATCTCATCAAAGAAAGCGTCTGCATCAATAATGACCGTAATAAACCCCCAAAACTTAGTCTCTAACCCTTCGCGGTCAAAGAGAGGTTTATGGGCGATAAAACCTGATCCACCTTGCGGTAATCTCACCGGCCCGAAGAGGTACATTTTCTTTTCTTCGATTGTTCGTAAAACCACCTCTCTTTGTTCCGGTAGTTCTCTAAGGTTTCCTCCAATGACTGTTTCATCAATCGGTGGGTAGATCTGGGAGATAATGGCATTTGGAGACAGCTGAACCTGACGAATGCTGGTACGAGTAGAGAGGAAACGAGTAGCAAGTACCTCGAACTCCCGCTGCTGGACATTATTATTGAGTAAAAGCAGTGATTCGATGGCATCTAAAATGATCAGGTTACGATCAAGGGCGCGTTGGAAATGCGTGGACATCCTGTCGACTCGCGACTGGACGACATTTTCCAGCTCTTTTTTGTGCACTTCCGCATCAAGCTTAACAAGCCATTTTGAAACCCCGAGCGCCAGGGCAAAAATAAGTAAACCAACCAGCCAGGGAAGTGTACGTAGAAGAATCAGTTTCTGCATATACCCTTCAATTTTTTGCTTATCCATTAATAATAGTCAGCTTTCGCTGGAATGAAGCGTTAGATTGGATTACTGTTATACTGTTTTTATATACAGTGCTTGATATGGTTTTATATATAGCGGAAAAACCCAGCCTCGGTCGGGCTATTGCTGATGCGTTACCTAAACCGCATAAGAAAGCTGAAGGATTCATAACCGCAGCCAATGGTGATGTGGTCTCCTGGTGTTATGGGCATCTTCTGGAGCTGGCGGAGCCTGAAGATTATGATCCGGTTTTTAAAAAATGGCAGACAGAGACACTTCCGATTATCCCTGAGCAGTGGCAACTGAAGCCTAAACCCAAAACACGTAAACAGATTAGTGTCTTAAGGAAGCTTTGCAAAGAAGCTGACCAGATCGTTCATGCAGGCGACCCTGATCGCGAAGGTCAGTTGCTGGTGGACGAAGTCATTGAGTACCTAAAGCTACCTCAGTATAAAAAATCCTCTCTGAAACGTTGCTTAATCAGTGACCTGAATACTCAGTCGGTAAAAAAAGCACTCAGTAATCTAAGAGACAATCGTGATTTTATTCCTCTTTCTGTATCCGCGTTGGCAAGGAGCAGAGCAGATTGGTTATACGGAATTAATTTGACCCGGGCGTACACATTACAGGGGCGCTCAGCGGGCTATAACGGTGTTTTATCCGTAGGGCGGGTACAAACCCCAGTTTTGGGCTTGGTTGTGAGGCGCGATAGCGAGATTGAATCTTTCCAATCAAAACCGTTTTACGAAGTGTTTGCTCAGATGAGTACCGAGCAAGGGGAGCGCTTCAAAGTTAAATGGCAGCCAAGTGAGGCGTGCGAAAAGTGGCAGGACGATGCGGGTCGGGTGCTGTATCGACCATTAGTGGAAAATGTTGCTGCACGTATTCATGGCAAGCAGGGCACTGTCGATGATATCTCATGCAGTAATAAACAGATCCCTGCGCCGCTCCCATATAATCTTTCTGCACTGCAGATAGATGCCAATAAACGCTTTTCATTAAGTGCTCAACAAGTGCTCGATGCCTGCCAGAATTTATATGAAAAACATAAACTACTGACCTACCCAAGATCTGACTGCCGATATATTCCGGAAAATCACCATGCGGAAGCTGCTCAGGTAATCAATGCGGTCATTGCCAATGGAGCACAATTCAGTGCCGTTCAGCAAACTATAGATCCGCAAGTCAAAGGTCGAGCCTGGAATGATAAAAAGGTCGATGCTCACCACGCCATTATCCCAACACAAAAAAAGATGGCGCTTAGTAAACTCCCCAAAGCTGAGCAGCAGGTTTATGAGCTAGTATCCCGGCACTATCTCGCCCAGTTTATGCCCGCTTATCGGTATGCAGAGACAAAACTGAGTGTGGTGATTGAGGGTGGGCTGTTCACGACTAGTGCAAAACAGATTATTGATCCGGGCTGGAAACAGATTATCGGTAAAGCTAAGGGCGAAGAGGAAGAGCCATTATTGCCAAAGCTGGAAAAAGGGCAGCCATTAACCTGTTTGTCGGCCGAGATAAAAGATAAACAGACTCAACCCCCAAAACCTTATACTGACGCCACATTATTGGCAGCCATGACGGGAATCTCACGTCATGTTGAAGATCCTTCCATTCGGAAAATCCTCAAAGACACGGACGGCCTTGGAACGGAAGCAACCCGAGCGGGAATCATTGAATTGCTCATGAAACGGCAGTTTTTGTCTCGTGATGGGAAGATTATAAGAAGTACAGAGACAGGGAAATCTCTTATTGGCGTTCTGCCTGATAAGGCAGGCAAACCGGATATGACGGCACAGTGGGAATCATCTTTGGACTTAATCAGCAAACGCGAGGCCAGCTATAGCGTCTTTATGGATGAGATGGTGATGCAACTGCGTAGCATGGTTAGCCAGTCTGCTACGGTTGATCTTGAGCTGTTAAGACAGATGAAACCGGTTAAAAATACGTTTAAACGAAAGCGTACACGTGCCAAAAAGAAGACTAAGTGAAGCTAACGATACTATGGGCCCATTTTTAGGGTTCTCTGAATGTGATATTTTGACTGCTTATATATCATTCCAAGAGAACTCGCATGGACCTTCTTTCCCTAAATACGTTTAAGGCAGTTGTTGAGTACGGTGGCGTGCAACAGGCTTCAAAGCAGATTCATACCGTTCAATCAAACGTGACAGCACGAATAAAACGGCTTGAAGAAGAGTTACAAACATCACTCTTCTACCGAAAAGGACGTAAGCTGGAATTAACACCTGCTGGTACCGTACTGCTCGAATACGCAGATAAACTCCTCCAGCTTGAAAAGCAGGCAGGTATCGCGGTAAGGCAAGTGGGTCAGGCGGTTGGTGAAATTAGAATAGGCTCGATGGAATCATTTGCTGCTGTTCGAATGCCTGGGTTACTGCAAAACCTGATGAAGGCTCACCCTGACCTGGTACCTAAAGTTCAGTCCTCTACCACTGGGCAACTGGTAGACGATGTTTTAAACCATAAACTGGATTGTGCTTTTGTCGGCGGCCCGATCAATCATCCAGACTTAATCTGTCATCAAGTGTTACTCGAAGAACTAGTCATAGTTTCAGCAAAAAGTACCGATGTGCCCAATGTACTCATTATGTTCCGTGAGGGCTGTGCATATCGTGAGAGGGCAGAAAGCTGGCTTAAAGAGAACGGTAAGATTAACGCAGATGTTATGAGTATGGGTACGCAGGAAGGTATTCTTGGCTGTGTAGCGGTAGGACTCGGCTTTACCCTGGTGCCGAGAAAAGTGGTTGAAGAATCTAAGTATGCTGAAGATCTTGAGATGCAGTTTTTAGATGCGCAATATAGCCAGATCCCTACCTTGTTAATTACTCATAAAGAAGCCGTAGCGATGACCGCTATTGAGACGATGTTATCGATCTTCAGCTCGAATATTCCTGAATGGGAATCTGCAGCATGACTTCCTGAGGCTATGTAAGCGGTTCTATTACTTCATCCAGGGGTGTTGATCCAGGGTTTCGACAATGTGATCAATAAACAGCCTCACCTTTGGATTCAGATGCCTTCTGCTTGGATAGAGGGCGTGTATACCAACGGTTGGTGTTCGATACTCCGTGAGTATTTGTTTTACTTCACCTGTTTTAAGCTCTTCTTCAAAAAAGCCATTAGGTATACGGCCGATTCCTAAGCCGTTAAGCAGCATATCTTTGCAGAAGGTTAGGTTGTTAGCGCGAATTCGAAAGTTAACCGGTACAGGCTTACCATCATTCCAGTTCTCAAAAACCCAATCGGTTGAGTTAAGTTTAATACCGATGCACTGGTGATTGATTAGATCGTCAGGAGTTTCGGGCTCACCATATTTATCCAGGTAATCCTGACTAGCGTACAGATGCGCATGAGCGTCTGAGATCTTTCTTGCAATCAGGCTTGAGTCCGACAGATCACCCACGCGTAATGCCAGATCAATACCTTCTTCCACCAGATCAACAACGCGCACGCTTAATTCAATATCAATTTGGATTTGGGGGTAGCGTTTAATAAAGCTGGAAACAGCATCATTCATGATGAAGATCCCCAACTCTGGAGGCATGGTTATACGCAAACGGCCTTTAGGTTCACTCTGTCTTGATGTGACTGAATGTTCGACATTCTCGAGTTCTTCCAGAAGAGGGCGGCAACGTTTAAAAAGGTCTTCCCCCTCATTAGTCATACTCAGCTTACGAGTCGTACGATTGAGAAGGCGGACACCCAGCTCATCTTCGAGTTGAGCGATCCGGCGACTGATCGTAGATTTTTGGATGCCAAGTTTCTCAGCAGCAGAGGTAAAGCTGTTGTGTTCTATAACCTGAATAAACAGGTGAACATCATTTAAATTCATTACTAAGGTTCACCTGTATCAAGTCACACCAGGTCGGAGCGTTATGGATTAAAGAGCAGTGCACTGACCTGTGGTTGTAAGTACTACTGAAGGTGTGGTTGTCTTAACACTCTCAAAGCTAAGATCGCCTTTGTTGAGGGTGAAGACCGTTGTGTCCATTCCACCCATAACAGGATCTTTTGCTGTGCGGCTTAGCTTCAGCATCGTGTCATTTTGTTCTACAGTAAAACCCGCGACTTTATTGATACTGGCAACTGAACCACTGACCGCAACATGATAACTGCACTTGCCTTCAGGGCAATTACGAATGCTTGGAGATTTCATAAATGGGGCGGTATAGCTGGCTTGCGTATAAGTGCATTGATATTGCATTGATTCAGCAATGGCGAAGCCAGGAATAGCCATTAAACCAGTAAGTGAAATACCCAGCAATGACTGACGAAATCGTTTGTTCATGTTCCTTCCCCGTAGTTTCCTTCTATTAGTCTAGGGCAAATTAGCGCAGTCGTGAACCTTTGCTTACAAAATCATTCAAGGGGTATTTAATCCCAGAGTTTGCATCTCCCTATTCAATAAGGAATGCAAAAGTAATTCACCATCGGTTCCTACTTTAAACACGCCATATTGAGCATTGTCATAGCGTTTCGCTGAACCCTCTTCAAAGAAAAATGCATTCGTCGCAAATCGCATTTGATTGTCTCTTACCCGATACCTGAGCGCCACTTCGTTTGAGTCAGAATTGTTTTCATCTGAAACCCTGATGAATGTGCCTAGGTTATTTTTTTCCAAGGCTACGATGATGAAGCCATCATCAGGAATCTCTCTTTGATGATTATATACATCGGTGACAATGGCGAATCGAAGTCTCATGTAATCGCCTTGCATGAGAGATCTTGGATCAACAGGGGCAAGTTTAAGGACGACTTCTTGGCCTTCACTGAGTAGGCGTTCTTTCTTGTAGATATCCCAGTTTACTGCGCAGATACAAAGCAGAGTGCTGATAATGGCAATGAAACCGAAACGAATGTTAGTAGTGCGTTTTCCTGAAGCGTCTGCCTCAACCTTTGCAAGCTTTTTGACCAGTAATAGTATGCCAAGAAGAACAAAACCGAATATGGCAAGGTAGATTGATTTGGTTAATAAGGTTTCTGACAGGTTGTAGTAGTACCAAGAGAAAAAACTAACAATACTGATAAAGCCTAACGCGGCTAAAGTGATGCGCTGAAGGAAAATGCCTGTGATGAGTACCAGCAAAGAGGCTGTTAGCCCTTGGATAGGTAAGCTGGCAACACCAAACACCGTAGCTAGCAACAGATAAACCCACTTGCGTTGTTGGGCTCCTTCAAAGTGATATTGCTGAGTTATCTTGATTATAAGAAACAGATAACTCATACCTACCACAGTGATGCCTATATAGGGCGCGTAAACATGTAGGATAGAAGGCGAGGCCTGCCGATGAAAGCTCATGATCTCTGAACCAAAAAAACTATGTGAACTGATCTGAATTAACGACAGGGCAAGACCTAAAGTTATCGGTTCTAGGGTATAAGACTTAGACGCCCACCTTTCACTTCGTAAACAAAGCAGTGTAAAGAGGCCGGTAACCACGGCCGTACCCATACCAAAAATACCCATTCGATGCAGATACCATGAGAAAGCAAGCACGCCGAACCAAGTGCTCAACACGCGGTGCAGATAATTAGGCATGATTAATGCCAAAACAGCTTGATAGCTCCCTAAGAATAGGTAAGCGTAGATCTCCTTGAAATCGAATAGATCAAACAAGGCCCAGGCAACCATGAGCTGGCCACATAAGCTGGTAGCCAGAACTAGTTGGCCGATGAAAACGGATTGAGGATTTGCACGCTGAAGTAGATAAGCACCAACACTTGCAGCAATCCCTGCAGTAATGAGTAAGATCTCATTGTCATATCTGAATAGCCAGGTGAAAGCGGTGCCAACAAAGCCAAGCATAAATAGGGCTGCAAACCATCCCGCAAAGCCCTGCATCAGTGATATGTACCATAAGTTTCCAGATACAGGTTCGGCGATAGTTCTATCTAAAAGGCCTTTGTTCTGAAGTCTGTTCCATAGGGAAGTATTAGTTTGCTGAGTCATCGGCCCGCTCCTTTTTTAATTCAGAGTGGAGGTTCCTCAGCCATATTCCCGCCATAGAAGAGCAGAAGATGATATATAGGCTGATAAAAAGAAATGCTCCTCCATCAAAGGCATCTGCCATGGTGTTAATAAGGAAAGCGGTGGAGACTACAACAAGGCTTACGCTAATACCGGCTAGTATCATCAGGTTTAGGTCTTTGTGATAAAACCAATAGAACAGAAAGCCGATGAGTAGGCTATAGATCACTAAATAGAGAGCCTTGTCTTCGAAATCGAAGATCCCCCAAATGGCTAACCAGCTTGCTATGAATCCGCAGAACACTATCAATATCTGAACAGCAATCTGATTTTGTGACCAGAATTGTTTTAGGTAATAGCCAGCATTCAGGAATAGGGCAAGCGTGCCATTGATTGAGAGTAATAAGACCATGGTCAGATCATCATCGATCAGGAAATCGAAGATCCCTCTAAACCTAGAGAAATAGAGCGATATGCTCAGGCTGAGCGTCGCTGAAAAAAATAGCCATAAGGTGCTGGATCCGTGAACGATGGCAAAAGGCAGGATAAACAGCGACCAGATGGCAAACAGTTGCCAGGGATCAGCACCTGTTTGGTAGGTTTGACCTGAAAGCGCCAGTAGAGCACCAATCTGCAAACTAATTAAACTGGCTATAGCGACCGCTTTAATAGGGTCGTTTCGCTTAAAGAAGTAAAAAATTGTGGTTGTGATAATTCCAATTTGAACAAAAGTAAACTTGCTGAGTTTGCTCATCTCTTGCCAATTGAAAGCCAGAAAAAAAATCAGACTTGCACCCAGAGATATTAAGCCTAACCAGAGTAGCAGTTGGGTAATGAATTCGTGCCACTGTTTGGGCGAGGGAAGTGAATCAGCTTCTTTCAAAGCCAAGTGAAGATCAGCGTCTTTAATGAGCCCCTGACGGTGCCAATCGAGAATGCTGTCCCTATCAGAAGGGGATTTGAATATCATGTTCGCAGATTCCCAGGCATCCTGCCGTTTCAGTAAGTGATAAATTAAATATCACTTACCGAAAGCGAACTGTCAAAGCGAGAGGGCGCGGATCAGATTCCGCAACCACCGCTAGGGCAGCCTCCGCCACTCATGCAAGGTGGCGCTTCAGGGTTTTTCAACGCGGCGCTTTTAACTACACCTGCAGTCGTAAGAAGTTTGGTTACTTCAGATTCCGGTGGAATATCCTGAGGGTCGAGGTTTGCTAATTGACATAACTCTTCCCAGTTCCGTGGAGTCAGGGCCATCGTGTGTTTAACTTCGATGACATCACCCGTAGCTTCAATGCGATAGTCGTATGTCGGCATATATTAGTCCAGTTTAGGCTCGTGCCAGTTAACAGACTTGAGGAATTTGTGAGCAGGGTAAAACTTTCCATCACTGCCTTCCTGGTCCTTGGATGACTTGATGTAAGCTTCAGGCAATTCACCGCCAGCATAAACATCTAACCCTTTTTCATTCTGGTAAAACGCAAGCGTTTGATCAATCTCATCCTGTGTCTTACACAGTTTTGACAGGTTACTAGCCTGAACAGCTGCCATATCCTTGTCAGCATCAATGCCCATAATGTGAGCCATACCGTAAGTTACAACAAGAATGTCTGCTACCGCATCACGAATCTCTGAAGTGTCTTTATTTTCGAGACCTTCAACAAGCTCGGCAAGTTCTTCTTGAATCAGGTGAAGTTGTTTACCTGCTTTTTCCCAATTCGGGGCTTTAAGGTCACCTTGTTCATTACCGAATACTGTGTTCAGGTAGGAAACGTCTGTGAAATTGCTCATTGTTACTCCAAAATCAGCCTTCAGACTGATTTGCTATCTGATAAATTCTTTCTATAACAGCACGTAAGCCATTTCCTCGAGATGGGCTCAAGTGCTGTTGAAGTTCTAACTGGTTGAAGATCATATCAATATCGACACGGTTAATCTCGGCCGAATTCTTATTATTGAAAATAGACAGTACAACCGCAATCAGGCCTCGGATAATACGAGCCTCGGAATCAGCCTGGAATTGATATTTCCCATCCTTATCGATCTGGGCAGTTAACCAGGTCTGGCTTTCGCAACCAGGCACCAAATTGGATTCTGACTTTGCTGAATCATCCAGGCCGCTATGATCTTTTCCATAGAGCATTATCTGTCGATACCGCGCATTCCAGCCTTTCTGCTTCAACAGCTCTTGCACTAAGCCAGTTTTATCCTGATGAATGGCCGCTTTCACTGGGATAGATATAGGACTGATTAACTGCTCCAGAGCGGTCGCAAACTGACCGACCTCATCAAGTGTATTGTAAAAAGCAAAAGATGCGCGAGATGTTCCATTAAGGCCTAATGCGTGCATCAGAGGCATAGCACAGTGATGACCTGTTCGTATGGCGATTCCCTGTTTATCAAGCAGTAAGCCAATATCCTGTTGATGGAATTGCTCAATAGTGAACGACAGTAAGCTGACATGTTTCTCAGGGCAACCGATTCGTCTGAACCCTTTTAATGAAGAACAGGCATCTAAGGCTGAATCGAAAAGCGCCTTTTCATGTTGGCTGATCAGGTCGAAAGGCTGTTTTATTAGCCATCTAACCGCTTCAGCTAAGCCTAGTGCCCCTGCAATATTCGGCGTACCGGCTTCAAATTTAAAAGGCAAGCGGTTAAATGTTGTACCAGAGAAGCTCACTTTTTCGATCATCTCGCCACCTGCTTGCCAGGGTGGCATCGATTCAAGAAGTGACTCCTTTCCATAAAGAACGCCTATTCCCGTAGGGGCATAAATCTTATGGCCGGAGAATACGTAAAAATCTGCATCCAGCTCCTGAACATCAACCTGAAAGTGTGGCAAGGCCTGCGCGCCATCAATAAGAACCTTTGCGCCAAAATCATGAGCCTGGCTTATCATTTGTTTGACTGGATTAATGGTGCCAAGCGCGTTGGATACATGGGTGATCGCGACCAGTTTAGTCCGTTCATTTAACAGTTGCTTAAACACAGCCTGATCGAGCTCACCGTTTTCCTGAACGGGGATCACCTTGATAACCGCACCGCTTCTTTCAGCAAGTAATTGCCATGGAACGATATTAGCGTGGTGCTCTTGTTCTGAAACAATGATCTGATCACCAGGCTGGAAGCTCTGCCCAAAGCTATTGGCAACCAGGTTGATTGCTTCAGTCGTACCGCGGGTCCATATGATCTGCTTAGGCGACGGGGCATTAAGGTAGTCCGCTATGGTCTGCCGAGCCTGTTCAAAGCGAGAGGTGGCAATTGCACTCAGTGCGTGGCTGGCTCTATGGACATTAGCGTTCGCAGAACGGTAATAATCCTCAACCGTTGCAATGACTGTGTTGGGTTTTTGCGTCGTTGCTGCATTATCGAAGTAGATTAACGGCTTGTCATCGACAAGTTGGTTAAGCAGAGGGAATTCACGCCGAATACCCTCTATAAAGTTATCTTGCGGTGCCATTTTCAATCTTGCTTTGCATTCTCAGGTGTACTGCTCTCCTGAGAGGCCCAGTGGGCAAGTTGTTTATTGTAGCGAGCACGCCAGCGGGTATACATCATCGCACTAACAAACAGAGTGCTGACTAGAAGTGTATAACCTAGCCCGTATAGCTGAGTATTAGGATTGGAGGCGGCTAAAACTGCGCCGATGAAGAGCAGGAGTAGTACAAAGCATAACCAGGCATGCCCACGGGGGCTGCCTTTAATGATCACATGTGCGAAGGCTAGCAAAGGCGCAAGATGAAGAAGCCAGATTACCCAAGGGTTGGCCGTTGGAGCAGGTATCAAAAACAGGTGCCAGAGTGTGAACCAGAGAATTAAACCAATGTAGCTGGAAACGCATACAATCCGGCTAATACGCGATTTGGTTTTATAATCATGATCATCAGGGATATAGGCTTTCAAGGTTATTTCTCGATTTATAGTTAACTCAGTTTTTGGGCTAGTTGGCCCAACCGCTTACCCTGCGCAACGCACAGATTTAATTCTAACGGGTCTGGCTCCCTGTTATCAGGGCCTGCAACATGTGTGGCTCCATAAGGGGTGCCACCTGTAGTTGTTTTAAGTAACTCAGACTCACTGTAGGGTAGGCCAGCGATGACCATGCCATGATGAAGAAGTGGAATCATCATCGACATTAATGTTGTTTCCTGACCGCCATGAAGACTGGAGCTTGAACTGAAAACGGATGCCGGCTTATCAATTAATGCGCCAGACAGCCATAAGCTGCTGGTGGAGTCGATGAAGTATTTAAGTGGCGCAGCCATATTACCAAAACGAGTCGGGCTACCTAGTGCTAGACCTGAACATTCGGCAAGATCCTGTTCTGTGCAATATAGGGCACCTTCGTCAGGAATAGCAGGCTCGGAGGCTTCGCAGTTTGCTGACACGGCTGGTACCGTGCGGATTCTCGCTTCTATTCCTGCTTGCTCAATGCCTCTGGCAATGTACTTTGCCATGGTGCGCGTTGAACCATGGCGGCTGTAATAGAGCACCAGAACATAAGAGGTGTTCATTTACAGGATTTCCAGAACTGACTCAGGTGGGCGACCAATACGAGCCTGACCGTTTGCAATAACAATCGGACGCTCGATCAGTTTTGGTACAGAGGTCATTACTTGAATAATCTGATCGTCAGACAGTGATTGATCATCGAGACCGTTTTCTTTGAATTCCGCTTCTTTTTTACGCAGAAGGTCACGTGCACTAATACCAAGTTGAGACAGTACCAGTTTCAGCTCTTCTGCTGAGGGTGCATCTTCCAAATATTTTCGAACCGATGGCTGAACACCATTTTCTTCCAGCAGAGCCAGAGTCTGGCGAGACTTTGAACAGCGTGGGTTGTGATAGATAATGACTTCACTCATTGTGCTATACCGTACTATTAGATCATCAAAAAAATGATGTCAGGATTTCAATGTTGGGTTATGTTGCGACATTGTATACACCTGATCCGGATATTTCATGAGAATATGGTCGGTTTATCATTAAGTTGTCATTCTGCAGGGATTATATGAACGAGTTACTCAATCATCGCTTTGTTCTTTTTATACGCTATCTGTTCAGACAGTTTCTAAAGAATCAGGGGATACTGAATGCTGCAGCTTTGACCTACACAACCTTGTTTGCTGTTGTTCCCTTAATGACCGTTTCCTATGCGATGTTAGCTGCAGTCCCGTCGTTTCAGGGGGTTGGGCAGGAGTTACAAGGTTGGGTTTTTGATAATTTTGTCCCTGCGACTGGCCAGGTTGTTCAGGATTATCTGAATGAATTTTCATCGCAAGCACGTAAATTGACGGCGGTCGGTGTTGCGCTTTTAGCGGTCACTTCGATCATGATGATGAAAAACATTGAGGCTGCTTTTAATCGCATTTGGCGGGTCACTGAACCACGTAAAGGGCTTTCAAGTTTCTTGCTTTATTGGGCAATTCTTAGTCTCGGTCCGATCTTGATAGGCCTGGGATTGGTGCTTACTTCTTACATCGCATCTTTACCTTTCATAAACGAGGCCACTGAAGTGGTTGGACGAGCTCGTTTGCTGAGTTTACTGCCCACTATCTTATCAGCAGCTGCTTTTACACTTATGTATATTGCCGTCCCGAATTGCAGAGTACCATTTAAAAGTGCGTTGTTAGGCGGTGTCGTTGTGGCGCTTCTATTTGAAACTGCGAAACGAAGTTTTACTGCTTTTGTTACCCAGTTTCCATCCTATGAATTGATCTATGGCGCATTTGCGGCGGTTCCCTTGTTCCTGTTATGGATCTTTATTAGTTGGGTCATCATCTTAATGGGAGCCGAATTAACACGGACAATGGCAGTATATAGGCCTATGGATCGCTCGGCTGATGTACCTCATCTATATACAGTTTTGGCGGTTATTTATCGGCTTTGGCAGGGGCAGAAAGCCGGGGAGTCATTGTCTGACAGATTGCTATTGAAAGAGGTTGAAACACTCGATCAAGGGCGCTGGGATAGTTATCACGTTTTGCTGATGGAAGGTGGGATCATTAAGCGTACGGATCAGGGTGAATACCTGTTATGTCGTGATTTAGGTGAATTATCCTTACTTCAGCTAAACGACTTACTTCCCTGGCCAACGCCTAAACCGAGCAAAATAAGAACGCTTACTTCCTGGGAAAACAGCTTTAATAATATGCTTAGCCAATTAGCTGATTTTGAAGAGAAAGTCATCGGTATAAAATTGGAAGAATTATTCCAGAATGAACAGTTGGATAGTAAGCAACAAGCTGAGATAAATGGTGGGGTAGTGAAGTGACAGAAATCTCTATGCATGCATTTGTGAGCGGCAGGGTACAAGGAGTTTGGTTTCGGCAATCGACTAAAGATACTGGGCAAAGCCTGGGTCTAAAAGGTTGGGTTAGAAACCTATCTGACGGTCGGGTTGAAGTTCAGGCGTCGGGAGAAGACAAAGCGGTAAGGCAGTTAGAAGCCTGGTTGGGGCAAGGCCCAGAGCTTGCGAATGTTGCTGAAGTTGAATGCACCTATGCAGAAGCAATGGATTTACCCTTTCCGTTTGAAGTCCGATAAACCGTATCTATTCTGTATTCGTGGAGTATAGGAGTTAGGGATGTTTGCCAAGTTAAAGTCGTTCTTTGGTTTTACAAAAAAAACCAATGATGAAATTGCTCTGAGTAAGGTCGATCGGTCAGTTAGTCAGGTCGCTACTAACGAAGCATCGCAGACTCAGGAATATGGACATCAGTCTTTGGAGCATGCCAGAGAACTGAGTTTGTCATTTGTTAGTAGTTTATTGGGTGTTCGTGCGGTTGAAACAGAGCAATCAAAAGCTCAGGAGGATCTTTTAAGAGAAGCGCTGGATGCAGAAATAACGGGTCTAAGTGAGAGGTCTATCCCTAAACTATCGAAAAGTGCTTTATCGCTGGTCTCGGATCTGACGTCTTACGATACACCGCAAAGCAAGATTCTCACCGCGATTAATGAAGATCCTGCCTTAGCAGGCAAAGTTATTTCTATTGCCAACTCTCCGCTTTATATCGCCTCTGATACTGAAATTAAAGACTTAGATCACGCTGTGACCATGATTGGCCTGGTTAGGCTAAAAGAGGTTGTTCTTAAGTCCATCATGGCGGATAAGTTTGAACTTAATAGTTACTATTTTGAGACCTTTGGGAAAGCGTTATGGGAGCACTCATCTGAAGTGGCAGGGAATGCTAAGAAGATCGCCGAGCAATCGGGTTTAAATGGTAATCAAGCTTACTTCATTGGCTTAATTCATGATCTGGGTAAGCTGATTATCTTTAAGAAATTGGTTGAGCTTCATTCTGAAGAAGGGAGCGAACCCCATCCTCAAGTATTCAGTAATTTGCTAAGTGATTATTCGGCTGCGTTAACGCGTCGTGCCTGTGAGGTCTGGGAGCTCCCAATAGATTGGTATCAGCCTATTCTGGAATTTCAAATGGCAGAGCCAGGTGATCTTAAGCAGCCCGAATCGGTTGCGCTTTTCTTAGCTAATCTTTTTGCAGAAATTAATGCGCTATTTGCGGCAGGTGAGATTACCGAGTTTGAGCTGATCTGGAAGTTGCAGGAAGTAGGTTCGAGTATTGAAGAGTTCAGGGAACTCTACCCTGAGACAAATTAAAGGATAAAAAAACGGGCCATGAGGCCCGTTTTTTACTTTAATGTGTCGTTTAGAGATTGATACGTTCAGCCAGAAGTGGCAAAACCTCATCAATTTGGACATCCTGTTTTTCGTCGTCACGGCGGCCTTTATATTCCAGCGTGCCGGCTTCGTTACCGCGTGGTGAGATAACCACACGATGTGGAATGCCCATAAGGTCCATATCAGCAAATTTAACGCCCGGGCTGGTTTTCTTATCACGATCATCAACGATAACGTCGTATCCAGCTTGCTGTAGTTCCTGGTAAAGGCGGTCGGTTAGCTCTTTAACTTCAGCTGATTTGTCGTACTGAAGTGGAATCAGTGCGATATGGAAGGGGGCGATCGCTTCAGGCCAGATAATGCCGCCATCGTCATGGTTCTGCTCGATAGCAGCAGCAATGACACGAGTAACACCGATACCATAACAGCCCATGTTCATCACAACGGACTTGCCATTCTGATCAAGTACTTCAGCTTTCAAAGCCTCGGAGTATTTCTGGCCAAGCTGGAAAATATGACCCACTTCAATACCGCGTTTGATCTCTAGGGTGCCTTCACCGCATGGGCTTGGATCGCCTTCAACAACATTGCGGATATCAGCGACTTCAGGTAGCGCTACGTCACGCTCCCAGTTGATACCAAAGAAGTGTTTGCCATCGATGTTGGCGCCTGCACCGAAGTCAGATGTTTTTGCTACCGTGCGGTCGGCGATTACAGGAATATTAAGACCGACAGGTCCAAGTGATCCTGGTCCTGCACCAATTAAATCGCGAATCTGTTCTTCGGTAGCAAATTCAAGCGGCTCAGCAACCTGTGTAAGTTTCTCAGCCTTGATTTCGTTTAATTCGTGATCACCGCGCACTAATAGGGCAACGAACTCTGCTTCGCTATCTTCTGCTGCTTTTACGATCAGTGTTTTGATCGTTTTTTCAATCGGCAGACTGAATTGAGCGACAAGCTCATCGATTGTTTTTGCATCCGGCGTATCGACTGTCGTCATTTCAACCGTTGGGGCAGCCAGATCACCTTCAGGGGCCATAGCTTCTGCCAATTCAACATTGGCCGCATAATCGCTTACATTGGAGAATGCGATGTCATCTTCACCTGAATCTGCCAGTACGTGGAACTCGTGAGAAGTTGCTCCACCGATAGAGCCGGTATCTGCCAGAACAGGGCGGAAGTCCAGACCCAGTCGAGTAAAGATATTGGTGTATGTCTGATGCATTACATCATAGGTTTCCTGCAGGGAATCCTGACCGACATGGAAAGAGTATGCGTCTTTCATAATAAATTCACGCGAGCGCATTACGCCAAATCTTGGGCGAATCTCATCACGGAATTTAGTCTGAATCTGGTAAAAGTTAGCAGGAAGCTGCTTATAGCTCTTGATTTCACGACGAATAAGGTCAGTGATAACCTCTTCATGTGTAGGTCCGACACAGAATTCGCGATTGTGACGGTCATTTACACGAAGAAGTTCAGGTCCGTATTGCTCCCAGCGGCCAGATTCTTCCCATAGTTCGGCTGGCTGAACTGCTGGCATTAGTACTTCCATAGCGCCGGACTTGTCCATCTCTTCACGAACAATGCGTTCAACTTTGCGCAAAGTACGAAGACCTAAGGGTAGCCAGTTATATAATCCTGAAGCGACTTTTCGGATCAGGCCTGCACGAAGCATCAGCTGGTGGCTAATGACCTCTGCGTCAGAAGGTGTTTCCTTCACTGTGGAGATTAAATACTGGCTAGTGCGCATACTTTTACTCAATTCATTAATTAACACATATTAGAACCGCCACATTGTAGGGGGCGGACAGGTACCTGCCAAGTATTAACTGGCGTTTTTTACCGTAACTTCTCTCTGCGGGAAAGGTATCTCAACATCAGCATTCTGGAGTGACTGAAATACAGCAAGGTTTACCTGATATTGCAGCTCGAAATATTTCTCAGTAGGTACCCAGTAGCGGTAAGCGATGTTTACCGATGAGTCAGCAAAGGCCTCAATCCCCACCTGTGGGGAAGGGGATGAAGGTATTTCTGAGAAAGTGCTGAGGCATGAACGGATAAGCTCAATAGCTTTGCCAGGATCTTCTGCGTAACTGATTCCTACAGATGCTTCGACTACTTTGTATTCAAATGAATTGGTAATCACCTCTCCAACAATGTGCTTGTTGGGGATTGTGATCATCTCTCCATCCTCTGTTGAAAGTACTGTGTAAGCGAGTTTAATCTCTTTAACTATCCCGCTTATCTCATTGATACATATGGTGTTTCCAACTACAAATGGACGAGTAAGGATAATCGTAAATCCTGCTCCATAGTTAGAAAATACGCCCTGTAATGCCAGTCCTGCACTTAACGAAATAGCACCGATTGCCGCGACAAAAGGGGCAACGCTGATGCCAAACTTTCCGAGGCAGACAACGATGATCATCGCAATAACGAGGAGCTTGACGGTGCTGGCGATAAAGAGGCTCAGCGTGACATCAACGGTATGTTTTTCACAAATCCGTAATGCAATTTTGGCTAGCCAGCGGGCGATAATAAGGCCGATCAAAAATATAATGATCGCGCCTATCACCTGAAAGCTGTAATTAACGAAGAAATCGATGATTGTATTAGTTAAACGAGTGATTGTTTCAAGCTCGTTTTTGATCTCTTGTTCCATCTTTGATTCACAATGACTTAATGATTAAGCAGGTATCTTTTCAGAATCTTCTATGAATGCAAACAGATCATCTAATTCTTTTTCACTAAATACCGGGATGCCATTACGAATTAATTCGGCAGCAGCCACACCGGAGCCTTCAATTAGCGTGTTTGTAAAATTGCCGTCGTAGATTCGTTTGTTTCCGCATGATGGGCTTTTGGCCTTCATTAATGCGCAGGCAACGTTCTCTCGTCTCGCCATTTCGAGCGCTTTCTCAGCACCGGTGAGAAATTCGGGAGTAACATCATTTCCATCACGGGTTGTTATAAAAATTGGAAACTTACACTGAGTTTCAGCGGGGGGTCTGGGTGTAGGTAAGCCGCCGGCGATTTCCGGGCAGATTGTGACCAGGCGTCCTTCCTGCTTCCAGCGTTGAATAATGGGATGCTTGATAAGGTGGTTTCCGCCGTCATAACGGACGTTATCGCCAAGCATGCACGCGCTGACAAGTATTTTCTTCATGATGTGCCACTAATTTATTGTTTTTATATTTATGCGCGCACATTCTACTCATAGAAAATCAGATGGCAATCGACCAAGGTCGCAATTTGCCGAGTATCTATTGATCAATATCACAAAAAAGGCACTGCCGTATGACAGTGCCTTATTTTATCAAGCTCAGATAGTGATCTTAGCCGCGTTTATCAACCATGAAAGTAGCTGAACCGGTAGCAACCAGTTTTTCGCCTACAGTTACATCTGTTTTGCATTTTACGCGACCGCGACGCTGATCAATCTCTTCAACAGTGACTGTAGCTTTGGCAGTATCACCAATAAATACAGGTGCACGAAATTTAATTTGCTGATCAATATAGATTGCACCAGGCCCTGGAAGCTTCGTGCCCGCAACGGTTGAGATAAGTGCAGCGCTAAACATGCCATGAACAATTCTTTTCTCGAATTGAGTTGTTTTAGCGTAGTCGTCATTGATGTGAACTGGGTTAGTGTCACCAGAAACACCTGCAAAAAGGCAAACATCTGCATCAGTGATGGTTTTCGCGAAACTGTCACTCATGCCAATTTCTAGATCTTCGAGGTAGTAACCGTGTAGCTCTTGCATCTCGCATATTCCCGAATGTTTTGGATGAAAGAATCATATATGAAAAGAGTGACAAATTGTTAAAGATAAGCGGGTTAGAAACAATTCGTAAGAATTCATTTGTTGGTTAGTTGTATCGAATAATCCCAACTGTAAAATCAGGCATATTTCCTGTATGGTACAGGGCTAATTTTTTCTTAGGATTTGAGACCCGTTTAACCATGATTATCAAACCAAAAATTCGCGGATTTATTTGTACTACAACGCATCCTGAAGGCTGTGCGGCTAATGTGCGTGAGCAAATTGAATATACCAAGGAACAAGGCCCTGTTGAGAATGGAGCTAAGCGTGTATTGGTAATTGGTGCCTCTAGTGGTTACGGCCTGTCTTCTCGTATTGCTGCTGCTTTTGGTTCAGGCGCTGCGACGATCGGTGTTTTCTTCGAAAAGCCAGGCACTGAGCGCAAACCAGGTACAGCGGGTTGGTATAACTCCGCAGCATTTGATAAAGAAGCAAAAGCAGCCGGTCTTTATTCTAAAAGTCTTAATGGTGATGCTTTCTCTCATGAAGCAAAAGCCAAAACAATTGATTTGATCAAAGAAGATATGGGTCAGGTCGACCTTGTTGTCTACTCGTTAGCTTCACCGGTAAGAAAGATGCCGGATTCTGGCGAAGTGATTCGTTCTTGCCTTAAGCCAATTGGTCAGCCATACAAGTCTACAGCAATCGATACGAACAAAGATGTGATTATCGAAGCGGAAGTAGAGCCGGCAACTGAAGAAGAGATTGCTGCGACGGTAACCGTTATGGGCGGTGAAGACTGGGAGCTATGGATGAATGCCTTGTCAGAAGCGGGCGTTCTTGCTGAAGGCTGCAAGTCGGTTGCTTATTCCTACATCGGTTCTGATATTACCTGGCCAATCTATTGGGATGGTGCATTAGGTAAAGCAAAACAGGATCTGGATCGTGCGGCTGCTTCTATCAATACTCAACTTGAAGCAACAGGTGGCCAGGCGAATATTGGCGTACTGAAATCTGTTGTTACACAGGCTAGCTCAGCAATTCCTGTCATGCCTTTATACCTGGCTATGTGCTTCAAGGTTATGCGTGAAAAAGGTCTTCACGAAGGCTGTATGGAACAGGTTCAGCGACTATTCGCGACGGGCTTGTACGGTGATACAGCTAAGATGGACGATAGCAACCGTTACCGTATGGATGACTGGGAGCTTAAAGAGGAAGTACAGAATGCTTGCCGCGAAATCTGGCCTCAGGTTACCAGTGAGAATCTATTCGAATTAACAGATTATCAGCTTTATAAAGATGAATTCCTGAAGCTATTTGGTTTCGGTATCGATTCAATCGATTATGAAGCGGATGTTAATCCTGCTGTAGAGTTTGATGTAGCTGATATCTAGCGCTCCTACTTTTAGGTCGATCGGTTTATTTTTCTAACCGATTGACCTATAGTTATTTGTATTAATAAGTGAGAAAAATTCTCTGATGAAGTGGCTATAGGTCCATAGCTGCGAAGAAGTTAGAGAATCAAAGGGAATTGAAATGACTATTAAAAAGATAGTTGCACTACCTCTGGTAATGGCATTGATCGGATTATCTGGATGCCAGCCTTCCTCTGTCAATAAACACCCAAACTCGCCTAAAGATCTCGTTATTAATCATGCCTCTTTGAGTCATTTAAGTAGTGACGCTATTGTCTCAGTCACACTTGATTATAAAGGTGAGCAAAAAAATCAGGTTCGACAGATCGTAGTTGAGAATCTCCCTTTTCACTATAACCTTAAAGATACCAGTATTTCCGACCTTGAAAAGATAGAGGTTGAGGTGAAAATTGGTAATCAGGTCCAACTTAGGGGAAGTGGATCGGGTGCGATGATAAACATGATTCAGCTATCTGAAGTATCATCCCAACCGCTGACGAATACTTTTTGGAAGGCTGTAGATATTTCAGGCCGCGGAATCCCATTATCGGGCACGACCACGCTTGCTGTTTTAGATAATGGTAAGCTGTCGGGTTATTCGGGGTGTAACCAATATAGAAGTAACTTTTCTTTTGCCGGCTCCTTTATCGACATCAAAGAGCCGCTGTTAACCCGCAAGATTTGTTCAAGTCCGGTTATGTATCATGAAAACCGTTATCTGCAGTTATTACAATCCGCTGAATATTTCGAAATAAATGCAGAAGGAAGGTTAAATCTCTTCCTTGCAGAGTCAGATAAGCCCATCATATTTGAGCCAACCACACAGCAAGCTGTTCGTGTGTCACTAAAATCTTATTAATTTTTTATTTGCTGCGTCTGGATCATTTTTCACTGGGCGTAGCAGTCGCTTTCTGGGAAAATAGGCATTGCTCAAATTCTTGTGATGTCTAATTATGGTTCATACTTCCCCCGATCTTTTTTCTTATCCTAAATACTGGGCTGAATGCTACGCGCCTGCTCCCTTCTTACCGACGTGTCGTGAAGAAATGGAAGCACTCGGCTGGGATAGCTGCGATATCGTTTTGGTGACAGGGGATGCCTATGTAGATCACCCGAGTTTTGGTATGGCGGTTATCGGCCGTGTTCTTGAGGCACAAGGGTTCAGAGTAGGTATCCTTAGTCAGCCAGACTGGAAAAGCGCTGAGCCTTTTAAAGAATTCGGAGCACCTAATCTCTATTTTGGTATTACTGCCGGGAATATGGATTCTTTAATCAACCGTTATACCGCTGATAAAAGAATCCGTCATGATGATGCCTATACAGCAGGGGGAATGGGCGGTAAGCGCCCAGATCGAGCGGTCATTGTTTATAGCCAGCGCTGTAAAGAAGCTTATAGAGAGGTGCCCGTTGTACTGGGTGGTATTGAAGCAAGCCTTCGCCGTATCGCCCAATATGATTACTGGAGCGATAAGGTCAGGCGTTCGGTTTTACTGGATGCAACGGCGGATATATTACTTTACGGCAATGCTGAGCGAGCTATTGTCGAGCTGACCCATCGTTTGGCTGCCGGTGAAGATATCCAATCCATTGAGGATATCCGAGGCACAGTTTTTTTGCGTAGCGCTTTACCGGGCGAGTATACCGAGGTTGATTCCAGCCGAATCGACTGGCCAGGTAATATTGATCAACTTCCTAATCCTTATGAATATAAGGAGGCTGCTAGTTGTGATAAGGCCAAGCAAGAGAGCGAAGAAACACAGCCTGTAAGGATAATTCCGGCGCCGCTAAAGGGTAAGGAGCGTCTCCCTGAAACAACTTATATTCGTCTGCCATCTTTTGATAAAGTAGCTAAGGACCCCGCTTTATATGCACATGCTTCAAGGGTTCTTCACCAGGAATCCAATCCGCATAATGCGCGTGTTTTAGTTCAGAAACATGGCAATAAAGAACTCTGGGTTAATCCACCACCTATTCCGTTGGAAACATCTGAGATGGATAAGGTCTTTGATCTGCCTTATCAGCGAATTCCTCATCCTAAGTACGGTGATCAGAAGATTCCTGCTTATGACATGATTAAGTTTTCAATCAATATCATGCGGGGCTGTTTTGGTGGATGTACTTTTTGTTCGATTACAGAACATGAAGGGCGAGTTATACAGAGCCGCTCCCATGATTCAGTGATTCGTGAGATTGAAGAGATCAGGGATAAAGTGCCAGGCTTTACCGGAGCTATTTCGGATCTGGGTGGACCTACATCCAATATGTACCACCTGAACTGCAATGATCCAGAAATACAGGCGTCCTGCCGTAAGTTATCCTGTGTTTATCCAACCATTTGTCAAAACCTGGTGACAGACCATAGTCCGACTACTGAGCTTTACCGTAAAGCGAGAAAGGTTCCAGGTGTTCATACTATCTCTATCTCTTCAGGTTTACGATACGACTTAGCCGTTGAAGACCCAGAGTATGTAAAGGAGTTGGTGACTTATCATGTGGGGGGCTATCTGAAGATTGCGCCTGAACACAGCGAAGAAGGCACATTATCTAAGATGATGAAGCCGGGCATGGGGACTTATGATGCGTTCAAAAAGATGTTTGAACGTTTCTCTCGTGAAGCCGGTAAGAAGCAGTATCTAATACCATACTTCATTGCTGCGCATCCTGGATGTGAGGATGAAGACATGGTCAGGTTGGCTCAATGGTTAAAGAAAAATGAGTTTAAAGTTGATCAGGTTCAAACATTTTATCCATCGCCAATGTCATTAGCCACGGCAATGTATCACTCTGATAAGAACCCTTTGAAAAAAGTGACCTATAAGAGTGAGAAGTTATATACGCCGAAAAATCTTGAGCAGCGGAAGCTGCAGAAAGCTTTGCTGCGTTATCACGATCCCGAGAACTGGGATCTTCTCAGAGAAAAGCTGCCTCAGTTAGGTTTCACTAATCTGGTCGGTGATGGGAGCAACTGCCTGATTCCTGCTGAAGAAAAAGCAGGTGGGAAGAAGTCGGCTAAGCATCAGTCAGGCACTTCCGGAAGGGGTGGTGCTAAGTCAAGTAAGGGATCGGCCAAGAGATCGAGTAGTCAGGCGCGCTTGGCAACCTCGAAACGAAAACCTAAGACAAAGAAAAACCAGCGCCAGAAATCTTTGAAACCAAGGTGATCTGATAGCTCTGATGTAGGGCAGGGGGAACTTGTTAAATCTTACCTGCCCGTTTGAGTGCCATATACTCATTAACCAATGAGACATGCATCAGCTCAGGAGTGGAATCAGCAACAGCGATACCTCGAGCTTTTAGATTTTTAATCAGTAGTGCTCGTTGCTCAGAGTAAAGCTTTGTCGCAGCATAATTTAAAGCTTCGCTCATACTTTCTGGCTCTTCGCTAATGCCTTCGACAAGGCACTTTTCTTTAAGGCACGCAACAAGTACCAAGTGCTTCCTGGAGAGCATTCGTACAGCTTTCAACAGGTCATCCGTATCATCATCACGTAGATTTGAAATGATAATGACTAACGACCGCTTTTGGTGTCTGATTAAAAGCTGCTCAGCTGCATTGGTCAGATCGCTGGCATCCAGTGTGCTGTGAAGATCATAAAGGTGATTGAGAAGCGTATTAATTGCAGGTTTACCTTTAACTGGCTTTAACCATCGGTTGTTGCCCGCAAAACTCATATACCCGACCGCATCGCCCGCAGATAACGCTATGTATGAAGTTAGCAGAAGTGCGTTTAGGCTATGGTCAAAATGGCTTAGGTCGCCATCCATCGCGCGCATGCGCCTACCGCTATCCAACATGAAAATGATTTCCTGATCTCTTTCATCCTGGTATTCACGTGAGATCAGGCGGTGCTGACGAGAGGTGGCTTTCCAGTCAATTTGGCGTATTTCATCACCGCGTTGGTATTCGCGTAGCTGCTTAAATTCCTGGCCACTTCCTCGTCTTTGTGAAATATGGGCACCAATATGCGCTAGTCTTTGTTCATAATCTAAGAAATTCAGGTTAGCGACCGCCATGAAATTTGGATAAACCTTGGTGGACTGTTGGGCAGGAATGTTTAGCCTGTATCGCCAGAGTTTAAGGGGCGAAAGAGTATTGATCTGGATATCGCCAAAGTCAGCTTCCCCGCGCTTAATCGCTTTGACTCTGTATTCCGCTATCGCTGTCTGCCCTGGGGCCACGCTGAGTTCGGCGGGGAGTTGCTCCGTAATAACAGCGGCGGGGTAATGGTCTGTATAGCTAAACGACTGAATACGATTTGTATCATTTTGAAAGCGTAATTTAATCTTTGCGCCTGAGCCTAAAGGAAGATTGCCAGGGAGTTGTCTTGCACAATCGATAGGTTTGCTCCACTTAATACGCGCCGCATCCAGCAAAGCTATGCAGATAAAAATGATAAAACAGAGCCACCACAAACTACTGCCTAAGCTAATATTGATGTCAGAAAAAATACGTAATAGAGTCAGTGCCATACCAGTGGCCGCGAAAACCAGGCATGCCTGTAGTAGTGTGGTATCAGGTTTTAGCTGCATTATATAAACCTAATCGCGTGGGGCTGGTACAGACTGAATAATTTGTTGCAGAATTTGATCCGGAGTGAACCCTTCAATTTCACTTTCAGGTGAGAGCAGTATTCGGTGTCTCATAACCGGACAAGCCACTAGCTTTATATCATCCGGCAGAACAAAGTTACGATTGTTCATTAATGCCCAGGCTTTGGCTGCACTGACTATGCCTATACTTGCCCGCGGGCCTGCGCCTTTAATAATCGAGCTTGTCTGACGAGTGGCCGTAACAAGTTTAACGGCGTAATCAAGAACCTGATCATCGACTGAAACGCTCTCAGTAGCGTTTTGGAGTTGTAAAATATCTTCAGGGTTTAGGGGCTCTGAAACTTTATCTTCAACAGCTTCCATTGATAGAGCGCCTGACGTCACGCTTTTAACTAACGCTTTTTCATCTTCAATGTCAGGGTAATGGATGAATACTTTCAATAGGAAACGGTCAAGTTCTGCCTCAGGTAATGGGTAGGTACCTTCCTGCTCAATTGGGTTTTGTGTTGCCAGAACCATAAACGGAGGCGATATGGGATAACGTTTACCCTCGATAGTCACTTGTTTTTCCTGCATTACTTCAAGCAGCGCTGCCTGGGTTTTAGCCGGTGAACGGTTAATTTCATCTGCGAGAAGGAGGTTGGTAAAAATTGGTCCCTTACGGATGTTAAATTTACCTTTCTGCATGTCATAGATCGCATGCCCGGTCATGTCTGCTGGCATAAGGTCTGGGGTAAATTGGATGCGTTTAAACTGTCCGTCAAAACAAGTCGCTAATGCTTTAACTAATAGTGTTTTTCCAAGTCCAGGTAAGCCTTCGAGAAGCACGTGCCCTCTGCAAAGAAGTGCAACCAGAACCTGGTCGATAACTTCATCCTGACCGATAAGCACCTGTTTGATATTGCTACGAAGAAATTCGATTTTCTTGGCAATCTTGGGTCTGATTTCGGCTGATTCGGTAACACTATTCATAGAGCATTCCTGATTTTAGTAAGTAACTGAATAAGTTCAAAAAGCTGGTTATCTTTGTACTGATCCGCTTCACGCATCGCAAAAATAATTTGGTTTTCTGCTATGCCGCTAATATCGGAGATTAACGCAAACTGTTTAGCATCAGGTAGCTGCATAAATGTGCTATCCCGATGCTGCATTTGTATGCGTATCTCCTTTCGTAAGGCGGATAGCAGGTGATTGTGATGCCCGTGCTGGTAATGGAAATTGCCAACAGCTTGTATATGTTCCTGAAGAGCACGGCGGTCTGTATGGCTATTATTGCTAACCGGTCCAAATCGTTGGCTCTTGCTTAGAAGCCAGGCGAATAGGGCCAATATCAAGCTTAGGGTCAGTTCGGGGGCATAACGGATTATAAGCTTGTCTAGTGATGGCCAGTTTACAAACCTTTGAATACTGACTTTATCGCTATGCTGTGTCAGTGTTGCCAGAAGGTGGGCATGATCAAAACGACCGATCTGATGATTATTCCAGATTGAGGCGTCAGTGATCACCGTGATGTTGCCACGTCCATAAGAAAATGTAGCAATTGTATCTGAGTATCTATTGCCTCCGACAGTCACCAGACTCATCTGTTCTCGATATTCTTCGGAATATCCCTGTTGTATTAGAGAGTGCTCAATACTGATAGGCGATTGTACGTATAAAGATATTTTCTGTTCAGAACCAGAAGCCTGATAGTGGCTGATTAACGGTTCGGGCAAGGAGGTTTCGATTAGGTCGATATCTGCTCTAACAAGCTGCTTTGGGCTTAGCTTATCTTGCTCTAGCTGTGTTCGTTTTTCTTCTAGTTGATCATAATAGCTTTGTCTTAAATCTTTATATTCTTGCGCTGAAGTATCGTCATTAATAAAAATATCGAAGTACGCGGCGATAGGGTTGAAGTTATCGCCATCGTTATGCTGAAAGATTAGATTTCCGCCATCTGAGATCCACTCAATTAAATTGCTGATATCGTCATCATCTTCAAAGATGTAAGAATTTGTCAGAAGCAGGCTCTCGTTTTGAGAGAGTTCCATAAGAGAAACAGGTTCGGTACTGTGTTTTACTTCAATCCCTTGTGATTCGAGAAACTTACCGGCAGCGTAGAAGTTGTTTTTTCTGACATTTAGATTAGGCCCTTCATTAATAATTCGTTCGACCTTCTCTAACTGGCTTGCGACTGCAACTGTTAAAGAGATCAGTAATAAGCCAATAATGACCTTAGCTGCGGTGTTATTCATTGTTTAACACCTCCATCGTTTTGTTAAGAAGATGATTTATCTCTTCTTGTGTGGCAGAACGATGAGCATAGGCTTGTAGCTGCCAGGCTAAGGTTAATTCTGAAAAAATAGCGCTGATATCCTCAGAAACGTTGTGTTTCACCAGGTCAGCGCATTCCTTTTCGGTATGGAAATACTCAAGTGGCGTTCCATGTTGTTGTATCAGAGTGAATAGGCTGTATCGATATAGCAATGAAAGGGCTTCTCTAAAATCGTTAAGACGTAGTGACTCTTGTACAGCTGCTCTGATGTCGTCAGGTAAGCTTTCTTTAGTAACGCTTAGCCCCATAATGACTTCTGGTGCGTCAAACGTTTTCTTTTGAGAAGTGTTAAGTGGGGCAAAGTTGACGGTATTGATTACGCTTTTGGCTACAATAAACAGGATAAAAGTGATGAGAAGCCATATCAGAATTTCGAATAAAAGCGCCGTATTGGTTACCAGTTCTTCCAGCCATTGTGCGTTTTCAAAGAATTTCCCGAAATCGATCTCTTCCGAATCATCAGGCGCGTCCCCATCATTCTTAAATTCCCAGGCAGTGACCTTTTTTTCGATAACAAAAGGTGGGGATTCGAGAATATGTTGAATGGCTTCCTTTGATTGAACCGCTTCTGCTTGAGCTCCTTCTGCATAAACTGAATCGTATGGTGCGCAAAAGAACAAGCTAAGTATAAGCGCTATTGAGGCAGAGATATTTCGTTTGGCTGAATTAAAGCCATGCGTGGTTGCTTTTTTAGCTTCCCTTTTTTCCATGCTGTGGCGAAAAATTAGCTCAATATCCCAGGCTTCTAACTCGATTCGGCGGTTAAGGTATAGGCTGAAACCACAAGCGATGTAAAAGGGGGCGACAAGGCAAAAACAGCAGAAATATAGCGCGTTATAGGCATGTTCGTAATACAGCGGGTTATCGATGAATGCTTCAAAAAGCTTTAGATCAAGCTGGCTTGGGATAAACATTGCGATCAATGCAATAATTGAGAGGCTGAGTAAAAGCTCCATATGGACAAGTGTTACAGTGAGCCAGCCGGCTGCATTACCGCAGCCAAATTGAAGCAGGTTGCATCGTTGCCTTCTCGCTTTACCTTTTTGCTGCTCGAGCATTGACACAGCTAGGTTAAAGGAGCGCTTAAACTCAAACCTTCTCCAGGTTAATGCGGAGAGTAGGTCAAACATACAGAGCTTAAGTAAGGATTTTTTGCTTAAGCCTGTGAATGGATTTTCATTAAAAATATAGCGACTCAGTAAGATCAGAGGTAAACGATCAAATAAAGGTTTGAACCACCATACGATTAGCAAAGAGATAGATGGGTTGTCGTAGAAGAATAAATGGCAGGCAATGAATAGGATCAGAGCAGGAATCATCCACGCAAAAAAAAGTGGTTTGTACCATTTCTTTGCAATGACCGTCCCCAAATCGATGGCTTGCCATTGGGTTCTAAGTTTTGCATTAAATTGCAGGTCAGTTAGGTTCACGTTGCCTCCCTAGTGGAGAGAGGAAACATAACCAGATTACAAAGAACCATAGGCCGGCTCCGACAGCATACTTGAGCTCTACAGGTAATGAGGTGCTTGAGGACCAAAATGCTTCTAGAAAAGCGGCGATTAACAGCATAAAGGCGGCGCCATACATGATTTTTACAGCATCCCTTGCCGCGTTTTTCAGGGCTGTTAAACGAGACTGCTGCCCTGGGTTTATTAGTGCGTAGCCAATGATCAAACCGGCAGCGCCACTAAAAACAATCGCTGTAAGCTCAAATGCGCCGTGCCCAACAACGAACGGGTAAAAAGTAACGCCATAGCCAATGCTGGTCAGTCTTCCAGCAACAGCTCCAATATAAAGACCGTTAAAACACAAAAAAAACACTGAGCCGAGGCCAAAAAAGATGCCGCCTGCAAAAGTACGAAAAGCGATACCTATATTGTTTTTTATGTAATAGCCAAACATCATCAAATCTGTATCTGAGCCTCGTTCTCGACCAATTTTGTCAAGGCTGGGGTCATACATGGATTCAAATTCAGCGACATCTGATGGGCTCATGAGGCTGTATATGATCGTTTCATCGTAGAAACATGCGAGCCCCATGAGAAGGCCGGGCATAATAAAGAGCGCTGTCGAGAGCCATACGGCTTTGGAGTATTTACGCAGCGTAAAAATAAAAACATTCAGAGCGAAGCCGATGTAACCCAGTTTAATCCGATTATCCTGCTTATATAGGGCATGATGGCCAGCCATAACCAGCTGATTAAGGTAATCAATGAGTTCTTCTGAATAGTGACGCTGCCTGGCTAAAGAAAGGTGGTTACATATTTTTCTATAATTTTCCGGGAAAGCAGGGTCAAGCTTAGCCTTACGGCCGTTATGATTGTCGATATCGGCTTCGAAGCTTTTCCAGATCGGGGAATATTTTTGATCGAAATCTATTTGTTTCATCCCTTATCTTTTTTGCCTCGGATCCATGCGCCTATACCTAGCACTTTTATTAAGCCACTCTTACCTGTGCTATTTGTCAGGGGGGTTAAAATATCGGTTAACTCAATCTGCCTCGGTTCACTTATAACATCGGTACGGTCGGTGAAATCAGCAATTGCCTGACGCTCATCAAGTGTAAGAGGCGCGGCTGGTAAAACCGGTTTAACATCAGAGGTTATTTCCTGTTTCCTCTCTTCGATTGCGTAAATAACAAGTGTTCCTGCAGCCATATCGCCAAGCCGCTGGAATTTTTTACTGCAAGTAATGCTGATGATGCCAAAGAGATATAGGACCGGGAAAAAATCTGCTGAACGGAGTAGGTTGCGAATGATAGAGGTATTCCAACGAACGGGGGTGAAGTCGTCATTGACCACTTTAATTCCCATTGATTTCTTGCCGGGGGTTTGCCCGTTACGAAAAACCTCAAAATAAACAGGATAAAACCATTCAAGTAAAAAACTAAAGATAAGGAAAAAGCCCCAACCGACATTACCAATGAACGCACTAACTATAGCGAGCAGTATGTATATCAATAGCCGCCACGAGAAATCGATAACATAAGCTAATGCTCTGGGTACAGTTCCCGCTATAGTGGAATTGAAGTTGATACCTTCAGGGGTTTCTACACTACAGTCGGTGTCAATTAGGGGCCTTGTCATTAGCTGTTCAGAGATTTTTGCACGTCAATGTTTTGATTAACCTTATAACTCAGGTAAAAAGTCTGAAAGAAGAATGTCAGAATAGGGCCGGCCCAGGTTGGCTTTCCCGCACTATTGGTAATTTCGTTCAAGCGGTTTCGGAATTTAAATGCCCAGACAATCCACACCACAAACACGGCTAAGCTAATAAGCGGGCTAATAGACATGAGTGTCGCCACGCTTTCAAAGCCGATGATGAACGGAGCAAACTGAACCAATATGCTTGCAGCATAAAGCACCAGGGCAGTGGTTATGAAGCCTTGGGATATTTTGTTATCAGTTATCGAATTGAGTTTATTGGTGCGAGAATATAGCCAGTAGGCAGCATAGATACCGAAAGTGATAATACTCAAGCCAAACACCGCCCAGGTCGAGAAGCGCGGAAAGACCGACATATCCCCTGAGTGAAGTGGCTTTTCGAGATTAGATTCTGGAGCTGAATACGGATTTTCGGCAAGTTCTGTCATGTTTCATCCTTAAAAACTAAATTGAACAAAAGGGACTGTCGAGTTCCCAATACTTAATCCCGTTACTACAAGCAGGGCAGTTCAACCTGATACATGCAATCTCCCTATAGCACGATCTATTGATGCTATCTTATTAATGAAAGGGTTCCAATACCTTGTTGAAAAATATAGGAAAACCTATAGCGGCTTTGTGTGTTGAACAAATAAAGGATAATTGCTGTCACATAAGTGTAAATATGACGAACTAATCTGTGATAGGCTGACAATAACCGCTAGAATACAGCTTTAGGTCATTAGCACGTTAGCGCTTAGTATTTCTCATCAGATTGACGATAGGAGGGCGTATCATGACATCCACCGACAAAATTCACCCTAAGTTTACAGAAGCAATGGAAAAGCTTTCAGCAATGAGCGAAGAGGAAAGGCTTTCTGAGGAGAATAAAGATCTGTTTGAGCAGGCAATGAACTATGCTCCACTTGATATACAGCCGAAGTTAGTTGCCATTCGTAAGAAATATGACGAACTTCATTAATAGTATTTTAAGAGCAAAAAAGCCTCATATGAGGCTTTTTTTGTTCTTAGCTGTTGCTACGAAAGCAGTTTATCGAGCATAGAATCATCAATGAAACCTTCTTCATCTTCGTCATAGAAATCTTCAGTTATCCTTTCCAGGGACGTATCCTCATCAAAGCCAAAACCCTCGGAGAATTCATCCATCCGAAGATGGCAGGCTTCACGCAAACCTACCAATAGATCGCAGTGAGAATCGTCAAGAAGGTTCGCAGAATCCAAGATCCGTTCGGCGTTCTCAAGACCGTTATTGATCCCGTCAAAGGTAATATATATAAACCGGACTAGGCTGTTGTGTTCTTGCCACTCAGGGTGCTGGTCATAATAGTGGGGAAAAATTGAGGTGACAGTGTTTATTACACTTTTAGCCAGATCATCTTCCGAGTGTATGTTTTCTGTTTCTGTTGAGGTATCCAGTTCAGCTAGCTCTATTTCATGTTCGAAACCTTCGCTAATGCTACTTATTAATGATGCATATATAACCTTGAGTATCTGATCGCTGTAACGAGAATCCCAATCTTCTGATCTTGCTAATAACTGCTCGTCTAAGGATTGACCAGTTAAAAGGGAGGAAGTGTCTGTTAAATTGATTTCTGCTTCCATGAGTTCCTCCTGATTAACACTTTCCATGTTAATAAGTATTGATCATTTGGAGGAATGTGGGCTGATTTTTATTCACTTCAAACGCTTGTTCTATTCAAAGAATTCAGCTGAAAAAAATAGAAGTAAATTAAAAAAAGATGAGTCTATTTGTAGAGATAGTATCCGTTTCCACCTAAGAATTTAGCGGCATACATGGCTTTGTCTGCGTTACCGATCAGTTTTTCAGAACTCTTGCCGTGGTCAGGGTAGACGGCAATGCCGGCACTGGCGCCAATATTAATGGTCTGATCATTTATCTGCATTGGTTCTCTTAAAGAGGTAATAACCTTTTGAGCCACTAAAATTGCACCTTCTACAGACGTTGTCTCCTCAAGAAGGAGGGCAAATTCATCACCCCCTTGTCTGGAAACAGTGTCGACTTTACGCACAAGATTATGGAGCTTTTCAGCGACCTTCTTTAATACCTCATCACCAAAAGGGTGCCCGTAGCGATCGTTGAGTGGTTTGAAATCGTTAAGGTCGAGATAGATCACTGCACAATGGTTTTTATTTCGTTCTGCCATCTGAATACAGCGAGTGACACGATCTAAAAAAAGTGCTCTGTTGGCAAGGCCTGTGAGTGGGTCGTGAAAGGCAAGAAATTCAAGTTTTTCCTGAGCTTGGCGCTGCTCGGTGTTATCAGTAAACTGCCCAATGTAATGAGATACTTTACGATCCGGACTGCGAGCAACAGAGATCTTGATGTTTTCACTGTAGAGATTGCCATCCTTGTTACGATTCCAGGCTTCCCCTTCCCAATAGTCATGATAATGCAAGTTATGTTGGATGCTGTCCATGAATTCAGGTGCGAGCCAGTTAGTATTGATTTCGTTAGCTGGTTTGTTGATGACTTCAGATTGGCTATAGCCGGTAATCGATGAAAAGGCAGAATTTACAAAGATAATCTTAAAGTTATCGTCTGTGATAATAACTGCTTCATTACTGTTTCTAACGGCAGTTAGTGCTAGGTCTGGTAAGGATTGGGTATTTGTCTGATGTGTTGCGGAGGGTTTCATTATCCCAAGAATGCCGTTTGTCTGTTGGCTGGCATCGATGAGAGGAGATTTACTGAGCCAAAATTTGTCCGCTTTGCTTTCAAACAAAACGATATCATCAAGTTCTACGGTTTGTTTGTTCTTAAATACCTGCGCGTCTGAATGGGCTAATTGCTGGTGGAGGTGGCGGGGAAATATCTGTCTGTCAGTCTTTCCCTTGATCGTATGAACCGGTTGGCCTAATAGTTCTGAATAGGCCTTATTGGCATATAAGTATTCTGCTCGACGGTTTTTAATCCATGCAGGATAAGGTAAGGCTTCAAGCAAATGAATATGTTGGCAGGCGGTTGTATGAGCGGATTCCCTCTTGGGCCTTGCCTGAGCTTGCTTAACACTGCTCTGTGCAGGTTCAGACGGAGGGTACTGATCATTGCTCATTTAACTAACTTCCTGTTGTTTTTGTGATCAAGAAAGCGAATCCTTGCAGTTTTTTAGCCAAAGGTCTAGTCAATCTTATTTCAGTGATATGGTTGATTCATTAATTGTATTTTGAAGGTGTGGGCAGTATGTGGTTAAAACAGTATTTAGTGATGGCCTTAATCATTTTTTTGGTAGGTTGCAGTAGCAGTGGAGTTGTTAAAACTTCATCTCCAGAAAAGAAAAAATCACCCGTTATATGGAGCGGTGATATCCAGAATATTAGTCATTGGCCTGATCAGGTAATGGAAACATCAGGTCTTGCTAAGCGCAGAGATCTGTTATGGACCATCAACGATAGTGGTGATGGCCCATACATTTACTCTCTAAAGAACAATAAAGTGCAGAGTAAAGTTGAAATTTATAATGCAAAAAATATTGATTGGGAAGATTTAGCGCAAGATGATGAGTATCTCTATATAGCCGATTGCGGAAACAATAGAGGGCAGCGCAGAACGGTTCAGATATATAAGGTTAACTGGAAAAGTATTGAACAATCTGGAGTGGTTGCAGCTGACATGATCATCAACCTTAGTTATGCAGATCAGCCCATTAGAGTGCATAAGCATGATCATAATTATGATTGCGAAGCGCTTGTTTCCGTTGGTGATGAACTTTGGCTATTCTCAAAAAACCGCAAGGATCTGAAAACCTGGTTATATAAGATTGATAAAAATCTACCTAATCAGAGTATCAGTCTAGATAGGGCCTTTGAGGTAGATGGGCTTATTACAGCGGCTGATTATGACCCTGGATCAAATCGATTGGTTTTGCTGGGTTATTCTAAGCAACGCATCTTTGGTAGATCATTTTTGTGGGTGGTTCCAGTTGATGAAGAGCCATTATGGAAGGAGGCTAAGTATTTAACCCTTTATCCATATGCACAATGGGAAGCATTAGTATGGGATAGCCAGTCTATCGGTGGGAGGCTAATTCTAAGCAGTGAGAAAAACCCGCTGCTAGATGTTAGTGTTGGAGAGATGTTCCTGCCCCAAAATAGATAATTGGGTTAAGGTTAGCCGAAGCGTTTTTATTACATTATAATAGCGCTCCTTTTTACTTTTACTATTAGATAGTTACGAGTCATGTTGCAGATATACAACACATTAACCAAAGAAAAATCACCTTTTACCCCTATCGAAGAAGGGAAAATCAAAATGTATGTGTGTGGTGTAACGGTTTATGACTTGTGTCATATCGGGCATGCACGTGTGATGGTGGCGTTTGATGTTATTACCCGTTTCATGCGATCTCAGGGGTGGGATGTTGATTATGTCCGTAACATTACTGACGTTGATGACAAAATCATCAAGCGTGCTGCTGAAAATGGTGAAGAACCACATGAGCTAACTGAGCGAATGATTGCAGCTATGCATGAAGATGAAGCGCGTTTGTCTGTGCTTCGCCCAACACAAGAGCCACGCGCGACGGCCCATATTGGCGACATCATCAGTCTGGTTGAGACGTTGATTGAAAAAGGTTTCGCCTACCCAGCGGCAAATGGAGATGTTTATTATCGTGTAGAGAAGTTTGCAGACTACGGCAAGCTTACTAATAAGAATGTCGATGAGCTAAAAACGGGTGCTCGCATCGAGGTTGAAGAAGCCAAGGAAAGTCCACTGGATTTTGTGCTTTGGAAATCTGCGAAAGAGGGAGAGGTAAGCTGGGATTCTCCATGGGGTAAAGGCCGCCCTGGCTGGCATATTGAATGTTCTGCGATGTCCAAGTGCTGCCTGGGCAATACATTTGATATTCACGGTGGTGGACCTGACCTTCCGTTTCCGCACCATGAAAATGAGATTGCGCAATCTGAAGCGGCCAATGGTTGTACCTATGTAAATACCTGGATGCACGCTGGCCCGGTTCGAGTTAACTCCGAGAAGATGTCTAAGTCTTTGGGTAACTTCTTCACCATCCGTGATGTGTTAGAAAAATACAATGCTGAAGTGGTTCGATTCTTCCTGGCGCGTGTGCATTACCGTACATACATCGATTACAGTGAAGATAGTCTGAAAGAAGCACGCGTTATGCTTGAGCGCTTTTATCAGGCGCTTCGAGGTGTTGATGCTGTTGAGGGTCCGCTTGAAAATGATTTCGAAGAGCGTTTCATCGCGGCTATGAATGATGACTTCAACACACCTAAAGCTGTATCGGTTATGTTTGAGCTGGTTAACGAGCTGAATAAGGCAACCAGGGAAGGGGCTAGTGAAGCGCCTGCATTGGCTGCTCAGTTACGTAAACTGGGAGGTATGCTTGGATTGCTACAGCAAAACGCTGATGAATTCCTCCAGGGTGAGTCCGAAGAGGGCGGTTTAAGCAACGAAGAAATCGAGCAATTGATTGTCGATCGAGCTGAAGCAAAGAAAGCGAAGAATTTTGCTGAGGCCGACAAGATTCGTGATGATCTTGCATCGCAGGGTATTATCTTGAAGGATAGTCGTGAAGGAACCAGTTGGTTTCGTGAATCCTGATCGGTTCTGAAATAAAAAAGGCAGCCATTTGGCTGCCTTTTTTATTTAAATGATATGCTTAAAGCGCGTCTTGCTTATTGGCTGCTTCAAGTGTGTTTTCCATCAATGTGGCAACAGTCATTGGGCCTACACCGCCAGGTACTGGGGTGATGAAATCGGCACGTTTTTCTGCTTCATCGTAGCCAACATCGCCTACAAGTCTGCCATCATCAAGACGGTTAATACCCACATCAATAACAATAGCGCCTTCTTTGATCCATTCGCCTTTAACGAGCCCTGGAATACCTACGCCTACAACAACCAGATCGGCGCGGCGAACATGAGCTTCAAGATCTTTTGTGAATCGGTGAGTTGTTGTTACTGTGCAGCCAGCAAGCAAAAGCTCTAGTGTCATCGGACGACCAACGATATTGGATGCGCCAACCACTACAGCTTCAAGCCCATGCATGTCTCTACCAGTAGAGTTAAGCAATGTCATAACGCCTTTAGGTGTGCATGGACGTAAAACAGGCAGTCTTTGAGCTAGACGTCCTAGATTGAAAGCATGGAAACCATCAACATCTTTATCTGGACGGATACGTTCAAGGATCTCATTGCCATCGAGATGTTCGGGTAGGGGAAGTTGAACCAGAATACCGTTTACAGAGGCATCGTTGTTGAGTTCATCAACAAGGTTCAAAAGTTCGTCCTGGGTAGTTTCAGCTGGCAGGTCAAAAGAGCGGGATTCAAAGCCTACTTCCTGACATGCATTTTTTTTGTTACGAACATATACCTGTGAAGCTGGATCTAATCCGACGAGGATAACTGCAAGGCAAGGTGCTTTTTTTCCACTATCAATGCGTTGCTGAACACC
>NZ_CH724125.1:592938-606732 GCF_000153345.1 Neptuniibacter caesariensis
CGGTTAACCGATCAATGGGGGAGTTGGTCAATCTGGTGTCACAATCCCTTGTTGAAGGTATACGTCCACATAGGAATGGTGTGCTTAGCCTGAATATAGAGATGCTAAACGACACCAGATTTAAGCAACAACTGACCGCCAGTTTGTATGAGAACGCGTTGCTGCAATTCGATCTGGCAACGAGTGAAGCCCAATGGTTCGAAGGCGACCCGTATAACCTGTTGTTAGAGATCCGCTTTGATGACCGACCGGGCCACAACCTGAGTGAAAAGCAGGAGAACCTGTTATCCGAACTGTTTGGTTGGGAAGATAACATCACCTATATCAAGCATAACCGGGAGATCGAAGAGGCCAGCGCCCGCGCCCGACAAAAGCTTGAAAGCCTAAAGCAGGATTTCAACACAGGTTTAGAACCAGGCGAATACATTTTGCTTAAGGCGCCATTTACTACCGATGACGGTGGAAATGAATGGATGTGGGTTGAGGTATTGGTCTGGCAAGGCAGCACAATTAACGGTTTGTTAAAGAATGAGCCTTATCATATCAAAGGGTTAAAAGCCGGGGCTGAAGTAGAGATTAGTCAGTCCGATGTTTTTGACTATCTGCGACAGTTTGCTGATGGCCGAAGTGAAGGCAATGAAACCGGTGAGCTGATCATGAAGTATCAAAGCGCAAAGAAAAACTGAGGCAGCGATGATTGTTGTATACGGTATTAAAGATCAGCTGAATCCAATCAAAGCCAGACTTTCGGATGTGATTCATCAATGCATGCAATCTGTATTAGGTATGCCGGAAGATAAAAGGGCGCATCGCTTTATCCCGATGGAAGCTGATGATTTCTATTATCCCGGCGGTCGTACAGATGCTTACACAGTTATCGAAATCAATATGATGGCAGGGCGTAAAGAAGAAACGAAAAAGCGACTCATCAAGGCACTGTTTAGAGAGATTGAGTCGAACCTGAGCATATCGCCAGTGGATATTGAGATAACTATCAAGGAACAGGAGCCTCACTGCTGGGGCTTCAGAGGGATGACCGGGGATGAGGTTCAAGATCTTAAATATAAGGTTAAGGTCTGAGGCAAGCCAATAGCCCCATCGCTGTAATTTTTTATCAGTACATATACGGAAAATCATATATAATAAGCGCCACTTAACTTTTAGATTAGTAAGGTCGGTCTAATGGGCTTATTTGAGCGCTATCTTTCCATCTGGGTATTTCTTTGTATTCTGGCGGGCGTGTTTCTCGGTAGTTGGAATCCGGATCTGTTTGCCAGTGTGGCTAAGCTTGAATTTGCCCATGTGAATATGGTGGTCGCAGTGCTTATCTGGATCATGATCTACCCGATGATGATCCAGATAGATTTCCATGCGATCAAAGATATTGGTAAACGCCCTAAAGGGATCGTACTTACGCTGGTGGTTAACTGGCTGATTAAGCCTTTCACCATGGCATTGCTGGGCTGGCTGTTCTTCAAGGTTCTGTTTGCTGGTTGGGTCGATCCGCAAAGCGCAGCCGAGTATATCGCCGGGATGATCCTGTTGGGGGTAGCACCTTGTACCGCCATGGTGTTTGTCTGGAGCCAACTGACAAAAGGGGATCCGAACTACACCCTGGTTCAGGTTGCTGTGAATGATGTCATTATGGTGTTTGCGTTTGCTCCGTTAGCCGCGTTGCTACTTGGGGTAAGCGATATTACCGTGCCCTGGGAAACCCTGCTTTTATCGGTACTCCTCTATGTGATGCTACCCCTAATTGCCGGCGTTATCACGAGGCGATCTTTAGAGAAAAAGGGTGGGGATTCGCTCAATAGCCTATTGGCGCAACTTAAGCCCTGGTCAGTGATCGGTTTGCTGGGTACGGTTGTTTTACTGTTTGGCTTTCAGGCAGAAACGATCCTTGCTCAGCCGCAGACCATTGTTCTGATCGCGATCCCTTTGCTGCTGCAAACCTATGGAATCTTCGCCATTGCATACTATGCAGCTAAGAAGATGGCACTGCCGCATAACATCGCGGCCCCTGCTTGTATGATCGGAACATCAAACTTCTTTGAACTGGCCGTAGCGGTCGCGATCTCCCTGTTCGGGCTCCATTCCGGAGCCGCTTTAGCTACAGTGGTAGGTGTACTGGTTGAGGTTCCTGTAATGCTGTCGCTGGTTGCCTTTGCTAACCGAACCCGACATTGGTTTTAGACAGAATCTAGCCGCTAGTAACAAGTGGCTAGATTCTTGAAAATCATTTTTGTAGTGGTTTAATGTTCAGTAGAGAAACAAACATCGAAATAACGATAGTGCCGAATAGAAAACAGAAACCACTGTGAAAAAGACAGATAAACCAAGTTTTAAGGTCAGCGGGTGGGAAAGCGCTGGTTAATGTGAATTGTATATTCATGGCTTGAATCAGCGACCAGATAGGTAGTGACAACTGAGCATAGTCAGGGATCTTTTCCAGTGAGCCAATTAACGCGTAAACCGATGCCATAAGAAACATAGCGGTAAGGTAGTTGACCAGACCGAGTACGATAACTCTTCCTGATGCTGCAACCATTGTTCCTTCGGTGATTTTACAAGTACCGAATAGAATGACCCCTAGCTCCTTATTAAGAATGCCCAACACCCTAAGCAACAGTGGAATTGCGCACCACCAAGGTAAAATTGGCGTTAGTAGGAATATAGCCATAGCAGCGAATAACCAATAAACAATGTAGCGCTCTGAAAGTAATAATCGTTTGGTTCTCCAAAGCTTTTGTTGCTCGCTTGCTTCAGAGCACGCTTGTTCTTTTCTCTTTAGATAGCTATCAGCCCAGAAATAGGGGGAGGTGGCATAAACTCCCTGAATGGCTACTTTTACAGTATCCGCAAACTTCATTTTGGCTCCCCAACACGAATAGTCACTCTTTGCCCAGATTGAAGCAGTCTTTCATCCTCAGAATCTAAACCAATCATACCGTGTCCTATGATATAGCTTGTTCGCTGATAGGCTTCTAATTCATCAATACCCGCATGCCATTCGTTTCCATTAGGTCGGGCATCAAATATTGAAACACTACACTGGGATATTTGTTGATACAGCGAAGGATAAAATCCGCTATCGCCGGTATAGCCTAGCAACGGCGTATCGATACCTTTCAAAAATAATTTAAACCCAAAACATTTTTCAGAGTGCTTTGCTTCGATGAACTGTATTTGAAGATCATCCGTTAGATCGGAACGTTCATTCGGAGGCAATGAAAGCCAATTAGCTAGGGTTTCAGCAGGATAAAGGTCATTATGCTCGGCCATTCTTTGATGTTTGAGCCTTTCCGAAACTGGAGTTGCAGCGGCTATGTTTAATCGTCTGCCTTTTGACTCTTCAACCCGAATGACAACAGGAAGCTCCCCAGCATGATCAGTATGGTTATGTGTGATGATGACAGTATCGGGCAGAGAGTAACCATATTGAGTTAGTGTTCTCGTAACGCCGAGACCTAGATCAATTAAACATACGGGCTTTTCACCTTTGAGAAGCAGGAAGCTACTACTGCAATGGCCTTCGTATACATAACCTGCACCACCTGCAATACCCAGTATAAGTATGCTGTATTCATCTTGATCATTAAGGTTCATGAGCTTCCATTCACTAAGCTTGAGTAATGATTAATTATCGCACAGGGAGTCTAACTGCTTTGACTGTAATAATCTTTAGGTTTGCAAGGTGATTAGCGCACAAGAATTTGTGGACTAATTTAACTATTATTTTTGGTAGTCTCTGTAACTCATTGTTATAAATCAACCTTTAATATATTAATACTTATTCATATATTGTTCTGCATTGCACAAATTGCTAGGATTTTAAGAGTTTTTGCGCAACGCAAATTATTATGGATTAACTGTTATTAAAGGAAGAATCATGGCTTTAGTATCCTGCCCGGAATGTAGTAATCAGGTATCAGATGCAGCTGTTTCCTGCCCGTCATGTGGTCATCCAATGCAGCCTGCGCAACAGAAAATTGCGACGCCGCAAGCCAAGCCTAAAGAAGATAAAAAGGAACTCTTTAAAGCGGGAGGGTCTAATTTCGTCTTGGATGAGATCGCTGCAGTTTCGTCTGTGAAAACTCGTAACTGGGTTTACTTAGCAATCGTACTACCCATTATTATTGCGATCATTGCTGCCTGGATGAAGATGGAATGGCCCATTGCTGTCGGTGTAACCATTGCAGGCATGATGATTATCTCAATATTCCATGTCGATGAGGGGAAAATAGCCAGTACGGGTAACATCACAGATATTAGTGAAAATATGGATGTTGTAAGCCAGCGTTATCATGATTCTATTTCAGATGGTGACCTCATTATTTACAAGGGGCGCAATACTTTCGTCGATATGAACTTTTCTATTAATCCAGAAAGGGTGGCAGAGTTTAGTCAGGCATCCAGTAATAGCCATATCTGGTTGTACGCAATTGGGATGATTGCAATAGCGCTTGGATACGAGTTAAACACCCCTTTGTTCTATGCGGCGGGTGCAGCGATAGCAGTCTTAGGCTTTATGATCCGTAAAGCGTCCATAGAAATTACAGGGGTCGGTGGAGCAAAAGTTCAGCTGTATACAAAAGCCAATGATGTAAAGAGAGTGTTGGGAGATCTGACTCAGTCAATTGAGAGTGCTAATAAAGCTTAAGCAGAACTTGTTCTTCATTAACCCATAAAAAAGCTGATTGATTAATCAGCTTTTTTATTGCCTCGCAGTAGTAGTGATCTGTTTTAACCGTTCTTTAACTGACTCTTTTTTACCCTTTTGCATTATGAATATAACTTGAGAGGGCAATAATGCTCCGTTTTCTCCTGTTGTTTACGTTACTTGTACCTTTCACCGTCATGGCTGAAACACTCGAATTCAGTAATGGAAGCGATCAGTTAGTTGGTGAGTACCTTGCTGCTTCATCTGGAAAACAAGCCAAAGGCGTGATCCTTTTTGTTCATGGTGATGGTGCGAGCCGCTACGATGCTGATGGCTATTTCGACATCATCTGGGATCAGCTAAGAGATAAGGGATATGCGGTATTTAGCTGGGATAAACCAGGGGTAGGTCGTTCCTCTGGGAATTGGCTCAACCAATCAATGCAGGATCGACAAGAAGAGGTCGAAGCGGCAATTAAGGCCGTGCAAGCCCAATATGGGTATAGCGCAAAAAACACTGGTTTAATAGGTTTTAGTCAGGCGGGCTGGGTGGTGCCGGATATTGCAAAAAAAAACCAGCAGATCGGTTTTCTGATAGGTATTGGCTTTGCCAGAAACTGGGTAGACCAAGGGAGATACCATAGCTTACAGAAGCATGCCTCTGATCTGTTAAGCCTGCAAAGTAAAGAAGAGTTGGTCGAAGAATACGATCAATCCATTGAGTTTTTTCGTTCCCAGCCAAGTTACGATACCTACCTAAAAGAAACCGATAGTTTTCCGATGGAGAAAGACCGTTATGGGTTTGTCCTTAGGAACTATCGGGCAGATTCCAGTCAGCAGCTAAGCACGATCAAAGTGCCGACACTGTTGCTATGGGGGGATAAGGATCAAAACGTCGATGCTAGGTCTGAATACGCCTGGTTAAAACAAAACCCGAATCCCTATATCACTAATCACTTAATCGTGGATGGCACCCATAGCCTTCTTAATCATTATCTGTTCCCTAACCGTGAACTAGGCCTGAAAGACTGGTTGAAGATGGTGCTTTATGAAGAAGATGCGTTTGCGGATGAGTTCTTTCCAACGGTGATGGGTTGGTTGGATAGAAGGGGGGCGCTTCGTGAGTAGAGGGGTTAGTGACTAACGGCCAAAAGCGGATAAAGGCGGCTAGAATCAGCTTGATTCAAAGTGCGCTTTTGCAATGCCTAAAGTAGCTTGTGGGGCTTTACAGACATGACTGTCCTCTGCGAGTATTGAGGGACCATGGAGATCTTTTGGTGAGCAAGCTTTAAGGAATCAGAAGCGAATTAGCCATTCTTGTAATAATCGATCAATCTGATGCTTTTTCTCAGACTCGAAACGTATTTTTGTTTCTAATGTTCTGATTCTAAAGGCTTATTCGTTGGTTTCTCAAACTTTAATTTGGAGATATATATCAAATTGACGCGTTTAAACACGTCAAACTGACATATATTTAGCTGTTATAACGCAATATGGAATTAGTTGAGAGTGGCATTGCTGTACTTATCTTTCTGAGCATTGGTGCTTTTGGTATTTATCAAGCGAGAAAAACTAGGCGGCATCAAAGCGAATATAAAAAGTTACTGGAAGATGAAAAAGTACACCTAGATAAAATAGCCTGGGACGCCCCTAAGTTATTTGCTTACTCAAAGCCTATGAGTAAAGGCATGTGGGTTAGTTCACTAATTGGTGTGTTTATATTCATCTGGGCGTTGCTAGAAAGTGCAGCGTTATAACAAGTTTGTTAATAATCGCCCTTCGGGCTGGACCGCAAACTGCGCTGCTTCGCAGTAATGCGGCCCATTACAAAAGCGTTAAATTACCAAGGAAAGTCATGAGAAAACTTCTGATTTCTTTAATGGCCATGTTAGGTTTTAGTGGCGTTCAAGCAGCCGAATTTCCTCCAAATGTGGAAATGAATGCCAAAACGATTCAAGCACTCATTGACGCTGGTTCAGATCCAAGTAAGCCGCATCCTCTTGAGCATCATTTTTATTGCTTTAGCTCTGACTTACTTAAAAAGCTGATGGCTAAAGGAGAATCTCTTGGTTACCGTGTAGCCAATGTTGGCGACAACGTACATGACGGCACTCATTATTGGTATGGCGACCTAATTAAAGAAACGGTTCTAGATATTAAAGTCATTAATAGTGAAAACTCTTTAATGCTCAAGTTGGCTAGCGAGTTTGATGCTGATTATGACGGATGGGGAACTCCGGTCGTTGAATAGTTTAACAAGTCAATTAACTGCGCGCCTACGGCGCCGGACAGTTAAAAGCTTGGCTTCGCCACAACGCTGCTGGTTATTGGGGCGTTAACTGTATCTATGAAACTAGATCTTACTAAGGAATTAATACACGGATCGATAGATGAGACTGATCCATATGGGACTTTGGTTCATGTATTGGAGTCTGCAATCGAACTAGTTCAAATCCCGGACAATGAGTTCTGTTGGTCTTATTGGGAAAACTCAGAAGAGGCTACAAAAGAGATTAATAAACTACTTAACATGGCTAAGTCTTATTCGTTGCCTGAAAGGGTTGAGGTCGCCGTTCTGTTCGCGCCAACTGGCCCGTTACAAGAAGTAAGTTTAAGTAGTGGCTGGGCTGAGCCCTTTCTAAGGGTGGCAGAAAAATATGATCAAATTGAGCGGCTATTGTGGCCAAACAGTTAACAAGCCAAGGCAGCATCGCCCTGCGGGCTGGGCGTTAGGTGTATTAAATGGAAATTACCGTAGAAGGACCTGGTTTTTACGATCCGGAAGATGAAAATCTCTTTTTTGAGTGCTTGAGCAACCTTCAGGGTATCGATAAGGTTATTGGGCATGGAACTAAGCTTACTATTCAGTTCGTGAGTCCCATAAGTGAAGAAGCTACTATCCGCTTATTAGTTATTTGCAGGCGTTGGGATATACCAATTGAGCCTCTAATTAAATTCAAGGAACGAATTAATGACTGTCAGCTGTGGGATAACCCCATTGAGTTGGAAAACACCTAACAATAACATCAAAAGTCGCCCTTCGGGGCTGGCCCTCCGCATTGAGTGCTCCGGTATGTGCTGGCGGCGTTATACATCAAAGGATTGAGCGAATGAAAAAAGCTTTGGGAATATTTCTTTTTATTTTGGCATTTGTGCTGGTTGTTTTCGGAATCATGTCAGCTTATGGTTTTTATCTTAACTTTCCTCAGCGTTGGGAAGATCCAAATTACAAACCATATTTGTTATTCATCAAGGGGTTGGTTCCAGTGTTTTGGATATGGTTAGGATTAACTGTTTTTAAATATGGTAAAGGGCAGTATTCAGAATCAAATCATGAACAGAATGTATAACAAGTTTATAAATAATCGCCCTTCGGGCTGAACCTAAAACTGCGATACTTCGTAGCAATGCGGCCCATTACAAAAGCGTTATGAGTTCAGGCAACCCACCATGCTCAAAAATGTGATTATTGCACTGCTTATGGTTACTCTTTCAGTTGTGCTTTACCTTCAGTGGTGCAAAGAGGGCTTCGTGTTCTCTGGATTCGGTGATTACCGTCAATTTGATCAAGATAATTATTGGATAGTGGCCCACAAAGACAAGCCGGGGTTTGCTTTTTTCTCTAGGGGCTCGAAGCTGGTGGCTCAGCTAAGTGACTCGGATGGAGATGGTGTTGTTGATCTGCTTATATATTCCACTCTTGATGAAGATCGTAAGCAAAGAATTGAGTATGAAGATTATGGTATGGATGGTGAAATGGATTTAAGAACCTTCTATCCAGAGGGCGGAACTGGAAATTCTTCATACGAATTAGCTTACTTAGGTGCTTGGTACAAGTTGGAAGGAAAAGGACCGAATTTGCATATTAAAGTTGGGAACCAATCAATACCTGTCGTTAATGAGGAAGGTTTCCTATCAGTTAAAATTCGTAACAAGTCGGTTAAGTAATGACGCGCGTTGCGCGCCACTTAGTTGAGCGTTGGCCATAAGGATGTGCTATGAAACAGATACTCGTATTTATTCTCTGCTACTTGCTTCAAGCCGGTATTGCGCAAGCAGAAGGTTGGTACACACAAGACGGTGAAGTTGTACCTAATTCTGATTCGATAAAGAGCATTGCCGGATTTGGTGCTTGGTTAGTTGTGACCCCTGATAAGGATTGGGAGGAGAAGTGGGACACACCGCCAGAGACGACTCCTTATTTCACCGAAGCATCTGAAGTCTCCTATGGCGACTATCTAACTATCCTTACTTTTTTTATAAACCCGGCTCTTAATGAACAAGGTGAAGTCAAACTGCTTTGTGATATTAAGGTAACGAGACCGGATGGAACTTTTTCTATAGATATGGATGGTATTGAATGCGCATCTGGTGTCTTGAAAGGAAATCCAAGGAATGTACGCCTGACATCAATAGTACTCAAATACATAGCGGAGAAAGATGATCTTCTTGGAAAGTGGGGTGTTGATGTTACTGTCCGTGATTCCAACAGAAGGGTGGATATTCCGTTAAAAACCCACTTTGTATTAAAAAATGGATAACAAGTGCGGGCACAGTCTAGCCACTTCGGCGGCTTGGACTTGTGCTGTAAGCTTTATATCGCATAGGGAACAACATGGGTATTAAAACAGGGATAAGTTTTTTCGGTTGGTTCATTTACCTCATATTTGCTTCCCTCATCCTCAAATATGTCATCGAGAGCTATCAAACTACCTCAGAGCTAGAGTGGGTCCCGTTAGCGTGCTTGTTATGCTTCGGTATTGTAGGAGCTGCTTTTCAATTTATTCCAAGTAGAGGCCATGGAGTTGATCTTGGAGGTAGAAATACAGTAATTCCGCCAAATGACAGTAGCGGGAGCGATGGTGGTTTTTAATGAAAAATAACAAGTATTTTAAGAATCGTCCTTTGTGCCGGACTACAATTTTCGTTGCTTCGCAGCAATGTGGTCCATTACAAAAGCGTTATGTACTTAAAATAGCAACTATATTTACCACCTAGCTATTTAACTCAAAGGATGCTGAAATGAATACAAATGCGGTGTGTTGGTTTGAAATCTATGTCAATGATATGGAACGCGCTAAGGCTTTTTATGAAGCGGTGCTCGGGCAAGAGTTAACGCGTCTTGATAATCCGGCTGAAGTAAAAGATTTTCCTCAGCCTGAGATGTGGGCATTCCCTATGAAAGAAGAACCAGGTGCAAGTGGCGCTATCTGCAAAATGGACGGTGTGGAATCCGGAGGAAATAGTACGCTGGTGTATTTCGATTGCGAGGATTGTTCTGTGGAACAGGCCAGAGTGGAGCCTGCGGGTGGCAAGCTTGTCGTTCCTAAAATGTCGATCGGTGAACATGGCTTTATCGCCATTGCGCAAGATACCGAAGGTAACAACATCGGCTTTTATTCGATGAAGTAGGTGATCCTTACCCCAGTGAACACAAATACATACCTTGCGTTAGCTTCTTAAAGGATTAAGCCATTGTCAGAAATCATTCAAAACACGCCTGTTTGGGTATTCTTAATCTTTGGGGTACTGGTGGTATTGGGCTTGTTTCAGGCAAAAACCAGAGAGGTATCGGTTAAGGCAATCTTTGTTTTGCCGCTGGCGATGATCATCTTTTCACTGTTTGGTGTGTATTCTGTTTTCGGTCTTAAGTTAGCCGTTATTTGTTTGTGGGGTTTGGGCTTATCAATAATGACGTTGATCGGTGTGAAATTAGGCTTCCCTAAATCAGTTGCCTATTCGCAGGAAAGGAATAAGTTGATCATAGTCGGCAGCTGGACGCCTTTGCTGTTCATGATGGCCATCTTCTTTACCCGGTATTTTGTCGGCTTTGCGACTGCAAGAGAGCTGCCCATTATCCATGAAATGTATTTCGCTTTAGCGATTGGTTTGGCGTATGGTGCTTTTACTGGGGTATTCTTATCCCGGAGTTTGGTGATGTTCAAAGCATATAAACAAGCAGCTTGCCTAAGGGTCACATCTTGATTTCACACCTCGATCACCTCGTTCTCACAGTCAAAAGCATTGATGACAGCGTTCGCTTCTATACCGATGTGCTTGGTATGGAGAAGGAGGTCTTTGGCGAGGGGAGGGTGGCACTGAAGTTTGATTCGCAAAAGATCAATCTTCACCAGCAGGGTAAAGAGTTTGAGCCTAAGGCACAGGCCCAGACACCCGGCTCAGCTGATTTATGCTTTATTACCCACTTGCCTATCGAAGAAGCGCTGGAGCAAGTATCCGATAAAGGTGTGATGATTATTGAAGGCATTGTACCGCGTACCGGTGCAACAGGGCCTATTCAATCGTTCTATTTCAGGGACCCGGATAACAACCTGATTGAGATATCCTCCTATTCGGTTGAATCGGGTCGTTAACACTAGCCTAAGCCGTTTTCCAAGCGTAGTGTTCGCTGGCAGCGTACAATCATCCATGGGATTAGACACTATTGGATGGTGTTTTTTTGCGTATTAATAAAGCTTTCCTAAGCATAATGCTGATTGAGGTAGATTGTGGAGTTTTGGTCGTTTCTTTTATTTGTCCCTGCGTGTTTTGCGTTAAACATGACGCCCGGACCAAATAACCTACTGTCTATGAATAATGCCCGTTGCTATGGCTTTAATACGGCTTTAATTGCGGGATTGGGTCGTATTGCTGCGTTCTCGATCATGATCGCGTTAGCGGCTTCAGGTTTAGCTGTGGTGCTCTATGCGTCTGAAACGCTTTTTCTAATAATCAAACTTTGTGGTGCGGCTTATCTGCTTTGGATTGCCATCAATCTATGGCTTTCGGAGGTCAGTCCGGTTTCTGAAGTTGATAGCGGAAAGAGCGCCTTCAGATTGGCAAAGCAGGAATTTCTATTAGCCGCAGGAAACCCTAAAGCAATACTGATTTTTACTGCATTTCTTCCGCAATTTGTGGAAGTCACGGCAAATATATATGAACAGTTTATGGTTTTAGGAATCGCTTTTTTGTTGCTAGAAATGGCGGCTATCTCAATCTACGCCTTGTTTGGCATCTATTTGCGTCAGTGGTTTGCTAAACCGGCAATGGCTAAACGCTTCAACCGAGCGTGCGCGACTTTTCTGGCAGTGTCTGGTGTGAAGCTGTTATTAGGCCGCCATTAGTTACGAGCATAACGGGTTTATACTAGGTCCCCTGTAGCTATCTTTCCTTGATTATGCCTTTCCTCTAGCCGCAAAGCGGCGTCCTCTAGGCGAAGCCGTCCTTCAAGCGAAGCGTTCTCTAGCTGCGCAGCAGCGTCCTGCCTTTCCCCCTTGCTATTAACGCTAAGAAAGGACATATTAGCGCCGCAGTTTTCGTACTCACAACGCGCTTTAAGAAGAGGTCTCACATGGTAATGTTCTTCCCACTCGAGCAGGAATTGGATTGCATCAGTTCCAGTGGCAATATTCTTGGGAAGATACGCTTTGATGTATTTAAAGATGAGTACGAATTTGTCTCTGCAGACCCTGAAATTGCGCTGACAGATATTGAGGAAGCGATGATTGTTGAAAGGCTTTCTGGTCTTGCTTCAGGGAAATACTCAATCCCTATGTCAGATGAGGATTGAGGGGTAAAGGATAGAAGGGCAGGCTGTGTTCTGCCGAAGTCTGCCGAAGTCTGCCGAAGTCTGCCGAAGTCTGCCGAAGTCTGCCGAAGTCTGCCGAAGTCAGCCGAAGTCAGCCGAACTCAGCCTAAGTCATTATCCTTAATAATCGTCATCAGCGTCTGAATTCCTTCCTCCAGACTGTGGCTGTTATCGACAAACAGGGTTTCTTCAGGCATCTCATGAAGAAGGGTTTCATGACGTAATAAACGCTTTTCTATCTCCTGAGGTGTTTCGCGCCCTCGATTGATCAAACGTTTTTTAAGTAAGTTACTGTCGACGTTGATCATCACCGGTACAAGTTGGTCATACTGTTCCAGCGCTTTGGATAGATACTCTCTTGATCCATTCATGATCACATTCAAGCCTGCATCCAGCCAGGTATCTATTTCGCTGCTGATGCCGTACAGGTGTTTATGCGAAGTCCAGTGCATAGCGAACAGGCCTGACTGCTCGCGCATGTTGAACTCTTTTTCAGTTAAGTGAATATGGTTTTCGCCACCGGCACCTGCTGCGCGGGTGATAAAGCGATGGGCGATGATGGTTCGGTCTTCAGGATGAAGGAGCTCCCTGCAACCCTGGAGGAGGGAGTCTTTACCAGACCCCGATGCGCCCATTAGATAGAATAACTTCCCCTGCATATACCTAACTCTTCGACTCAATCGCTCTAAAAGACGCATTTATAAGATGGTTATCTAGACTGTAGCCTTGGGTGAATCTCAGGTAAAGGCTTTTTGTAGGGTAGCTGGATTACCGTCAAAACTACCTTAGTAGCGAACAGGCATGTTGTGCATTCATTGTTTCCCGCGAGCTATCTTTCATTTCAATCTGCTTCTGGTCCACTAAGAATCTTGAACAAGCCATTTGATGCTTCTGAGGCTTCATCGAGTTTGAGCCTGAGTAGCTTGGTAAATTCCACAGCCATCTGTGATTTAGAGCGGGTCGCAGGGTAGATAATGTTGTAGTTGAACTTTACAACCGGTTTGAAAGGCTTGACGACAAGGCCCTGAGGGATGAACTGAAGGGCGGTCATCGGGTCAACCAGTGATACACCGCTACCGGCTAAAACAAAAGAGCAGGCTACGTGAGACACCTGAGTATCAAAGTTCAGCTCCCGGTTAACGTTGGCTTTTTCAAATACTTCATCGACCTTGTATCGTAAACTTTGCTCGGTACCCAAGGAGACAAACATCTCTCCTTCTAAGTCACCAGGCTCAATGACTGCCTTGTTGGCGTGAGGATGGCCTGGGGGCAGAATGCAGACCAGTTGACTGCGGCATAAGGTCTGAACTTCGATGGCAGGATCGCTGACATTAATGGCGGTAATGCCCACATCATAATGCTGGGTAGATATCCAATCGGCCACCTGCTGTGAGCTTCGAACCTGAAGGGTAACCGCCACTCCTTTATGGTCTTGCATAAAAGTATGTACGACCTGGGGCAGAAACCCCTGCGCTAAGGTTGGCATGGATACGATGCGCAGCGTACCGCGATGGAAGCTTTTCAGCTCTTCTGCAGTACGAGATAGC
>NZ_CH724125.1:606832-664629 GCF_000153345.1 Neptuniibacter caesariensis
CTTCATTGCCGTTTTGGGTAGCGCTTCTACTGATTCATAGCCGTTAAATAACGCCGGTATGCTTTGCATATCCGGAGCTGCTTGCTGCGGAAAAAGATAAACAACAGAGCGGTAGCGAATATCAGTTTCGCCACTTTCAGCGAAAGCCGGTAAAGCAGCCATTGAAAACAGGCAGACAATCCATCCCAGAAATTTCATTATTTGCATCCTTGATTTATAGCTCTACTTTCAGCGCTGTTTCTTAAATGGAAACACCTGCTGCTTTAACATCCCTACTGGAATGTAATCCCCTGCAACTCCGTACTTCTCAGGCCATTCCTTCTGCCCTTTTACAGCGGTACCCAACAGATAATCCAGAAATGAAAAGTGAGCTGCATAATTTCGATCTATTGCGGCTTTATCTGAGGAATGGTGCCAGTGATGAAATTGCGGGGTGACAATAATGTATTTCAACCAACCAAATTTCACTTGAACATTTGCATGGTTAAAGACAGCCTGAATTCCCACAATAATCACATATAGATCGATAATCGCTTCGGAAAACCCTAATACAAAAATGGGGGTCAGCACCAGGCAGCGCGTAGCGATCAGTTCCAGAATATGCTGTCTGGAACCCGCTAACCAATCCATATGTTTTGCACTATGGTGCACGGCGTGAAAACGCCAAAGCAATGGTATCTCGTGGTAGCCTCTGTGCGCCGTATATTGCACCATATCCGCAACCAGGATAATCAGGAACAACTGCACCGCAAATGGCAGATCATTGATGAGCCTTTGAATATCATCCGATACAGCCCAACCGAAAGCACCATGGACAAATTTATTGGTCAGTAGAAGGACAAAACCAACAATCAAATGGTTGAGCAGGAAATGGTTCAGGTCACCCTGCCACTCAGGCCTGAGTACTGGCTGTTCCCGACGATGGGGAATCAGTTTCTCGATTAAAACAAAGATCAATGTGGAGCCGAGCAGATCCAGGATAAACCAATCCAGCCCCAGGTAGTATGCACCTTGTTGCCACTCACCCACTTCAACCCGATTGCCACCGAGTGCGACCGTAACCGCTATAAATATCCAGGCAATGGTGCCAAGACGTTTCCGGCGGTTGCGAATGAAATTAAGTAAACCAAGACTCCCCGATATGACCAGGCTGATAAACATGACATGCCTTAACAGCTCTACATCATAAGCCTGGCGAAGTTCAGGCGTGGTGAGATATTGAGGGAAATGGAACGCTAAAACACCCAGAAAGCTAAGAACGGCTAGAAAGCAGGCAATATACCCACTGATATTCCCTTCACCCAACTTAAGGTGCCCTTCCGGTAAATAAGCCTTAGTCATTGATATCCTTATCTAAATCAGCATATTGATCAGCAACTCTATCAGCTTGTCACCGGGGTTAAAACCAGTGCCTGGCAGTTAATCAATAAGCAAATGACCAAAATAGGCAAACACGCCCATCATAATCCCGGTAAACAACTGCGCATGTACAAGATAGGAGAACTTTCGTAGCTCCTTAGGTGAGTAGCGCCAGCTAATAAACATCCCAAAGGCCCCTTGCCACAAGAGCAAAGCCAATACAGCCGGGAAGAACAGAATATGCATTGGCAGACCTACCATCACAACATGTAGCAAACTCACTGCGATAGCGGCAATACCGAAGTAGATATGTGTCCGATCAAGATAAGTAATCAGCGTCTTAAAGTATCTAGCATCAACCGGGCTGGAATACGACGGGAGCAGGCGTTTCGAAAACCCGCCTTTACCCAGGACCACCTTAAGGAGTGTTCGCAAATAGATGAACACAACAAGCCACAAAGCAATCTCACCTAACCCTTCACCAATCTCAAACAGAATAGTTTCATGTTCTTCAATTGCGGGATATTTGACACTGATGAATAGGTAATAACCGATCGAGATCAGAACGGTCGCAAGGGTAAAGAAAAGTATCTTTCTTAGTTCAGCCGACATAAAAAAACCTTAAACCAGACGTTGTGTTATCACTATCATACAAATCAGGCTTAAGGTTTTATTAAAAACATCCAATTAAATGGGTTTAGCTTCTGATGCGATAGCCCGTTCTAAATATCCAACTGATAATTACCAGACATGTCACCATAAATAATGTTGTCATCCCCAGGCTGAGGACCACATTAACGTCGGCAACCCCATAGAAGGCCCAACGGAATCCGCTCACCAGATAAACCACCGGATTAAATAAAGAGATGGTTTGCCATGGTTCTGGCAGCATATTGATCGAATAGAACGCCCCACCCAGAAAGGTCAGCGGGGTAATGACCATCAAAGGGATCACCTGCAACTTCTGGAAGTCATCGGCCCAGATTCCGATAATGAAGCCGAACAGACTGAAGGTAACGGCGGTCATCACCAGAAAAGCCAGCATCCAGAACGGGTGTACGATCGTGTAATCCACAAACAGCTTGGCGGTCAGCAGAATCAACAATCCCAGCATCACCGATTTGGTCGCAGCCGCCCCAACATAGCCCGCCACGATCTCAAACGGTGAAACCGGCGCAGAGAGGACCTCATAGATCGTCCCTGAGAATTTTGGAAAAAAGATCCCAAACGACGCATTAGAAATGCTCTCACTGAGAAGCGACAGCATCACCAGGCCCGGAATTATAAACGCGGCATAGCTTACCCCGTCGATCTCACCCATTCGCGAACCGATGGCCGTTCCAAACACAATAAAATAAAGAGAGGTCGATAATACCGGTGAAGCAATACTCTGCATCAGCGTTCGGAAGGTACGTGCCATTTCAAATTTGTAGATGGCCATAATTCCATAAATGTTCATTTACTGCTCCTGTACCAACTCTACAAAGATATCTTCAAGTGAACTCTCACTAGAGTTCAGATCTTTAATCGCAATACCTGATTCGTTCATTCGGCTCAGTAGCAACGCAACCTGATCACTCTGGGCACTTTCATATTCAAATCGCAGGTAATCACCACCCTCTTCGAGAAACAGATTAAATTCAGATAGGGTCGGTGGAATTTCTGACAATGGTTCGGTCAGATGCAGGCTTAAGCTCTTCTTGCCCAGCTTTGACATTAACGCCTGTTTCTCCTCAACCAGAATGATCTCACCTTTTCGGATCACCCCAATTCGATCGGCCATCTCCTCAGCTTCTTCGATATAGTGAGTCGTCAAAATAATGGTTACACCATTCTCACGGAGCTGACGAACCATCTCCCACATATCTTTACGCAGCTCAACATCAACACCGGCAGTTGGTTCATCAAGGAAGAGAATTTCTGGCTCATGGGACAGCGCTTTAGCGATCATAACCCTACGCTTCATCCCGCCTGATAGCTCACGCATCTTCGCGTGACGTTTATCCCATAAGGAGAGCTGCTTCAGAATCTGCTCGATATAAGCTTTGTCCGGCGCTTTGCCAAACAAGCCCCGACTGAAGTTAACCGTTGCCCAGACAGTTTCAAAAGCATCGGTGGTAAGTTCCTGAGGGACCAGACCGATTTTAGTTCTTGCCATACGGTAGTCAGAAGCGATATCAAACCCGTCAGCACTAACAGACCCGGAACTGCCGCGGGCGATGCCACAAATAATACTGATTAGTGTTGTTTTGCCGGCACCGTTAGGCCCCAGCAGGGCAAAAATCTCTCCACGTCGAATATCCAGATTTACCCCTCTTAGGGCGGTAAAGCCAGAATCATAGGTTTTATTGAGATCCTTAACCTGAATAATATGCGGCATAAAAAGCGCATCCTGCTGTAATTAGAAACAAGGAGTTATAGTAGAGATATTCGATAGCTGTCGCTAGGTGCATAAAAGTAAACTCACTGTTACCTAAAACGAAACAGCCAGGCTTTTAATGTGAAATAATGGGCCTCAAGCTCACTTAAAGAAATGAGAGTGAAGCCCTGTCGGATGGACTTTTTTGTTCTTAGGCTCCTTAGTTACGAGCAGCCTGAAGCTGTTCGAATAGAGAATCTTTTAGAATAGCCCGGTCATGTTTGAGTTGATGCATCGCTTGATCATCAATGGGTGAACTTCTTAGTTCCAGAGTACGGATCTCTTTGTCCAGTGAATGATATTTTTTGGACTCCGTAGCAAACTTCAAATTAGTTTCTGTCAGATCTGCAATCACATCCAGATATTCGGGAAAGTCGTGAACCAGAGAGTGGTCTTCGCCTAACATATAGCCTCCTTCGTGCGCCATGTGACGGATAACTAAAAGTTAGTAATAAACACCCCTTCTCTCCAGCTAGCTAACATGAAAAAAACTACACAAGACCTCAGGTCAAAAACACCTTACTCATCCCAGATATCTTCCAGGGTGTAAAAGCCCTCGTCTTTAATCCAGAACTCACCGGTAATATACCGACGCGCCAGATCTATTTCGGCGATTTTATTAACCTGTTCTTCGCTCAGATTCAGATGCCTGGAATCCAGGTTCTGCTTCTGTCTGTCCAAGTGGGTTGATTTAGGTATCGTGCTAATCCCCTGGCTATTCAACCAAGCGATTATCACTTGGGCCGCCGACGCTGAAAGTTCCTTTGCAATCTCACCAATTACGCTATTTTCAAGCAGTACGGGCTCACCTGCTTGTTTCAGGGGATCAGGTCGATCTGATGAACCCAGTGGAGAATAAGCGGTCAGGTGAATACCTGCCCCCTGACAGAAATTTACCAGATCGGCCTGCTGCAAGTAGGGATGCAACTCCACCTGGTTTACAGCCGGTTTAAATGGGGTGTTTTCAAGGAGCACTTTAAGCTTCTTAACCGTGAAATTACTGACACCATAGTGCCTGACAAGCCCCTCCGCACTTAGCTGATTCATGTTTAGCCATGTATCAGGGTAAGGCAGTAAAACTGGATCAACAAAGTCATCCGCCGTTCGCATCCCATGCCCCTTTTTCAGCGGAATCGGCCAATGCATAAGGTAGAGGTCCAGATATTCCAACTGAAGATCATGAAGCGTGGATATAAGCGCAGGCTTGATATCTTCAGCCGCAAAACTATCACACCAAAGCTTAGAGGTGATCCAAAGCTCATCACGAGAGACCGTGCCAGCGTTTATTTGGTCCGCAATTGCCTGCCCTATCTCGGCTTCATTACCATATACTGATGCGCAATCTATATGGCGGTAACCCACTTCAATTGCAGATTTTACCGCCTCATACACTTCTCCTGGCTTGGCTTTCCAGGTTCCCAACCCGATCATCGGCAGAGAATCACCATTAGCACACTGTAATCGTATATTACTCATTACTTTTCGTCCTTATTTCCGCTCTGCTTATGATACAAAAATCTTAGCAAATATAATGCCTGTCATCTCTTAACATTATTCTGTCCCATAATTTAAATACGGTCTTCAATGACCCGACTTACCTTGTGAGGGAATGTATATGAGTAGCCCCCTGATACAGAAAACCGCGGATTGGATTCAGCATCAGTTCGATGCAACTGACCAGTTCCCTGAATGTGAAGCACCCGGTCAATTACACGCGTACAAAAGTTGGACTCATACCCCCGTGACGGATGATGCGGTTAACCAATGGGTTGAAGAATGGATGTCAGCCGATGAGATCTCAGCCTTAAAGCTGCATATTGATGCCTAAAAAACTTTTCTAGAGGCATTTTTCCTGTAGACTCACCCGCTTCTTAGACCAAGGCGGGTGATAACAGTGCTTTCTGGAGTAGTCTTTGGAGTATTGGCAGCATTAATGCAGGCCATCTCCTATCTGTTTTCAGCTTCCTTTATACAGCGTCACAGATCCAGTCCAGTCATGCATCTGATTATGGTGCATATCGTGATCGGTCTTTTATCCGTGATCAGCCTGCCTCTAATTTGGCATCCTAAAGCCTTTGATATTTCAAATTATTTTATCACTTTGGTCAGTGCGGCAACGACCTACATGTTTGCCCAGTATGCGCTTTATCAGGCGATTCATAACTCCGTAGCCTCAAGAGTCAGTCCTCTCTTAGGGTTAAAAATCCTGGTTCTGGCTGTCATGGGATATGCCCTTTTTGATGAAACCTACACATTCCTTCAGTGGGGAGCTGTAGGGCTTTGTATTGCAGGGGCACTTTGGCTAAGTGCCAGTGGCGGTAAGATCAGCCTCAAAGCTCTTACCTGGGTGATCATAGCCTGCATTGGTTACGCGCTGTCTGACATCTCGATTTTACACTTAATGAAGCATTTCCAATCACTTCCACTTTTTGAAGCCGCTCTACTCAGTGTTTCATTAAGTTTTTCACTCTGTGGTTTAACCTCACTTCTGTTTCTACCCAAAATAAAAAGTCTAAAGCTTGTTATAGCAAGCGCCCCCGCTGCGGTAAGCTGGTTTATAGCCATGCTCTTTCTTTTTGCCTGCTTTGCAGAAATTGGCGTCGTGTTTGGCGGTATAGTTCAGTCTAGCCGAGGGCTGATCTCTATTCTTCTGGCTTTATTCGTTGTGGCCATGAGCCTAAACTTTTCAGACCCTATTCCTCCCCGTAGTGTTTTAGTGCAGCGCATCCTTGCTGCAAGCCTGATGATGGTTGCTATCACCCTATTCTCCCTAGATAAGGTTTAATTCATCACTTTTCTCGAAAGAAAATTCATTCCTGGTCAAACCAATAACTTTTGCTTATATGGATCGTCGCAGATAAAACTTTTAATATTTTTGTAATGAAAATACACTCTAATAAAACGATTGTTTTAACTCCGACGCAGTGAAGTACGTGAGCAGATACCATTCTTTTCTTAACCAACGACTAAAACAGATCGTTAGGTTTATTTTATCCTTATTTTTCACTCAGTTAGCTACGCTAGCTAATGCCGATGATAAAAAGCTGTTAATCATCGCAGAAGAGTTTGCCCCGTATGAATTCGTTCAGAACGGAAAAGTCGTCGGGATCGATATCGATCTATCCAATCGGATCTTTCGCAAAATGGGCTATGAACCCGAATATAAAATCATGCCCTGGAAACGGGCCTGGTATTATGTTCAGGAAGGCATGGCAGATATCATTCTTACCACAAGCCGCAAGACACCTCGTGAACCCTATGTTTGGTACCCTGAAGAAGATATGTGGCAAGGCGACTTCGTGTTCTTTTACAAGAAAGGTCGTTTTAATCCAGAACAGCTTTCTTTGAACTTCGCCAAAAAACATGGCCTGAAAATCGGCATCATTCATGGCAACTCCTATCATAAGCAGTTGTGGGAGCATTTCCCTTACCGTGATGGGAGCAGAGAGTTCATGGGAGATCTATCTCTAAACGTCGTTAATCCTCAGCTTGTTCCCGTAGAAACCCTAAAACAGAATATACTCAAAGTTGCTGATGGCCGGGTTGATCTGACAATTGCGACAACTACCTATGGTCAATACACCGCTAAACTATTAGGCTTGAGTGATCAGATTGATAACAGCTCAACAGCGCTTTATTCAAAACGCTATCCTTTAGCTTTTATCAAAAAGTCTTCACATCCTGATATTGAAAAGATCTACCGCGCTTTCGACAGTGAGTTAAGAGCGTTAAAAGAGACAGGGGAATACGACAAGATTATCGCGAACTGGCTGCAATAGAGTGAGATTATGTTCGAACACGGGTTTGCCCTATGCAAACTATAACCTTTAAGCTAATTATATCTTCCTTGCTGGTCGCTATCCTAACGACGACCGCCTACACCACGTTCGCCTTGCAAAAAACCTTGTCCGAAGTAAACGCTGAATTTGAAAGCAGTATTGAGCAGTTTAAAGAATCCTATCTCCCCTCTCTTGAAGAAGCGGTCTGGAACTTCAACGATACGCAGGCACAACAAATCATTAATGGTGTAACCACATCGGTTTATATCAAACGTATCGAAGTTGAAGCACTACCCTATTTTGAAGTCGAGGCAGGTGAAATGCCTTCGATCACCGAGCCCTCATCGTTCTCTCTCAACAGAGAAGGTAAGCGTATTGCAACCATCCGCATTTACCTTGATAAGGGAATTCGCGAGCAGAGAATAAAAGAAGAGATATTTGAAGCGCTCTACTTTCTTCTGGTGTTTTTTACCTTGCAAACCGCTGCAATATTCCTGGCCGTACGTATGAGTGTTCTTAAGGGTTTACAGGAAATCAGTAGCAGCGTTGAAAACTACTCTGTAAATCAGTTGGATTCAAAAATTGAGTTTCAATCATCGAAGACTTACGAAATTGAACTGATAAAGGACAGCATTAATCACCTGATTGAGAGACTTCAGGGAGAACAAACTAAAACCCTTCAATATCAGATGAAGCTCGAAGAAGAATCTAATTATGATTCACTCACTCACCTGCCCAACAGGAAAAACTGCCAGTTCTACCTTCAGCAGCGCATTGTCAAAGATCTGGCCCTTGGGGAAATTGTCTACGTCATTCATATCGACTTTCTAAACTTTAAGTCGATCAATAGCCTGTATGGTAGTCATATGGGTGATCAGTTCCTGATCACCGCTAAGCATAAGCTAGAAACTATCCTTGAAGAGAACTTTTACATTTCAAGATATGGAAGCGATCGCTTTGTCGTAGTGAACTACAACCCTTTCCATCGCCATGAAGTGGAACTGATTGTAGACCTGCTAAAAAAAGAGCTGGAGAGCCCTGTTGCCCTCTCACAGGATGTTTCAGATTTCTCACTGAACGTCTCAATCGGGATTGTTACGTTCCCCCACGATTTTTCTTCAGCAGAAGCGCTATTACTTGCCTCTGAGAGAATGGCCAAAGAATCCAGAAAGCTGTCGCGACCTGTTTACTATGAGAAGGCACTGGATATGGAGATTAATGAGCGTGATCAGATCAGGCAATCATTGACCACAGCATTAAAGAAAGAAGAGTTCAGTCTCAATTATCAGCCTATCGTTAATCTCTCAGATGGGTCTATTCACGGATACGAAGCTCTCATTCGTTGGCATAGCCCTGAGCTGGGCTTCATTCCACCCGATCGTTTTATCGAGATTGCTGAAGATGAAAGCTTGATCATTCCTATTGAGGAATGGGTCATCAACACGGCGTGTCGGGATATTTCGCAACTGTCCGTGTTGAATAATCTTAAAATTAAAATCGCAATCAACATCTCTTACCAGCATTTTATTTCGGATCGTTTTATTCCAAATCTGCAACGGGCAATCAGCAAAGTCGACCTTCACCCAGAGCAGATCGAAATTGAACTAACTGAACGAGTACTGGCTGAAGATGCCTATCAGGTGGAAACCAAAATTCAGCGCTTGAAGCAGATGGGCATTAAAGTATCGATTGATGATTTCGGAACCGGATTCTCAGCACTCAACTATTTGAAAGATTTCTCTTTTGATACCCTGAAAATTGATAAATCATTCGTTCAGTCAATGCTATCGAATGAACGCAACCTGGCTCTCGTTAAGAATATTATTCGGCTAGCCCATGATCTGGATATTGAGGTAATCGCTGAAGGTATCGAGTTAGAGCACCAATACCAGAGCCTTGCTAAGATGAGATGCAACTTTGGACAAGGCTATCTGATGAGCCGACCAGTCCCTTTCAAAGAGTTAAATCCCACAACCACTTTCAGCCCCTCTGACAAATAAGCTATAGTCCCTGGTCTGGTTTTCAAGCTGAAGCGGGCCTATGTTGTTTGAGTTAATTATTCTATTTGTTGCAGGATTCTTTGGTGGCGTTCTTAATTCCATCGCGGGCGGCGGGAGTTTTATTACTTTTCCCGCTTTGCTGTTTGTGGGTGTTCCGCCCATCAGCGCCAATGCAACAAATACCTTTTCCGCATGTGCAGGTTATATCAGCGGTGCTTATGCCTTCCGTAAAGATATTCTCAAAGACAAGGCTAACTTACTAAAAATCACTTTAATCAGCCTAGCGGGGGGTATTAGCGGCGCCTGGCTATTGCTACAAACCCCTGAAGCCCTTTTCCTTGAAGCGGTTCCCTGGCTACTGCTTTTCGCGACAGTTCTGTTTATTTTTGGTGGGCAATTAAACACTCAGTTAAAAAAGCTCTCCTCTAAACACAAACATGCCTCCACATTAGGTGTGCTTCTGCTGCTTATCTTACTCTTTGGGGTTTGCGTCTACGGTGGCTTTTTTAATGCAGGGCTGGGCATCATTTCGTTGAGCTATCTGGCCCTCGCCGGCTATAAAGACATTAATATGATGAACGGCATCAAACTGCTTATCTCATCGTTTGTGTCTCTCATTGCGATCGTATTGTTTGTCTTTGATGGCGTCATCGACTGGTATGCAGGAACTGTCGTTCTTCTTGGGACACTTGCTGGTGGATACTACGCAGCCCACTTTTCCCGAAAGCTACCGCAACAATGGGTTAGAAACTTTGTGATTGTTGCCAGCTGTGGAATCACTGTTTATTTTTTTTACGATGTTTACTGGTTAGCCTAAGCGATTTCACGTTGCTTAGGATGCCTCTTGTAAACGCCGCATACGCCAGGCTTTAGCATTGGTTGCACACTCTAACGACTGCTGGTCAGTGAATAGGTAAGGGTTAAACTCTCCGCCATAGGTTTCCTTAAAGAAATCATTGTTGGCATCTATGAGTTCCATACTCCATTTGGGAAATAGTCGTGAATCTATTGCTCGCCGGCTTAGTATGTCGATTTCCGCGTGTCTGTCATCACCATTAATCTTATCCAGCAGTTTATTAACAACGCCATTGTCACCTTCGAGAACCTGGAAAAAATAACGTCCATTAAAAAGTAAAATACCGGTGATATTCAGGTTTTTATTATTGATAACCGAAGCACGAACCAGCTCGATAAAATTGTCTTTTTTAAGGCTTGATGTGACGGTGCTACAGTAGATGACACGAACGTTCCCAACAGACATTGATTCATTCCCCTTCAACAACTGGGCTATTCGAAGCCACTATTACACCAAGCTAAACACCGGCCTAACAGTATACAAATGTATTACCAGCCGACTCACCGTAAGGTTAACAGTAAGGACAGTGGTCATTTACGACTTTTGATAACCGCGGTATTCGCTATTTTATCGTGCCAACCCTGTTTTTTCTTATCAAAGGCTACCCAGATTATTCCCAGCATAAAGACCATCATTGATGGGTAATAACCGACATATCGTAATGCGGATTTGCCGATCGACATATGCTCTGATTCACCGAGGCTTATCACTTTCAAGCCCATCACCATTTTACCCGGGGTGGCTGACTTGAAATGCCAGAACAGCACAACAGCAATGGCAGGCAGCACGTAAGAGATAACAAAATCCCAGGAACCATTGATCATTGAATCAGATAGAAGAAATCCTGATCCGTAGACAGTAAAAACAAGCGGCACCGTGACCAGCATGATTAGAATGGTGTCGATGATTGATGCAACCGCTCTCACCCAAAAACCGGCATAGACACGTTCAGATGCTGTGTCTTTTTCAACAGAAAGATCACTTTCAGGGGCTTTGTAAACATCAGGAGCCGTCATTCCATTTATCCTCTCTAACTTATCCCTATGTGCTTAATATCTAACGATTTAAAGAAGTTAGCAATGAGAAAAGCAAGCATCTAACCTCTATAAACGACCATGTAACAGAGACAGCATTGCACTGACCACCTTACGGTGACGATCACTCCTTCGATATAACAGATAATCCGATCGAATCTCTTCCGCGTGCTCCAGGGTCATGAAATGTAAGCGTGGATCAGCCCCGGCTTCTCCAGACATCACAAAACCAATACCCAAACCGGCAGCGACCGCCTCCTTCATCAGCTCGCGGCTGCCGAGTGTGAACTTAAAACTGAGATTAATCGCCAGCTTATCTGACAAGCTTTCTACTAATTTCTGGGTATTGGAATTGGCTTCGCGGCGGATCAATGGTTGGTTCTTCAGATCCTTCAATGAGATTCGATTATGGGCTTTCCACTCAGGCGTAGCTGGAGCCGCAACCAACAAGTGGGTGTCATTCATCGCTATCCGTTCAACCCTAGAATCTTCAGGGGGCTCTGTGATAAGCGCCAAATCTACTCGCTCCTGCAGAAGATCCTGCCAAACCTGGCGGCTATTACCAGAAACCAATTCAATATCAACACAGGGAAAACGGTGTTGATATTCCGCAATCAGAGGCAAAGCGATAAAAGGATTATCAACCCCCATAAACAACTGCCCCGTCAGCTCAGAACTGTTACTGTTTAAGGTATCCTTGATCTGACCTTCGAGGGAAAACAACTGCTGTGTCAGCTCAAAAACCGTGCGTCCTTGTTCGGTAAGTTCAACACTGTGAGCTTGACGATCAAACAGTCGAACACCGTATTCCTTCTCTAGATTTCTTACCTGCACAGTCAGCGCAGGCTGAGTAAGACAGAGGCGCTCGGCCGCTTTGGTAAAACTGCTTTCAACGGCTACGGTATGAAAAGCTCTTAACTGTTTATGACGCATGGTCTCGTCCTTTTATCGCAAGAGTATTAATTAAAGCCCAAGCAATCTTGCTTATATTTCTATTCGAGCTGATTTCAGCATAACTTCATACAGCACTTTTAAGAGAATGAACCTTGCCAAGGTTACTCCGGTTTTATTAATCAAATGAGACAATTAAAAGGTATTAATTTCCGCGCCGCTTGGGCAAGTTCGATCCATTATCAGAAATATTAATTTCAAAGCATGGCGCTTCAATATGGTCATGTTCAACGCGGTGGACGCAAAACTCGCTCAAAAAATAGAATTTAATAATAGATACTAAAAACTGCGCAAAACTGGCCTACTCATCAACAATTATTCTTGCTCTAGATCATAATCATCACTTCAATTTAAAGTGAAAGTCGTAAGACAGCAGGCTAGAATGAATTGTAGTCTCCAATAATGATTTACGTGCCTGTTCGGGCGCTAAGGTCTGCCATTCATGAGTCATGTTAAAGGTTCGGATCGACTGAAAGTTGATCTCAGCAAAGCATTAGATGGACTGAGCCTTAAAAGTTCACTGAATGATAACCTGAGAGTTATCGCAGAGGCCCTTGAAATTCGCTATGAAGATATCACCCGCATATCGGTAGGAATCTATGACGAGCAGACCAAAACTCTAAAAGCATTTCTCAGTAACAAAGGGGCCAATGAGCCCCTCGCTCATATTGAAGCTAACATCAGCGCCCTTTCTGAAGTCACGAGCCTGTTAGACAGTAGTAATAACCGTGTCATTCGACACCTAGAAGACCATCCTGAGAGTTTCACTGCAAAAGAACTACTTAACCAGGGGTACAAAAGCAGTTACCTGGCACCTATCTTCGAAGAAAATCAGTTCATTGGTGTCGTCGCCCTATCCTCACTGAAAAAAGACCGATTTGATAAAGCTTATATCAGGGTACAACTGGACGTTGTCATCAAGTTGATTGCCATACTAGTAATCGGTGAGATCTATGCGCTAAAAGGCCTAAAGGGTACAGCGAAAACGCTTAAAGAGGTGGCGACCCTCAGAGATAATGAGACAGGCGAACATCTCGAAAGGATGAGCCGTTATAGCCGCCTTATAGCACTAGAACTCGCTGATCAATTCAATTTTGATGATGAGTTTATCGAAGAACTTTTCCAGTGCGCTCCCCTTCATGATATCGGCAAAATCGGCATCCCGGACCGAGTGCTATTGAAACCAGGCAAACTCACCGATGATGAATTCGATGAGATGAAAGACCATACCAGTGTGGGTAAAGAGATCATCGCTAAGGCGCTGAAAAACCTGCATATGGAAGATAAAAGTTTTAGTCGGTTGCTGATCAATATTGTTTATAGCCACCATGAGAACTGGGACGGAACAGGCTATCCGCTTGGCTCAAAAGCTAAAGAGATTCCGATCGAAGCAAGAATTGTCAGAGTTGCCGATGTTTATGATGCACTAACCTGCGCAAGGCCCTACAAAACAGCCTGGTCCCCTGAAGAAACTTTCCAATACTTAGAAGAGAATTCCGGCAGCCTCTTTGACCCTGATTGCGTCAATGCTGCCATTAAGCTTAAAAATAAGTTTATAAGTATTGCTGAGCAGTTTCGTGAGTCTACGCTTTAGTGGCGGGAAGTAACCTTATACTCAATCAGGCTCACACGATTACTCACTACTCATGAACTTTCCCGGTGTAGTTGCAGCGATCGATTTAAATTCCCGCGTCATATGCGCCTGGTCACTGAATCCAAATTCAACAGCCAGTTCTGCGAGGTCTATATCACCTCTTTCTCTTACAGTCTGTATTACCTGACGGACTCTTTGTATACGCTGGTAGTGTTTTGGGGTCATACCGAGCCAGGTATTGAATAGCCGTTCAATCTGCCGCTGGCTAAGCTTTGTTTCTTCACTCAACTGACCTGGCGCGGCTCCGCACAAAATAGCGGAAAAGGCCTTTTCCAAAGGCGTTGGTATTAAAGACTCAGTAGCAAGATTAGCTATACACCAATCAAATATCAGTTTTATTTGTTGTTCCGATTGAGTCTGATGTTTTAACTCATCAAATAAGTGATACAGGCCTGAAGCAAAAGTATCGTCTCGCTCCAGCAGGATAGGCTTAGAGGGCTTATCACCCAATACACCATAACCCGCAGCCGGGTGAAATCTGATCCCCGCTATCTTGGCGCTTGCAGGTAGAGAGATAGACTGGGCAACCTTTTTCACTGGCAGAAGAAAAACCCCGCTAGGAAGATTCTCATCTCCAATTGAGATGTTACAACCAAGATTAAAGATAATCCCGCTACCCGCATCGGAGTACAAAGGTTTAACGACCGTTCTTCCCTTTTCGTCAGGTACCTGAGCGGTCCAGATCCCCTGAACCAAGTTGGATAGCTCGTCCTCTGGTCTGGAGATCTGGAACTCAAAATCTGGTTCAGGTTTAACTTTCGGGTTTATAACTGCCTACCTCAGGTTTAAATGTCTTAGCGATGCGGTTCCAGCTGTTAATAGCGTTAATGGCCAGGGTAAGGTCGACGATCCCCTGCTCCCCTAAAACACTAACCACATCCATATAGCTCTGATTATCTACAGCATTGCCTGCTGTTACAAACTCAGCCCAGTGCAACGCTGAACGCTCAGCTTCACTGTATAGCGGCATATCCCGCCATGCTGACAAACCAATAATCCGTTCAGCACTTTCACCTTGTGACTGAGCTTCAGTGCTATGCATATCGATACAGAAGGCACACTGGTTGATCTGAGAGACGCGCAGTTTCACAAGCTCCCAAATGGTTAGGGTTAAGGTATCGGAGCTGGAAAACTGATTCCGTAAATAGCTCTCCTGCTCCATCAGCAGCTGCATCGCATTGGCGGCTAATCCAAAATAGTTAGCTCGTTGAGTCATCCTCTTGATCTCCTATATAAGTTTTCAGATCAAGATAGAGACATTAAGTATGACTGTATTGAAGAAATACGACATGAAACGCAGGACGTCACTTTGCAACTAAAGAGCGGCTTCGCCTTTGAGGACGCCACTTTGTGGCTAGAGAAAAAGAAGTAGCTAGAATCTAGCTCTTAGCATTACCCCAAGGGGATTTCTTAGTGAATGTTGAAATATATAATTGCTCGACTTTGTCCCTCGCCCATTGAGTCTTGCGTAAGAACTTCAATGAAGACTTAATCGATGGATCACTCTTAAAACAGTTTATGTTGATTCTCCGAGCTAATCCATCCCAGCCATAGTGTTCAACTAACCTTGTTACGACCTTCTCAAGCGTCACACCGTGTAATGGATTGTTTAGCTGCTTTTCACTCATACCCGTAAAGCTCCGGTAATAGTCTCGGTATTTATTGTATGTAACGCTATCAAAAGGTGCAATTTGACAGCTGCGGTCCTAGCCCGTTGGGCAAGTGTTGATGCTATGTCTTTTATTTACTAAAACATCTTTATAGATACATAAAGTATTTACGAAGGCCCAAAAACTGCAAAGTCGCTGGCTTGCGTTTAGCTCCTTTGAAGACAGCTTACGGATAGAGATATAAATAAAAAAGCCCGCTGGTGATAACCTAGCGGGCTTTTAAGTTTTGTCGCTTTTATTTAATAAGCTATTACTTCTGCTCGATCATAAACACATCAAAGAACTTGGTTAGTTCTTCGTGAGCGGTAACCGGCAAGATGGACGCGATATGCTGATCAGGTCTTACCACAACGATACAGCCTTCATCACGGTTAACCCCACGCAGGTCAAAGATGTCGTTACCTTCTTGCGCCTGGAAAACCTTTTCATAGTCACGTAGACCGTACTTACCTTTTGCCGGCCACAGGTAATCGTGCAGATCATGCATCGACAGATCCTGCTGCTGGAACACTGCATAAGTATCGAAGACGGAATCGATATCCGTGCCCTTCGGCGTATATTTCTGCACCGGAGACGACGCATCATTCGCCATGAAATCGATAAACTTGTAAGCATCGGAAGTGCTATCCGTTGGATTCTGCTTATTGCCAAACAGGAAGATTCTCCAACGACCATCGGCTTTAACCAGGTGACCCAGGTGCTGGCTTCGGCCATCAGCAACACGTACTGCTTCAGCAGAGTGGAAACGCTGACCGATATGATAACCCGTAGCCAGGCCCTGATTTTCTTGTCCGGTACAAATATAAGACGGATAGTATTCGATCGAGGTACCTGAAACGAAACCGCTCTGACGCTTCATAAACGCTTCGATCTTTGCGGTATCTACTTTCGCCTGCTCTGAGTTATCACCCGCCGTTGGGCGAGTCGCAACTAGCTTGGAAAGTTCACGGTCAGCATCGATCAACTGCTGGGCTACTTTGCGGCGCTCTGTACCATATGTGCTTAGCAGCTTAGGCTCACTGCGACCCTGCAGTACTGAAGCCATTTTCCAGCCCAGGTTAAAGGTATCAGGCAGAGAGGTATTCAGACCCCAACCACCTTTCGGGCTGTGGGTATGACAAGCATCACCGGCAACAAATGCACGTGGAATAACATCTTCCGGGCTGCCTGCTGGACGGTTATCAAAGCGTTCAGCAATACGCTGACCCACTTCATAGATAGACCACCAAGCCACCTCTTTAACATCCAGTGTATAAGGATTGAAAATCTTCTGTGCCTTAGCGATAAGATCCTGCTCAGTCAGCTTCACATCCGCTGCACGTTTGTCTTTACCCAGTAGATCCAATTCAACATAAAAACGGCAAAGGTAGCCGCCCTCACGAGGAATCGTCATAACCGCACCGTGGTCTTTAGACTGGATGAAGCTCTTCACACGGATATCTGGGAAATCCGTGTTCAGCAGGATATCCATTACACCCCAGGCCTTGTTTGCAGAATCACCTTCTAAACGGATATCCATGCCCTTACGCACTTTACTTCTGGCACCATCACAGCCAACGATAAAGCGCGCTTTTACTGTTTCAATTTTACCTTCGCCGGCTTCATCAGAACGCTTGAATGTCGCCGTGATCGGATGTGCATTAATATCCTGAGTCTGCGCGTCATCAATTTTTACTTCAAGCAGTTCGCGGCTGTAATGAGGGCTCAGATGAGTAATCGACCTTTCCATGCCATCAACCAGTAGCTCATGCAAACGCGCCTGGTTAACGATGCCGTGGGTAAATTCAGACAATCCCGCACGTGCATCAGCGATCTTGTGAGTACGCTTAATGTTGGCTGGGTTTTCCTGATCCGGTTCCCAGAACGTATTCTGCTTAAGCTGGTAGGTCTCTTTGACCACCATCTCGCTGCTGTTAAACGCTTCCATGATCTCCATAGTACGGCAGGAGATACCATCTGCACGGCCAAACAATAACGGACCTGGCTCCATATCTACGATGCAGGTTTTGATATCTGAAAACTCAGACATCTGCCTAGCCATAGTTAAACCCGCAGGGCCGGTACCAATGATCAGTACATCCACTTCTGTTGGCAGATCCACGATCGGTGGTTCAGGGTAAGGCTCTCTCGCCTCATCAGGAACTTGGTAGTTGCCGGGCTTAAACCCATTCAGATGGTATTGCATCACGCGATCCTCTTAGCTCATAGAACTGCTGTAGTAACATCATTCATTATAGTAGTTAACATGTTAATAATATTAAGAGACCCCTACCGAATGCAAGTGCTATTTTAGGGATTACCCTTAAATTATAGATTAAGAACAGGACGCTGCTTTGTAGCCAGAGGAAAGACAGAAGCCTGGATCAAGTGATTAGATGCTGTTTTACTTTTCATAGAATATAAAAAATGAATCTGAAGCGATCATCCCTTCTAAACAGAATCTTCACGCTGAAGAGCGCTAATAATCTCATCATGCATAGCCTCAATTGACGTTATATCCTGGGTTCCTTTTCTTCTAATTAACTCAACTCTCATTGAAGGTAGACTCGGAAGCCCTTCATCTTCTCCTAACACGATGAGTTCAGGTGCAAGGCTACATTGAGTCAAAACCGCGACACCAATACCACTGGTAGCCGCAATAATTTGTCCCGCCGTACTTGGGCTCTGATACACAATATTGTATCGCTTGTTGCACTGATCCAGCTTTTCTAAGACGACTTTACGAATATGGCTGCCTTCATCATGAGCGGCAATGGGCAACGGGTCTTTATTCCAGGTTCCATAAGACTCTGACGCCACCCAGTGCACTTCCTCATTGAACAGAAAGGTTCCACGGTCTAACCCATGGACTGTCGTTATAGCTAAATCAAGCACTCCAGATTCGACTTGGTCAATCAATGCAGCGGATGGTTCGCAAGTCAGCATAATCTCAACATTAGGATACCTCTGGGCGAAAGCTCTGATAACAGGTGATAGATACGCCTGGGCATAATCTTCAGGAGCTCCTATCCGGATGATCCCCCGGACTTCTGTACCTCTGGTGATCTCCAGTGCTTCTGAATGCAGCTTTAGAATCTGACGAGCATAAATGAGCAGATCATTTCCTATAGGGGTTAAGGAAATTCGCCTAGAATCCCGAATAAGAACTGGCGCCCCAATAGCAGATTCTAGTTTCTGTATCTGTAGACTAATAGCCCCCTGAGATCGGCAGACTACGCGTGTAGCACCAGATATAGATCCCGCATCAACTGTCGCGACAAAAGATTTTAGCCAATCGAACTGAAGGTCTTTCGCTCTCATAATCTCAAGCATTAAATAATCGAATAATAAGAATTTAAATTATTAGATTAATTAATTCAACGTAACTCCCTAAGGTACCACCCGCTAATCAACGCATGAGCTGCCATCATGATTTTAATTACTACGGACAGACGCCAAAGCACTCATACACTTCAAATGGTAAGTGGCGGGCTATTACTGGGTACTATTGGTATATTTGTTATTAATGCCGAACAAGACCCAGCTACAACGGTGTTCTTTAGATGCCTTTTCGGATGCATTTCGCTAGGTCTATGGATAGCTATTAAAGGCAAACTATCTCAATTAAAGCTTTCATCAAAAAGCCTACTCGCTGTTTTTGCTTCTGGAACCCTAATAGCCAGCATCTGGTGGCTATACTTTGTATCTCTTGACTATATCTCTGTCGGTTTATCAACGCTGGTTTATCACCTTCAGCCTTTCTGGCTGGTTCTATTGGGATCTTTTCTATTCAAGGAAAGAATTACAAGAAGCACTATCGTGTTCTTGCTGATAGCCATTCTCGGGCTGGCATTAGCCAGCGGTGCATTCAATAAGATAGAAACCGTCGATGGTAGAGGCTTTATTATTGGGATAGGTCTTTGCCTGTTTGGGTCTTTTTTATATGCCATTACAACCCTGATAGCCAAAACAAACTCGGATATTTCGCCATTGGCTTTTGCTTGGTGGCAATGCCTGGTCGGAGCAGGAGTTACGAGCTGGAGCGTTTCCAATCACGTCTCTGTGTCTATAGGTTCTGGTTGGATTTGGCTAATTGGACTTGGTGTTATACATACAGGGATTGCCTTCACACTTCTTTATGAGGGGATTAGAGGGCTGGATACCAGCCGCATTGCAATGCTTCAGTTTGTGTATCCGGGAACAGCATTAATCGTGGATTGGATCTATTTCAATCATTCATTAACACTCACTCAATGGGCAGGAGCATACTTACTTGGCATGGCACTGTGGTCGTTAAAAAAATGACTTTACCGGATTAAAAAAGTGATGTTGGGGGATTAACTCCCCCAGCTCTTAGATAGTTTTGATAGTTTCGCGAGAGCAAATAAATTCGGGGCGCGGGGGTTTACCGCAGAACGGGTCGAAAACCATATTATCAACATGGTTGTAGACGAAGAAAAGATTGCTGCGCGGATCAGGGGTGATGTTACTGTTAGAACCGTGCATTACATTACAGTCGAAAACTAACACCGAGCCGGCCTTAGCCTCTGCGCAATCGATTCCATACTTTTCACTTAGATACTTCAAACTCTCATCACTAGGAACACCATATTCCTGCTTTTTCAAAGAGGATAGGTAATGATTATCCGGTGTTTCGCCTACACAGGTTACATACTCTTTATGTGACCCGGGCATGAGCATCAATGCACCATTTTTTGCATCATTATCTGTAAGTAAGATCGAACAACTAACAGCACGCATCCGCGGCATTCCATCTTCTACATGCCAGGTCTCAAAGTCGGAGTGCCAATAAAACTCTCTTCCCCGGTAACCCGGTTTGAAGTTGAGGCGAGACTGATGAATATAAACATCTCCGCCCAGAATGAAGCGTGCGATGTCAGCAATTCGGGGATCTTTTGCAACATTTGAAAAGACCGGGTGATCTTTATGAATCTGAAAAACAGAACGCAACTCGCCATTATCAGGCTCTGTTATAGCTTCTGGAGAACCCAGTAACGATATGTCATTCTGCATTCGTTCTAATTCTGCCCTGAACATTTCAACTTCAGTCGCTGTAAACGTATTAGGCAGTAACAAATACCCCTTTTCATTGAAGCTCTCAATGTCAGCCTCACCCAGTAGTTCAGAACCGTCAATACCAGACGGATGGATGACTGGATCAACACGAGGCAACACTTCAGCAGAATCTTTAATTCTCGAAGGGTAAACATCTTCAGGCTGTAACATTTTAAGATCCTTAATCCCCTTCTAATGGATAAACTCCATTTTCGTCATGCACCTCTTTACCATTAAGAGCAGGGTTAAAAACACAGGCCAGCTTTAGCTCAGTATGTGCACGTAAGAGGTGTTCATCATTCTTATCTAGAATGTAAATAGAGCCCGGTTTGATCGGGTGGATTTCCGCATCATCTAATGTTTCAACTTCACCCTCACCACTGATGCAATAAACCGATTCAAGGTGATTTTGATACCATATATGGCTCTCAGTACCTGCATAGATGGTCGTAATATGGAAAGAGAATCCCATATTATCGTCTTTAAGTAGTAATCGAGTGCTCTCCCAGTTTCCATCGGGGGATACAACACGGCGCTCTGATTTTTCAGCTTCTTGTAATGTACGTAAAATCATCAGGTTTTTCCTTATGCTGACTGGTGGTATACCGCGTCGAAGTAATCGTTATCTTCCGGAATGGTATTTTCTGCGTCACAAACATCTTTAATTGCCTGCTCAACAATATCGATCCCTTTTGCCAGGTTCTCTTGTTTGATCACAAGAGGACAAAGGAACTTAACAACCTGATCGTCGGCACCACTGGTCTCAATAATCAAACCATTCTGGAAGCACTTTTTAGTGATTTTGGATGCAAGCTCACCGCTGACACAGTTAATACCCTGAAACATGCCGCGGCCGCGCGTCGTAAAATTCCCCTCTCCGTATTTTTCTACGATTTTTTCAAGACGTTCCGATACATAGCGGCCTTTCTGTTTGATCTCTTTTGAGAACTGATCATCAGACCAGTAGTGATCAATTGCGGCCTTTGCTGTAACAAACGCAAAATTGTTACCGCGGAATGTGCCGTTATGCTCGCCCGGTTTCCATTGGTCAAGTTCAGGTTTAAACAAAACAACCGCGAATGGTAAACCGTAACCACCCAATGATTTGGAAAGAGTGACAATATCTGGAGTGACCCCTGCTTCTTCAAAGCTGAAGTAAGTTCCCGTACGCCCGCAACCTGCCTGAATATCATCAATAATCAGTAGAATTTCATGCTTACGGCAAATCACTTCCAGATTTTGAAGCCATTTGAAATTGGCCGCGTTAATGCCACCCTCACCCTGAACAGTTTCAACAATTACTGCTGCCGGAAGATCAACACCGCTACTAGTATCTGACAGGACCTTTTCCAGATACTCAGTTGTATCTATTTCATCCCCTAGGTAGCCATCGTAAGGTACTCGTGTAACACCGCTAAGACTTACACCTGCCGCACCACGATGATGGGAATTACCAGTAGCAGCCAAAGAACCAAGACTCACGCCGTGAAAACCATTAGTGAACGCAATGATATTTTCACGTCCGGTCACATTACGAGCCAGTTTCATTGCGGCTTCAACCGCATTGGTTCCTGTTGGACCGGTAAACTGCATTACGTAATCGAGCTGACGGGGTTTTAGGATCTTTTCGTTAAAAGATTCCATGAACTCACCTTTCGCCTTGGTATGCATATCAAGGCCATGGGTGATGCCATCCTCTTCGATATACTTGATGAGTGCGGGTTTAAAAATGTCGTTGTTATGACCGTAGTTCAGTGTCCCTGCTCCCGCCAAAAAATCTAAATACTCACTACCTTCTTCATCGTATAGGAACTCACCTTTTGCCCGGTTAAAAATACGGGGAAAGGAGCGTGCATAAGACTGAACTTCAGATTCAATCTCTTCAAAAATTTTCATTATTAGCCTCCAAAAGGCTTATTGAGATTTCAAAATTAATAGAGGGAAAAGCTAAACTGCATGAATGGGAGCAAACTGCTTGGCTGGGCCTGCCCGGTATAGAACTTCATCCTCATGATCATCTGAGAAGTGAATACCGCTTTCGAAAAGAGTATGGGTCTCAAGCGCCATATGATGTGTAGTAAAAAAGTTTTTAAACAACTTTTGAGACGCTGTATTACTTGGGGAAATAGTGGTTTCGATGTATTTCAGGTCATTATCTCGACTAAACAACCTAGCTAACATTTCGGATGCTATTCCTTGCCCACGGTACTCTGAGTCAAGCGCTACTTGCCAAATAAACAAGGTTCTTTGCCGCTTAGGAGGGACATAGCCTGATATGAAGCCCACGATCTCTCCCTGCTCGTTCTGAGCAACAATCGATGTTTCAGCAAAATCTTGGCATTGAAGCAGATTGCAATAAACAGAATTCGTATCAAGTGGAGGGCAACGTTCAATTAAAGCATGTACCTGAGCGCCATCCATATCCTCAGGCTTTCTATAAGTTATTTCGTTAGACATTCTAATATTTAGCAATGCAATTATTTAGTAATACTATACATTATAAAACACCAAGCTGGATCAATTTCAACCAGATATTTACCAAATCGCTTTAAAACGGTGCAAAAAAGCTCAAAAAAGCCAAAGTATTAATTAGCATTACTATGTTTTTTTCTAAATTATGACAAGAGATGCAAGCTCGGATAAAATGCGCGCTTAATTAAAGTCAGGTTAGAAATGATGGATAAAAGCCAAGACGCACTTGTACTTCTACGTCAGATCATCAGATCTACAGATATGCAGGAAAAAGAGATTAGTCGGTTAACCGGGCTAACTCTGGCGCAACTGATGACAATGCAAGCATTAAGGCAGATTGCACCTGTGACTACCGGTGAATTAGCTAAAGAGGTTACGCTGACGCAAGCCACCGTTACCAGTATTCTTGACCGCCTAGAAAAAAAAGAACTGATCACACGAGAACGTGGCCTAAATGACAAGCGCAAAGTGTGGATTTCACTGAGTACTAATGGGCTCGAACTAATGAAAGGCGCCCCTACGACTCAACAGGATATGTTTACCCGCCGCTTTGACGATATGCAAGACTGGGAACAGTCCATGATTATCTCTGCTCTGGAGAGGGTTTCCTTTATGCTGGATGCTCAGCACCTTGATGCTGCACCAATGCTGGATATCGGTCAAATTGACCGCCCCTCAGTTGACGTTGATAACTAGTTATTTAGCATTACTAAGAAATATATTCAAAAACATCACAATTAACTATTTGCTAATTTCGATTAGATAGTGTTTCTAATTGTTCGCTTCTGGTACACAGCTGCCGTCGCTGATCACTTAAACAAACACTGTAGCGAGACACGTCCCGTGCCGATAATGAGTCATTTCGGCATGAGGGCGTGCCTCGCTACGTAAGTGCCTTTCACCATACGAACGAGTCGCGTGGTGACGTCCAGTACGTCTAACCTAACCCCTTGCGGTATCGACTCGGCGTGCCCTCTCTCCACTGCTCCCAAGCTCTGCGCAAACTCCTCTCCGCTGCAAAGCCGCAGCGTTCTGCGATCGCATCTAATGAGAAGCTGGTTTGCTCAAGGAGCTGTCTAGCTAACTCTACCCGCGCTTGTTGCAGATATTGTTGGACACTAAAACCGGTCGCTTCGGTAAACAAACGCCGCAGGTGGCGCTCACTAAGAAACACCTCTTCTGCCAGCTGTGCAATTTTCCAATCTTGCCCGGGTGCTTGCATAATCAGGTCCTGAACTTTGTGGATGCGTGACTGGGTATGGTTTCGGTGCTGTAGCCAGAAGCTAAGCTGGGGCTCATTTCCTGAACGGCGCTGATAAAGCACCATCTCCCGAGCAATCTCCAGAGCACTGTCCTGCCCCCAGTGTTCGGCCACCAGTTGCAAGCACAGGTCCAGGCCAGTGGTAATCCCTGCGCTGGTCCAGATATTTTCATCGGCGACGAAGATACAGTCTTCCTGAACCTGAGCGCGAGGTGCTATCTGCCCAAGCGAATGAGTCAGATCATGATGTGTGGTACAACGGCGTCCATCCAACAACCCCGCCTTTCCGGCCAAAATTGTTCCGGAACAGATCCCGGCCAGCAAGGCAAAATCAGCCCCCACAGTACTCAGCCAGTTTATTGACTGTTGATAGGCTGCTTCATGAAGATGGCGGTCCAGGCGACTGGTGCCAATTAATAACAACCAGTCATCCGGCTCGATGTTGTGCGGCAGCGGTTCTAACTGCGCCAGGTGTAACCCCTGTTTCGAAGAGACCTCAGGGCACGGTGATATATAGTGCAGTTCAAGCTCATCCTCTAATTTCGGATGAGCAAAGATCTGGGCAGGTGCTGCCAGATCCAGAATATGTACTCTGGGTAGCACCAGCATATAGATTCGACGTCGCTTAGCCTGCATATTCCTCAGTCCAGCAAATCTTGGCAAAACGTTGATTCAATACCAGGCAGGTTCGCTGCTGAATCTCTTCAACGCTTACCAGCTTATCGGTAAAAGGGTCGTGCATTGGAAAAGTTAAAGTCGCGTCCACCACAAAATCTACCTCGTATCCCAGATCACTACCGACACGGGTTGTTGTCTCACAGCATTGCTCGGTACGAATTCCACTGACAACCAGCTTGGTAATCCCTTTGGCCTGCAAATGTTCATGCAAGCCGCTTTCAAGCAGCGCATTATGAACATGCTTATTGAAAACCTGATCATCCGCCTGTTTATCAAGAAAGTCCATTAAACGGACATAACCGGACTCTGGAGAGAAGACTCCGCTTTTCTCATTATGCAGAACAAATACAACCTCCCACCCTTGCTGGCGGGCATGATGAATCAGTTGGTTTTGTTTTTTCTGATAGGGGACAAACAGTTCATCTGTCCAGTAATCTCTGTGTTTAAATGAGTCCTGTACATCAATTACAAGCAGCGCTGTATCCGTCATCATTCTATCCTTTTCTGTTTTGTTAAACGTTGAATCTATTGTGCAAAACAGGGGCCTGAATAATCAGATAACTATCGGACCAATATCGGACAGAATTGGCCATTTGAAATTTCAAAATAAATCTATGTTAGTCTGGAAAACAGCCTCAATTCACCGGGTATCAAAACGCTGTCTTATGACCGGGGTAATTTAAAAATACTTATAGCCTCTTTATATCTTATTAATCATCAAGTTACCTTGACTTTTAAAACATCCATGCTTGGTTTCAAAACATTCAAACCCCGTCTATTATTAGACGGCAATTCAATAACCAAATAGCAAGATTCAGACGGAACGCAGTAACGTGGAAGTCAGTAGACGTATTTTCGTAACCTTTCTCATCTCATTCTTTTTGTTTAGCGGGGCTAATGCAGAAACCCACGTTCTGCTTTTGAGTGACCAGGAAAAGACCTACCTTGAAAGAAAGAAGCAGTTAAAGCTTTGTATCGATCCGAACTGGATGCCCTATGAAAAGATATCAGAGCGTGGACGCCATTTTGGGATAACGGCCGATTATTTCGATCTCTTTCAGGAACGGTTGGGTATCCCCATCGTTCTCTACCCCACTACAACATGGAACGAAACACTTGAAGCGGTGCGTACCAGGAAATGCGATCTCATTTCAGCCGCCAAACGCACAAAGCAGCGTGAGGTTTACCTTAATTTCACTACGCCCTATTTAAACTTCCCATTAGCAGTAGCCGTGAATAGCTCTGCAGAACCTAACCCTGATTTCACCCGAGAAATGCACAAAACCTTTGCCATTCCTAAAGGGTATGCCGCTATTGAAAACCTTCCTAATGCTTTCCCCAAAATACAAATAGCAGAGGTAAAAAATCGCGCCGAAGGCTTCGATAAAGTAAAAAATGGTGAAGCCTACGGTTTCATAGACAGCTGGCCGGTTATTGCCTATGCCCTGAAAACAGACGGAGTAACGGGATTAAAAATTGGTGGTGAGCTGCCAGGTTATGGCGGACTTGGCGCAGCTACTCGTAACGATGAACCCGAGCTACTAAGCATTTTTGAAAAACTAACCAATAGCCTATCTCCTGAAGATTTTGAGCGCATCAATAAAAAGTGGTTGGCCGTCGATGTAAAAACTGAACTCGACTATCAATTACTCGGCTTAATTATTGCGGCGGTTATCTGCCTTATCGCAATTTTTTCCTACTTATACTGGCGACTTAATGCTGCCAAGGAAAAAACCCAGGAAGCCCTGGAAAACCTCAAAAAAGCTCAGATAAAGCTCGAACTAATGGCCACAACGGATAAGCTCACAGGCCTTTACAACCGCACGAAAATCGATGAGCTACTTCAAAACGAGCTCAATCGAACCGAACGATATAACCACGATTTCGGTGTTGTTATGATCGACGTTGATTTCTTTAAAGAGGTCAATGATCACTATGGACACCATGTCGGTGACGAGGTTCTTAAAGAGTATGCTGACATTCTCAGTAATGAGATCAGAAGAACTGATTATGCCGGTCGCTGGGGTGGCGATGAGTTTATTGTTATCTGCCCTGAAACAGATATTGAAGGGCTGAAATTGATTGCCAGTAAGTTATGTGACGCTATCGCAAATCATGAATTTGTCGTGATCGGTGATGGAACCGCCAGCCTTGGTATTTCAACCCCTCAGGACGGCGACACGATAACCACACTTTTAAACAGGGCCGATAAGGCTCTGTACCAAGCGAAAAATGATGGTAGGAATACCGTGAGATAAGTTGGGTAGTTGTCTTCTAAAACAACGACAACAAAAGGAAAGTGCGCTAGAAAAATTCAACAGCCGAAACGCTTTACCGAGAAAATCAGTTCGTCCGATCCACCTGGGGCATCGTCGTGTTTCTGCCGGCATCCTTCGCCTGATATAAGGCTTCATCGGCTTTTCGTAGCGATTCTTTGATTGAGGTGCCTGGATCCAGCTGGCACATACCAATGCTGGTGGTGCATTGTATAACCTGCCCCTGATAGAAGGCTGTATTTAGTCGAATCGCCCTATGCAGCTTTTCAGCAAAGATACTCGCATTGATCAAATCTGTTTGCGGCAGTACAAACAGGAACTCCTCACCACCCCAGCGAGAGACAGTATCTTGCGCCCTAATCTGCAGCTCAAAGAGCCTTGATAAAGACACGAGAACAAGATCACCTGCATCGTGGCCATAATTGTCATTTATGGCTTTAAAGTGATCGATATCGCAGAGTAAAACGGTAACGGGCTCCTGAGTGCGCTCCATTCGATGGAACTCGTACTCAATTTTCTCTAAGGCATCACGTCGGTTAGACAATTTGGTCAAAGGATCAACTTTTGCCAACTGCTCAAATTCCTGACTGATTTCCAACGCTCTTTGGTATGACTCTTCTCGAGAGTATTCGTAAAATGAGGACAGGAATGTGACCGTCAAAAACGACAAAATCAGCCTTATTTTAAAATCAGTATCATATGTTGCCGCAAGTAATGTCTCGTCGAGAAAGAAGAGCAGCCCACTGATGCCAAATAGGAATATACCTATATCGATAAGCCCACGTTTCAAACCATGTAGGAACAGAGCAACCGGAGCGACCATAAAGATCCAAAGCGGCCCGGTATTATTGGCCCCACCGGCATAAACCAGATAGATCATCAATAAAATCAGGGAATACAGGACAATATTCGATGAGGCTTTTACGTTGCCGGTCTGTTTCTGGTAGAAGAAACCAAAAAGGTAAGTAGAACTTGCGATGTAAAGGATCGCTGAAAGTAACCAGTTTTGTGCGAACAACGCTGCGGTTGCCATAACAAAAGTGATGGACATTCCGACAAACGAAAACAGATTGACCACGTATTTACGACGATACGTTTCATCGATTTTGTCTTCGTCCAGACCGGCTTTGAAGTAAGCTGTAAGTAACCGCTTTAATCCATTCATTAAAGCCAATATAGCTAATTTAGAGCATTATTCATATCGAATAATTATTTAACAGCTGTTCACTTCTTTTATCTAAGTAGATACGAGCTTCTATATTGCTTAAAAGCTCGCGTCTCGATAAACCCACTCGCCATCAACCATAGTCGCCAGAGATCGTATTTTGGAGATCTGGCTGGCTTCAATTTTCATATAGTCTTGATCGATAACAACCAGATCAGCACGCTTACCGATCTCCAGTGATCCCAAATTAGACTCTTCATTGGCTAAACGCGCGTTATTAATTGTATGCGCGATTAAAGCCTGTTTACGGTCTACGTTTTGCTCCGAAACCTTGGTGCCATCCACCATACGGCCATTGATAGCCCACCATAACGTACGGAACGGGTTATAGATTGAGACTGTAGGGCTGTCAGAACCCAACCCCCACAGCGCGCCCTTTTCGGTCAGGGTTTTCATCGGTGTCATCTGATTCGCTTTTGGACCAAACCGGGACTGGAACCGATAACCAATCAGAACCGGGCGGCTATGAATTGCAAATAAGATCCCTAAATCATTAGCACGATCAATAGTTTCCGGCTGGATTCCGTCAACGTGGGCAAGTGTCCAGCGCAGCGGGGCCAACGGGTAGGTTTTATTTATTTCAGCAAAGGCATCCAGATGCTGATTTATTGATTGATCATTAACCGCATGGAGATGCAGTTGCACACCTCTTTTCGCCAGTTCGGCAGCCTTTTCCAGGAACTCGGCTTTTACTGCATCACCTGAATTAGCCGGACTACCTGCCGTATCCTGAACAGAGAGCAATAGCTGTTCACCTACCGCGACAGGTTTGAAAAAGTCACTTCCCTCGCCAAAACGCACACCATCCAGACGCTGTAAGTTTGTGGCTCTATTACCCTGCTGCCAATCAACCACCTGCTTCATATAATAAAGCCGGATCGGTAGCTCCCCCTGCTCATCCAAAGACTGAAAAGGCGCATAAAGACTGTCAACGGTGTTAAATCCACCCGCATCAACGACTGTGGTTAGTCCTGTCTTAGCCAGGTCTGATAATGCCTGATGTGCATTCGCTAGCTGGTCAGCTTGTTTATCCTGAGCAACCTGCTGCTCAATCAACCATTGAGCTCGTTTGGTCACCGGTCCTTCGGGAAGGCCCTGATTGTCCAGCAACAGACCCGCCATTCCTTCAGGGTTTTCAGGGTTAACGCCAATACGCTCCAATGCTGCGCTGTTTGCATAGCCCCAATCGAATAAGTGCTGAAGATAAACGGGGTTTTCAGGGGCTACCCGGTCTAAATCCTTACGCAGGAAACCTGCACCCGGCCTGCCATCGAACTGCCTTTCGACAAAGCCGCCCGGAGCGGTAAGCCACTCGCCAGGCTTAGCACGTTTGGCTGCCTTCTCTATCTGCGAGAGCGCCTCCTGATAATCCAAGACCCCTTCAAGGCGGATCTGACGCTGCCAGTTCTGAGCGCCACGAACCAGGTGCATATGGTTGTCTATTAGCCCCGGAATAACCGTCTTGCCATTCAGGTCGATTAGCTTGGTATCTGCCTTGATATGTTTTGCGACCGAGGCATTACTGCCGATGGCGACAATCCTGCCGCCATCAATAGCAATGGCCTGTGCCTCACTAAACAGGGAGTCAACCGTGAGAATTTTACCGTTGGTTAATACGAGGTCAGAAGCACCAACAGCGCCACTGATTAACAGCGTCGCAAATAACGTGGTCGTTAGTTGCGCAAAGGATTGATTATTCTTTTTCACAGCTCCCCCTAACCGGATCGGCTTAACCATGACATGAAAGTTGATGGTTCTCTGATCCAGTTTAGGAGGAAACGTTCAAAAAGTTATAAATTAAAAGTTCAAAGACTAAAATATTAATTAGCTACGGGTACTACACGATAGTCATTTAATAATATATCTCCCGAGTCATTCAGGCCGATCTGCCACACTTCATTCACCAGTAGATTCAGCGACTCACCCTTAAAGACTGATGTTTCATAGGTTTCAGCTCGCAGTCGAATGCGCAGATCGGCCTGGAAGCCATTTTCAGTCGCTTTGATCTCCAGTTGCTCCACATCATGATCACAACCGGGCTTAAAACTTTCCCGGGCCTGCGCATACCAAGACCGGAAACCCTCATGACCACTAAATGCACCTTCAGGCATGACCCAGTTAATATCTTCGGCTAGGGAGTTGGTAAAGAATTCACTCTCCTGAGGTAACTGATCAAATTGTTCAAACCATTCAGAAACAAATTTCTGAATACGGACCTCTGCAGAGTTGGTTAGCTTTTCAATCTGACTAATCAAACGAGTAGCATGCTCTTTAGCCCGCCCTTGCACATCCTCTAGCTCGTTATAAACACCTGGGATATAAACCATTCTATGGGTATAAACTGGCTTTATGTAATTCATAGCAGCCAGATACGCGGTCTGCTGGAGTGGCTTTACCAGTTCTTCAATACTGAAATGATTGTTGCCCAGAGGGCCATAAGCCTCTTCTGGTCCCCCAATGGTGAAAGACAGAAGGAAATCCTTCCCTTTCAACTTGTCACCTTCCGCACCATAAGCAAAGTTGTAGCTGAACACATCATCAATCCACTGTTTTAATAATCCCGGTACGGAATACCAGTAAAACGGAAACTGCAGAACGACCAAATCCGCTTTAACCAACGCAGCCTGTTCAGCAGCAACATCAATTTTGAAATCTGGATACAGAGCGTCCAGACGGCGAATTTCAACATCACTTAATGCGGAATTCAGCTCTTCAAGGATGACGGTATTGGTAAAAGATTTTTGCAGATCAGGATGACCTGAAATAACCAGAACTTTGCTCATGGGGGGGAAACTCCAAACGATTTAACTTGGATCTAGTTTAGAACTGGAAACTATTAATTTTTAGACTCATAATGCCTAATGAATTATTAGCTACTGCCTAACAAACAACATACTGATTATGAAAGGCGCTACCTTTAACCAACTCACCATCTTCCATGCCATCGTTCAGGAAGGCAGTATTCGAGGTGCTGCGAGAAAGCTAGAAATTGCCCCACCGTCCGTGAGCCAGGCGCTTAAGCAATTAGAAAACCATCTGGGTTTACCGCTCTTTACCCGCAGCACACGAAGTATTGAGCTAACTGAAGCCGGTGAACAATTGCATGAAGAAACCCGAAGCGCCCTAAGCACGCTGGATTTTGCATTGGAGTCCGTGCAGGACCTGAGTGAAAAAGCCTCAGGCCGCGTCAGTATTACGCTGCCTCACTTCGTGTTTGAGATATTCCTTAAGCCGATTTACGCTGAGTTTTGTGATCTATATCCAGATATCCAATTAGAGATCTCTTTAACCGATAAAACGGTCAACATACTTGATGAGGGTATCGATTTAGGTATTCGTTTTGGTGAAAGACTAGAAGCAGGTATGGTTGCACGTCAGCTAACCCCCGACCTTGAAGCGGCTCTGTTTGCTTCACCTGAATATGTTGCTAAGTACGGCGTTCCTAAACAACCTGAAGATCTACAACATCACCGCCTGATTCGTTATAGATTTAGCGCGTCTAACCAGCTTGCCCCTCTCCTACTTGAGCACAAAGGTGAAGTTCTTAATATCGAGATGCCCAGCTCTATTATTGTTAATGATACAAATGCAATGACTGATGCGGCGAGTAAAGGGTTAGGGATTGGCTGCCTTGTTACACCGATCGTTAGCGAGCAGTTCAAGCGTGGCGAGCTCGTCCCTTTAATGAAAGACTACTGGCACCCCTTTTCAGGCCTGTACCTTTTCTTCGTGCAAAACAGCCAGAAAGCTCGTCGAGTCCGCGTATTGGTAGACTTTTTACTCGAGAAGGCTAAACAACTAGAATACAATTAATGACGCTTAACCTAGTTAAACTGCCATTCCGAAGATAAACCTGGAATATCTGTATTAAACGCCTCGGGGGGCATTCGCGATTTGAGTTTTTCTAAGAAGATTTTCCAGATTTCAGCGACCGGCACACTATCTTCAAGACGATCAATCAGGTCAATCCGATCCCCCTGCCGAATCAGTCCCTCTTCGACAACCCGGTAGTACCAACCACTCACCGCTTGAGACATCAATATGGGTGCAATATGCCCGTTGCCATATTTATGGTTAACCTTCCAACAAGGCCGCCGCGGCTGGGATACCTGCACTATCGCATCACCGATCTGGAGAATATCACCGATATGGATCTGCTGATCGTCCATGCCTATACTGGAAATATTCTCGCCTATGGAGCCGGGAATAAACTTAGGATCGAGGTGCGCCAGCGCCTGCTTCAAAACGCTATAATTCTCTTCGGGAAACTGATACAAGGCTTTCTCTGGGCCGCCATGAACTCGCCGATCCACCTGAACATCACCTTCGAGTCCCATCCTGGTCAATAGCGCCTCCGGCACTGCCGATTTGTAGATACCACTGGGGGCGTCTTCAGGCCCTATAGGTGAAGGCTGGCCAATATAAACGCCGCTGACGATACCCTGAATGCTGTCCATTTGAACACCTCAATCTTTAATCATCTGATTGAGCATAGTTCAGAGTCACCGGAATAAAATCGTAAACTAGTACCACTACGATAGTATCGTTATTAAGCCACCTGTTTTACTTTAAGTTTGCGCCCTCTTTTCGCCACCACTAAAGGTACACATTGTTTGTCATCATCATAGATCACAACGCAGTCTAAACACTGGAAACATTCGTTGTAATCAATCTTGCCACTTCGCTCTATCGACTGGTATTCACAACGCTTATTACACAACTGACAAGGCGAACCGCACTCGTCTCTACGCGGCAACCAGTTATAGATTCGCAACTTGCCAAAAATAGCCATCCCCGCGCCCAACGGGCAGATATAGCGGCAGTAGCCTTTATAGACAAACAAGCTAAGTGAAAGTAGCACAACAGCCCACAACACAAATGGCCACGAGCGATCAAAGATCAGCGTTATACTGGTTTTAAAAGGTTCAATCTCAACTACAGAACCTGTAAGCGGTACCGAAACCACCGCAACCGCAAGAATCCCAATCAAAACGAGATATTTGATCCATTTCAGTCTGGCATCCAGCTGATCAGACACCTTCACCTGCGGCAGTTTGAGAAAAGCCAGTAACTTACCGATGAGCTCCTGCAATGCTCCAAAGGGACATAACCATCCGCAGAACGTTCCGCGCCCCCACACAAAGAAGGTTAATCCGATATAAGCCCAGATAATGACCGTCATAGGGTCATAGAGGAAGAACTCGAGACTTCTTCCCGCTAACCAGGCCTGCAGAACCCCGGTGATATTGACGATTGAAAGCTGTCCCTGCGCATACCAGCCGATAAACACCAACGTATACAGCAGATAGAGAGGTCGGAACCAACGCAGATGCTGCTGACTTTTGGTGAGCAGTTGGTAACGTATCAATACAATGGTCAGTACTGATAAACCCACCAGCAAGATGACGATATCCGTTGTGCGACCCGCCCACAGGCTATGCCAGGTTTTGTTATCCGACTCAGCGGCAACATAATAATCAGCGCTTAACTCGGTTTTCAGATCAAGATCTTTAACCACGGTTTCTGGGTAAAGCCAGCCTTTCTGGCGCGGTACGTGCAGCTTAAATTCATACGGATAAGCCGGATCCAGCCCCGCTTGCCCTATGATATGAAACGCTTTCCACTCGTGATCGTCCAATGGCTCAGGCAACTTGATCTGGTAATCCAGCTCAAAAAGATCAAGCCGGTCACTCAGATCGAAATCCCTTATCTCAACAGGCAGTTCGCTCTGATGCAGACTAATCCGTTCAGGCACTTTTCCCCTGACAAAGTCCTCTCCAACAAATGAAAAGCGACCATTACCGATAACCAGAATCACCTGATCATTTTGCGCGGTACTCTCCTGCAAATAAGCCCAGGCCTCAGGTAATAACAGGTTGCGCCCGACCATCGGTACAGACAGGTTGGCAATAAATAACTCGATGAACTCCTCTTCAGGCGCAGCCAAGCCCTCTTCATCCTGCCCTTCCCCGATCGTACCGACAAACATCTCCTCTACTTGTTTATTGGTAAACGTAAACCGGGTGATCAAGCCTTCATCCACAAGCTGTTGCCAGCTCATCGGCTCATAGAGGTCTGATTTTATTCGTGCAATAAGATCCGGGTCCCGCCCTTTGGCAAATCCCATCTTTTCCCGAGCGACGGTTAATGATGATGAAAGTACTGACTGGTTAAAAATACGTACTGAGGCTGTGGCTTTCGTTACCCCATCAATATAGGCATTGGCTTTGTTTTCACGCTGCGCCAGAGTAGGTTTCGCATCAATCTTAATATTCTGCATCAGGGAGATGCCGGAATACTGTTTAGCAAAATCAATCAGTGGTTTCTCACCGAGGCCTTCCAGAAAAACAGGTTCGTGATGAGACAAAACCCTGATACTGATAAAAGTACCTTCAGGATCCATGGCGACCAGCAGATTGTACGGAATCCCGGCAAAACCAGGCACCGCTGCCATATCGATTGACTCAAAGGCGTAACCTACCAACGGCGTATCTGTAGATATCTGCTGATATAAAGGCCAGACCGGCAAGGCTTCATCTTTATCACCCACGATATAAGGTGAGGGAAAAGCTGCGATGACATCCTCTTTTTTGAGCACACCCGAGTGCGATGGCAAAGTAAGCAGAAACAGAAAAATCATCACAATCAGCTTACGCAGATTGAGGCTACAGATTTTGAGATGGCACATGGTCTTTATTAGCACTTTCTTATTTTTATCTAATGCTAATAGGGATTACCCCTAACCATAATTGCTATAAAGATCTAAATGGGAGCGACTAAAGTACTGTATTTAACAGATAGATCAGTTGTCTGGGGTAGCCCAAACAACATGGCAGACTTCGACATCAATGCCCTTCTGGTGCAAATACTCCAGCCATAATCGCTGGTGATCCTGAAGACGATCACCTGGCCCTTTTACTTCAATCATTCGATAAGTGTTTGCCTGTTTATCGAAACAGATCAAATCAGGTAGGCCTCGACGATGATTTCTCAGATCCAGAAACATATATTCGAAGAGAGCCCGAAGGTCTGCGGGCGGTATCAGCGCCAGGCTTAACTGAAGCAAATCTTCAGTGACTGAAGGCCAATGAATTAAACGACACGCTGTATACTGCTTTTCCTTAAAGCGCTGCAGAATCAGATCCTTGTAGGAGTTGTCTTCTAACAACCCAAAACCCGCGTTAATTTCATCTTCTCGTAACGCTTTAAAGCCAGACCTGTAGAGATCCGCAGGCTTATCCTGAAATGGATTGAAGTATGCCCCAGGTACCGGTTTATAGATTGCGGGCCAGAAGAACAGCGCAAACAGTGTATTCATTAAGCGACTTTCAACATGAAAGCTGTGAACACCTTCAGCGTCTATATGATGACTAACCATCGTTTCCACTGAGCAATCGGCCTGCTGTGCTAGTGTCAGTTGCGTCTTAGGTAGCGTTATGGATGGATTAGCGGGAAGATCCAATCCAGACTTGCGGGCAGCTCTTTTCATTACCCGGTTAATTCCAAGGTGCAGCTCAGGTTGCTTTACGGTTTCAAGCAACGCTCGCGACTTTTCCAACACCTCACCGGGGCAAGCCACTTTTTCCATCACCCTTAATTGACGCAGCTTGGCCTGAGAATTTCCACTGTATTCATAGAGGTGTAAGGCCAGCTCAGTATTTTTTTCTCGTTCGGCTTGATGGCCCAGTTCAAATAGAAGTTTGTGCATCTTCTCGGATAGCCATGGAGATAGCTCAGCAACATCCAACCGCTCAAGCACCTGCTCTGCCAGGACTTCAATAGATTCCCCTTGCTTCAACCCGTTTTGAACGTCTGCCAGATAGAGGTAATGATTGACTTCAGCCCTAGACCTGAAAGCCCTCGAATCTGAACTTAGCTCTACTGACTCATACTTCAGGTAACCCAGCTCAGTGGCGACAAACTCAGACCAATCCTGATACAGGTTGCCGAAAAACATCAAACGGATACGATCGAAAAGATCACGGCAGTTAAAACGAATGACATTGAATGGGCATTCCTGCCACCAGTCAGCTAATGGTTTGGATAAAGTGCCACAGTGCTCTTCAAGTAGATTGACAAGTTCCGCTTTACTCAGGCTCTTCTTGATTTCAATTTCTGGTAACAGCTCCAAGGCTAATTCGAGGCACTCTGCTTTGCGGCACAAACCTGTTAATTCTGTGATAGAAAGGCAAGGATCAGCTCCCACCATAAGATAACGGTATAAATGAGTAAGCGATTCAGATATAGGCTCAGCTTCTTTATAGCTCAACGCACCTAGCCTAAAAAGCTCACCTCGCCGCATCATCAGACGAAACAGTAAAGCCTTGGGTGCGGTTTCTAACTGCAATAGCTGTTTGAGAAGTGCCAATTCATCATCAAGCAACAGATCTGCGTGGTGGTTTAGGCTCCACTCAATCACCATTTCGGCGTTATGCAGATAATAAAGTGGCTCAGTCACCGGGGCTGATTTGAACGTGATCGCTGGCATTGAAACCCGTCAGAAACTAGGAAAAAAACAGTTAAAATTTTAATAAACTTTGGTTTTTAATATCAAAACAGATGCGATATTTTTTAATTAATTAAAATTGAGCATCGTACCTATGGCTAGATTTAACGGACTTAAATTTGCACCACAAAGCCTGACTTTCATTCTGCTATCACTACTATTAAGTACTCAGGCAAGCGCGACTGCATTTTTCATTGATGAGCCAAAGAAACCTTCCGGCTACTATAGCAATGATGACGTACGCTCAGAAAAAATAGACAACAGTAAACAACAGCCAGGCAAAAACTATAGCCGTAAACACAGCAAAGTTGCGGGCTATCTTAACAGCAACCAGGATCCGGTTGCTGCCGAAGCCAAGTGGGAATCAGAGAAGATCCTTCGCGTTGGCGTAATCCGCCGCTCCCTGGCTGATGAAGCGTACGCGAATCGAGTATGCGATCTTATGTCAGCCTACCAGATGCCCAACCAAGGCATGACCGTCAGAATTATCTACCTACCCAACCTGGTCGCATTTCACCGACTGGAAACACTGGTTGAGCATCAGTGTGCTTAAGAAGGGAACACTACTTCCCTTCGTACTCTTCCAGCACTTCTTTAGCCGCACGAAACGCTTCCTGTGCAGCAGGTGCACCACAATAAACAATCGAATGCAGAAGGACTTCTTTGATCTCTTCCGGCGTACAGCCATTGTTTAACGCGCCACGGACATGCCCCTTTAATTCGGTTGGTGCTTTCAAAGCAGCCAGCATGGCAATCGTTACTAGGGAGCGAGTACTACGCGGAAGCCCCTCACGTTGCCAGGTACTACCCCAGGCGTGTTCATTGATCCAGTCCTGAAGATCCTGTGTGGTCTCATTGGTGTTGTCGATCGCCTTCTGGACGAACGCTTCGCCCATTACCTCTGTACGCACTTTTAAGCCGTTATCGTAATCTTCTCTAGCCATGTTTCATTCCTTTAACTGATCAGCAGATGATAACAAAACATTAACCCAGCCGAGCAAAGTAAAAGGTATGAGATTACTTAACTCGATATCGCAATAAACTCACTTTTCACCGCCTTTTTCTGGTAGAGTACGCGCCTCTGTCACAGCACTGAAAAAGCGGCTGTAGATCTTCTATTTTTTACCCTCAGGACACTCCCTTGATATCCTCTGCGAACATCACAATGCAGTTTGGCGCTGAGCCATTGTTTGAAAATATTTCGGCTAAATTCGGTAACGGTAATCGTTATGGTTTGATTGGCGCTAACGGCTGCGGTAAATCCACTTTCATGAAGATTCTCAGTGGTGATCTGGTGCCGACTTCTGGCAACGTGTCTATCACACCGGGTGAGAAGATGGGGGTACTCAGCCAGGATCAGTTCGCTTTTGAGGAATACACCGTTATTGATGCGGTCATCATGGGTGATACTGAACTTTGGAAAGTGAAGCAGGAACGTGATCGTATCTACTCACTACCGGAAATGTCCGAAGAAGACGGCATGAAGGTTGCCCACCTGGAAAGCGAATTTGCTGAGATGGATGGTTACACCGCTGAAAGCCGTGCGGGTGATATCCTGTTAGAAGCGGGTATTGCCGAAGAATACCATTTTGGTTTGATGAGTCAGGTAGCCCCTGGTTGGAAATTGCGCGTGCTGTTAGCTCAGGCGCTGTTTGCCAACCCTGATATTCTGTTACTGGACGAGCCGACCAACAACCTGGATATCCATACGATCAGCTGGCTTGAGTCCGTTCTGAACCAGCGAAAATGCACCATGATTATTATCTCCCATGATCGCCACTTCCTGAATGCGGTTTGCAACCATATGGCGGATATCGACTATGGCGAGTTAAGAATCTACCCGGGGAATTATGACTTTTTCCTGGAAGCGTCTGCCCTGATCCGTGAACAGTTATTAACGGACAACGCGAAAAAGAGCGCCGAACTCGATGAACTCCAATCCTTTGTAAACCGTTTTTCTGCTAACGCATCTAAAGCAAAACAGGCAAGCTCTCGTGCTAAAAAGATGGAAAAAATCGAGTTAGCTGAAGTTAAAGCCTCGAGCCGTCAGATTCCCTATATCACGTTCAAGCAGGATAAAAAGTTACATCGCCAAGCGCTTATTCTGGAAGATGTCGGCCATGGTTTTGAAGATAATCCCCTGTTTGCAGATGGAAACCTTATATTAGAAGCCGGTGCAAAACTTGCGGTTATTGGTGAAAACGGTGCGGGTAAAACCACCTTCTTACGCTGCCTTATGGACGAACTTCAAGCCAATGAAGGCACGATCAAATGGTCAGAAAATGCCGTGATTGGCTACTGCCCACAAGATAGCAGTGCTGATTTTGATTGCGACCTGACACTCTTCGAATGGATGTCCCAGTGGCGTACACCAAAACATGACGATCTGAAAGTAAGAGCGATGTTAGGCCGCCTGCTTTTTACTGCTGATGACTTTAATAAGAAAGTTAACGTCTGTTCCGGTGGAGAGAAAAACCGTCTGCTGTTTGGCAAAATGATGATGATGGATCTGAACGTCCTGATTATGGATGAGCCAACCAACCACATGGATATGGAAGCAATCGAAGCCTTGAACAATGCCCTCCTCGGCTTTGACGGAACACTGATCTTTGTCAGCCATGACCGTGCTTTTGTCTCTTCGTTGGCCACTCATATTATCGAGATAAAAGATCAGAAGATGATCAATTTCCACGGTACCTTTGATGAGTACATGGATAGCCAGAAAATCGCAGCGGAAGTTGCTTAAAAACCGCGATGGATACCCACTAAAAAGGGCCTGATAAAATCAGGCCCTTTTAAAATAGCTACTCCATCTGCAGCACAACTAAACCAATTAAGCCCATCTAAAAAAGTCCTTATTAATCAATAAGATTTTCAAATAACTAAGAGAGAAAAATACATTTAAAATAATACTTTTTACGATCCTGTCTCAGCATGCCGTTACCCTACGATTTATACATTTTTGCTTTTATCATTGTTGCTTTCGCCTCTTTCATACAAAGCCTGGCAGGGATTGGGCTGGCATTAGTTGCTGCACCAATTCTCGTCATAATTGACGCAAGATTTCTCCCCGGTCCGATACTCACCCTCGGATGCTGTCTTTCACTCTTAATGTCACTACGTCATCGAAAGTCCATTCAGCTGGGAAGAACTGCTATAGCGCTTTACGGCCGTATTCCTGGATCCCTTCTAGGGATAGTACTGTTGAGCCTTATACCGCAAAGCCTGATTTCATTAGGCTTTGCATTATTGATAATCTTATCGGTAGCAATCAGTTATCATCATATTAAGGTAGCGCCAACCAATGAGAACTTACTTATTGCAGGTTTCTTTTCTGGCTTGATGGGGACGACAACATCTATAGGGGGCCCACCCATCGCTTTGGTCTATCAGAACAGTCGGGAGGAAATTGTTCGGGCGCAGTTAGGCTTTTATTTTTTGATAGGTACAAGCTTGTCCATCATTATGCTGTTGATCTCCGGAAACTATTCTTTAAAACAGATAGAGCTTACCCTGCCTTTAATTCCAGCAACACTAGTAGGGTTCAAGCTTTCAGAAATATTCTGTAATAGTATGAACAGCGCTCAAATAAAACTATATATAGCGTTTATTTCTATCAGTTCATGTTTGGTTATTATTTATCGGGAGATCCTCTCCTTTTAATCCATACCCTAACTGTCACTTGTTATCCTTGATTCTTCAGGCGCCATCTCTACCACCGCTCCGGTAACAGCCCCTCCCTGCATCACAAAATGAGTCTGCTCTTCAACAGGAAGCGCAGGTCGCATCTTGATTCTATAAATAACAAAAACAGCCAAGAGAAGTTGAGTTACTGCCAGACAATAGAACAGGCCTGCACTGCCCACCCATTCCATAACCAGTGAAGCGCTATAAGGACCGACAACCCCTCCGAAAGCAAAAGCCAACACCATGCATCCCATTGCGGCAACTAATTGATCTTTTTCCAACTTATCAAAGGTTTCACTGAGGCTAAGAGGATAGGTACAGGCAATAATTCCACAACTTAACGCTGTAGTTATGAATAACCCAGTAAGGTTCTCCATTTCAGCAAACCAGGTAGCCGCAACACAACTTACTGCAGACACTGACAACAGAGAAAATAATACCGTTCGCCGATCATATTTATCTGATAAAAACCCTACCGGGAATTGCAATAAGAAAGCCCCGAGAATTGCCACACCCATATACAATGAAAGTTGAAAATCAACAATACTGTTTTCATTGGCAAACACTGGCAATAAATTAAAAATGGCCGCGTAAATACTACCTGCGACCAAACAACTCACAACGCCCAGAGGGGAGATCCGATACAGAGCCAACAGTGAAATAGATTTTGCCTCTTCAATACGCGGGCCTTTATGTTTACTCAGGGCGATGGGGATAACAGCCAAGCATAGTAAAATACCTCCGATAACAAATAGCTTAGATTCTTCTGGTTCGGCCAGATTCATAAAGAATTGCCCGGCGAACAACCCTGCAAGCATAGTTGCATTGTAGACAGCCAGTACACGGCCACGGTTCGAAGGCGTTGTGCGATCACTTAGCCAGCTTTCCATTGCAGAAAATGCGCTGGCATTACAAAAGCCCAACACCATCCGCATGCAACCCCAGAGATAAATATCCTCATGCAAACTGCATATCAGAATACTGACTGCACCTATAGAGACACAACCTGCGAACATACGAATGTGTCCAGCGCGGATGATCAGTTTTTTACTGTATATTGCGCCTACTAACACCCCGACAAAATACAGAGACTGCACAAAACCTATACTGTCGGTATCAAACTCTTCTAGCGCCATCCGCACAGGCATCAGAACGTTAATTAAGCCGTTAGCTGTCAACAAAATAAAGCAGCTTATAAACAACGAGATCAACGAAAACAGTGTTGCGCGCATAATAAGCACCAATCGTTCAGGGGTAGTAATTGCAAAGAAAAAGCCAACAGATCCTGTTGGCTATCAGATAGAAAAGGGTAAGTTCGGTTAGCTGTTAGGAACTACAGCGTAAGCAACAATCTCACATAGCATCTCTTCACGCGCCAGACCTGCAACAACCATAGCTGCACGATTTGGATAAGGCGCGTCAAAATACTCGGCGTACACCTTGTTGAATACCGGCAGTTGATCACGATCCGTCACATAGATGAGTACTTGGGTAACTGCATCCATAGTAAGCTCGGCAGATTCGATGGTATGTTTAAAATTCTCCATAGTCTGACGGGCCTGAGCTTCAATTCCACCCTCTACTACCTTTCCTTCTGCATCAATTGGTATCTGAGCTGTAGACAGCTGGCCATTGGCAACAACAGCCCATTCTAGTGGTGCTTTAGAGGCAAAAAGATCAGTTTTAATCGCTTTTTTCATAACAGTTCACTTTTGTAACAGAGAAAGGAGCGGCCGAGGCCGCTCAGTTGAATGGGAAGTAGATACCAGGATTACAGCCCTTGATCGTCAGCCATCTTTCTGGCGATCTGTGGTGCGGTCCAAAGAGATGGCAGCAATACCAGAGATACAGGAACAGCGGTTACCACAATGAAAGATTGCAGCGCAGAGATACCCCCGGAGCCAATCGATATCAGTAGTGCCGCAACGACCCCCATCATTACACCCCAGAACACGCGCACTGAGCTTTTTGGATGATCAGTACCCGTCATTACCATGGACACTGCATAGGTCATGGAGTCACCGGTAGTGGCTACAAAGATCGTTGTCAAAATCAGGAACAGCACTGAAATTACAAACCCTAAAGGCAGCTGTTCAGTGATAGCCAGTAGTGCAGCAGGCAGATTGAAACCAGTGAAAGGCTCAGAGATCACTCCTGGATTCGCCAGTTCAAATGCCAGTCCACTACCGCCAACAATGGTGAACCAGAAGCAGGTGATAATGGGTGCAACAATGGAGATCAGCAGAACCATTTCACGGATCGTACGTCCTTTAGAGATTCGCGCTACAAACATTGCCATCAGCGGGCCATAGCCCAGGAACCAGCCCCAGAAGAATACAGTCCACCAATCCAACCAGCCTGGATTAGCGCGGAATGTTGCCATTGGAATAAACTGGTCGAGGTAGATACCAAAGCCATGCAGGTAACCATCAATAATGAACCCGGTTGGACCGAAGAACAGAATGAATGCCATTAAACAAAAAGCCAGGAAAACATTGGCACGGCTAAGAATCTGAATACCCTTTGTTACACCACTCACCGCAGAAATAGTGTAGATGCCAATAAGGACACCGAGGATCGCTAACTGGGTAGTATAGGTGTTGGCAATACCGAACAATTTCTCAAGGCCAAAGCTTACCTGCAGGCCAAGAAACCCGATCGGTCCTACAGTACCCGCTACCACTGCCAGCACACAGCTCGCGTCAACTATAGCGCCTAACGGGCCGGTCATCACCTTATCGCCAAACACCGGATAAAGCAGAGTGCGTGGTTTCAGTGGCAAACCTTTTTCATAGTGCAGGTACATAAATACAATACCTGTCAGGCTCCCCAAGATCGCCCATGCCAGAAACCCCCAGTGCATAAAGCTTTGCGCCAGCGCGTTATATGCCGCTTCAGGGGTGCCTGCTTCGGTTCCCGCAAACAGAGGGGGAGACGATGTAAAGTGAGCCATTGGCTCTGCAGCAGCCCAGAACACGCCACCACCTGCAAGCAGTGTACACATGATGACTGAGATCCACTGGAAGGTAGGCATTTCTGGGGTTTTGATTCCACCAAGGACAACCGAACCAGTACGCCCCACGGTAAGGAAAAGGCCAATGACAAACGTAAGTAGCAACAGTACCTGCCAATAGGCACCGAAGTATTTTGTCGAAGTTGCAAAGGCGGTATTAACCCAGCCCGAAACCATTTCAATGTCATACAAGGCGAAAATAGCAAACAGCAAAAGTGCACCACCGCTGATAAACAGCACCGGCAAATCAACTCCTGCCAAGTATTTGCTATCTGACATGTTCGCCTCTTCTTGATTTTTAAGCTGCGTTTCAGGAACTGCAGCTTGCAGAGTATCACTCATTTTAGTTCTCCTGACGGGTCTTTATATTTATTTGTTATCAGGCAAATCAGTAGAACTGACTAATCCTAGTTAATCAGTTCTACAAACATTGTCATTGCTTAAGACTCTTGCTTTGGCTTCAGCCCCTCATCAAGGAAATTAAGCCAGTTCAACCCCATGATTTTGGCTACATCTTCATTACTGAAGCCTCGCTCGACTAAACCACGGGTTAAATTTGGGAAATCTCGGCTATCGCGGAACCAGCTCAGGGGACGTGGCCAGTCAGCATTCGACTTAGAGCCTTCACCGTAATCCATGTCCTTAGACCAGCGACCGTTACGCATCCATTCGAGTACAGATAGAGGTTGCTCCTGACAAAGATCGGTACCTATTCCGATCCGATCGATGCCCATCATGTCGGCAGTGCCGGCAACCATGTCGCAGAAATCTTCTAAAGTGCAATCCGGGCCGTTTTTCAAATGAAACGGATAAAGGCTGAAACCTAACAAACCACCGGATTCACCCAGAGCTTTTAATACCTTGTCAGACTTATTACGCTTTGCTGCATGGAAGCTCAAAGGGTTTGCGTGAGAGATAACAATTGGGCGTTCCGATATCTCGATCGCTTCAAGCGTGCTGCGCTCACCACTGTGGCTCATATCCACAATCATGCCGACTCGGTTCATCTCTTTAATGGCCTGGCGACCAAAACGGGTCACACCACTGTCTTCCGCCTCATAACAACCACAAGCTAATAAGCTTTGATTGTTATAAGTCAGTTGCATAATCATCAGATTCAGCTCACGCATCACCTCGACCATGCCAATATCGTCCTCAATGGGTGAACAGTTCTGAGCACCAAACATGATGCCAACCTTGCCCAGCTGTTTTGCCAGCCTAATATCCGCAGCACTTTTTACCGGCATAATCAAATCACTGTTCATTTCAAAGTGACGATTCCATTCGGCAATGCGCATTAGCGTTTCACGGATCTGCTCGTGGTAAACAATGGTGGCATGCACCATCGTTACGCCCCCCTCCCGGAGCTGCTCGAAGATCTTCCGGTTCCAGTTCGAATACTGGAGGCCGTCGACTACGATCATCTCGTTATGTAATTCGTTATGCATGACAATCTCTCCGTCTCAGCATTACAAAATTGTTGTTAGGCGCTGATATAGGTTGTCTTCACAACGGTGTAGAACTCTTTGGCATACGTACCCTGTTCTCGCGGGCCGAAGCTAGAATCTTTACGGCCACCAAAAGGAACGTGGTAGTCAGTCCCTGCTGTTGGCAGGTTAACCATCACACAACCAGTTTTGGCATTTCGTTTAAAGTCAGATGCGTGTTTCAGGGATTGCGTGCAGATACCACCAGTCAGACCAAAGTTAGTATCGTTCAGTGTTGCCAACGCTTCGTCGTAATCCTTTACCTTGATGACACACGCAATCGGCGCAAACGCTTCATCACGGTTAATCGTCATTGCATTTGTAGTTTCGGTGAACAGTGCCGGTTGCATGAAGTAGCCCTCAGTCTCTTCATTAAGAACTTCACCGCCATATACCAGATTGCCACCTTCTTTCTTGGCCAGTTCCAGGTATTCCAGGTTCTGTTCCATCTGACGTGCATCAGCCACTGCACCGATATGAACCCCGGCTTTAAGTGGGTGCCCAACAACCAGCTTCTTCATACGCTCGACCATTGCTTCTACAAAACGATCGTGAATACCTTCTGTAACAATCAGTCGTGAGGACGCCGTACATTTCTGACCTGTACCGCCGTAAGCACCGCCTACAGCACATTCAACAGCATTTTCAAGATCCGCATCATCCAGAACTACCAGAGCATTCTTACTGCCCATCTCAAGCTGGCATTTAACTAGGTTAACCGCCGTTGCAGCAGCAACCTTGCGGCCAGTTTCCAACGAACCGGTAAAGGTCAGCGCATTAATATCACGGGAGTTAATCAGCACATCACCTACTTCTGCACCAGGCCCCATAACCAGGTTAAAGGTACCCGCAGGCAGGTTTTGGCGAGATATAATTTCCGTTAGAGCCCAGGCTGATGCAGGGACCTGATTGGCAGGTTTCCAAACAATTGCATTACCAAAAGCCAGTGCAGGCGCGATCTTCCATGCACCTGTTGCAGTCGGAAAGTTCCAAGGTGTGATAATGCCCACAACACCAACTGGCTCACGGCGAGTTTCAATCTCTATACCGGGACGAACAGAGTCAGCTGTTTCGCCCATCTGACGCAGAACTTCTGCTGCGTAGTAGTGAAAGAACTGACCGGAGCGATATGTTTCACCCACTCCCTCTGCGAGAGTTTTGCCTTCTTCACGGGCCAGAATTTCACCTAATTCATCTTTACGTGCGATCAGCTCATCACCAATCGCCATCAAAACAGAGTAACGTTGCTCCAGGCCACTCTTCTGCCATTCTTTCTGGCCCTCCTGCGCTGCAGCGATCGCAGCCTCAGTTTGCACCTTATCCGCCTGAGCATAATGACCGATCACATCGCTGGTATCGGCAGGGCTGATGTTTGCCACGCTGCCTTTACTACCTTCTACCCACTCACCTGCAATGTAATTACGAAAAACTGAATCAGACATATCGACCTCCTAAAGTTGTTAATCACATCTTAGGGGGGAAGTTTGGATAATAAAAATTAATAATTAATATTTGACGATAAGGTTTTCTTATCACTATATTGGTACAGCGCTCAAACAACACCTTTGACCCCAATTCTGAAGATAAATAGAGCCATAGGAGATAATTATGTTGCCTGAATTAAAGATCACTCAGTTGAGACATTTTGTTTGGGTAGCAGAACTGAAAGGCTTCCACCTTGCTGCAGAGAAAGCGCACCGCACACAACCGGCGATATCACTTTCTATCAAGGATCTGGAAAATAAGCTGGGAGAGTCGCTGTTTGAAAAGCGAAACACCAAAACTACTAAAACTGAACTAACTCCTTTTGGTAAATCCTTTCTGCCCAAAGCCAAAGAACTAATCGAACACCACGATCGCATCGCTCAAGATATGACCTTACTGGCAGAACATAAAACAGGTCATCTGCGTCTAGCTTCCGTGCCCTCGATTGCAAGCAGAATGCTACCGGAGATCTTATCTAAGTTTGTTGAAAACGCCCCTAATCTTCATATCAGTTTCTTTGATGATAATGCCGGGGCAGTTTTAAAGATGGTGGAAAACAAGCAAGTGGACTTCGGGATAGCTAGCATGTGGGAAGCGGATGAACATAGTGATAAAACATTCACCCCGATATGGGAAGACCAGATTGGGGTAGTTTGCCGTAGCGACCACCCTTTAGCAGATAAATCTGAACTGCATTGGAAAGAGTTACGTGATCACCGCTTAATAAGTAACGGCACCTCTCGCCTGCTTCAGGAAACCGATGCTGCTCCCCTTCTGACATCATCACAGTTCTATATCTCTAATATGATTTCACTCATAGCTATGCTTGAACAGGGATTAGGCATCAGCACACTGCCCGGCTTTGCTTTCCCACAAGGCAACCCCAATTTGAGGTTCATCCCTTTAAAAGAACCGGATATTGTCCGCCAAATAGGGATTATCCAGATGAGCAATAAAAGCCTGACCCCCGCAGCAGAGTCCTTAATCCAGTTTATTCTAGACTCAACGGGTAAAGGCTAGCTGTCACCATTTCTAATAGAAGGCAAAAATGGACTATTTATTTTTTTAAAGCGATAGGTCCTGTAAACCCAGCGCCTCAAACCATAGAAAAAATAATACCTTCAGCACTATTGATAAGTTTATCTTATCGAGCGATATAACCTTTTGATTTGTACGTTCTTAACTATTTTCCCATGATAAACGAGTCACTACGGTCGCTGACGTACTGTAGTTGATCATCAGGCTTCAGAAGCAGTCTGATTTGTTTACACCGGGTAACGGGTTAATACTTTAACCATACAGGTGTGGCTCTCTCTGTAGAAAACAACTAATGCGAAACCCGCAGAGAATCAGAGTTCGTTGGTTTCCACACATCTATGCTGTATCCGGGTTTCATACCGGCCATTTAAAAAAGATGTGTTGCAATAGAGGATTATAATAATGACAACACCTGCTGCTATCCTTACCTCACTCAGAGGTGATAATGCATTGCCACTCCGCCCTGCCAACCAAGTCATGGACCTGGAGCGCTTAGGTTCGTTGCACCAAAGCCGCTTAAGTTTTATGCGCACGCTGGTCCGTCGGATTATGAAAGAACGCTGGCAGATCACCCCAGCCGTGTTCCAACTGGATAAAGACGGCTACGGCACTGTTATCTATAAAATCAACGCCCCTCACGGGGTATTCAGCTTCGTACTTTTCTCAGATTATCTCTCTTCAGAAGAACGTAACGACCGCGTTATCGCCACCAAGTGGGACCTGACCATGGCGCTTGTCGAAGGTGAAGTTGATGATGTCTACCTGGAAAAACTACGTCAGAACGTACCTAAACAAGAAGCAGGTCGAGTTGATTCGCGGGTGTTTGTTCTCTCAAGGGCCAACCGTAGTGCACGTAATTTTGATTATGTAGTCGAGCAGTTAGCACAGGGCAAACAGCCGGATGCCGAACGAATTGCCAAAGTTGGCTATTTGTACCGTACTACTGCAGTTTACGGCAGCGGGAAATTAGGTATGGCTGACTGGGAAAAAGTACGCAGCAAATTCCCTGATTTTGCCCGCCCTTTTGCAGGTGAGATGTTTGTCTGCCTGATGTTACGCAATTTCAGCCTACTCCAGGCTGAGCATATTGCCAAACACAAGTCCCCCGAGAACTTTGCCCCATTTGAGCCAGAGATCAAACGTTATTTTGGCATTGGCAACTCAACAGGGCTGGGCATGGCTCCTTATCTGGTTAACCATCCATTGCTGATCAATCAGTGGGTAGAGATGCGAGAGCTGGCCCTGGCACGTGTCCGCGCTTTAGGACATATTGATGACAGTATCAAACAAGAATTCAATTGCTTAATTGATCGCAGCTACATACACACGGCTGAAACTGAAACTGAAGATGAGTGGCAGACGGATAATAACCAGAAGGTATTGCAGGACTTAACATCATTGAAACAACACACGAATAATGGTTTCAGTGGCTGGGATGAGCTATTGCAATGGAGTGAGACTAACTGCTCCCTTCAAGGTCAGGAGATGCTAGTTTCTATCATGCTGGAACTCTACCCGGAACTGGTCGATGAACTTGAAGAGTTTCACAATGCTGACGAAGTCCTCGAACTGGATCCTCTGATGCCCCTTCAGGTATTGAAACAAGTGATTGAAAGCCGTTATGACTGGGCGCTTGCTATTGATTTTACAGCTGAAGGCACACGTGAAACATGCTGGTATCGCTCCGAAGAGAAGATGGAACCTCGTCTGGGTAGCGTCGCTGACCTGGAAGCGAAAGATAAGCAAATGGCACTCGGTGTCGGATACGCGGTACGTAAATGCTACAACCATCTCTGCGAGTATATGGACGAGCACGCCGATCACACCACCGCCCGCTTTATGGTTGCCCACCCTAAAATGCGTGGCATAGTACGACGTATTCAAAGCATGAACCGCTGCATCTATGGTGATATTCAAGCTAACTTGCTAGATAGAAACATCCTGCCGATGCACCTGCTGCGCTGTAAACTGGCCTTCTTTGGGGTAAGTAAGTTTGACCCGCGTTCTCGACTATGGGTACGTAATACCATGTTCCAGGGGGCCCCTTTACTCGAAGATATTGGCAAACCCTTTAACGATGACTGGTTCATGCCACTGGCACCAAAACAGCAGGGAGTAAACTAATGAAAATATCCATGAATGAATTGAGTGCAGCCCTACGCCGCTGTTTTGAAGCTACCGGCTACTTCGTAGGTAATTACGAAGACGCTGCCAACATGATCCTTTGGCTGGAAAAGCATGGTTTAAAAGGGCTGGATGAATTAACCCGTGCTTTGCCCTTCATCAATACAGACAGTGATAAGCCACTGAGTAGCGTAGTTTATGAAGACAAGACCTCTGCCATCATTGATAGCCATGGCCGCAGCGCTCTCAACTGTATCGCAGCCTCAGTCGATCTTGCTCATGCCAAGGCGCTGGAAAATGGCATAGCAACCGTTACCGTACATAACTGCCATAATCGTAAATTTATCCTTAAAGCTCTCACGGATTGTGGCCGCAGAGGAATTAGCGCTGCAGCATATTGGCAAAACGGCAGCCATGTTATTACAGAACATACTGCGGCGATAAAAGCCGGTGATCGCTACCCAAGTTACAGTGAAGCAACAACAGCCCTTGAGGTTAACGATTTAGATGCTCAGGCATTGACCATTATCTGTAGTTCACGGGTAGACCTGACCTCTTCATTGCAACATTCGAGAGGAAACTCCAATACCCTTGATGTATCTGCTGAAAAGGTAGCATCAAATAAAGAAGAAGCGGTTGCTAACGGTATCAACATTGATGATGAACTCTGGGGCGAGATAAACCGCCTAGGTACAGGCATTTTGGTCAGTTCCAGTGAGCAGTCCCGTTTAGGCGCAGGAGGGCGCTAATCTATATCCACTAAACTTTGCGTCGACCTGCTAGCTTGCTTATTAGCTAGTTTATTGCCCCCGTCCCGGGGGCTTTTTTAGAAAGGGTATATGGAGCGAAACTTCAGTTAACGGTTCAGCCAACACCCGCTAGCCAGCTATTAAGGGTAGACTTTAACTAGTTATCATAAATTCATGCAAAAAATGTGTAGCCAATCTAAATCTCACGCAATCGAAACACCTGTCAGCATTGCTATTAATGGGATAGCTCATGCAGTGATGATGGTTACCCCGACTAATCTGAAATACTATGCTGCCGGGTTTGCCTTCGCTGAAGGAATCGTTGATCACATTGAACAGATACGGGATATTACTATTCGTGAAGATTCCCACCAGATTAATAGCGCTGAACAAGACCTCAAGGTAAAAAGCCTGATCGTGGATCTGCGCATTAGCCCCCGGCAATTTCATGAATACAAGAAAAGACAAAGTTTCAGGCGAGGGTTAACCAGTTGCGGGCTCTGTGGCAGTGCAGCGATAAGCGAAGCATTACCCGGCATTAACCCTCTTCACGAAACAAAGATTCCAACCTCTGACCTATTAATAAATGCCCATAAGAATATTAAATCATCTGCAGGCCTACACACTGCACAATTAATAGACCCTTCCGGCACCATATTAACTACGCAGGAAGATATCGGGCGGCATAATGCGTTAGATAAAGTGCTCGGCTTTGCGTTGTTTGAACAGCTCAAGCTAAGCCAGCACTTCGTAATATTAACCAGCCGCTGCAGCGTCGAGTTGGTACAAAAAGCAGCCAGAGCAGGACTCTCTACTCTGGTTAATCTCTCCAGCCCCAGCAATCTTGCGATAGATATGGCACAGCACTATAAATTAAACCTTATTCAGGTCACCCGCTCAGGGGAGATCAGGGTCTACACACATTCGAATTCTCTCGGGGGTGAACTATGAAAAAGCAAAAGTCATCGAACAGCGACAGAGCAGAGATCCAGAAACCCTCTGATGATAAACCAGCTGGCGGTTGGGGCGCACTGCAAAGTACAACGACGCACCTCCTGCAAAGCAAGAATGCCGCGAAAAATATCAAAACCCTGCTTAATACCAACCAACACGATGGCTTTGACTGCCCCGGATGCGCTTGGGGTGAAGAGAAAAACCCGAGCAGAATCCGTTTTTGTGAAAACGGGGCTAAAGCTGTTAACTGGGAAGCAACATCTAAGAAAGTTGATCGGACATTCTTCGCCAAGTACCAAGTGAGCTGGTTAAAACAACAAACCAACTACTATCTTGAATATCAGGGGCGGCTTTGTGAGCCCATGCGTTATGATGCTGACTCTGATAAATACTTACCGATCACATGGGATCAGGCATACAATTTAATTGCAGATCACCTTCACAACCTTCAACACCCTGATCAACTTGAACTCTATACCTCTGGCAGGGCCAGCAATGAAGCGGCTTACCTATACCAGCTGTTTGGCAGGATGTTTGGTACGAACAATTTCCCTGATTGCTCCAACATGTGTCATGAAGCCAGTGGCGTCGCTCTTAGCAGTAGCATAGGAATCGGCAAAGGCACAGTAACTCTGGAAGACTTCGAACACGCTGATGCAATTTTTGTTTTCGGTCAGAACCCGGGCACTAATCATCCCCGCATGTTAGACACCTTGCGAGGAGCCATTAAGCGTGGTGCAAGCGTAGTCATATTTAACACCCTGAAAGAGCGTGGTCTTGAAAAATTTCAGCACCCACAAGATCCGATTGAAATGCTATCGAATAGTTCAACGACCATGAACTCGTTGTACTTTACCCCGCACCTTGGTGGAGATATGGCCATTATCCGCGGGATGGTAAAGGCTCTTTTGGAAAGAAGTGACTTTACACCCGACTCCGGCTTTCTATCCGAACACGCAACCGGTGTTGCCGATTACCTGAATACAGTTAAAGAAACAGACTGGAGCCAGATATGCGAGCAATCCGGTCTGGAGCAATCAGAGATAGAAACAGCGGCAGAGGTCTATGCAAAATCAAACCGGGTTATCAGCACCTGGGCTATGGGGCTAACGCAACATTTCCACTCTGTGGCCACGTTGCATGAACTGGTTAACTGGATGGCGCTCAATGGGAATATAGGAAAAAAAGGGGCGGGGCTCTGCCCTGTCCGAGGTCACAGTAATGTTCAAGGTGACCGGACGATGGGAATTAATGAACGCCCTTCTGCAGACTTTCTTGATAGCCTTGAAGAGAGATTCGATTTTGATGCTCCGCGTAACCACGGCCATTCCACAGTAGAGGCCATAGAGGCGATGCGATCGGGTGAAAGTAAAGTATTTATTGGCCTTGGCGGTAATTTTGCTGCAGCCACACCAGATACCCCGGTAACAGAAAGCGCTTTGGCTAACTGTGATCTTACTGTACATATCAGCACTAAACTCAATCGTTCTCATCTGATTACAGGTAAAGATGCGCTAATTCTGCCTTGCCTTGGCAGAACAGATATAGACCTTCAACAAAGTGGAGAGCAAAAAGTAACTGTAGAAGACTCTTTTAGCATGGTGCATGCATCTAAAGGAATTTTAGAGCCATTATCCAAGGAAATGCGTTCTGAACCAGATATTATCTGTGGAATCGCAGCCGCTTCTCTTGGCGAAGCCAAGGTGCCCTGGACAAGATTAGCAGAAGACTATTCGCTGGTACGTGATCTTATCGAAGATACTGTTTCAGGCTTCAATAACTTCAATCGTAAAATTGATCAGCCTGGTGGATTTTATCTGGGCAACAGTGCCCGTGAACGTATTTGGAAAACAGCTTCGGAAAAGCTGGCCTTCCACACTCATCAATTACCCACTGAAATTATTCCATTTTTGCCAGGTAGCAAACGCAGTAAAACCACATTAATACTGCAAACTATGCGATCCCACGACCAATACAACACCACAATATACGGAATGAATGACCGTTATCGGGGTATCAAAAATGAACGGAAGGTAGTTTTTATAAACCCGGAAGATATCACCCGTCTAGGTTATGAAGCGGACCAGCGGGTTAGCTTGCGAGCACTATGGCACGACGAAAAGGTTAGAGAAATTCACGGTTTCAGACTTGTTCCCTACGATATCCCTATCGGCAACATAGCGGCGTATTATCCGGAAACAAATCCGCTGATACCGCTAGATAGTTATGGGGAACAAAGTCGCACCCCTACGTCTAAAAGTATTGCTGTTGAACTATTTCCCTATCAATCCAACAAAATAGTCTGAAATAAGGAACAATTTTAGCCCCCTTTTTTCTATAAAAGAAAGGGGGAAGAGCTATCCTCGTTATAATTGTTTCCTGAAATTAAACCACCTGCCCCGCAGCAAATCCTGACGCCCAGGCCCACTGGAAGTTATGCCCTCCAAGATGACCGGTTACATCGAGGCATTCACCTATAAAATACAATCCCGGCGCTTTCTTGGCTTCCATAGTTTTCTGGTTAATCTCATTGGTATCGATACCGCCGATCGTAACTTCCGCTGTACGGTAGCCTTCGGTACCTGAAGGTTTCACTTTCCACTCGCGAAAGGCCTTATTGATTGCCTCCAGATCTTTGTTGGAGTGGTTGCCCATGATGCCGCTGAAACCAAACATCTGACACAGAACTTGCGCCACGCGTTTGCTCATCTGTTGCGCCATGATAGTTGTAATTTCCGCTTTAGGCCGCGCTTCACGTTGCTCCTTCAACCAGCTCAACAGATCAAATTCGGGGAACAGATCTATCTCGACCTCTCCACCTGGTTGCCAGTAAGAGGAGATCTGTAAAATCGCTGGTCCGCTCAAGCCACGGTGGGTAAAAAGCATATTCTCGACAAAGCTGGTTTTACCAATTGTCGCTTTAATCCGATGGGATACACCTGACAGCTCTTTAAGCACCTCTTTATCCTTAGGCTGAAGGGTGAAAGGCACCAGTGCCGCCGCACAAGGTAACACCTGCAATCCGTATTGCGCTGCGACATCATAGGCAAAGCTGGTTGCTCCACCATTGGGAATGGACAGACCACCGGTGGCAATTACGACTGATTCCGCCTGGATATCACCGCTACTGGTTTTGAGTAAGTAACCAGAGGCTTGCTTGTCGATTTTCTCTACTGAAGTTTCAGTGCGAATCTCGTTACCTGCCCATTCTGATTCAGTCAGCAGGACGCGGAGAATCTCTTTACTTGTCTCGTTACAGAACAGTTGGCCGAGGGTCTTTTCGTGATATTCAACACCGTGACGGTCAACCAGATCGATAAAATCCTGAGCCTTGTAGCGACTTAATGCTGATTTACAGAAGTGAGGGTTTTCCGAAAGGAAATTAGCCGGTGAGTTATGAATATTGGTGAAGTTACAACGTCCACCACCCGCCATGAGGATTTTACGACCGATTTTATTGCTGTGTTCCAGCACCAGAACTGAGCGCCCGCGATAACCCGCCGTTGCCGCACACATAAGGCCTGAAGCCCCTGCTCCGATTATTACAACATCGTACTGTGACACTGGCTTTCCTCACCGCCATTAGAAAGCGCGCTATCTTACCACAGCAATCACATGCCCCCATTAGTTTTTGTGGCTGCCATCGCACAGAGGAGGCCCTGAGGTTTGTTTACACATGCATAACCAGACATCGCCATCTTTTTCGGCAGTAAACACGATAGGATCCAGACCGGTTCCCTGATGTGATCCATCACAAAAAGGCTGACTTGCAGAACGACCACATGCGCACCAGGCGTATGTCTGGCCTGCTTCCAGGTGTACTTTAACCGGCGCATCCCCTGCCCGGTGTACGGGTGAATGAGACATGAGAGGGCTCTCCTCTTATGAAATTTAGCAATCAATTTTAGTCCTCAAACCCTGGACTAAATGGGGCTATCTTTCAGTAAACGTAGAAGAGAGCTTTAAAATGAGCAAATTTTCGCTCTACAGAGCCTGCTCCAATCGCTGCAGATTTACACTCAACCAATCATGCAGATTACCCTTAATCGGCTTATTCAAGCTATCAACCTGCCACTGCCCTTTGTGCATAAGTTGCTTCTTACTAAAAGCTATTATTTTCAGGCTTTCAGTTGCACAGTTGCTGGTTTCAACCGGTAAATAAGTCGCCTGCGCTAAAGGCATCAGCCGGTCTGATTCCAGACAGATCTCCGCTATATCATGCTCGAGAAGCAGTTGGTCCAGTTTAAGTGCATAGCCACGAATCGCTTGCTGAAGTGATTGCTGATTTTCTTTAATCTGTGCGGCATAGCGAGGCCAAACACGCAGCATATCGCGTGCAATAATCTGACTCATTACGATCAGGTTATCGGGTGCCATCCAGAACGCTGTCTGACCTTCCAGATCAGCTTCGGATAAGCGGATCTGTGCGCCGCCAGCCAGGATTTCAGTCGCGGCATCAATCTCTATCACAGCAATATTGTTACTGCGCATATGTTTTAGTAATGCGTATTCAGGCCAGACAGATTCCACCGTAATCAGGGCGGTGACCGGTTCTAATTTAGCAATAGCGGGTTGGCTTTTATGCTTTAACCAATTACTTATTCGGCTAACTGGTAGCCGCTTGGCCGGAAGGTATTTGACCGCAACCGGCGTGCTTTCCAGCAAGCTTTGATTAAGTGCATGCAAAACCGGCAACGCGCTGACAATAACAGGTTTGGGCTGCGTTTTTTTATGTGCTAACGCCCATGAACTTGTCATAAATAATGACGTAGAAAGTAACAGAAGCAGTGCTTTCATCGATATTCCTTAGAAGATACAACTCGCTAAGCGATAGCTTTTAAACGATTGAATATGACTGCCAGAACGAACCCTAAGCTGGCAAGAAGCACAATCGCGGCACCTGATGGGATCGGCAGATCCAGTGCCATCGGCATGATGATTCCGACAACACAACACAGCGTAGACAACAGGATGTTACTCCAGAAGAATTGCCTGATATTGCGTGTGACCAGACGCGCAGTCGTTGCAGGAATAAGCAACATGGCTCCGACCAGGATTGCCCCAGCAATTTTCACCGCCGCCACGGTGATTAGCGCGATCATCACCACGAATATGTAATCGAATAACCGGGTATTGATACCGTTGACTCTGGCCAATTCAGGATTAAGTGAAGCCAGCAGAGCTTGATTACCAAACATGATAGCAAGTAGCAAACAGATGGCACCGATCACTGCGAGAATAAACAAATCACGATCCTGTACGGTAAGGATCGAGCCAAAAAGCACATTCTCAATAATATGAATGTTTACCTTACGCGCCACATACAATAACAAGGCCGCGCCCATTGCAATGGCGACGGCAAGAAACACCCCAACCAGCGCATCATAAGGCACCTGGGTCCTGCTTTTAATCCAGTGCAACAGCAATGCGAAAATCAGGCAAAAACTAAACAGTGAAGCGTAAGGATGAGCCGCAGGCTCACCCAGCAAAATACCGATGGCGATCCCCGTGAGTGCCGCATGGCCCACCGCTTCAGAAAAGAAGGCCAATCGTTTAATAACGACCAGGCTCCCCATGCCCCCTAATAAAGGGCCGATAATCAATGCCGCCACCAATGCATTAATCAGAAAGCCATATTCAAAGATACCCGGCAATACCCCTTCAGCCTGCAACTGAAATGCCCAATTACGTAGTGATTCCATCAGGCAACTTCCCCTAATGATGCAGCACTTTGGCCCTGAATAGCCTGGTTAAGGTTCAACTGCTCCGGTGCGCCTTGCGATTGCAATCCACCATCGATAATTAAGACATTGTCAGCATGCTCGGCTACAAAGCTCATATCATGATGCACCATCACCAAGGTTTTACCTGATTGGCGAAGCGATAGAATTAGATCAGTAATCAATTGCTGACCATCCATATCAAGGCCTGTCATAGGTTCATCTAAAAACCATAAGGAGGCTGGGCGACTCAGCGCCTGCGCAAACATCAGCCGTTGTCGCTCACCACCCGAGAGCTGTCCTAACTGAAGCAGCCCCTTCCCTTGAAGCCCAACCTGTTCAAGC
>NZ_CH724125.1:664794-675307 GCF_000153345.1 Neptuniibacter caesariensis
TCTTGAGGCTTATTCGGTTGAGGTTCAGTACGGTCGAACCTTTGAGGCATATCGGGGTTCTCTTGCTCAAAATAATGACCAGCAGGTGTTGTTCCTCAGGTTAGGTCGGGCTGCGCTCTACTATCAGACCTTGAGTGGGCATCAGAGTGGAATGTGGGAACCAGCAGATCGAGACTGGGTGACGCTATCTGAAACACAGAATCTCGAATTGACTAAGGCGATTCAGATCGCCCAGCAGCAACAAGTTCCGACGTTGCTCAACCTACCTTTACCTGAGCTGGAGCGTTAATAATGAAGAAGACTCTATCTATTCTGGCGTTCTCAGCGATATCGGCAATGTTTGCCGGCTCAGTTGTTGCTGAATCGACTCCGCTTCAGGGGCTGCTGAATGATGTTCAGACGATTCGTAGTAATGATGCGCAGATTAACCGTCAACGAGAAGCAGAATTCAACGCAGATCTGTTAAAGCAGAAACGGCTGTTAGTTCAGAGCCGAGAGCGACTGGAAACTGCTGAAGCAGAGCGTGAACGGCTAAAGGCTGAGTTTGATAATAACGATCTGCAACTGGCTGAGCTTGAGTCAACACTCCAGCAGCGCTCAGGCCAGCTAGGTGAAGTGTTTGGTGTTGCCAAGGAAGTGGCCTCTGAATTGAACCCTATGCTGCAGGACTCTATGACGAGTGCTGATTATCCGAGCCGCGATAAAGAGTTGGCATTTGCGGATTCTAAGCGCGTGCCAGAGTTGGCTGACCTGCAAAGTCTCTGGTTCCAGTTGCAGCAAGAGATGATTGCGAGCGGTGAAATTAAACAATTTACGGCACCTGTCATCAACGTTAATGGAGAAGTTGCTGATAGTAAGGTGCTGCGTATTGGTACCTTTGCTGCAGCAACTGACGATGGCAAGTTTCTTAGCTGGGATATTGCTGAGCAATCACTGGCTGTGCTGCCGACTCAGCCTTCTAGCTCATCTCAAGAGGCGGTTATAGCCTATCAGCAAGGGCAAAAAGTTGATGTGTTGGTTGACCCTAGCCGAGGCCAGCTATTTGGCTTACTGGACCGAATGCCCAAGTTGATGGAACGAATACATCAGGGCGGTGAAGTTGGCTATTTGATCATAGCGCTGGGGGTTATTGGGTTGTTAGTTGCAGTCTTTCAAATGGTCAATATGACGCTGACCGAATACAGGGTTAAGCGTCAGTTGCTGAAGCCTACCCAGCTTATGGACAGCAACCCATTAGGTAGAGTGCTGAAAGCGGTCAGTAGTGGTCGCATGGGGCTGGAGCAGTTAGAGCTGAAAGTTGATGAATCAATATTAAAAGAAGTTCCAAAGATAGAACGTGGTCAGAGCATCATCAAATTGCTCGCTGCGGTGGCGCCACTGTTAGGTCTATTAGGTACGGTTATCGGTATGATCGCTACCTTTCAGAGTATCACTCTGTTTGGGACCAGTGACCCAAAACTGATGGCCGGAGGGATCTCTCAGGCCTTAATGACAACCGTACTGGGATTAGTCGTAGCCATTCCTTTATTGTTCTGCCACAGCTATTTATCAAGCCGAAGCCGCCGAATTACACAGGTGCTTCAGGAGAAAAGTCTTGGCTTATTGGCCAGCGATTCTTTAGCCGTTGCTGAAGCGGTAAACAAGAACCCTGAGAGTAGTGCTCATGCTGCCTAGTCTTCATGATTGGATCTTTGCTCTGGGACAGTTCTTTCAAACCGGGGGTTGGGTTTTATATCTCATCCTCTGGGTGGGCTTTTTAATGTTTACGCTAATACTAGAGCGTTTTAGTTATCGCTTTTGGACTTACCCGCAGCAGAAAAAACAAGTCCTGTCTGATATGTCCTTAGAAAGCTCTTTTGCCAAGCGCATTAGCCGACTTTGTGATCTGGATTTGGCTCTAAACGGCCAATTTCAAATGATCAAAAATCTCATCATGCTATGCCCGCTGATCGGTTTGCTGGGGACAGTAACAGGGATGATTCAGGTCTTTGACAGTTTAGCGCTGTATGGAACCGGCAATCCAAGAATGATGGCAGCGGGTGTGGCCAGTGCGACATTCCCAACGATGACGGGTATGGCCGTCGCAGTGGCTGGCTTGCTGTTCTATAACCGATTATCCCGTTGGTCAGAAAGTGAAAGAAACAATCTCAGATTAGCGCTGAATGAAGGAGCCTGTTAATGCGTCAAAGAATACTGCTTTCGCAACAGCAGGAAGATGCTGAAATTAATATGACGCCGATGCTGGATGTCGTATTCATCATGCTGATCTTTTTTATTGTCTCAACGTCATTTGTGCGTGAGTCAGGCATTGATGTAAACCGCCCATCTGCGGAGACCAGTGAATCAAAAACGAAAACTGCCGTCATGGTGGCTATCTCTGCGGAAAATGAGATCTGGGTCGATCGAAAGCCGGTTGATGTACGGATGGTTCGTCCGGCAATTGAGCGGTTAAAGAGCGAGCAATCTGAGATCAATATCGTGATTCAGGCGGATGAGTCGGCCACTACGGGACAGTTGGTTAAGGTAATCGATCAGCTGCGTATGGCTAAGGTTCAATATACGGTCGCAACTCAGGCTGGGGCCAAGTAATGCTGCGTTTAGCGATCATAACGCCAGCAGGGCTATTGTTGGCTCTGCTATTGTTCTATGCCCTGGCGATGGTGTCCGGCATAGGCGCACGTGTTGAACCGGGTAGGGATTTGACCCCGGATTTGAACTTCCTGATGGTTCGCCAGGAATCAGCTTTGGAGCTACGTAAGCGCGAATTGCCTCCGGAGCCTGAAGATATTGTTCCTCAGCAGCAGCCGAAGATGCCTCAGTTACAGCAGCAGGTTTCTGCAATGGTGAATTCGCCGATGCCGACAGTCAACGTCCCGGATATTGATGTGGGAGTCCAAGTCGCGTTGTCACCCTCGTTGAACAATCTTGCAGTACCGGTCCCTGAATTAGCTTTTGATGCAAACCCGACTGCGTTAACTCAAGTACCTCCTTCTTACCCGCAGCGTGCTTTGCGTCGCAAGTTGGAGGGAAGCGTTATGGTTGAATTTTTGGTAACAGAAGCAGGAACAGTTAAACCGGGTTCTATTAAAGTAGTTAAATCCACGCCGCCTGGGGTTTTTGATAAGGCAGTTATCAGAGCGATTCAGCGTTGGCGCTTCAAGACGCGCACAGTTGATGGTAAGCCAGTGCCATTCAAAGCTCGTCAAGAGCTAGAGTTTAAACTTGAGAATTAATCGGAGAATAAATGATGCGAGCATTTCTCTCAGTTTTTTTATTTGTCCTTTGCCTGAATGCTAATGGCGCATCTAAGGCTTTATCGCAAGCAGAGTATAAATTGCTGACTTCAGCACATGCTTTGATGGAAACAGGCCAGTGGGTCACGGCGCAGCAGCAGCTTGAAGCCGCTCAGCCAAAAATGCGTTCTGATTATGCTAAGGCTTTGCTGGCTCATAATCTCGCTCAGGTTTCACTACAACGAGAGCGCTACAAATCTGCGATAAAGCACCTCTTGACCGCGCAATCGTTAAAAGCGTTGCCTGAAAATCAGCAGATCAATATTTTGCATACCTTAGGGCAGTTGCACTGTATGGAAGAGGCGTGGAAAAAGTGCACCTTCTATTTGTCTGATTGGATGAAAACAGCGCCGGGTGATGTCCGCGCGAATGATCATCTGCTGATAGCGCAGGCCTATTCGCAGTTAGAAAAATGGCATTCTGTTTTGCCGCACATTGGTAAAGCCATCGCTCAGAGGAATATTGCCCCAGAAAATTGGTACCAGCTAAAAATTGCGGCTCATATCAACCTGAAACAGTGGAAAAGTGCCGCAAAAGTTCAGCAAGTGCTTGTTAAAAACTATTCAACTAAGGCGCAGCACTGGCGTCAGTTAGTGTCGTTGCATATGCAAGCAGGGGATCGTAAAGCTGCGTTGGCAACACAACGTCTGGGCTACCAAAGAAAACTGCTAAGAAATGGGAAGGACCATAAGCTCCTGGCGCAACTGTTACTTAGTCATAGTATTCCGTTCCACGCAGGAGAGGTTATGGCCGCAGGCCTTAAACGTGGCGTGTTAAAAGCCGATCGAAGGAACCTTGAACTACTCGGTACGGCTTGGATACAGGCCAAAGAAAATGATAAGGCTGTCAAGGTCATGGAGAGACTCTACAGGGTTTTGCCAACAGAGAAAAATGCTCAACGTTTGGCGCAGGCGCAATTGCAGGCAGAGCAATGGCACGGGGCTGAAAAAACCTTACTTCATGCACTTAGGAGTAAGCCGAAAAAACCTGCCACTTTACAGTTAATGCTGGGTATAGCGCGCATCAATTTGAAGCATTATCCGGGGGCACGTGATGCTCTGGTCGAGGCGGGTAGTCATGGCCAGCATAAAACGGCGGTCAATAACTGGCTTCGATATCTGGATCAGATGGATGCAGCAACAGAGCAGCGGGGATAACCACCATGAATAGTGCAGTTTTGTCTTTAACGGCTCAAAAGAGCGTTATCCCTGCGCGTATCCTCCTTATTGAAGATGATAGGGAAGTCAGTAACTCAATCGCTGAAATCCTCAGTAAAAAAGGTTATCACACCGTTCAAAGCTATAACGGTCGAGAAGGATTAGTGACAGCGATTAATCAACAGTTTCATCTGATCCTGCTGGATAAGATGCTGCCAGAGCTGGATGGGTTAGAGCTGTTGCATCGTTTGCGTAAATATCGTGACACACCTGTTGTGATGTTGTCTGCTTGTGGAGCTGAACAGGATCGTATTGATGGGTTTAGCAGTGGTGCTGATGATTACCTGCCCAAGCCTTTTAATATGACCGAGCTGCTCTTTCGGATTGAAGCGTTGCTGCGAAGAAGTATGAGTAGTGCTAAGTCAGAAACCTGTATGGGGCAGATCAAAGATGGAACCATCTGCCTTGATACTAAGAATAAATGTCTGGCTTCTTCTGACGGCGATATTGAACTGACGCCGATAGAGTATGAATTGTTGAAAACGTTTCTCACGCATAAAGATGAAGTGCTGAGTAAACCTTATCTATACCAGTTGATTTTGAGCAAGCCCTTTAGCCGGTATGATCGAAGCCTGGATATGCATATCAGTAACCTTCGTTCGAAAATGGCGCCGTTAGTCGAGACCCATAAGATCAAGACAATTAGAGGGCAGGGGTATTGCTATCAATGAGTAGGCGCCTGTTTTGGCAACTGAGTGTCAGTTTGCTTGCTGTTTCCCTGCTTATCTTTTCCAGCCTGCATCACCTCTCCGATAAGTTAACTGTCCAACTGACTGAGATTACGCCAGATAACCAGTCGGTTCTAAGGCAGTTGGCTGTAAGGGCAGAAAAAGATATGGCGGTTGGCGATAGAGAGGATCTGTTGGCTTTAGCGCTTGAAGTGAAAGCGCAATATGGTACCTGGGCAGCGGTAGTCCTATCTGATAACACCATCATTTCTAGCTCCCCCATCCCAAAACACCTAAGGGTAAAGCTCGGTTTTCAACGTCATGTCTATTGGCCTGTACATGAATTTATGACGGATGTCTTAGTTGGCATTCCGTTTTCTGATAATTCGGCATCATTCGTAATCGAACTTCCCAGAGAGATGTTTCCGAAGACAAACACTGAGTTAATTCATAACCTGCTTACGATCATTATCCCATCTTTTTTAATGATGCTGTTCTGTTTACTGGCCTATCGTTACCTGATGAAGCCGCTGGACGCTTTACATAAGGGTGCGCTTAAGCTTGCTGAAGGTGATCTGTCTGCAAGGGTGCTGCCTGATATACCCGACAATAGACGTGATGAATTAACCCAGGTCGCCAGCTCGTTTGACAGTATGGCCAGCAGGATTGAGCGTTTAGTGAACTCTCAGCGCCAGCTTCTGGGAGATCTTTCCCATGAGCTGCGTACGCCACTGACTCGTTTGGAGTTAGCCCTGGATATTTGTCGTGAAGAAAAGGGCTGTGCAGACGATTTATTACCGCGCTTAGAGCGTGAGATCGGGCAGATGCATCACCTGGTAGAAGACGCTTTGATGCTGGCCTGGCTTGATGGTGATCCAACTATGGAGCTTAAAGATCATTTTAATCTGGCAACGCTATTGGAGCTGATCATCGAAGATGCAGAATTCGAGTACCCGAGCTCAAAAATTGCACGTGATTTTGATACTCAGCTGCCTGTTTCTGGATCATCACAGCAGGCACTATCTCAAGCAATCGAAAACATTCTACGTAATGCGCTGAAGTATTCGCCTCAGGGAGCGCCGGTTGAGGTTGCTTGTTTTAGCGTCGATGACTACTACCAGATTGTGATTAGTGATAGTGGTCCTGGTGTGGATGCTTGTCAGTTGCAGAAAATTTTTGAGCCTTTCTATCGTACAGATAAAGCCAGATCGAGGGAGGTTGGCGGTTTTGGCCTTGGTTTAGCATTATGCCAGCGACAAATTAACGCAGTAGGCGGGAAAATTTTTGCAGAGAATGGCAAACGGGGTGGTTTGCAGGTCTCAATAATGCTCCCGCAGCAATCCGCTTTGTAAAAAATGTAATTTTATTTGTCGCTGTCGCTCTGAATAATTACCTTAATGCTTCTAGTTCGCAATTGTATTTAAGACTTATCTGGCGTTTGCCTTATGAACCAAACCGTAATTTCACAAAGCAGGCAAACGAAGAAAAAAGCCTCTAGTAAGCTTGCCCGTACTCTGCACGTATATACCTCCATGGTCATGTTACTGATCATGCTGTTTTTTACGCTGACCGGAATCACGCTAAACCACAGGGATTGGTTTTCGTCTTCTGAGGGGCCTCAGCAGCTAACGCTCCATCTTCCGGATGAGCTAGGGATCGAGAGAAAGTGGATGCTGACGCCGATAGAGCAAGGTAATCAAGTGCGCGTTTGGTTGCGAAATAACTATGCGGTTTATGGCAACCAGGTGAACTTTGAATGGGAAGAGGATGAGCGGCTCATGGTCATTGATGTAAAGCGTCCTGGCGGATATAGCATCGCGGAAGTTGATCTGGAAGCTCAGGAAATTTTGTTAGAGATACAAAATTATGGAGCCGTCGCAACACTCAATGATCTTCATATGGGGCGTTATTCAGGAAGCCTTTGGAGCTTGTTCATCGATTTATCTGCTTTGGCGATGCTGCTCTTTACCTTAACAGGGCTTTGGTTAGTGATGCCGCAAAAGAAAAAAAGAAACAAATTGTTATCTATGTCGCTGCTAGGTACAGCGATTATGACCAGTGCGTATATCTGGGTGTTTTTAGGATAAGTATGGCGAAATTTATTAAATCAGTGGTCATGGTTGGTCTGCTCTCAGGTAGTGCTTTATTGCATGCAGATCAGGTCAGTATCAGTTTTGAATTGCCACAAATTGCAGTTGCTAAGTATCAGCGTCCCTTTGTGGCGGTTTGGGTTGAACAAAAGGGGCAACGCAAGGCGTTAGACATAGTCGGTGTGTGGTACGACGACAAAAAGTGGTTGAAAGATATTCGTCGCTGGTGGCGCCAGGCTGGCCGTTATGACCAGGAACTTGATGGAGTAACTGGAGCGACTAAACCACCCGGAAGCTATGAGCTTATTTGGGATGGAAAAGATAAGCAGGGTAATGACGTCAGCGGTGAAGTGACTTTATACCTTGAGGCTGTTCGAGAGCACGGCAACCGTACGTTATTAAAGCAAAAAATAAATCTAGGATCTGGTGCTAAGCAAAGTTATGAGCTGACAGCTGGTGATGAGATTGGACCGGTACGAATTCTGGTGGGAGATAGCAAGAATGCTGAATAATTTAAAAACCGTTTTGAAAGGATGTGTAGTTGCAGGTGTTATTGGCGTTACTGGCCTCGCTCAAGCTCACCCGGTGTGGATTCTTCCAAGTGAATTCAGCCTTTCTACCGAAAAAGATAAGGGAGAATGGATCACAGTGGATGTGAGCGCATCGCACAACTACTTTGGTGCAGATAAGAGTGTTGCGTTAGATAACTTTTTTGTTCTGGCTCCGGATGGAGATCGCTCACCTATCGCAAGCTATTTTAAGGGCCAGCGTCGCAGTGTTTTTGATCATTTTATTGATCAATCGGGCACCTACAAAATCGAAGGCAAGCGCCCGACGTTCTATTTCACAAGTTATAAGTCGGGAAAGCGCGATACCCCGAAACGTATGTTTGCCAATAAAGAAGAAGCGAAATCCCGCCTGCCTAAAAATGCACGTGATGTTTCAACTCTGCTGATCGATCTGAAAACCGTTTCCTACATTACAAATAATGCACCAACGGATGACGTTCTGGCGACCAAAGGCAAAGGACTGGAGCTGAAGCCGCTTACTCACCCTAACGATATAGTCGTCGGTGAAGAGGTTGAATTTGTAATGCTGCTGGATGGTAAGCCAGTTGCAGATGTTGAGGCGGAAGTCACACCCGGTGGCACTAAGTACCGTAGCGAGCGCGGTGCAATTGAGATTAAGACGGCTGCGGATGGAAAAATTACATTTACCCCCGAGCAGGCGGGGCCATGGTTGTTTGGCGCAGACTTAAAAACACCAGTTGATTCCCCACTGGCGGATTACCAGCTATCTATTCGGTTTATGAGCTTCGAGGTGCTACCCGAGTAATGCGAAACCAGATAAAGCTTATGTGGGCTGCAGGTCTTTTGACCTGTAGCCCTTTTCTGTTTGCACACTACCCAATGATGGAGTGTGCTCAACAAGCGCAGCAGATCGAGTGTCGGGTTGGCTTTAGCGATGGCTCAAAAGCTGTTGGAAAACCCGTTCGCCTCTATGACTATGATGAAAACCTGCTGTTAGAACAAAAAGCGGATCATCGCTCTCTTGTCAGCTTCTCTGCACCTGAAGGGGAGTTCTACATCCAATTTGATTCAGGGCACGAATTCCCCGTTGAGGTAGATTATGGAGAGCTCTGATTCTATTAAGACGGGATTGATAGACAAGCGAATCGTCATCATTGAAAAGGTTATTCCTGATGATGGCCGCAGAGAGAGTCTTTGGTTAATTAGTTCAATTGCCATAATACTCTTCTTCGCAGCGATTACGCTCCATTACAACCGGGCTGATAAAGTCGAACCGGCCAGGCATCTGGAGTTGGGTATTACCGGAAAAGCGGTATTAACCGCCCTGCGCAATGCAGGTGATGAAATACAATTTATGATGGAACAGCCAGATAGCTTCCCTTCAGTAAAAGAATTGATTGAAGCGGAGGTTCCTCCCTTTGTTGATAACACCGGGGCGTTCGCAAGCTATCAATGGTCGATTTTGAATAATCGCTGCTATTTAGGGACGCCTGCGGATTCCGACCATCCAGAATTCTTACTCTTTGCTGATTCTGACCACCCTCATATTTATTGGCGCTATGACCGTTCAACCGCTGTCGATTGTTCAACGACGACACACTGGCAATCGGAGCAACATCACCATGATTAAATCACTGTTCAGTTTTTTATTGCTGCTAAGTTCTCAGTTTTCTATCGCAGCAAATCATGAGCCGCTTAGGGTAGGTATCACCCTGCACCCTTATCACGCCTATGTCGCCAATATTGTTAAAGACCGGGCAGAAATTATTCCTTTGGTTGACGCTGGCTTTAATCCTCATAGTTATGAATTACAGCCGGCGGATCTTAAACGCCTGATGACCATGGATGCGCTGGTGGTTAATGGCATTGGGCACGATGAGTTTGCCTTCAGAGCGCTTGAAGCACTGGAAGCACAAAACTCAAAACTAGGCACTGACATCAAAGTGATTGAGGCTAATAAGGATGTGCCATTGCTAGCCGCTGAAAATACAGTAGGTGCCTGGAACCCGCACACTTTTGTATCGATCAGTGCAGCCATTCGTCAGGTGTATACCATTGCCAAAGAACTGGGTGAACTGGACCCGGATAATGCGCGTTTTTATAAGAAAAACGCGGTGAGTTATGCCCGCGAATTACGTAAATTAAAAAATAGATACACTCAGCAATTGCTTGGGCTGGATCTCAGCGGAATTCGGATTGCCAGCACCCATAACGCTTATGGTTATTTTTTGCAGGAATTCGGCATAGGCATCGATACGGTGATTGAACCCGCCCATGGGGTGGAACCCAGTGCCAGCCAGCTTCAGGCAACGATCGACCGGATTCGCGCAGCCGATGTTCAGATCTTGTTTACTGAGCTGAATATGGATTATCGCTATGTGGCTACGGTGGAAAAGGCGACGGGGATTCGGCTGTTTCATTTCTCACATCTGACCTTTGGCGAATACGATGCAGACTTGGTTTATCGCGAGATGGAACTGAATCTGGAAACCCTCGTGAAAGCGCTGAATTCAGTGCTAAACCAATCGCTCGCTGATAAAGGGGATGCTTAATGGGACCTGCTATCAGTATGAACAACCTGAGCCTTGCCATTGGCGGTAATCAAATTCTTGCACCTCTTTCCGCGGAGCTAGAAGCAGGGCAGCTTCATTTACTCATAGGCCCTAATGGGGCCGGGAAAACCTCGCTTCTGAAATCGATGTTAGGGCTGACACC
>NZ_CH724125.1:675407-690400 GCF_000153345.1 Neptuniibacter caesariensis
CAGGACCATTTCATTAAGCATGGGAAGAACAGCACGATCAGTTTCTTCTATCGATTGAATCTGCTCCTGAAGATCAGCCATCTCTTGACGCTGAGCATTCACCAACAGAGAGACCTGCTGATTGTATGCCTCAGTAACATCTGAGGTTCGCTCATTTGAAAGATATTCCTGCGCAGCTTCGCGAGTAGAAAGATCAATTTTATCAATCTTCTTTTGCGACAACTGATCCCTGGCGTGTGTTTGGACAGTCTGGCTTGTTCCACGAGGAAGCTCATTTGCCATAACAAATGGTACAGCAGCCACTGCCGCAGCTAATGCGATTCTTTTAACTTGTTTGTTCATGCGCACGATCATCTACATGTAATGCAAATGCGAATGATTATCCAGCACAATTGCGTACGCATCAACAGTCTTTACATTATTTACACCAAAATAAAACTCATAAAAAAAGCCGAGGCAGTAACCTCGGCTTATTTTCAGAACATTATGAAACGACTCAATCGTCCTGCTTTTCCTGATTCAGTTTACGAATTTTATCAGCTAACCGCGTCTTGCGATCATTTGTCTGCGAATTAGAGCCATTAGATTGCTCAGCCTCGCGCTGCTTTTCAAAGACCGATTTGTTCTTCTTCTTTTCAGCCTTCGCTTTGCGACGACGACTATCATAGCTATCAGGATCCGCTAGGCGCTCGTTGCGACTTGGACCACTATCATCAATAAAGCCTTTAGCTTTACGACTTTTCCTTAAACGTGTCATTTGTTACTACCTTCGTTTTTTTCATCCTGAGCTTCTTGCGCCAAACGCTCTTGCTCAAGTCGTTCAATCTCTGCTAACCGTCGCTTTTCATCCCACTCAGCCACAGTTTCAAAACTTAATTTACCCAGCTTGCCCGAACGTATCTCATTTAAAAGCAGTGTAGAAGCTTTATTACGATCTACAATTCCTCCAGGACGCAAACAGCCTCGACGACGGCCAATTTCATCAAGCACCTCTTCGGCAAGCTCGGGTATCTCTTTAAGCTTGAAGCGCTCAGTTAATCGCTGTGGGTAATCATCTCGCATAAAGCCCGCAGCAAAGATCGCCACATCTTCATGCTCAATTGCCGTATCTTTAATCGCTCCACTAGCAGCGAGACGATAACCCGAATCAACATCAGCAATCTTAGGCCAAAGAATTCCCGGCGTATCCGACAGGGCCATACCATTCTTAGTGGTGAAGCGTGTCTGACTCTTTGTTACCGCAGGCTCATTACCTACTTTGGCAATTTTTCGACCCAAAAGCGCATTGATCAACGTAGACTTTCCTACATTTGGGATACCCATAATCATCGCTCGGACGGGCCGACCTGCCTCAGAACGTGCCGGCGCCATCTGCTTGCAAATTTCAGCAATCCGATTAATTAGTTTTTTCTGAGTATGATCCAGCGCCATTGCACGTGTGTCAGGCAAACCATTGAAGAAATCCAACCACTCCTGGGTTCTGACATCATCCGCCAAATCGCTTTTATTAAGCAGTTTCAGGGCAGGCTTACCTTTACGCAGGGTATCAACCAGCGGGTTTTCACTGGATTGAGGAAGGCGCGCATCAAGCACCTCGATGATAACATCGACCTCATCCATAACCTTGGCTATCTCTTTCCGGGCTTTATGCATGTGCCCTGGGAACCAGTTGATACTCATTGATCAGTCGTGAAATACTAAAAAGTGGGCTATTATACTTCATGCGATCCATGAATGCTGACCCTGTTTGCTGTTTTCTCTGCCTATAAATTAGCCAAGGTTAATTTACTGATAAAAAAGCGGGAAATAGGCTTTTACCTGAACAGGTTAGTGGTAGACTGCACTTCAGCCTCTTTTTTCAGAAGGACATCGTTTTTTTATGGAAAACACGGATAACTCTCAGGTTTTGATGGCAAGGCAGCCAATCTTTGATCGCAATCAGAAAGTTGTCGCCTACGAGCTGCTCTACCGCTGCGAAGAAGCTCAAGGCCATGCACTCTTTTCCAACTCTGAAGCCACTAGTGAAGTCATTCTGAACGCTTACACAAGCATCTCTGATGCCGGCGAATTAAAACGAGTACCCGCTTTTATAAATTTGACCCGGGATATTTTGGTTGAACAAAAGCTCCCGGAAGTTTCAAAAAAGCATATCGTACTGGAGATTCTGGAAGATATTGAACCCGATGATGAAGTTGTTAATGCGGTTAAGGAGCTTCATTCAGAAGGCTACCGTATTGCGATGGATGATTTTGTTTACGATCCAAAATTCGACGAACTCCTTAAACTTGCACAAATTGTAAAAGTTGATGTTTTCGAGTTAAGCAAAGACGATATTCGCAAACAGGTCCAGGAGCTCAAAAAACACAAAGTCACCCTACTCGCAGAGAAAATTGAAACTCACGAGCAACTGGAAGAGTGCATTGAGCTTGGCTTTAAATTATTCCAAGGGCACTTCCTCAGTAAACCCAAGGTCATCAAAGGCAAAAAAATACAGGGTAGCCAGGTTGCCTTGATGCAGTTGATCCAGGAGTTACAAAATCCGAAAGCTACGCCTGAAGCACTAGAGGAGCTGATCATTCGAGACCCCGCACTGACCTATAAGCTCCTTCGAATAGTTAACTCTGCCGGTTATCACCTGGTTCGTCAGGTAGAGTCCGTTGCCGAAGCGATCGTGCTACTCGGTCTGGAGCAGGTCAAGAAATGGGCCACCTTAATCGCCATGTCTTCTAATCAGGATAAACCTGAAGAGCTATCCCGAAGCCTTCTGGTTCGCGGCCGGATGTGCGAAGAGATTGCCCAGGCTGAAAAACTCAGCAACTATGGCAGCTACTTTATGGCCGGCATGATGTCTGGCCTTCATGCTTTGCTCGACCTTGACCGTGATACCATGCTGGAACAAGTCCCTCTCGGTGATGATATTAAAAACGCCGTAAGCCTAGGAGAGGGAGAAATAGGCAAAGTACTTCGCAATGTAGTGAATTACGAAAACGGTGACTGGGACCTTCTGCCTATGGACCTAGACGGCAACCTATATGACAAGGCCTATCGATCCAGCCTGGAATGGGCTCAGGAATCAATGCAGGCAATGTACGAGCAATAACATCTCGATCTTGCGCGCTATTCGTTTACAAATGTAAAGAGCGTAAATTCATAGCGCGCAAATGAGAATCATAATTAATATCTTCCCTCGTTAGCTTTTCTTGGCGCCCCTTCGCCCGGATTTGACTACCTCCATAAGCTAAAGAAACAGAAGACTGCTGGTACACACCAGTAAAGCAGTCACTTCTCGCTCTTTAATAGTAGTGATTATTGTTTTTACTAGGATTAAGGTTTAATTATGGTTCACCCGCTCAATACTCGCAAACCATTGCATTTGGCTGTAGCCACTGCATTGGCTACCCTGCCTGCCATGAGCTCAGCGGACGTTGAGCATACCGAAAAGGTTGTTGTAACAGGCCAATCAACCAATGCTGATGTTGTGATCGGCAGCGGTGACCTTTCTAAGGTACAAGCACAGAATCTGTCTGATATTTTTCGTAAAGAACCTTCTGTTCAAGTGGGCGGCGGTGGCACTAACACTGCGCAGAAAATTTATGTTCGCGGTCTGGAAGACACTCAACTGAACGTCACAATCGATGGCGCCTACCAATCAGGTACGATGTTCCATCATCAAGGCAGACTGCAGATTGAGCCCGAGCTTCTAAAAGAAGTTGAAGTTGAAGCTGGCGCAGGAGCAGCCACATCAGGACCGGGCGCACTAGGTGGCTCTATCCGCTTCACCACCAAAGATCCCGAAGATCTTATTAAAGAAGGCAACGAATTCGGCGGACTGGTAAAAGCCTCATACGGCAATAATGCCGATTACATAAAAGTACATACGACTGTAGCAGCCAAGGCCTCAGACACTATTTCTGTGATGGCATCATGGACTCAAGCCGATGCTGATAACTATCAGGACGGAAATGGCGATGACCAGGCCCATACTCCAGTAGATCAAAAAGTGGGCTTGTTTAAGCTGCACGCCAAACCTTCGAAAGATCAGGATATTCGTTTTAGCCATAGTGAGACGACAGATGAAGGCACACGTAATTTCCGTGCCAATCAAAACCTTCGTCTGGGCGCTAATGATGCGACCCCCTTGGATCTGGCCCGTAAAACAACAACGCTTAACTATAATTACAATCCCGAAAACGACCTGATCGATATGGAATTGACCCTATATCGTAATGAAGTAGATATGAAGCAGACTGCGCCTAGCGGTTTTGCTGCGGCAGCCTTTGGTACAAACACCCCCGAAGTTGTAACTTATGGCATGGACTTACGTAATACATCCATTGTCGACAAGCACAGCCTAACCTACGGCTTCGACTACAGAGACGAAAAAGGCTCCGCGACACACTCAGATCTGGCTCCTCCGGCTACAGGCTGGACAGGCACTCGTACCGATAACACTGCGCTATTTGGTTTATATCTTCAGGATAATTTCCGTCCTAACGATGACTGGCTATTGAGTGCTGGCTTACGTTATGACCATGGAGAATTCGATTCCTGGGACGGCCATAGTGTCCAGCATGATGAATTCAGTCCTAATGCTAGTGCAACTTACTTCTTCAATCAGGACCTAAATGTACGATTAGGCTATGCCATTGCCCATCGTACCCCAAGTGTTCGTGAAGCTTACATCATAGGTAACTCAGCCTTTGACCCCAACATCACGTCTGAAAAAGCCGAAAATATTGAGATAGCCCTGAACTATGAGAAAAACGGCCTGACTTTTGACGCCGAGATATACAGGCAAGACATTAAAGATCCGCACAACATTTATGGATATGCCAACGAAACTGATGACATCAAAATTTATGGTTATGCCTTACAGCTAGGTTATGAGTGGGAAAATCTGTCTGCCAATTTCAGTGTCACCGACAACGACCCGGAAAAAGGCAGCATAGCGCTTTACGATGCTCATCCGCATGGCACTTCCGTTGGTCGCACATGGATGGCAACGCTTGATTACAGCATTCCGCAACATAACCTATCCCTAGGTTGGAATGCCCGCTTGGTGGAAGATCTGGAAGACGTACCAGCTGGCTCTTCAATTAAAGAAGGTTATGACCTGCACGACGTATACGCCGAGTGGAAGCCTAACGGTGATGAAGACCTCACCCTAACCTTCAGCGTCAACAATTTGTTTGGCGAACTTTACTATGATCACGCGACACAGAGCGATCGTTCAGGCAGTACGATTGGTAACTACGAACAAGGAAGAGATATCCGTCTCTCAGTGGCATACCAGTTCTAAGGAGTTGAAACCCTCGTAAGCGATTACACGGATTTATTCGCCGGTTTCAGAGGAACATCATTGGTAAGCCTCAGCCTTAGCCACCTTCGGGTGGCTTTTTTCGTTCTATTGCGATACGAAAAACCTGCGCTTTTATTTCTTTAATGTATTCAATGAGATTTACCCGTAAAATAGCGCCTCTTTGACCAACTCTCTTTCTACCGCTATGCCATTACCAACACCCACCGCCCGTAAGCTCAAACACACACGCCGCGTTATTTGCGAAGGCTTCAAACGTGAAGATGGCCTTTGGGATATTGAGGCATTTTTGATCGATACTAAATCCTTTGACCTGACGATTCGCGATTCAGAAGCCTGGACACTTCCGGCAGGAGAAGCGCTACATGGGATGTCTATCAGGATTACCGTCGACCTGGAACTGAACATTTTGGATGCGGTCGCAGCAATGGATCACACCCCTTTCAGCCATTGCCCTTCAATTTCGGATGCCTATAAGCAACTTATTGGTCTGAAGATCGAATCTGGCTTTACCAAAAAAACCAAAGAACTTTTCTCTGGCCGTAGCGGCTGTACCCATTTGCTGGAATTGTTAGGCCCTTTGGCTACAGCAGCGTTTCAATCGACTCATCAAGAGCGAGAAGCGGCTGAAAACTTCTGGCAGGGAGCAGATCAACGCCCCCCTCTATTAGATAGCTGCCACGCTCTATCAGCAGATGGCCCTATTGTGAAGCAACACTGGCCTCACTATTATGAGGACAATTCACTGGAAACAATTCCAGTACAAAATCTGGAAAAGGTTAAGTGCTGCAACGAGCACGAACCCGCCTGAACAAGGAAAATTCTATGCTGATTCATCCTAATAAATCATGCCTGTTAATCGTGGATATTCAGGATAAGCTGGTTCCAGCTATTCATGAAGCAGAGACACTCGTTAAAAATACACGCTGGTTGACGGAAATTGCTGTAAAACTCAACATTCCGGTACTCACCAGCGAGCAATACCCCCAAGGGCTGGGCCATACGATTTCTGAAATTGCCGAGATTGCACCAAAAGATGGATTTATGGAGAAGACTTATTTCTCCTGCATGTCTGAGCCAGAATGTAACGAGAAGATTAATTCTATCCGACCGAACCAAGTAATTGTTACAGGTATGGAAGCCCACGTTTGTGTATTGCAAACCGCCTTACAGCTTAAGCAGCAAGCTCGTGAAGTCTATGTCGTCGCTGACTGCGTGTCCTCAAGAAATCCTAAAGACAAAGAACTAGCACTGGAGCGAATGCGCCAGGCAGGTATCTACATTGTTAGCCGCGAAATGGTTGCATTTGAATGGATGCAAAAAGCGGGTACCGATTCTTTCCGCGAAATCAGCAAAAATTACCTGCGTTAATTCCAACCGGTCCACTTTTTCTGAAGTGGACCGGAATGATTATCCACCGAAAAAAGTTTCCGTTTACGTAAACTTACCTATGTACAGGAATTCCCTTATTAGCTATTATTCTTGTCATTGATAGGTATTTTTTCAGAAATAATAATTAGAACGGAAACGACTTATGAGCAATCCGCTGTGGGCACCGTCACAACAACAGATTGAACAAAGCCAGATGTATCAGTTTATGCAGCAGGTCAACCAGCAGCATAATACAACACTGGATTCCTATTCTTCTTTGCATCAATGGACTGTAGAGAACCCAGAAACATTCTGGAACCACATCTGGGATGACTTTGGTGTCATCGGTAACAAGGGCAATGCCCCCTTCCTGGTCGACGGCAATAAAATGCCCGGAGCTAAGTGGTTCCCTGAAGCCGAGCTCAATTTCGCTGAAAACTTACTGAAATACCGTGACGATCGTACTGCTCTGATCTTTCGTAATGAAAAAGATATCCGGGCTGAGATCAGTTACAAGGAACTCTACACAAAAGCTGCACAGTATGCCGCAGGCCTCAAGCAAAGAGGCGTAGGCAAAGGCGATGTGGTTGCTGGTTTCATGCCAAACATCGCCGAAACAGTCATCGCAATGCTTGCAACAACATCACTTGGCGCAATCTGGACATCTTGCTCACCTGATTTCGGTATTCAGGGTGTTATGGACCGTTTTGGGCAAGTTAAGCCGAAAGTACTTTTCACTATTCCCGCTTATCTCTACAACGGTAAGCGCATAGACTGTGTTGAAAAGGTCACTCAGATCGCTGAGCGCCTTGATACCACCGAACAGATCGTATTTGTTCCCTATCTGGATCAGACGGATGATATCAGCAGCGTAAGCAAAAGCTGCTGGCTGGAAAACTTCATCGATAATTCAGCGACCGAGCTTAGCTTTACTCCGGTTTCTTTCGCTGACCCGCTGTACATTATGTATTCCTCAGGCACAACAGGAACACCTAAGTGCATCGTACACAGTGTTGGCGGCACCTTGCTCCAGCACTTAAAAGAGCATCATCTTCATACGGATATCAAACGCGAAGATAAACTTTTCTACTTCACCACTTGTGGCTGGATGATGTGGAACTGGCTGGTAAGCGGTCTGGCATGCGGCTGCACCGTCGTATTGTTTGATGGCTCACCTTTTGCTCCTTCAGCCAAAGTGCTTTGGGATATTGCTGAACAAGAAGGTATCAGCGTTTTCGGCACGAGCGCTAAATACATTGCAGCACTAGAAAAAGCAGGCACAAAACCCGGCACAAGCCATAACCTGCCTAACCTTCGAGCTGTACTGTCCACAGGTTCTCCGCTAGCACACGAAAGCTTTGAGTATGTTTACCGAGAAATAAAAGAAGATCTACTACTGGCCTCTATCTCAGGCGGTACAGATATTCTTTCTTGTTTTGCCCTTGGCTGCCCAATCCTTCCGGTTCACACGGGAGAGCTACAGTGCCGCGGTCTGGGTATGGATGTTGCTATCTTTGATGATGAAGGCAAGGAAATCAAAGAACAGAAAGGCGAGCTGGTTTGTCGCACACCATTCCCATCAATGCCGATCTACTTCTGGGCAGATGAGTCTGGCGAGAAGTATAAAAGCGCTTACTTTGCTCAGTTTGATAACATCTGGGCGCATGGAGACTATGGCGAGTTAACCCAACATGAAGGGGTAATTATCCATGGACGCTCTGATGCAGTCCTGAATCCAGGCGGCGTGCGTATCGGCACCGCTGAGATTTATCGTCAGGTAGAAAAAGTAGAGCAAGTTCAGGAATCTATCTGTATCGGCCAACCCTGGCAGGATGATACGCGCGTGGTACTGTTTGTTGTCCTAAAAGATGGCATTGAACTGAGCGCTGAGCTGCAGAAAGAGATCAAACAGACGATCCGCGCAAATACTACACCGCGCCACGTACCCTCCTTGATTATTCAAGTAGCAGACATCCCACGCACAATTAGCGGTAAGATTGTTGAATTGGCGGTCCGCAAAGTCGTTTTAGGTGAAGCCGTAAGCAACAAAGATGCGCTTGCCAACCCTGAAGCGCTGGATCTGTACGCCAACCTTCCTGAACTACAGTAATAAAAAAAGCCTGCAGCATCGCTGCAGGCTTTTCCTCAAACCGGTATCGCCCCAATGAGCTACATCATCACTGAGAAGCGCTTTTGTAATAGCTCATCGATTCTTTTAATTCGTTTTAGGTTAGCACCGAAGTCCGAGTAACCAACTCTTGAGGCCGAACGAATATTTATCAACTTAGCCTGCAGATCAATTCTGACCTCAAAGTCGTCTACAAAACCAAAAACCCGACTTTGAAAAATCGCAGAGATATAAGTGTGAGATTCTATTTCAACTTCTCCACCCGCTTCCCTGATGATACCTTTAATCAACTGCACCATCTCATCCGGGTTTTCAAACCCGCCTGGAATCTCAATAGGGTGGTAAAAATGCTCTTTATCATCAGAGTATTCAGTACAGACACAGTTTGGCTTTTCGATGCACCTTGCCAATCGACCTTCAACAAGGCCAATCGCTCTGCCCTCTTTTGAGATAAGCGCCATGAACCAAAAGATCAACAGAATACTGATCAACGGTATCAATAAGTAAAATTCCATTTTTAACTTAAAATTCCTTCTCATTACTGCCACTGACCTTGCTGCTGTAGCAGTATATTCCCATCTTGAATTACACTGAGCAGCCCAGAAGCACTTACAGTATAAATAACCCTATCATTTGTAAAGGTATAACCTAAAAACCGACAAGGTGTATTTCCATCAGCACATTTCAAATGCTCAGTTTTACCGATCAATTTGATTGAATGCCCAGTTTTTAGAGAGGTGCCTTTATAAAGAACCTTATCACAGACCACCTCTCCTTCTTCGCAATGCATGCTTAATTCGATCATAAAGCCTTGCGTTTTTAAGACTTGCTTCTCTGCTAACACGACAGAAGAAAGACTTAATACAATACAACCAATAACAAATCTAAGCATGCAAAGTGTGCTCTTAATCTTCTCTGCTAGTTACTTCTAACAGGTGAAAACCGAACTGAGTCTGAATAGGACCTTGCACTACACCCACTTCACCGGTGAATACAGCCTTATCAAACTCCGGCACCATCTGACCACGACCAAAAGAACCAAGATCACCACCCTGTGCAGATGATGGGCAGGAAGAGTGTTGTTTTGCCGCTTCAGCAAAATCCAGCCCTGCCTCAATTTCCGCTTTGATCTGGTTGCACTGTTCTTCTGTATCAACAAGTAGGTGACGAGCTGTTGCGCGTGCCATAATGAATTCCTCTAGATTAATTTATCGCTACAGTAACGATGAACACCCCTGAGGTCCAGTATTAACAGCCCTTTCCTTTATTGTAAAAACGTTAGTTCCTGTTGCCTAGGGGAAAAGCCATAGCTGCCGCCGTGCTTTTCATTTAACAACGCAAGCACTTCAGCATCGGGCGGAGATGGTTCAAGATAACCTTTCTGATAGCACCAACCCACGAAAATCGCGGCTCTGGCCACCTGTCCGTAAACAAGGCTTTCGTTAAAGTAGTAGCAAGCATCCACAAAGTTACTTTTTGCCCACTCAACCTGCCCAAGGGGAAAGCTCGCAAAATGATCCCCTTGCTTATGCCTAAATTCATAACCGGATATCATCTGCCCAGAGTAAAGCTGCTCAATGTTTTTAGATAATTTTTCACAGAACATCAGCACTTCTGAGCTATCAGAATTTTCACAGTTGTTCGGGATAAATTCGGTCACCGCCGATAGCATGCGAGGGTAATAAGTATCTCTTGCTAACTTAGCCCAACGGGTCTGTTCAAAAATGAAGCCAATCGATATCAACTGACCAAGACCGCTATCAGGGAAAAAATCAGCTTTTACTTTATCAGACCAGGCCTCTGCACTATTTTCATGCTGCCTCCTCACATACATAGAAGCGCGAAAGTGATAAAAGGCTCCTTCTGCATGGTGGCCTAGCTCATGTAACAAGACATCAAGCACTGCGCCCCCCAGTAATTGCTGTTTACGCTCAACCAGCAGATTATTCGCAAGTTCTGGGTATTGCTGAAAAGGAGAAACTAAGGCGACCCCATTTGTGTGGGGATGCAATGCCCAAAAATAATGACTGAAATGCTCTTCAATATATTCAGGGCGTTTTAAAAGGTCAGCAACAAGGTACGCTTCAACATAGTTAGAAAGCCCCTGGATGAAATGATCATTTACCAGTATCTTAGGCGGGGTATCATCGATCGCCAATGCCATGGCATTGGTGCCTAAATCAGACACCACATTAATCTGGATATTCTTCAAACGTTCTTGCTGCTTAGCAGGTAACTGTTTGATTACTGGAGTAATTTCTTCAGCCACAATCTGGCTTACAAGCTGGGTATACTGTGCGCCGGTACTTCTAACCTCTAGGGCATTTGCAGAGACAATAGTAAAAGCAAATGAAGCTACAACGACAGCCAAGCTGAGGACGAACCGCATATCGAACCTCCCTGGGTCAACCTATTGTCTGTTCAATAATTAAACAGAGATATATTCACTATAGGTCAAAAACAGGGAATAAATTTCAATATGAAATATCCTCAGGCAGGATCATAACAAACGCCTATCCTTTTCGATTAGCCCAGGTATCGTCAAAAATCATCTCTTCCAACTGTTTTCTTTTTTCCCAATTAGAGAGCTCAAGTTCCGGCTTAGTCAGAAATTCAGAAACATAACCAACACAAAGATAAGCAACCGGCACAACCCCTTCAGGCAACTTCAGTAAGCCCGCGAGCTTATTCTTGTTGATGATGGAGACCCAACCAACGCCAACATTTTCAGCACGCGCTGATAGCCAGAAGTTCTGAACCGCACAAACCGTACTGTATAAGTCCATTTCCGGCTGATGAGTTTTGCCCAGTACGACTGGACCACCCCGATTTCTATCACAAGTGATACAGACATTCAGAGGCGCATCCAGTATCCCTTGTAACTTAAGACTTTGATACTGACTTCGACGATCGCCTTCGAACATCTGCGCAGCTTCATCATTCGCCTGACAAAAAGCAGAGTAGATCTGATTCCTCAATTCCGGGTTTCGTATCAGAATGAAATTCCAAGGCTGGGACAACCCTACAGAGGGTGCATGATGCGCTGCATGTAATATATTAGTTAATACATCATCAGGGACCGGATCGGGTAGGAACTGATTGCGCACATCGCGTCTACCGTACAACACCTGATAAAAGTGCTCTCGGGCTAACTCATCAATATCTGCTTGCGGCTCTGTTTGCTTAGTATGACTCATAGAATACACCTGATTACGAGCCGCTTAGTCTACTTTTGCAAACCCGATTCAACAACCGCCCCAAGGATGAATATTTTTGAGCTAACTATGAATGATGCGAGAAGAATGGCGATGGGGAAAAGTAAGAGAAACTATACAAACCTATAGTTTCTCTTAGATTGGATTATGCAGACCTTTCACCTAACACGTCTGATAAAGTTCCACGGGAGAGTCTACCCGTTAAATTACCGTCTTCGTCAACAACAGGTAATGGGTATTCAGATTCAAGCGTACAAGGAATAACAGATTCAAGCACGGCACCAGGCTCTAGAGGGTCACAAGACTCCATCACATCTACCGTGAGATCTGCAGCTTTGTCATCAGCGTACGCTTCTTTAAGAGCCTCTTCGGTCACAACTCCCTGGAAGCCCTCATCATTGACCACATAGCCATAGTCTTGCTTGAAGCCCTTCATCTGTTTGAGCGCTTCTTCAATCGTTTCAGCGGTAATTCGATAAGCCGGATCTTTCATCACTGTTTCCACAGTCAACGCTCTGGCACGGTTCACATCCCGGACAAATGCTTCTACATACTCTGTTGCAGGATTAAGCAGAATATCTTCCGGTTCACCCTGCTGAACAACCTCACCATCCTTAAGGATCGCAATCCGATCCCCCAAGCGAAGCGCCTCATCCAGATCATGGGTGATAAAGACAATTGTCTTATGCAACGTTTCCTGCAATTTAATCAGTTGATCCTGCATCTCGGAACGAATCAAAGGGTCCAGCGCGGAAAAGGCCTCATCCATCAACAGGATTTCTGCATCTGTGCATAAAGCTCTGGCAAGACCCACACGCTGTTGCTGGCCACCTGAAAGCTGCGAAGGATATTGATCTTCATATCCGGCAAGCCCTACCGTATCTAACCATTCTACAGCTTTTGCTTTGGCCTCAGCGCGATCCACACCCTGAATTTGCAGCCCATAGGAAACGTTATCTACCACATTTTTATGGGGAAGCAGACCGAAACGTTGAAATACCATCGACATTTTATGGCGGCGGAATTCCTGCAGTTCTTTCGCGCCAAACTGCATAACGTCAGTTCCTTCAACCTTAATCACCCCTTCTGTGGGATCGATCAAGCGGTTGAAATGACGAATCAGAGTCGACTTACCTGAACCCGAGAGCCCCATAATAACGAAGATCTCTCCACGCTTGATCTGCAGATTGATATCTTTTAAACCAAGCGTATGCCCAGTCTCAGCAAGGATTTCATCTTTACTTTTTCCTTCATGAACCAGCGGCATATACTTAGCTGGGTTATTGCCAAAAAGCTTATATAGGCTTTCAATCTCAATCAGTACATCAGCCATTTTCCAGCCCCTTCATATGCTCCTGAGCTCGTTTGGCATATGCCTGAGAAACCCGATCAAAAATAATTGCTAATGCCACAATGGCCAAACCGTTCAATAAACCTAAGGTAAAGTATTGATTGGTGATCGATTTAAGCACTGGCTGACCCAGCCCTTTCACCCCAATCATTGAAGCAATGACCACCATAGAAAGGGACATCATGATCGTCTGGTTAATACCCGCCATGATCGTTGGCATCGCCAGAGGCAACTGAACGCCCGTCAGTCTTTGAAAAGGGCTTGCACCGTAAGCGGTTGCAGCCTCCATCACATCTTTATCTACCAGCCTGATACCCAGGTTAGTTAACCTGATGACTGGCGGTATCGCATATATGATAACCGCGATAACCCCAGGAATTTTACCAATACCAAGCAGCATAACGACCGGGATCAAGTAAACAAAAGCAGGCATGGTTTGCATCACATCAAGAACCGGCGTAACAAAAGCCTGAGCCCTGTCTGAACGCGCCATGGCTATGCCGATCGGTACCCCAAGCGCTATCGCCATCAGCGTACACACCAGAATAATACTCATCGTTCGCATCGTATTATCCCACATACCGAAATAGCCGATCAGCATGAAAGAAATGACAACACCCAAGCCCAGTTTCCAGGAACGACTTGCCAAATAGGCCAGACCTGCAATCACTGCAATAACCAACCACCATGGCGTCGCCAAAAGTAATTTTTCAAACCAAACAAGAAATGTCAGGAGTGGATCGAAAAATGATTCGATAAATTCCCCATACTCTCTGGAAAACTCCCTGTACCCGGCATCAAGTGATTTACGGATATCCCGTAAATCCGCTCTATCTAGCTGCGGAAATTCTGTCAGCCAGCTGGACTCAGCCATGTTAAACCTCTTTTATCAATTTCTAAGTTAGGCCATATAAAAAAGGCAAGCATTGATAAATGCCTGCCCCTCTGACCTGATATGAATTAAAGCGCTGCTTTAACTTTTTCAGCAATCTCTGGTGCTACCCAACGCGTCCAGATCGCCTCGTGTTCTTCAATAAAGTACTCCATAGCCACTTCGCCATCAGCCTGGTTATCTTCCATCCAAGCCAGCAGACCATTCATCTCTTTGTTAGTAAAAGAGCGGTTGGCTAAATATTCGTATGCTTTCGGGCTTTCAGATGCAAATTTTTCAGTGGTTACTGTTTGTACCACTGAAGGTGGATACATACCTGGTTTAGGGTCAAGACATTCTTCATTGGTGATACATTCAAGGTGATGCTCTTCATTCACGCCAGTACCAAAATCGACTTTAACCATTTCGTACTTGCCCAGAACAGAGGTAGGGGCCCAGTAATAACCAAACCATGGCTCCTTGCGCTCATATGCCTTAGCAATTGCGCCCGACAAACCAGCACCTGAACCTGGATCGATCATTTCAAAACCAGAATTCTCAAGCTTGAGCGCTTTAAACAGATTGCCCGCACTGATCTGGCAGTTCCAACCTGCTGGGCAGCCGTAAAATGCGCTCATCTCAGGATCTTCAGGATGCTCAAATAGCTTGGCATTTTTCTTAACCCCTTCAATGGTAGCCAGACTCGGATCTTCTTTAACCATGTAAGCTGGCACCCAGAA
>NZ_CH724125.1:690467-701448 GCF_000153345.1 Neptuniibacter caesariensis
GGCATTGTGTCCCCAGGAACCAGCTCGGCTTCACAGCCAAAACCATGCTCAAGAATAAAGCGATCGACATTTGCCATTAGAGTCGCTGAACTCCAGTTCATATCAGCAATGCTTACCTTCCCACAATCATCTGCTGCAGCGGCAAATGAACTCGCGAACATTAGTGGAAGAATGGCTAAAGGCATTTTTTTCATGGGGAAAATCCTTACTCTTATTGTTTATTTTTCCTGAAGCATCGAATTATTGATCCAATACTCTGTTATTGATTAACACTCTGCACACGGCAGAAGCATGTGGACTTTAAAAACGAACACAAAATTTAGAAACACTAAGTAATATCAGTATAGCTAAACTAGGTTAAGTGGAGGAAATCTTAGGGGCCAGGCCAGTAGCGTGCACGCTCCAGCGCTTCTTTTCTTACAGGTTTTGAAGGTAAAACCACTAATTTAAGGTGCAAAACTGAAAGCCCAAACTGAAGGAATACTTAGTATACTAAAACATTAGCATTGCTAAGTAAATTAGCACGTTTTAAAACTACCATTATCCAAACTTATCCAATAATATCCGGATAAATTCATCTGGAGCCGCCTATGAACAAGAGCCAAGATGCCTTAGTCCTACTACGCCAGATTATTCGATCAACGGATATGCAGGAAAAGGAGATTAGCCGAAGTACGGGACTTACCTTACCACAACTGATGACAATGCAGACTTTAAGATTGTCTGCGCCGATTACCACAGGTGAACTCGCCAAAGAAATCAGCCTTACACAGGCGACAGTCACCAGCATTTTGGATCGACTAGAGAAGAAAGAGTTGATTCAGAGGGAGCGAGGCACGGATGATAAGCGCAAAGTATGGATCAGTTTGACCCCACAAGGTGTTGAACTGATGAAAGGCGCACCCACAACGCAACAAGATCTGTTTACCCGCCGTTTTGATGACATACAAAGCTGGGAGCAATCTATGGTGGTATCTGCGCTTGAGAGAGTGGCCTTTATGCTGGACGCACAACACCTTGATGCCGCACCTATGCTGGATATAGGCCAGATTGACAGACCGGATAGCCAGGAATAAAAAAGCCCGCAGATGCGGGCTTTTTTTATAGAACAACTTAAGCAGCTGAACCGATATCGTCTATGCCTCTTTCTATTAAAGCAGCATGCAGAGCGATAATCGCTTTTTCATAGTCCTCTTCGGAAACGACACACTGCATCTCTACCTGACGGATTGACTGGTGCAATGCCATCACATTGATATCTGCTTCTGCCAGGGCGCTAACCGTTCTTGCCAGAATCCCTTTAACTTTCATATGGGATCCGATCGCAGAGACTATCGCCAGGTTATGCAGACGGATCTGACCTTCCGGATACATATTTTCCATCAGGTTAGCAGCACGGTTAACCATCTTACGAGAGCCACCCACATAGTAGGTAATACTGTTAGCATCCGCATCTTTATTGATAACGTATAGCTTCAGTTGAGCCAGCAATTTAGAGATCTCAATGTCATATTTAGCATCACCCAGCATCTCCTGATCGAAGATCTCGATACCAAAGACATCTTTACGACCCGCGATGATCTCTACACGTGGCGCTTCACTATGGTAATCCTGACTGATCGTTGTGCCTTCATGCTCAGGCTCGAACGCGTTTTTAACACGTAGCTTAACACCATTACGACGCAGGCCTTTTGCCGCCTTAGGGTGAATCGCCTCCATCCCCAGATTAGACAGCTGATCAGCTACGTCATAGTTTGTCGCGCCAATGGTCACAACATTATCAGTACCCACTAGCATCGGGTCAGCCGAACTCAGGTGATACTCTTTATGGATAATCGCTTCGCCTGCACCGGTCACCGTGGCAATCATGCTGAAGGTCATCTCACTGTAACCGCGATCGAAGGTCTTCATCAGCCCTTCTTCACAATGAGTGTAACCCGTCGCAATCACCATCTCTTTATCAATCTCCACACCTTCGAACTGAGACTGAATCATCTCTTCAAAAGGAAGTGGCTGATCCATGTGCCAACCGGTCAGGTCAACAAAACGCGCATTGATGCCAGCTTTGCGCAACGCGAGCACTGAGTTATACGCACTGTGCGCCTCACCAATGGACGCCAGCATTTCACGGACCTTCATCAGGTGCTCATCCAACTGGAAATGACCATAGGTACACAGATGCTGCAGACTCTTCATGCAGTCACGAACATCATTCAGACGCTCGATAACAAAGCTATCTGCCGCATTACGCTCAAATTCAGCATCACCAAACAGCTCTGCGTTTATCTCCCCCATTCGAGCCTGAACATTGTTCAGCTCTTCCACCCAGGCCTCTTCGCTTTCAGCATTAGCAAAGCGGGCGTAAACACCGGGCTCACCTGTCTTCTTATGCTCAAGAAGATAGTTAGTAATGCCGCCATAAGCAGACACCACAAAAATACGGTTATACAGTTCCTCTGGCGCGGTTCGCTTACCCACCAGAATAGTATCCATCAATTCCTCAAAGCGACTCATGGAAGTGCCGCCGATTTTCTCAACTGTATGCATCTTCTTTCCGATAAAATCAGGATTACACTGTCCGACACTCGCCAGACACAAAAAAACGGGCAGAAATTCTACACCAATATGATGATTTTGTGATCATTTAATTATCTTAAGGCAAAAAAAAGCCCTGTATTCTTACGAATACAGGGCTTTTATCATGCTTAAAGAGCTTTCTTAACTAAACATACCTTTAAACATAAAGAAGAAGATGATTGCCAAACCAGCACCTGCTGGCAGTGTAACCACCCAAGAGATAAAGATGGTACCGACGATTCGCAGGTTAAGCGCAGCCATACCACGCGCAATACCCACACCCAACACAGCACCTACCAGTGTATGCGTTGTTGAAATTGGCAGGCCTGTACCCGATGCAACAACAACTGTTGTCGCCGCTGCCAGAGTCGCAGCAAAACCTCGGCTTGGTGTCAGCTCAGTAATATTCGAACCAACTGTCGCGATTACTTTATGTCCGTACATAACCAGACCGGCAACGATACCACCGCCACCTAGCAGCAAAATCCATGCAGGCATCGCTGATTTCTGGACAACTTCACCACCTGCACTGACTACACCAACAATTGCAGCCAAAGGACCTACGGCATTAGCAACATCGTTAGAACCATGAGCAAAGGCCATCGCACAGGCAGTGAACATCATCAGAATACCGAACAGTTTCTCAACACTGGTAAAGTGATGTTCACGATCCGCTTCAGCATCAGGGCGAATTTTCTTCAGCATCTGGACACCAATCAGCATGATCAGAACAGCAATACCGACCGATGCCATAGCACTCTGCGCCCAGCTCATATCCAGACCGACGTGCTTCAAGCCCTTAGTGAAGGTCACCATAGAGATGATGAAACCTACCAGGAAGATATAACCTGGAATGTAGCGCTTCGCATTTTCGAAAGGCTTATCGGTATCGAGAACCAGCTTTTGTACACTTCTAAACAAGAAGAAAGCTATTATCCCGGCTGTCACAGGGGAGACGACCCAACTCGCAACAATCTTCGATACCTTGCCCCAGTTAACCGCATCCATTGAGATACCAACCGCTGCAAATCCAACAATGGCACCTACTATAGAGTGAGTGGTAGAAACAGGCCAGCCAAAGTGCGTAGCAATCAGTAGCCAGATACCTGCTGCCAGCAGCGAAGCCATCATACCGAATACCAATAACTCAGGCGTTCCGCTGAGCAAGCCTGGATCGATAATACCTTTACGAATCGTCGAGGTTACAGCACCACCTGCAAGGTAGGCACCTAAGAATTCAAAGATAATGGCGATCATGATCGCCTGTTTCAGTGTCAGGGCTTTAGAGCCTACTGACGTACCCATTGCGTTGGCTACGTCGTTCGCACCAACCCCCCAGGCCATGAAGAAACCAAATACACATGCAAGAATGACGATGATATCGCCGTACTGAGCAATAATTTCCATTAGTCTTTACCGAATGAATTAACGAGCAACAAGTAGCTGCAAGCGGCTACCTACCTGTTGTGCACGATCTGCCAGATCCCCAACCAGGCGAATAACCTGATACAGGAACATCACATCGACAGGAGGAAGATCTTTCTCAATGCCAAACAATTTAGCGCGAATATCACGCTCATATTCATCCGTGCGGTGTTCCAGAACATCCAGCTCATCCAGCATCTTTTCGATCACATCAGTTTCATGACCGCCAAAACCACTATTAACAACATCATCCAGCTCTTTTAGAGCTGTCAGAGCTTGCTCTGAGGTTTGTAGCGCTACACGAAGGAAATCATTCATATCCGTTTGCAATGAAGTAGGAATCTCCATTTGGCGACCCAGCATAAGACCAGCAATATCCTTTGCCCTATTAGCAATTTTATCCTGCATACGTACAACTTCTAACAGATCCGTTCTTGGAACAGGCAAGAAGATGCTTTTAGGCAATCCCTGACGGATCTCTTTCTTCATTGCATCAGCTTCACCTTCCAGAACCGCAATTCTGGATTGAACTTCAGCTGCCGCTTCCCAGTCATTTTTAATGACCGCTTCAAAAAACGGAATCAGTTCTACAGCACATTCCTGAGCTTTGGCGATATGTTCCTGCATTGGCTGAAACGGTGAACGCGCAAACATCTGCAAAAATGGATTAGTGGTGGCAACCATATAACACCTATAAAAATATGGATATGTTTTGAACACTTCTGTTCAGGCGGGCGAATTATGACCGAATTATTACGCTGAGTAATTACAGTTTTGTTACAAAACAGTCATTTTTCGGTAAAAAAAATGAAATATTTAATTTCACGCATACAGACGATATACCGGGAATATCCGATGTAAATTGATTGCATAACAATGTATATACATCGCTATTTTCAAGGTGTTAAAAAGCGTGTTCTTATGCACTACACTTTTTTATAAAGATAAGAATCCATCCCGGATGAATCTCGGTCTGATTCCTGAAGAATAACCTCGAGGGCATCATCAACGTTTTGTATTTCGTTGGGCGCGAGGCAGAACCTTTGCGAAAAACCTGTCCTTTGATGGTGCTGCGTATTAAAGGTTGTTAAGAGAATATGCCCATCAGTTTTCGTGATACTAGCCAGCCCAGCCCATAAATCGCTCACCGGCTTGTAACGACTAATGACAATGGAATCAAACTCTCCTAGCGCAGAAAGATCCGCCCCAGTACTTTCCAGATCTATTACCGCTGTGTCGCACTTAAAGCCCTTATTGCTTAAGCGAGTTTCCAATCTATCCAGACCCACCTGGGAGATTTCAACGGCAACAACCTCAAACCCTTGTTCAGCCAGATATAAGCTCACAGCACCATCACCTGCTGCCAGGTCGAGTACACGCCCCCGCTTTAGCTGATCTAAGTTTCTTACAAGGAATTCCGGTGGCTTTGAAGTACACTCACTCAAATCACCTTTGGCAGCGTAACGCTTATCCCACTTCTGTTGTGCATTCGGCATACTCAGGAACCTAATACTTCGTAAATAAAGCTAAATGATACTTCGTAAATGAAGCTAAATGAGGCAAGCGCCAATCGTTTCATAGCTAGAAAAGCCATGCGACTGCCAGAAACGATCCGCAGCTTGGTTTTGAGGATGCCAGCCGGCTTGAACTGAGGTTACGTCATTAGCCTTTAACCATTTTTTTGCCACCTTGAGCATCTCAGTGGCTATACCGTTTCTTCGTAGTGTTTCGGATACCCAAAGATTAAACAGTACTGCACTGTCAGGTCTCTCGTACACAGACTGCTTATTTAAAATGATGGATAGGGTCGCAATGATCTGTCGATCATAATTCAGAGCAATCATTACTCTGGCATCTTCACGACGAAGACATCCTTGAAGTGTCGCAGAGAGTTGCTCACATAGCTTATCAGGATCTGGCTGACCAAACGGAGTAAAATGATGACTCGGCAGCGCTTGAGATAAGCCCTGCCAGATTGACAAGAGCTGATCTAAATCAGAAGCTGCCGCAGATCTAATCTCTTTAATTTCAGTCATTTATTAAGCTCAATTCAGTTGAGCTGTCACCTTATCACGTTCTTATAACGCTGTGTAAGCACCTGCCCCTGAAGTTCAGAAAGCATTAACGCCGTCTTCTCTAATGCCTCTAAACGTTCACTGGCTGGCGGATGTCGTTTTGTGAACCCTTTCCAAAAACCAGTATCTGCTTGCTGCGCATCAATTTTCTGCAAAACGGATATATAACTCATAGGGTCGTACCCTGCCCTCGCAGCGATAACCATCCCCATCGTATCTGCTTCCAGCTCGTCGCCCCGTGCTAAACCATTACTGTAAATATCCTGCACGGAGTTCAGTAGTTTGGTTTCTAATGAGTGATCACCCAATATAGCCGTCTGGCCGGATGAGTCATCCTGACTATCCCTGACAAAACGCGCTAAGTCTGCGGCAATTCCCACCTGTGCTTCCTTACGGATAGCATTTAGGTGGTGGCGCTGAACGACATGGGCAATTTCATGGGCGAGTATGCCTGCCAGTTCTGACTCGCTATTTAATTCAGACAATGTTCCCGTGGTGATATAGATATATCCACCCGGCGTCGCAAACGCATTAAACCGGTCGTCTCTGACAACCACAAACCGCCATGGAATCTCCGCTCGTTCAGTATGCTGTGCTAACCAGCCTCCCACAGACGAAACGTAGTGCTGAACCTCTCTGACATTATAGATAGAGGCTTGTTTCAGCAGAACAAGACTAATTTCCTGCCCGAGTTCAACCTCTTCCTGAAGCGATTTATCAAAAAGGTCAGATGACTTTTTCGTCGCATCCATTAACGGGGTTAAATTTATATTGTTGACCTGACAACCGCTGACCCACAGCGCTACAAATGTTAGCAATAAGAATCGGCTTAAAGAGAGTTGCTTATTCCACATAATCAATCTCCCTTGAGCTTAATCCAGCTTTGAGAGCAAATGATCGCGCCTTTTCAGGACTAACCTGATACTGCTCGATCTGCTCCAGGCTAATTCCTCTGCCACCAGCGACTAGGCCAACTTCATCCAGGCCTCTAACACCTGTCGTTAATGTTGTGTTCGACTGATACTGCACAGATCCTACCAATTGGGTGCTTTTGGCTGCGGGCGCGAACCGCACAGCAATCATCTTTAACCAACCCTTTTGACCCTGAGCCTGAACTTGATACCAGCCCCCCTGGCGTTTCAATATAGAAACCTGACTGTTTTTATTAAGCGACAGAAGCGCAGGGCTGCTATTGCGAGGAGATTCATGAAGCGCAATCTGGCGTACCGTAAAAGCATCCTGAGACGCTGATAGCCACGTTGAAAAAAATAAAAAGAGTAACACCAGCCGTCGTTTAATCATCGTTCAACCTCCTTGGTTGATAGACTGTCACTAACTCTTCCCGGCCTTTAACCTTATAGTCACCAATCAGTTCGAAGTCAAAAGCGTCGCCACAGGCAAGCCGCGTCTCTTCAGAAACCAAAAGCCGCCGACCCGCCTCTTTCGTCAACCCCTCAATACGACTAGCGACATTGACCGCATCGCCAATCGCTGTGTAGTCATAGCGACTGTGGGTTCCGATTGCTCCAACCACAACATCCCCCGTATGTAGGCCTATTCCAATATCAAAATCGAACAATCCATACTCACGGCGAAACTGCTTCATCTGTTCGATCATATCTAACGCTGCATTCACCGCTGCGATCTCTTGCCCAGGGTCATCAACCGGCTCGCCCCAGAACGCCATGATCGCGTCTCCGATGAACTTATCTAACGTGCCCTGATGCTTAAAGATCACTTCAACCTGCCGGGAAAAGTATTTGTTAAGCAGTTCTACAATTTCTGTTGCAGATCGATACTCAGAAAGATGGGTGAACTCTCGGATATCGGTAAACAAAATGGTAACCCGCGTACTTTTTCCTGCGATAGCTTGATCGGTCAGCCCCTGTTCAAGCAGTATTTTGACAACTTTAGGGTCGAGAAAGCGCCCAAAAATATCGACGGTTTTCTTCATCTCCCGCTGCTGCTGCATAAATTGCTGCGCATAGAAGAAACCCACCAGAAGGAAATAGATACTTATCCAACTGATAACTGGAAGTACGATAGCCATCTTCAACATCAACCAATAGCTCAATCCCAGCATGAGCACTATCACCAGACTTAAGGTCATCAAAGCGCTGAGTAAATTCCGCAACCAAAACAGGGCAAAAAGAATCAAAAGATAGGCCAGGAGATAGATTAATAGCTGTTGGAACAAAACAGCCTCTGTCAAAAACTGGCTGTTTAAAAAGTTATCGATAGCTGTCGCGAGGATAAAAACCCCTGGATAAGTGCTACTGATCGGCGTGACCTGGATATCATGAAGACCTGCCGCCGTAGAACCAATCACAATAATCTTATCTTTGAAGAAACCATCAGCCAGATATTCCTGCTGACCTGTCAGAGAGGCATAAACCTGATAATAGGGCAGCCTCTGATAGGGCTGATCTTCCCCCCTATACCAATCAAGTAATAGCGAATCTTTTTTTCTTTGAAACCCCACAAGGTCTGAAGCCACTTTGGCAGGCATGGTCTCTATACCCCAATGATGAACCGGGTGTACAGCTGCATAATGGCGCCCTACTCCATCCAGATCAGGGTGAAAATTAATGCTACCCAGGCGCCAAAATTCTGCTGGTACGGCATTCGGCAGCACTAAACTTGCGTGCGGAATCTGCTTTTCATCTGAGGGCTTAATGAAAGGTACTGTGTCCGGATACTGATCCAAACGCGGGAATAGCTCATCAGAATCGGTGCTTAGATGAAGAAAAGGCAGGTAGATATTCTGATAACCCTTTAACACCTCAGCAAAGTATTCGTCACTGTGAGGATTAAAGATATCCCGGTCGGCAAACAGGATATCGAATACGATGGCTTTAGGTTGCTGGGCCTGAACTAACTCAACGAGCTCTGCATGTATCGCTCTTGGCCAGGGCCAACCACCAGCAACTTCAGCGAGATTCGTTAAACTGGCATCATCGATATCGATCACAATGATCTCTTTCGAAGAAGGTCTTTGTTCAGCCCTTTCCCGAATAGTCAGATCCATCCAGAGGTTATCGATCCGCTGTAAAGGAGAAAGCAACCAATTAATCGCAGCCAGAACAATAAATAACAGGCTTATCAAAGCGATCATCTTCAATTCTGCTTTCCGGCCTAGCGCTGGCATAAAAACTCCTTTAATTGCCAGAGGCTTGCTCATGAGCCATCTTCAATGAGCGGGGACGTACCTTAAGCATAGGTCAGTATCGGCCAGGCACAAAAAAGCCCTGAATTTTCAGGGCCTTTTTAAAAGAATAAGGTAGCGCCGCGTAATCAGAACAAGCCTAACTCTAGTTTTACCTGATCTAACCAATTAGTGAGCCGCTCGGGAGTCTGTTCACGCTGCCAGTCTTCGTCTAACGCCAGTCCGATAAAGTGCTTCTTATCTTTTGTCAGCGCTTTAGACTCGTCAAATTCATACCCTTCAATTGACCAGTGACCCACAACCTCGCCACCTTTAGCCACGATTTTGTCATGGAGCATACCCATTGCATCGACAAACCATTCCGGATAGCCAAACTGATCACCCAGACCGATAAAGGCAGTTTGTTTGCCGGTAAAATCAATGGAATCGACTTCGTCCCAGATATCCAGCCAATCTTCCTGAACTTCGCCATAATCCCAGGTTGGAATTGCAAAGATTAGCAGCTCATAATCCATAACCGCCCCGATGGAACTGTCGGCAACATCGAACAGATCGATTTCACCTGCATCCCATTCATCTTTAATTTTTTCCGCAATATCACCCGTATTGCCGGTGGTTGTGCCATAAAAAAGCGCAGCTTTCACTTAATTACCCCAAATAAAGCAAATGATAATACTTATCATTATTTACATCATAAACAAATAATCAAGTTGATAAGGTTATATAGATATATGCGAGGCACAAAAAAGCCCGGTATTTAACCGGGCTTTTTTATCAAAACTGATCAGGCGGGTTCTGCTTCAATCTCGGCTTCAGTTGCCGGTCGTTGAACACCTTTTTTATTGACATTTTTCTGGTGAATCTTATCCAGCTGACGATCAATTTTGTCAGCCAGTGAATCCAAAGCAGCATATAAATTATCTGCAGACGCCTTAGCAAAAATATCTTTACCGGCTACATGCACAGTTGCCTCAGCGATGTCCTCACGGTCGTTCTTTTCAAGAATCACGTGAGCACTAGTGATTACCTCATACCTCTCCTGGCTGCTATCTAGCCATCCTTCTACTTTTTCCTTGATGCTATCAGAAGCTTTTACATTGCGGTGAGTAATTTTTACGTTCATGACACATTCCTTAATGCAATGTTGCTGTTAGAGTGCCCATTAATTCTGTTTATTAAGCACCCTTTACACTTACAGTAGTACCACTCTGGTCTGGGAATACAAGCACTTTTTTTCAACCAGATAAAAAAATTGATCTGAGTGGTACCGACTGGTCAGTTCTCAAACAGATGTCAGGCTTCTGTCGCCTTTTTTTTAGCCAAACGGCCACCACTTAGAGACAACAGCCCTGCCCCAATGATGAGAATAATGCCCAGCCAACTGTTCAATGCCAGCACTTCATCCCAGATTAACCAACCAAACAATGTAGCGAAGGCTACCGATGTATAGGTATAAGGCCCCAACTGCCCAGCGGGCGCTAAAGCATAACCACGACTAATCAACAGCTGGGCAATCGTCGAGACTGCCGCCATTAACACCAACCACCCAGTTTCCTGAAGCGTTGGAGTTTGCCAGTGAAAAAGCGCAGGAAAAAACGCCAATATGGTGCTAAAAAACGCGAAGTAGAAGACAACTCGCTGCGCCGGTTCCGTGCTACTCATCCGCCTAATGATCACTTTAGCCAAAGCGCCCAACATCGCACCACTGACAGCAACCAATACCGCAATATTCAGGTTT
>NZ_CH724125.1:701734-714922 GCF_000153345.1 Neptuniibacter caesariensis
GAAGCCAGGGTAAAAGCAGCAATAAGGGAAACAGGTTACGGGCAAACACAATCACCTCTGTCGGCAGGGATTCGGTCACCTGCTTAACCATCATCCCCGCAGCGACAAGACACAGTTCTGACAGAACAATAAACAGTGCGCCCCGATAGATCATATGCGTTTGCATGTTAGATACGGCCTAAAGCAAAAAAAGGATACAAAAAAGCCCTGCAAAGGATTTACAGGGCTCTCATGTGGACTCGTGTCAATTATACTTCAATGATTTCGTATGCATCACCCAATTCGTCAGCCTGCTCTTTGCTTGTTACCACCGCAACACTCGCATCAGCATCTAACAGATAGGTTTTAGCGACACGCTTAAGATCATCAAGAGTCACTTGAAGAATCCGCGAACGGAACGCTTTACGCTGTTCTGGGGAACGCCCAAACAATAGACTATGGAACGCTTGTTTAGCCTCTCCGGCCGGAGATCCTGGTTTATCAATCGAACTTACAACACCCAGAATCGCTTCTTCAAGCTTCTGATCTTCATGCTCATTTTCTAAAAGCCATTGAATAGAGGCGTCGAAATCGTCCAGCGTTTCCGTCAAACGAGGGTCACGATAAGAGAAGAAACGGAACGCCGCATCACCGGAATCCTGACCTGCACCGGAGCCATAGGCCCCGCCCTTTTCACGGATCGCCCGATGAAGGAAGCCATTGCGTAAGAAATCACCCAGGATCGTTAGCGCCGCTGAATCAGGGTGCTCAACAGGCACGGTTGGGAATGATTTAGCACAGAAACTAACCTGTGTACTTGTCGTCCAGGCCTGTTTAACCCGCTCGCGAAGCGCTGGTAATTTAAATCCGGCTCCCTCGGTTTCTGAAGTACCTTGCCAAAGACTTTCCAGAGCCTGCTGCAATCCTGCCTGGTACTCTTCCTCCGCCACGACAAGGAACTGACGAGGTGTTTTCTGAATTTTGCTATGCAGATTAGCCAGTTTATCTGACAAAGCCTGCAACTGAGCCTGATCTTCAAGCTGCTCATCAAGCGTTTTGAAGAAACGAATCGATTCCAGACCTTTGGTAGCCTGAGCCAGGGCCGCTGCCGGGCTCATCTTGGCGCTGGCTGCCATCATTGCCAGGGCGTGACCACTGCCAGTAATACTCTGCTCTTTGCGTGTACGCTGTTGAGAAACCACTTCACGAATACGTGAGAGTTCATCGAAACGCGCGCTATCCAGCGTTTCTTTTAACAGGTCTAACAGTTCCTGCTGCTTGCTAATCAGAGCTTTACCAGACAAAGTGAAGAATCCACGTACATCCTGCTCATTGTCAGGCATACCTCGGATCGATGCGAATGCATGGACACCGCCAGTGACTTCCGTCTGATATTGCTGGTTTTCCTGATAGCTACGTTCGCCACAGCCAAGCTCTGTCAGCAAATAGCTGTATAGTGGTAGCAGATGCTGCTCGTCTTCGCTAAGTTCGGGGAGCTGCATAATGATCTGCTGGTAGATCAAACCATTGGTTCCCCTGTCATAGCGGGTATAAGGCAGGCTTGAGTTAACAGCGGTCGGTTCCGGTACCGTCATATCATCAGGTACATCATTCAACGTCACCTTAGGCAAAATAGACTCGTCGTCTATCTGATTCTGACGGGCTTCCAACTCAGCTGCACGGCTAATCAGTGCTTGCTTTTCATCCTCATTGAGGGACGCCTTGATCTTCGCAAGCTGAGCCTTTTCTGCCGCATCACGACGAGCGGCTAGCTGGTTATCCGGACGTAGTGTCAGTCGAACACGGTGCGGATTATCCAAGAGTTCACGCACCAGGTTCTGTACATAATCAGGCTGCTTGATCTCTTCGCGAAGCTTCTCCAATACAGGATCAAGGTTCAGCAGCGCAATTGGATCGCCGTGGTTAACCGCCGCACCTAAAGAAGACATGATCAGGCTCAACCCATAGGGGTAGCCATCACCATTAATTTCACGCTGCTGTAGCTCAAGCTGATGGAGTTGTGCTTCCAGCATCTTCTGCGGAACGCCCTCTTCAGCGACTTTCTCTAATACTTCCAGAACCATCTTCTCAAAAGCATCGGCGGATTCAGGTTCACTCCCCTCAATACCGCACATAAAGCTCATTTCACGATTAGAGTCTTCAAGCCCACAAAGTGGCGAAGGCGCACTACCCAGATCGGTAGATTCAAGAGCATGTCGCAAAGGCGCTGCACTATTGTCCAGCAATACACGGGACATCAAGTGCGCTTTAAGCTGCGCTTCCAGATCACTGGACGGCCCCATCAACCAAGCCATTACGTGGTGTGTTTTACCACTCAGATCTTCCTGATCCAGATCGTAACCCTCTTCAACACGCAGTGGTGAGTGGTAACGTTTCTCATCATGGATATCGATGGTTGTATCCAGCTTTTCAAAGCGTGCTAATGCCTTCTCTTCAATGAAAGTCTGTAGTTCAGTCGCCGGAATATCACCGAAGGTCATGATGACGGCATTACTTGGATGGTAATGGGTTTTATAGAAATCGATCAGCTCATCATAGGAGAGATCAGGAATACACTCAGGCTCACCGCCACTGTTGTGGTGATAGGTGGTGGTTGGAAACAGGTATTTAGTAACCGATTGCCATAGACGAGAAACAGGAGAGCTCATTGCCCCTTTCATCTCGTTAAATACAACACCCTTATATTCCAGATCAGAATCAGGGTTTCCGGGCTCAGCGAACTCTACACGGTGCCCTTCCTGCTCAAAATCCAAAGGATCCAGACGGCTAAAGAACACCGCATCCAGGTATACATCTAACAGATTAAAGAAATCTTTACGGTTCTGGCTGGCAAAAGGATAAGAGGTCCAGTCGCTGCTGGTCATTGCGTTCATGAAAGTATTCAATGAACGCCGTGTCATCATAAAAAACGGATCACGGACAGGAAAACGTTCACTACCGCATAAAGCCGTGTGCTCGAGAATATGTGCAACCCCTTTAGAATCTTCTGGGACCGTTCTCAGCCCGACCAGAAATACATTTTCTGAATGATCCGCAGCTATATGGTAGTGCGTTAAACCGGTCTCTTTATGAGTAAACTCTGCGACATCAATCCCTAGTGACTCAATCTTCTCCGAACGAACAAAATCAAAAGAAGCATGGCAATCAGCGACGGTTTGCAAATTTGTCATGTAAATATCAGATCCTTAACAAGCGAGCGTAAGCGAATGCCCCAAAAAAGAATAAACGGGATTCGCGCTTTCTCTTGATTGTAATGACAATTGCGGGGGATAACCAACTTTGCTGCTCAGATATAGGGATTAACGGCTTAAATTTCTGTGAAATGACTGCTATCCATGTGAATTTGAGCTAAACCTCGGGCGACTATACCTTTAATAAGATCCGCCTATCCCGTTGTTTTATTGAAACTTTTCTTAACTAGAAAAAGACTGTCAGACCTTTTGTGCAATGCACAAAAAAATGTTTGACAGGTTATTTATTAACCACTATATTGAACACAAATGCTGCAATGCACAAACAAGTTAAAGTTCTCAGAGGAATTGAAAATGTACGATGATCTGATGAAAGACGTTCAGGAAAAAATGCAACCTGCAATCGACGTTGCTGAAGTGAACAAGAAAGCACTGGAAACGTTGTTCTCTCTGCAGTCTGAATACGTAACAGACTTTGTTGATTCAAGCGTTGCTCAACTGAAAGCTCTTTCTGAAGTTAAAGATCCTAAAGATGCTATCGAACTGCAAGTTCAGTTCATGAAGGATCTGGAAGGCAAGATGACAGCAACTGCGGAAAAAGAACTTGCTGCGCTGACATCCGCTAAGGAAGAGATCTCTGGAATCGTTGAGAAGAGCCTGTCTGAAATCAGCGAAATGCCGTACATGACAGACTTCAACAAATTTATGGCAGAAGCTACAGAAGCAGCGACTGCAGCCGTTGCGCCTGTAACACCAGAAGCTAAGCCTGCTGCAACGGCAGCACCAGCAGCAAAGAAAGCTCCGGCTAAAAAAGCACCTGCGAAAAAGGCACCTGCAAAGAAAGCAGCGCCTAAAGCAGCAGCGCCAGCTAAAGCACCTGCTAAAAAAGCACCTGCTAAAAAAGCAGCGCCTAAGGCGGCTCCTAAAGCTGCGGCAGCGCCAAAAGCAGCAGCTAAACCTGCTGCGGCTAAGCCAGCAGCCACTGCTCAGTAATTATCGTCCGGGGTCACGATACGACCCCACTTCTCTACTCTGGCTGGTTATATCAGCCTTATCCTTTGCCGGTCTTCTTAGACCGGCTTTTTTATTCTAGATCTCTTCTAATCTTGCCAATGCCGGTAGCGGCCCTTCCAGCCCCATAGCAAATCGGGTCACTTTGTTTTTAGCAGGCGTTACCCGCTCGGCAAGGCCCAGGCCGATGTTGCGGATCAGTTTAAGAGGACCGATTTGATTACTGAAGATTCGATAGAATGCATCCATCGTCTGCATCATCAGCAGGTTATGTTGGCGACGCTGCTGCTCATACTCTTTGAGCAGCTCAAGTTCAGTGATATCTTCGCCGGTTCTGGCCGCTTTTAGAATTACCTCTGCCAGTGAGGCGGCATCCAGCAGACCGATATTGACCCCCTGACCTGCTAACGGATTGATCATGTGCGCAGAATCGCCCGCTAAGGCTAAGCCCTCTAACACATATTCCTGCGCATGCTGACGGCGTAACGGGAAGTACCCCCGCATCAATAGCTTATCCAGAGAACCCAGGGTATCCGGGAAGGTTGCGGTAAGCTCTTGCATAAACTGGTCGTCATCCAGCTGCATCAATCGCTTTACATTGTCTGGCGTGTTGTACCAGACCAGAGATGCATTCTCACCACTGAGCGGTAGAAAAGCTAAAGGCCCAGTCGGGGTAAACTGCTGCCAGGTGATATCCTGTTGCGGATAGTTGGTTGTCACCGAAGCCACCAAGGCAAACTGCTCGTAATCCCATTTTGTTACGCCGATGCCCGCGGCCTGGCGAACCTTAGAATCCCCACCGTCTGCGGCGATCAACAGCCTACCGATAATCTCCCGCTCATCATCGAGACGAATAAGGCTACTTCCCGGCGAATAATCGATCTCTTCAACCTTAGCTGGGCAGATCAGGTCGATATTATCAAAAGCCTTTAAGCGCTCTAGCAGCGCTAGCTGAATCACTCGGTTTTCAACGATATGGCCCAGATACTCATGACCGATATGATCGGATACAAATTCTGTAGCCGCTTTGACTTCATCTGCTTCCCAAACCTTCATACGGCGGTAGGGACAACTACGGCGTGACAGAATCCCTTCCCAGGCTCCGACCATTTTCAGGATATTCTCGGAAGCGACACTGATAGCTGAAACACGAAGATCGTTTGGCTGGTCCGACTCGAAGGCTTTAGGGTAAGCATGTTCAAGCACTGCTACAGATAAATTACTGTTTCCCAGAGCACAAGCGATGGTCGCACCGACCATGCCGCCACCAACGATCACAACGTCATATCGTGTATTCATTCAGCTTAACCAAACCCGTGTATTTAGATCTGTCGAAGTATACGAAAAAAACCACCCGATTACCCGAGATCAGCTATAATGCAGCCTTCTTTTTTCCAGCCGATGAGCCTTACGTGTCTGATTCCAGTTTTGCCAAGCTAGCCCTGCCTAAATCCGTTCTGAGTAACCTTGACCAATTGGGTTATAAAGAGATGACTGCCATTCAGCAACAGGCGCTGCCTGAAGTATTGGCAGAAAAAGATCTTATTGCCAAAGCGAAAACCGGTAGCGGCAAGACGGCAGCCTTTGGCATAGGGCTGTTACTGAAATTACGCCCACGTAATTTTGCCACACAGGCACTGGTACTTTGCCCAACCCGCGAATTAGCAACTCACGTTGCTAATGAGCTGCGGAAACTGGCGCGTTTCACTGAGAACTTAAAGATTCTTACGCTTTGTGGTGGCCAACCTATCGGCCCGCAGATCGGCTCACTCGAGCATGGAGCACATGTTGTCGTACGTACACCTGGCCGAATTAAGGATCACCTGCGTAAAGGCACATTGAGCCTGGGCAGCGCTAAAACAGTGTGCTGGATGAAGCGGACCGTATGCTAGATATGGGCTTTGCCGAGCAGATCAGGGATATTATTGATCAGGCACCGAGCAAGCGCCAAACTTTACTTTTCTCGGCAACCTATCCAAAGTCAATCGCTTCACTCAGTGCGGATATCCTTACTAACCCTGTCACTGTTGAAGTTGAATCAACCCACAGCCAAAACCAGATTAAGCAGCATTTCTTCGAGTTTGAGAAAGAAGAGAAGCTTCAAGGCCTGGGCCGGGTTCTACAGCAGTTCCAACCTGAATTCGCAGTGATTTTTTGCAATATGAAACAGACCTGCACTCAGGTTCAGCAGTTCCTCCGCAGCCAGGGCTATAGCGCCAACGCGATCCATGGCGATCTTGATCAGCGTGAGCGTGAACAGATGCTAGTCCAGTTTGCCAACCGTAGCTGTAACTTCCTGATCGCGACTGACGTTGCTGCACGTGGTCTGGATATCGAGGAACTGCCTTGCGTAATCAACTACGATCTGACCCGTGATGCAGAAGTGCATACCCATCGTATCGGCCGTACAGGCCGTGCTGGGAAAAGCGGTATCGCGTTGAACCTGTATCAACCTTCAGAAGCCTACAAGGTAGTGTCTATTGAAAACTACCTTAAAACAGAATTTGAAAATACCGAGATAACCGCAGAGCTGCCCAACTATGAACCGCCTCGCCCACCAATGGTGACACTCTCTATTGCCGGCGGCAAAAAGAACAAGGTACGCCCAGGCGATATCCTTGGCGCGCTGACAGGTGATGCAGGCATCCCTGGAAGCCAGGTTGGTAAGATTAATATCTTTGATTTTATTGCCTTTGTTGCGGTAGAGCGCCAAGCGGCGCGAAAAGCTGAGCAACAGCTGAACAAGGGCAAAATCAAAGGCCGTAAATTTAAGGTGCGCCGCGTTTCATAATTGCTTCAATCACCTCACGGTATTTGTCAGCCAGGACTGTCCAACTCAGCTGGCTGACATCTACTGAAGGCAACTCAAAGCCATTATCCAGCTTTTTCTCTATCAACTGGCCTAGCTTCTCTGCCATTTCATTAGCCTGATCGCTCTCGGTATAACGGCACTCAACCGGGAATAGCTCCTGATAGGCTAATCGATCAGGTACCACTGGAAATGCCCCAGCGGCAGCGCCTTCCAACACAGCGATTCCCTGATAATCATGATCCGCGGTAGACAAGACAATATCCGCTTTTTGCAGTAATGCCTGATAGGCCTGCCTGGATGCCATGTATCCCCACTCCCCTTTACATCCTGGGTATTGATCCAACAGCTCAGACAGTTCAGTAAATTGGGGTGGTACCTTTCGGAACTGCTGTCCTACCACGTGCAGGGTAAAACGATCCGTTTTCTTTAACAGAAGACGGATCGCATCGAGTAAGAGCTGGGGATTCTTATCAAACTCCCAACGGTGATTCCAAACCAGATGTACACGATTTGATTCTGGTTTAGAGGGCAAATAGCTATCATCTTTCAAAGGCACTGGCACAACCGCAGAGCGTGAAGCAATCCGATCGGTAATACCTGCAGGCACATGATCTGGCATCTTACCTAGCAAGGCGCTTGCCCCTTCGAGCAAGGTACGACGATTGTATTCACTGTTAAATAAACAGTAATCCCCGGCTAACGCAGTGTACAGATTGAGAATACAGGGCTCTACGCTTTTGAACTCTTTACCCGAACTTGGATAGGCAAACTGGTTTTCGTGGAAATACACCAGTGTCGGTATCTGCCCTAAATTTGGAATAAATCCGCGCAGCGCTGAGAGGTCGGTCATCGAGGTAGCGATAACCAGATCATATTGCTGTTCTAGCAGCTCCCTTTCAGCAAAAGCCCAGCTCAATGAATTACCCCGCATACGCCAACTGAAATAGCGCCCGGGTAAGCTCAATACTGTCCACTCATATTCAGGAAGATGTTCTATCAACCCTTTACGCCAATAGATATGGCTTTCAGCATCATAAGCGGAGAGTAACAGTATTCGCATCTTGGCGTCTTCTTAATGGTCAGGGGAGCGTATCTTAACATCGCAGCTAAAAAAAAATGCAAACTGGCCTTTAAGTATCAATATACGATACTTAATACAGATACATCGCGACAAAGAGCCCTAAAAAGCATACTCACATCATCAACTTTAACTGTGAGACAAGACAAATGAGTATGACAACCTTAGACACCATTCATAAAGATCTGGAAAGTCAGGTTCATGAAGGCGATATCATTTTCATATCGATCGACAGCTTTCTCTATCGACAGGTTGCTAAAGGGACTGGAAGCTGGACCTCACATGTGGGCTTTATCGTAAAAGAGAACAATCAGTGGTTCGTTTTAGAAAGCGCGGTTCCCAAAGTCAGAAGAACGCCTTTACGGGATTTTGTAAAACGTACAACCAACAATGAAGTGAGCGTATTACGCCTGCAGAATAAATTAACCACTGATCAGATAGAGCAGCTAAAAAATACTGCTGAAAAGCGCATGGGGCGTTTTTACCATCTGGGCTTTAAGTTTAATTCTGAACGTCAGTTTTGTTCAAAATTTGTCTATCTGACTTACAAGGAAGCCTTGGGAATAGAGATTGGTAAAGTGCAGACCTTAGCCGCACTGCTGGAGGAAAACCCACAGGCCAGCGTAAACTTCTGGCGCTGCTGGTATTTTGGCTTCGTGCCATGGAACCGTAAGACGATCACGCCTGCGAGCCAGTTGGTTGATCCGCAACTCTTCACCGTGTATTCGACAGTCAGTTAAACTGACTGTCGAACAAATAGGCTAGTTCTGGTACTTAGCCGCAGAGATAAATTCTGCGAAGGTTTCACACCATACCACTGCAGTTGTGTATTGCCCTACATCAATACCTTCGGGAACATTAACCACAAAGCCGTTGAAGGTTTTTACATCAGAAAGCTGAACCATCTTAGCTTTGCTGGCTTCAAAACTTGCTTCGTCATCTACAAACACCGGAGACAGGTACAATTTATAATCCGGCCCCGGCGCTAGCTCACCCTCAAAGACAATTTTATTCTGACTCAGAGATAGTTTGCCCTCTCCCCAATGAAGAAAGTCACTGCCCGGCAGATCCTTTGTGAAAGTTCCACTATAAAGGTTGTTCGCCAGCGCTGCTCGCATCTCACTGTGAGTCGGAGAAGCCGGTGCAGTCAGAATAGGTAGTAAATACACCCCTAACGCAAATCCGGCAAACCCTACCGCGCCATGAGAAATGAGTAACAGCAGTAACTTTTTCATAGATCATCCAATAGTCAGTTAACCAAAGCCTTTAACCAGTTTAGTGAAGCTGCTTCTCTTCGAGCAGTTTCTCACGTAACTTTTGAGATAGATCCGAAGCTGCTCTTCGACCTGCAAGACCAAAATCAGATTTAAACTCAGAGAACTCTGCTGCGCCTTGACCAGTAACTGTAAAGCTTGAAATTTCAGTGCCTGCTGCATTTCTTACTGAGCAATTCACCTCAATGGTAAACTCTGTAGGCGGCCATGTAAAAGCTGAATCAGAGCTAGAAGTCGTGTGAATAATAGGCGTAAAAACAAAGCTCACCTCGTTGTCCAGGATAGCCTTTGTATCATCATGCCCTTTGATAACAACCACGTTGTTGTAAACTGAACCCAACGCATCTCTAATCGCTTTCTCCAGGTCTCGATAAGGTTGATAATCGATCTTATCACCGCCCCCTCCAGGTGTAGTTACCCTAACCGCCCTTTGAGCATCAGTCATAACATATGCAGCGTTTTTACTACTGACTTTATTATTACGATCAGGCGTTTCTAGTGGCGTTATAGTTATGGGGTGTGAACATGCCGTCACTACAAGCGCAGCTAACGCGACCAAAGATGCTTTAAGCCATTTCATAGAATAATTCATATTTTAGTTACCGCCTTAACAAAAGCCTTGTCAGTATAAATCTTTGCTAACATCGTCTTCACCAATACCGGGTACTCAGACTGCGCTTTAGGCACTGCAACCGCAGCAGCAAAGGAAGAATCAAACTCGGTTACAGCGGTGTAGACCTTATCCAGAAGCACGTCTTCGCCTTGATTGATCATCAAACGAACTTGCATCAGGCCTTTACCTTTACTGAATCCTGAAATATCCAAATCATTCTCAACAAGCTCAGCACTGATGGTTACATCTGAAGCTTGATCATAGATTCCTATTTCAGTCAGGTCGGCTTCTAGAGCATCACGAAAATATTGTGTAAATGTCCCCTGTTTAGCTTTGAAGCCAGCCGCGCGCAAAGATATCTTATTAACTTTCGCTTGCGGATCCATAGGTGAAAAGTCGCCTAAAGATACAGCTTTTAACGATTGGGTCTTAACAGCATCAATGGTTTGGTAATCGGGCGAGTAAGAAGGGGCTTCAAAAGAAGCACAACCCGAAATCAGAACCACACTGATTAAGGGGGCAAGTAAGGTCTTCTTCATAGAAAATAATCCTTTATAAACAGCAAGATAATATCCAGCAGTAGACCTTATCACTAAAATTTCGAAGGACAAATAAAAAAACCACCCAAAGGTGGTTTTTTATAGACAGTTATTCATTACAGGCGTTCAATTTCAGCCTTATCCTTCAACTGTTCCGAATGATCCTGATAGTCCTGCTGACCGAACCGGCTGTTGAGCAACATGCCCATGTAGCGCTGCTCTTCCTCATTAAGATCAGCTGCATTTTCAGTGACCTTCTCCAGCGCAACAATTGCCTTACTACCATCTAACAGATCAACTGCAGCATAAGATGCTTCGCCTTCAGCTGGCTTAGGCATTTCAAACAACGCTTCACGTAACTGCTCAGGAAGGTCCTGCGAACCACGGGAGATATCAGTTTTACTAATCACTTCGCTACCGGAAGCTAAAGACTCAAGCGCCTCACCTTGCTTAAGCTTTGCAATGAACTGGTCGGCTTTAGTAGTTAGCGCCTCGGCAACTTTTTCTTCGAGCAGAGTCGCGGTAATCACCTCTTTCACTTCATCCAAAGAACGCTCACGAGGCAGCTGGTGATCAAGGATACGTAGAACAACCACCTTGCTGGAACTCAGTTCAATAGGATCACTATTCACGCCTTCCTGAAGAAAGCTTGGATCAAAGGTAACCGATAAAACTTTTGGCTCAGAAGTAATTGGCGCTTCGTTACCTGCACGAGAGAACAGTTCTGAAGTCTGAATTTCAAGACCCAGGGTTTCGGCTGGCTCGACCAGGTCACCTGAAGAGAACGCAACATCTTTAAGCGTGTCGAGTTGAGCTACAAACTCTAATTCAGCTTTTTCATTCAGTAGGTCACGCTCAATACCTGCCTTTGCTTCCTCAAAGGTTGGCACCTCGCTTTCAACAACGTCTAACAACTTAATAAGATGGTAGCCAAATTCTGTTTGAACCGGTTCTGAAATCTGCCCCTTTTCAAGGGCATACAGCGCATCCTCAAACTCAGCAGAGAAAGTGCCTTTCTCATTTACACCCAGATCACCGCCCATCTCAGCTGAAGCAGGGTCATCTGAATCACTCTGCGCTACGGCTGCAAAATCTTCACCTGCATTCAGTCTATCCAGCAGGGCCTTTGCCTTGGTTTCAGCCGCAGCAGCTTCTTGCTCATCAGAGATCTCAACCATGATGTGTGCTGCCTGGCGTAGTTCCTGAGCCTGATAGCTATCAACCATCTGCTGATACGCTGCTGAGACCTCATCAGCAGTTACTTCAACATCTTTTTCCAGATCAGCACGATCCAGGACGATATATTCTATAGCGACCTGTTCATCGCTCAGGTACTGACCGCTGTTCTGAGCAAAATAATCTGCCACTTCATCATCAGAGACTGTCTGAGCTGCACGCTCCGGTTCAGCCGCTAGCGTGAAATAGCGCGTATCACGGGACTGATTCTGTAATGTTGCGATTTCATTCAGTTCGTTAGACAGCGTAAAGGCGGATAGCAGGTAAGCAATTCGCTCTTGCTCTGTTAGCTTTTCCTTGCGAACCAGCGCACGGTAGGACAATGGTGACAGGCCCGCGTTACGCAGAACCGTTTCAAATTGCACTTTGTCGAATTTGCCGTCTACCTGAAAGTCCTTTGTCGATACGATCAGTTGATCGATCATCGCATCGGTGAAAACCAAACCCTGATTTTCAGCGGACTGAACAAGCACTTTCTGCTCGATAAGGCCTTCAAGAACCATGCTGCTGATCAGATTATCATTCAACAGACCCGGGTCAGCATTTTCACCCATCTGGCTCAGCATCTGATTACGCTGAAGGCGCATCCCCTGAACCAACTCCTGCTGACTAACCTCTTCACCATTGACGGTAGCAGGCGCATTACTGCCACCTGTTAGACTAACCAGTGATTCAACACCAAACAAAGCAAAAGTAACCGCAATCAAGCCAACAATAATCTTGGCGATGATTCCCTGAGAGTTATCCCGAATGGACTGTAGCATTATGCCCTCTTAACCCGGCCGTATTCTTTACACATAAAAAAAGCGCATTCTCGATGGAATGCGCCTTTCAGGAATTCTTTAGCTTAATCCAATGTGGATATAGCTTTTTCAGTCTATGCAGGAACAGTAAAACCGTATACTACATAGTTGGCGGAACGGACGGGACTCGAACCCGCGACCCCCTGCGTGACAGGCAGGTATTCTAACCAACTGAACTACCGCTCCCTGACGGGACTTGAACCCGTGACCTGGAAACTGGTTATATCAGTTTTCAGGTCGGGTAGCTCACGAATGAACTACCACTCCCTTAAGTAAAATCGTGACGCAATCAGATCTTACTTGTTTACTGCGTCTTTCAGAGCCTTACCAGGCTTGAAAGTTGGCAGAGTCGCAGCGGCAATCTCAATTGGCTTGCCTGTCTGTGGGTTGCGACCTGTACGAGCAGCACGCTCTTTTACAGAAAATGTACCGAAACCTACAAGTGCTACAGAATCACCATTCTGAAGTGCACCAGTAACCGCTTCCAGTGTAGCATCCAGCGCGCGACCCGCAGCTGCTTTTGGAATGTCGGCTGAAGCTGCGATAGCGTCGATCAGTTCAGACTTATTCACGTTGTTCCCCTTTAAATAGATCGTTATTTTTAGTTGTTCCGTTATCCATGCCCAGCAAG
>NZ_CH724125.1:717610-753821 GCF_000153345.1 Neptuniibacter caesariensis
TTAGCGATAGATGACGCGAGTAGAATCTGAGCACCCCAGGGGATAATGCCCTGTACGACACAGGAGAAAATATCCATTAGGCTGGCAGATCGCTTAGCGTTAACGCCGTATCTTTGCGCAATATCTTTTGCCAATGATCCAGCTATAACGATAGATACGGTATTGTTGGCTGTACATAAGTTGGTGGCAGCAACACTTGCTGCAATACTAAATTCGCCTGCTTTTTTGCCGCTATTTTTGCCTGTCAGTTTCTCTATTGTTCTGGCAATGAAGTCTAGCCCTCCCTGATGCTTAATCAGGGCTCCAAGGCCTCCGATCAGCATAGAAAGAATCATAATCTCCTGCATGCCTGTGTAGCCGTCATAAATCTGCTTCGAAAGCATGGCTACGTTGTACTCAGGATTGCTGATAAAGCCAACGGTTCCGGCTAACAGTATGCCTATCAGTAAAACCAGCATTACATTCATTCCGGCAATAGCCAGAATCAATACAGTCAGATAGGGAAGCACTTTGATCAGCTCATAGCTTTGTTCTGATACACCAGTGGAACTGCTCTGGAAAGCAAGAAGCAACATAGTTGCCAGTGCTGCAGGCAGCGCAATTAAAAGGTTCAGGCGAAACTTGTCTTTCATTTCGCACCCTTGGGTACGTGTTGCGGCGATGGTGGTATCAGAAATAATTGATAGGTTATCGCCAAACATTGCGCCTCCGACTACGGCCCCAACTGTCAGCAGGAGGGGAAGGTCGCTTGCTTCAGTTATACCAACCGCAACGGGGGCCACAGCAGCAATGGTCCCCATAGATGTGCCCATTGAAGTGGCAATAAAAGCGGCAATTGCAAAAATACCTGGTAGTAGCAGCCATTCAGGGATGTAGTTCAAGCCGAGGTTAACGGTTGCATCAACGCCTCCAATCGCTTTTACAACGGAGGCGAAGGCGCCTGCAAGCAAAAATACAATCACCATCGTAATGATAGTCTGATCACCTATGCCCTTGATAAAGATTTCGAGACGCTCATTCAGTGAACCTTTGCATAGCATCAAAGAGAGAACGACCGCTGGGATAATCGCTACCGGCGCTGAGATCTGGTAGAAGGCGAATTCGGTGCCTTGGGATTGATAATAGATGCCGCTGCCAATAAACAGGGCTAAAAACAGCGCTAAAGGTATGAGCGCAATAGGGTTGGAGTTGTTCATTTGCTAGATCCTATTGGAGACCAGGGTAATGGTTTCAATATTGGGAATATCGGATGACAGGGATCTGACCCGTTATCCTAGTAGGGCGGAGAAGATACTACTTTAGTCGAGATAAATAAAATGTTTTTAGGTCTTTTTTGTATTGATTTGGAATTTAAAATTCTATTTAGTTATATGCGAGGTTAAATAATCCAAGACTTATTCGCAGGTTCCCCATTGAATGAATCTGGCTTTTATACAAAAGAGATGGTGATCTGGTGGGTTTGGCTCCTCCATAAAAAAGTGCAAGCGATCCATTTTCACAACTCAGCCTCATTACAGACGGGGAGGCCCTGGAGGAGTTGGACGGTTTGTTAGCTAACTATTATAACGAGGCGCTCTCGGATGAGGAGCGTGCTGTTGAGTTCGGCAATGTGTTAGAAATTTTGCAAGCCAATGATGCAGATGGCTTAATCAGTGAGAGAGTTTAATTAAGCATTAAAACAGCTCAATATCACCTTCATGGGTGTTATTGAGCTGTACGTAACCTGAGCCGGCCAGTGCTTCAAATGAGTGAACCTGATTTCGCCCATGTTCTTTCGCAAAATAAAGTGCCTGATCGGCTCTATCGATTAATAGTGGCGTTGATAGCCCATCTTCTATACTTGTTACGCCAATACTGACCGTAACTTGCCCTAGTTGTGGAAATTCTGCATTTGAGACGACATTGCGAAAGCGATCTAAAACCTTAACAGCGGATTCAAGCGAGACATCTTTTAGTGCGACAGCAAACTCTTCCCCTCCATAACGGAAAAGTAGATCCCCATCACGAAATGTTTTTTGCATCAGCTGTGAAAAGATAAGGAGTACTTCATCTCCAAACAGGTGTCCGTAGTCATCGTTTACTTGTTTAAAGTGATCAATGTCTAATAGGGCAAAACACCAGTTATTTAATTCGCAGTCACTTGAGCGGCGTTTTATCTCGTTATTTTCAAATAACAGATTGTTTATTTGTTGATCAAATGCCTGGCGATTACTTAAACCCGTTAGCGCATCGTTTAGCGCTGAGAACATGAAAAAACGCTGATTCGCATAAACACCTACCAGTTTGATAAGAACATCATGGAGAAGGGGATTATCTTCAGGCCAGTTGGTAATAAGGACGCCACTTAAGGAGTGGAGAATGCTAAACCCATAATATGAAAAATCACCCTTGCGGGTGAATCGGATTCGGTCCGCATGCTCGGTGTGGGTAATATTTTCCAGAACTTCATCAGGTAAAAGTGCGCGATGTTCGTTCTGTTCTGAGTCGACAAGTTTACAGCTGGTATGGTCGATCTCTCGATAATCGTAGAGCCAGAAATTATGGTCGGGAAACAGAACCAGGCAGGTTGCCATCAAAGCTTCGTTTAGATCTGTTTGGGTACGCGGTTCGGTAAGCGCTAAAAACAAGTCACAGTAATCTGAGACTTTAGCTTCGGCCTGCATGCGAACTCCCGGTCGGTTTAGTAGACCACTAATTTTATCCTTTTTCCCTACAGAATATAAGTTAATATATTAAACAACCGTTTTAATGCGGTGCGAGACCTGGCCCTCTCAAAGCCTTTGAAATTAAGCGGTTTGATCAACCTTGCCCCATAACCTGAAGGTACTGGTTAACTTTTGCTGAGGATAGATTTTCCGGCTCAAGCTTATCGGCAATTTTTAACGCCATGTTAAGCTGTTCGAACTGGCTTTTATCGCTCTCAGAAAGCTGTTTGCCTTCTTCCGAGTTTAAAAACTGTGTGAGTTCTGCGCTGGTCGTTTTAATATCAAGGGCTAAAGATGAAGGGTTAGAGCCATCAAGGTTGTTAATAATTGATTTCGCTTTGTTGAGTATTTCAGCAAGGCTTTCGTTCTGATTTTCCGAATTAGCCAAATAGCTATCGATGAAGTCACTCAGTTCGCCTAGTGTTCCTTCTGATGATGTAGGGTTGTTCTGCAATTGAGAGAGAAATGAATCGGCTTCCGAAGTCTTTAGAAAGCCATACTCTTCCAGGCGTTGGATAAACTCAGGAGTGATTTGAACGCTACGTGGACCGCCTTGGAAGAACTCTTCGTTCAATTTCTGAATTTTTTGTGCTCGCTCCGACAGAGCCAGTCGTCGTACTTCTTTGTCACTCTGCTGTTCAGTGCTCGTGCTATCAGAACTAATGGTTGTGTTTGCGCTCGTTTGTGAAGCCTGTGATGTTGTGCCTTGGCTGATAGTACTGATTGTAGTCACGAACAGAAGTCCCTTGCTTATTTGTAGTTGGATTGCAGATAAGCAAATCAGATGCCAACAAATAAAATTTATTTAAATCAATAAGATGGGGTGGTTCGGGAGTGTCTCTGGTTGAAAAAAGGCAACAAGCAGCCGCTGAAGCTGCAACAGATTGCCTTTTCTATTCCGTATTTTTAATAACCTACCAGCTGGGTGTGTCTCGGCAAAGCGATGGATATCAATACGGTCAAAAATATCATGATCGAGGATATGTACAGGCAGGCTTCAAGCCCCCAAAGCTGGAATACGGCGCCGGAGAGTATGGTGCCGACCAGGCGCCCCATTGCGTTAGCCATATAGTAGAAGCCTACATCCAGCGAAGTGCCTTCATTGCGGGCGTAACTAACAATAAGATAGCTGTGCAACGAGCTATTAATAGCAAATATAGCGCCGAATATCCCTAAGCCTCCGAGCAGAATCCATTGCGAGTCTAAGCCCTGTGCAATGAGCAGCGGAATACTGCACAGTAAGCTGGCCCAAATCAGAGCGCTGAAACCATCAGGCGTTTTGCCAGATTTTTTTCCTGTGATCATGGGTGCAATGGATTGGACAAATCCGTAGGCGATTACCCAGGCTGCCATAAAGCTTCCTACCTGCCAGTGATCCCAGTTCAGTTCTTTGCTGATAAAAACGGGTAGGGCAACAACGAACCACACATCGCGTGAGGCAAAGAGGAACATGCGAGCTGCAGAGAGAATATTTATCGACCGATTTTTTGAAAAAATCTCTGTGAACTTTGGTTTAGTACTCGCTACACCGAGGTCTTTCTTGAGCAGGATTAAACTGCAACCTAGTACTATGCATAGCCCAGCTAGCATAAACCACATCGCTCCCTGGAAGCCTAGCAAATTGAGAAGCAGGCCGCCCATAAAAAAACCAACCCCTTTTAAGGCGTTCTTGGACCCTGTCAGTATGGCTATCCATTTGTAAAGGGTCCCCTGAGCATCACTACTAACGAGTGATTTTATTGAGCTTTTTGCGCTCATTTTATTCAGGTCTTTTGCAATACCGGAAAAAGCCTGCGCGGCCATAACCCAGGCAATGGATAGATACTCTGTAGGCAGCGTTAGCATTAGTAGCGCAATGACCTGAAGTCCCAGGCCGATATTCATGGTCCGGTTCAAACCAATTCGGGCGCCAAGCCAGCCGCCAACAAGATTGGTGACAACACCGAAAAATTCGTAGAAGAGGAATAGCAGTGCGATGCTTAAGGCGTTATAGCCTAGCTGATGAAAGTGGAGCACGACTAACATACGTAGTGCTCCATCCGTCAAAGTGAAGGCCCAATAGTTACCGGTAACTAACAGGTACTGCCTAAGGGCCTGAGAGTTTAACGAACTCATTTTACAGAATCGATAGCAACGAATTTTGCCAGTTCAACGGTGCGGTTTACATACCCCCATTCGTTGTCATACCAAGCATAAATTTTTAGCTGAGTTCCGTTTACCACCATCGTTGATAACGCGTCTACAATGCTGGAGCGTGGGTCAGTACGATAATCGATAGAGACTAGAGGGCGCTCTTCATAGCCAAGTATGCCGTGAAGTTCATTCGCAGCTGCTTCGGCAAAGAGTTGGTTGACTTCATCCACTGTCGTTGCGCGTTCAAGCTCAAACACCATATCCGTTAAGGAGGCATTGGCCAGAGGTATGCGAACGGCATGGCCATTCAGTTTGCCGGTTAGTTCTGGGAATATTTGTGTAATTGCTTTTGCCGATCCAGTCGTGGTTGGGATCAGGCTCATCCCGCATGCTCTTGCCCGACGTAGATCTTTATGCGGTGCATCCAGAATGGTTTGAGTGTTGGTAATGTCGTGGATTGTCGTCATTGAGCCATGCTTAATTCCAAGCTTCTCATGGACAACTTTAACGACAGGTGCCAGGCAGTTGGTTGTGCAGGATGCAGCCGTAACGATCGGGTATTTACCTGGTTCGTAAAGGTGGTGGTTGATGCCCATCACCATGTTGAGAACACCTTCCTCTTTCACTGGCGCCGTAACCACAACGTGTTTAACACCCTGATCCAGATAGCTTTGAAGAAGGGCTTTCTTTTTCATAACGCCACTAGCTTCAATCACTAAATCACACTGAGACCAATCGGTGTCTTCGATTTTTTCATTGCGGCTTACAGAGATCTGCTTGTCGCCAATTAGCATCATGCCTTCATCGGCAGTGGCTTCATGACCCCATGTACCATGAACTGAGTCAAAGTTAATTAGGTGAGCCAGGGTGGCTGCGTCGCCTTGTGGGTCATTGATTTGGATGAATTCAAATTCAGGCCATTCCCATGCCGCACGCATGGCCAGTCTTCCCATTCGGCCAAAACCATTGATGCCAATTTTAATAGTCATTGCGATCACTCATTACAGTTTATTGCTGCGACAGGCCGACTAAGCATTGGCTCAATGAGTTCACGATTACGCATGAAGGTCAGGTCTATTACTTCTAGGCACCAATCGGGAAGATCCTGATTTATGCGATAGTAGACCCATTTACCTTTACGGTGATCGCTAAGTATGCAGTTGCTGCGAAGCAAGGCCAGATGTCGCGAAATTTTGGGTTGGCTCAAAGTGAGCAGATCCGTAAATTCACAGACGCAGAGTTCCTGATGATGTTTAACCAGTAAGATGAGGTTTAAACGGGTCTCATCTGACAGGGATTTAAAAAACTCAGTGGGTGTCACTGTTTTGTTCATATATACGGATTTCCATATATGATGATTAATTATTATGGAGACAGCAAGTCAATAGTGAAAATATTTTATTACTTTTTGGTTACAGCCACAAAAAAAGCCCCTCAAAGAGGGGCTGAAAAATGCGTTAACTCATGGCGAGGCCAGAGTTGAAGATGGGATGCAGATGAGCTCAGAACTACCACATGTCCTTGGTAGCAAGTAAGCGTCAATTGCACTCTCAGTATGGTTTTAAATTGTGCGCCGCAACATTGGACTTTGGTTCTATATTACAATGTGTTAACAATACTTTCGGTGAGTCTATGCTGCGGTATCAATATGATTGCCGGGGTTATTAATTCACCCGGCAATGCATAGGAGTAGCGTTAGAGGGTGGTTACTCTATGATCTGATTCGCTTGTGTGCGGAAGGGATGCCAAGGGTAAGTGCCCATTATGCGGACATCTTTTGCGAAGAAATCTAATTCCTGAAGGGCGTACTTCATCGCTTTTTGATCCGGGTGACCTTCCACATCAAGATGGAAGCTGGTTGCCGTCATGCTATCTGATGCCATATAGCTCTCCAGCTTTAGCATGTTAACGCCATTGGTGGAAAAACCGCCAAGCGCCTTATACAGTGCAGCCGGAATGTTGCGAACAGTGAACATGATAGATGTCATAAAACGAGCATCGTTAACCAACTGAGGAATATGGCTGTCACGTGCGAGAATCAAGAAACGTGTTGTATTGCCACTTTTATCCTGAAAGTTGTCACGTAAAATCTCGAGATCGTACAGTTCTGCTGCCAGGCTTGATGCGATCGCTGCGTGCCCTTGTTGAGGAGCATTGCTAAGGGACTCTGCGGCTCCCGCGGTATCCAAGCTTGCGATAGGCTGGATGTTTAACTGCCTGATATTGCCGTCACATTGAGCAAGCGCCTGTGGATGAGATGCAACGACACTTATCTCTTCTACTTTACTGCCTTTTGCTGCCAGTAAGCAGTGATTCACAGGTTCGAAGTGCTCGCCAACAATATGCAGTTCAGTTTTTGGCATCAGCCGATAGATCTCTTCCACGCGACCAGCAGTAGAATTCTCTAGCGGAATCATAGCCAATCGCGCTTCACCACCCTCAACCATAAACATCGCTTCCGCAAAGGTAGAACAAGCACGAGCTTCAAGCTCAGGGTGTGCTTTGCGGCAAGATAAATGGGAGTATGCTCCCGGAACGCCTTGATAGGCGATAATGGCTGGCAAGTCGGTCATGGTTTGATTCTGGCGTTATTCAGTAAAAACAAGGTGGCGTATTATTACACAGAGATAAAAACTCTGTTACTGTTCCCGCGTTAAAATTATTGCTTTTTACGCCTATGACCCCGGAAAGAACAGAAAAATTACTCAATGTGCTGCGTCGTCGTCAGCCTGACCTCTCATTAATTGCCGATCAGGTAAATAAACCGCGAAATCTATCTGCGTTAGTGCGTAATTGTGACGCGGTGGGCATTCATAGCATCCACACGGTGGTACCTAAAGAGGGGTATCGGACTTACCGAGGGACGGCTAAAGGCAGTGACTATTATGTTAAGAGCCGTGCCCATGAATCGGTAGAAAATGCTATCTCTGTGGTAAGGCAGCAAGGAATGAAAGTTGTTGCTGCCCATTTCTCGGATAAAGCGATTGATTATCGGGAGTTTGATTTTACACAACCCTGTGCGTTGTTAATGGGGGCTGAAAAGCAAGGTGTTAGCGATGTTGCTGCGCAGATGTCGGATGCGCATGTGGTGATTCCGATGATGGGGATGGTTAGTTCCTTAAATGTGTCTACAGCAGCGGGAATAATTCTTGTTGAAGCGCAACATCAACGTTTAAAAGCAGGCATGTACGATCAGGTAAGGCTATCTGATCAAGAGATATCCCGAACACTCTTTGAATGGGGTAATAGAGATCTGGCCGGGTACTGCCGAAGCAATGGGCTGGCCTATCCACCGCTGGATGAAATTGGTGATGTCATCGATGCTCCGGGTTGGTATCAAACGGTCAAAGATGGCAAGGCAGATAGCTTCGACTGGACAGCTGAGGCTGTTTAATAGAGGCTAAAGACTCTTCTTGTCTAAGTTGATACTGCTATGAGCCGGCGTGTATTCATTATTTTGCTCTACATTATCTTCACTCTTGCTACGACTTGGCAGGTGGTGACGCTAACGCGTGACTGGACGTTAAGAACGCTTCATCAGCAGGGTTCCGATGAACTGCTCAAAGTGATTACTCAGTTAAGGGGAGCATTGGATCAATATCGTTACCTGCCTTTTCTTATCTCTCAGGATACCGATGTCAAAGAGTTGATGTTGGGATTTACAGAATCTAAAGGAGATGAAGTTAGTCTTTATCTTGAGCAGACCAATCTGGTTGCCGGTTCGTCATCGTTATTTGTATTGAATGCCCATGGCAAGCCCATTGCCTATAGCCATTGGCGTGATGAGCGGGATTTCTTTCTCCGTCTTCATCAGGATCAGGATTATTATCGCCAAGCTTTGGCGGGCCATCGGGGCCGCCAATTTAGTCTTAATGCGGAGAGTCAAAGCCCGGCATATTTTTTATCTTCCCCTATCTATGATGGTAAACGTTTTACCGGGGTAGCGGTTGTCAGGATTGAACTGGAAAAGTTAATAAGCCAGCTGCGATCCTTTGGTGTTGTGCTGCTTAGCGACGAAAATGATCAGCTTTTCTTTTCTACAGGCCCTTTTCAGAGGTTTTCTCAACTGGGTACACAGATCAAGTCACGTCAGGAGAATCTGACAGACGGTATAACGACCGAGCTTTGGGAGCAGAGTGAGGGTAACTGGCTGGTGCGTGGTGTTTCATTAGATGATCTGCAATGGCGAGTCACGCTTTTGCAAGACCTGGACGTTGTTCAGCGTAATGTGCGGAATGCATCATTATTCTCTTTCGGGGGGTGTATTGCATTAGGGTTGATGGTTCTCCTGTTCCGCGAGCGGCAGCTAAAAATTCGTTCGCAAAATGAAACCCGCGAAGCCTTGGCGGCGAGTGAAGCTCAACAAAAAGCGATTATCAATAACGCTCAGGTTGGCTTACTGCTTATTGATAGCAAAGGCTGTATTACATTTGCCAATGAGATGGCCCTGCAGCAGTTTGCTGCCTCTGCGCCTTTGCTCATGCATAAGCCTTTACTGGACCTGTTATCGTCTGAAGGCGTTTCTCCTATTCAAAGATTACTCTCCCGCCTAGACCATAAAGGCTTTTCCCCGCTTATAGGTTTTGAAGCCGTTGCGGTTAGAGGAGATGGAACCGAATTCCCCATTATGCTTTCAATTCGTCAAATGCTGGCGCTTGTTGAACGACAGTACCTTGTGACAATTATTGATATCTCTCGGCGTAAGGGGCTAGAACTACAATTAAAACGCGCAAATGAATCACTGGAGCATAAGGTTGAGGAGCGAACCCAGGCTCTGCAGGAAGCGCAAGATGAACTGGTCCAGGCAGGTAAAATGGCCGCTATCGGGCGTATGTCTACCGCGGTTGTTCATGAGTTAAACCAGCCCCTTACTGCTATTCGCAACTATGTGGCGATCTGCCGACAGATGTTGCAGCAGCCCGAAATGCTTTCTGAGAGCTTGACCGAAGTTGATGAACTAACCCAGCGTATGGCTCAAATAACTTCGCAATTGAAGACATTTGCGTACCGTAAGCCAGAGCAGATGGAAAAAGTATCAGTGCAGATGGCGGTCAATAATGCCTTGCATCTGTTCAGGCAACGTTTCATTGATGATGGTTTTCAAGTTGATCTGGATCTTCCTGAGCCGACTGTTTATGTCCTGGGAGATAGCGCCCGACTTGAGCAAGTCCTGCTAAATCTTATTAAAAATGCGCTTGATGCTATGCAGGGTTTCGATCATAAACAAATCGCCATTCAGGTTGATGCGGTTGATGATAAGGTTCGGGTGACGGTAGTGGATAGCGGGCCTGGAATTGACATGGACCTACTGCCAGACTTGTTTGAGCCTTTCGTAACCTCAAAATCTATAGGTGATGGGCTTGGTTTAGGCTTATCGATTGTTCGATCGATTGTCAGAGATCTGAATGGTGAGATCTCTGCTGAAAATCAGACCGGTGGCGGGGCATGCTTCCGCGTCATTTTACCCCAGAGTAAATAACAGGAAATTCGGCTTTGAAAAGTATCGACACCCTGCCAATAGATAATCGCGGCACAGTGCTCTTAGTTGACGACGAGTCAATGGTGCGTAAATCGACTCAGAAATGGTTACAGTTGGCCGGATTTGAAGTTATTGAGTGCGATAGTGCGATTCAGGCGCTGACCTATATTGATGAGGCTTTTTCAGGAATCGTCGTCAGCGATGTGAAAATGCCAGAAATGGACGGTTTGGCGCTATTGGATGAGGTTGTATCCCGTGTGCCTGGTTTGCCTGTTGTTCTGGTTACGGGGCATGGTGATGTGGATATGGCTATCAATGCAATGCGCCAGGGGGCTTATGATTTCATAGAGAAACCTTTTAACCCGGAGCGTTTAGTAGAGACTATTCAGCGTGCCTGTGAGAAAAGGCGTTTGATGCTCGAAAATTTGAAGTTACAACAGCATCTGGCTTCATCGAGTGGTATTGATAGTCGATTGATTGGTATGTCAGCGTCTATTCAGCGTCTGAAAAAAGAGATTCTGAATCTGGCTGAGATGGACACGAATGTCATCATCTATGGTGAAACGGGAACAGGTAAAGAGCTCGTTGCCCAGTCTTTGCATGAGTACAGTAACAGAAATAAGGCCCACTTTGTGCCGATCAACTGTGGAGCAATACCTGAATCGCTGATTGAAAGCGAGCTGTTTGGGCATGAGGCCGGCGCTTTTACCGGTGCGGCTAAGCGCCGGATTGGTAAGTTTGAATATGCGAGTGGCGGCACGCTCTTCCTCGATGAGATCGAAAGCATGCCGCTTAACCTGCAGATCAAACTGTTAAGGGCGCTTCAGGAGGGTGTGATTGAGCGCTTAGGAGGCAATCAGCCCATTCCGGTTGATCTTCGTGTGATTGCTGCGGCAAAAACCGATCTTAGAGAAGAGGAGCGGTTTCGAGAAGATCTGTTTTATCGCTTAAATGTATCGCAACTGCATATTCCTCCGCTCAGGGATCGAATAGAAGATGTTCCGCTGCTGTTTGAACACTATGTGAGGATGACGTCTGAGGACCACCATAAAGAGCAGCGTCATTTCCCGGAACAGGATATTAGAACATTACAGGGGTACCAGTGGCCGGGTAATGTTCGTGAGCTAAAGAATATCGCTATGCGCTACGCATTAGATAAGCGGTTAAGTGTTGCTGACATTTTGTTTCCCCAGGAGAGCCAGCTTTCGAGTTCGGCAATAACAGCAGAGTCCGGTCAGCCCCTGGCAGTTCAGGTCGCACGATTTGAAGAGGAAGTCCTCAGACTCTCTCTGCAAGAACATAAAGGGAATATTAAAGCCGTCATGGATCAGCTCGATCTTCCGCGCCGTACTTTAAATCAGAAAATGGCTAAGTACGGCTTAAACCGTGCTGATTATACTGACTAGCCATCATGTTGTGCTCAATAGGCATTTTTTTGCCTATTGGCCTGTTTCGATGATTTATTCATATTTTGCTCAGCATTTCTTGCTGTTTGTATCTGATGAAATGTAAGAAAAACCCTGAATAGGCAAATTCTTGCTTATGCTTTTTGTATGTGGATAAGCGGTTTTTTGCTCATTATTTCATTTTTGAATTATGCTGATCTTTATAACATTCTGAAAAATATAGATTTTTTGTTTTTGTTGTAGATTGGCATCCTGCTTGCTCTAGAGAGAGGGTTACTAAAAAAATAAACCTCACTTAAAGAAGGGTAAGAGGATGACAATAACAAAACGCACTTTTATCAAAGGTATGGGATTGGCGCTGGCAATGAGCGCAGCAATGGGCACAGCGGGTCTGGCTCAGGCGGCGGAAAAGCGTTCTTATATTCTGGCAACAGCTTCTACGGGTGGTACTTACTATCCGGTAGGTGTAGCACTGGCGACGCTGACAAAAGTAAAGCTAGAGCCTAAACACAAAATTTCTATGTCTGCGATTAACTCTGCAGGTTCAGGCGAGAACGTCAAACTGCTAGGCGAGAATGAAGCACAGTTTGCAATTCTTCAGGGCTTATATGGTGCGTGGGCCTGGAATGGCGAAGGTCGTCTTAAAGAGAAAGGCGCTCAGAAAGGCCTGCGTTCAGTGACCATGCTGTGGCAGAACGTAGAGCAGTTCGTTGTGAAATCTGACTATGTTAAATCAGGTTCAATCGACGATATTAATGGCTTCGCAGGCAAAAAATTCTCAATCGGTAAGAAAAACTCAGGTACCGAGGGTTCCGGCCGTACGATTCTGGGTAACCTGAAGGTTAATGTTGATGGCTTTAACCTGGCACATATGGGCTATGGTGCATCAGCAGATGCGCTACAGAATGGCACGATTGACGGCATGAACATCCCATCGGGTGTACCTACATCAGCTATCACTCGCGCCTATGCTGCACTGGGAAGTGATATCACAGTTCTGAATTTTACCGATGAACAGATCAAAGAGGCGAACGGCAGCTATAAGCTTTGGACTCGTTATACCATTCCGGCAAATACTTACCCTGGTCAGACCAAAGATATTCAAACAATGGCGCAACCAAACTTCCTGGCTGTACGTGATGATATCAGCGAAGAAGATGTATACCTGCTGACTAAGACGGTATATGAAAATCTGCCATTCCTGAACGGTATCCATAAAGCGACTAAAGCAATGGCGCTAGAGAAAGCCATTGCAGGTCTGCCTGTTCCGCTTCACCCAGGTGCGGCGCGTTACTACAAAGAGCAGGGCATTAATATTCCTGCACACCTGATGGCGAAGTAATTCTCTATCAACGAGGACTGAGATAATAGGGAACTTTGTTGCTGAGCTACAGTCAGAGCATTAACTCCCTTCTTGTTTCATGTTCCTCCGGGTGCGGGCTGGGTTACCAGCGAGACCTAGTCTGCACCTCCTTTTCTTTCTCTATCAGAATTGGCAAGCGCCATCGATCAATTGAGCAAAGCACTTATGTCTACTGAAAATACAGTCACCGATCATGAAGTCAGTGAAAAACTGAAGGGACTGGAACTCGCCCAGCGTTCTGAACAATCAACAACCGGCAAGCTTATCTACTGGATAGGTGTTGTGTTTGCGTTGGCTCATATCTATTTCAATACGCTCGGCACCTGGTCTGAGTTATATGTATCGGCCATCCATTTTGGCGGTTTTGCCCTGATGTGCGCTTTGATGGTGCCAATGTTCAAAGGTGGTAATCGAGCTCAAAAGAGCTTGGCTCTGGTGTTAGATCTGCTTCTGGGTATTGCCGCGATTGTCTGTGCGCTCTATCTGATTGGTTTTGAAGATGCTCTCTATGATCGTGGGGTGAAATTTGCCCAGTGGGATTGGGTGTTTTCTGTTTGTGCAATATTTATTGCGCTGGAAATGGCCAGACGCACAACAGGATGGTTCATACCTTGTTTGATTCTGGTCGCCCTGACTTATGTATTTTGGTGGGGTAAGTATATTGACGGAATTTTCGGTTTTGCTGGATTAAGCCTGGAAACCCTTCTATATCGTTCATATTTCTCATCTGAGGGAATGTTTGGCCAAATCGCCCGAATTTCATGGACTTATGTTTTCATGTTTATTCTCTTTGGGGCATTCCTTGTAAAATCCGGTGCGGGTGATTTTATCATTGAGCTGTCTCGATGTGCCGCTGGCCGATTCGTCGGGGGGCCAGGTTTTGTTGCTGTGCTCGGCTCCGGTTTGATGGGTTCGGTATCAGGTTCGTCGGTTGCGAATACCGTTTCAACGGGTGTTATTACAATTCCGTTAATGAGGAAAGCAGGCTTCCCGGCACGTTTCTCGGCGGGTGTTGAGGCAGCCGCTTCAACCGGTGGTCAGTTGATGCCGCCTGTTATGGGGGCAGGGGCCTTTATTATGGCTTCCTATACTCAGATCTCCTATCTGGACATCATTTCGATTGCCGCTTTACCGGCTCTGCTTTATTTCCTCTCCGTTGGTTTCTTTGTCAGGGTCGAGGCTAAGCGTAGCCATGCGCACGCCGTTGAATTGGATACGCGCCCTATAGGTGAGGTTTTCCGAGGTGGGTGGCATTTCTTATTACCGCTGGTTGTGCTGGTCGCGCTGCTTATTTACGGTTTTACGCCAACCTATGCAGCAGGTATTTCAATCATCTCTGTCATCGTCTCTTCCTGGTTATCCAAGAATCCAATGGGTATTAAGGAGATTCTGGATGCGTTAGCACAGGGATCGAAGAACATGGCTACCACGGCTATGCTGCTGATCTCAGTTGGGCTGGTAGTCAATGTAGTCGCAATGACGGGTATCGGTAATACCTTTTCACTGATGGTTACTGACTGGGCGGGCGGTAGTTTGCTCATTACCTTGGTGCTGGTGGCGCTCGCGTCTTTAATTTTAGGTATGGGCTTGCCGGTAACCGCAGCCTATATCGTGCTTGCGACGCTGTCGGCTCCCGCGCTTTATGGACTGATGGCAGAAAGTCGTCTTCTGGATCTGATGGTTGCAGGTCAGTTGCCTGAGGCAGCCAAAACGATCTTTATGCTGGTGGATATGGAAAAGGTCGCTTTGCTATCAGCCCCGATGGCGCCGGCAGATGCCCAGGCGCTGCTGAGTCTGGTCCCTGCGGATTTCAAGGGACAACTTCTTGAGCAGGCGCTAGCACCAGAAACCCTGGCGATGATTCTCCTCTCGGCGCATATGATTATTTTCTGGCTCTCGCAGGACTCTAACGTTACACCGCCTGTTTGCCTGACTGCTTTTGCCGCAGCCGCAATTGCTAAAACACCGCCAATGGCGACAGGTTTCACCGCCTGGAAAGTGGCTAAAGGCCTTTATATCGTGCCACTGTTATTTGCGTATACCAATTTCATTGGTGGTGAGCCTTTAGAAGTATTGAGCATCTTCATTTTTGCCGTGTTTGGTTTATATGGATTTGTTGGTTTTATGGAGGGCTATCTGGAAGGGCGCTTGAACCTTATAAGTCGAGCGTTGTGCGGAGTTACAGCCATGGCATTGCTGTGGCCTCATGGTGAACTGATGATAAATCTGCTGGCTATGTTAGCATTTGCGGTAATTTTCTGGCTTAGCCGAAGAAATTCTGAGACCGCATAACAGTAGAGAAGGTTAGTTTTAGTGACTAAATCTGAACATCACACCATTTATGATTTTGTCGTCATTGGCGGAGGCATCCTTGGGATGTCTACTGCCTGGCAGCTACAGAAAAAATATCCGGATAAAACGGTTCTGGTCGTCGAGAAGGAATCGTCTGCAGCTCAACATCAGACAGGGCATAACTCAGGCGTTATCCATGCGGGTGTTTATTACAAGCCAGGTAGTTTGAAAGCAAAGTTCTGCAAAGCGGGTAATCGGGCGACTAAGGCGTTTTGCCTTGAACACGATATCCCATTCGACGAGTGTGGCAAGCTCTTGGTCGCAACCAATGCAACTGAATTAGAAAGGATGCAGGGGTTAATTGAGCGTTGTGCTGAAAACGAGCTCGAGATCGAGGTGCTTGATCAGAAGCAGTTAACCGAAAGAGAGCCTAATGTTACGGGCGTGGGCGCTATCTTCGTCCCGTCTACCGGTATTGTTTCGTTTACGAAAATAACTGAGAAAATGGGCGAGTTAGTTGAGTCTCAGGGAGGCGTTGTTCGCTTTAATACCCGCGTAGATAAGATTGAAGAATTCTTTGATCGGGTGACTCTCTATACAGATAAAGGGCGCTTTCACGGGCGTTATCTTATTAGCTGTGCAGGTCTTCAGTCTGATCGAATTGTGAAGATGCTAGGGCTTGAGCCGGATTTCCGAATTATCCCCTTTCGCGGAGAATACTACCTTCTGTCAGCGAAGCATAACCAGATAGTTAATCATCTTATCTACCCCTTTCCTGACCCGGATCTGCCATTTTTAGGCGTACATCTAACGCGGATGATAGATGGCACGGTGACCGTTGGACCGAATGCGGTTCTAGCGTTTAAGCGTGAAGGTTATCGGAAGACGGATATCAGTATCAAAGATAGTCTGGAGATGTTGGCTTATCCGGGCATGATCAAGCTTTTGTTACGGCATTTCAAAGCGAGCATGGCTGAACTTAAGAATTCAATTTCTAAATCGGGTTACCTCAAATTGGTGCAGAAGTATTGCCCGACCCTCGATTCCGAGGATATGCAACCTTACCCAGCGGGGATCCGAGCGCAAGCTGTATCGGAAAACGGTGATATCGTGGATGACTTTTTATTTATGTCGACAAGTCGCTCCCTTGCTGTATGCAATGCACCTTCTCCTGCGGCAACTTCTGCGATACCCATCGGAGAGCACATCGTAGAAAAGTTGGCTGAAATTATCAGTGAATAGCGGTTCAGGGTTGCTTTACCGATAAATAAAAGCAACCCTTCCCCCATTGCCAACATAAGGAACCTGCGAATAAGTCTAATGCTTTCTCAGTGGGCTGTAGAACGTCCATATGCGAGAAAGGCAGTGCCGCGAAATGTCTGGACCTTTTCAAACTGACTGACAAAGCAGATGGCCGTTTTAAAGCCCACCCTATGGGGCTTACAGAGTAAACGAATCGCTTTGTTAATAATTTTCGCCAGGCAACCAGCATGACTGTAATTATTGCCTCGCGCTTCATTTGCTCTGTAAGCCTGAGGCGCATCGGACTTGTTCGTAGGTTCCTTAATAGGAGATTTAAAGTGGGATCGATTCTGGCTTTTCTAATGCTTGCCATTCTGATTTTGGTACTGTTTTTCTATCTGCGCCGCAATAAGTTTCGCCACAGAATCAAGCTTATCGATTCCTACCGTTTTCCAAATCGGCTCAATGAAGCAATTAAGAAACGATATCCACATCTGACAGAGCAGGATGTTGATAGGGTAATCATTGGGCTGAGAGAATACTTTCAGATATCGCTGATGGCGCGAAAGCGAATGGTGGCGATGCCTTCACAGGTAGTGGACCTTGCCTGGCATGAATTTATTCTTTTTACCCGTCATTACGAGGCGTTTTGTAAGCATGCTTTGGGAAGGTTTCTCCATCATACCCCTGCTGAAGCGATGCGAAGCCCAACAGATGCCCAAGAGGGGATTAAGCGTGCCTGGCGTTTATCCTGTCAGCGGGAAGGGATTGATCCACACAAGCCTAATCGTCTACCCCTGCTGTTTGCTTTAGATTCTGAACTCAAGATAGATGATGGCTTTAACTACAAGTTGGATTGCAAGGCGCTACAAGACAATGGTTACTGCGCCAGCCATATAGGGTGTGGCGGTGGATGCAGTGGCGGTTGTGGCGGCGATTCAAGCTCCGATTCCGGCTGTGGGGGAGGTTGCGGCGGAGACTAGCGATCATTACTCCAAAGGCACTCTTCGTGCAGTCCAGTAGTGTTTAGCCCAATAGGGATTACTGAGTTTACTGAGCATAACGCCGCGGCTGGTTGATGCATGCAGAAATATATCATCTTCAAGATAGATGCCTACATGGCGTTGCTTATTGCCACCCGTTTTAAAAAAGACTAAATCTCCAGGTTTTAATGAGTGCTTGCTTACGGCTGTGCCTAGGCTGACCTGATGGGCTGTCGTTCTGGGCAGGGAGCGGTTAAAGCGTTGGGCAAAAGTGATTTGGGTGAAGCCAGAACAATCTACGCCGCCCTTGCTATTTCCACCGAGCTTATAAGGTGTACCTTGCCACTCATTATGTTGTGCCAGAAGTCTTTGCGTTACCGTCGATGAGGATTCGATATTAAGGTTCTGTCTGGGTTTTTCGGAGGTTCCGGCACAACCAGCCAGGAAGATACTCATGCAGAAAGCTATCCATAATCGATTCATTACCTTTCCTCCACCAACTCCATTTTTAATGGTTTGCCACGGCTACTCAATTTAATCGGGCTTTGTAGCTTGCGATCAGTATAACCCCAACTAATATTTACAGAAGATTAAGGAACATGCGAGTAAGTCTCGTGGTTTCGCAATGTGCTTGTGCGCAGTTTCCTTAGTGCATAACCAGCTAGATTGGTTATAAACGTGATAGCGCTTCCTGGGATAAAAAATAACGGTAAAAGGGTTTGGCTTTCATCTTATAAGTCCCTATTATGCGCAGCTCTTTTTTGATCGACTAAGCGAAAGATTAATGACCGAAGAATTCCAGATAGGCCAGCGCTGGTACAGCTATACTGAGGCAGAGCTTGGTTTGGGGGTAGTTACTGAACTGTTAAATCGTCGAGTAACTATCCTTTTCCCTGCGACGGGTGAAGAGCGAACTTACGCTCAGAATAACGCACCTTTAAGTCGTATTGTTTATCCGATAGGTGATCAGATTCGTGATGATGAAGGTTTAACTATCACCGTCACTGAGCACGAGGAAAGCAAGGGATGTGTTATCTATATCGGCTTAGATGATCAGGAACGCGAACAGATAATTCATGAAGCTTCGCTTGAGAGTGCTGTGCACTTCAGTAAGCCATATGAACGCTTATTCGCTGGGCAGATCGATAAGTTAAGAGATTTTGAGCTTCGTCAGGAGACGGTCAAGTTCCAGCATCAACATCGTAATTCAGCAGCTTATGGTCTTATGGGGCCAAGGGTGCAATTTTTACCTCATCAGTTTTATATCGCTTCTGAAGTAGGCAAGCGCTCAGCGCCGCGTGTCCTGCTGGCCGATGAGGTAGGCTTAGGTAAAACGATTGAGGCGGGGCTGATTCTTCATCAGCAGCTCATTCTGGGGTTGACCAAACGAGCGCTAATTGTTGTCCCAGATAGCCTGATTCATCAATGGCTTGTTGAGATGTTGCGTCGCTTTAATCTTTTATTCTCCATTATCGATGAAGGGCGTTGTGCCGATGCAGAGGGTAACCCTTTTGAGTCGGCTCAATTGGTCTTGTCGCCACTCTCTCTTTTCACGCGTGATGACAAACATCTGGAACAGGCCAAGGAAGCGGGTTGGGACCTTCTTATCGTCGATGAAGCGCATCATCTTGGTTGGAGTGAAGAGGGTGCTAGTCACAGCTATCGCTGTATAGAACAGTTAGCTTTAGATACAGCAGGTCTGCTATTACTGACAGCAACTCCTGAACAGCTGGGCATCGAGAGCCACTTTGCGCGACTTCGCTTGCTAGATCCGGATCGTTATTACGATCTGGAAAAGTTTGTGCAGGAAGAGAAAGACTTCAAATGTGTTAATCAACTCATAGAACAGTTACAGCAGCCTGAGAATTGGCAAGAAGCGCTTTCTGATAAAGTATTTACGGATCTGTTACATCGTTATCTGGGCGATCAGGCGGCTGTGGAGCTGGAGCAGCATCTGGATGAGGAGCCTGAGCAGCAGGCTCTGTTGATAGAGAAAACAGTTAATAACTTGTTGGATCAGCATGGTACAGGACGTGTCTTGTTCCGTAACACCCGAGACAGCGTTCAGGGCTTCCCCGAGCGTGTGCTGACCACTTATCCATTGGAAATGCCTGCCGCTTATAGAGAACAAATGGCTGAAGCCAGCATGGAAAAGCAGCTTCACCCAGAGACACTGATTGCTGATGGTGTAGGCTCTGCATGGTTGCTGGAGGATAACCGGGCTGACTGGATTATTAAGTGGTTAGAAGACCACCGTAATGACAAAGTCCTGATCATTTGCGCGCATGCGCAAACCGCCATCACCCTGGAAAAGCAGCTGCGTTTGTTTGAGGGTAAGCGTACTGCTCTTTTCCATGAAGGAATGAGTCTGTTAGAGCGTGACAGAGCTGCGGCTTATTTTGCTGACCCAGAGGAAGGAGCACAGCTTCTTATCTGCTCAGAAATAGGTAGCGAGGGGCGCAATTTCCAGTTTGCTCATCATATGGTGATGTTCGATCTACCGTTGAACCCCGATCTTCTGGAGCAGCGCATAGGGCGACTGGATCGTATCGGTCAGGTACGAGATGTCAATATCCATGTGCCTTTCTTCACCGGAAGTGCTCAGGAAGTGCTGCTCAAGTGGTATGCGGAAGGCTTAAGTGCGTTCCAGCAGGTCTGTCCTACTGGTCAGGCAATGATGCAGAAGTTTGCGGCTGAGCTTCATCAGTGTATGGAAGCCCCTGAAGATACCGCTGCAGTCGCATCATTAATCACTGATACGTCACTTGCGCAGCAGGAATTATTGGCTGAATTACAAGAAGGACGCGACCGTCTGTTGGAGCTTAATTCCTGTAAACCAGAGAAAGCAGAAGTGCTAATGGAAGCCTTGGAAGAGGATAGCAATAGTTCTCAGCTAGCTTCCTATATGGGACGGATTTTTGATCATTTTGGTGTGGAACAGGAAACTACAGGTTTAGCCGGTGTGGTTCTTCATCCTGGCGATCACATGCTGAACGCGCATTTTCCTGGCCTTCCTGAAGATGGAATGACGGCTACCTTCCAGCGTAGTGAAGCCCTCTCCAGAGAAGATATGCAGTTCCTGAGTTGGGAGCACCCAATGGTCTCAGGTTCGATGGAGATGATGCTTGAGGGAAGTTACGGTAGTTCAACACTGTGTACAATGAAGTTATTGCCGTTGAAGGCCGGAAGCTTATTGGTAGAGGCTATTTTCAGAATTCAGTCTATTTCTGATTCAAGCCTGAACCTGCAGTGCTTCCTTCCGGAAGCGTGCGTTCGTAAAGTCCTGGATAGTAATGGCAACGATCTTACAGGTGTTATCACCGAGCAACACTTCGCTTCATTGGGTAAGCGAGTCGGTAAAAGTGTTGCTTACAATCTGGTCAAACATACCAGAGAGGAGATTGGGCAACTGGCTACCCAAATGGAAAACCAGGTCGTTGATCTCGAAGTGGAGCTGTTGAATCAGGCAAGACAGCAGGTTACCGATGAGTACCAGATTGAGAAAGAAAGGCTGGTAGCGCTTTCAAAAGTAAACCCGAATATACGTCAGGATGAGATTGATGCATTGATCCAGCAGGAAGCGCGGCTTCATGATGCATTAGATGATGCCGCCCTTAAGATGGATTCTATTCGTGTCGCGGTTGTAACCCACGAATAACCTTTTTTACTTTCAATACTAAAAGCCCCTGTTCAGGGGCTTTTTTATTATTCAAATGATGTTTTATTTCTACATTAAATCTAGCAAAACTTGATGCTGAGCAATTTTCCTTGCTGATCAGTGCATTAGAATGGCCCGATCAAAGCGGGTAATCGGTCGGAAAGCCTCACCGCTCATACTTAACCAAGGAGGGGATATGATAAACGCCATATCTAACCTGATAGACAAAACCTTACGTACCTTAGGCTGTAAGACGATTAACAGCCAGTTCACCCTGTCATATGCGCTGATTTTCCTCCTTGCCGCTTCTTCTGGTATTAGCCTCTATTTCAGTATGGCGATCAACCCGCAAACGATAAATATGGCTGGACGGCAGCGAATGCTGAGCCAGAAAATTGCTAAAGAGGCATTACTGGTTGCGGCTCAGGTTGAACAGCAATCAACGCTCAAGAAAACAATGGAGCTCTTTGAGTCATCGCATAAGAAAATCATGCTGGGTAATGAAGAGTTAGGCATGAATGCAATTAAAGACTCTGAAATTCTCAAGCAGATGCAGCATGTAGAAACCTTGTGGGCAACCTACAAGGGGGTTATCGAATCGCACATTACTCAACCCTCAGAAAGTACAACGCTAGATATAATGAAACAGTCGCCTGTTGTTCTGAAAGAGATGAATAAAGCGGTTGTGATGATGACCAACAAGGCCAGTGATACCAACATGCAGCAGCTAATGATCGCTTTAGTTTGTGTGCTGGGAATTCTCTTGCTGGTGGTGTTTGGGCGTATCTTTGGTTTGCGGATCTTAATGGATAATATCCGCCGCTTGAATGCCCGTATGAGTGAGGTGGGTGAAGGAAACTTCTCGCATCGCTTTAATATTACTCATACCGATAATGAGATCGGCCAAATGTTCCTCGCGTACAATAATATGTTGGATCACGTGGGACAGCTGCTTCAAACCGTCCAGACGGTTGCGAAGAATACGGAGATCCATGTTAGCAATGTTGTTAAGGCAACGTCTGATGCCAGTATGGGCGTTGGGCGGCAGTATGAGGATATCGAGCTGGTTGCGGCTGCAATGACAGAGATGAGTGCAACTGTTCAGGAGGTTGCTAATAATGCTCAGGAAGCCGAACTGGCTGCTCAGGAAACTGATGGGCACGCGAAAGACGGTGGCACTGTCGTGGGTAGATCAGAGTCTGAAGCGCAAAAAATGGTCACCATGCTCAATGAAACCGCTTCAATGTTGTCTGAATTAGAAGAGGAAAGCCAGGCAGTTGGTAATGTCACATCCGTAATCACGGGTATTGCTGAGCAAACTAATTTGCTTGCTTTGAATGCTGCAATCGAGGCTGCACGTGCTGGCGATCAGGGGCGTGGGTTTGCCGTAGTGGCAGATGAGGTAAGAACCTTAGCCCAGCGCACTCAGCAATCTACCCGGGAGATTCAGGATATTATTGAGCGTCTGCAGAGCAAAGCAGAATCTGCCGTTTCATCAATGGGCGAGAGTACAGAGCTTGCAGGTAAAAGTAGTGAGCTGGCTAATTCCGCTGCGTCTGTACTGGATCAGATTATCTGTTCGACGAATACTATTTCGTCAATGAACACCATGATATCCACTGCTGCAGAACAACAGTCGGCGGTTGCCACAGATATTGACCAGCGGGTCGTAAACATCTCTGATATAGCGGGGCAGACTAAGCGAGATACTGAGAAAGTCGTGGAAGCGACAGATCTGATTCGTAAAGAAGCGCACGAACTCAATCAGTTGGTTATGAAGTTTCAGTTATAAGTTTAAAGAAGCGCCGCCAGAGGGATAACGGTGGCGCTTTATTGTACAGGCTTAAATTACGCGTTTAAGCTTTGAACGGCCTCAAGAACTTCTTCAACGTGCCCCTTTACCTTAACGGTGCGCCATTCTTTCCGTAAAATACCTTCTGCGTCGATAAGGAAGGTCGAACGGTCAATCCCCATATATTCCCGACCGTAATTTTTCTTCAGCTTAATCACATCAAAAATTTTACAAAGCTCTTCGTCAGGATCACTGATCAGTTCAAATGGGAAGGATTGCTTGGCTTTGAAATTTTCGTGAGCGCGAAGTCCATCACGCGATACGCCAAAAATTACCGTATTTGCTGCTTCGAACTTCTCGATGTTGTCGCGGAAATTCTGTCCTTCGGTTGTGCAGCCTGGCGTACTATCCTTTGGATAGAAGTAGATCACTACATTTTTTCCCGCTAGATCATCAAGGTTAACAGTCACCTCACTGGTGGCTTGTGCGGTGAAAGAGGGTACTTTTTGGTCAATAGCGACTGTGCTCATAATAAATCCTTAGTGAAGATGGCTACTCAACAAAGTGTAAAATCGTATAGAATAACGACCCTCTATACGATACCAGATATCGTTTGGATTATAAGTAGAGTGCTTTCTCAGATCTGAATTTGATTTGCAGCCAGGTGCTCAATTAATAAATATGATCCAGGTGTGGAGCTGGCTTTAGCAAAAAATTAATAGTTTCAGATAGCTAGAGCCAGATAAGTAGTGTTTTAAGGTTGTAATAAGCGATTGGGCAGAGTAGTTTTGTCCTTTGCTAAACCTATTTGAATCTCATGGAGAATAAAATGATTACTGGCAGCATTGTTGCTCTTGTTACCCCTATGCAATCTAACGGCGATGTCGATTGGGAAAATCTCGACAAACTTGTAGATATGCATTTGGATAAGGGCACAGATTCTATCGTTGCAGTGGGCACAACAGGTGAGTCCGCGACTTTAAACTGCGATGAGCACTGTCAGGTCATTAAACGTGTAGTTGATCGTGTTGCTGGTCGGATTCCGGTTATTGCAGGTACTGGCGCAAACTCAACAAGCGAAGCGATAGAGCTTACTGAAGAAGCAAAGAAAGTGGGTGCAGATGCCTGTCTGTTAGTTACGCCTTACTACAACAAGCCAACTCAGGAAGGGCTTTATCAGCACTTTAAAGCGATTGCTGAAGCCGTTGATATTCCTCAGATCCTATATAATGTTCCGGGTCGTACTGCATGTGATATGCAGACTGAAACGGTAGTTCGTTTGGCTGAGATCGATAACATTATTGGTATTAAAGAAGCGACAGGTGATGTAGAGCGCGGCATCGATTTGGTGAAGCGTGTACCTGAAGATTTCGCAGTTTATTCCGGCGACGACCCTACGGCTGTAGAGCTAATTTTGGGTGGCGGTAAAGGTAATATCTCTGTCACTGCAAACGTTGCTCCTGCGGAGATGTCTAATCTGTGTGAACTTGCACTGGCGGGTAAGGCAGATGAAGCGCGTGCACTAAATGATCGTCTGATGCCATTACATGAGAAACTTTTCGTTGAGGCTAATCCTATCCCTGTAAAATGGGCTTTAGCTGATATGGGCCTCATGGGACTGGGTATTCGTTTGCCTCTCACTGTTTTAGCAGATGAATACCATGAAGTAGTACGTGAAGCTTTGCGTAGCAGCGAAATTATCTAAGCGACTGAATAATGAAAAAAATTGTATCTTTATCTGTAGTAGCGAGTGTGCTGCTAACGGGTTGTAGCATGCTGGATGACAACCCGATTTATGGTGACAATGGGATCGTGCGAGATCGGAGCCAGGATTATGAACTGGCGGAAAAAGGGAAGCGCCTCGAGGTTCCTGCGCACCTTAAATCTAAGCAGACGGAAGATACATTGCAGATTCCTGATGTGAGTCAGGTCGCTACAGCCCGGACCGGTGAGTTTATCGTACCGCGTCCGGAGTTCTTCTATGCTGAAGCTGGAAGTGAATCGGTTAGCCTGAAGCGTGATGGTGGTGACAAGCTTATTATCGTGGATGAAGGCATCACCAATGTATGGGTGAAACTGCAGGAGTTTTGGCGCTTTAATGGTATCGATATTGCCAAGTCAAACCCGCGTCAGGGAGATATGGAAACTCAGTGGATCTATCATGAAGCCAAAGAGTTTAGCTTTATTGATACTTGGGTAAAGCGCCTGACATTCCAGGATATTCCTGGGCCGACAAAGGATAAATTGCGTATTACGCTTCGACCTGTCGACGGCGACTTCAATCGTACTGCTGTAGCCATGCAGCATGTTCGTTTTGCAGCTGATGAAGATGTATCGGCAATCGATTGGAATGAAACCTCCCGAGATGTTAGCTATAAATCTGACATGATGTTTGAGATGCTGCGTTATCTTGCGAAAGCGACCGGAGATCGAAATGCTCAAACCCTGATTGCCTTCAATGAAAAACGACGTGTCGGCACTCAGTTGGGTCGTGACTCTCGTGGCAATCCTGTATTAAAGCTTGATGCAGATATAGAAACAGCTTGGAATGAAGTTAACAAAGCTCTGGATCTGGCAGATATGGATGTGGGTACCCGTGATGCAGATACAGGTCGTTTCTACATGACTTACTCAACTTCAACTCCATTTGAAAATGTTGAGGAGATGGGCTTCTTCGAATGGCTTCACTCTGATCGAGATGAAATCAAGCTAGATACAAGTGCGTTCAACGCTGCGATTGGCATCGAGGAAGAAGATGATGGTATCAGTTACACCTCTGGTAAGACTGCCGCGCGACTTCAAGAGGTTGATGGTGATTCCGAAAACTCGTTGATTGATCCTGAAGATCAGGGCAACAAGAAGGGTTACAAAATCTGGTTTGCTGGCAAGCCTATCTATGTCTTTGGTGGTGAAGATTCAGGTATTTATAACCATTCAACCGGAAAATTTGAGCACACAGGGCGTTACGAGTTGCGTTTGATCCGTAGCCGTAAGGGAGTATTCCTAACTGTTCATACTTACCAGGGGCTTTCCGCGCCTGCTGTTGTTGCTGAAGAGATTCTCTGGGGAATAAAGGATAACCTTCAGAAATAGAATCTAATCAATTTCTAAAAGGGGCCTTATGGCCCCTTTTTGTTTAGTTAGAAAGGAGTTGTTTATGCGTGCAGTTATACTTGATCTTAACGGACTTGAGGCTTACGACTTATCACCTTTGAGGTCGCAGTTAGATGAGTTGGTTACATATGATCTTACGCCTAAAGAGTGCGTAGGCGATAGGATCCAGGGCTTTGATATAGTGATCACGAATAAAACTCCGCTGTCCGCAGACCTGCTCTCTCAGGCTGATCGTTTGAAATACATTAGTGTACTTGCGACAGGGACAAATGTTGTCGATAAGCAAGCTGCTTCGGAGCTGTCTATTCCGGTATCAAATTGCGTTGCCTATGGTGTTGATTCGGTCGTACAGCATGTCTGGTCAATGATTCTGGCTTTGCATACCAACCTGGTGAATTATTCAAATGATGTCAGGCAGGGTGAGTGGCAAAAAGCGCAGCAATTTTGCTTTTTCAATCACCCGATTTCTGAGCTAAAAGGTAAAACTCTGGGGATTGTTGGCTACGGTAATCTGGGGCAGGGTGTTGCAAAAATAGCTGAAGCCTTTGGCATGCAGGTCCTGATTGCTAATCGCCCTGATGATGCTGAGCTTAAAGCGGGTCGGGTTTTATTCGATACCGTTGTTGAAAATTCAGATGTGATTAGTTTGCACTGCCCGTTGACCGAGGGCACTCGAAACCTTTTTATCGAGGAGACTTTTCGTAAAATGAAAGGTTCCGCCATGTTGATTAATGCGGCGCGAGGAGGGATCGTCAATGAGGAGGACCTTGCGAGTGCATTGCGTAATCATGAGATTGCGGCGGCGGCTACAGATGTTCTCAGTGTCGAGCCTCCTGCAAACGGAAATCCCCTTTTAGGTGCAGATATTCCTAATTTGTTGGTTACACCCCATATTGCTTGGGGGAGCGAACAGGCCAGACAAAGGATTATTGATCAAACCGCTGAAAACATTGCTGCTTTTTTGCAGGGAAAAATTATACGTCAGGTGTAATTTGACATTTCAGGGTATATTTACTGTTCTTTATTAGTCGTTCTAAAACTGTCCCGTTGGGTGTTGATATGATGCTGAAACTGAGAGCTCTGCTAAGTATAAGTACGCTGTGCTTATTGCTGCTAGTGCCAGTCACTAACCATGCTGGTGGGCATCAGATGATCGCTTTGGTTCAGGATTCCAAGCCCAAGTACCTATTTGAAAATGGCGAATTGACTGGCCTTTGTGGTGATCTCTATCGGGCTTTAGCCACTCATTTAGAAGAAAAAGGTGTGGTGTTAGAGATAGGTCAGGTTGCTTTACCCATCAAACGGATTCTGAAGCAGGTTGAAAGTAGCGCTAATAAAATTTATTGCGGGGCAGGGCGTAATGCTAATAGAGAGAAACGCTTTGTTTATGCTGCGACACCGGTTTATGAGGTTTCAAATGTAGTTGCGGCTCATGTTGATGAGCCTTACCTACCTAACTCATTTGATGACCTGGCGTCAGATAAGGTGCCTGTGGGGGCTCTGTTTGGTACCAGCTCTGCGTCGTTCTTAAAAAAACAGCCTGGGGTAGAAGTGGTTGAGCAGATATATAGTCTGGATGAGGCGCTTAAGCTTTTAGGTTTAAAGCGGCTACGTTTATTCTACTATCATGACCTTGGTTTGAACTACCTGACCAAAAATTCTGAATACTCTTTAAAGGTTTTGCCCACGAAATTCCGCTCAACACCCCAGTGGATCATCTACGGAAAAACAATGCCTTCTGAGCTTAGTGGTCCGCTTGAAGAGGTTTTGGCGGAAATGGAGCGCAATGGGCAGTTACAAAGAATTATTAGTAACTACCTTTAGCAAGCCATTTAGAAGGGGCAGGGTGCGTTAAACTCCATCATTTTTCCGCTTTCGGGGTGGGGTAGCTTCAAAAATTCTGCATGTAGTAATAGCCTTTCTGAGGCCGCTACTTGCTCCTCGCTGGCGTAAAAGCGATCACCAATAATTGGATGCCCCATGGCTTGCATATGTACGCGCAGTTGATGCGAGCGACCCGTTACAGGTGTCAGTAAGACTCGGCTACCCAGCTCAGTGACTTCATCAATCAGCCAATGGGTTAGCGCGGACTTTCCTTGCTCGTGATCAACAATTTGTAGAGGACGGTTTTCCCAGTCGCAGCGTAAAGGAAGATCTACACTTCCAGAATCTTCTTTAGGTCGACCTGCAATAATAGCTTGATAGCGCTTCTGGGTTTCTCTTTCCTGAAAGCTGCGGCTGAGAGCTCGTTGGGCATCAAGCGTAAGGGCCAGTATGATTATTCCAGAAGTGGCGTAATCCAGTCGATGTACGATGCGCGCAGTCGGATAGCTGGTCTGGACTCTTCGCCATAGACAATCCTGCTTATCTTCGCCTTTTCCTGGTACTGAAAGCATATCCCAGGGCTTATTGGCCACGACGATATGCTCATCGGCGTAAATGATTTCTACAGAGCTGTCTTGCATCTTATTTCTCAAATAGAACGAGTGACTCTACATGGGAGGTATGAGGAAACATATCCATCACGCAGAATTTGCTGGCTTTATAGCCTTGGCGGATAAGCTCTGCGCCATCTCGCGCTAAAGCTGACGGATTACAGGAAACATAAAGAATCTGATCACACTGGTGTTGTTCCAGTTGTTTGATGACTTCTAACGCGCCTGTTCTGGGAGGGTCTATTAGGATCTTGCTAAAACCCTGTTTATACCAGGGCAGGGCTTTTAGATCCTTGCTTAGATCTGCCCGATAGAATTCACAGTTATTAAGCCCAGCTTGTTTGGCGTTGTTCTGCGCGCGTTGCACCATATCTTCAACGCCTTCTACACCAATAACACTACCTGCTTTAGTAGCCAACGGCAGGCTGAAGTTTCCGACGCCACTAAACAGATCCAATACCCTGTCATTATCCTTTAAATCAAGCCAGTCCATAGCCCGATTGATCATTTGTGTATTAACCGAAGCATTGACTTGAATAAAGTCGCCAGGTTTAAAACCGATCTGGGTTTCACTCTTTTCTAATTGATAGCTGAGATCGGCTTCATCACCAAAAGCGTTAATCTGCTGTCCGTTGTCGAAATAGAGGCGAAACTCGTTGTCTTCAGCCAGTTTTTGCAAAGAAGATGAGAGGCTTTCAGGTAATGGCTTTTTAATCCTGAGCGTCATGGCACCCTGTTGGTCACCCATGCTTAGTTCCGCATGGGTAATCTCTTTACAAGAATCTGCTTCGGATAAAACTGCCTTGAGTTTACCGAGGATTTTATTGATCGGATTAATCAGGATTGGACAGTTGTCTACCTGTAGTAGTTTGCTGCTGCCTCGACGTCGGAAGCCGATGATAGGCGTTCCATCACGCATCAGTTGGTTTATGCCGATACGGCAGCTGCGTCGGTACTCCTGATCAGAGCCAGATAACGGAGGCGTTGTCGATTCGGGGTTGAATTTGCCTAAACGTTGGAGTTGATCCAGTACAAGGCTTTCTTTGGCTTTGATCTGCTCTGAGTGTTCCAGATGTTGAAGATCACAACCACCGCATTGTCCATAATATTGGCAGAAGGGTTCTACACGATTAGGTGATGGGGTAATGACTTCTACGCACTCAGCTTCATCAAATCTGCGGTGCTTCTTGCTGATCTCATACCTAACGGTCTCTCCGGTCAGTGCACCCGTAACAAAAATGGTCTTGCCATTGTGTTTAGCAATCCCTCTGGCTTCGTGGCTGAGGCCAATAATTTCCAGCGTTTCAGGGTAATCCATGCTGGCTTTACTTTTAGGTGACTTGGCGGGTTTGCGGGCAAACAAGCTATTTTGTTTTTTCATCTGATATTACCGGGTGAGATCAGCTGCGGATTCTATCAAAAACCTTGTTTTAGGGGCACCGCTATCTGCGTTACAGCGGTCTCTATAAAAATGCCAGGCAAAACCATAGATAAATCAGCAGCTCATTTAGTTGTTGGCAACAGCCAAGGCAGTCACCGGTATAGCCGCCAATTCGATGTTGAAAATAATGATTAAGCCATAGGGTAATTAGTAAACATGGAAGAATAACTGTGCTGAAAGAGGTAGGAAGCAAAACAACGCAGATCAACGCGGGGATTGCCGCTAACAACAGATCCGTATTTGAAAGAGGGAAGGTTAGGTCACTGGATTTGCTCTCTTCTTGCCTTCCTGCGTAAGCAGATTTGCGCATGATTAACAGGGGGAGAAAACGGCTAAAGCAGTGGGCAAAGATGATGGTCAGTATGGTTTCTTCTATCTCCAGTAGCGCTGCATATTTGAGTAAAAGTACCAGAATCAGCCCCAGAACAGCATAAGTACCGACTCGAGAGTCTTTCATTATGCTAAGGATCTGTTGTTTGTCCCAGCCTCCGCCAAAGCCATCACAACAATCGGCCAGGCCATCTTCATGTATGCCTCCGGTCATGATGATAGAGGTAAACATCGACAGAATAATTGCCAGGCTTTCAGGAAAAATGAATTGGCATAGCCAGTAGATAAGGGCGGCGTAAACACCGATTAAGGCGCCAATCCAAGGGAGGTATTTTGAGCATTTAGCTTGGTAATCAGGTTTGTAGATTACCCATTTTGGTGCACTCAAGCGTGTATAAAAGGTCAGAGCATTAAAAAAAATATGTAGCTGCTCTGGGTAAGATTTCATTAAACTAAGCCTTAAACGAATTGCGGTGTCTGCAAAGTGATTAACTGTTTTGAAGGCTACCCACTCTAGAGATTCCTGCAGCATAGAACAAGGTTAAATCTGCATATGATAGAAGAACATCAATTTGCTCCATTTGTTCGCATACTTGGTAAAGGCAAAAATGGAACCCGTTCGCTGACGCGTGAAGAAGCAGCTGAGGCGATGGGAATGATTCTGGATGGACAGGTTGAGCCTGAGCAGCTCGGTGCCTTTTTAATGTTGCTTAGGGTTAAGGAAGAAGCGCCTGAAGAGTTGGCAGGTTTTGCCGATGCTGTAAGGCAGCGATATGCCGTGGGGCGAGAGATTAAAGTTGATCTAGACTGGTCAACTTATGCTGGCAAGAAGCGTCGACATACCTGGTACCTTTTGGCTGCCTTGTGTCTGGCAACTCATGGTTATCGGATCTTCATGCATGGTGCTAAAGGGCATACGCCTGGCAGAATCTATGTAGAAGATATGCTCTCTATGTTCCGATTACCCGCCTGTGAGGGGTGGGCTAAAGCAGAATCAGAGCTGGAGCGCTGTAATTTTGCTTATATGGCAATAGATCAGTTCTGCCCTCCATTGGGCGCCATTATTAAGCTTCGACCTGTGCTTGGTTTGCGATCACCAGTACATACCTTATGCCGTATGTTAAACCCTGCTGATGCGCCAGCGAGTATCGATGGAGTCTTCCATCCGCCCTATGGTCCTATGCATCAGAAGGCGGCTAAGCTTTTAGGGATAGAGCGCAATCTAACCATGAAGGGTGATGGTGGTGAAGCGGAAATACGTCCTGACACCGAATGCCTTTTGCAGTGGGTAACGGATGGTGAGCTCACTGAGTATGAGTGGCCGCGCAGTGTTGAGAAGCGTTTCGTAAAAGAGGACGAGTTACCACCTGAAACACTTCTGGCTTTCTGGAAGGGAGAGGTTGAGCATGAATATGGCTTTCGGGCCATTATAGCTACCATTGCGGTTACCTTGCGCCTGCTTGGGGAAGAGGGGGATGTGGAATCGCTTCAGGCTAAAGCGGAAAAGCTTTGGGCGGAACGGAAAATCGGTCAGTTTGTCTGATTATAATGCCAAAAAAAAGCCGGCGAGCCCTCGCCGGCTTTTTTGTTTTAGTCCCTGCGCAATTTATCCGATACCGCGATCGGAGAAGGAAAGTTAAAGATCACAACATAACTGGAGAGTAAGAAAGTTAAGATCGCGGTGGCCTGAATAACATGAGAGGCCTCTTCTCCAATCATGCTTGCGCCGGCTGCGATATAGGCGATCAATAATGAGAATTCACTGATCTGACCAAGACGGAATCCGACCTCCCAGCCTAACTTGGGTGATTCACTAATGCTGCTGAGTAGATATCTGAATGCAGCAGGTTTAACGGCCAGAACAAGAAGCGCCAAAATGATTGCGGGTACTGCTATCTGTCCGACAAGTCCAAGGTTGAAGCTTGCGCCTATCGAGAAGAAAAACAGAATCAGGAAAAAATCACGTAATGGCTTAAGGCTGGTTGCAATATATTGCGCAATTGGGCTTGTAGCGATCGATACGCCCGCTACGAACGCCCCAATTTCAGCAGAAAGCCCCGCCAGGTTGGCGATCTCCGCCAAACCAAGGCACCAGCCGATAGCGAGCAGAAATATATATTCGTGAAAACGATCGAACTTCTGGATCAGCTTGAGCAGCACGTACTTTACGAAGACAAATGCGCCAATAATGATTAACGGAAGTGCTGCGATGGTCTTGCTGAATTGTGCCATGGTGTCGCTGGTGCTGCTCTCGCCTGAGCCACTGTATAAAAATAGCAAAACCATGATGGCAATAACGTCCTGAAGCAGCAGCAAGCCGACCACCAGTTCACCTGTATGTCGATGATGTAGCACAGTCGTTGGTAACAGCTTAATACCGATGATGGTACTTGAGAACATCACGGCGATGCCGATGATCATGTTCTCGGTTTGCGTATAACCAAACGCATAACCGACGCTATAACCGAGTGCGAAGAATATTAGCGAGCTGAAAATGGCGACTAAGGTAGCCTTCTTCAGCATATGCAGTAGGTGGGACGGTTGCATATCCAGGCCGAGCAGGAACAGCAAAAATATGATGCCTATATGCGATATCTCTGATAGCAGCTGAGTGTCTGTCACCATCATCATGCCGTAGGGACCTAGTACAGCACCCAATACTATATAGGCTACCAGTAGAGGCTGGCGTGTATAGAGTGCCAGTGAAGCGACGATAGCGGCACCGGTAAAGATCAGGAAAAAAGAAAAAACTAGTGACTGATCAGCCATTTACATATCCCTATAGGTATTTACTTCAATATAGCAACTTCACAAAGCTGCGAACAAGCCCGGATGTCGGGCATGGCAAGTTGTTATAACTAGATTTTAATATTTTGCCAGGATCGCTGAGACCAGATTCGGATAAACATAATGGATGATAAAAAGCGGTAAACGACTTGTACAAGCCAGATACCGATCAGGCCAAAGCCGAAAAAGGGTCCAAATAGCCAGGCGAGGGGTAAAAAGAAGCACCACTGTCCCAGTGTCGAAATCAGTAATACGGACCGGCTTGCTCCTACACCCAGCAGGGCTTGGGTAAAAACGATCGTTGCAGCATCGAGGCAGATCGCCAAAGCTGTCAGTCGCAGCGGAAGTTTTGCTTGCTCAATGATCTCTTCAGAGTGAAGAAAAATCTTCAGCACTGATTCCGGGATGAATAAGAGTGGCAGACTAAGTATTAGTACGGTAGTAAATGCGGTCTTTACCACATCCCAGCCCCAGCGTGAGGCAGCCTGGAGGTTTTTCTCACCCATTGCGTGGCTCACTAATGACGTTGAAGCTACACCAAAACCTACAGCAGGAAGAATAAGAAACAGTGACAAGTTAATGAGTACATGGGCGATCGCTTGTTCATGAGTGCCTAATTGACCAATAATCCAGATCAGGGTGCAGATGGCGAGTGCCAACAAGAACTGCTGCAAAGAGTGGGGCAGGGCCAGGCGAAAGAATCGTATTAATGAGTAATCCCTGATAAGTGAAGTGATCAGCCTGCGAGTCGGTTTAAGCTCTTTTCGCAGAAGCCAGAAGTTAAAAAATGCCCCCGCAAACAGGGCGATTGCACTGCCAAGCCCTGCGCCAGGTGCGCCGAGTCTAGGTAACCCGAGTTCGCCGAAGATTAAGCAATAGCTAACAACAACGTTCAGCAGGTGGGTGAACAGTAGTACCTTAAAATAGGTGACCGGTTGTTTGTTTCCATTCCACCATCCGCGCAGTGATAAGTTTAATCCTACGGCGACCATCGCCGCTGTTCGATAATCGAAATAAGAAGCGGCTATATCCTGCACGGCTAAGTCATCTGTCATAAGACCAGTCAACTGCTCAGACTGAGAGATGAATAGCAGGCTGAGTGGGAGGGCAATGACAACAGAAAGAATAATTCCCCAATAGACCGGGATAACAGACCGTTCCCTGTCTCCACTGCCTAAGGTGCGAGCAACCAGTGCTTGTACGGCAGAAGAAAGCCCAAGAATCAGGCTGATTACAACAAAATTGGCATAACTTCCTATACCGACACCCGCCAAAGAGGCTTCGCCCAGTTGGCCAACAAGCGCGGCATCGATCAGGTTGAGGACGCTTTGTGAAAGCATTCCCGCAATGATCGGCAGTCCAAGGCCCAGAATGATTTTTTTGCGTTCGAGCGACAGCATAAGAGCGTTTAATAAAAAAAAGGCGATTCTAGCAGATAAAAGTAATGATGGGGCCTTCAGCGAAATGATTTGAAGGCCTTTCTTTGCGTATGGTTTAAATTGACTAATAGTTGATCAATTTACTCGGGATTGGAATCGGTGTATCCTATGCTCAATTGTTAAATCGTGAACATACAGGACATCGTATGAACATTACTGTTACAGAAACAGCAGAAGAATATTTAGGTGAATTGCTTTCTAAGCAGGACACTGAAGGCATGGCCGTTCGCATGTTTGTTACTCAGCCGGGTACTTCATATGCTGAGACCTGTCTCGCTTACTGTCGCCCGGATGAAGTGATCGAAGATGATGAGATCATGCAGCTAGAGACACTACGTTTTTACATTGAGAAGAACAGCGTTCCCTATCTGGATGAGGCATACGTTGATTTTTCTAAAGATCGTATGGGTGGTCAGCTGACGATTAAAGCGCCAAACGCAAAGGTACCGAAGGTATCCCCAGATAGCCCTATTGATGAGCAGATCAATTACATCCTTTACTCTGAAATCAACCCAGGCCTGGCCGCTCACGGTGGTGATGTTAAGTTGATGGAGGTTGTGGAAGAAGAGGAAGGTCATATTGCTGTTCTTCAGTTTGGCGGCGGTTGTCAGGGTTGTAGCGCAGTAGATATGACGTTGAAAGACGGAGTTGAAGCGACGCTGGTGGAACGTATCGACAGCCTTGTTGGTGTGCGTGATGTAACCGATCATAGTGTCCGTGATAAGGCCTATTTCAAATAATCACTGCGTTTGCTGAAAAAAGGGGAAATTTATTTCCCCTTTTTTCATTGTTTACTGACAAGGTTGTTGCTATAAGTTACGGAACCGGCGAACAAGCCCGAAAGACTTTTAAGTGCTTTTTTCCAGCTTCACAGTATCCCCGGCGACATCCAACAATCTTCATAGCACTGTATTTTTTATAAATCACTGGTTGTAATTGGTTAGACAGACCCCCATGTAACCAGAAACGTGCATTACAGAATTTCTCCGCAGAGCATCGCGGACCGGTTTTATGAGGCTTTATCAGCATGACGCAACAGGATAATACTCAGACGCAACTGATTGAGTTGCCCGTACTTCCACTCAGAGATGTAGTGGTGTACCCACATATGGTTATTCCGCTATTTGTTGGCCGTGAAAAGTCGATAGACGCACTTGAAGCGGCAATGGCTGGTGATAAAGAGATCTTATTGGTAGCACAGAAAAATGCTTCCGATGATGAGCCAACATCAGAAGATCTGTTTGCAGTAGGTACTGTTGCAAGTGTACTGCAAATGCTCAAACTGCCAGACGGTACTGTGAAAGTTCTGGTTGAAGGTGATTACCGTGCAACCATCGAAACGCTTCACGAAGAGGAAGGCTTCTTTACTGCAGAAGCGTCAATCCTGGCGGTTGAAGAGCTAAGCAGTGCGGAAGATGAGCTATACAAGCGTACCGTCTTGGAACAATTCGAACGTTTTGTTCAGGTTAACAAAAAAATCCCATCTGAAGTGCTTTCATCGCTGCAGAATATCGAAGAAGTGGGGCGTCTGGCTGACACGATTGCCGCACATATGTCTCTGAAGCTTGAAGAGAAACAGCAGATTCTGGAGATGCTCAGCAATAAAGAGCGT
>NZ_CH724125.1:754315-777818 GCF_000153345.1 Neptuniibacter caesariensis
GACCGCAAAACGCTGCCACTTTGCTAAAGCGATAATGCTTCGCAAAAAGGAACGCACTTTGCTGCCAACGGATCATGATTGGTTTTGGCTAAATCACAAATATCGATTTTGGTTGGATCCGTTTGACCGCCAGCCCCGCCAATCGTAATGATTGGAATCTTGCGATAGCAGCAGTGCGCAATCAACGCCGCTTTCTCTTTAACACTATCAATAGCATCAATAACGTAATCGAATTCACCTGTGATCAGCTCAGGGATATTCTCGCGCGTAATAAAGTCTTCAATCTGTATAACTTCGCACTCAGGATTAATCAGCTTTATCCTTTCTGCCATGGCCTCTGTTTTGGGGCGCCCCACATTACCATCGACAGCATGAATCTGACGATTGGTATTAGTGATACAGATATCATCCAGGTCTATTAGAGTGATTTTACCTATCGCAGTACGTGCCAGCGCCTCCGCGACCCAGGAACCAACCCCACCGATTCCGATCACACAAATGTTTGATTCACGAAAACGGTCCACAGCATCATTGCCATAAAGCCTGCGCGTACCACCAAATCTATTTTCAAAAGAGGAACTCAATGCAGTACTCCAGCGCTTTAGAACTCGTCGTCGGTAATCTCAGTGAGAATGATGTGTCCGCACTTCGCACATTTGCCTTCAATAAAGATAATGTCATTTAGTTCATATTCTTCCGGCTCAACCATTCCCAGATTGACTTCCTGACACTGGTCGCACCAGGTCTGTTCCAGAAAGGCCTTCTTCTCTTCATCATCTCGAAGGTTAAAATCACGATCGATACGTTCGTTATCACTCATATCCAGTTGCCTTGCTTAACTATTAACATTTAACGCTTGGTAATTTAGGCCAGTTTTCCATTTCCGGCTGGGAGAAAGATGATTCGACCAGAGTACTGAACTGATGATCGAAATGAACACCATCAGTAGGAAGTGCTCTAAAAATGTATCTTTCTTCATTTAATGTGAAAGCAAGTTGGTAAGCATGCAGATAAGTGCGGTCAGCTTCTTCACCACCGTACATATTATCACCTAAAATCGGAGCACCCTCACTTTTCAATGCCACACGGATCTGATGGGTTTTCCCTGTAGACGGCTTTAGCAAAAAGAGGCGAAATCCCGGCTTCATTGCCACACTTACAAATTGCGTCATTGCTGGGTTAATCTTGCTACGAAGCAATTTCCAACTGCCGCGACGTGATTTTTCCATATCACCGCAGACCAAGCCCTGCTTGCGCTTCGGCTTATTTGCGGAGACAGCAAGATAAAACTTCTCAACTTCACGATTTTGAAATTGCATCGAAAGATCTGCCGCAGTCTCACGATTTTTTGCAAACACCATTACACCCGATGTCACTTTATCCAGCCGATGGATTAGAAAGATCTCATCCAACTCCAGTTGCCTCTGAAGCAACATCGTCAACCCTTCATCACCCTGATCTTTATGCACACTAATGCCAGGGGACTTGTTGATGATAATAAAATCAGCTGTTTGAGTTAGGATCTGGTACACGGAATATCCCGCAAAAAGCGGAATCATGAGGGAGAAGAAAGGATAATTCAAGGGGCAAAGGTGCTCACCTGCCCCTTGTAGGCACCCTAAGGCTTAGAGTGCTTCGATATTCTTTAAAAGCTTATCTACTTTGCTGGTATAAATATGAAAAACCAGACTACGCTCCGTTTCAGGTTCTTTTGCCAAACGCGCCTCAAGACAGGCAACATTGCCTTCTTCAAACCTAACCGCGGTAAAGCGCTCATCACTTTTCTTGATGTTTAGAAATTTTACGCCTTCCGAAGCCAGAATAAGACGTTTATTTGAAACCGCAATAAATCCTTTATACCACTCCCGACCGAGAACTTTACCTTTATGATTTAGATGGGTAACCGTGAAACGAACATTGTTCTCTTTAACCTTAATGTCTTCCTTTTCCAGCTTTGACTTGAGTTTTTCAGTCAGATGCTTGCTGGCCATACAACCTCCTACAGAATACAGAGTACATAAATACAGAACCTGTATTTTGCATTACGCGCATGCAAAAGATGATGACAGATATGTGAAGACTTAGACGAATAAGATAAAAAAGGCTAAAGGCCTGTAACTTCCTTAATAAACGGGATAGTTACCTTCCGTTTGGCGCTCAAGGAGGCTTGATCGAGCGTATCTAACAAAGAGGTTAAATCATTCATATTACGGCTAGCATGGTGTAACAGAAAACGCGCCACTTCATCAGAAAACTCAAGACCGCGCGCACTGGCTCTCATCTGGATTGCCTTCAATTTTGTGTCATCACTCAAAGGCTGAACCTGAAATACCATTCCCCAGCTTAGGCGAGACGCCAGATCTGGAAGACTGATACCCAGATAACGCGGGGCTGATGTTGATGCAATGACCAACGTGTTGCCCTGCTCCCTGATACGGTTAAAGAAGTGAAACAGCGCCACTTCCCAATCACGATCACCTGCGACGGATTGAACGGCATCCAGGCATACCAGATCAAGAAACTCCATCCCTTCAAGAATGCCACTACCCATATGTTTAAGCTCATCAAGTGGCAAATATGCAGCACTTCGGCCTAAGGGCTCGGCCTCATGACATATAGCCTGCAAAAGATGAGTACAACCGACCCCTTCATTACCCCAGATAAAGGTAAACTGTTCGCCTGTACCTTGCGCCGCTGCCTTTAAGGTTGCACAGACTAACTCATTACCTTGAGCGTAAAAGTTCTCAAAGCGAGCATCATCACGCAAGCTGACTGATAATGGGATCTGAAATGGATGATTAGTTGTCATTAACTACGGGTTCGGATTGTTCTGTGTCATTCTTATGTTCTGATGCATAAAGGGAACTACTTTTATACCCTTCATGCAGATGCCTTAACAGCACCATGATTACTGCGGCTACTGGAAGTGCTAGTAGCACCCCTACGAAGCCAAATAACTGGCCGCCAGCCATAATAGCAAAAATCACAGCAACAGGGTGCAAACCAATGCGATCGCCAACCAGTAACGGGGTTAGTAACATTCCCTCAAGCATTTGGCCAACAATAAACACTGCACCTACATAACCTAAAACGATAGGGTCCTGAAACTGCATAAAGGCCGCCACTCCGGCAACCACAATACCAATAATAAACCCCATATAGGGAACTATGCTGGCAAGACCCGCGATCATACCAACCAATAGCGCCAGATCAAGTCCTACAATCCATAATCCTACAGCGTAAACAACGCCAAGCGCGACCATCACCAGCAACTGCCCCTTCATAAAGGCCCCCAGGACCTCATCACATTCACGGGCCCATAGTGAAACTTTTGGCTCAATATTGCGCGGCAATAGGCGCTTAACCTTATCCATCATGACATCCCAATCACGCAGTAGATAGAAAGTCACCACAGGAATTAGTACCAGATTCGCCACCCAAGCGACAATAGCCATGCTTGAGCGAGTTAAACCACCTAGCAACTGGGCCATGATATCGCTGGTTTTTTGCAGATCACCGATAAGGATCGATTTCAAATTGGAAAACTCAAAAGCGCTTGCCTCCAGGCTGAATGTCGACATCAACCAAGGCAATACCTGATTTTCAAATAAGCTGATCGCTTGAGGAATGCGCTCCAGCAGTAATTGGATCTGCATACCTAGCTTCGGAATAAACAGCAGAAACATCATGACGACAATTGCGGTCATTGCAATAAAGACAATGATGACTGAGGTTGTTCGTGATAAACCCGCTGCTTCAAGACGATCGGCTATCGGATCAGACAGATAGGCCAGCAGCGCCCCCACTAAAAAAGGGGAAAGAATCGGCGCCAGGAGATAAACCAAGCCAGCCATCACCAAAGCGAAAATCAAAAAGAACCAACGCTGAGATTCCGTCATAACATTATCCCTAATTCAAGTAATCGCGTTTTAATTCTGCCAACGGTAGGAAAATACAGTTCTACCCTGATTATCAATATCCCGATTTTGCAGTGTTAGCCTCGGTTCGACAGAGATTGCCTGAAGCATCTGCTCCTCTGAACTATCCAGTTCTAGACGCATAACCAATAAGTCACCCTGTACTCGTTCTGTATTAGCACTATTAACGACGGGCAAAGACTTTAAAAACCCGGCCAACTGAACGTAATCAGCCAGACTTGATATATTGCTGAAATGCACTTCTACCCCAGTCTGGAAGTGACTTAATTTATGGCTCGCAACAGGCTTAAACAGCTGATCAGCAATAGCATTTACCATCTCTTTAATTACCTGTTCATCACTTCCCAATCCAGATAGTCGTTTGCTTCCGTGAACTGAGTTGAAAAGCCACTCCAATTGAACCTGCCCCGAATCCCGATAACTCAGACGCGCAGCTACAACAGCATCAGGTCGATAGCGGAGCGAAGCAGATTCTATAGACTCCTCAAACAACCCCCATAGATCCGCAACAGGTAAACTTGACTGATCTGTCAAATCCAGTAACGGGAACTGAACTGGCAGCGCACGTGTAGCTGCAACATCTCGCAATGTATTGACGACCTTATCTTCAGGCATAACATAGTCTTGCTCTTTTTGAAGATCAGTCGCTAACCAGAAAAGTACGGTTGGTCGCTGAATTCCTAATGGTTTCATTCCCGTTTGAGAAACCAGGGCATCGACAAGGGACTGAGCATAATCAAGCTGAAGAATGATAGAAGAACCTTGCTCGGTGTCTTTAAAACTGAACTGTTGAAGCAGATTGACTGCGTTGGGTAACTGACCCTGTATAACAGGATTAGAGGAAATTGCGCTATTCCCGGAAACTTTAATAAGCACCTGGCGAAGCCCGGTTTCAATCTGTACAGGGCTTGGTTCAGTTGCAGGCTCTCCTACCACAAGTTGTGTACTGTAAATTCCTGATACTGTCCCAGCACTAACCCATGAGGAGAATAAGAGCCAAAAAACAACTACCGAGCCCCTGATAAAGTCCATTCTATTACCCACACCTGTCCAAATTCGAATCCGCTACTGTACCATCCCATATAAATATTTCATATTCATGGCCGAGATGAGTGTATTCACTCGCCAGAAACGGTAGAATACGCGCAATATTTTTCTTCCCTCTTTCCTTGTACATGAAAGGTTTACTACTCCATGTCTAATGGTTCTGAAAACAGCTCTCTGAGCTACAAAGATGCAGGCGTTGATATCGACGCTGGTAATGCCCTGGTTGATCGTATTAAAGGGGTTGCTAAAAGCACTGCCCGCCCTGAAGTGATGGGTGGCCTTGGTGGTTTTGGCGCACTTTGCCGCATCCCTGAAGGATACCGCAAGCCAGTACTGGTATCAGGTACAGATGGCGTTGGTACCAAACTACGTTTGGCAATGGACCTGGGCAAGCACGACACAATTGGTATCGATCTGGTAGCAATGTGTGTAAATGACCTAGTTGTTGCACGTGCTGAACCACTGTTCTTCCTGGACTACTACGCGACAGGTAAACTTAATGTGATACTGCTGCTGATGTCGTTACAGGTATCGGTAAAGGTTGTGAACTTTCAGGCGCAGCGCTGGTTGGCGGTGAAACTGCTGAAATGCCTGGTATGTACGAAGGCGAAGATTATGACCTTGCAGGATTCTGTACGGGTGTAGTTGAAGAAGATGAGATCATCGATGGCAGCAACGTCAAAGTTGGCGATACATTGATTGGCCTGGCTTCTTCCGGCCCTCACTCTAACGGCTACTCACTGATTCGTAAAATTATCGAAGTACGCGGTGCTGAGCTCAATGAAGACCTTGATGGACAGCCACTGTCTGACGCATTGATGGCCCCTACCCGCATCTACGTTAAATCTCTGTTGAAGCTAATCAAAGAATCGCAAGTCAATGCACTGTCTCATATTACAGGTGGCGGCTTGCTTGAAAACATTCCACGTGTACTTCCTGACAGTGCTAAAGCGGTTATCGACACTCAGTCCTGGAAGATGCCTGCCGTATTCAACTGGCTGCAACAACAAGGCAATGTTGAAGCGACAGAGATGTACCGTACTTTCAACTGCGGTGTCGGCATGATTATTTGTGTGCCTGCTGAGAAACAGGAAGAAGCGCTTCAAATCCTAAAAGATGCTGGCGAAGAAGCTTGGGTTATTGGCTCAATTGCTGAAGCTGCTCAAGGCGAAGAACAGGTTGAATTGAACGGCCTGGAGGCGTAATCGCTACATGACCAAACGAATCGTTGTCCTGATTTCAGGAAGTGGTTCCAATCTTCAAGCTGTCATGGATGCAATCGATGCGGGCCAGATTAATGGCCGCATCGAAGCCGTTTTAAGCAACAAAGCGGAAGCTTTTGGCCTTGAGCGGGCAACTAAAGCCGGCATTCCTGCTCTGATACTTAAACATACTGATTTCGAGAGCCGAGAAAGCTTTGATCAGGCGATGATCGAGAAAATCGACCAACATAAGCCTGACCTCATCGTTCTCGCAGGATTCATGCGCATATTGTCAGCAGAGTTTGTAAGGCACTACCAGGGAAGAATGTTTAACATTCACCCTTCACTATTGCCCAAATACAAAGGCCTGCACACTCATCAGCGCGCAATTGAAGCTGGTGATTCGGAGCATGGCTGCACTGTCCACTTTGTTACTGAAGAGTTAGATGGAGGACCATTAGCTGTTCAGGGTAAAGTAAGCATAGATGGGGATGATAATGCAGAGAGCTTGCAGCAAAAGGTCCACAAAGTAGAACACCAGATCTACCCACTTGCAGTAGAGTGGTTCTGTGCAGACCGACTGAAATGGACTAAAGACGGTGTGGAACTTGATGGGAAGCAGCTTCCCAGTCAGGGATACCAACAAGAAAAGTAAGAGGAAATCACGATGTCCGGATTATGCACCAAAGCATTGGGTATTTCGCTTTGCGCGACAATGATCTGGGCATCTCCTCACGCCTTTTCTGCACAAGACACAGAACTACTTAAACCATTTACTGCCACCTACGAGATCGATTGGGATGGCAGCATATCTCTTAGCGGAAAAACCATCCGCAGCCTTCAGCAAAACGAAGATAAAAACTGGCTTTTCGAATCCAAAGCCAGTGCTATGTTCGCCAGCATCTATGAATCTAGTCTGTTTGACTGGTCGGCCAAAGATCTGCAGCCTATAAAGTACACCTTCAAACGAAGTGTGCTCGGAAAAAAGCGCCATGCAGAAGTAGAATTTGACTGGAGTAAGCTGAGCGTTACTAATCAGGTTGAGAATAAACCCTGGCAGATGGATATTAAGGCGGGCGTGCAAGACAAAATTAGCTATCAGCTACTACTGCAACAGGAGATTGCGCTCGGCAAGACCGAATTCAATTACTCAGTAGCTGATGGAGGCCACTTAAAAGAGTATCTCTTTAAAGTCGATGGTAACGAACAGATCAAAGCCCCCATTGGTACATTTGAAGCCATACGCGTTAAGCGTGTCCGCAAAGAAGGTAGCGACAGACAGACATACATCTGGTTTGCGCCGGAATTAAATTATCAGATCATCAAGTTGTATCAGATCGAGAAGAAGGGCAAAGAGTATACCCTCCTCCTCAAATCTCTGGAGCAATAACCTCATTCACAGATTATCAGTCAAGATCAGGTATCCAGCTGGCCGGCATGGCACTAAAGCCGGTAAACAGATCATCTTCACTATGATCATCCAATAGGTCTGCCAGCAGAATTCGATTTTCATCGATAAACAATACCGCCGTTTGCGCACGCTTACCGGTATGAATATCCTGATAAGGCACCGAGAAAACTAAACGATTATTTGTATCCGAAGAACCTATCAACTCGAAGAAGTAAGGACGCCAGCTCCAATTATAACCGCGATGTTTTTCTTCAAGCTTCCAGCCATCAGCAGAGTTCTCAAAGTTGGGTGAAATCTGATTCCCCAAACGATCACAAATATAGAAGCGCATTAGATGATCAGCGGCAACAAAGTGCTCAAGATCCTCATCACTCTGTGCAGCCTTTAAAACCTCTCTTAACGACAGCAACTCTGATTTGATCTTTTCTGCTCGCCAATGACTTCTTGAAGTCGCGTTGATCGCCATATCCCGGTAATGGCTAAGCAGATTTCTAACCTGCGTCTCCGTACTGTCAGGTTCAGATAACTCAGCTTCTGCTTTAGCAAACAGATAGCCCTGAACATAAACCGCGTTACAACTAAGCGCAAGGTGGTACTCTTCTTCTGTTTCTACCCCTTCACATAACACTTTACTACCTAAACGCGACGCCAGATCTCCAAGCATCTGTACCATTGAGGAGCCACGACTATTTTGAGCGCCATTACGCAAAAGCGACATATCTAACTTGATGATATCTGGCTTTAGTAGCGCAATACGGTCTAATTGGGAAAAACCGGTACCAAAATCATCAATAGCAATTTTGAACCCTTCATCACGATATTTAGATACCAGTTTTTGAATCACCGCCAGATCACCATCCAACTCGGTAATTTCGATAATCAACCGTGTCGGATCAACACCCAGATTTTTAATCATCTCTAATGTTGGAATACGATCAAACGATTCAAGATATTGCAGCCATTCGGGTGATATATTGATACTGATATACGTATCTTCCGGAAGCGATGCTATCTTCTCAAGGGCCTGCTGACGGACCATCCTGTCTAATTCAATACGGTCCATCACTGGTATCGTTTTATCGGCAAAAATCGCCCCTGCAGAAACAACCTCACCCGCTTTATTTTTCATCCTTGCCAGAGCTTCATATCCCGCAATCCTACCTGTGGCTGTCTCGACAATAGGCTGGTAATAGGGGAAAGCTTTAACATTCATAACTAACTACTCAACAAAATTAAAAAACAATTGGTACTACTTGCCTACCAGAGAACGCTTGTACTCATACATTCTCTTATCGGACACTTCTAATAAGCTGATCGCATTATTTCCATCTTCCGGATACAGAGCCTGACCAATACTACATCCTAAATCTATCTGATCGCCACCCACATGGTAGCTTTCTGAAATTGCTTCAACCATCTGCTTAACAACCAAGGCCATGGAATCTTTATCAATATCAGGCAACAACACAACAAACTCATCACCCCCATAGCGCGCAACGGTATCACTACTTCTAACAACACCCTTAAGCCGTTGAGCACAAAGCCCTAAGACCTCATCCCCAACCGCATGGCCAAGAGAATCATTTACCGGTTTAAAGCGATCTAAATCAATAAAAAGAACCCCTAGCATTGTACTGAAACGCTTGGCTCTTAAAAGCTCTAACTCAAGCCGGTCATGAACCGCCCTTCTATTCACTAAACCGGTTAAGGGGTCATGATTTGCCTGGTGAGCCAGGATCGACTGCGCTTTAGTAAAGTGGCTGATATCGTTGATGGTCAAAATCGTATAAACCCGATCATCAAGGTCATATTGACGCTCCTTCACTTCGACAGAAATCATTTCGCCAGAGCGAGTAACAGCACAAAGATCCGCTCCAGTTTTACTGAACAGCTCAGATTCACTAATAGACCTGAAGCGCCTTTCAGAATAACCGAAGAAATCACGGCTCATCTTATTGGCAAGTATGATTCTGCGTTTATGATTCAGGACGATCAGACTCGTAGCTGCACCATCGACAAGATTTAAAAAATTCTTAACCTGAAATTCAGCACGAATGGAGCGCTGATGAAACAAACGAACAATCAGAAGAAAGTTAAGCAGCGCCAAAGCAAACGCCAGACTCTGTATCCACCTCAGTGATGACGTTTTTTCTTGAGAAAGCTGCTCAATCCTATAAGTAAGCTTGTTCATTAACGACAGTAATGTCAGGTTATGCTGATTAAGCTTATCAATAGCCTCTGAAAGTGAATCTGGGTTAGGGCGGTTCAAATAATTCTCGATCACCGGCGAAACCAATTTCATGACTGCCTCAGTTTCAATGATATATTGCCTGACCTTAGCGTCATGAATAGCAGAAAAAGGCTTTAAATTACCTTCTCCATCAGTCACCTCCCCTCCCTCCTTAATAGCACTTAATGTTGCTATAAAGAGAGGGTATACAGCATTTAACTCTAACGAGCCTTGTTCAGAATATGACTGATCAACCGCTATATGCAGCAAAGACTTAGCCATACGCTGGGAAAGCATACGTTGCCGGCCTGAAATGTTGATCGCAAGTGCATCCTGCTCAACCAATCTCGTAATATAAAAATTAAGCCCCAAAATAGTGCAATCAAGCACCAAAAAAGCGCATATAGCGACCGTCAAGGTAAGCTTGATCCGTTGCCTGCGGGACGCTGCACTATTTGTAGCTGCTACCGTTTCCATACTAGGCAGCAGCTTGTTCACTCATATCCATACGGATTAAAGAGCAAGAAACAGACCAAGGAAGGGAATTTACTAAAAAGCCTTATAGTTTAGAAAGTGGGACTGGCTCACCCAAGAGAAAACCTTGCAGGTAGTCGACGCCTATTTCACGTGCCGCTTTTTCGACATCAGCGCTATGGACGTACTCGGCAACGGTCTTAACATTGAGTCGACGCGCAAAATCCACCACCGTTGCGGCAACAATCCGTGCATTTTCATCACGATCGATGTAGCGGATTAAGGAACCATCGATCTTAATGTAATCAATATCCAGTTTTAGAAGGTACTCAAAGTTCGAATACCCCGTACCAAAGTCATCAATCGCCAGCTGACAACCCAGCACCTTAACTCTATCGAGAAAATCAATGACCAGTTCGGAATTTTCTATCGCCTCGGACTCAACCAACTCAAAAATAAGCCGATCACCCACAGCATATCGTTTGATCGATTCAAGAATGTGATTAGCAGTGACCGGGTTAAGAATATCGCTAGCCGTAATATTCAGGGAAAAGGCTTCGCAACGATCGCTAAAGAACCGACAGGCCTTTTCCACCATAATCCGAGTCAGATCACCGTATAAACGCCCGTTTTTCGCAGCCTGCAGAAACAGATAAGGCGAACAAAATGTTTCATCCTCTCGTAAACGCATAAGACATTCATAACGTACAGACTCAACATCAGAAGCATCAACAATTGGCTGAGCAAACACCTCAATACGATCATCCGCAATAGCCTCCCGTATCCGCTTAAGCCAGGTTATGTTGTTATCAATTTGTCGTTTAAGGGGAGAATAGGTGTCATAGATTTCGACTGAATGGTTTTGCGCTTTTGCACTGTGAAGCGCGATATCTGCGTGCAACAACAATTCCGGGCAAGCACCACTAGAAGCCCCAGCTGTTACCGCTAAAGCAAATTCTGTCTCGAGCACTTTAAGGTTATTTGTCGCAACCATTTCTACAATGAGATCGCAGATCCTATCAAAAGAAAGGTCTCTGGTAGCTTCGTTAGTGAAGAAAGCGAACTCGTCACCCGACAATCGGAATAATTTTAATGCATACTGCTCAGCAATTCGCTGTAAAAGACCGGCTAAATCGCATAATAATTGGTCACCTACCTCAAAGCCAAAATACTCATTCACCAGCTTAAAATCATTAATATTAATGATGATTAAATAGCCTGATAAGTTCTGAGATAGGGTTTCAAGAAGCCCCTGCCTGTTCGCTAAACCTGTTAACTGATCGGTGGTTTGCCGACGAATTGTTTGATCTTTTTTCACCAACTCAGTTACATCAAATCGCACCGATATAAATTCAACAATTTCACCATTAGCATCAGTTATGGGAGAAATCGCCGATCTTACATAGTAGTCGTCACCGGATTTAGAGCGATTTCGTAGCGTCCCTATCCAGGCTTTGCCAGACTGAATTGTACTCCACAGCTCCTTAAATATGATATCAGGAGTGTCAGGGTGCCTGACTATTGAATGCGTTGCACCAATAAGCTCCGCTGGCTGAAAACCTGAAACAGAGCAGAACTGCTCATTCACATAAGTGATTACACCCCTGGCATCCGTTTTGGAAACGATGGCACTTCTATCTACAGCCCCCTTGTACTCTTCAAGAAGTTGCTGTTTCGATTCCAGCTGCCTTTCCAGGCCAACCTCTCGGTGCTTCTGGGCATCAATATCTGTTATGTAGCCTTCAATTGTTTCGAGTTTATCTGCACTGAAAACCCCATGGCCCTGCTCCCACACCCATAAACGCATGCCATCTTGTTTAATGATCTGGTATTCAACACTGTAAGGTCTCGCCAAACGCAAAGATTCATCAACTACCTTTTTATAGTGAGAATAAAATTCGGGGCAGATGATATCCTTGAAGGTAACCTGGCCTGTTAACCAATCTTGCGTTGTGTAACCTGTGATATGTTCACAACCATGAGTAATTAACAAGAGCGCGCGATCGCCCACCATAGAGCGCCGATAGAAAGTACCCGGCATTCGATCGATCAGATCATTTACTTCGTGTAAATCTTTACCACTCAAATCTAATCGCTCCAAAACCACAAGATAAGGAAATTAACCATAACAAAAAAAGGGTGATTATAGCGAACCACCATACACTATTTAAGGTTAATTAATTGTAGCAAGGATATTTAAGCCGAGCGTGCAGATATAAACTAGGCAGCCTTAGGTGAGCTACCAAGAAGAACACTAACGATCAAAACGCGTATAGGATTCAAGCTCACGTTCAACCGGTATTTCCCATTTCTTTAGTAACTGGCGAGCATTATCAAACTTACGCTCCGCATCAGCCTTCAGGTGCCCCATAGACCCTGACAAATTAACGCGATTTCTTAACATCTGATACTTAAACAGAGGAATTAGCTTTTGGGCAATGTAAGTGCCACATACTTTTTCTTGCCTGGCCATCGCCTCAGGATCATTCGTTTGGAAGAGCTTTATCTCAAGCTGCATCAATGCCTGGGTATCCTGACAAAGCTCGAGCTGCTCCTGGGTAGCTGCTGCCGTTAATACGTATGGGCCTGAAAGCTGCTGGAAGGCAGCAACAGAGGTTGCAATCTTTCTCGCTGAACGCTTTTCAGCTTCCAGAAAAAAATTCTTTCTATAAATAATCAACTCACGCTGAATTTCATCCATCTGCGCCATAACAGCTTTATTCTGTTTGTTCAGATCGAAATTCTCCCGGCTAAACTTCTGCATAGAAGCATAACTGCCCAAGGCTTTATAACGTGCCAGTTCTGAGTGCATTTTATAGCCCAAAAAACCAGCTCCCCCGACCACACCAAGACCCACCACAGCTACTACACCAATTATTATCAACTTCTTCATTTCGTCACCAGCAACAAACCAATAGCGTTAACCTTCACATTTACCGCTGTAAAATTCAACAAAGCCAACACCGTCCGGGCACAAAAAAAGGCAGCCAAGGCTGCCTTTTTTAACAGAACTAAATGGCTTACCAGCCAGTTACTTCTTTCAGTGCATCACCAATCTGAGCCAGGGAACGAACAGTCTTAACGCCTGCATCTTCCAGAGCTGCAAATTTCTCATCAGCAGTACCTTTACCGCCAGAGATGATCGCGCCCGCATGACCCATACGCTTACCAGCAGGTGCAGTAACACCAGCAATGTAAGAAACAACAGGTTTAGTTACGTTCGCTTTGATGAATTCAGCTGCTTCTTCTTCAGCAGAACCACCGATCTCACCGATCATAACGATCGCTTCAGTCTGTGGATCGTTCTGGAACATTTCCAGAATGTCGATGAAGTTAGAACCTGGGATCGGGTCACCACCGATACCTACGCAAGTAGACTGACCGAAACCAGCGTCTGTAGTCTGCTTAACTGCTTCATAAGTCAGCGTACCAGAACGGGAAACGATACCTACTTTACCTGGCAGGTGGATGTGACCTGGCATGATACCGATCTTACATTCGCCTGGAGTGATAACACCCGGGCAGTTTGGACCGATCAGGCGAACGCCCAGCTCGTCACAACGAACTTTACACTCAAGCATATCCATAACTGGAATGTGCTCAGTGATACAAACGATCAGCTTGATACCAGCGTTAGCTGCTTCCAGGATAGAATCCTTACAGAAAGGTGCTGGAACGTAGATTACAGATGCTTCTGCACCCGTTTCAGCAACAGCTTCTGCAACTGTATTAAATACAGGCAGCCCCAGGTGAGTTGTACCACCTTTACCTGGCGTTACACCACCAACCATTTTAGTGCCGTAAGCGATAGCCTGTTCAGAGTGGAAGGTACCCTGACCACCAGTAAAACCCTGACAGATTACTTTGGTGTCTTTATTAATCAAAACGGACATTATTTACCCTCCGCTGCTTTAACTGCCTGTACAGCAGCATCAGTCAGGCTGGTAGCCGCAATGATATCCAGACCAGACTCAGACAGAAGCTGAGAACCCAGCTCTGCGTTGTTACCTTCCAGACGTACAACTACAGGTACTTCTACGCCTACCTCTTTAACTGCACCGATGATACCTTCAGCAATCAGGTCGCAACGTACGATACCGCCAAAGATGTTAACCAGTACTGCTTTAACTTTGTCATCTTCAAGGATGATCTTGAACGCTTCAGTAACACGCTCTTTAGTCGCGCCGCCACCAACGTCCAGGAAGTTTGCAGGGAAACCACCGTGCAGAGATACGATATCCATCGTACCCATTGCCAGACCTGCACCGTTAACCATACAGCCGATGCTGCCATCCAGAGCAACGTAGTTAAGATCCCACTCAGCTGCACGCGCTTCACGCTCGTCTTCCTGAGATGGATCTTCCATTGCCTGAAGGTCTTTGTGACGGTAAACAGCGTTGCCATCGATCGCTACTTTAGCGTCCAGGCAGTGCAGGTTACCTTCTTCAGTGATTACCAGAGGGTTAATCTCTAGTAGTGCCAGATCTTTTTCCTGGAACATCTGTGCAAGACCCAGGAAGATCTTAACAAACTGCTTGATCTGATCGCCTTCAAGACCCAGCTTGAATGCCAGCTCACGACCCTGATATGGCTGAGCGCCAGTCAGTGGATCAACAGTTGCTTTAAGGATTTTTTCTGGCGTTTCTTCTGCAACTTTCTCGATTTCCACACCACCTTCAGTAGATGCCATGAAAACGATACGACGAGAAGAACGGTCAACAACCGCACCCAGGTATAGCTCATTCGCAATATCTGTGCAGTCTTCAACCAGAATTTTAGAAACAGGCTGACCGTTAGCGTCAGTCTGATAAGTAACAAGGTTCTTACCCAGCCAGTTAGCTGCGAACTCTTGTGCTTCAGCAGGAGAATCAACCAGCTTTACACCGCCAGCCTTACCACGGCCGCCTGCGTGCACCTGAGTTTTAACAACCCACTTGTCACCGCCAATTTTCTCAGCAGCTTCTGCTGCTGCTTCCGGAGTATCTACAGCGTATCCTTTGGATACCGGCAGACCATATTCGGCAAACAGTTGTTTACCCTGGTACTCGTGAAGGTTCATGCTCTAATCCGTTGTGTTGTCACTAATGATTTATCTGTATCAGGAATCTACAACGTTCCTGTAACAGCCCTGTTGGGTTCAACAACAAGTTTTGCTAAAACGGCCAGCTACCCGAAAGTAGCCAGCCGAATACTTTTCAAAAAACGTAATTACTTACGCTTTTTACGGTTCGCCATGTGAATGGCGTGACCGTCAACTGCTAGTGCAGCTTCATGAATTGCTTCACTCACTGTTGGGTGAGCAAATACAGTCATCTGCAGGTCTTCTGCACTTGAGCAGAATTCCATAGCAATTGCCGCCTGACCGATCAGCTCGGAAGCGATACCGCTTACGATATGAACGCCCAAAACGCGATCTGTTTCTTCACAGGCGATCATCTTAACGAAACCATCAGTCTCGTTAGCTGCCATAGCTCGGCCGTTAGCTGCAAATGGGAATTTACCCACTTTAATTTTAGCGCCTTCAGCTTTGAGTTCCTGCTCAGTTTTACCAACCCACGCCAGTTCAGGGTGAGTGTAGATGATGTTAGGAATAACATCGTAGTTCATCTGTGCATGGTGGCCTGCAATGATATCCGCAACCATGATGCCTTCTTCAGAAGCCTTATGCGCCAGCATAGGACCACGTACAGAGTCACCAATCGCGTATACGCCCGGTACACCAGTTTGGCACTGTTCATTAACAAAAATGAAACCACGCTCATCAAGGTTCACACCAGAATCGTCTGCTAGCAGACCTTGCGTCTGAGGCTTACGGCCTACCGCAACGATCAACTTATCTACAACGATCTCCTGATCGCCATTGGCGTCAGTGTATTTAACCTTAACTTCTTTGCCACCGATAACTTCAGTGCCTGTGCAACGCGCACCCAGCTTGATATCAAGGTTCTGTTTCTTAAACAGCTTAGCCGCTTCTTTAGCTACATCTTTATCAGCTGCAGCCAGGAAGTCGTCCATAGCTTCAAGAACAGTAACTTCAGTTCCCAGACGTGCCCATACAGAACCCATCTCAAGACCGATAACACCCGCACCGATAACACCCAAACGCTTAGGCGTTTCATCGATATTCAGTGCACCTTCGTTATCCAGAATCAAACCTTCAGTCAAAGGCGCTGGCGGAATCTCTACTGGTACAGAACCAGAAGCAAGAATCACATTCTCCGCTTCATAAGTAGCAGAAGAACCATCAGCAGCAGTTACTTCTACTTTTTTACCGCCGTGCAGTTTACCCATGCCCTGAAGCAGAGTAACACCGTTCGCCTTGAATAGACCTGCAACACCCATAGTCAGGTTGCCTACAATTTTATCCTTGCGAGCAACCATGGCTTTAACATCCATTGTCACGTCACCAGAAACCTGGATACCGTGAACATCTGCATGCTGTGCATTGTGGAACTGGTGAGTAGATTCCAGCAGCGCCTTAGATGGGATACAACCCACGTTCAGACAAGTACCGCCAAGAACCGCACCGCCTTTCTCGTCTACCCACTTTTCAACACATGCAGTTTTCAGACCCAGCTGAGCAGCACGAATAGCTGCTACGTAACCGCCAGGACCTGCACCGATGACAATAACGTCAAATTTATCAGACATGTTTTATCCTATCTTCACTCTGTTCTTGTTGAGGGTCGACTTAGACTTCCAGGAGCATACGTGCAGGATCTTCCAGAAGATCTTTGATAGTCACCAGGAATTGTACAGCTTCCTTACCATCAATCATACGGTGATCGTATGACAGAGCCAGGTACATCATTGGTAAAATTTCAACCTGACCGTTTACAGCCATAGGACGCTCCTGGATTTTGTGCATACCCAGGATAGCAGTCTGAGGTGGATTCAGGATCGGTGTAGACATCAGAGAACCGAAAACACCACCATTTGTGATAGTGAATGTACCGCCCTGCATATCATCCATACCCAGCTTGCCTTCACGACCACGCTTACCGAAGTCAGCAATCGTAGATTCAACATCAGCCAGGCTCATCGCATCAGTATCACGCAGTACTGGTACCATCAGGCCGCGATCGGTAGATACCGCAACACCGATATCCTGATAACCGTGGTAAACCATATCGTTACCATCAATAGATGCGTTTACTGCTGGGAATTTCTTCAGTGCTTCAGTTGCCGCTTTAACGAAGAAAGACATGAACCCAAGACGCGTACCGTTGTGAGTCTTCTCGAACAGGTCTTTGTACTGCTTACGCAGTTCCATAACCGGCTTCATGTTAACTTCGTTATAAGTTGTCAGCATTGCAGCATTCTGCTGCGCTTCAACCAGACGCTTAGCGATTGTCGCACGCAGACGAGTCATTGGAACACGTTTTTCAACACGCTCGCCCGCTGGAACATTAACTGGCGCAGCAGTCGCTGCTGGTGCAGCAGCTGGCGCTGGCGCAGCAGCTGGAGCAGCCGCAGGTGCACCATTTTTCATGAAGTTCTGTACGTCTTCTTTAGTGATACCGCCGTTCTTGCCGGTACCTGGAATCTGAGACGCATCCAGACCATGTTCTTCAATCAGCTTGCGCGCAGCAGGACCTACTTTATCAGCATCACCTGCTGGTGCAGCTTCTTCAGCAGCAGCTGGTGCAGCAGCAGAACCTGCAGCACCCGCTTCAAATTTAGCGATCACTTCATCACTTAGAACTGTGTCGCCTTCACCTTTAAGAACTTCAGCAATAACACCATCTTCTGGAGCTACTACTTCAAGTACTACTTTGTCAGTTTCGATATCAACAATCAGTTCATCGGCAGAGCAAGCTTCGCCAGGTTGCTTGTGCCAAGTTGCAATGGTGCCGTCTGCTACAGATTCCGGGAAAGTCGGCGCTTTGATTTCGATGGACATGTTTTTTCCTTTATCGTTATCACCGTCAGGCGATTAAAAATTGTTTTTTGGTTAATCGCCTGATCAACCGTTGATTGCTTCGTTAACAAGTTTTTCCTGCTGCTCTGCGTGTACGGAGATATAACCTACCGCAGGAGCTGCAGACGCTGGACGGGCAACGCCTTCCAGATGAAGTTTGCTGTCATGTTTCTGCATAACATGGCGCATGTGATGCTGCATTGAATACCACGCACCCTGGTTCAGAGGCTCTTCCTGACACCAAACCACAGATTCCAGGTTGGTATATTCAGAGATCGCTTCAGCCAGCTGTACTTCAGGGAATGGGTAGAGCTGTTCAATACGAACAATCGCCACATCTTCCTTCTCAAGTTCAGCACGACGGTTATACAGGTCGTAGTAAACCTTGCCACCACACAGAACCAGTCGCTTAACCTTCTTAGGCTCCAACTGATCAACTTCACCGATAACTGGCTGGAAAGAACCTTCAGCCAGGTCTTCAAGTGTAGAAGTTGCCTGTTTGTGACGCAGCAAGCTCTTAGGAGACATAACCACAAGTGGCTTACGCAGTGGACGCACAACCTGACGACGCAACAGATGGAAAATCTGAGCTGGAGTCGTTGGTGTACACACCTGGATATTATGCTCAGCACACAGCTGCAGGTAACGTTCCAGGCGAGCAGATGAATGCTCAGGCCCCTGACCTTCAAAGCCGTGCGGCAACAGCATGGTCAAGCCACACAGACGCTGCCATTTATGCTCACCCGATGTAATGAACTGATCGATTACAACCTGAGCACCGTTAGCGAAGTCACCAAATTGTGCTTCCCAGATAACCAGTGCATTTGGCATCGTAGTCGCATAACCATATTCAAAAGCAAGTACCGCTTCCTCGGATAGGAAAGAGTCATGCAGGGTTAAGCGTGGCTGCTCTTCAGACAAATTATCAAGCGGCAGGTAAGTCTCTGCAGTCTTCTGATCATGAAGAACCGCGTGACGGTGTGAGAACGTACCTCGACCAACATCCTGACCCGTAATACGTACAGGATGCCCTTCTGCCAGGATAGAAGCGTAAGCCAAAGACTCTGCCATACCCCAGTTCAGTTCCATAGCACCGTGCGACATACGCTTACGGTCATCAATAATTTTTTGCACCTGACGCTGTACAGCGAAACCTTCAGGTACATTACAGATCTTATCGCCCAGCTCCTGAAGTAACTTCAGATCAACCTTAGTTTCAGGGCAATCGAAAGACCATTCGTGACCAAGATAAGGTTTCCAGTCAACAAATAGTTCAGCGTTTGGCTCGTGAACCAGAGACTTAACCACATGCTCGCCGTTTTCCAGCAGCTTGCGGTACTCTTTCTCCATCTCTTTACTTTCTTCAGCAGTAATTACACCTTCGGCAATCAGTTGCTGCGCGTAAAGATCACGGGTCGTTTTCTGCTTCTTGATCTGTGCGTACATCAGTGGCTGCGTACCAGACGGTTCATCCGCCTCGTTATGACCACGACGACGGTAACAGAACAGATCGATTACAACGTCTTTCTTAAATTCGTTACGGTAATCAACAGCCAGCTGCGTTACGAAACGTACCGCTTCTGGATCATCTCCATTTACATGGAAGATCGGTGCCTGAATCATTTTAGCCACATCAGTGGAATACTCGGTAGAACGAGAGTCTTCCTGTTTCGATGTGGTAAAACCAACCTGGTTGTTAATTACCAGGTGAATGGTACCGCCGGTTTTGTAAGCACGGGTCTGAGACATCTGGAATGTCTCCATTACCACACCCTGACCACAAAATGCCTGGTCACCGTGAATATTTACCGGTACTACTGAATCACCTGCAGCATCTTCGCGACGATCCTGACGTGCACGTACAGAACCCTCAACTACAGGTGCAGCGATTTCAAGGTGAGATGGGTTGAACGCCATCGCAATATGAACTTCACCACCAGAGGTTTCAACGTTTGAAGAGAAACCCTGGTGGTACTTAACGTCACCTGACGTATCGACCAGCTTCTTACCTTCAAATTCGTCAAAAAGATCCGCAGGGTTTTTACCAAAGATATTAACCAGTGTATTCAGACGACCACGGTGAGCCATGCCGATTACTACTTCTTTAGCACCCTGCTTGCCTGCACGCTGAATCAACGTATTCAGCGATACAATCATGGATTCACCGCCCTCTAGACCGAAGCGTTTCGCACCGGCATAACGGGAACCCAGGTATTTTTCCAGACCTTCCGCTGCAGTCAGGCGTTCAAGAACCATTTTCTTTTTCTCAACCGGTGCTTCCGGATGGGAACGAACAGGTTCAAGACGGGACTGAATCCAACGTTTCTCCTGAGTATCTACAATATGCATATACTCAGCACCTACTGTAGAACAGTAAGTTTTCTTAAGGTCTGCAACGATATCCCTTAGTGGTGCCTCTTCTGGTCCGAAGAACAGAGAGCCCAATTGGAATACCGTGTCATAATCTGCTTCAGAAAGCTCATGAAAACGCAGATCAAGATCAGGTACAGGTTCACGCTGCATCAAACCGAGTGGATCGATGTTTGCAGCCTGATGACCACGTACGCGATATGCGTTGATCATACGCAATACTCGCACCTGCTTTTTTTCGTGCTCGGAACTAACTGAGCTTACAGCCGCAGGGGCAGCGCGTTTCTGATTTTTGGAAAGGTAGAGAAAATGTTCTCTGATAGCGGAATGTGGCACGTCCTGTGACAGGCTTTCACCAACCTTTGGCAGGCGGTCAAATTCTTCTCGCCACTCCTGAGGAATCGCATTTGGATCCATCAGGTATGTTTCGTACAGTTCTTCAACGTATGAAAGGTTGCCACCATAAAGGTGAGCATTCTTCCACATGAGATCCATGATGCCTTCTTGCATTCTTGATCACCCTGGCTCTGGGAGCTTTTTATCGATTCCACCGGGATCAACCGAAGTAATCGCTCCTCTTTGAGTTACCTTCAAAACCCGATCAAACAGCCTTAACTGTCTCGGGAGTGCTATCTTAAAGCTTTTATGCCAAAGCTTTAATAAGTCTTTATGCGAATAACGTAATTTTTTTACAATTTTTTTATTTTTTTCTGACAAACAAAAAAAAGCGGCGCCAAATGGCACCGCTTTTCTGTTTTAAGTCGCTTGCGAAAGCAGCATGTTGCGAATTTTACCAATGGCCTTAGTTGGGTTAAGACCTTTAGGGCAAACATTCACACAGTTCATGATGCCGTGGCAACGGAAGACACTGAACGGGTCATCCAAGTCAGCCAGACGCTCACTAGTTGCTGTATCACGGCTATCCGCCAGGAAGCGGTAAGCCTGCAACAAACCAGATGGACCGATAAACTTATCAGGATTCCACCAGAAAGATGGGCAAGATGTAGAACAGCACGCACAAAGAATACACTCGTACAGACCATCCAGCTCAGCACGATCTTCCGGAGACTGCAGACGCTCGATCGCAGGCGGCGGAGTATCGTTGATCAAGAACGGCTTGATCTTCTCGTAAGCTTTGTAGAACTGAGTCATATCAACTACAAGGTCACGGATAACCGGTAGACCTGGCAGCGGACGCAGAACCAGTTTGTCATCTTTAACTACAGCAGACAGTGGAGTGATACATGCCAGACCGTTAAGGCCGTTCATGTTCATACCATCAGAACCACATACACCTTCACGACAAGAACGACGATACGCCATAGACGGATCTTTGTCCTTTAGAAGCTGAAGCAGATCCAGCACCATGATGTCCTTACCACCAGGAATATCGATATGGATATCCTGCATGTAAGGAGCATCGTCAGTTTCAGGATTGTAGCGATATACACTAACCAACATGATAGAAGCTCCTTAAATTAGTAAGTACGAACTTTAGGTGGGAAAGGATCCATGGTTTTAGGTGCAAAGTTAACTGCACGCTTACCAATGGTCTTATCTGCAGGGAAGTAGACAGAGTGGCACAGCCAGTTCTCATCATCACGCTCAGTAAAGTCGTTACGTGCGTGAGCACCACGAGATTCTTTACGCTCTTCCGCAGCAATTGCAGTCGCTTCAGCAACCTCAAACAGGTTTTCAAGCTCAAGTGCTTCAATACGCGCAGTATTGAATGCCTGACTCTTGTCTTCCAGATGCAGGTTATTGATCTTCTCGCGAATGCCCTTAAGCAGCTCCAGACCCTTCTGCATGCTTTCACCGTCACGGAATACACCGAAGTAAAGCTGCATAGTGCTCTGCAGTTCTTTACGAACTTCAGCAACACTCTCACCGCCTGTAGAGTTATTCAGACGATTCAGACGAGCCATCGCAGCATCAATGTTTGCTTCGGTCGCGTCTTTAACTTCGTAACCTTCGCGCATCTGCTGCTCAATCTGCATACCCGCAGCACGACCAAATACAACAAGGTCAAGCAGTGAGTTACCGCCCAGGCGGTTAGCACCGTGCACAGATACACAAGCAACTTCACCACATGCGTAAAGACCATCAACGATTGTATCGTTACCGTCTTTATCAGGTGCAATCGCCTGACCACCGATATTCGTTGCAACACCACCCATCTGATAGTGACAAGTCGGAACAACTGGAATCGGCTTAACAACTGGATCAGTCGCAGCAAATGTCTTAGACAGCTCACAGATACCTGGTAGACGAGAGTGCAGTACTTCCTCACCCAGGTGATCCATTTTCAGGTAAACGTGATCGCCATCTTCACCACAACCGCGGCCTTCAAGGATCTCCATAATCATAGAACGAGCCACAACGTCACGACCTGCAAGGTCTTTCGCGTTTGGCGCATAACGTTCCATGAAACGCTCACCATCTTTATTGATCAGGTAACCACCCTCACCACGACAACCTTCGGTCACAAGTACACCTGCACCTGCAATACCGGTTGGGTGGAACTGCCACATCTCCATGTCCTGCGCAGGAACACCTGCACGCAGAGACATACCCATACCGTCACCAGTATTGATAAGAGCGTTGGTAGTAGAAGAGTAGATACGGCCAGCACCACCTGTTGCAAGAACAGTTGCTTTAGCCTTGATGTAAACAGTTTCACCTGTTTCGATGCAGATAGCGATACAGCCTACAACTGCGCCATCGTCATTCTTAACCAGATCAACTGCATACCACTCGTTAAGGAAGGTAGTACCCGCTTTCATATTACCCTGATACAGAGCATGAAGCAGCGCGTGACCTGTACGGTCCGCAGCAGCACAAGTACGTGCAGCCTGACCACCTTCACCGAAATTCTTAGACTGACCACCGAAAGGACGCTGGTAGATACGA
>NZ_CH724125.1:777918-779445 GCF_000153345.1 Neptuniibacter caesariensis
TTCAGACTCCAGGGATAAACCCAACGCATACAGAGCAAATACAGCACCAAAAAATAGTGCTACACCTGTCACACGATGCAGGATGGACGTAATCGCCGGTAACGGCTGTTTGATAGTTCGAAGATCTAAGTTTACAGGTCTTTTCTTATTCACGGCTCTTGTTCACACTTTTTACGGCCCCTTTGCAGGGCTCGGTTGCTCGGAAGTGTTGAAGATAAGTACCTCGCTCCTCAAGCATGGCTCTCATACACCTCTATATAAATAAAAACATAAGAGAGTCAAACTTCGGGGCGAGAGTATAAGCATTTAACCTTGACAATACAACGCAAACACAGCGTAGTTCGCCTTTTGTCTAGGACTTTTAGGCATATCAAAAGTCGTACAACCAAATGATTATTCAGTCACTTAGCCATTCCTGATAAAAAAACCGCCTCCTTGCTGCATCGCAGTAATTAACCTATTTAGTCGGATTGACAAACGCATAACAATCTCTATATTGGTTGCGTCCAATCTATCGGGCCAAGACTCTTAGATCTGACTACAATAGATAGTCATAATAGAACTAAAACATAATGATAGGAGCCTTTTAATGGCTGATAAGAAAGCACGTTTAACAGTCGACGGTCTGGATGAAACTATTGAGCTACCTGTGTATTCAGGCACTCTAGGTCCAGATGTAATTGATGTGCGCCCTCTGACTGGTAAAGGCCTGTTCACCTATGACCCTGGTTTCGTATCTACCGCAGCATGCGACTCAGGCATCACTTTTATTGATGGCGGTAAAGGTGTACTTCTGCATGGCGGTTACCCAATTGACGAGCTAGCAGAAAAATCAGACTACATGGAAGTATGCTATCTACTGCTGAATGGCGAACTTCCAAACGCTGAACAGAAAGAAAAATTTGTAAGCACTGTTAAGAATCACACGATGATTCACGAACAGATCAGCCACTTCTTCAATGGCTTCCGTCGTGACGCACATCCAATGGCAATCATGTGTGGTGTTGTTGGTGCCCTGTCTGCCTTCTATCACGATTCTCTTGACATCAACGATGCTCACCATCGTGAAGTTTGCGCATACCGCCTAATCGCGAAAATGCCAACCATTGCGGCAATGTGCTTCAAGTACTCAAACGGCCAGCCGTTTATGTACCCACGTAACGATCTGAGCTATGCAGGTAACTTCCTGCAGATGATGTTCGGTACACCTTGTGAACAGTATCAGGTTAACCCTGTACTAGAGAAAGCAATGGACCGCATCTTCGTACTACACGCTGACCACGAACAGAACGCATCCACGTCTACAGTACGTCTTGCAGGTTCTTCTGGTGCCAACCCATTCGCTTGTATCGCTTCTGGTATTGCAGCACTTTGGGGACCAGCTCACGGCGGTGCTAACGAAGCTGTACTGACCATGCTTGAAGAGATCGGTGATGAATCTCGCATCGACGAGTTCGTTGCTAAGGCGAAAGATCCTAACGATCCATTCCGCCTAATGGGCTTCGGTCACCGCGTATATCGCAACTT
>NZ_CH724125.1:780816-783196 GCF_000153345.1 Neptuniibacter caesariensis
AACCGTCATGCTCTACAACCGCAATGAATGTCCTCAACAAATCACTACTTATGTTTGGTTGCACCATCACCACCTCCCAACCAATCGCAATTTACGATCAATTAAATAATTATAAATCGTTATTATTGAACTCTATACAAGATTAAGCTGTCCTTCAAGCACATGGAGGAGATCAAGATGCCCTATATTTCTGTTCAATTATCATCACCTACAGACCCTATTACAGCAGACAACCTGGCCAAGGGAATAACGCATATACTGAGCAATGATCTGGGTAAAAAAGAAGAGCTAACCGCTGTAAACATTACTTATAGCAGCTCATCACAATGGTATATTGGTAACCGTTCGCTCGACACTCGCCATGAACAAAGCGCCTATGTTGATATTAAAATCAGCGAGGGCACCAACAGCAAAGCCGAAATAAAGACCGCTATCGCCAAGCTATATGAACTGCTTAACGACCAATTGGGTAATCTTAGTGAAGTTAGCTACATCACTATTGATGAAGTAAACCAAACTAATTGGGGTTACGGTGGAAAAACACAGCATGAAAGAGCAATTAAACGTACTGAGAGCGGAGCAATAGATACGGCGTTCTACCTAAACAAGGGGCGCAAAGAGCGAGCTGTCTCGTTTTCTAGTATTTTCAAACGAATCTGCACCTAAGTTTTACATCCTTTAGCTCTCGTTAATTTAGCTTTACGAGAGCTTTTTTTCCTTAGCATCTTGCACACCCAATACAAATGAGTATAATTCTCATTCGTTTTAATGTGCACCCCTTCAAGCACATCATTAGCCAGCCAGCAGCCCCCCTGTTTAGCCAGCCATTTTAATTTTCAGTTTTACTGAGGCCCTCGAAATAGTAGCCATCTACTTGCAGGCCTAATTAAATGAGAGCTAGACAATGCTAAATGCTAAACACTTTCCTTGCGCTATCATGTTGCTCCCACTTGCTATTGTGGATGTAAACGCGGAAACAGCCCAACAAGACCAAATGGTAATCACCGCTAAAGCACCTGTGACTGAAGCAGACTTTGCCGGTTCTGTAACAACTGTCACTGCAGAAGAGATCCAACTCAGCGGCGCTACGAATATATTAGAAGCTATTCAGATGGTCCCCGGGATCTCTGTCAATAGCGTATCTTCTCAAGCAAGTGGCCGAAACGGTATCAGCATCCGCGGCATGGAAAACAACCATACACTGATACTAATCGATGGACGCCGCATCAGTGACACGGATACCAACGTGCCCTTCTCCGACTTTCAATACAACTGGGTGCCGCTTGTCGCCGTGGAGCGCATCGAAGTTGTGCGCGGCCCTATGTCAAACCTATACGGCTCTTCAGCGTTGGGCGGTGTAATTAACATCATCACGACAAATGCTGATAAGGAATGGAGCACAACAGTAGAAGCTCAGCTGTCAAAAGTCGATTTAGGGAACGGTGGTGATGCTAAAGACTTTTCTTTGGCAACATCGGGCACATTGGGTGATAGCGTTGATTTAAGCTTTGCCATTGAACAGCAGGATAGTGACGCATTTCAAAACAGTTTTCCTAGTGGCTCATCCGCGAATAAAGAAGGCAAAGACTCACGCAATCTGATTCTTAAAGCCGGCTTCAACATTAGCGAAAACACGAGACTGGGATTCAATATAGTAGACAGTGACGACGACCGTACCCAGTATCCTGATACGTTAAGCTACACAATTAAACGTAATCAGACGGGTCTCGAACTAAGTAATTCAATCAACGGTTTTGATATCAATACCAACATTTACCGCAGCACATCTGATAACGATATTGAGAGTCAGGCATATGTCCATAAACTGGAAGAAAATGTCGCTACTGTCGATTTAGGCGGCCAACTCAATGAACAGCACTTTCTTACCGCAGGCGTAGAGTACAGTAACGAGGAATACCATAAGGATTACGACAGCACCTCCAGTTTCGAATTTAAAGACAAATTCAAAAGCTGGTCAGCGTTTGCTCAGGACCGTTTTGACCTATCTGATGAATTAACACTAACCTGGGGGGCACGTTACGATGACCATCAACGTTTTGGTAATGCATTGAGCCCTAAAGCCTATTTAAACTGGGATATCAGTGACGCCTGGCAGATTAAAACGGGCTATGGCGAAGGGTTTAAAGCCCCTGCGGTTAAAGACGCTTCAGATGCGTACAATTTCGAGTACACCTACCCAACCGCTTTTGGCGGCCCCGGCGGCTCTCCCAGCGCATTCCAGCGAAATGTATTCCTGGGTAATTCTGATCTGAAAGAAGAAACCAGCAGAACTATCGAATTTGGGGCTGATTATTCTCAGGGGAAATTAAACGGTGGTTTCACCCTTTTCCATAGTAAAGTTAAAGACCTCATCAGTACC
>NZ_CH724125.1:784594-817423 GCF_000153345.1 Neptuniibacter caesariensis
TCTCTATGCCCGGATCCTGTAATAGGGGTTGACGGTGCAGGTGTTGTGCAGCTTTTTAATGCTGCAGCAGAGAAACTGTTGGGTTACTCATCGGGTGAAGTGGTTGGAAAACTCTCCATCTCGAAAATCTATCCTGATCTGGAAAGTGCTAAGAAGATCAAGAAACTGATGTATTCAGATTCATACGGTTCATCTGGCAGTATTGAAGGTTATGAGGCTCAGTTGGTCCATAAGGATGGTGAGCATGTGCCAATTCGTTTATCCGCTGCAATCGTAGATGAAGGCGAAGGTAGTAGTATTGGTTTCTTCCATGATTTAACTGAACGACAGAATCTTGAAAAACAACTCCATAAGTTATCGGTTACTGATGAATTGACGGGTTTGTTTAATCAGCGTCATTTTTACAAAGTGATGGCATTGGAGCTTGATAGGGCAAAGCGTTACAAGCATCCGTTAAGCCTGATCTGTGTCGATTTAGATAATTTTAAGAAGGTTAATGATTCCCTGGGGCACCTCGAAGGTGATCGTGTGCTTCGTATGATTGGTGATATCTTAACCGAGACGCTGCGAAACTGTGATGTTGCTGTTCGCTATGGTGGTGACGAATTTATGGTGCTGCTGCCAGAAACCGGAATTAAGTCGGCGGCTAAAACCGCGGAAAGAATCCGATCAGTGTTTAATACGAAATGCCTTTACAGTGCTGATCACGAGGCAGAGACCATTGTGAATGTGTCGATGAGCCTAGGGGTTACAGAAACTAATGGTTCTGAAAACGCGGATCAGATTGTTCAGCGTGCCGATTTAGCAATGTACGAATCTAAAAGTTCGGGTGGGAATAATACCGTCCTGATCAAGCAGCATATTGGTAATGTGGTTCAAGGCGAGGGCTGAGAGCTTTAGAGATACGATGATGCCTATTGTTCTTCGGCATCATCGTATCTTTCATCATCTTCATATTCATCCTGATTCAGAAAAATAAGTTCTTCAGTATAATCTTCCATTCTATTCTCCTTTGAAATTCGCACGGTAATATACGTTTTCACTATGTCTTGAATGTGACAAAGTTGTTGCTGTTTTGTGACGGTTGATTTGGCTATGTTTAACCCTGTAAGCCTTCCTATTTCTCGTATCAGCGATCCGGTTTTATCTGCTAATGGTATTTCGCTGGACATGCTGCGCCTTGATCTTACTGATGAGGTCATCAGCGGTAACAAGTGGTTTAAGTTGAAGTACAACCTGATGGATGCGAAAAGCCGTGGTTGTAAGGCTGTGCTTTCTTTTGGTGGTGCGTATTCGAACCATATACATGCCTTAGCTAAAGCAGGTCTGGATCTGGGAATTAGGACTATAGGGGTTATACGAGGTGAGCCTGAGTACGCAAAGAACCCAACCTTGTCAGATGCCATTGATTGGGGGATGGAGCTGCACTTTGTAAACCGCAAAGATTACCGTTTGCGGTCGGATCCTGGTTTCCTAAGTCATCTGAGGGAACAGTATGACTGTCCTTATATCGTCCCAGAGGGTGGAAGCAATGCTTTGGCACTTAAGGGTGCGATGGAAATTCTGCCCTCGGAGTTAATTGAATTTGTTTGCCCTGATCATGTTATCCTGCCCTGTGGAACCGGTGGAACCCTTTCGGGCATAGCGCTGAGTTGTAGGGATACGCCTGTATTAGGTATTCCCGTCTTAAAGAATGCAGGCTTTCTCTACGACGATATCAGTGCCTTGATGGGCTTGGTAACGGATAACGTGCCGGATAACTGGTCATTGGATCTGGAGGGGCATTTTGGTGGCTATGGGAAGGTCAGTGATCAGCTGCTGCAATTCATGCAGTCTTTTGAAGTGAATAATCAGATCCAGCTAGATCCAATCTATACGGCTAAGATGATGCTGCGGATTTTTCAGCGGATCGAGCTTGGGGAATATAGCCGTGGGAGCCGTCTATTGGCGATCCATACCGGGGGGCTGCAAGGAAGAAGGGGAGCAGGTTGTTCAGCGGTACCGGCTAATTGCACATAATTAACCATTGAAAAGATTCCGAAAAATCAGTTAGATAAACCTTTAATCGCTTATTCAATCCTCGTCACCGGAGACAAGATGGATTACTTTCGAAATATTGGCTTAATTGGCCGTTTAGGCAGTAAGTCAGTTATTGATACGCTCAAACACTTAACCCGTTTTCTTAATGATAGAGGGTTAAATACGATTCTTGATGAGCGTATCGCCCAGGTAATGCCTGGTCATGGTCAGCAGACGAGTACCCAGAAAATGATGGGTGAGATATGTGATCTGGTCATCGTGGTGGGTGGTGACGGCAGTCTTCTTGGTGCAGCACGAGCATTGGCTCAATATCATGTTCCAGTGCTGGGGGTTAACCGCGGTAATCTGGGATTCCTTACTGATATTTCTCCTAATGAGATTGAGGAGAAAGTGCAGGAGGTACTTGAGGGTAAATATACGGTAGATAGTCGCTTTTTGCTGGATGTGATTGTGAAACGTGATGGTGTACCTATTGGTGAAGCAACCGCATTAAATGATTGTGTGTTGCACCCGGGTAAAGCCGCAAGAATGATCGAGTTCGAGCTGTATATTGAAGGACAGTTTGTTTATACACAGAAGTCTGATGGTCTGATTGTATCTACCCCTACAGGATCGACGGCTTATTCTCTATCTGGTGGTGGTCCAATCATGCATCCTAAACTTGATGCTTTGGTTCTGGTACCAATGTTTCCGCATACGCTTTCGAGCCGACCTATTGTAGTCAATGGTAACAGTGAGCTTAAGATGGTTATTAGCCCAAATAATGGGGCGTACCCAACCGTATCCTGCGATGGACAAAAGGATATAGCCTGTGCGCCGGGTGATACGATAACAGTGCACAAGAAACCGCATAAGCTAAAACTACTGCATCCGCTTAACTACGACTTCTATAGCACCTGTCGAGAGAAATTAGGCTGGGGTACTAAGCTGGGTGACTGATGTGAACGGTAAGTTCAAAGGTTATGACCTTATAGGTGATGTGCATGGTTGCGGCTTAAGCCTTGAGCTGTTGCTAGACAAGCTTGGTTATAGCAAAAAAGATGGCATCTATTCTCACCCTGAAAGGCAGGTGATCTTTCTTGGGGATATTGTTGATCGTGGGCCGAGAATTCGTGAAGCCTTACATATTGTTTACGATATGGTGACTTCGGGTGCGGCGCAGATAGTCATGGGTAACCATGAGTTTAACTTCCTGAGTTATTGTACAGAGGGTAAAGAGGGAAGTGGCTTAAGTTATCTTCGAGAGCATAGCCCAAGGCATCACCGAATTCTTGCTGAAACCCTCGAGCAATTGGCGAACTATCCTGATGAGCGGGAGATGTTTCTTCAGTGGTTCCGGGAAATGCCAGTGTACCTGGAGTTTGACAATTTCCGGGTGGTGCATGCTTGCTGGCACCAAAAGCTTATTGATCGTTTTGAGCTTGAATACCCAAACCATATTTTTGATGACCGCTTTTTGCATCGTTCATCCAAGCGGGGAACCTTTGAGTGGGCTTGTATGGACCGCCTGTTAAGGGGGACGCATCTGCGCCTGCCTGATGGTGAGGTCATGGTCAGTAAGGATGGTTATGAGCGGCGTTTCTTCAGAACAAAGTTCTGGTCGGAAGAGCCTGAACTTTATGGTGATGTGGTTTTTCAGCCAGACCCGCTACCAGAGCATATCGCCAGGTTAAAACTGACTGAGCAAGATTACAACGATCTGCTTTACTATGGCCCAGAGGAAAAAATGCTCTTTATTGGCCATTATTGGCGTGAAGGTGAACCTGCGCCAATTACCTCAAATATTGCGTGTCTGGATTACAGCGCAGTAAAATACGGAAAACTAGTCGCGTATCGCCTGGATGATGAGCAAACCATTCAACCTGATAAATTTGTTTGGGTGGATGTTCAAAAAGAGATAGCAGATGAGCTTGGACTGTAGATGATAAAAGTCATAACAGTACCGCTTCGTGAAGATCTTACTGAATTTACTCAGTTTCTTTGGAAGTATGAAGTACCTCACCGTGTGATTGAAACGGAACATTCGCAAGAGCTTTGGGTTGCCCACACGGTATCGGCGGATAAGATTTACGAGCTCTATGAACTTTGGCGGCGAGGCCAGAATCTTGATGAAATTAGTCTGGTCTCTCATGCAACGAAGGTGAGTGGGCCCGATTTTATACATACCCTGAAAAATGCCTGGTTCAGTGCTCTTCTCATTATTGCCAGTGTCGTGCTGACATTTGCGATTGGCTTTGGCGATAATTTTGATCTGCTTCGCTATTTCACGATTGCTGATGTGCTTTTACGGGATGGGCGGCCTTATACATCAGGTATCGAGGCCACGATAGAATCGATGGAGTATTGGCGCCTTTTTTCGCCGATGTTTCTCCACTTCAGTGCGCCTCATATTGTCTTTAATGTGTTATGGATCTGGGTAGTAGGGACGCGGATTGAGATAAGCCTTGGTAGAGGTGTATTGATAGCCTTGGTGTTGTTTACAGCGTTAGTCTCCAATCTGGCCCAATATTGGGAAGCAGGTCCTCTGTTTGGTGGCTTATCGGGTGTTGTTTTTGCCTATCTGGGATTTGCCTGGTTATGGGATCGTACCGATACGCATCTGCGTATTGGGTTGCCACCGGCGATCATGGGTTTTCTACTGGTTTGGTTGGCTCTGGGTTATACGGGTACGCTGGAGGCGATGGGTTTAGGTGCTATAGCTAATACGGCGCATTTGGTCGGTATGCTCGCAGGGTTTGTATTTGTGCCTGTTGCCCGGTTTATGGTTAAGCGGAGAGACTGATGGAAGCGACCCTGTTGTCATTAGAGTTGAAGCAAAGATATGAACAGCAGTGGTCGAAGGTAGAGGCGCTTGCTGATTTCCCTTTAAGTGGGCGTTATCAGATGACTTCTCTCGGGCCTGTATGGCTGATGGAGGCAGGCCCTGCAGATGCACCGCCTTTGCTCGCGCTTCATGGGCTGCATACGCCGGCACCGTTCAATCAGGAGCTGTTGCGCCCGTTATGTAAACACTTTCGGGTTATCACGCCTGACATTCCAGGCCAGGCAGGTAAAACACCAGGAGCAGCACCCATACCTTCAGGGCGAGCTTATGCGGTATGGCTTGATGCGCTATTAGATTCTTTGGACATCAAGTTGTGCCCAATGGTGGGCCTTTCATTTGGCTGTGCCCTGATTCTTGATCTTGCGGCTTACAAACCGTCCCGAATCGATTCTGCTTCTTTATTGGTACCTGCTGGTTTTTTCAGGCCTTTGTGGAGGCCTGTAAAGAAACTTTTGTTTCCGTTACTGAATTTTAAAATCCATACCGATTTAGACCATTTCGATAAGCTTATGGATCCTTTAATGGGCGATAACTGGCCGGAACTTGAAGCTTATTACTACGCTGTTCTCCAGGCAGGTATCCCTATGACACTATTGCCACCAGGTCCTTACGATGCCGAACAACTGAGCCAGTTTGAAGCGCCAGTGCAACTGATTGTGGCGGAAGATGATGTCTATTTTTCGCCTGATAAGCTGTTAAGAAAAGCCCGTGGAAGCTTGGTTAATCTTGTTGAAGAGATTCGGATAGATGATCTGCATATCCCTAATGAGAAACACAGGTCTCAGATACAGGGGCAGGTTGTTGAGTTTATGCTGAAGTGTAGAGGGATGTGATAAACTGACAGTCTATTGAGGTCAGATATCTTTGATATCTTGAGTAGGTGAGAATTACCCATGACTTATGAAGAATTAATCCAGGCGATGACGCCTGAAATGCATCAATCCCTTAAGCGTGCAGTGGAGTTGGGCAAGTGGCCTGATGGTCGTAAGTTATCCCCTGAGCAGCGTGATATTTGTCTTAGAGCAGTGATCGCTTACGATCATGAGAAAAAGCCTGCTGAAGAGCGAGTCGGTTTTATTGATCGGACAAAGAAAGATGGAAGTCAGCATGGCAAAGATCCTTTAGCGCCTGACACAATTAAGATACTCACAGACGATAAAAACTGATGCAGCAATTGGCATATGGCGCGATCAAGAAGATGCGCGCTGAATTGGCGGATGAAGTTAAGTATTTTCTGCCAGTGGGGGACCAGGAAGTCTCCATGAATGAATTAATTGGTAAACCTATCTCTTTGGTTTATCAGGGGCAGATTAATTGCACCCATTGTGGCCGTAAAACCAATAAGAGTTTTAACCAGGGCTACTGTTATCCTTGTTTTAAGAAACTCCCCCAGTGTGATCAGTGCATCGTGAAACCTGAACTTTGTCATTACCACGAGGGCACCTGCCGAGATTCCGGGTGGGGTGAGCAATTTTGCTTCCAGGATCATTATGTTTATCTGGCAAATTCGTCAGGTGTTAAGGTGGGTATCACCCGAGGTACCCAGATTCCAACCCGCTGGATTGATCAGGGGGCTGTTCAGGCGCTACCTATTTTGAAAGTGTCTACCCGGCTACAATCCGGAAAAGTTGAACGCTTGTTGGGTGAGCATGTTGCGGATAAAACAAACTGGCGCAAGATGCTGAAAAATGAAGTGGATATTCTGGATCTGGCTTCTATTCGTGATCAGCTATTTTCAACCTGTAATGAGGGACTGCTTGCGCTAGAAAAGGAATATGGCTTGGAGGCTATTCAGCGACTGAATAATGCGGAAGCCATTGATATCAACTTTCCTGTGCTTAACTATCCTGTCAAAGTTAGCTCACTGAATTTTGATAAGACCCCTGAAGTGGCTGGTGTTTTGCAGGGAATCAAAGGCCAGTATCTGATTCTGGATACCGGCGTTATTAATATGCGTAAATTTACTGCTTACCAGGTACAAATCTCTGCCTGATAAGCTCAAGGTGTAAAAATGTCTCAGGAACCCAAAGTCATCTATCTGAAGGACTACACTGTTCCGTCCTTTCTGATTGAATCTACAGAGTTGCGTTTTGAGCTCTTCGAAGAAGAAACAATTGTTCATGCGGAACTGAAAGTTAAAAGAAATCCCGCTTGTGAAAAGTCGGCAGCATCGTTGGAGTTATTTGGTCACGAAGAGCTGGAACTAATAGAGCTTACGATAGATGGGGCTGCTTTAGATGAGAAATCAGTGCAACGTGAAGGAGAGCTGTTAATACTGAGCTCTCTACCTGAGACGTTCGTCCTTAAGTCTTCGACGCGTATTCATCCTGAGACAAATACAGCCCTAGAAGGGCTGTATAAATCAGATGGAATGTTCTGTACTCAGTGTGAAGCTGAAGGGTTCCGCCGAATTACCTTTTTCCCTGATCGTCCGGATGTGATGTCCGTTTTCCGAACCACAGTCGAAGCTGATAAAAAGCGCTACCCGGTTCTGTTATCTAATGGTAATCCTGTCAAAACTGGTGAAAACGCTGAAGGTCGTCACTGGGTGACCTGGGAAGATCCTTTTCCGAAACCTGCCTATCTGTTTGCCTTAGTAGCCGGTGATCTGAAGTGCATTGAGGATAGCTTTACGACGATGTCCGGCAGAGAGGTCAAGTTAGTTATCTATGCGGAAGAGAAGGATCTGGATAAGCTGGACTATGCCATGCTGTCCCTGCAGAAATCAATGAAATGGGATGAAGAGGTCTACGGTCGCGAATACGATCTGGATATCTACATGATTGTGGCGGTTGATTTCTTCAACATGGGAGCAATGGAGAACAAAGGGCTTAACATTTTTAATACCTCATGTGTTCTGGCTAACCCGAAAACGACCACTGATGCATCTTTCCAGCGCGTGGAAGGCGTTGTAGCACATGAGTATTTTCATAACTGGTCGGGTAACCGTGTCACTTGCCGTGACTGGTTCCAGTTAAGCCTGAAAGAGGGTTTCACCGTTTTCAGGGATGCCGAGTTTTCTGCTGATATGAATTCTCGTACGGTAAAGAGAGTGGAAGATGTTTCTCTGCTCAGGACCGCGCAGTTTGCTGAAGATGCAGGTCCGATGGCGCATCCAATACGTCCGGATTCTTTTATCGAAATATCAAACTTCTATACCATGACGGTCTATGAAAAAGGGGCTGAAGTGGTGCGCATGATTCATACTCTGTTGGGCCCAGAACTGTTCCGTAAAGGTTCTGATCTTTATTTTGAGCGTCACGATGGACAAGCTGTTACCACTGAAGACTTTGTTCAGGCAATGGAAGATGCCTCAGGTAAAGATCTGGGGCAGTTCCGCGCTTGGTATCACCAAGCAGGTACCCCTGAGCTGCATATTACTGATGAGTTTGATGGTCAAAAGGAAGAGTATCGGCTGACGGTTCGTCAAACTTGTCCTGCCACGCCTGGTCAGGATAAGAAAACACCTTTCCAGATTCCTCTCTCCGTGGGATTGCTGGATCAGGAAGGTAACGAACTTAGGCTGACAAATGGTGAGTACAGCGAGGTTCTGGAAGTCACCGAAGCGGAGCAGACTTTTGTCTTCAAAGGGATCAATGCTAAGCCTGTACCTTCCCTTTTGAGGGGTTTTTCTGCGCCGGTTAAGTTGCACTATGCGTACCAGCGCGATGAGTTGATGTTCCTCATGGCGAATGATACCGATGGCTTCTCTCGCTGGGATGCAGCACAGAAGTTGGGCGTGGATATCATGCAGGAGTTGATTGGCGGATATTCCGTTGATCGTCCTATGGCGCTGGATTCACGCCTGATCGCTGCATATCGCGCTGTACTAGAAGCAGATGGCCTGGATAAGGCGATGGTTAGCAAAGTACTTACTCTACCCTCACAGGCTTATCTGTCAGAGCTCTCAGAAGTTATCGATGTCGATGCGATTCACAATGTGAGAGAGTTTATCCGGAAAAAGCTCGCTTTCGAGCTTGAGCCTTTATTCCTGAAGCGTTATCAGGAAAATAATCTGGAAGTAGACTACTCGCCTGATGCGGATTCAATTGCACGCCGTAGTTTGAAGAATCTCTGTTTGTCTTACCTTGTTGCTACGCAAAAAACTGAATATTTGCAGCTAGCCAAAGAGCAGTATGCTCAATCGGATAACATGACGGATATGCAATCAGCATTGGCGCTGGTGGCTCATTCGGATGATAAAGTAGCCGGTGCAGAGCTGCTGGATGACTTCTATGCGCAATGGAAAGATGAGAGTCTGGTTGTAAACCTATGGTTATCGATCCAGGCTGCTGACCCGAGCGAAGGGGCACTGGCGCGGGTAGAATCTCTTATGCATCATCCGGCATTCGATGCTAAGAACCCTAACAAGCTTCGTTCTTTGATTTCGGTGTTCTGTGCTCAAAATCCGGTCAATTTCCATGCTAAAGATGGCTCGGGGTATCAATTCCTGGCTGATCGGATCATCGAATTGAATGCGCAAAACCCGCAAATTGCTTCAAGGATGCTTACTCCACTCACTCGGTGGAAAAAATATGCTGCAGATCGTCAGGTGTTGATGCGTGCTCAACTGGAAAGAATTCATCAATGTGACGATTTGTCTAAAGATGTATTTGAAGTAGTGAGTAAGAGTCTGGTATAAATTTCATATACTCCTTAAGCCGGGGGGACGATCAAGAAAACCTCGGCTATACTCGATGTGGAGTAGGGGATCCGGGATATCAGGTTGATTACCAAAGGGTTCTCTAGCCTGGGCTAATAGTTTATTTGGCCCGGTATTTTGTAAAAATAATAACGATACCTTTGACCAAGGATGCATCATGTCACAATTACTATCTGCTGAAGATAAGTTTGATATTCAGCAAAATTTCCGTCGTTACATGCGCCTTAAAGATAGCCATGAATCAGCGACCGATTCCTACAAGAATGCAAAAGCTAATCGAATCTGGATCGCGGGTATAGTCCTGATGTTGTTCGCGTTAGCTTCTGATTTCTTTTTGGGGGCGGCTGCAGGTTTATTTGGCGTTTATTTCTATAACGTAATCACGAGCTGGTTGGATGCAAATTCAACAGATGAAAGCCTTGAAGAGCTGGATCGCTGGTTCTCTGCGAAGCGTCTAAAGTTCGAAGGTCGTATTCTGTACTTCAAGCATGATGATCTGCTGGAAAACCCACTGGACCCATTTAGTGAAGGTTGCTACGCAACTGCTGAATAAACCAGTTTAGGTTTTAGTGCGTAAGATGCCGAAAAGAGAAATCTTTTCGGCATTTTTGTTTGAGGTTTAGAACGTGGATTTAAAAGGAAAAAAAGGCTGGATTTTCGACCTTGATGGGACGTTGACTCAACCGGTGCATGATTTCGCCTACATTCGTGAGGTATTAGGGATCAGGCCTGAAGAGGATATTTTGGCAACAATTGCGGCTAAGCCAGAACAAGTTCGGCGCCCCATGACTGAGCAGCTTGATGAATTAGAGCGCCATTTTGCTGCACTTGCGAAACCGGCTGATTCTGTTTTGGAGTGTCTAACACTTCTTAAGAGCAGAAATTGTAGTTTGGGGATTCTTACCCGGAATACAAAAGAGATGGCGTTATTATCTTTACAGGCAATTGGTGCTGCTGATTTTTTTAGCCTGGATAATATTCTTGGGCGTGAAGAAAGTCAGCCAAAGCCGGCACCTGATGGAATTAATTTCCTTTTAAATCAATGGGATATGGATTCATCTAGCGCGGTAATGGTTGGTGATTACCATTTTGACCTCCTTTCGGGCAGAGCTGCGGGTGTCTCTACGGTGCATGTTGATAAGCAGGATCATAATTGGCCCGAAGATACCGATGTAAGGGTAAGAACCCTCTCTGAGCTGGTTTCTTTATTCTCCTGAATAGAGTTGGCCCGCCACTTGCTACATCTAGGTCGAGAAAGCGTTTGCTTTACTCTTGGCCTAAGCATAGGAGAGAACAGTAGTTCACTTCTGTGTGATTTTTCAGACCAAAGAGCTGTCAGCTCTTTGGTCTTTTTTTTGCTCTCATTTATTGCATCGGACCATAGTCGTAGATCGTTGCTAACTACCCGTTATTTATAAAGAAATAGGCTGGTTTAGTGATGAAGTAAGAGGGAGAGCGTTTTTCTAACCCGCATTTGCTTGATCTTTATCAAATGGCTTTGGGGCTGATTGTCTATATTAGGTCGTTAAGCCATTCTTTTGAGGTGTAAGTATGACGATTTTAGCCGAACTGCATCAGGACCATGTGAATCTGAATAAGCTATTGGTAATTTTGCGCCAGAAAGTCAATCAGCTTAAAGCTGGCCAGCAGCCAAACTTCTGTTTAATGGCAGATGTGATTGATTACATCGCCAACTACGCTGACGGTCACCACCATCCCCGCGAAGATAAGATGTATAAGTATCTCGCGGATAGAAATCCGGATCTGGATAAGCATCTATTTAACTGTGCGAAAGAGCATGAGGAGTTGAAAGCGACCAGCCTTCACTTAAGTGAAGCAGTTGATGGGATTCTGCATGACTCGGTTATGCCTATGGATGAGTTTGCTAATCTACTCGATGATTTTGTCTCATTGCAGACTGCGCACCTCAACTTTGAAGAGGGTGAGCTGTTTCCGATGATTGAGAAAATAGTGAGTGAAGAAGATTTGACTGTGTTGGAGAAAGAGTTACCTAAACAGGATGATCCTTTGTTCGGCGAAAAGCAGGCTCAGGAGTATATGGATCTATATAGAGAACTCATTCTGGAGATGAATGAGGCTTGCTAAAGCGAGAATAACTAGAGATTGAAGAGGTTTAGGCCTCTTTTCTTTTGCGGTTATCCGGCCCTGAGAATTCGTTGAAAGATACCCGGTCGCGGCCGTTGTGTTTTGAGTGATACACAGCTTTGTCTGCAGACTGAATAAGCTGATAAGACACATCATCCAGGTGCGCTTTGGGGTACTCATCGGGTTTACAAAGAGACACACCGACCGATGTCGTCATGCGGAAAGGTTTAGAGGCTTCGTCGCGGAAGATTAATTTGGATAGCTTCTGACGGAGGCCTTCAGCTATTTCCAGGGCACCCGCTTTATCACAATTAGGCAGCAGAACAGCAAACTCTTCACCACCATAGCGTGCGACTATATCCGTTTTACGTAGTTGCTTATTGAGGAACAGCCCGACTGTGCGCAAAACCCGGTCACCGGTTTGATGGCCGAAGTTGTCATTAACCATCTTGAAATGATCAAGATCGAGGAACAGGCAGGCTAGATGATATCCGCCACGGCTGGCGCGGGAAAGCTCACGCACAATCTCCTGCTCAAACGAACGTCGATTATGCACCTTAGTCAGCATGTCGATACTGCTCAATCTATGTAGATTTTCCTGATTGATACAGTTTTCAATACAAACAGAAACTACCGAAGCTAGATGCTGAATATAGTCATAGCGGACATGCTCGGTATAGCGGCTAGGGTCACTACTTCCCAGGTGCAAACTACCAATCAGGCAATTTTGTCTGATCAATGGCAGTAGGGCGCATGATTCAACCGGATTGCTAGTCACAGGGAAAGCCTCATTGCGCAGGGGCTGACTGGGTGCACCTACGATAAGCTTCTGATTGGGGTATATAGATTTAAGTAGACGCTGGCTTTGTACGAAGCGCAGTGTATTCCCAGGAGCTGGGGGCGTGTAATCATTCAGAAGGCTACGCGCGGCATGTTCAGGGTCAAAAAGAATCAGGTTAACGTTGTTCAACCTGAACATCTCTTTGAACTCTATCAAGATAAGATCCAGAAGGTCAGACAGGCGAGAGCAGGAGAGCAACCGTAGCTCCACTTCAAAAAAACTGTTCAGGGTTGCTTCGTTCCGCTCGGCTTTTTTAGCCATGATGCGAAGCGTGCGTTTTAGCTCCTGATTTTCTTGTTCCAGCGGGGTAGATCCCATACTTTCCCTTTTCACAGAGTCTAGAAATGGTTATCGGCCAGTTGCTCCAAATATATAGCTTTTTTATAGCTTTAAATTGAGAAATTTTAATAACAATTTTATTTATTTTTTAATAAGTTATCGGCTGCTCATATATTGTTCTACAGTATCCACAACCGCTTGGGTATGTGCGTCTATCTCCATGTTGACGCTGTCGCCTTCCTCAAGCTCACCAAAGGTCGTTACGGAGAGGGTTTCCGGGATAAGGTAAACGTTAAAAAGGTTATTTTTTACCTCTCCAATCGTCAGGCTGCAGCCGTTTAGACCGATAAAGCCTTTAGCAAACACGTAGCGAAGCCATTCCTGTGATGTTTCAAACCATATGATGCAATTGTTTTCAGGCCTTTCAATTTTTGCAATCTTAACCTGGTGATGGATATGGCCCGATAGCAAGTGGCCACCAATTTCATCACCAAATTTTGCCGCTCTTTCAAAATTCACCTGGTCACCTTCTTTGAGGTTGCCAAGGTTAGTAACCCGAAGGGTTTCCATAATCAGATCAAATGAAACCAGATTTTTTTCGAAAGAGGTGACTGTCAGACATGTACCGTTCAGTGCAATGCTGGCACCAATTTGGATGTTGTGGCTATTCTCTTCAGGTAACTCAACCTGAAGCTGGATGAAATCAGCTTGCTTTTTGATGGCGCGAATGGAGGCTTTGCCTTGAACAATACCGGTAAACATAAATGGACTCTTAAAAAGTTTGCTAATCTGAAAACTGAAGCTCATCGTAACAATATTGTGTAATCAGCGCAGTGAAATTTAAGGACAAAGTTATGAGACTACTGGTGACCGGTGGGACTGGCTTTATAGGTCAGCATCTTATTAAAAAGAGATTAGCTGCGGGTGATAGTATCGTTTGCTGGTCTCGAGATCCGGCAAAAGTTCACGATTTGTTTGGTCAGAAAGTTGAAGCAATTCGCGACCTGCCTGAGAAAGATGAGCTGCAGATCGACGCTATCGTCAATTTGGCGGGTGAGCCTATCGCTGACAAGCGATGGAGTTTTGAGCGTAAGCAGTTACTCAGAGCAAGTCGTATCGATCTCACTCATCAACTGGTCGAATGGGTTAAGGCGCAGGATCAGAAACCTGAGGTACTTGTAAGTGGTTCGGCGATAGGTTTCTACGGTTGTCATAGCAGCGATGTGCAGCTCGGAGAAAACTCTGCTGTTTCTCCTGGATTTACTCACGACCTTTGTGCTGATTGGGAAACTGAGGCAATACGTCTTGAGGAAGATGGGGTACGGGTATGTTTACTGCGAACTGGCGTGGTTCTTGGGCATGGCGGAGCACTAAGCAAAATGTTGCTTCCGTTTAAGCTGGGGCTGGGTGGTCCCATCGCAAGTGGTCAGCAGTGGATGTCCTGGATTCATATCGAAGATGAAGTAGAAGTGATTGAAATGCTGCTTACGCATCAGCATCTGCAGGGGGCATTCAATCTCACGGCGCCTGAAGCGGTACCTAATCGGGTATTCACCGGTTGCCTTGCTAAAGCGTTAAAGCGACCGGCTTTCTTGCCAATGCCGGCATTTGTTATCGATCTGATGTTGGGTGAGGGCGCTGAGCTCTTAGTTCAGGGGCAGCGAGTGTACCCGGAAAAATTACTGGAGATCGGCTATCAGTTTAAGTACCCGGAGCTGCAACCTGCTTTGAATGCGATAGTTCGGTAGGGTGGTGGCTTATTCGCTACTATCTCGCCCTTCAGGGAATTTAGGCAGTGCGTCATTGGGTTCATACCAATCGGCTTTATAACGACAATAAATGTGAGCGTCGGGCTTTATAGCTAATGGGCTATCCAGCGTGCCTAAAGAAAATTCAACAAAAAGGCCGTCACAATCGGATGCAGCAAAGGTCAGGCTGGAGCCGCAGTCTTCACAAAACTGCCGGGCTGCACCATTATCAGCACGGTATGTTTTAAGTTTTTCTTTTCCCTGAAGCCACTTAAAGTCTGCACTGCGCGCTACGCCAAATGTGGCAAAAGCCGCTCCGTGAAATTTACGGCACATTGTGCAGTGGCAGTGAGCCATCTGAGGAAGAATGGATGTGACTTCATATTTAATGGCGCCGCATAAACAGGAGCCCTTAAGGCTGCTAGAAGACATAATCAATCACTATCCTGAGAGTTATTCTTAGCTTCTTTAGATGCTGATTGCTGCTCCTTCTCAGCTATTTTTGCGAGTACAAGCAGCGTCATATCCAGTTGTTTCTCTATCTTGTCCAGTTTCTCTTCGACACGTTCGATGCGCTCAATGTTTCGTTCTTCTTTTTCGCTGAGTTCTCGTTCGTCCTGCTCAATGAAGAATACTGAAAAACTTGCGGTAAGCATCGAGAACATAGCCAGACCCATGAGGATCAGTAAGGAACCGAAGATTCTGCCTTCTGTCGTGGCTGGCACCAAATCACCGTAGCCTACGGTAGTGACCGTAACCCAGGCCCACCATAATCCATCAAGAGGCGTTTCGAAAGCAGGGTCTATACCAGAGATGAGAAGGCCGGAGATAACCAGAATGACAAAGCAAATGAACAGTGTGATACCCAGATTATGCCGTGAAAGCAGGTCACGGGTATCTTTAGACACTCGCAGAAAAATACCGATCGTTAGTGCTAAACGGAGTGTTCTCAGAATACCGGCATAGAATGTGTCGACCCCCCAAAGAACCGGTAACCCTCCTAATACGATCAGTGGACTCATCCAGTTGTGCTTAAGGTATTTGATACGATCATCTACCAGTGTCAGCATAACCAGTAGCTCTGATAAAAACAGGAGCCAGATCAGCCAGTCGGATGTGAATGCTGTATAACTATTTGATATGCCCTTGGATTGAAGGTACCAATCGATCAGAATCCAGATCGCGGCAAGGACCATAGGGCCTTCGAAACGTCGGCCCCACTTTAGAGCCTTTTCATTTTCGTTAGAATCTACACCACCAAAGCCTACCAGGCGCATAAGTGCTGAGTGTCGTTCGTATTCCATTGCAGGCCCCGCTAGTGCCATTACTACTCACATAAGATAAAGGTTATGTGATGTAGCTAAATTTTTCATCACCTTCTTCAAGATCAAGGAATTGTCGCTGTTGGCGGAAGCGAATACGTTCAATGGCTTCTAACAAAAGATCTCCTTGCCAGGGCTCACTGCTACTTCCATATAGGTGCTGCTCAAGATCTAAAACCAGAAAGTTGATGGTCTGGTTATTGGCTTTCTCGCAAAACAGCTCCAGGTTAATCAGATTGCTATCATTCCAGAAGGATTGTCCCCACTCGATCAGGCGTAGCTGGGCAATTTCAGGATTGTTCTGGTTGCAAGCCATAGATAGCGCCTGAAAAGTATTTTTTTCTGCAATAGCCGATGTGGCTTGCTGACGCAGATGTTGCTCAAACTCTAAGGCTTGCTCTTTTTCCTGGCTGTCTTTCTGGATAGAGCGGAGCTTGCTGAAAGAGTAAATACAGCCGAGTGTGCTGATGATACTGATTCCAGTGAGTAGCCAAATCAGCAGGTTTGAAGAGCCTCCGGTATTGCCATTTTGCATACTTGAGTGCTGAGTAGGGGCTGATGCTTTTGCTGGGCCTTCAGCGATTTTAACTACCTTCTCTGGCAGTGTAGCGGTTTGGCCCGTCTCTGATCCGGTGTTCCACCACGGAATATCGACAGCAGGTAGGGACATCTCGCCTATTTGATCAGCGCGAAGTTGTATCTCTTCGATACGTGTGCTGGAAATGCCATGTTCGGTCTGTGTTTCTTCAAGTGTAACATTCAGCAATTGACTACTACTTTGTTGGCCTCCCAGCTCAAAGATTGAGGGAAGTACTGAGGCGGGTAGACCATCGGCCTCCAGGCTGATTTTACGGATAAGGGGTTCGCCTCTGGGGATACCGGTCACCTCAGCCAGACTGTCGTTGATCGCTAAGCTGGACGCAGGTAGCCAGATATTATTCGAGTTTTTATAAGCAGGGGGCTTAGCAACAAGAATCAATGGTTCGCTGCTTAACTCAACCAGAGTCTCCCCGGGTTGGGTAGCTGTGAATGTGATTGAGTCGATCTCAAGAAGACCTTCTTTATTTGGAAATAAAGCGTAGCTGGTTTCCGTTACGGTAAAGTTCTGCCCTCTGACTATCTCTGTATATTGTTTCTGCTCTTCCAGCATTTTGATCAACAGATCGTCTGATTGTGGCAGGTTTAAGGTTGCATCCAGCGGTAAAGGCCTTAGATGGAAAACCTTGGCTTTCAGAATAGCTTGAGCGTTTAGGTAGATCTCATCCTGATTAAGCTCCAACTCCAGAAACAGGGAACGCCCAGTGCTGGAAAAATTCGGGTTATCTTCAGCTGGTAGAACCGAAATGGCAATCTCAGTCGAACGCTCTTGGCCAATCTGCAAAGAGGGGATGACCTGTTCTCCGTCAGACAGAGGCCTTAGTTGTAACTGCCAGCGAGTTTTGTTGGTGACTGAACCTGTGCTGTGGCTAGAGACGTTGACCTTACGGCTTCCTAGGATGTTGAAAGCAGGTTGCAGTGGACGCAGGTCAGGGCGTATTTCGTCTGCCTGGTCAGTCTCGATGGTTAAGGTCAGTTTCTGCCCTTGATAGACGGTGTTTCTATCAACTTTTGTGGTGACATCGGCTAGCAGAATTTGAGGGATCAAAAGGAAGCATATAAAAACAATTTTTTGCAACACAGACACAATAACCACTCTGGCCCTTAAATAACAAAAGGCAAAACTTAATCGAAGATGAACGCTTGTTTCATTATGAGTAATGTAAAACGGCAAGGCAACGTTTAGACAGCGAGAAAACTTCATGTGCTAAGGCATTATTTTTCTTGCAAAAACTGTAAAAAGTTGCTGTTAAACCGGTGTTTTTTTATCGGAATCGTTCTGATCGCTTTAAAGCCTGCTGGCAAAGGCGTATAAGAATTAAAAAGCGTTCTATACTTCTGATTATTCGAGAAAATAGGGGATCGGTAATGGCCAAGTGGGATCAGGACGAAAAAAGCAGTTTATTGTCAGCGCTTTGTAATGAATTACAGACCCGGTTACCAGAAGATAGGGCCGCGGATCTTGTCGAATTCGCGACCCTTTACTATGCCTCTGCTTCTGAGGTCGATCTTCTTGAGTGGAAGCTGGAAGATCTCTATGGCTCTACTATTGCGTGTTGGCAGTTTATTCAAAGTAGAAAGCGGGCGCAGGCTAAGGTCCGTGTTTTTAATCCTGATTATGAGCAGCACGGTTGGCAGTCCACCCATACGATTATCGAGGTTTTGCAGGAGGATATGCCTTTCCTGGTAGATTCTCTGCGAATGGAGTTAAACCGTCGCAATCTAACCATTCATGCGATTCATAATGCCGTGGTATCGATGAAGCGTGATGATAAAGGCGGATTAATCCAGGTACTAAAAAAAGATAGTCGAGCTAAGCATTCCCATCCTGAGTCATTGGTGTCTATTGAAGTTGACCGACATACCGATGAAGTTGAGCTAAAAGAGCTTGAGCATGCACTTCTGAATGTCCTTGAAGATGTGTCAATGGTGGTTGAAGACTTTGATCCGATGTTGGAAAAATGTGATTCCCTGGCGGGCCATTTTTCTAAAACAATCAAAGGCTACGATAAATCTGTTATTTCGGAAGTCCATGACTTTATCGCCTGGCTTAAAGATCACTTTACCTTCCTTGGTTACGATGAATACAAACTCAACGATAAGAATGGTAAGCCTGTTTTAGAAGCGGTTCCGGGAAGCCAGTTGGGGTTGTTACGTTTTTGCGATGAACATTGTCGATCTGCGTTGGTTAATGACAATGACCGTGATGCTGAGGGTTTTGTTCTTATCCCGGATGTTTTGTCTTTTACTAAGTCCAGCCGTGAATCCAGTGTTCACCGTCCGATCTACCCCGATTACATCAGCATCAAGCAGTTTAATAGCAAAGGTGAAGTGGTAGGTGAGTGCCGTTTTCTAGGTTTGTATACATCCAGTGTCTATATTCAGAGTTCGAGACAGATCCCGGTTGTCAGGCGAAAAGTCGAAGCGATTATGGAAAAGTCAGGCTTGCATCGGTATGGGCACGATTGGAAAGAGCTACTACAAATACTTGAGATTCATCCCCGTGATGACCTGTTTCAGGTAAGCGTGGAGGATCTTTACAAAACAGTACTGGGAGTATTGCAGATTCACGAACGTCGGCAGATTCGCTTATTTGTCCGTAAAGATTATTTTGGCCAGTTTTATTCCTGTTTAGTCTATTCTCCAAGGGATATTTACAGTACTGATTTCAGACATAAAGTGCAGGCCCAACTGATGGATCAGTTGAACTGCGATAAAGCAGATTTTACTACATATTTCTCTGAATCAATTCTGACCCGAACCCAATTTATCCTCCGTGGCGATAATATTGCTGAAGACTTCGATCCGGTTAAGTTGGAGCGCTTAGTCCGAATGGCAGCGAGAAGTTGGCGTGATGATCTCCAGGATGCGCTCATTGAAACCCTTGGGGAAGAACAGGGTATACGAACATTTAATCTCTATGGTGATGGCTTTCCTGCCAGTTATAGTGCTGACTTTTCTGCACGGACGGCGGTTGTCGATCTCCAGCATATCAGAAAGCTGACTGAGCAAAGCCCGCTTCAATTGAGCTTTTATCAAGCATTGGAACGTGATCAGGCAAGCCTGAATTTCAAGCTGTTTAGCCTCGGTGCTTCATTGCCTCTCTCTGATGTGATCCCCGTTCTGGAAAACCTGGGTTTAAGGGTTATAGATGAGCATCCGTATCGGATTAGTAGTAAAAGTCAGGGGGTCTGGATCCATGATTTCAATCTACAGTATACCGGTGTTGGTTCAGTCAGTTTGCAGACACTCAAAGCGGTATTCGAAGATGCATTCCTGAATATCTGGCGAGGTGAAGCGGCGAGTGATGAATTCAACCGCCTTGTTCTTGCCGCGCAAATGGGCTGGCGAGAAGTGGCAATGCTACGTGCCTATGCTGCTTATATGAAACAGATGCGTTTTGCGATCAGCCAGGAGGCGGTGAGTAATACGTTAAACTCCTACGTCAACATTGCAGCATTACTGGTGGAGCTATTCGAGGCTCGGTTTAAGCCAAAATCCAAGGCTCAGGCTCAAGGTATTGAAGAGCAGATAATTGCCAGCCTCGATGATGTGAGCGGTTTGAATGATGACCGGGTTATTCGTCAGTACCTGGCGCTTATGAATGCGACGCTAAGAACCAACTTCTATCAGTCTCAGCCGAATGGTGATTTGAAAAACTATTTCTCATTTAAGTTATCTCCGGATCTAATTCCGGATATGCCCTTACCACGGCCTAAATTTGAAATCTTCGTGTTCTCGCCGCGGGTTGAAGGTGTTCACTTGCGTGGAGGCAAAGTTGCCCGAGGTGGTCTGCGATGGTCCGATAGGATTGAAGACTTCCGTACTGAAGTGCTGGGGTTAGTTAAAGCCCAGCAGGTTAAAAATGCGGTCATTGTGCCTGTAGGCGCCAAAGGTGGTTTTGTCGCCAAGCTGCTTAATGATTCGATGAGTCGTGAACAGTGGCTTGAAGAGGGAATCGCTTGTTACAAAACCTTTATCAGCGGGCTACTGGATATTACCGATAATCTTGTAGAGGGAGAGGTTATCCCGCCGCCATTAGTTGTAAGACGCGATGAAGACGATACTTATCTGGTTGTGGCTGCAGATAAAGGGACGGCGACCTTCTCCGATATTGCTAATGAAATAGCAGAAGATTATGGCTTCTGGCTGGGCGATGCTTTTGCTTCGGGGGGAAGTCAGGGGTATGACCATAAGAAAATGGGCATTACCGCCAGAGGGGCATGGGTTTCTGTTGAGCGACATTTCCGTGAGATGGGCCTCAATACGGATAAGGACGATTTCACTGTAATCGGTATCGGCGATATGTCTGGTGATGTGTTTGGTAATGGCATGTTGCTATCCAAACATATCTGTCTGGTTGCAGCCTTCAACCATATGCATATCTTCATCGATCCTACCCCCAATCCTGCTAAAAGCTGGAATGAGCGACAACGATTATTTGATCTGCCTCGCTCAGCATGGACTGATTATGATGAAAAACTCATTTCCAAAGGGGGAGGCGTTTTTTCCCGTAATGCGAAATCTATAGAGCTTACGCCTGAAATCCAGGCTTTGACTGGCCTTAAAGCAAAATCGGTTAATCCCAATGAGTTGATCAGTGCATTACTTAAAGCGCAAGTTGATCTTATCTGGAATGGCGGTATCGGTACTTATGTTAAGGCAAGTGATGAAACCGATGCTGATATCGGTGATAAAGCTAATGATGCTTTACGTATCAATGGACAGGAGTTGCGCTGCAAAGTTGTAGGGGAGGGGGGCAACCTTGGGTTAAGCCAGAAGGCACGTATGGAATATACACTTAATGGCGGCCGGATGAATACGGACTTCATTGATAATGCAGGAGGGGTAGATTGTTCTGACCATGAGGTAAATATCAAGATTCTGCTAAACCAGATTGTAGCCGATGGGGATATGACGCAAAAACAGCGTAATCGGCTTCTTGAAGATATGACCGATGATGTCGCCGGTTTAGTTTTGCAGAACAATTATCGCCAGGTGCAGGCGATCTCTATGGCTGAATCCCGTTCTGCAGAGAGTATGGCTGAATATCAGCGCTACATCAGCAATATGGAGAGCGCCGGCAAGTTGGATCGTGACCTTGAGTTCCTGCCCGCTGACGAAGCATTGAACGAGCGTCGAAGCTCGAATAAGGGGCTGACCCGACCGGAACTATCGGTATTGATCTCATATAGTAAGGCTGAGCTCAAAGAGGCGCTGACACGTTCAGCGGTACCGGATGATGCTTACCTTTCCAATGAGTTGTATACGGCTTTCCCGGAAAACCTGCTGAGCGATTTCGGCTCTCAGCTTTCCTCCCACCGACTACGCCGTGAGATCATTGGGACTCAGATCGCCAATCATATGATCAACATGATGGGGATCAATTTTGTCGATCGCCTGCGGATATCAACGGGCGCTGATGATGCGGTCATCGCACGTGCTTACATGTTGGCTCGTGATGTCTTTGACGTAGAAGAGCAATGGTTACAGATAGAAAAGCTTGATCATAAAGTAGCCAGTGAACTGCAGGTTGAAATGATGCATGAATTACAGCATCTGATGAGACGTGCTACACGTTGGTTCGTGCGAAATCGACGCGCTGAATTAGATTGCGCCAAAGAGGTGGCTTTCTTTAGGGAGCATCTGGGCAAGCTTGTCAGCAAGCAGGAAAATCTGTTCAGTGGTGAACCTTTGGAGCGCTGGCACAAAGCTAAACAGAGGTATCAAGAGGCTGGTGTGCCTGCCAAACTGGCTAAGCTGGTGGCTGGAGCGCGATGCTTGTATGCGTCACTGGGTATTATCGAAGTAGCCGCCGTTTCGGAGATCTCCGCGGATAAAGTTGCAAAAATCTACTTTGGTCTGGGTGAGCGGCTCGAGCTGGATTGGTTGTCGAAAAAGCTTAATAAGCTGTCTGTCGATAATTATTGGCAGGCTTTGGCCAGAGAAGCGTTTCGTGATGATCTGGATTGGCAGCAACGTGCGGTCGTTGATAATGCAATTCAAAGTCGTGGTAAAGGCTCTGATGTGACAGCGATCATTGATAAGTGGTGTTCTGATAACGATTGGTTGCTTGAGCGCTGGCAGAATGTCCTGACCGAGCTTAAAAGTGCTAAAAAACAGGAATATGCAATGTATACTGTGGCGCTAAGAGAGCTATTTGATTTAGCCAAAACCAGCCAGTTTAGTCGTTAATAATTGTTATAGGGGCCTGTAATGGCCCCTGAATATCTTAGATGAAGTCGATAGTAGTAGATTTGTATATCAGCCCTGATAAATATAAAAAATTGTATCAGGGGCTTGCTCAAAATGTTTATACCCGTGCCACTGATGGACGCAGTGTTCAGTTTCCTGCTCATATTCTTCAGCCCTTCCTTTTATCTGATGGAATCAAAGGCCGGTTCAGGATCAACTTTGATGATCGGGGAAAGTACCTGGGGATTGAAAAAGTAAGCTGATAATGCACCGGTTTGGTGCGCCGTCTACAAGTATGCCCCTTCTGTGCATTTCTGCTCTGTTATTCGGCGGTTGCCTCGCCTATAATCGTGCAAATTTTTTCCATCAGGAACTACTATGTTGTATTCACTGACTCGCTCTTTGATGTTTCAGCTTGATCCAGAGCTTTCTCATAACGTTGCCCTACGTTCTATGAATCTGGCGGCTTCGCTTGGAGTTAATCAGCTACTAGGGGCTGAAAATCTGTCAGACCCTGTACAGGTCATGGGTATTAACTTCCCTAACCGGGTAGGTCTGGCTGCGGGTCTGGATAAAAATGGCATTGCAGTTGATGGAATGGCAGCAATGGGGTTTGGCTTTGTAGAAGTGGGCACTGTGACACCTCGACCTCAAGCAGGTAATCCGAAGCCGCGTATCTTCAGGCTGCCAGAGCAACAGGCGATCATCAATCGTATGGGTTTCAATAATGATGGTGTCGATGTTCTGTTAAAAAATCTGGATAAAAGTCGTTATAAGGGCGTTCTGGGTATTAACATCGGTAAGAACAAAGATACCCCAAATGAAAATGCCAATGACGATTATCTATATTGCCTACGCAAGGTTTACGGTCGGGCTTCTTACATTACCGTCAATGTTTCTTCGCCTAATACGCCGGGTTTGCGTACCCTTCAATACGGTGAGTCCCTAAACAGCTTGCTGGATGCCTTGAAATCTGAACAGGCTAAACTGGCCAAGTTTCATGATCGATATGTACCGATTGCGGTTAAAATCGCTCCGGACATGACTGATGAAGAGCTGGCACTGGTAGCGGCTTCGCTTAAGTCTTATGAGATGGATGGTGTTATTGCAACGAATACAACATTGTCTCGTGAGGGTGTCGAAGGTCTGGAATATGCGGACGAAGCGGGTGGCTTATCGGGTGCGCCGGTGCGTAATAAGTCTACCAAAGTGATTCGTACTCTGGCTCAGGAGCTGGAGGGTGCGCTACCGATTATTGGGGTAGGCGGTATTACAGAAGGTTACGATGCTGCTGAAAAGATTGAAGCGGGTGCAAGCCTGGTGCAAATCTATTCCGGATTTATTTATCGTGGACCGCAGTTGGTTGCCGATTCAGTAAAGGCTATGCAGCAGTTACACAAATAAAAAAGGCTCCCTTTATGGGAGCCTGATTTATGAAATTAGTTCGTCAATGTAGTGCCGGATCGGATTGAATGGCAGAAACCCCTTCCATTCCATTCCAGTGAGCCTCCCGGCCTTGGCGCCAACCGCTCATCCAGTGGCTTCGTAAATCTGATGTATTAACCGGGCAGTTGTCCCGGGATTTTCCGCTTAATCCGGCTTGAAAGCCTCGATTGAAAAGTGTGGTAGTACGATCACGCTTTTGTCTCTTCATGTAGTTGAGCCTCTCTTCATGTTTTTAGTTTTTGAGAGCAGCGGTTCCTTGAGACATGGTATCCGCTTAAAATCTGCCAAAGAGTTTTGATTAATCGCAAGGCAGACTTCTATAAATATCGGAAAATGATCGGTAATGCGATTGAATATGACTATCTTGTTACTAGACTGTAATAAATTTAGTTAGTGTGTGGGTGCAAAAAAACGATTGCATTCATTAAGTTAGTTAATGAACGAATCTTCTCTGTGAAAGTTGAATTTTTTTCAATGCTTTTCACATATTAATGAATTGAATATTGAGATTAACAATCCTATGAAACTGTTTCTTACCTGTCCAAAGGGTCTTGAGTTGCTTCTGGAAGAGGAGCTACAACAGCTGGGAATTTCTGAAACTAAGCAGACAGTTGCAGGTGTACAGTGCCAGGGAGAGTTAGAAGATGCCTACCGTATCTGTTTATGGTCCAGGCTGGCCAACCGTGTCCTGATGCCATTATGGGAAGGTGAGGCTGAAACAGCGGATGATCTTTATCAGTCGGTCCAGCAAGTTGATTGGTTATCTCATATGCGCAGTGAAGGCACGTTGTTAATCGATTTCAGTGGTCAGACCCGCGGTATCAATAACACGCATTTTGGCGCTCTCAAAGTTAAAGATGCCATTGTTGACCAGATCCGAGATAAGACGGGTGCACGCCCTAGTATTGATAAGGTGGCTCCTGATCTGCGTATCAATGTGCGCATGCACCGCGGTAAGATTACTGTCGCACTGGATCTATCTGGAGACAGCCTGCATCGAAGGGCTTACCGCCTTAAAGCAGGTGAAGCGCCTATGAAAGAAAACCTGGCCGCAGCAGTATTGATCCGTAGTGGTTGGCCGCAAAGGTCAGAAGACAACGCAGTGCTGCTGGACCCTATGTGTGGTTCAGGCACATTGTTGATTGAAGCGGCTTTGATGGCTGCGGATATAGCGCCGGGGCTCCAGCGTAAGCGTTATGGCTTTTCACGCTGGACAGGGCATCACAAGGAAATCTGGGATGGGCTGATTGCTGAAGCTAAGGCAAGGAAGGCGAAAGGGTTACTTGCGCTGTCAGCTCAATTGGTGGGTCGTGATCAGGACAAACAGGTATTACGCTCAGCGAGACAAAATGCGGAGCGGGCAGGCGTTGCTGAATTTATCGACTTTGCAACCTGCCGTTTGGAAGATCTGGAACGCTCTGCGTTGCCTGAAGGCAACGGACTGCTGGTAACCAATCCTCCTTACGGTGAGCGATTGGGTGAAACCCAGCAGCTGATGTTTCTTTACCGCCACCTGGGGGACAAGCTGAAAGCTCAGTTTGCTGGCTGGACTGCGGCGATTTTTACTTCAAATCCTGACCTTTGCAAAGTTATGGGGCTACGTGCTGATAAGCAATACAAGCTCTTTAACGGTGCACTAGAAAGTCGCCTGTTTGTCTATCCGGTCTCTGAACGACGCGAGAAAGCTGAGGAGCCTGGTGAGGTAAAACTGAGCGACGGGGCACAGATGTTTGCTAACCGCCTCCTGAAAAACAAAAAACAACTCGCAAAATGGGTTAAGCGCGAAGAGATTGAATGCTATCGCGTATACGATGCTGATATTCCTGAATACTCGGTCGCGGTTGATCTCTATGGTGATGAAGTGCATGTCCAAGAGTACCAGGCACCTAAGAAGATAGACCCTGTAAAAACCTTTGCTCGCTTACAGGATGTAATGAATGCATTACCTGTGGCTCTGCAGATTCCGGCCGAGAAGGTAATCCTTAAACAGCGGAAAAAGCAGCAGGGGAGCAGCCAATACGAGAAGCATTCAGAGACTCATCGCTTTAAAGAGATGAATGAGCATGGTTGTCGCCTGTTGGTGAACCTACATGATTACCTCGACACGGGTCTGTTTCTTGATCATCGCCCCATTCGTTACCGTATTCAGCAGGAAGCGGCTGGAAAGGATGTGTTGAACCTGTTCTGTTATACGGGCACTGCTTCGGTGCATGCTGCAAAAGGGGGCGCTAAGAGTACAACCAGTGTTGATATGTCTGCGACTTACCTTAATTGGGCCAAGCGCAATATGGACCTTAATGGGCTGGATAACGAACAGAATTTACAAGTTCAGTCTGACTGCCTGAAGTGGCTGAGAGTCCAGCGTGGCGAGGCATATGACCTGATCTTCATGGACCCGCCGACCTTCTCCAATTCTAAACGAATGGAAGGTGTTCTTGATGTACAAAGGGATCATGTTGATCTTATCGATGGCGCAATGCGTTTACTTCGTAAAGAGGGTGTACTGTACTTTTCCAATAATTATCGACGCTTCAAAATCGATCACGATGCACTGGCTGATTACCAGATTGAAGAGATCACCAGAGCCACTTTAGACCCTGATTTTAAGCGAAATGATAAGATTCACTGCTGTTTCCGCATCACTCATAAAGCTTAACGGGCTTTTTTAGTGCGGATCGACTGTTTTGGCATGCATAGTGCTTTATAAAAGAGCATAAATAGTTTGTCGTTTTTTAGAGCTCTGATAGGTATTAACGCTAAAGCCCGTAATTACGGGCTTTGTGTTAAAAAACTCTGAGAAACACGATGAGCTAATAATAAATTGCACACTAATGGTGCACCATAATGGTGCTGAAATATTATTTCGGTACAACTATGGTGCACAAGGCCAAAACAGGAGACTGTCAGTGGAAAACGTCAATAGCGCAGTAGAGACGCTTATCCAGAGTTCCAATACTCTATTTATCCTAATGGGCGCAATCATGGTATTTGCCATGCACGCCGGATTTGCCTTCCTGGAGGTAGGTACCGTACGCCATAAAAACCAGGTGAATGCACTGGTTAAAATCCTGACCGATTTTGGTTTTTCTGCCATGGCATACTTCTTTGTCGGTTACTGGGTAGCCTACGGCGTGACTTTCTTCTCGCCTGCAGCTGAGTTGGCGGCTAACAACGGTTATGAGCTTGTTAAGTTCTTCTTCCTGATGACTTTCGCGGCAGCTATTCCAGCGATTGTGTCAGGTGGTATTGCTGAGCGTGGTAAGTTCTGGCCATTCCTGATTGCTTCTGCACTGATTGTTGCTTTTGTTTACCCATTCTTTGAAGGGATTATCTGGAACGGCAACTATGGTTTCCAAGCGTGGTTGGAAGAGAGTTTTGGTGCAGGTTTCCATGATTTCGCAGGCTCTGTTGTCGTGCACGGTGTTGGTGGTTGGCTAGCCTTGGTTGCGGTGCTGATGCTCGGTATTCGTAATGGTCGTTATAAAGGTGGCCGTCTTGTCGCATTCCCGCCATCAAATATTCCTTTCCTGGCGCTGGGTGCCTGGATTCTTTGTATTGGCTGGTTTGGTTTCAACGTCATGTCTGCTCAGACAATGGATGGAATCTCTGGCCTGGTCGCTGTTAATACGCTGATGGCGATGGTCGGCGGTATTATCACTGCCCTGATCTTTGGTAAGAATGACCCTGGTTTCATACACAACGGGCCTTTGGCTGGTTTGGTTGCTGTTTGTGCCGGCTCTGATGTGATGCATCCAATGGGTTCGTTGGTTGTTGGCGCGGTTGCGGGTGCAATTTTTGTTGTACTGTTCACGATTCAGCAGAACAAGTGGAAGATTGATGATGTGCTGGGTGTATGGCCTCTTCACGGTGTATGTGGTGCCTGGGGTGCGATCGCTTGCGGTATCTTCGGTACTGAAGCTTTAGGTGGCCTGGGTGGAGTTAGCCTGATGTCGCAGATCATCGGTACAGTAGCGGGTATTGCTGTGGCTGTGATTGGTGGTGTGATTGTTTATGGCGGTGTTAAAGCGGTTTGTGGGTTGCGTTTGTCTCAGGAAGAAGAGTACAACGGTGCTGACTTGTCGATCCATAAGATTGAATCAACATGCGATAATTAATGTCGTGTAGTATCCAAAAAAAGCCGGGCGATGCCCGGCTTTTTTATTGTTCTGACAAAGTCATCGATAGGCTGGTTTTGTCATTTGGGCTTATTTCAAATGCCGGGCTGACTTGCCGATAATCTTCAGATCCGGTTTTGTGCGGATCACCACTACTGGAAATTTTAACGACGAGTACAAGTTCTTTATGCCCTTTAAGGGTGAACATAGGCAAAACGTTGTCTTTTTCAGTCAGGGTTGTTTTAAACGGTAGCTGATCTAGCCTGGTTGTTTTTGAACTCAGTGGGATCTTTGAGCCTGGAGAGGTGAGGTAAACATGTACCGGCCAGTTTTGGCTAAAACGTTCAGTTGGTAGCTTATTGCTAATAGTTACACCGATTTGAAAAACAGGGGAGCTTTGCTCTTCGGCAATGCTAACGTTTGTCACCATGAGAGACGTTAAGAAACATGTCGTTAATACCCAAGCACCGATTCTTGTATTCATTTTCAAACTTAACTCCTAGCTGTAGTGCCCTGAAGAAATAACCAAAGGCTTCCCGCTCTGTGGGTGTTTAATCACATCAACTTTGATATCGAATAGTTGCTCAATAAGGGGTGGTTGCAGTGACGTTTCGATTGTTCCTTCGGTGTGCACTTTTCCTTCTTTAAGCATGACAATTCTGTCGGCATATTCGGCGGCTAGATTGAGATCATGCAATATGGCTACTACCCCTACACCTTGCTGACTGATTGTTTTAGCTTGATTCAGGATCATATGTTGATGAGGCAGGTCTAACGCGGATGTAGGTTCATCGAGGAGTAGGTAGCGTTCTGCGAAAACGGGTGTTTCTTCCCATATTTGAGCTAATACTCGTGCAAGCTGTACCCGTTGCTTCTCGCCACCAGAAAGTGAAAGGTAAGAGGCGTTTGAAAGATGCTCAGCATCGACAAGTTGTAGGGCATGAAGCGCTATTTCCTGGTCTCTGATGCGACCAGAGCTGTGGGGCAGTCTTCCTAAGAGGACAACTTCATAAGCACTGAATGGGAAATTTAGTCCGGAAGATTGGGGGAGTACGCCCATCTGTAGCGCAATTTGTTCAGGTTCCCACTCTGTGTAGGCTCGTCCGTTCAGTTCGACAGTCCCATTAAAAAAAGCATATTCCCGAGTGAGTACCTTGAACAGCGATGACTTTCCAGCGCCGTTAGGCCCTACAATAGCCACGAGTTCGCCTGGATGAACCGCAAAGTTAATATCTTCCAAAAGCATCTTATTTCCGATCAGTAAGCTGATATTTTTTGCGATCAGGCTCATATGCTAAACCTCTTGGCTCGGAAAATGATTAATGCAATGAAGAAGGGGCCGCCGATAATGGAGGTGATTAATCCGATCGGTAACTCCGCGGGGGCGATGATGGTACGAGATAGCATGTCAGCGCAAAGTAGAAAAAGACCTCCGAGTAATGCCGATGCCGGCAATAAATAGCGGTGGTCTGGTCCAAGTGTCATTCTTATTAAGTGGGGGACGATCAATCCGACAAACCCTATCATACCCGCCACCGCGACAGCAGCACCGACGGCTAAAGCGGAAAGTAATATGACCTGGCGCTTTATTTTGTCAACGTTCACGCCCAGGTGGCGCGCTTCCGATTCACCTAAAAGTAATGCATTCAGGCTGCGAGCTTTAGCAGGAATCATAATAATGGCCAGTATGATTAAAGTGCCGGACACAAGTACCGATTCCCAAGTGGCGCCACCGAGGCTACCCATCGACCAAAAGGTGAGGGTGCGTAGCTGATTGTCATCCGCCAAATAAGTAAAAATTCCAATACCAGCACCCGTTACAATGTTGATCGCTATGCCTGCCAGGAGCATGGTGACAATTGAGGTGCCAAATTTATTAGTCGCTATCCTTGCGACAAGCAATGTCGTTAGAAAGCCACCGAGAAAAGCTGCAACAACAAGGCTATAAGGCTCAAGCCAGTCTTTAAGAAAAAACAGCGGCCCGCTTCCCAATACGATCATACCAACGGCAGCAAATGCAGCTCCCCCGGATACCCCGATTAGGCCTGGATCAGCTAAAGGGTTACGGAACAGTCCCTGGATGGCTGCTCCACTGACTGCCAGGGCTGAGCCAACCAGGATGCTTAAAATAGCGCGCGGAAGGCGAATCTGTTCAATAATGGTGGCGATATGAGTTGGGATATCTGTATTGATAAACCCAAGAGTACTCGCCAGCGAAACAATAGCGTCCCAGGGGCTGATATCCATAGGACCGACAGTTGTGGATACTGGTAGTGCGATACATAGTGCTATGGCCAGCACGCTAATGCTGGCCATAATAAAACGACGTTTTTGATCTAATGCGATGTTCATTGTTGAGCTGTTTTGAGTTGTGGGTAGAATTTTTCGGACAGCTCATGGATTGCGTCACCAATACGTGGGCCAAATCCTAGTAGATACATGCCTTCCATACTAATTAGTCCCTGGGCTTTAGCGGCTTTCGTAAGCATGAACCCCGGTTGGCTAAATAACTTATCAGCTGGAATGCTGTGTTCTTTGCGCGCCATCATTAAAATTATGTCAGGGTTCGCAACGGCAACAGCCTCAGGGGTGATCGGTTTATAGCCTTCAAGTCCTTCGATCGCATTGATGCCGCCGGCTAGTTTGATCATGCTTTCTGCATGAGTATTGTGGCCCGCGACTATTGGGCTTTTTTCATTCATACCAAGAACGAATAAAACCCGAACCGGTTGTTTTACCTGCTTGGTTTTCGCTTTTGCGGCTTCAATTCTCGACTGGACATCATTCCAAAGTATTTCGCCCTTATCTGCTTTACCTAATAGTTCAGCAATGCCGGTAATTTTAGCCTGCACCGCTTCAATGGTTGGTTTTGCGCTAAATTGCTTAATCTTAAGGCCCGTCTGTCTGAGTTGATTAATGCTTTTGGGTGGTCCGGACTCTTCGGTTATTAAAAGCAGGTCGGGGTTCAGTGAGAGAACACCTTCTACGGAGATCGCCCGCTTATAGCCTATCTGCGGTAGTTGAGTAGCGCTCTCAGGGTAATTAGACGTGGTATCGACACCGACAAGTGTATCCTCTGCTTGTAAGGCATAAATGATTTCAGTCAGGGAGCCGTCAGCGGTAACAATGCGTTCAGTGGATGCAGCCACCGGCTGCATCCACAAAACTGCACAGGTAGAAATGAGCAGTTTCTTTAATTTCATTCGGTGATTTCCTCACTCAGTGTTGATTCAGCCAGCTCTCGCCATGCAGGGTTTTCTGGTGTGCCTTCTTGACGGACACCAAAGAATTGAGCCACTGTCTCTCCCTCTGCATCGTAAAATTCCAGTGAAGTTACGATGCCATCTTCAGTGGGTTTGCGGATGAGCCAGGCGGATGTGATTTCAGGTTTTAGCAGGTGTAGATTAAATTCGGGGTCAAGAACGTTCAGCCACGGCCCCATGGTTTTAATGGTCTCTACTTGACCGGTATGGATCTGGATGTTGCCGTGATTACCCACGAAGCACATGATCGGCAGTTGAGTGTCAGCTGCTGTGTTGAGGATGCGCTCAAGTTCTGTGGTAGAGATAGGTATAGCGTTTGGAGCACCTGCCAGCCTGAAAGCTTGCTCTCGACTGATTTTGTAACGACGCAGCATGCCAAAGAACTGGTGGACATCGGTCATCTTATTCCAGTCTACACGTAGCTGTTCTGCATCTACCTCAGTGTCATCGGCATACTCTGGTCGATCGGAATCGTTGCTGTAAGCAAGCGCGCTTTCCTGATCCGGATTTATAAACCGCTCAACAAGTTCGATATATGCTTCAGTGTTGCTGTCGGGTTGCATAAATACTTTCTGAATAGCAACGCCGGCTTTATCAAAGAACTGCAAACTGAAACGTTCACCGCGCGGGGTTTCTTCTGCAACGGCAAAGCCATATGCCCAGCGGGTCAGGATGATACGCAGGTCAATTTTTCGATCATCGGTAATGACCAAACCCATTGGCCCATTGATTTTTACGTTGCTATAGATCCCTTTGCGTTCATGAACCGCCGCTTTGTTGCGGGTCAGGCTCATGATGTAGCCTAGCGTAGGTAATGCCTCGATCTGTTCTTTGAACTGCTTGTTAAGGCGGACGGATCGTACACCGCACTGGTTGTCGATCAGGTCTGCTTCGGGGACATTTAATTGGTCCGCAGCGTCTTTACGGCGAAGTTTGGGATTGTTGTTCAGCAGTTCATCGTACTGTTCCTGTAGCCGACAGGGGGTGGATTCTCTGCTGAAAACTGAAGCTAGATTGCTCATTTCTTATTCCTCTAATAGAAGCTTTCAGAAAGGGTTCTGCAAAAACAGAACAGCTGGCAAATCCAAGTAAGACAACATGTCTGATATGGCAGCCAGCAACACGCAAGTAGAACTACAGCGATCACACTGTATTAGGTTGTTCTACAAGCGGTTGCTGGCTGCCTGGTAGATCGCATTGATATGCGAGAACGAGGTGGCTGGCTAAAAGCCTGAAAGATCTTATTTCGTTAGTATCAATTTTCCGTTTTTAGTTACACGGAGTTTATAAGGCTGATGGTTATGTACTATGGTGATTTCGTTTCCTTCCTTGAATAGTTCCTCAGTACTCATCCAGCGCCTTTTTGACTCACCATGTCCGTGGACAGGGC
>NZ_CH724125.1:818343-980715 GCF_000153345.1 Neptuniibacter caesariensis
AGAGTTCAATGCTCACTGAATCCTTATGCAGACATTGATTCTCCCCTCGATTATCAATGTCGACTGGACCCTCACCTGTTCAGTATAAAACTCCAAAGCCGGATCATTTTGATCCGGCTTTTTAATGCCTGTAGTTCAGCAGGGATAGAATTTTAAAAAGTTCATTAAATTCTATAAATGTAGTTGCAAATCATTATCAGTAGCATTAATATCGATGTCGCTCAAAAGTGATAGGCAATGAACGACCTCACTCACATTGCCGGATTGCATAAGACTTTCAATGCTCACTGGAAACTTATGCGGACATTGATTTTCCCCTCGATCATCGATGTCAAAACTGAACCCTCACCTGTTCAGTTCTCCCAGAAAGCCGGATCTTTTGATCCGGCTTTTCTCCTTTTTAACCACTTCATATCCCTTACTTATTACCTTAATCCCTCGTATTTATTGGGTCTGAAAAGTTTTTTTTAAAAAAGTGAAAAATTATTATAAATATTGTTGCAAATCATTCTCATTCGTATAATATAGTTTCCAACACGGCAAGCGACACAGCTCCCCTCACTAGCTAACTCGCTGCGCACTAGAGATATTGCATGTTCGTGTTTATGTGTTAACACCTACGCCTCCGCAGGTGTTGATCGAAGAGTCTGAACCCAGATTCTTCAAACACATGGCTCTTGTCATTGAAGCAAATTGCTTAACCGGATTCCGAAGGGTTTCCGGTTTTTTTTGCTGAAAAATAAGCCAAACCCAATTGTGTTAGAATAGCGCTCCAATCTGAGGAGGAGGGGAGTTATGCAAGAGATTCTAACGTTTTCCATCGTTGCACTGTTGCTTGTTATGTCGCCGGGGCCTAATGGAGTGCTGATCATTAAGACAGCTTCAATACAAGGTCGGCAAGCCTCGTTTGCCAACATCTCAGGTTTATTCATCGCGACATTTTTTCATGGCGCGTTTTCAATATTTGGCCTATCTGCACTTTTGCTTCAGTCAGCGGAGCTGTTTTTTATCGTAAAGCTGATAGGCGCTTTATACCTTTTCTACATAGGTGCAAAAGCAATCTGGCAGTCCTTTCTTAAAACCAAAGCTGCTAAATCAGATAAGCCTTCGTTTAACGGCAAACTGCCTAAGGGGCTGTTGGGAAGTTTTACCGAAGGGTTTCTGACTCAGTTATTGAACCCGAAAGTATCGATGTTTTATCTGGCGGCCTTTCCACAATTTGTCGATTTCAACACAGCAGGGTATTCGATGCCATTCGTGCTGGTAGCGCTTCATGCTGTACTGATTGTGCTGTGGTTTCTCGGGGTAACCCTGATGATCGATAAACTTAAACATCGCTCTGGCAATTCCAATGCCGGGCGCTGGGTTCAACGCCTTTCTGGTTCAGTCATGATCTACTTCAGCGCGTTGCTGATGGGACAGAAAGCCTAACATCGTTATAGAAGTAGAGGGTTCGGATGTTTGCAGTCATTTTTCGTGCAAAAGCCGGTGAGCAGGACGCCAGCTATGCTGAAATGGTCGGTCGTATGCGAGACCTGGCTTTCAGCAAATACGGATGTATCGATTTTATTGCAGTAACGGAAGGAGAACAGGAAGTAGCCATCTCCTACTGGCCGGATGAACAAGCTATTCAAGCCTGGAAGAATGATCCTGAACACGCCTTAGCGCAACAAGCGGGTCGCGAAAAATGGTATCAGTCCTATACTGTGCAGGTGGTAGAAGTTAAAAGGGAATATAGTTTCTAAACCTATAGGTGGTGCGATGTCAGATATTGAGTCAGTCTTGACCTGCCCCCATTGTGGCTTTCAGATGCTTGAAGAGATAACTACGCAATTCTGTCAATTGGAATATGAGTGTGAGGCGTGTCATAAAATGATAGAAACGCCTCCAGGTGAATGTTGTGTTTATTGTGTCTATGGTAGTGTCAGGTGCGCAAGCTCAAATCATTCAGACAGTTCATCAGCCTCATAAATCCTGTTTGAGTCGATTTTTTCGATCGTTATCAGGCGATGGGCAGGTGGCCTACCTTAACCCAGATAACCGTCTCTTCATCGGTATAGGGAAAGTGCTGACTCATATGTGGGCTTCGTAACCAACTGAGTGCGGGATACTCACCGAACTCATCCTTGAAGGTGCCTGTCAGGACCAGTATCTCCTCGCCACCAAAATGTTTATGCGGCTGAAAGCGCTCTCCTGCCGGCCACTTGACCAGTGCCGTGTGTTCCCCCTGAAAATCATGAAGTGGCATTACCTGAAGATTCCCCTGACCAGGAAGCCAGGTGGCAGTGTTCGTGTCGAACTTAACCTCTTGACTGTCTCCGGGGGAAAACTGCTCCAGTTTTACCAAAATGACACACCCCTCTTTGCTAAATGGAGCATGGGTACTTCCGGGCGGGTTTCTTAAATAGCTACCTGCCGGATAGTCGCCTGTCTCATCGGAGAAAACACCTTCAAGAACCAGGATCTCTTCACCATTCGGATGGGGATGGGGTGCAAACTTTGAGCCGGCTTCATAGCGAACAATACTGGTGGCGTGTCCGGATTCTTTATCTTCGCGGGCAAGTGGCTTCCGCCACACGCCAGGGGCAGGGCTTTTTTGCCAGGGTTGCTCGTTAATATTAATAACGACGCGTTGCTTGAAGTCCATATTTAACATGTTCTAATTCCTTCCTGCCATTACCCCACCGTCAACATCCCAAACGGCACCTGTTACCCAGTTGGATTGATCGCTTAATAGAAACTCAATGGTAGCAGCAATATCTTCACTGCTGCCAATTCGCCCGATAGGATGGAAACTGTCAAAACTTTCCAACGCTGAATCCAGATCTTCGGCTGGGATAAATGACTCGTAAATGGGGGTCTTAACGACCGCAGGGCTCACCGCATTAACCCGAATGTTATGATCGGCTAATTCCATGGCTAAATGCTGAGTTAACGAGTGAAGTCCTGCTTTAGCCATTGAGTATGCGCTAGAGGGTGTGGCCTTAATCGCTTGTTTTGCCCACATCGAGCCTATGTTAACGATAGAACCGCCACCCTGTTTAATCATATTTTTAACCACGGCCTGAGTAATAAAGTAGGTTGCTTTATTTAGATCCATGTAAGCATCGTAATCCTTATCGCTATGCTCAATAAAGAGTTTAGGGGAGAAGTAGCCTGCGGCATTAACTAAGTAATGAATAGGTGTCTCACTTGCACTAATTGATTCGATAAAAGCCTTATAGCTATCCTTTTGGTACAGATCAACCACCGCCGTTGTGATAGCTCCATTATTGTATGATTCGAGTATTGATTGTGCAGATTGCAGTTTGGTTTCTGAGCGACCGAGGATACAAACATCTACGCCTTGCCTGATAAGTCTGACAGCAATTGCCAACCCCATGCCGCTTGAACCACCGATGATTAATGCTTTTTTTCTACTATTCATAATCTGACTCCTATAAAGTGTTTATTGAATACAGAGTCAATGTATGGTTGTACTAACTTTATGAAAAGTAAGTACTAATTGGTTAGGTAGGTACTTTTTGGTACATGTTAATGAAAACTAAAGAGAAAAAATTTCAAAGAAAATCTGCCTCTGAACAGGCTTCGCGTATGGTCGAGACCATAGTCGGTTGTAAATGGTCGTTGACGGTATACCAGCTATTAGAAAATGGAATAAACAGGCCAGGGGAGATGGTGCGTTCTGTTGAGGGATTAAGCACAAAAGTGCTCAATGAGTGCCTCAGAAGAAATATGGAATTTGGTATTTTGCAAAAACATACTTTTAATGAGGTGCCCCTGAGGGTTGAGTATTCAGTGACTGACTTCGGGAAAAAATTTATTCTGATTCTGGATCAGTTGGAGTCCCTTCAGAAGGAGATAGACCAACAGGGCTTTGTCGAGGATAAATAACAGTATGCCCAATCTATGTTTAACGGCATCCGGAAGAGAAGTTTGTTGAATCGAAGAGGTAGTCGGATCCAAGCCGGTAAGCAGCAATCAGTAGATGAATATCTTCATCATTGAGCATGAGCTTATTACCGCAATTACATAGCAGAAACAGCGCTTCATTGTCATCCCTAATTGGTAGTTCGATCTCTTTACCGCAGCAATCAGCGCTACAGCGCCAATGTAGGTGGAGTGATCCATGAATATCTGATTCTAGCCATAGCTTTTGACCTTTCATGATCATCCCTCCGTCTTGATAAGCATCTGGAGTATAGATCTGAGTGTTTATTCAGATATTGATCCGCGGCAATTAACCTTTGTTGATATGTTGCAACTTTATGAATTTTAAGATTATTTATGCTTTGTTCAAAAAGAGCTAGGAATTGAATGCCAGCCTGCTATGGTAAAGGTATATCCCTTTAGAAGAAGGAAGATAGTTGTGGATATGAATCTAACTCTTGAGCAAGCCCGGGTCATTGGCTGCTTATTAGAAAAAGAGAAAACAACCCCAGACCAATACCCCCTCTCTCTTAACGGCCTGACCGTTGCTTGTAACCAGAAAAGTAATCGCGAACCGGTGCTCTCTCTGGCAGAAACAGACGTGCAAAACCTGTTGGATCAGTTACGTGAAAAGCGTCTGATTCGTGAAGAAAGTGGCTTCGGTAGTCGGGTCGTAAAGTACAAACACCGTTTCTGTAACACTGAGTTTAGTGACCTTCAGCTATCGGAGCAGGAGTTAGGCGTAATCTGTGTATTGTTACTGCGTGGCCCGCAAACACCAGGGGAGTTACGTAGCCGTACTAATCGATTGTGTGAATTTTCAGATGTTCACGAAGTTGAGAAAACACTTAGTAGTTTAGCTGAGCGTGAGTCGGGAGCACTGGTTGTACGACTTCCTCGTGAAGCAGGGAAGCGCGAGTCTCGTTATGCGCATCTGTTTAGCGGGGAATTTGATCTTTCCCATAGTGTGATGGAATCCGTTGAAGATATGGGGAGTCACAGTAGCGAGCTGGAAAGGCGGGTTGCCGAACTTGAAAATGAGGTAGCGGAACTTAAGCGTCAGCTAGAGCAGTTTGTTGATTAAAAACGCTAGTTAGGTTCAAGGAAAGGTCTGGCGTATGCCGGGCCTTTTTTTATTTCGTAAGCAAAAAAAGCCCCTCTAGAGAGGGGCAAAGTGGAAACAAGCTATGTCAGCTTGTGTATTGATAGCGTCCCAATTCCGCAATCAAATCTGTGCTCAGCCATGTAAAGCCAAGCGCTTCTTTATGAAGTCATCATCGTCGGCAAGTAGAGAACGATAGATGGATATACCGTAATCAGAACAATGGCCACGGCGATCATAAAGAAGAAAGGTAGTGCTGCTTTAGCAACATAGAGAATGTTTTTCCCTGTCAAAGCCTGAATAACAAACAGGTTGAAGCCTACGGGTGGTGTGATCTGCGACATCTCTACTACCAGTACCAGAAAGATACCAAACCACAGCAGGTCAATATTGGCCTGAGTGACCATAGGTAGAACAACAGAGGTTGTTAGAACAATCACCGATATTCCATCCAGAAAGCAGCCCAGCACGACAAAGAAAACAGTGAGATACAGGATGAGCTCAAATGGCGACAGGCCTAAAGTGGAGATCCAGGTCGCTAGTTCGTTAGGGATGCCAATAAAGCCCATTGCCAGCGTCAGAAAGTGAGCCCCCACAAGGATAAGGCCTAGCATGCAGGAGTTTTTAACCGCACCTGCAACGCTGTCTATAAAGCCCTGGATCGAGAAACTACCCAGTACTGCAGAAAGGATAAATGAACCTGCCACTCCAAAAGCTGCTGCCTCCGTAGGCGTCGCGATGCCTTGATAAATCGAGCCCAGTACTGCACCGATCAACAGAACAATCGGGATTAGTTTTTTCAGTGCCTGAATCTTTTGGCCGAAGGTGAAGGTTTCTGTATCTGCTGTTTGACCTTTACGGCCCTGAAGGATCGTCCACACTGCGGTGAACAGCATAAACAGGCAGATCAGAAGCAGACCAGGTACCACACCCGCCAAGAACAATCGAGCTATGGAAACTTCTGCAGAAACACCATACACGATCAGGATAATGGAGGGTGGAATCAACAAGCCCAGGGTGCCAGAACCCGCCAGGGTACCAATAGCCATCGTATCGCTATAACCACGACGGGAAAGCTCAGGCAGGGTCATACGGCCAATAGTAGCTGCGGTTGCAGCAGACGAACCGGACACCGCTGCAAAAATACCGCAGCTAAGAATATTTACGTGTAGCAGTTTACCTGGGAATCTGGAAAGAATAGGTGATAAGCCTTCAAACAGATCCTGGGATAACCGAGTCCTAAATAAGATCTCTCCCATCCAGATAAACAGGGGAAGTGCCGTGAGTGACCAGCCAGTTACAGCACTCCAGGAGGAGGTACCCAGCAATAGACCGATACTGTCGTTGCCGATCAGTTGTAGACCAATGATAGAGATGCCAGTCAGTGTTAGTGCCACCCAGATGCCACTGGTAAGCATTAGCAGCATGGCAACCACTAAGATAAAACCGATTAATGTGATATCCATGATTTACTCCATACTGCTCAGCAGTTCTTCTTGAGATTTAACTTCTTCATGCGCTTCACCCTTAAGCGCTTGAATGAAACTATCCACAACCGAGATCGCTAGAAATACAGAACCTAAAGCCATAGGGATTTGTACGATCCATAATGGAACAGCGAGATAGGTATCTGAGACGTCTTCGTAGATGTACGACTCGTAAGCGGTATATGAGGTGTAATAAGCCAGGTAGCCAGTAATCAGGATACCTGCGGTCAGATTGAAAAATTCAACGATCTGTTTGGTTCGGTTGCGCAACCGGGATAGCAAAATGGTCACGCGAATATGACTGTCTGTATGGAAGGTATAAGCCAGACCAAAGAAGATTGTTGCTGAGAGTAGCCAGCCTGCGAAATCTTCTGAAGAGGGAATGATAACGCCGAAAAAACGTGCGGCTATCTGTGCCAGAATCAGCAAAGTCATAATGACCAGGCAGCTTCCGGACAGGATCGCCGAAGATAAATAAAAGTAACGTTTGATTGTATGCATTTTAGTGTCACCCGATTGCCTGACCTGACTCCAACATCCCTATTTTGTTATGCCGGAATGAGTATCCGAGGGAGTCGGGCTTATCGTTTTTATAATTAATGGTGCGCACCCAGTGAGTAAGGCCCTATGGCCTTACTCGCTAGAGATTGGGATTAAAGTGCCTGATATGCTTCCAGTACTGCTTTGCCAGACTCGCCAGCTTCAGCTTCCCATTCGTCAATCATTGTCGCGCCGATAGCTTCCAGCTCACCGATCAGCTGTTTGCTAGGTTCAACCACTTTCATGCCGTTTTTAGCCAGAGCATCAGTGTGCTCAACGGCTAGTTTACGGCCCATCTCCCAGCCTTTTTTCTCAGCATTTGCCGCAGCAGTCAGGATCACCTGCTGAGTCTCTTTGTCCAGACGGTCAAATACGCGCTTGTTTGCGAAAACCATGTTTTTTGGAATCCACGCATGCACGGTGGTGAAGTGCGAGATGTAGTCCCAGCTCTGACCGTTTACACCGGTGCTTGGAGACGTGATCATTGCGTCAACCGCATTAGTAGTGAATGCCTGAGCAACGTCACTAAATGGGATATTCACAGGTGTCGTACCCATTAGGTCAGCCAGACGCGAAGTGGTAGGGCTATAAGAACGCATTTTTGATCCGCGCAGATCGCTCAAGCTGTTTACTTCTTTATTTGTGTAAAGGTCCTGAGCAGGCCATGGTGAAGTGTAAAGAAGCATCAGGTTTTCTTTAGCCAGGGCTTTCTGAATTTCAGGCTTAGATGCTTTGTACAGTTTCTCAGCACTATCAAAATCTGTTGCCAGGAACGGAATGTTGTCCAGCTTGTAGATAGGGTTCAGGTTACCCAGACGGCCAATAAATACTTCGCCGATTGGAACCTGACGAGTTTTAACGGCACGGTGAATTTCAGGATGCTTGATCAGAGAACCGCCAGAGTGAATGTTAACCGTTAGCTTACCGTCAGCTTTTGCATTGATCTCTTCTGCAAAACTGCGTGCTACTTGGGTTTGGTGAGTACCGTCACCGTATGGGGTCGGCATATCCCAGCGGGCACCAGCTGAAGTAACGGCTGAAGCGCCAAGTGTCAGAGCAGATGCCAGCACAATGGCAGCTTTGTTGGTGAAACTATTCATTATTATTCTCCAAGTCTTTTTTTCGGAAACAATACCGTTGGCATTGGTTGAAATAGAGATTGCAAGGAGAGGGCCAGTTCTGAATTTATTTTGATAAAATCTTTAAAAACAATTGGTTAGAATTTATTTTGTGTTGTGGGAATGTTCAGGGCTTAGCTATTTGGGATGGATTTGACTCAGGCTTATTTTATCGCCTGAGTCAGTTTTGACACATGTGGTGTTTAGATGAAATCTTTCTTATCCAGATCGTATTTTTTCATTCTCAGATAGAGCTTCTTTCTCGGAATGCCCAGTGACTGAGCGGTCTGTTCGATCTGACCATTGTGAGCCTTAAGGGCGGTCAGAATTACCTCTCGCTCATAGCAGGCAACAATTTCATCCAGGTTACCTTCAGACTTCACTTCGGGTAGTTCTAAGCGGTTTGTTAGTGGTAAACCCAGCGCCCATCGCTCGGCCACATTACGCAGTTCGCGAACATTACCAGGCCAGCTTTGCATGCTGAGCTGTTGTAACAGCAGCTCAGGAATCGGTTTTTCCTCACGCTTGAAACGTTGATTAGCCTGATCTACAAAAAAGCTGAATAGCAGAGGAATATCTTCTTTGCGTTGGTCGAGGCTGGGCAGATCCAGGCTGCCGACGTTCAGGCGGTAATATAGGTCTTCTCTGAAAGACCCTTCATCGGAAGCTATGCGCAGATCCATTTTTGATGCGGCAATAACACGAATATCAATCGGGATATCAGAATTACCCCCCAAACGCTGTAGAACGCGTTCTTGAAGAACACGAAGCAAGCGGACCTGAAGAGAGGCGGGCATACTTTCAATCTCATCGAGAAACAGGGTGCCGCCACTGGCATATTCAATTTTACCGATTCGCTTTTTGCTGGCACCGGTAAAAGACCCGGCCTCATGGCCAAACAGCTCACTTTCGATCACGGATTCCGTCACTGCGCCGCAGTTCAGTGCGACGAAAGGTTTGTCTTTACGCGGGCTGAAATCATGCAGGCACTTTGCGACGACTTCTTTACCCGTACCGGTTTCACCGTTAATGATCAGGTCTACATCAACCTGAGCAAGCTGAAGCACAGTATCGCGTAACTTGGTGACCACATCAGACTGACCGACTAAGCGTCGGGTGATTTCACCCTGACCATCAATCGCTTTACGCAAACGGCGATTTTCCAATACCAGCTCGCGTTTTTTCCAGGCGCGTTCAACGGTATTAAGATGGTTCTGCGGATCATCGTTCTTTTCAAGGAAATCGTAAGCGCCCTGACGAATCGCTTTAATAGCGACGGCGATGTCAGAGTGCCCACTAAACATGATTACCGGTATTTCCGGGTCAATCTCCAGGATTTTTTCCAGTACATCTAAGCCATGCATAAGGTCCATGCGGACATCGCAAATAATAACCCCCTGCCAATTGATAGAGCAGTGGCTGATTGCGCAGCTTGGGTCCTCAAATGCGACGGCGTTATAGCCTTCTAGATCAAGCGTCTGGATCATAGATTCACGTACGATCTCTTCATCGTCAATAACGATAACCTGGCCATTTTTCATGGCTGAACTCATCAGGAGGTACTCCGCTGTTCTTGCAATTGGATAGTGAAGCAAGCACCGCCTTCCGTGTTGTTATTCACGCTTAGCTTGCCACCAAAATTGTTGATGATATTAAATGAAATCGCCAGTCCTAACCCCAGACTCTGTCCTCTGCGTTTCGTCGTAAAGAAGGGGTCAAAGATTTGCTCCTGAAGCTCTGGGGTAATGCCTGGACCGTTATCGCTGACCTTTATCTCAAATCCGCTGGAGATTTTTTTACAACGTATTGTGACCTTTTTCTCTTCCTGGCTATGGATCGCATCCAGTGCGTTAGTCAGCAGGTTCAAAACTACTTGCTCAAGTTGGACAGGGTCTGCGAGCACCTCTGCCTCAGCTTCTTCAAAATACTGTTCAATCTGAGTTTGCTTTCTGACCTCATCGCCCTCAAGCATATTCAGGGCGTTATCGATCACTTTTCTAAGGTCAACGGCGATTAGGTTGACAGGTTGATTACGCGCAAGCTCTTTTAAACGGGTGATGATCGTCGATGCCCGCTTGGTGAGATTGGATATCTGGCGCAGATTCTTCTCTGTATCTTCTATGCGCCCTGCGTTTAGTAATCGTACCCCGTTGTGAGAGTAGTGACCTATAGCGGAAAGGGGCTGGTTAATCTCATGGGCGATACCGGCCGATAGCTGCCCCATGGCACCATACTTACCGGCTTGTACTAACTCTTCCTGAAGCGTAGACAGCTGATCACGGAAACTGATCAGGGAGCGCGCCATGGTGGTGATCTCATCATTGCCTTTTAGTTGAACTTGTTCGTTAAGGTTACCCCCTGCAATGGCTCGCATACTATTATCCAGGCTGGTAATACGAGCTACCATGTATCGGCCTACATAAAGCCAAACCACCAAAATGGAAAATACTAAACTGGCCACCACGGTGATTAGCATCCAGTTCTGACTTTTCTGAATAGTCTCTTCAGCGCTTTTAGCCGAGCTTTTAGCGGCACCTTCAGCTTTTGCCGCCTGAATGGCAATCAAGTCATTCAGGTTGTTCAGCTCGTTTTGTAACTGGCCCAGGAGTTCCTGGCCCTGATTGTTATTGGCGCGTTCACGGCTGCGGATCTGGAAAATCGTGTTATCACCCCGAGTGAGAGATACAACATTAATAATCGTTTGCTTCAGTGCCTGAATCCCGACCATATTCTCCAGTGAATCCACCTCAAGCTTAATACGTTCGGTGATGACATTTGAGTGGGTACGCGTCGCGATCAGGGAATTCAGATCGGGCAGATGCTGGGCACGGTCAACCAAATTAATCAGCAGATTTACATCGGCTTTAATGCGGTACAAGCGTTGCAGGTTGGCATTAATTGAATTTGCAGCTTCCTGGCCGTAATTGTTGATCACAATCCAGGAATCAGGCAGATCCTGATTGTAGTAATTATAAAGGTGCCTTTCTGCCTGCTCGGTCAGTGAGTCAATTTCACTTAGGAAACTTGAGGCAACCCAGCGAAGGTGCTGGTTTTCTGCGTATTTTTGTTTCTGGAGAAGAAATTTACCCTGAACATTGGCATCCAGTTCTGAAAGGGAACTGTTCAGCCGTTTTATCTGATCCGATAGCGCCCGTTCTACATGTTGGTTTCGGGTGCTCTCTGAGATTTCTGGCAGCAGATCAGACATGGTGGTGATATTGAAATCAAGATCTTCCCAGATGTTCAGGCGCTTTTCTTCGTGTTCTGCTGCCAGCAGGGTCGGGCCTAACAGAGTAATTCGGGTACTCTGTTCCTTAAGACCTGCCATTAGGCTTAAGGTTTGAATATTCCCCTCAACAATCTGGTTAAGCTCATTGCCTAAACGGTTGTAGGAGACCCAACTGATAATGCTGGCAAGCAGGGTTAGCGTACTCAGTGCTCCAAAAGCAAAGAAAAACCTTCCCCTGATCCCGAGCATTTGACTGCGATTCATATATAAAGGCTGCCTGATTAAAACTGCGCGTAATATTAGCTTAAATTGAAAAGGGCCATCTGAAAAACCTTATAACGGTTTTTTATCGCATCTGGTCAGTTTGGCTGATGTTCGCTACCCTGAGATCAGATATCTACTAAATCCGGTGATTATGAAAAGCTTCAGTAACTCCCTTGTCTCTTTCTGCCTCGCTCTGCTGCTCTCGCTTTTAACTATACAAGTGCAGGCAAGTGAAACCCGTATTATCAAAGCGGTGGGTACCTGGGAGTACTTTACTAACTATCAGGAACATGAAGGCCCTTTTTGGAATGAACATATTGCCAAAGTGTCCAAGGGCGAGATTGTCGGAGAGATAAAACCCCATACGCAACTCGGCTTACAGGGCTACGAAATTATGCGTTTGGTTAAAAATGGTGTCTTTGATTTTGCATTTGGGCTGCCAGGCTATGTTGTACCTGAAAGTGAGATTTTCGAAGGGGCTGATCTTTCCTCTTTGGTACAAAATATTGATGTTCAGAAGAAGGTCGCTGAAGCTTATTTCCCCACTTTAGAGTTGGCATTTGCGGAGAAGTACAATGCCAAACTGATGATGCTTTATCCCTTTCATAGTCAGATGATCTGGTGCAATAAAGAGATTCGCTCTATCACTGATCTCAAAGGAAAACGCATCCGGGTATTTCTCTCAACCCTGGGCGATTTTGTCGAAGGGGTCGGCGCTATTCCGGTAAGCGCCTCATTTAATGATGTGCCAAAAGCATTGGAGAAAGGGATCTTTGATTGTGCAATTACAGGCACAATGTCCGCTTACACGGGAGAGCTTTATAAGGTCGCTGATTATGGTTACACCCTCCGAGTAGGGTGGGGGCTTGCCTTTGGCGCCATGAATTTAAATAAATGGAATTTATTAACCAGCGAGCAGAAAGCGCTCCTGCAATCTGAACTGGCTGCTCTTAGTGAAAAGATGTGGAATGAGATAGCGAAAGAGGATGCGATGGCGCTTGCATGCCTCGCTAAGGGCCCCTGTGAAATGGGCGAAGTTGGTAATATGACCCTAGTCACGCCATCAAGACAGGATCTGGAGGTTCGGACACGGGTAGCCAGGGAGGTTATTTTACCTCGTTGGGCCAACCGCTGTGGTCCCGATTGTGCTGCCAACTGGAACCACACGGTTGGGAAATTGCTCGATCTTAGAGCGGAAACGCAGCCTCGATAGTTGTTGGAGCTTGGTGAATAAACCGGTTATGCCGTTTTGTACTTACCGGGTGTCACACCAAACTTTTTCTTAAAGGCCCGAGTGAAGTGAGCCTGATCACTAAATCCCAGATCCAGAGCGATACTCTGGAGGTTTTGTCTGTCATTCAATAATGCGTCTTTGGCCCGGTCAAGACGGATGTTCAACAGATGTTGATAGGGTGTTTCCCCAGTTAGCTTTTTAAATTCCCTGAGAAAGTAATATTTGCTGCAGTTCAGAGCATCGGCCATCTCTTCAACGCTTATCTGTTGATCAATTCTGTCATTAATCAATTGATTGATCCGGGCAAGATCGTGCTCGCTGAAGCGTGATGGCGGGGGTAACTGTTTTTCTTGATCACTAAAGTCAGAGTAGTTATTAAGATAATGAACTGACAGCATTGAGATCAGATTTTTCAGATACTCTGGCCCGTTTTGCCCTTTGTTTTCTACCTCGATTAAAAACAGATCGATAATGCTTTTTAGAACATTATCCTGAACGTTGTAGTTTTTTAGGAAGCTGATTTCTTTGCCATCTGTTTGCAACGGGCAGTGGTTAAGAAATATATCTTTCTCAATCGCCAGGATGACAAAATAACAAGGTTCATCAATCTTGTGGGTAAAAGGTGTATCAGGTGGGTTTATCCAGATCTCTCCAGGAATAGTGTGGAGTGGTGCCATCCCTTCTGCTGTTTCCGCTTCCCAATGCAGTTCCTCTTCCAGACCAAGCGCAAAGTAGAAGTAGGGGGTGCTTACATGGGTTGGATAGAAGTGAGGGGAGGTGCCTTTTTCCAGCACAACACCTTGCCAGTTAAGCTCTTGGCTGGAGAGTTCAATTTCAAGAACCTGCCCACAATCTGAAGGCTGACCTGAAGAATGGTCGACAAACTTAAGCCGCGACTTCATCTTGATTACTCTCTATCGCTAATCGAATACTTGCACTCTACATTATTGAACAATAGTCGGTCTATCTGTTGTCACAGATCCAATTTAAGCCCTATGCAGGTTACTAAAACAGGGCCAGATTTATTCCTGGCCCTGTTGCTGGATAAATGCAGATTACTCGAAGTTAACCTTATTGTGATGGCGTTGCTTAAGGTTTTCTGCCGCTTTTAGTGGTGCTTGCCCGAGTATTTCCCGGCTACCCATTTCAGTTGGGTTAGTCAGCTTCACGCTGGTAATTTCCCAGTTGTCAGCCGCTTTTTCCAGGGTAAATTGATAGGTGCCCGCTACTTGCCAGAAGCCTTGTTCTCCCAGCCAGTGGCTTGCGGTAAAGTCCATTGCCGCATCAGCCTGATCTCCGTTAATGGATAGTCGAATCTGACCGGCTTCATGGAAGGTGGTATCAAAACCGGGCAGGAAGTTTGCCCAGTTTTTCATCAGGGTTTCGCGGGCTACCGATTCAGGAGCTCCACCAAACAGAGCGCTATAATCTACTGTCAGTTTGGGGGCGAATAGGCGGCCAAGATACTCAAAGGCGCCTTGATCAGCTAAAGCCGAGAAACTGTATAGATTACTGCGAATTATCGCTTCATCTTTTGTTATGGTTGAAGCCTGCCCAGCCATAGAAATTACTCCCAGAAAGCAAATGATAAGGAATCGTTTCATTACCAATCTCCCTTACAGGCTCGCTTCGAAGTGCTTAACAATGGCTGTTACTGCTTGGTTAACCGCTTCAGGTTGATCATAGAAATCAAACTGTGAGATCCCTTCAAACCAAACTGCGCTGACATTATCGCTCGCACTTTCTAAGTACTGGTGAGCACCTGCGGGTAGCGCCATCGCTTCAGAGGCAACCATTAATACAGGCTTGTCTTGTTTTGTCGCGCTTAGTTGAGCATCGTAGTTCAGCCAGCCATCCCATGATGCCACATTGAATTTGTTGTCATACTCGGGAATAAGACCACGGTCTGTCTCAGTGTAATAAGGCGCCTGATACATCAGCGCGTTTTCATTCGTTAAACTCGCCGCTTCGATATAAACCAGATCAGCGTTATCTGCAGCCTGGTGGGCCGACTGTAAAAGCCCCTCGACGCTCTCTTCTCCGCCATAGATAGCGGTCGCCATGGGTTTATCATGCAACCAGGGTGCTACAACCGCTACTGATTGAATCTGCTCGTTATTCAACGCAGCATCCAGCATGTAGCCTGACGATGCACAGACACCTACGCCAGCAATGCGACTGGAATCAACATCTGCTAGCTGGGGGATCGCTCGGATAACAGCCTGAATGTCTTCAGTTTTGCGTGCTGGGTCTTCAAGAAAGCGAGCGGAATCTTGTGATTGACCCCAACCGCGAAAATCAAATGTGAGCGCAGCATAGCCTTGGGCAGCTAAAGCTTTGGCATACACAGCTGGCATCTGCTCTTTTACCGTTGTCCAGGCACCTGTAACGATCACTACAGGCGGATTGTCGATCCCGTCAGGCAGATAAAGATCAGCTGCCAATGCGCCTACCTGTGTTTTCAGTTCAATCTTCTTCATCGCGATACCCTTATTGTTGCTTGCGTTAGCGGAAACGGCTAAGGAACAACTAACCAGCAAAATAGACATGATTTTTTTAAACATCAGCGTTCTCCGGCTCCTGTTTGACTTATAGAAATATTAATCAGCAGGGCGGCGCAGGTATTGAAGATTAATGCCTGAGTTTTTGAACAATATTGCTCAAGGAAGGTGAGAAGCCTTTCATCAAGTCGTTAGAATCTAGTGGCTAGGCGCTGAACTGTTCAAGTAGCCAGGCTTTAAAGGTGCAGGCTGCAGTATTAAGCGGTTGCTGTTTCGGATGCACCAGGTAGTAGTGTTTCTCTAGCGGTAAGCTATTTGCGAAGGGTTCAATCAACTCCCCATGCTTCAGTTCCTCCTGAACCAGAAGGGCGTTAGTCAGAACCACCCCCTGACCACGCCTGGCAGCATCGATTGAGAGTAGCGCCTGGTCAAAGTGCAATCTGCTGATACGGTTCCGTTGTTCAGCATTTATGGTTGTGAAGCGATCCAGCCATTGTTCCCAAAAGGGCTGAAGTGTCGTGACTATAAGGGTTGTATGCAGCAATGTGTCCATGCTGAAAAGCTTGTGCTGGCGCTGATAATCCGGGCTGCAAAAGAGCCGCATCTCATCCTCAAACGCAAGCTGGATTTCCAACTGTGGGTCGATACCATTGAAATGGCGGATCGCCAGATCGATCTGATCCGTATAAAAATCTACCGGGCTGTTGGATGCGTTAATGTGCACCTCAATATCGGGGTGTTTACTGACGAAGTCAGCCAGACGAGGCCCTAACCATTTTGAAGCTAAGGCCTGAGTCAGAGAGATAGCGACCCTGTTCTCCTGTTGCTGGCGGTAAGTTTTGCTGGCAGCACTGATCTGCTCCAAAGCGGGCGCAATCAGACTAAAATAACTCATACCCTGTTCAGTGACTTTCAGTTTACGTACCTGGCGGATAAACAGAGGGTAGCCTAACCAGGATTCGAGTTTGATTACCTGCTGAGAGACCGCCCCCGGTGTAATATTCAGTTCAACAGCAGCTTGCTTGAAACTGCCATGGCGAACTGAAGCTTCAAATGCCACCAGGGCGCGAAGGGGTGGGATAGTTTTATGCATCGTTATGCTTACGTATCTATAAAATAGAAAAACTATTTCATTATGGGGCAATTAATCGTTTGTCACCAGTAGGATAATCGCTAAAAATACAGTCAAAATTAACACATGAAAGCCGCATTATGACGACGATATCGCAAACGCAGCCAAGCAAGAAATTATTCAACCCCGTCCTTATAGCGGGCTGCATCATCATTCTGATCAGCTTTGCTATCAGGTCTTCGTTTGGTATTTTTCAGATTCCTATCGCAGAGGAGTTTAACTGGCTACGGGCTGACTTTTCCTTTGCTATTGCCGTGCAGAATCTATTCTGGGGTATAGGGCAACCTATCTTCGGCGCTTTTGCCGAAAAGTATGGGGATAGAAAAGCGATTATTGCCGGGGCAATTACCTATGCTGCGGGTTTAGTCTTATCATCTTATGCGATCACACCAGGGCAGCATCAGCTGCTTGAAATTCTGGTGGGCTTTGGAATCGCGGGTACCGGATTTGGTGTCATCCTTGCGGTTGTTGGACGGGCAGCATCGGATAAACATCGTTCACTGGCGTTGGGGATTGCCACGGCAGCAGGTTCGGCAGGCCAGATCGTCGGGCCGCCTCTAGCCCAGTTCCTGCTTCAGGATCTGGCGTGGCAGTCCGTATTTGTGGTCTTTGCCGGCTTAATACTGCTATCTCTTTTCGCGCTGTTTTTTATGCGCGTGCCAGCCCCGGAAAAGACAGATGCAAAAGATGAAGGTCTGGGGCGTGTCGTGTTTAAAGCGGTGCAGGATCCAACTTTCACCTTTATCTTTGTCGGTTTCTTTTCTTGTGGTTACCAGCTCGCTTTCATTACGGCGCACTTTCCCGCCTTTATCACTGAGATGTGCAGTGCCGTTGCCCCGGGAAGCATTATCCAGTCGTTGGGCATCTCTTCTACCTCCGCCCTGGGGGCGGTCGCTATCGCTTTGATCGGGGTATCGAATATCGGTGGTACGATTCTGGCGGGCTGGTTGGGAAACCGTTACTCCCGTAAATACCTGCTTGCGGCTATCTACATGCTTCGTACTCTCGTGGCCGGGGCGTTTATACTCAATCCGATTACTCCTGGATCAGTGGTGCTGTTTTCCATTTTGATGGGGGCGCTGTGGTTGGCAACCGTACCTTTGACCGCGGGACTTATTGGCCAGATCTATGGCCTGCGCTATATGGGAACCTTATACGGTTTAGTGTTCTTCTCGCACCAACTGGGTGGTTTCCTGGGAGTCTGGTTGGGCGGATCTATGTATGATCTATATGGCAACTACACACTGGTATGGTGGGTTGGTATCGGCGTGGGAGCCTTCTCTGCACTGATTCATCTTCCGGTTAATGAGAAGCCCTGGGCGGGCCGACAGAATCTGGCGACCAGTAGTTAAAAATGCGCCTGGCGTCGTTGATAGGCTTTGTCGTAATAATCCTTTAAGCTCTAACTCTTTTGTGTCCATATGCACCAGAGTTAGTTCTTAAGGGAGTTTAGGATGAAACAGAGCATCGATTACTACTTTACCAGTCTCTCGCCGTTTACCTATTTAGGCCATACGCGTTTCTTAGAATTGGCTAAGCAAGCTCAAGCTGAGATCAGCTACAAGCCGTTTATTATCTCTCAGGTTTTTGCCAATTCAGGCGCGGTGGCACTCAAAGATCGTCCTAAACCTCGTCAAGCTTATCGCTTGGTTGAACTGGAACGCTGGGGCCGAAAGCGTAATCTTCCTCTTACACTGCATCCCGCCTATTTCCCGGTAGACCCAAGCCTTGCTGATCGTTGCATTATCACATTACAAAGTACAGGTCAGGACGCTGGCGCATTTCTTGGCAGGGTCCTGGCGGCATGCTGGGCAGAAGAGCAGGATATTGCTGATTCCAATGTTATCCAGGGGATTCTCGATTCGCTGGGGCTGGATAGTGCCGGGCTCATGAAACAGGCTGAATCTGCCGAGGTTCAGAGTGTTTATGAACAAAACACCCAGGATGCGATAGATCAGGGCGTGTTAGGCGCGCCATCTTACCTGCTAGACGTTGAACAGTTCTGGGGGCAGGATCGTCTGGAACTGTTGGAAGACAAGTTGAAGGGATTATAGAGGCCAACGTCTGGTCGCTAGTTTCTAGTGACCAGGTTTTAAACCTACTAGAGAACATTGTAAGCAGCCTGAATTCACATCGTGGCTGAGAGCGTTAGAGCATACAGAATGACATATAAATTTTATTACACCGATTATTCCACCGATAAACATATCCGCTCGGATGAAGCGGTTTCTGAAAGCCTGGATAACATCATCGGCCAAATGAATTCGTTGCTACAGGAGCCGGATAACTTTATCGGCATCATTGATGAAAACAACGTTATGCTGCAGTTCATGGTTGAAGATGACGGATCGATCTGTGTCGATATCCCCATGCATGATCAAAAAGGTTCGCTCACCAAAAATACAAACCTTAACGAATGCATTTCACTGGTTGACAGCCTGCAGGAAAGCATCCTAATCGAGCAGATTGAAGGGCTGGAATTCAAAGCCTGGTAAAGGTGAGGGCGCCGCGAAGCGATCTCTAGCTTCTGGAATCATTCAGAGACCGGAGTAACAAAAAAGGCTTTCCAGTGGAAAGCCTTTTTTGCTGGTTGTGCGGGCTTATCAGAAGTATTTTTTGACGATCTGATCGTAGCGACCATCGGTTTTAAGTTGATCAAGAGCGCGTTGAAATTTAGCGATTGTCTGGTCATCCGTGTTTTTATTAAAGGCGTACCAGAACTCATATTGGTCATTCAAAATAAGCGCCTTTTCAACATCACCCCAGTTTTTACCCTCTTTTTTGAGCAGTGCCGCAAGCATAATGTCATTCATTACTACAAAATCTACCCGGTTGCGGAACAGCTTTTTGATGTTAAGGGTGTCATCAGTTGCCTCGTGGATATTCTTCTGCGGAACGCCTGCTTTTAGTAGATCATTCACCGCAGCATAGCCTCGCCCGACACCGATACGGTAAGAACGTATATCCGCAAGACTATCCACCTGGATATCGGAACGGTCTTTATTCTTGAAAAGCGCAAATATGCGGGGATAGATAGGGCCTACCCATTTATAGAGTTCTTCTCTTTTCTCATTGCGAGTTATCCCTAAACTGAATGTTTTCTCCGTTTTCGCGATCTCCTGAAACATACGTTTTGCTGGATAAAAGCTAATCTTCACTTCCGTGTCATCGAGGTTAGAAACCATCGCTTCCAGCAGGTCCACATAAAAGCCTTTGGCTTTATCATCTACGCTGTACATCAGAGGCGGGACTTCAGTGCCCACCACATTGAAAGTGGTTGCTTTGGCTGGCAGTGAAGTGGCTAAACAGAGTGCAAGAGTACCGAGAATTTTCCGCATAAATTTATTCTTATTATCTGCTGACAAAGGCTCTTTATTTTTTACAGGTATCAATGGCCTGGATAGAGGGTAAGCGGATCTAAGAAAAATTGCACTAAGTAGTTTGTCCTACTTTGTCTTATCGATATGAAACAGTTGAAGAATTATGTAACAAAAAAAGCCGGAATCAATCCGGCCTTTTCAAAGTGACTAAAGAATTTTGGAGTTACAGCCCCAGCTTGTCTGCAACGTAGTCGGCGTCTTTGTCGCCACGGCCAGACAAGTTAACCAGAATGGTCTGATCCTTGGAGAGTTCTGGCGCTTTACGCATCGCCCAGGCTACGGCATGGGAGCTTTCCAGCGCAGGGATGATGCCTTCAACCTGAGACAGAGTCATGAATGCATCCAGGCACTCTTTATCAGAAGCAGTTTCGTATTGAACGCGACCTAGCTCTTTCAGGTAACTATGCTGTGGGCCTACGCCAGGGTAGTCCAGACCTGATGCAATGGAGTGAACAGGCATCGGTTCGCCATCTTCTGTTTCCAGAACATAGCATTTCATGCCGTGAATCATGCCAGGCTTACCTAGTGATAGCGTTGCAGAGTGACGCTCTGTATCCAGACCTTCGCCCGCAGGCTCTACACCCACAATGTTCACGCTTTCATCGTTCAGGAAAGCGGTAAACAGGCCCATCGCATTAGAGCCGCCGCCAACACAGGCAGTGATGTAATCTGGTAGTTTGTTTTTCTTAGCCTGGAACTGCTCGCGCGCTTCTGTACCGATGATGCTCTGGAAATCACGAACCATTTTCGGGAATGGATGTGGGCCAACTACTGAACCGATTGCGTAGATAAAGTTAACCGGATCTTTCAGGTACTCTTCGAATGCACTGTCTACAGCATCTTTTAGCGTTGCCGTACCACGGGTGACTGGGATTAGCTTACAACCCAGTATCTTCATTTTGGTAACGTTAGGGTGTTCTTTCTCAATATCCACCTGGCCCATGTGAATTTCACAAGGGATACCGACCAGAGCACAAGCGGTGGCCAATGCTACACCGTGCTGACCTGCACCGGTTTCAGCAATGACTTTGGTTTTACCCATATATTTTGCCAGCAGAGCTTCACCCAGGCAGTGGTTAATTTTATGCGCGCCTGTGTGGTTTAAATCTTCACGCTTCAGATAGATCTGTGCACCACCGAGTTTTTCACTCAGGCGCTTCGCATGATAAATCGGGCTAGGGCGACCAACATAATCCGCAAATAATGAATCCAGTTCCTGTTGAAATTCTGGTTTCTGACGGATCTCTTCATAAGCGTCATTGATCTCGTCCATGATCGCTTTCAGTTCAGGTGGAATTTCCTGACCGCCAAACTCACCAAAAAATCCTTCTTTGTTTGGCATTTCTGCAAATTCAAATTTACTCATTATCTATCCTGTCGGTTTACGCTTGGCCGAACGGGTTAACCCGATTCTATTAATATGTTATCGATTATAAGGGATTGTTCTAATAAAGGAACTGCCCATAAACTAAAAAGCCGCAATCAACAGAGCTGATTACGGCTTTTATATGAGCTCTGGAAATCAGCCATCTTCTGGTTTGTAGCCTATACGGAAGCCCCCCCAGTGGCGGCCATTCACATAGATAGGTACTGACAGATCGTGCATGACTTCACCGGTATCACGTTTATAAGTCTGGAGCAGCATGGTTTCAGTGTTAGAGCCGCAACGTGCACCGGTACGGTCATTAAATAATCGCTTACTTCGACTCTTCACCAGATCTGTTTCATAGTCTCCACTGAGCGGATGAGCAAACTGATCATTGTGGGTAGGAACAAAGCCGTTGTTATCTACCGCAATTGCATAAATCAGTTTTGAGTAATCTTGCAGGGTCGGTTCCTGAATACCCGGTAACACGCGATCAGTAAATTTATCGTACTGGGTGTCGTATTTTTGCGGGTTGGTATTTTCAACAGGTACGTAATTACGGTCGAACAGGGCCGATTCAGTAATCTGGCCACTGTTAATCGCTTGCTCGAAGCTTTGCTGTACATTGTCAGCCGCGTTACGGGCAATCTTAAGGAACTGCTGATGGAAGTTGTCTTCAGAAGAGGTTGCAAGTACCGCGCTTGAGTACTCGGCCGCTTCCATAAGGGAAGAGGCTTGAACGGCTAGTTGATTGACCTCTGCGTCACTTTCTTCCAGTTCAGTACGGACCGTTTGCAGTGAGTTAAAAATGACTTCAAGGTTCTGACGATTCGTGCGAGCACCATCAGCGATTGTCGAAATCTGTTCCTCTACAGCGGCAGATTGTTCAGAGATTCCCCCGAGTTGCTCACTGATCTGTTCCATCGCTTGAGTGCCGGATTCAACATCACCGGATAGGGTCTGAATTCGCGATACAACCTGCTTGGTTTCTGCGCGGATCTCATCAACAATGCTTTCTACCTCACCGGTAGCACTTGCTGTACGTGATGCTAGCTGGCGAACCTCGTCAGCGACTACGGCGAAGCCTCGCCCATGATCGCCAGCGCGTGCTGCTTCAATAGCCGCGTTAAGCGCTAGTAGATTGGTTTGTTCAGCGATCTCTTCGATCACTTTGGTCACATCCTGGATTTTCAGTGATTTCTCATTGAGTTGTTCAATCAGAACCAGGGTTTCGGCTGCTTGAGAGTTAAGCTCGCGGATATTGCCCATGGCATCAGTAAGCGCCTGTTGGCCCTCTGCGCCGGTAGTCTTAGCCTGAATGGCCATTTCCGCGGCATACTCAGCTTGTTGCGCCGACTGCTGTACAGTGACTGTCATCTCTTCGGAGTTCTGAGCAATCTGCGAAACTTCCTGAACCTGATTATCCAACTTAGTTTTCAGGGTGTCTGCTGAATAGGAAACTTCAGCGGCTGCAATGGCATTTTTATTGGCGCTGCTGGATAGCTTCTGACCCAGATCATCACTTGCAGGGCTTCTGAAAATATCACCAAACAGCGACGGAATAAGCGTTACGTTTTCGCTACGTGAGTCTTTAATCGCTTTTGCTTCAGCACTTATCTTGCCTAATAAAGAGCTGTGAAGAATGGAGATACTCAGCAGCGAAGAAAGGATGGTCGCGCCAATCAGGAGTATAAGCCCAATGCCTGTGGTTCCTAAATAAAAGGCAATGCCTGCTGCTATGGCTGTAATCAATAGTGCCGGGATAAAGCTTTTAATATAAAAACCGGTAAACGAGCCGTTCATTTACTTCCCCAAATTATTATTGTTATCAACAGTGTAGGTTAATTTTTATAGTGCATATGGACCGAATATAGCATTAGGCCGAGTGGGGGAAATGTTGTACTTTAGTCGTGAGTTTGAGCAGGATTGATCTGTAACAAATATTACAGGCTGTTGGCAGGGGCTGGAATCAGGGTTCCCTGTTCGGGAAGGTGGCAGAGTTCGAACTCAAATCCAAGTTGGGTTTCTTTCCTTGGAACGTGGCGGAAACCCTCTTTTTTGAGACGTAAGCGGATCTCTCTAACGATTAATCTCGCTTCCTGGTATGAGGTTGTTACTGTGTGACTGCACGAATTGCTCTGTTCAGAGCAATTGCCCCAGCTTTGGCTTACAATCCAGTCACCAACCAGGTCCTGATACATCCTGACGATGTAGTAATCCTGATTTTTTTGCCAGCGAATGATCAAATTGCCAAAACCCGTAGAGAATGAAATCGAACCGGGGATTGAGCCTGAAGCTGAGCGGTTTGTAAAGCCCGGAGTAGTGAAAATTGCAGAATAGAAATCTAAAAATACTTGCTGATGAAAATATGCCGATGGTGGAGGCGATGTTTTCCGGTTTTGGCAAGGTGACACGGGCTCCGGGCCGGAATTTGAAAGCTGAAGATGTTGCTGACGCGGATGTGCTTTTAGTGCGCTCTATCACGCAGGTTAACGCTGCTTTATTAGACAGCAGTTCAGTAAAATTTGTTGGGACCGCGACCATAGGAACGGACCATATTGATCAAAACTATCTGGTGCAGAATGGCATCGGATTCAGTAATGCCCCAGGTTGTAATGCAGATGCCGTGGTTGAGTATGTTTTAAGTTGCATCTATGCGTTAGCGGATAAACACGGATTTGATCCGAAACAGAGAACCTACGGGATTATTGGTGTTGGAAATGTAGGTGGTCGACTGGAAAAACGCTTTAAGCGACTTGGATTTAAGGTTCTCCTTAATGATCCCCCGCGTGCTGAAAACGAGGAGGGCTTTGCCCCTCTGAATGAACTGCTGGAGCAGGCTGATGTTATCTGCCTACATACACCACTTATTTGTGATGGAAAGCATCCCACGCAACATCTGTTGTCAGAATCCGAACTTCGTGTACTTAAGCCGGGATGTTTATTGATTAATGCTGGCCGTGGCCCTGCGATTGATAACCAGGCGTTACTGACAGTAGGGGAAGAGAGACCGGATCTTCTTTACGTTCTTGATGTTTGGGAGTTTGAACCCGCGGTTAATCGTAAACTGGCAGAGCGTTGTGAGATCGTTTCGCCGCATATTGCTGGATATAGCCTTGATGGAAAAATTCGCGGTACTTATATGTTGTTAGAAGCCCTGTGCCGCTTCTTCAATGAATCTGTACCGCAGCCATTGGCAAATTATCTGCCAGAATCCGATCTGTCGTTTATAGAGCAAGAATCCCGAACCCCCTTGTCAATTATGCAGCTTATTTATGATCCGTATGCGGATGATCAGCGTTTAAGAGAGACATTGGGGCTTGAGAGTGATGAACAGCGCAAGGCTTTTGACCTTTTAAGAAAAAATTATCCAGTACGCAGAGAGTTTGGGTCTATGACCGTTTTACCTTCAGACGCGTCTGGAGAGTTAGCTGCGCTGGGTTTTCAGATAGCGGATTAGGCCTAAATACCTTAAGCTATAACACCTGTTTTACTCCCCGGTTAGTGATAAGTTGCGCTTGAATGGCTGAAGCTCTAGAACAATTAAAATCAGTACGTACCCTTGCGGAACTGAACCCCCGAATTGGTGAGAAAGTACAGATAGAGACACGTACACCGCGTGGTCGCTATGCTGTACAGCTTCTAGGTTATCGAGAGAACGGTAGCATGATGGTTTCTGCACCCAGAAAGTCGGTAGCAATCAATGAAGGCGCACGGGTTACTGTTCGTTTAATGAGTGGTAACTATATTTGCGCATTCAGTGCCCGGGTTCTGAAAATCCAATCATCCCCTTTTGCGTACTGGCATCTCGAGTATCCAACGGATACCGAGGTGAGAAGGATCCGCAGTCATACCCGTGTACCGGTTAACCTGATGGTATCGGTTGATGAATTTGAACCGGGTAAAGGGTTACGTCTGGACTGGCCCTTAAATGCTTTCTGCAAAGATATCAGCTTGAAGGGTGCCTGTATTGACGCGCCAGTGACGCTGGGTAAGCAGGATGAAAAGTTATTCGTAACGACCCGCTTCAAGGTTGCAGGTGTGGATCAAGTGGTCTTGCTGTCTGCAGTGATTCGAAGTGTGCAACAAACGGAAGGTGGTGTAACCAAGGTGGTTAGCCATGGCGTAGAATTTATTGAACTCGATGAGGAAACAAACCTCATACTAGCTGGTTTTGTTTATCAGCAGTTTCTTATCGAAACAGGTCATCTGGAGATAGTTAGTGTTTAAACTGGGTCTTATTATCAATCCTCTGGCAGGTGTGGGTGGAAGCGTCGCATTGAAAGGAAGCGATGGTGAAGATACTGCCAAAAAAGCGATAGAGCTCGGCGCAGAACCTAAAGCAGGTTTGCGAACCCTGCAGGCTTTGGAGGTCTTAAAGGGACTTGAGTTAGAAATAGTAACTTACCCACAGGAGATGGGAGAAAACATCGCAATTGAAGCGGGTTTTAAACCTTCTGTTGTGGGATCTATCCAATCGGGAAGTACAACCGCAGAAGATACGCTCCAGGCGGCAAAAGACCTTGTTGAAGAGGGCGTAGATATAATCCTTTTCGCCGGAGGGGATGGCACGGCTCGAAACATATGCGAGTCGATTGCTGAGTCTGTTCCTGTGCTGGGCGTTCCTGCGGGTGTAAAAATACACTCCGGTGTTTATGCAGTAACCCCTAAGGCAGCAGGCGAGATCGTTGCTATGCTGGTTCGCGGTGAGCTGGTTACACTGGGTGATCAGGAAGTGCGTGATATAGATGAAGCTGCTTTCCGTGAAGGCCGCGTAAGGGCGAAATATTATGGGGAACTGTTAGTTCCCCAGGAACATCGCTATCTTCAGCATGTTAAGAATGGTGGCAAAGAGTCAGAAGAGCTGGTGCTGGATGATATCGCCGCCGATGTGATTGAAAATATGGACCCGGATGCCTATTACGTGATGGGATCTGGTTCAACTGTGGCTGCGGTTATGGAACAGATGGGCCTGGATAACACCTTATTAGGGGTTGATCTGGTTAAGGATGGGGAGCTGATTGCGTCTGATTGTACTGCTCAGCAACTACTCGAGCTGACTGAAGGCCATGCGACTCAATTAGTGATCACTTTGATCGGTGGTCAGGGTCATATTATCGGACGTGGTAATCAGCAATTGAGCCCGACCTTACTTAAAGGGTTGGGTAAACAGAATATCAATGTCATAGCGACTAAAACTAAGCTACAGGCATTGGAAGGACGCCCTTTGATCGTTGATAGTGGAGACCCGCAGGTTAATAAATTACTGTCTGGGGTGATTAAAGTGACCACCGGCTATCATGATTCGGTGCTCTATCGCGTGGCAGATTACTGATCAGTTACCTATGCTATATAAGGCCAGCGTTAATCACCATGACTGCTCTGATTATGTGTGGCCTTTTATATCGGTATAGGTGTTTTTGTGTTTCGATATCTCGTCTTATTTACTTTAAGTCTTATCGCTCCAAACTGGATGAGGGATAAAACGCCCGATGCTAATCATTTCCATCGACGACGTTTTACTTCTGATTACAAAGCAAAAAGGAGCAAAGCTAAGTGGCTATGGATCGCTGTTCTGAGTCTAATGCTCTTGTTTCCTTACCCTCCGGCGATAGTCACCCTTTTATTGTTCACGACTTTTATTACTTTCAGTTTGATGGATGAATCAAACTGAAATCACTCTGTAACAAAGTCTCAGTAAAAGTGACATTGTTCTGTAATAAAGCCTCAGTAAAGTTCGCAGTGAAATTTATACACGAATAAAGAGGCCCTCCCATGAAAAAACTGATCGCAGGCGCTGTTGTTGCAAGCGCGATGATCGCACTGTCTGGTTGTCACACAAACCAGGCTAAACCTGAAGAAACTAAAGCAGCTGCGGCAGTTCAGATGAACAATGATGACCTTTACGAAGTGTCTCATGAAGGTCGTCACTACGTGTTTGATGATTTCGCGACTTACCAGTCTTTCCTACAGGTTGGCGAAACGTCTTACCGCAAAGTTTACATCGGTGGTGGTCCAAAGGGCGAAACGCTGGTTTTCGGCCTGACAGGCAAAGATAAGAAGAAGCTGTCTGGTATTGCTGGTATCGACATGTACAACGGCAAGCTGGAAGCTGCTGAAGAGTTCTACGGTGAGATGCGTGGTGAAGACGGCCGTCTTTACGTATTCAGCACTCTGGAAGATATGGAGGACGTTCGCACAGTAGGTGAAGCACCATATCGTTTCACTCAGATCGCTGCTGGTCCTCAAGGTCAGACTGTTGTTTTTGTTTTGAACAAAAGCAACAAGAAAAAGCAGCCAGTTGAGCTGATGGCTAAGTTCAAAGCGATGAACAATATGAAGTAATCTTCACTTCTTTAAAAAAGCCGCACGCCGAAAGGCCTGCGGCTTTTTTGTATGGGTATGTCGATACAGTCCTTTGCTAGCTGATGCGTGATAATAATGTCATCAAGTTAAGGAGGATAGGCTATGTATACTGATGTATCGGCACTGCAATTATTCTATGTGGCGTTCCTGATAGCGGGTTCTGCAGGGTCGCTGATCATTCTTCTGAAAAACCGCAAGAAAATCTGGCAAAAAATCCATCTGGATTGATCTGTTTCTGAGTTATCTGCGTATAAATTTGAACTAACTGCTTTTGCTTTTGTCCATTAACTATCCTGTAAGATGGACCGATCTTCAGCAAGCGTTTATGGGAATTGGGTTCTGTTGCTGAAAGATCTTCTTCGAGCGCTGTTTATGAAAATAAACAGCGCTTTTTTTATGTTCCAACAGAGGGTAGGGAGCAAGCGTGCCAACTCCAACGTTGTTGCTATTCGTTTGTTGTTTCCAGTTCGAAGGCTTTATCCAGAATACTGAGGATCTTATCAATATCCGCATCCGTTGCGATGAGGGCGGGGCTCATGTTGAGGATATTGTTAGCAGCAGTAAAACTGCGATTGGTTCTGCCAATGAGTAGCCCTAACGCTTTGCACCTTGCGGCAATGCCGACAGTGATGGCATCAGCAACGGGGGCTTTATTAACCGGGTCTGTTACCAGCTCGATGCCGACAAACAGGCCTTTACCTCGCACATCACCGATGATTGGGTATTTGGCTTTTAGTTTCTCAAGGCCTGCCAATAAACGTTCGCCCTGAATTCGGCAGTTATCGATCAGGCCTTCACGTTCGATAATTTCCAGATTTGCTAACGCCGCTGCAGGTCCTGCCTGACAGCCTCCATATGTGGAAATATCCCGAAAGTATCCCAGTTCATCTCCAGCTTCTTCCTGTAGAAGATCAAACACCGCTTCAGTTGTCACTGTACAGGAGATAGCGGCGTAGCCTGAGGCCACCCCTTTAGCCATGGTGACAATGTCAGGTTGGATATCAAAGTGCTGATAGCCGAACCAATTACCGGTGCGACCGATACCGCAAACGACTTCATCCATGATTAGTAGAATCTCATACTTCTTACAGGTGCGCTGAATCTCTTGCCAGTATCCTTCTGGCGGCAGAATTACCCCGCCACCGGCAGTAATCGGCTCTAAAATCACTGCCCCTACGGTATCCGGGCCCTCTTTAAGAATGACTTCTTCCATCGCTTGCGCAGCACGAACACCATAGCTTTTGTCTTCGCTCAATTCATACTGAGATTGGTATTCATGGCAATGGGGGAACTCAACGAAACCGGGTACAAAGGGACCATATTGTGCGCGACGCTGGGTCTGTCCGGTTGCGCTTAGCGCAGCGATCGTTGTGCCATGATAGTCCCTTTCACGATAAAGGATTTTTGATTTTTTACCGCCGTGATGTTTCGCAGAAATCTGACGGACCATTTTAAAGGCTTTCTCATTGGCCTCTGATCCGGAGTTAGAATAGTAGACACGACTTAGTCCGGGCATTTTTTCTAACAGGCGCTTTGCAAATTTTGTAGCCGGTACCCCTGCCATGGAACTCGCGAAAAAGTTCAGTTTGGTCAGTTGAGCGTGCATCGCGTCGGCAATTTCTTTGCGGCCATAGCCCACATTAGTCACCCATACGCCTCCAGCAGAGGCATCCAGATATTCTTTACCCTGGCTATCGCGAATGACTAAGCCTTCACCTTCAACAAACATCGGCAGGCCAGCTTCAGCCGCAGCGCCGGGGGTCAGGTGGTGCCAGACATGGGTTTTATCGTCTTGGTGTAGTTGGTCTATAACTTCGTGCATTGATTGATTCATAAGAGTCTCCAGTTCAAGACAGAATTGCCAGATGTGCATCCATCTGCACCAGATCAAAGCTGTCAAAATCGAATAAGTTGAGGTTCAGTATCAAACTGACCAGCGCCAGCAGGGCTAACATCGGTGTGACTAATGGCCGGAATGACTTAGGTTGTCTGAAGTGAAACAGTCGGTTGCCCAGATAGGCTCCGGCTAAGGCCGGCAGGATCAAAAGCACGACAGCATAAAGTACCTGAGTAGAGATCAGGCCGGTAAAACCCATCAGTAAGAGTGAAAAAATCGTACTTATGGCAAAGAAAATGATCAGTACAGAGCGCTGTTGCTGCGGGCGTAAGCTACACCCCGTCAGGTAAGCCACCAGTGGAGGGCCACCCACAGAGGCCGCAGCGGTTATGGCACCAGATACAGTGCCCATGATTATGTTTTTAACCGGACTGAGGATGCGCAGGTCTTTGGAGTGCTGTAGCGCAAGATTGATACTCATATAGAGCACCAGCACGCTGGTGGCCACTTTGATCCACAGTTCTGGCATCCAGATTAATACCAGCAGGCCCAGTGGAGCGCCGATGATAGCTCCCGATGCTAGCTGCTTTAAAAGGGATCTGTCAGCGTGTTGAATGGCTTGAGGTATCAGCCAGCAACCACAGATCAGATCGATTAGCAGAATAACCGGAACACTAACTTGCGGGGGCCATAGCAGATTAAGACCGATAATCGCGAAAGCGGCAAAACCAAAACCCGTGTATGCGCGGATAACTGACGCGCAAAAGATAAGCGGTATGGCATATTCAATATTTTGGGTAATCACAGTTCTGCCCGTTGTTAAATTAGCATTCACCAAAGTGATGTGTTGCTAACTAACTTAGTGGGCAGAGCGCTTTTTCCCTTAGTGCCAGATATAAACCTTTATGAGTCCAGAGAGGTTAGCAGTGATCAATGACTTCACTCAGCGCTTTGATGCCAGGCTCGATTTTATGGGCTGCAATCGCCGAAAAGCCTAGTCTGAAATAGTGGCTTGGAGGGCTTTCGCGAAGGAAATGGCTTGCACCAGGTTCGATCAAAATGCTTTTTCTACTGGCTTGCCAGGAGAGCTTTTCAGTGTCGATCTCTTTAAATGCTTCAAGCCAAACCGAGCTTGAACCGTTGCTGATGGGGGTGGTGATCATCGATGGCAGATATTCTTCTAAGGCGGCGCTCATTCGTTTCTCTTTCTGTGTGTAGAGTGCGCGAATCTTTCGAAGGTATGCTTCATAGTGCCCCTGTGACAGAAACAGCGCGACTTGTCTTTGGTTTATTGTGGGTGGGTGCCGATACATTAATCGGCGAAGGGCCCTTATTTCAGCGATCAGCTCTTCGTCTGCAACCATATAGCCGAGCCTTAACCCTGGAGAGATCGATTTTGACAAGCTGCCGGTGTAGATCACCCGCTGGTCCCGGTCCATCGCTTTTAATGCGGGTATGGGGTTGTTTTGTACGTTGATCTCACTGTCATAGTCATCTTCAATCAGAACAATGTCCTGTTCTTTTGCCATCGTCAGTAAACGCTGCCTCCTTTCTGCCGAAAGCTCTACACCGGTCGGAACCTGGTGGCTGGGAGTGACGTACAGGTAATCACAATCGTGAAGCCTTTCATCCAGCACAATGCCTTGTTGGTCAACTGGCTGGAGCTTTATATTCGCACCGAAACTGGAAAAGATATTGAAAGCATCCCGAAAGCCAGGGTCTTCAAGGCCAATAGTGGTTGCTGAGTTACATAATAGGTTTGCTAAAAGGTACAACGAATTCTGAGTGCCAATGGTAATAATTATTTCACTGCTGTCAGCGTAGATTCCCCGTCGTGGAAGTATATGGGTTCTGAGCTGTTCGATGAGCATAGGATCATCACTGTCGACCTGATCATTGATCCAGTAATGGGCCCAGTTGCCGGAAAGCGCTTTACGCGAACATTGGCGCCACTCCTTGAGAGGGAAAAAATCATTCTGTATCTGTCCGTAGATAAACGGGTATTCGAAACTGGACCAGTCGTTGGGTTTAACAATGTTGGTATCTGAACTAGGCCGGATCGAAAAACGGTTTTGCCATTGGGGAGGATGGGTTTGCTCTTCCGGTTCTATATTGGTGCGAAGCTGTTCACTGCGGTGATAAAGTGGTGCAATGAAGTAACCCCGACGTGCTTCTGACACCAAATAGCCTGCGTCCACCATACCCTCGTAGATCAGCGATACGGTATTCCTGGAAACCCCTAAGACCTCAGACAGCTTGCGGGACGAGGGCAGGGGCTCTCTGATAGGTAAGAACCCCCCTAAAATCAGGTTGATCAGATGCTCTTTGATCTGATCCTGAAGCGTGCGTTCTGCATCAAATTCGATGTTTAAAAGCTGTTCAGCCATCCATTTATTTCCTGATAGGCACAATGATTGCTCATGTTTAAAGCAAGATCAGAACCAGATTGATCATCTGGACCAATCTTGTGAATGAACTGGCTCTATCTGTTAGTTCAGTCTGGCTTCTAAGGTGAATTACAGATTTCACCACTACTTCAGGAGTTCTTATGAAAAGTCGTTTTAACAAAACAGCTGGTGCTGTTATTTCAGGCCTACTTTTTTCCGCGACCGCTATGGCTGAAACAGTCACCATTGGTTATCAGGGAATGATGAACCCATGGAAACATGTGATTGCTGAGAAACAGCTGGAAGCGGCAACGGGTATTGATATCGAATGGCGTCGCTTTGATTCTGGCGCGAAAGTTATTACTGCCATGGCATCTGGTGATGTTGATATTGCAACAGCAGGTTCCAGCCCGATCGCAGCAGCCATCAGTCGCGGTGTTGATATTGAGCTGGTATGGATTCTGGAAAACATTAATGAAGCCGAAGCATTGGTGGTTAAAGGCAGCAGCAATATCAAATCACCTCAGGATCTGAAAGGTAAAACCCTTGGTGTTCCATTTGTATCAACAACACACTTCCACACTCTATTTGCGCTAGAGCAGTTTGGCCTGAGTGAGAAAGACGTCAAAGTGCTTAACATGCAGCCTAATGCGATCTCAGCGGCGTGGAGCCGCGGCGATATTGACGCGGCCTTTATCTGGGATCCGGTTCTGGGAAAAATCAAAGAAGATGGGAAAGTGCTGATCAGCTCGGGTGAACTGAGCCGTTGGGGTAAAGCGACCTTTGATGGCATGGTTGTCAGCAAAGAGTATGGTGCTAAAAACCCGGAGTTTGTCTCTAAACTAATCAAACTAATGGCTACAGCTGATGGTGAATACCTGAGCCAGAAAGCCGATTTCAATGCCGATTCTCCTATGGCTAAGAGCATTGCAAAAATGACCGGTGGTGATGTTAATACCGTTCCGGGCGTTCTGGCGCTGTATGAGTTCCCAACACTGGATCAGCAGCTGAGCTGCAGCTGGTTGGGTTGTGGTAAAGACGGTGGTGCAGCTAAAGCACTTGCGTTCACATCAGAGTTCCTGAAAGAGCAGGGCAAAATTCCAAAACTTCAGGCGGATTATGGTCTGTTTGTTAACCCTTCTTTCGCAACCGCTGCGGCAAAACTTTAACCACTGAGATCATAGCCGGCAGCCATGCTGCCGGCGACAGGGGGAGCTTATGAACAGGCTACAGATAAATGATGTTTCCGTTATCTACCCGGGGATGAACGGAGGAGAGCCAGTGCGTGCACTGTCTGATATTAACTTTACGATTGAACCGGGGGAGTTTGTTGTAGCGCTGGGGGCTTCAGGTTGCGGTAAAACCACTCTGCTCAGTTTGATGGCCGGCTTTATCCAGCCGTCAGCAGGCTACCTAACCCTGGGAGAACATGACAATGTTGAGGGCTTACCTCGTGTTGCATGCGGTATGGATCTGAATGACCAGATCACTGGCCCCGGACAGGATCGCGGCGTTGTATTTCAGAAGCACGCACTTTTGCCCTGGTTGAACGTTGTTGAGAATACCGAATTTGGGCTTAAGTTACAGGGTGTTTCTAAGGCAGAGCGCCATGAGCGTGCGGCACATTTTCTCAAGTTGGTAGGCCTTGAAGATTTCCATCAGCATCCGGTTTATCAGCTTTCCGGGGGGATGCAGCAGCGTGTTGGTATTGCTCGCGCATTAACGAATGACCCTAAGATGTTACTGCTGGATGAGCCTTTGGGCGCGTTGGATGCGCTGACCCGCGAAGTCCTGCAGGAATTGCTGTTAGACGTATGGAAAGAAACGCAGAAGATGATGTTCTTCATTACGCACAGCGTTGAAGAAGCCCTATTTATGGCTTCCCGATTAATTATCATGTCACCGCGCCCGGGAAGAATTACCCATGAGTTTAAACTGGATTTTAATGAAAAATTCCTCGAATGCCGGGATGCGCGCAAAGTGAAGTCCCTGCCTGAATTTATTGAGATGAGGGAAAAAGTGTTGGCGATCATTCATGGTGATGAACAGGAAGGGGGGATGCACTAATGAATGTTATCAATCAGGATGCTGCGATTGTCGCTTCAGAAAGTGTTGAGTCTGCGGTGGAGCAGGCTAAGCCGGTAATGAAGCCGCTTAAACCACTTCAGCGTTTTAAAGCGCTTTTTGCCGCAGGCCCAGTAAAACCAGGTGATGCTTTTGGTGCGCCGGGGCAGGGCAAAAGCACTATGATTTCGGTAGTGACAAGTATTAGCTTGTTGCTGTTATGGGCGGTTAGTACTGAACTTGGCTGGATTAAACCGCTGTTTTTGCCATCGCCTTTCGATGTGGTTGCGAGGTTTTGGGAGGTTGCAACCGAAGGCTTTGCCAACGCGACCTTACTGGAGCACACCGGCTGGAGTATGTTCCGTGTATTCAGTGCGTTTGCACTGGCGATGTTAACCGCGATCCCTATCGGTATTTTTATGGGGGTTAATCGTATCGCACGCGGTTTGTTTGACCCTATTATCGAGTTTTATCGACCGCTGCCACCACTGGCTTACTTGCCATTGGTCATTATCTGGTTGGGTATCGGTGAAGTATCTAAAGTGGTTTTGATCTATCTGGCAATCTTTGCTCCGATGGCTCTGAGTGCCAGAGCGGGTGTTAAGTCAGTTGCTATTGAACAGATCCATGCCGCTTACTCAATGGGTGCAAGTCGTTGGCAGGTAACCCGTCATATCATCATGAAAAGTGCACTACCTGAGATTTTGACCGGTATGCGCATTGGCATTGGATTTGGCTGGACTACGCTGGTGGCCGCTGAGATGGTCGCGGCTCAGGCCGGGTTAGGATTCATGGTATTGAATGCTGCCGAGTTCCTTGTGACCGATGTGGTGATTATGGGCATCGTGGTGATTGGCATTATTGCTTATCTGTTTGATTTGCTCATGCGCTGGCTGGAACGAAAGCTTGTGCCTTGGAAAGGTAAGTAGATATCACACTACACATAAAAAAACCGGCAGATGCCGGTTTTTTTTATCTGTGAAATATTAAATTTCAGCGCTGTGGTAGATGTTCTGAACATCATCCAGGTCATTTAACATGTCGATGAATTTCTCGAACATCGGCATATCTTCTTCAGACACAGGGGACATGTTGTGAGGAACGAACTGGATCTCATCCACATCCAGGTCCAGCCCTTCGATATTGTCCTGAAGTGCTTTCTTCGCCTTAAAGTAATCCGTATGAGGCGCAAATACGGTGATCTTGCCGTCTTCACACTCAATGTCGGTTACATCAACATCTTCCATCATCAGGGCTTCCAGCACAGCATCTTCATCTTCGCCATTGAAGACAAAAATCGCACTGTGATCGAACATGTGGCTTACGCTGCCCTGAGAACCGATTTTGCACTTGGTTTTGTTAAAGCAGTTACGTACGTCACCAAAAGTACGGTTTGGATTATCTGTCAGGCACTCAACAATCACCATGCAGCCGCCTGGACCAAATCCTTCATATCGAGCTTCAGAGAAATCTTCGCCGCCACCGCCTTTGGCCTTATCCAGCGCTTTGTCGATAACGTGTGCAGGAACCTGGGCTTTCTTAGCGCGCTCAATTAAGCCCGCCAACGCCAGGTTACCTTCAACTTCGATGCCACCGGATTTAGCTGTTACATAGATTTCACGGCTGAATTTACTGTAAACCTTAGCCTTGGCATCAGATGTTTTTGCCATCGACTCTTTACGGTTTTGATAGGCTCGACCCATTACGATATTCCATACACTTGATAAAGGAACAAAATTCTAACGTTTCTGACTTAAGCTGAAAACCCGCATTAGGGCTCTAATCGGCACTAATAACCTGGTTTAGGCCTCTATCTTTAGCTAAATAGAGTTTTTCATCCGCTTTTACCAGAAGTTCATCAAACAGCTGCAAAGATGTGTCGACATCTAACCCTACGCCCAGGGTGATCTTGATCAGTGGTGAAAACCCATATGTTTTCATTTCTTCACACTATCTCCCTAATTTGTGCAAAATCCTAGTATATAGTTTGGGTTATTAAAACGGCGACAATGAGAAGAAATTATGAATTCCGCGAAAAGCGCAGGTCTGATCTTACTGCTGATAGCATCGCAAGTATCCGCTCATGACAGCAGACTGCCAGAGGGAACTGACTGGCAGGGGCACGAGGCTGAAGAGTCTACTTGGTTACAAACACTTCAGAACTTTGTGATCAACCCTGCTGAAGCGGCGGCTCGTATCAGTATTGAAGGAAACTACCGTGTCATTCGCTCTGATGGGAAACCTGATCATTCAACGGGGAGGTTCCCGAACCGAAACAACCCCAATAGTATCCAGGCACGCAGTAAAACTTATCGAGTTGCAGCTAACCCTGTATATAAAAAGCAGACTTACGCTCTGGGGTTGTGGCCATTTGGGGTTGCGATTAATGGTGTCCCTTTTGATCCGGGCGCAGCGGAATTCTGGCGCCGGGATCGCAATTCCGGCTGGCAGTATGAGGCTTTAGGCGGTGCGGTAAACCTTGGGGTCGATCGGAATAATGCCCATGTTCAACCGGATGGAACTTATCATTACCATGGAATACCTTTCGGTTTACTTGAGCAGTTTAATCATGACAGTGGTCCTGCGCTGCTTGGTTATGCTGCCGATGGATTCCCGATTTATGGGCCCTTAGGTTACAGCAATCCTGATGATATGAACTCCAGGTTAGTCGAGCTAAGAAGTAGCTACCAGGTCAAACAGGGGAACCGTAATGGTGGCCCAGGTGGTCGTTATGATGGTTCTTTTGTGCAGGATTATGGTTATCTCGAGGGGCTTGGTGATCTGGACGATTGCAATGGTCGGTTTGGTGTGACCCCTGATTACCCTGAGGGTACTTATTATTATGTCTTAACAGGTCAATTCCCGTTTATTCCCCGTTGTTTCCATGGTGAACCAGACCGCAGTTTTATGCGCGGTGGTCCGGGGGGAATGGGAAATCCCGGGATGATGGGAGGTGGCAGAGCGGGAGATATGCAAGGAATGGGTGGTCGAAATGGCCCGCCTGGTCGCGGAGGTTTTTCGGCCCAGCCTTCTCAGATTAATAGGGGCGGACCAATGGGCGGTGGACCTCCTGAAGAAGCCTTCACAGCTTGCATAGGACGAACCGAGGGGGAGGCCGTGAGCTTTGACACGCCCCATGGGCATACAGTGAAGGGGCGTTGTGAGCAATTTAATGATGGCAGACTGTTTGCCATACCTGAAAGATAACAATGCTTAATCAGATGAACTCTCTGGCTTAGCACTTTGCTTTGCTAAGCTGGGTTCACGTATAGTGAGCGGGTCTTTTATCTCTACACCGTTAAACGGATTTAACGTTGAGGAATTATAAATGGATCTGAATCAGTCACTTCAGCAAACTTTTGGGTTTGACCAGTTTCGCGAAGGGCAGGAGTCGGTTGTACAGCAATTGCTGGATGGTCACTCCTCCCTGGCAATTTTCCCGACAGGTGCAGGGAAATCGCTCTGTTATCAATTTACTGCCCTGCACCTTCCCAATCTAACTTTGGTGGTATCACCCTTACTGGCCTTGATGAAAGATCAGTTAGCCTTCCTGAAAGAGAAGGGGATCGCAGCTGCCAGTATTGATTCAACGCTGACACCTGATGAAAACAGACAGGTGATGGCAGATATACGCTCGGGGAAAATAAAAATTCTGATGATCTCGGTGGAACGTTTTAAGAATGAACGTTTCCGGGAATTTATTCGCTCTGTGCCGGTATCTATGTTGGTTGTGGATGAAGCCCACTGTATCTCTGAGTGGGGGCATAATTTCAGGCCGGATTACTTAAAGCTTCCGAGCTACCGCAATGAACTGAATATTCCACTGGTATTGTTACTTACCGCAACAGCTACCCGTAAAGTAAAGCGCGATATGGCTGAGCGTTTTGCAATTAAACCAGAATCTGTCGTGCAGACAGGGTTTTATCGAAGCAATCTGGATATTCGTGTTTTGCCGGTCGCTGACAAAAACAGGGACCAGTTACTGTTATCCCAGATAATGCAGCAGAGCACATCTGAAGTTAACCCAGTGTCAGGCATTGTTTATGTAACACTGCAGCAAACGGCCGAACAGGTTGCTGGCTTTTTGCAGCAGCAGGGCGTCCATGCCGTTGCTTATCATGCAGGGTTGGATAATGACCTTCGCCGCAAGATTCAAAATGATTTTATGTCTGGAACAACCCCGGTTGTTGTGGCAACGATCGCTTTTGGCATGGGCATTGATAAGTCAGATGTCCGCTTTGTTATTCACTATGATCTGCCTAAATCGATCGAAAACTATAGCCAGGAGATCGGGCGGGCAGGCAGAGATGGAAATCTGTCACGCTGTATTACCTTAGCCAGTCTGGATGGGATCAATACGGTAGAAAATTTTATCTATGGTGATACCCCGGAACCGAGTGCAATCGAATATGTTCTGAAGAGTATTCTGGAGGAACAGTCTGACAGCCAATGGGAACTGCAGATAAACACCCTGGCGAATAGTGCCAACATTCGCCAGCTTCCTCTGAAAACCTTGTTGGTTCAGCTAGAGTTAATGGGGGTAATAACGCCGCTTTATTCCTACTTTGCGGATTTTAAATATAAGTTTGTTGTTGATAAGGACGCGGTGTTAAACCGCTTTCAGGGAGAGCGGAGCGCTTTTATTGAAGCGATTATCCAGCATACCGATTTTAAGCGTGTTTGGGGCACTTTAGATTTCGAGAGTTTATATCAGCAATATGGGTGTGATCGTCAGCGAGTTGTCGCTGCTATGGATTATCTTCATGAGGAGAATCTGATTGTCCTTGAGACCAAGAAGATAACGGAAGTCTTTTCAGTTAACACGCAAGCATTGAATCTTGCAGATCTGGCGGAAAGGCTGAATCACTATTTTCAGGATAAAGAGAGCAAAGAGGTTGAGCGAATAGCAACCTTAGTGCGTTTCTTTGAACTGGAAAGATGTCTGACGGCTAATCTGGCGCGTTATTTTGATGATAGGGATGCGCCTGAACGCTGTGGGCATTGCTCTGCTTGCCGGGGTGAGGTTGCAAAGCTGAGTTATTCCTCATCCCCCCAACTGCCGGATGACAATCAACTCACCGAGTATCTCCGTGAATTAAATCAGCTGATGGAAGCCAAAAGTGTAGAGCCAACGGTAGGTATTCAATGCCGCTTTCTTTTGGGGATCAGTATGCCGCTCTTTACTCGGTTAAAAGCCAGACAGCTGGCAGGGTTTGCCAGCTGCGAGCAGGTGAGATTTTCCGCTGTCAAAACCAAGTTAGAGCAGCTTTCAGGTATTAGCCAGGCTTAGATAGCGTAGGGAGAGAGTTCGAGATGATTTATCTCGTCAGGGCTTAAATATGGCTGCAAGCAGTTGGCCGGCAGTGGCTTAGCCAAGAGAAACCCCTGATAGAACTGGCAGCCGCTCGCCATCAGATAGTCGAGCTGCTGCTCAGTCTCAATTCCTTCAGCCACCATCTGCATATCTAAACTGTTAGCCAGTTGAATGATGGAGTCTAATACCCGGGTATCAGCTTTGTTATCTATGTCATTGACGAAGGTACGGTCTATTTTCAGGATACTGGCCGGGAACTGGTTCAAATACGCCAGTGAGGAGTAACCGGTGCCAAAGTCATCGATTGCAATGGTAAAGCCCTCTTTGGTCAGATCTTCCAGAATACTCTTTCCGGTTTCCATCTGTTCCATTAACACAGATTCAGTCACTTCCAGATTTAACAGCTCAGGTTCAATTCCATGGAGCTTACAGTTACGATTGATCTTATCGACCAGACTGTAGTCACTGAGTTGATGGCCTGACAGGTTGATTGCAACAGGTACAACATTAAGACCTGAGGTTTTCCAGATTTTTAACTGGCGGCAGGCTTCAGTAATGACCCAGTCACCTATCTCTCGGATGAGGCCGGTTTCTTCAGCGATAGGGATAAAGCGAGCAGGAGAAATGGGGCCAAGTTCAGGGTGGCTCCAGCGCAACAGGGCTTCGAGTTTATTTAAGCGTTTGTTACGGTCAAATATTGGCTGGTAGACCAGGGATAAGCCGCTGCTTTCAATGGCATTTCTTAACTGGTTTTCAATTTTCAGGTTTTCTACCGATGCCTGCCTTAGTTCAGGTGTATAAACAGCAACCTGCCCCTGGGCTAGGCTTTTATTTGAGCTGGAAGCCATGGTTGCAGCATTCGCAACTTCGGCCAGAGAATCACCATGTTCAGGTGAGGTAGCGACACCGATATTAGCGGAGATCGAAATCTCCGTGTTGTTAATAGGAAACGGCCGGCTGATAACCTGACGTATCTCATGGATGAGCATATTCAGATACAGGCTGCTGGTACCGCAAAGAATAGCGATCTCATCTTTACCAATGCGGGCCATAAAGTCTTGGGAAGAGCAGGCCTCTTTTAATCTTTTTTCCACCGATTCGACGAGCGTTTCAGCAGCTTTGGCACCGTAGGTATTATGGATAGTGTTGAAGCGCTGGATATCAAGAACAATCAGCTTCGCTTTACCCTCGTTGCTCATTCTAAGCTGGTACTCGGCTTCAAGCTGTTTGATCCTGGGGATCAGTTTCATCGATGAATTGTTCTCGAGGCTATCGATGTTATAGATACGTGAAAGGTCAGACAGTGTGCCAAGGAAATGGGTCACCATACCATCGCTGTCGGTTATTTCACTGATAGTCAGATGCTGGAAGTACTCTTCGCCTTGTTTATTTCTATTCCAGAGGGTGCCTGACCAAAGCCCCGTCTTACTGATCTGATTCCACATGGATTCATACAGGTCTTTGTTAGCGTCGGAGCTTAGCTTTGAAATATGGGCACCTAGCACCTCCTGCTTAGTGTAGCCGGTAATCTCGGAGAACTGATGGTTCGCTGCCACAATGTTCAGATTGATATCGGTGATCACCGCCCCACTGGATAGTTGGTCAATGTTATCGTTGATTCTGCGAAAACGATTATGTCGCTCAACTAATTCAGTCTCCAGAAAGCGGATTAAAAACCGGCCATCATGCTGTTGGTTCAGGTTTGGCGTGCAGTGCAGGGTAATACCCGCCAACTTTTCGTTGGCTGTGCTGACAAGGCTAAAAGTTTTGCTTTGCTTAAAGCCCAGCGCCAGCTCAGCGTGGATCTCTTCCGGAAGGTGATGGAACAGGCTTTTAAGTTTATGGGCTTTAGCATCAGCCGGGAGAGTCAAAAAATCACGGGCAGACTTATTGATTGCCAGTATCTGATCCTCTGTACAGAGCAAAGTCGGTACCGATTCATTATCGAGTAGCTCTTCCAGTTCCGAAGAGATTTTAACAACCAGCCCGCGAGACCTTCCCAGTTTAACTTCGTACCACAACGGGATCAGCAGTAGCGCCAGCATAAAGACGGTACTGAGCATAGTCAGATAATTCAGGGCTGCGGGGGACAGCCCTGATACAACTTCATACTGCATCATCAGACCTATGCAGCAAATGTTTTCATCAGAGAATTGAGATCTTTAACCAGTACTTTGAGGTTGTCGCATGCATGGTTGGTTTTTTCGGCCGCATCCATATTGGAGCTAGCGACATTGCGAATACTCAGGATACTGTTGCTGATCTCATCGGATACCGCGCTTTGTTGCTCGGAGGCGCTGGCAACCTGTAAACAGCGATCAGAAACCTCAGTCATAGCGTGAGATACCTGATCAAAAGAGTTGCTTGCTTCATTAGCTAGCTGAATGCCTTTGTTTGCTTGCTCCGAGCAGCGATCCATCGCTTCCGCCGTTTGTTCAACCTGCTTCTGAATGGTATCGATGGTTGTACGAATCTCGCTAGTTGAGGATTGAGTTCTCTGTGCCAGTGTTCGCACTTCATCGGCAACAACGGCGAAGCCTCTGCCCTGATCGCCTGCGCGAGCAGCTTCTATTGCAGCATTTAAAGCCAGCAGGTTAGTCTGCTCTGCAATATCATTGATGATATTGATGATCTGCTCGATCGAATGAGCCTGTTGTTTTAGTTCATCAGAGGAAGCCGATGCAACCTGAACATCGTCAACCAGTTCAGAAATGCTTTCCAGCATAACGTGGATATTGTTCTTACCCTGATCTGCTAGATCAGATGCGTGCTGAGTGGCAGATGAGGTTTGTGCGGTGTTGTCAGCAATATCATGTGCGGTTGCCGACATCTGTGTAGCAGCACTTGCCAGCATATCACTCTCAGCATTCTGCTGGTGGATACCGCTGGTAGTTTGGCTAACCGCATCGTCGGTTTCATGCATGACATCGTTGAGGGTTTCGATGCTGTCTTCTACACGGCCTATCACGGTTCTCAGGCGAGCCTGCATCATGCGAGTGGCCAGTTCAACGGAACCTTGTTCATGCATGTTGTCAGCCATCACTAATTGAGCAAGTGGGTTGGCATAGATCTGATCTGCGGAATCACCGATCTTATTCAGGTTCTGCGTATAGCGGTAGATTGAGAAGATAGACACTGCAAAAACCGCAAGCATAGACAGATACTGAACGATCGGGCCAAAAGGTAGCAAAGTAGCAGCTGCGATCAGCACACCCATGAGGGCAGAGATCATCAGAATGCGTGCAGCAAGGCTTTGGCTTTTAACCTGCTTGGGTGGTGCAGTTCTGAGCTTTGAGTAGACTTTTTCCGCTCGTTCAATCTGGTATTCAGTAGGGCGGGTGCGAACAGACTGATAGCCCGTTTTAGCACCGTTTTCGCCATAGATCGGCATCACATAAGCTTGAACCCAGTAATGGTCGCCGTTTTTACAACGGTTTTTAACCATGCCCATCCACGGCTGATCATCTTTCATATGCTGCCACAGATCTTTAAAGGCAGCAGAGGGCATATCGGGGTGGCGGACAATATTATGGTGTTGTCCAATAAGCTCTTCCTGGGTGAACCCGGCTACGTCGCAAAACTCAGGGTTCGCATAGGTAATGATTCCCTGAGTATCAGTGGTTGATATCAGGCGAACATGTTCGGGGTATTTGTGCTCAACCCCTGTGGTATGAGTGCTTTTCATAAATGTTCTCCAGTATTTATCTATTTCTGGAGCGACATTTTTTATTTTTATATTGGTCGCAATCCCTTGGCCTGTCATCGGTCTTGACCGTACATTCGGTCGGCCTTTTAATGATCAATAGTTTCCGTACTTAATGTTTCCAGATTATTACAAAAAATTATATTGCACTGCAATAACCCTAAAGCACTAAATGATTTGATTTGGATCAGTATTGGCTAATTTAGCTATTTCTGTTTTGGGTGCTTATGGCAGAAAAAAGCCCTCATAAAGAGGGCAAAAGGCGATTAAGCCAAAGGGGTCATCCTGACCCCCGGAGTGGTACACCACCATCGTGAATTAGGGGGTTAAAGCTGCTCAATATCGATTGAGAATGTCTTACCCAGTCCGGTGCGGATCGTGGCTGAATGCTGGTCCACACGAGGTAAATAGTGATCAGCGAAGAACGCCGAAGTTGCAATTTTGGCGCTGAGGAATGCTTCGCCATACGCGTTATCTTCGGCCTTTAGCTGGTCGGCTTTCAGAGCACTCTGAGCGAGCAACCAGCCACCGACCAGATAACCCATCATCATCAGGTTATCGAAGCTTACAGCGCCCATCAGCTGTTTATCTGAAGGCGCATTCTCAAGGATGTAGTTGCTTGCTGCAGTTGCAGCATTCAGGGATTGATTTAGTTGCACGCCAAGCTCTTGTAGCTCCGCTGTAGAACTACTGGTCAACAGCTCCACCGTTGAGCGGATATCAGTTTGCAACTGAGCCAGTGCAGCACCTTTATCAAACAGGGTTTTACGACCGATAAGGTCGAGTGCCTGAATACCCGTGGTACCTTCATAAATTGGCAGAATACGCGCATCGCGATAGTGTTGGGCTGCACCGGTTTCCTCAATAAAGCCCATACCGCCGTGCACCTGAATGTTTAAAGACGTGATCTCTTGCGCAAGCTCAGTCATCCAGCCTTTAACGATCGGGGTGTAAAGCTCAACACGGGTTTTACTTTCGGCGTCACCATGATGTGTGCGGTCGATGTCAGCAGCGGCACTCAGTGCCAGTGCCCGCATCGCTTCGTTACCTGATTTCATCGCCATCAGCATGCGGCGTACATCAGGGTGATTGATGATGGCGATCTTGCTGCCATCCGGGTTACTGCCCTGGAGACGCTCCTGGCTGTACTCCAATGCCTGCTGATAAGCTCGCTCCGAGATGGATAAGCCTTGCAGGCCAACCGACTGGCGAGCATGGTTCATCATGGTGAACATATAGCTCAGGCCTTTGTTTGGTTCGCCGATCAGATAACCGGTCGCACCGCCATTATCGCCAAAGCTCATCACGCAAGTTGGGCTGCCATGGATACCCAGTTTGTGCTCCAGAGAAACACAGCTGACATCATTTAATGCACCAGGCTGGCCTTGCTCATCGAGAAGGTATTTCGGCACGATAAACAGAGAGATCCCTTTCACACCTGCGGGCGCATCAGGAAGTCGAGCGAGCACCAAGTGCACAATATTAGAGGCCATCTGATGATCGCCCCAGGTAATAAAGATCTTTTGACCGCTGATTTTATAAGTATCGCCGTCGGGCATTGCCTTGGCAGAAACAGCCGCAAGATCAGAACCGGCGTTAGGCTCAGTCAGGTTCATGGTGCCTGTCCACTCACCGCTGATCAATTGTGGCAGGTATTGTGTCTTAAGTTCGTCACTACCATGGGCAATCAGTGCTTCTACGGCGCCCTGGCTTAGTAGAGGGCAAAGTCCAAACCCCATATTGGCAGAGTGCCATAGTTCGTTAACGGCTGTTCCTAAAACATTAGGCAGAGCCTGACCACCAAACTCTTCAGGGCCGGTCAGGGTTGCCCAGCCGTTTTCTACATATTGCTGGTAGGCATCTGCGAAACCTGCTGTCTCTGTTACCGCGCCTTCAGATACTGTTGCGCCGTTTTGATCGCCAACGCTGTTAAGCGGTGCCAGAACATCCGCAGCGAGTTTACCGGCTTCCTCTACTACAACGTTCACCAGCTCCATATTAGCTTCTTGCAGATCCAGAGATTCACACAGTGAATCGAAGCCTACCAGTTGATCTAAAACGAAACCGGTATCTTTAAGGGGTGGATTATAGGTACTCATATCTATCTCGCACTTTCTATCAGGCTGACGCACATGGCTTAACGGTCAGCAGGAACAAATATTTAAAAAGACGGGCAGGAGGGTGTAGAGCCTCCTGCCCGCAGAAGGAGCTACAGTTGTTTTTGTAGCTCTGGCATCACGTCAAACAGATCAGCGACAAGGCCATAGTCTGCGACGGAGAAAATGGGTGCTTCTTCATCTTTGTTGATCGCAACGATCACTTTGGAATCTTTCATACCGGCCAGATGTTGAATGGCGCCGGAGATTCCAACAGCAATATAAAGTTCAGGTGCGACGATCTTGCCTGTTTGCCCCACCTGCATGTCATTTGGTACAAAGCCAGCATCAACCGCTGCTCGGGATGCGCCAACTGCTGCGCCTAATTTATCTGCGACTTGTTCCAGCAGGGTGAAGTTCTCACCGTTACCCATTCCGCGTCCGCCTGAGATGATAATTTCAGCAGAGGTGAGTTCAGGCCGGTCTGATTCAGCGACAACTTCTTCAACGAAAGCGGAGAGTTTGCAATCGCAAGAGATGTTCAGCTCGCTGATTTCAGATGATGGACCATTTCCAGCCGGTTCGAAGGCTGTCGAGCGAACACTGATCACTTTAATTGCGTCCAGAGATTCAACCGTCGCGATAGCGTTACCTGCATAGATAGGGCGCTGGAAGGTATTCTCAGATTCAACAGCGGTAATATCAGAGATCTGAGCGACATCAAGAAGTGCGGCTACACGTGGCAGGAAGTTCTTACCTGACGTCGTCGCAGGTACTACGATGTGGCTGTAATCCTTACCAATTTCAGCCACCAGTTTGCCCATGTTTTCTGCTAACTGATGTTCATAAGCCAGGTCGTCGGAAAGCAGTACCCGGTTAATTCCAGCAATTTCAGAGGCGGCAACAGCAACCGCTTTACAGTTGCTCCCAGCAACCAGAAGGTGCAATTCATCACCCATCTGCGTTGCGGCGGTTACTGCATTACGGGTGGCAGTTTTCAGCGTGCGATTATCGTGTTCAGCAATGATCAAAATAGCCATGGTGTGCCCCCTTAAAGTACTTTTGCTTCGTTTTTCAGTTTCTCGACCAGCTCATCTACGCTAGCCACTTTAATACCCGCTTGGCGTTCCGCAGGAGGAGTAACTTTCAGTAGCTTAGTGTGAGCTTTCAGCTCAACACCCAGTTCAGCGGGCGTCTTAACATCAAGCGGCTTACGTTTTGCTTTCATGATGTTTGGCAGGGATGCGTAACGGGGTTCGTTCAAGCGCAGGTCCGTCGTAACGATGGCAGGCATATTCAATTCAACCGTTTGCAAACCACCGTCGACTTCACGGGTCACGTTGACTTTATCGCCGTCAATTTTAACTTCAGACGCAAAAGTCCCCTGAGGCATATCGGTGAGTGCTGCGAGCATCTGACCGGTCTGGTTGTTATCTGAATCGATCGCCTGTTTGCCCATAATCACCAGGCCTGGCTGCTCTTCTTCGATCACTTTTGCCAGCAGTTTGGCAACATTCAGTGATTCAGGCATCTCTTCAGTTTCAACCTGGATACCGCGGTCCGCACCTAAAGCCAACGCCGTACGAATCTGCTCCTGGCAAGGCTTAGGACCAATAGACACCACCACGACTTCAGAGGCTGTGCCTGCTTCTTTCAGGCGAACCGCTTCTTCTACCGCGATTTCACAAAATGGGTTCAGAGCCATTTTTACATTGGCCAGATCTACATCGGTGTTGTCCGACTTAACACGTACTTTGACGTTGTAGTCGATAACACGTTTTACGCTTACCAGTATTTTCATCATTTTGCTCCCGGTCCCCGAAGCTTATGCTTCGGGGCTTTCACTCTGTTTTTATATTTATGCGTCCTGCTCGACACCGTTAGCACGGTCACGAAGGAGGAACTTCTGAATTTTTCCGGTAGATGTTTTTGGCAGGTCGCCGAAAACAATATCTTTTGGTGCCTTGAAGTGGGCCATATGCTCACGACAGAAATCGATAATCTCTTTCTCAGTGATATCGCGATCTGAACCCTCTTTCAGCGCGACAAATGCGCAAGGTGTTTCGCCCCATTTCTCATGGTTTTTAGCAACCACGGCAGCTTCCTGAACCAATGGATGGCGGTAAAGTACATCTTCTACTTCAATAGAGGAGATGTTCTCACCCCCTGAAATGATGATGTCTTTAGAGCGGTCCTTGATCTCGATATAGCCGTCTTCATGCCATACCGCCAGGTCACCTGAGTGAAACCAGCCGCCTTCGAATGACTTCTCGGTGGTATCAGGGTTCTTCAGGTAGCCTTTCATCACCAGGTTCCCCTGCATGAAGATCTCACCCATGGTTTCGCCATCTTTTGGTACCGGCTTCATAGTCACAGGATCTGCAACCATAAGACCGTCTAGCATAGGTGCACGTACACCCTGGCGGGCTTTCAGCCGTGCTTTGTCGTCCAGAGATTTTTCATCCCACTCGTCGTGCCATGCACAGACAACGGAAGGTCCATAGGTCTCGGTCAGACCATAAACGTGGGTTACGCTGAAGCCCAAAGACTCCATGCCCGCGATAACTGCGGCGGGTGGCGCAGCGCCTGCCGTCATCACTTTAACCTGATGCTCAATGCCAGTCTTCAGTTCATCGTCAGCCGAGTTCAGCATATTCAGTACGATTGGCGCACCGCAGAAGTAACCGACTTTTTCCCGCTTAATCGCATTGAAAATATCGTCGGCACGTACGTGACGCAGGCAAACGTTAACTCCGGCCATCGCGGCAATTGTCCATGGGAAACACCAGCCGTTGCAGTGGAACATCGGTAGCGTCCATAGGTAGACAGCGTGCTGGTCCATACCCCAGGAAATAGAGTTACTGATCGCATTCAGGTAAGCGCCACGGTGGTGGTAAACCACCCCTTTAGGATTACCTGTGGTGCCGGATGTGTAGTTCAGAGTGATAGCGTTCCACTCATCTGCAACTTTATGCGGAACGAAGTGTTCATCCCCTGTGGCGAGAAAGTCATCGTATTTCGTTTCTCCGATGAACTCACCCTCGCTCCAGTAGGGATCATCAATATCGATCACGAAAGGCTTCTCATCCAGCAGCTCTAGCGCACCTTTCACTACAGAACTGAACTCACGATCGGTGATCAGCACTTTGCTTTCCGCGTGTTTCAGGATGAAAGCAACCGCTTCAGAATCCAGACGGATATTGATTGAGTTAAGTACCGCGCCACACATAGGTACAGCAAAATGAGCTTCAAAATGCTCAGCCAGGTTGGGTGCCATGATAGACACCGCATCACCTGGGTTTACACCTTTAGCGCGCAGTGCGCTGGCAAACTGCTTACAACGCGTATAGGTCTCAGCCCAGGTGCGACGAACATCACCGTGTACAGTCGCGATCCGGTTCGGATAAACACTGGCTGCACGCTCGATAAATGTGATCGGTGTCAGCGCGGAGTAGTTAGCCTGGTTCTGATCAAGATCAGTTTCGAAGGCAGAAATAGGAGTATTCATCTGTGTTCCCTCAGCTAAAGTTGTCGCGTTTAAACTTCATCAACTGGCCAACGATGCCACTGCGGAAACTCAGTACGCAGATGACAAATACAACGCCCATAATGATGTGAATGTAGTTACCCAGCTCACCACCTGACAGGTAGTTCTGCATCGTTACGATAAAACCTGCACCAATGACCGGGCCGAAGATGGTTCCAACACCGCCTACCAGCGTCATCAGAATGACTTCGCCGGACATATGCCAGTGCACGTCAGTCAGGGAAGCCAACTGGAAAACCAGTGTTTTTGTCGAGCCAGCCAGCGCAGCCAGAGCCGCAGAGATAACAAAGGCGATCCACTTATATCGGTTAACGTCATAGCCCAGAGAGGTTGCACGGTCTTCGTTGTCACGGATTGCTTTTAGAATCTGACCAAACGGTGAGTGAACCGTACGGTTGATGACCCAGTAGCCGAAGACAAAAATCGCCAGTACGAAGTAGTACATGGTCAGGTTGTCGCTCAGGTCGATCAGACCGAAGGCTTCACCACGTGGCACACCTTGCATACCATCTTCACCGTTAGTGAATGGCGCCTGCAGGTAGATAAAGAACACCAATTGGGCAAGAGCCAGGGTTACCATCGCGAAGTAGATACCTTCACGTTTAACGGCCAGTTTTCCGAATAGGGCACCCAGGGCCGCGCCAGCAGCTGTGCCTGTCAGAATGGCGAGCTCAGGTGTCAGGCCGCTATTAATCATCAGATGACCGGTGATATAGCCACCGGTGCCAAGGAACGCTGCATGGCCAAAAGATAGCAAGCCAACAAAGCCCAGTAGCAGGTTGAATGCACAAGCGAACAGGGCAAAGCAAAGTACTTTAGCCAGGAATACCGGGTAAAGAACTGAAGGTGCCAGCAGTGCCAATACCAGAAGGAATAGATTTAGCTTTTGATTATTAGTCATGGGATTCTCCTAAGCCTCTTTACCGAACAGGCCCGCAGGCTTAAGCAGCAGAACGATCACCATCACCAGGAAGATGACAGTTGTAGATGCTTCGGGGTAAAAATACTTGGTCAGGCCTTCGACAACGCCCATCCCCAAACCGGTAAGGATGGCACCACCTATGGAGCCCATACCACCGATTACCACGATGGCAAATACGACAATCAGAATATTGGAACCCATATCGGGCGAAACTGAGTAAACAGGGGCGGCCATGACTCCGGCAAAACCGGCCAGCGCTACACCAAAGCCAAACGTCAGAGTTACGATCAATGGAACGTTGATACCAAATGCCTGCATTAGCTGTGGATTCTCAGTACCGGCACGCAGATAAGCGCCCAGTTTGGTTTTCTCGATCATGTACCAAGTACCAAAGCAGACAGCGACGGAAGCGATGATGATCCAGGCGCGGTAGTTTGGTAGGTACATAAATGGCAGACGGTTACCGCCTTTGAGCTCTTCAGGGATCGCATAAGACAGACCGGAAGAACCGAACATATGGGTAAACGCACCCTGGATAATCAGCGCCAGACCAAAGGTCAGCAGCAGGCTGTATAGGTGGTCTTCGTTAGCAATGGGGCGGATCAGGAAACGCTCCATCAGGATGCCGACCAAACCGACACAGACAGGCACGATAATCAGTGCCGCCCAGTAATTGATACCCATATATTTCAGCGCCAGAAACGCGATGAAGGCACCCAGCATATAGAGTGCGCCCTGGGCAAAGTTAATGATTTTCAGAAGGCCGAAAATAATCGCCAATCCTAAACTCAGTAGAGCATAGAATGAGCCGTTGATCAGTCCGACCAGTAACTGGCCGAACAAGGCAAAGAGGTTAATATCGAACATAGGACATCTACCGTTTTTTCTTATTCGAAGTGATGTTAAAGCGGAGCAGGGTAGCCAAAGGCTACTCCTGCTGCTTTATGCCAAGGTTCTTTCGCGATTAAGAGAAGTTGCACTGTGGCAGCATTGGGCTGAACGCTTCGTTGCCCGGAATCACGCTGATCACTTTGTAGATGTCGTTCTTATCTTTACGCTCTTCAGATTTCTTAATCTCTACAGACAACATGTCGTGAACCATACGGCCGTCGGCACGTAGCTCAGCATTACGAGAGAAGAAGTCTTCAGGCTTAGTCGCTTTCATCTTCTTAATGACAACAGCCGCATCTTCAGTGCCTGATGCTTCAACAGCGTTCAGGTAATGAGTCGTTGCAGAGTAAACACCCGCGTGGATCATGCTAGGAATTGAACCGTGACGCTCTTCGAAGCGCTGGCTCCAGTCACGTGCTTTGTCATCCATATCCCAGTAGAAACCTGTTGTCAGACGCATGCCGCCGGCCACAGCCGGGTCCATCGCTTGTGCGTTCTGGGTGAATACCAGAAGACCAGCAACGTCCATCATCTCAGTCAGACCGAACTCAGTTGCTGTTTTCAGTGCGTTTACTGTGTCGTTACCTGCGTTAGCCAAAGCAACTACGTCAGCACCGGATGCCTGTGCCTGAAGTACGTAAGAGGAGAAATCAGTCGTGCCCAGTGGTGCGCGGATCGTACCGACAACTTCACCACCGTTCTCGTTGATGACTTTAGAGGCTACACCTTCCAGTGCGTGACCGAAGCTGTAGTCAGCTGTGATGAAGAACCACTTCTTCTTACCCGCCTGAACCATTGGCTTAACGGTACCGTTTGCCAGCGCAACCACGTTGTATGTCCAGTGAACGTTGAATGGGTTACAGCTCTTAGTTGTAAAAGTGTTAGACGCAGAACCAGAGATCAGGGTTAGCTTTTTAGCGTTCAGGTTAACTTTAGAAACCGCACCGGATACCGCAGAAGATACCAGGCCGCCAATCGCATCAACGCCATCAGCTTCAACCCACTGACGTGCGATAGAAGATGCGATATCAGGCTTTAACTGAGAATCAGCCGTCACCAGTTCAATAGGCTGCCCCAGCGCTTTACCGCCGAAATCTTCGATAGCCATTTCAGCTGCGGTTACACAACCACGACCACAGATATCTGCATAAACACCACCCATATCGGCCAGGATACCTAGCTTTACTTTGCCGTCTGATTCAGCCATTACCGAAGTCGCTGCAGTGGCTGCGATAACACCGGAAACTAATGCTGCTGTAAGTGATTTGTTAAACGTTTTCATATTCTCTAACTCCGCTCAGCGAGTCTGGTCTTCGCCAGACATAACAGGTTTGTTCTTATCGTGAGTTTGCTTACACACCCAGATAGGTGTTCAACAGCTCGGTTTTGGCTTCCAGTTCATCTGCATGCACTTCTTCAACGATGTGCCCGTGCTCCATCACGTAATGACGATCAGCAATTGGCGCTGCGAAACGGAAGTTTTGTTCAACAAGGAGGATGGTGAGTCCTCGTTCTTTAAGAAGGCTAAGAACCTCGCCCAGTTTTTGCACAATGACGGGGGCGAGGCCCTCAGTTATTTCATCCAGTAGTAGGATGTTGGCACCCGTACGCAGAATGCGGCCTAATGCCAGCATCTGTTGCTCACCACCGGACAGACGTGTGCCCTGGCTGGTACGACGCTCATATAGGTTAGGGAAGATCTCGTAGATCTCTTCAACACTCATGCCATCAGAGCGAACATGAGGGGGAAGCAGAAGGTTTTCTTCAACGTTCAGGCTGGAGAAAATGCCGCGTTCTTCAGGGCAGAAACCAAGACCCAGATGAGCGATCTTATGCGCTGGCATATTGATGGTTTCGTTACCATTCACCACTACGCTGCCGGTACGACGACCGACCATATTCATGATCGCTTTTAGGGTGGTAGAACGTCCCGAACCGTTTCGACCCAGCAGTGTCACCAGCTCGCCTTTATTCACATTGATATCAATACCGTGAAGAATGTGAGACTCACCGTAGAACGCGTGCAGATTATCTATTCGTAGTTTTTCCCAGCTATTAGGGTGGTTTGCTTCCTGAGCAGATGGGATATTGGCTGGCTGGTTCATGCGCTCACCTCTTCAGCTTTTTTCGCGTTTTCTGCTTCAACTTCATCCGCGGCAGTACCCATGTAAGCTTCGCGAACCTGAGGGTCGTTTGATACGGTTTCGTAGTTACCTTCTGTAAGAATGGCGCCGCGCTGTAGAACAGTGATCTGGTCAGCCAGCTTGGAAACGACATGCAGGTTATGCTCAACCATCAGGATGGTGCGCTCTTGAGATACCTTCTTGATCAGGTCGGTCACTACATCAACATCTTCGTGACCCATACCCTGGGTTGGTTCATCCAACAGCATCAGTTCTGGCTCCAGGGCCAGTGTGGTTGCGATCTCCAGTGCACGTTTACGGCCATAAGGCAGGTCGACGGTTACTGTATCGGCGAAACCTTCAAGGCCAACCGATTCCAGCAGTTCAACCGCGCGGTCATTCAAGCGATCGAGTACTTTCTCTGAACGCCAGAAGTGGAAGCTGTTGCCCTCTTTGCGCTGCAGAGCAACGCGGACGTTCTCCATTACGCTCAGGTGCGGGAAGACGGCAGAGATCTGGAAAGAACGAATCACCCCTTTGCGGGCAATGGCAGCGGGCTTCATCGACGTGATGTCATCACCGTTGAACAGGATCTGTCCGGTGGTTGGCTGCAAGAATTTAGTAAGAAGGTTAAATACGGTGGTTTTACCCGCGCCGTTAGGACCAATCAGCGCATGGATGTTACCGCGCTGTACTTTCAGGTTAACGTCATCAACTGCAGTAAAGCCTTTAAAGGCTTTAGTCAGGTTACGGGTTTCAAGAATGAAATCCTGCTTAGACTGGCTCATGTTTACGCTACTCTTTAGTGGCAGAGGAGAGCGTATAGCCTGAGCGGTTACGCTATCCCCCTGTGTTCTTTTTCTTATTGCTAACCACAATAGGGAGTAACTTTTGCGTAACTATTTTTAGAATCTAACGAAATGTAACAATTATTGAAAAGGGGTTCACATTCTACGACATTCGTCGTATGAGTTGCTGTTCTGGCTATTGCACTAGGGTGGGGCATTGGCGCAGACTACCCATAATCGCTGTGTTTGAAAGTCATCGCACAGATTTGGGTCACCTATAACAAAGATAAGAAGCTCATCGAATGTATCGTCGTTCTCCCATAACAATACGCTTGTTCCTGATGCTGCTGGCGCTGATCGGCAGCATCTTTGCGGCTATCTATATCTTTACTGTACCGCTCATCAAAGAGAATGTGTTTCGGCTAGAGCTAAACGGCAACCGACAGGTGCTGAATATTGTTTATGACCTGGCGAACCGGATGTACACCAGTACGGAAAGTTATGTCGACCGTACCCTGAAGTCTCATGAGCAACGCCTCAGCTCGGTTCTGGATATGACCGAGAATCATATTGAAGTAGCCTTACGAGAGGGAAGAAAAGAGGGGCTCAGCGAAGAGCAGATCTGGAATAAGATATTTACCGACCTGCGCAGCTTCCAGTTTGGTAATGGTGATTATGTCTGGATCTCCAATTACGATGCCCGGCTCCTTTCACACCCCTCAGAAAAGTATCACGGACAGGATATGTCACAGGTCAGCGATCCTGATGGCAACCTGATTATTCCGGGTATCCTTCAGCTTGCCCTGAGTGACGGGCAGGGGTTCTATAAATACAAATGGAACCGGCTTAACGAGACCCGCATTATCGATAAGTTCTCCTATGTCAAAGACTACTCGAAATGGGGCTTTGTCATGGGTGCGGGGGTTTACATCGATGATATTGAGCAAGAGGTTGAAGCGCAGAAACAGAAAGCGATCGAAGAGATAAACCGGGCACTGAAGAAGATAAAAATAGCCACCAATGGCTATCTTTATATCTTCGACTCTAACGGCAATATGCTGTTTCATCCGAACCCGAATATTCATGGTCTGAATTTCAAAGACATGCTCAATCCAGTGACTAAACATCCGATTTACCTGGATCTGATGGAAGTTGCTGATACCGGCAATGAGCTCTACTACAAGTGGGATCGCCCGGATGATCCGGGTCACTATGAGTATGAAAAGTTGTCGCTGGTTCGACACCTATCGGGGTTTGACTGGTACATCAGTTCCTCGGTCTATCTGGATGATCTGAAAGCCAGTTCTGTGCAGCTGAGTCAGCGAATTATGGCGATGGGTTTTTTTGCGCTGATGATCGCGATCGTTGCGGTGTTCTTTTTCGCAGAGTGGATCACCTCGCCAATTAAGAGTCTGTCGAGTACGGCCTACAAGATCAGCCGCGGTAATCTGAATGTGAAAACCGGTATTGATCGTGATGATGAGCTGGGAATGCTGGCGGAATCTTTCGATATTATGGTCGAACGGTTGGGCGATAACATCAATACGCTTAACTTAAGGGTTGAGGAACGGACCAAAGAGCTGTCTGACTCCAATGCCCAGCTTCTGGAAGCAGTGGATTCCCTGCAGAATACCCAGGATGAGTTGCGGGCGGTTGAGACCCGGCAACGTTTGATTCTGGATGCGCTACCTGCTCAGGTAGCCTACCTGGACCCTCAATTGCGCTACATCTTTGCTAACCGTCAGTATCGCGAGATGTTCGATCAAACCAAAGAGGGGATTGTCGGCAAACACTTCAGTGAAGTGGTGGGCCCAGAGATGAGTGCGGCCTTGGAACCCTATATTGATCAGGCTAAGCAGGGCGACACGCCGGTTTATGAGTATAAGATTAACCATCATGGCGAAGAGATCCTGACCCGTCGTACCGTTTTGCCTTTCTACAATATGCGCAAAGAGGTAGAAGGGATGCTGACGCTGTCTATTGATATTACCGCCGAGCGTGAAGTTGAAGAGCGGATGGCAGAAGCGAGCAAAATGAAAGCGGTAGGTCAGATGTCTGGCGGGTTGGCCCATGACTTTAACAACCTGCTGACCATTATTCTGGGTAACCTGCTCGAGCTGCAAAATAACCAGGCATTGCCAGAACATCTTCAGAAAAATCTGTCGCCAGCCATCCGTGCAACCCGTCGCGGTGCAGATATGACTAAACGCCTGCTGGCATTCTCCCGCCGCCAACCGTTAGTACCCGGGCAGATAAAACCGGATCAACTGATTGGTGAGCTGATTGATCTGTTGGCAGCGCCACTACCTGAGAATATTCAGCTTAAAACACGGATTAACCCGAACACGCCAGCGGTCTATGTTGATGCGGCCCAGATGGAAGATGCTTTGGTTAATCTGGCACTAAATTCCGTGGATGCGATGCCAAAAGGGGGCGAGCTGAGATTGGTTGTGTCCGGCATTAGTCATATCGATCATCAGGTGCTCTCCAGTCATTGGGATGATGAAGTGAAGCCGGGGTTCTATGTGCTTATCTCGGTCATCGATAGCGGCGAAGGTTTCTCAGAAGATGCCCTATATAAAGCCTGTGAGCCATTCTTCACCACTAAAGCAACCGGTGCCGGTTCGGGGCTTGGCATGAGTATGGTGTATGGCTTTGTTAAACAATCCCAAGGCTACCTGCGTTTCCAAAATAATGAATCGGATGTCGGAGCTCGGGTCGATATTCTCCTGCCTGCTGTTGATGAGCAAGAAGTGGAAGCTGTACCCGAAGTCGAGCAGGGTGCTGAGCCGACTGAGTTTATGCCCGAATCATCTTTGGTGCTGTTAGTTGAAGATAACCATGATGTACGCAAGCTGGTTAGATCGCAGTTAACGGAGATGGGCTTTATGGTGATCGAGGCAACTTCGGGCGATGAGGCGCTGGCGATGATGACTGGTCTGGATAACCTGGCCGGGGTCGTATCGGATGTGATTATGCCTGGTGCCAGCTCCGGTTATGAAGTGATTAACGCGGTTAAGCTATTGTATCCAAAAGCATTTGCCGTCATTATGACCGGCTATAGCGATACCCCGCCAGAAACCGATTTTGAATACCAATTGTTACAGAAACCGTTTACCGCTGATCATCTGAAAAGCGCGATTTCTAAGTTATCCCAGCTCCAGAAAGTGAAGGAGGAGAGTTCATGACTCCGAATATATCCACGCCGTTAATCTATGTCATAGAGGATGAACGCGACCTGGGAGAACTGATCTGTTCCACGCTGGATGGCTTTCGTTACCGCACCGAATACTGCCCAACGGGCACTGCGGCTTTGGAACAACTGGCTAAGCAAGCGCCGGATATCTGTATCGTCGACCTGAATCTTCCCGATATGGATGGGATGCAGCTGGTAAAACAGTTCGAAGAGCAGGAGATCGGCGTTATTATCGTTTCCGGGCGAGATGGTTTAACCGACCGTGTACTGGGCCTGGAATTTGGCGCGGATGATTACATCACTAAGCCTTTCGAGCCCCGTGAGCTGGTGGCGCGGGTACAAAGCCTGACCCGCCGCTTGCGCAAACGCCAAAGCGAAGTAGTGGATCAGCCAAAAACTGCCCGCTTTGGATTGTGGAGCTTTCAACCTGAATCCCTCTGCCTAAGGCATGAAGAAAAAGGCGATGACTCCCTGAGCCGCGCCGAAGGCGACATGCTACTTGCATTACTAAAACACCCATACCAGATCCTCTCACGAGACCAGCTTCTCGGTGAAAACTGCGTTCCCTATGACCGCAGCATCGATGTGCGCATGTCCCGCCTGCGCAAGAAGATCGAAGAAGACCCCCAGCAACCCGAGCTGATCAAAACAGTCTACGGAGCAGGGTATATGTTCACTTCAGAAGTTAGGTGGGAGTAGCGGCGTAGCCGCTTAGGACGCTGCTGTGCAGCTTGAGGACGGCTTCGCCTAGAGGACGCAGCTCCGCTGCTAGAGCACGCCATTTCATGGCTAGAGGAAAAGCAGAGGCTGGGAACTAGTGGTTATTTTGAAAGATCAGATTATCGAAGCCTACGAGAAATCATTATGGAATTTTCTGACGTTAATTGCTCTGTTGGTTTTTAGTCACAGCAGCTGAAACGATTGGGGTAAGTATTTCACTGAGTGCGTCATCTAAAGTTCTCTCGGGTTCAGTGGCACAAATACGATCTAAACTTTTATACATATTGTTTATCTTAAGATCCTTAAGAAAAACATTATGCTTAGTAAAAACTGTTCCAAAACCTGTTATGTATCCTGCGATCCATGATCTATATATCAAAAATTCATCTTGTGAGCTTCTTGACGCTGTATATTGAGAACATGTCTTCGAACCGACACCATATATATACCTTAATTCATTTTCATCACCACCAAAGCTTGTAGTGGAAAACAACAGCCCAACGATAACAAAGCAACACAACCGCTTTACCATAATTCAGATCTCCCTATGATCTATACCAAATGCTGTGTGAGTGAAGTTTGATAGACAATGAATAAACAGATATCACCATTGTTATGTTTACACTTAAGCATTTTGAGATGTTCCTCGTTTAGCTAGGTAACATGGCATCAGCATCAAAAGGACAAATCCAATAAGCCACAAACCTGCCGATACACCTTGAATAGACATAGTGCAAATTGCTGAAGTAATGGCTAGAACAGTAAAAACTCTTATCCTACGTCGCAAGAACAAGTAACTCGCTATTCCCATAACTATAGAGTTCATTGCATAGAAGAGTATGCCTAACCAGCTAGGCTCCCAGCCTTTGTATGCTTGGTAAAGATGTTCCACTTCACTGAAAGGTAAATGCAGAATTGAGATCAACCCTCCTATTAAAAATAGGAAAGCTAGAACATCTGCAATTTTAAAAAGAAACGTAGTCACCTTTTTCATGGTTCACTGAAACATAATGCCTTAAGCAGAGGCGCTGAAAGCGCTTCCATACTGGCTGGCTTTGTTAAGCATTTTTGACGAGCCTATAAACTGAGCAGCTCAATAGTGCACCAAATGCGATTGAACCAAAAAACAAAGGTTTCATTATATTAATGTACTCAATTTCTGTGCCCACAACAGATTGATACTTATAATATTGTAAGACTGAAAAAACTGCCGTAACTAGCACCATAACTGCCAGCTTTAGCGTAGCTTTGTCGGTTCCCTTAAATTTGCGAATAACACCTGCACCACAGCCGAAGCCGACAAACAAACAAAGGACAACTATGAATAATGTTGATTCGTTCACACTCTCTCCTGATGCTAAACGCTCAAAGCAACCGCGCAGTATGCGCCGGGTGCCTTTCCTTGTTAACTGTTTCCATACTGTTTACTGGTGATTAGTTGGTAGGTCATCGATAGAGCTGCAATCTCAAAGACAAGTACTATAGCCACAATAAAACTTTTAACATACATGATTTGAGGAACTTCAAGCATAAGAGAAAGCGCCACAATTATTGCTATAAAAGGTATTGCAATAAGAATAGGCAGCACGATCACAACAAGAAACATTAGCAATTGGTGATTTTTGGTAAGCTCCCATGAAATTTTAAAATCAACCCCTTTGTCGATAGCTATTCCTGGAAAAACAAGACTCAGCCTCCCAAGCATCCAGCAAATAAAAATAAGAGCTAATAATGGCCCAAGAACAGGCACATACCCAAGTAAAATGGAAGGTAAAAGGGCTATTCCTATGCCAATAAGATGAAGTAGAAAGAATGTTTCTCTTTTAGACCAGCCAATAAGCCTCCATGCTGAAACGGAATTAGGACCCAATAAAACAATACGATGAATGATTATTGCAAAAATAACGTTTACGAAAAGGCTTAAAAAATCGACTAGATAACCTGTCGCTGTATCTAAGCCCAAAAATGTAACGGCATCCAATGCTACTAACAAAAGAAATGGAACAGCCAACGCTTTAGCTAATACAACCCTATATTTACCAACATAATAAAACGAGCCTGCGGCGATTTTTTTAAATTCCATTTAGATTGTTCCTTAGTACAGCTAACGCTTAGCTTAGTGGGAGGAGTGAAATGAGGAACCGTTAAAGCTACTTGTTAGGTTGTTCAAACTGCACATTTCCTTGTTTTAAATGCTCAATCAAATTATCCATATTTGTATATTGTTGTATCTCTATGAATTGACCTGCAATGGTGAATATCTCGATAGAAGACTCAGGTTCCAAACGAACAATAGCTTTCTCGATATCTGAAAATAAAATGTCTGCTTTAGAATTGGTATAGAGGTATCTAATTCCATTAGTAATTATTTCGATTTGAGGTTTACTAGAGAGAGGTTTGAGGAAAGGGACTAGCACCCTGTCTAAACCTAACGCGCAAACACACCCCATTAGCAGAGCAATAATTGCATCTGCTGTAAGGGCCATTCCCCTCCTACCTTCTGTTATATCTTGCAAAATCTGGACGTCACGAATTTCAGTGAAGTAGAAGAGAGAAGAAATTACAACTACCGCTATAATGGATCTTAAAATACCTTGGTAGTGTCCAAAGGAGGGTTTTAAGTGAGTTTGATCTTCAACTTGAGATGGCATCAAAATAATCCTTTATCATGGCCATGCAGATGACCTAATTAATCCTGACTATAAATATGCTCCAGGAGAGCTTTGTGATCAAGATTTAATGTCCAATTCTGACGCATAGCTGCCGTCTCTATTCACTGGTCTTTTTCGCTTTTACCAGAATTCAGCAGCTCCTAGCTGCCTTACCGGTTTTTGCCTTTCCTCTAGGCGCAGCCGTCCTCTAGCCACGAAGTGGCGTCCTGCCTTTAATTGACCCAGATTAACATTCCCTTTGTTTTCTAAGGATTTTTGCCTGTGATTAATGGTAGTTAGGCGAATTTGGACTACGCTCAAATGAGGATCTTTGAGGGGGGATCTATTTTGTTCAGGCAAGAACGAAAGAAAAGCCGTTTACTGCGGCTGTTTTGGTTGCTGATCATACTGGGTGTTTTAGCAACCATTGCGACCATTAGTTGGATCGTGGTGGATAAGGCGCTGCATGTAACGTCGGATCATCAGTTCTGTGGTAGCTGCCATAGCATGAAGCCGATGCAGGCTTCGTTTCTGGAAGATACCCATGGGGGCAACTCGGTGATGGGTGTTCAGGCGCTCTGTACAGACTGTCATCTGCCGCAGGATTCCTATATCGATTATCTCTATATGAAGGCCAAGAACGGTGCCTGGGATGTTTATAAAGAACATATTCTGGGTGCTGATGATGTGGATTGGCATGCCAAGCGTTTGCAGGCTGATCGATACACCTATGATTCAGGCTGTCTGAAATGCCATAACAACCTTGAGCAAGCTTCAGAGATCAGCAACAAGCAGTTTGTGGCTCATAAACCCTATTTCCAGAAGACCAGCCAGAAAACATGTATCGCATGCCATAACGTTGGTCATAAGAACCTTGAACGTTTTCTAAATGCTGAGTGAGGAACCGGTAATGAAAAGGATATTGCTGTTAATCGGTCTGATTCTTCTGCCTTTGTCAGGCTTTGCGGACAATCACAGTAAAGACGCTGCAAAGCCGCAGGGGATTGATCTCAGCAGTGTGAAAACGATGACCTTTGATCGTAGCCTGAGTGCTCTAGATAAGCAGTGTATCTCCTGCCATCAAACTAAGCAGCCGGGGATTGTGGCAGACTGGAAAGACAGTCGGCATAGCCATGTGGGCGTAGGCTGTAATGATTGCCACCAGAGCAGTAAAGGCCAGCCTGATGCTCAGCTACATAACAAAGGCGAGCTTTCTGGAGTGTATATCACACCGCTGGTTTCCCCAGATGTTTGTGGCCGCTGCCATGCGGTGGAGCAGGAACAGTTTAACCAGAGTGGTCACTTCCGTTCCTATCGGCAGATTATTCCGAAAGACAGCTTGCACGCTTTGGTAAAAGTACACGAAGGGCGTAATAACAAAGAGTTCGGCAATGCACCTGACGAGACCGGTTGTATGCAGTGTCATGGTACCAAGATCAAACTCTTAGCTGACGGTACGCCAGACCCTTCCACCTGGCCTAATGCGGGGATGGGCAATATCTACCCGGATGGCTCTACTGGAAGCTGTACTGCATGCCATACCCGCCATAAGTTCTCCATTGCTGAGGCAAGAAAACCAGCGGCTTGTGCATCCTGTCACTTAGGACCTGATCATCCGGATATTGAGGTGTTTAATAACAGTAAACATGGTCATGTGTTTAATGCTGAAGGTTATACCTGGAAATGGGATTCTCCTTCAGATGGATGGGAGCCGGGTGATTATCGTGGCCCAACTTGTGCGACTTGCCATATGAGCGGCATTGGTGAACTGAATACAACCCACAACATCACCGAGCGACTGTTCTGGAATCTGTGGGCAAAAGAATCCAAGGTGCGTAATTCAACCGATGTGATGAGCCCGCTGCTGGGTAATGGGCCGGAAGGGCGGAAGAAGATGGAGCAGGTATGTAGCTCATGCCATGGTGAATCGCATACCCGTGGTTTCTTTGCTCAGGGTGATAAAGCGGTGCAGCTGTATAACGTTGAATACTATGCCCCTGCGAAGAAGATGCTGGATGAGCTGAAAGAGAAAGGGCTGCTGAAAGATAACCCTTGGATCGATGAGTTCCAGATTACTTTCTACCATCTATGGCACCACGAAGGACGCAGGGCCCGCCATGGGGCAATGATGGGTGCAGCAGATTATGCCCATTGGCATGGCTTCTTCGAGTTACAACAGGATCTCTACAAGCTTCAGGAGATTTATAAGAAGCGAATTAAGCATGGGAAAATAGAGGAATAGGATTAATAGCAGTCAAAACCTGTGAAAATCTGGAGAGTTCGGCCGAAGGCATTTATCTTCGGCCGGACTTAAATTCAATTTAGCAGCTCATCTTTCATGCTTTTTAGTTTTTCCGGGCAGAGGTCCAGATCGATCACCGGAACTTTGTCAGTAATTCTTCGCCCTTCAGGGTTTTCTCTTCTGGAAAAAACCAGCTCTTCGTCGGGTGTTCTAGCTTTTGATTTAACTTTTCGCCGATCTAAGTTTGACTGACGACGCTCTTGGCCTTGATAGTTTTCTGTTTGATGCTCAATGATCCATTCACTAGCATGTAATATGGTAGGTAGCTCAGGGCTGACTCTGCCTTGATCAGGGCAGGCCCAGTAATAAACATATCTATAGTTATCTAAATCTTTTATCAGTTTCAATTTATTAACAGGCATAGGACAGACTACTTTCCTTGTAGTGATGAGTTAAGCTCGCAACTCGAGCTTTTAGCAAATCATACTGGGTTGATCAGTCAGTCAAAATAGGAATAATTCTTAATTTATTCGTGGAATTTGCCTGTAGAAATAACAAAGCCTCCAGAAGGAGGCTTTGATCAAGCATCGTTAGGCTTAGCCGTAGAAGGCCATCTTAACGATAAACAGGAGTGGCAGGATCAGCATTGCAGAGTTCAGCGCACTGATACGCCCAGTCAGAATCTTCAGTGCAGAGTAGGAGATAAAGCCAAGCGCAATACCTGTGGTAATTGAGAAGGTCAGCGGCATAGTCACGGCTGCGATCACAACCGGTGCGGCTTCAGTAATATCATCCCAGTCGATTTTAACCAGGCTATGCGTCATCAATACCGCAACAAAGAACAGCGCAGGTGCTGTCGCGTAAGCCGGGATAGTGCCCGCCAATGGAGACAAGAACAGGGATAACAGGAACAGGATACCGACAACCACAGCGGTCAGACCCGTACGGCCACCGACAGCGATACCCGCACCCGATTCAATGTAGCTGGTAGTCGTCGATGTACCCATGACTGCGCCCGCCATAGTAGCACCAGAGTCAGCCATCAGGGCGCGGCCCAGACGGGGTAGTTTGTTATCTTTATCCAGAAGATCACCTTTCTGCGCTACGGCGATCAGGGTGCCGGACGTGTCGAACAGGTCAACAAACAGGAAGGAGAAAACAATCGCAATCAGGCCAACTTCGAATGCTGCTGCAATATCCAGCTCAGCAAATGTTGGAGCCAGGCTTGGTGGCGCAGAAACAATACCGTTCATCTCAACCTGACCTGCCAGAACACTGATCGCTGTGATCAGTAGAATACCGATCATGACAGAGCCGGTTACTTGCTTATGGAACAGAGCCGCAATCACAACAAAGCCCAGGCAGGCCATTATCGCGCCCCAGCTAGTCATATCACCGATTGTTACCAGTGTAGCCGGATTATCGACGACGATACCCGCATTTTTAAGGGCGATGAACGCAAGGAACAGACCGATACCTGCACCAATACCGCCACGAAGCGATAGAGGGATACTGTGAATGATCCATTCGCGAATACGGAATACGGAAAGCAGGAAGAAGCAGACACCGGAAAGGAAAACTGCACCTAAGGCGACTTGCCAGCTGTATCCCATCTGACCGACTACAGTAAAACTGAAGAAGGCGTTCAGTCCCATGCCCGGAGCCATAGCGACAGGGTAGTTAGCCCATAACCCCATGATCAGACAGCCGATCGCAGCAGCCAGACAGGTCGCAACGAAAACCGCGCCCTGATCCATGCCGGCAGCGGCTAGCATGCTCGGGTTAACAAAGATGATATAAGCCATGGTCAGGAAGGTTGTGATCCCTGCAATGACTTCCGTTTTAACGGTCGTATTGTGTTCTTTGAGTTTGAAGAGTTTTTCCAGCATGGTAGGCCTTCTGCTCTCTAGTGAAAGAAAGCACCGCATTTTAGCCGGAAATCAATCAAAAGTCGTAGAAAAAACGTTCATTTTTTATGGAAAAGGATGAACAAAATCAAGCAACGATAAATAAACCGTCACATATCTGAGGCCACCTTCCACTCTGCTGCACTCGATAAGTCAAAGGATCGCCACGGCTAAACTCAGAAAAATCAGGAAACCTAGTGTATCGGTTGCGCCCGTAATAATAACGCTGCTGCCTAACGCCGGATCTTGCCCCAGAGATTTTAAAGCAATGGGGATGCCGACACCGATAATCGCTGCAAACAGCATGGTGCAGAACATCGCCAGCAGCATAACAAAGGCCAGGCTAAGATCCTGATAGAGTAAAAGCGTAATTATACCGGTGACTGTTCCCCATAATGCACCGTTAACCAGCGCAACGGAAAACTCTTTCTTGACCAGCTGGAGTCGATTAGAACGGTCCAACTGTTTTGTGGCTAACCCTCTGATGACCAGGGCTACCACCTGGTTGCCCGCGTTACCGCCGATATTGGCGGTAATGGGCAACAGCGCAGCTAAAGTAACGACTTGGCTGATAATCGCGTCGAACTGGTCGATAATGCGCGAAGCGATAAACACGATCAGTAGATTCAATGCGATCCAGGGCCAGCGGTTTTTCGCGGACTTAGATATTGGATCAAACAGGTTTTCTTCCCTGTTCAGGCCCGCCTGAAGTAATACTTTCCGTTGCGCTATCTCATCGATCAGGTCGAGAAGCGCTGAAACCCTGAGTACGCCGACCAATTTCCCATGCGCATTAATGACAGGAGCGACAATCAGTTCGTAACGTTCGAAACTAGAGGCGGCTTCTTCAGCTGAATCCCGGGTATGGAAGCTCAACGGGTTTGTATCTATGACCTCTGAAATGGGTATGTCTCCGCTCTTCGTTAACAGATCTTCGAGCGCGAGGGTGCCTTTAAGCAGTCCGTTGTCGTCAACGACCATGATCTTACCGGCATTTTGCGGGAGTTCACCCTGACGTCGAAAAAAACGCAGTACCACATCCAGCGATATATCATCCCGCACTACCGGCAGATCAAACTCCATCCAGGCTCCGACACTGTCTTCTGGGAAGCCCATGGCAGAGCGAACTTGTTGACGCTCTTCTTCAGAAAGAGAGGAGAGCAGATCCGGGATAACATCTTGTGGAAGTTCCTGGACCAGATCGACGATCTCATCACTTTCCAGGTGTTGAGCGGCGGCAGTCAGGTCTTCTGTCTCTGAGGCAGACACGACTTCATGACGGACTGAATCAGATAGTTCCAGCAGGGTAGCCCCTGCATGTTCATCGCCAATCAGATGCCAGACTATCCCGCGTTGCTCTGGTGGGATTGATTCCAGCAATAGCGCAATATCAGCGGGGTGTAACCGATTGATCAATAACTCAAGTTCAGCGAGGTGCTGACGATGGGTCAGTGATTCGACTAAGGCGTGTTTGGGCTGTTGGTTTTGCTTATGCAGCCAAGCCTCCACTACATCGTTGCGATTGATCATCGCCTGAATATGCTGAATGGCTTGCGAGGGTTCGCTGAAGCGCGGGTCTGACAAAGCTCAGTTTCCACCAAAATACTTGAGTATCGGTGAAAAATATGACGGATATGTTGCGACCGGGCAGGGACTATTGTGTATTAGGAAGTACTAAGTAAAGCCCGGGAGCTGATCCCGGGCTAGAGAAGTCAGCCTATTCTATTACGCATCCGGTACATCAACTGGACCGTCGACATCCCCAATTTCCATGCCCGGAACGGACCTGAAGAGTGTTTGACGATCAATACTTCCAGCAGCAGGACCACCATAGGTTTTGGTTATATCGATCATACCAGCGACTTTATCAGCTGTTTGCCGAAGATGCACCATCACCGACCGCTCACAGACGCACTGCGGCATTTAACTGCTCAGAGTTCGCCGAGAAATTAATGCCATTGACAGACCCGTTTGTAACGTTAAACCCGTTGCCAGTTCCTTTCGCATCGTAGAAAGTGCCATTCCAGGTATTTGGGCCAAAGTTTATCGTTAAGCTGAAGAGCCCGCCGTCTTTGATAACGCCATTATAAGTAGCTGTTGGGTTAGCGAAGGCGAAAGCGTTTAGCTGGTCCAGGGAGGTTGTGATTCCACCATAGATCTGGCCGTTTGAGGAATAACTTTCTGAATTGTAGCTGTACCAGCCGGTGTAAGGATACGGGGAAGGGTAAGGTGATGAATAATACATTACATATCCGGTTGCCCCGCTCTCCTTATTGTAGGTGTACATATTCCCGTAATCACCATCGTGGGCTCCTTCCATGCCATCGATACCAAAACTTTCTGTATCGTTTCCATTGACTTGGAAGCCTCCAGTCAGCCCCCCTTGGTATGGGCCATTGGAGAAATGGCTGGGATTTGCATCAATATTTACAAAGCCTACATCGTCATCGGCGCTGCTACCATAGTCGCCTGAAATCTCAGCAAAGCCACAGTATGTCCCAGCGCTGCATGCACCATCATTCACTGGATTATTGAATCCAAGTTCATTCTGCTCATTACGTCTGTATTCATCTCCGGGAGAGGAGCCAAAAGAGAGAGAGTTAGTATTGAATTCTCCACCCGCTGCTGTGGAGTAGTTTCGACCCCATGGGCCGTATTCAAAGACTGAATCTTCTTTATCTGTATTCGCAATCGCCAAAGGCGAAGTTAAAGCGGTCGCTACGGAGATTGCTACTAATCTCTTATCGAACATAGTATTTCCCTGTCTGTGTTGGCGACCCAGCTCCTAGAGAACCTAGGCGGGTAATGGTGATTTAACTAGTAAGACTATAGCTATTTATATTTTTTTGAAGTGTACCAAGGTACAGTAGTACAAAAATCAACCTACCGTTCTTGGTTTTTTATAAATTATTCAATAAGTTGCCGCATAAAAAATTGCTAAAAATTTTTCTCGATTCTTTTTACTGGGAGAAGAGAGGGGGCTCGATTAAGCGCTTGTGTGCTAGTGGCATCAAAGCAGGTTGCAGATCTTTTCGATAAGCTGTTGCTCTGTTTTTATAATGGGCTGGTCTTTTAGTTGTATAGAAAAGCCTATCGCTTTATCTGTAAAACTGCTGTTATTCAGTAGCCGGTTAATATCGTAACAGACGGCTTTAGGTCCTTTGTCTGATCTACCTCGTAATCCAACACCTAGCTTTTCGACAATGACTGTATTCATGTTCTGCTCCATGTGCGTAGGCAGCAGAATAAGTGGGGTTCCTTGTTGTAAGGATTCAGAGATCGTTCCTTTACCTGCGTGACAGATCATCAGATCAGCAGCTTTCAGCATATGGGCCATATCGAAAGGCTGAACGCTAAAGGTGATTCCTTTCTTCGAGTAGCGCTGCATAATTTCCGGCTTTAGATTTGCGCAGTAACAGATAACATTGGCATCGGTTTCAACCAATGCGTCTAATGCGACAGGGCAGTTAGGGCTGTGCGCCCGGAGGTAAGCAAGAACATTTTTTTTATGGTTGTCCGGCCAGGTTAATATTTCTTGGTTCTGTTCCGTGTTTTCGAACTGAAAGTAATGGTTGGTTTCCTGACTACGCGGATGTATGTCCAGATCCGGAAGGCTGGAGATCAGTGCCAAATCATGTTGATAAAGATCAGACAGATATTTCACCGGCGGATAATTGAGTGACCGACATACTTCATTGATATGATGGACCACCTTTTCTTCGCTGAGTTGAGCTGCCCTGTCAGCCCCACTAACGCCGGGCAGCATATTTAGGGCGGCTGTTCCTGGCTCAGGCTCTGAGAAACCGCTGCCAATCACGACTTTCTTAAAGCTCAGCCCTCTGGCAGCTAGCATGGCTGTGGGGGCGTAATCAAAAAGCATCAGGTCCGGTTGGGTGAGTGTAAAAAGTCCCTGCCAACTGCGCACCATCCCTTTCAGGAGTTTAGGGCTTTGAAAACCACGGGTTAGCATAATACAAGGCAGTGAAGCGGTTTTCGGCTGGTTGGATTGCATGCTTCTAAAAGCAGGCGAAGGAACGATATTGACACCCGAAGGCCAGTTGAAGTTTTCTACGTTCGTTGGATCGTTCAACGCCAGGGTGACTCTGTGACCTTTTTCGTTAAGCTCTGATGCAATGACAGACAGATAGCTTAAATGGCCTAATCCAGCCCCTAGCTCCCATGCGATTAAAATATTAGCCATCTGTACTGCCCATCTGAAACGTCGAATCTTAACTTAGCTTGTTTAAATGTCAGTTTCTAGCCTTTGCAGCAACATCGGTTTGCCCGTCTATACTTCCTTTACATCTATCTTGAGAGGCCAATGCTTGATGCGAGATCTCTTCAGAATCAGCGTATTGATCGTCTGTTTGGTATTCGTAGTACCGGCTTCAGCGAATGATAAAACGATTATCATGGGCTATAAGGCAATCGCCAAACAGCCGCTTATTGGTGATGCTGAGAATAATGCCGGCCTTTATAAAGACCTTTTCAGTCAAGCCGCTGCAAAGATCGGCTACCAACTGAAAATTGTCAGGATTCCTAAAAAACGTCTGCACTTCGAACTTGCCCAGGGTAATGTCGATTTCTACCCGGGCTCCTCGTTCTCTCAGAAACGCGCTGATTATCTTTATTACCTGCCGAACGGCTTGCAAACCAAAGAGGTATTGGTGTCGTTGTTAGAACAACCGGAAATAACTGATATGAACGCGGCGAAAGGAACCCTGATTGTTGAACTGGGGAGTAGCAAATTAGAGTGGGACCAACTTTATCCATCCATCAACATTGTGCAGTTAGGGAAGCTTTCTTTAGACACGGTGATTAAAGGCCTTAAAGCGCGACGTGGCGACTTTTATATTGCTGATATCGAAATTGTTGATCATTACAAAAAACAGCACCAGCTTAATAGCTACGCCGACATAGGGATCAGGATTCATTATCAGGCAATTAATAAGCAATTCATTCCAATGAATATGGGATTTTCGCGTCGTTCCAGACTCTTTTCAGAGCAGCCTAATCATGCTTTCGACCCTGAGAAGAGGGTAAGTATAGATAACTTCACTACGGTTGTTGAAAAGCGAAGTGTTGCATATCAGTTTCATCAAGCCCTAGAGGAGATGCGTAAACAGGGGGAAACGCAAAAGCTCTACGAAAAATACTTTAAGTAGTTTCTGAGTGCAGTGTCAGTTTGATTCTTTCATGAACTTTATAGCCAAAATAGCCTTTATCTTCCTTTTCTTTCGCTGAAAACAGTATCGATCTAACGTCATGGATAACTATAAAAATAATTGAGGTAATCCCCATGACTCGTTGGTTGCGTCACCTGAAAGTAACCACCCGCATTATGGCGTTGGCTGTTGTGCTGGTTGGGGTAAAGGTGGCTGTTTTATCGTTTTTGCTGATGGAACTGGATCAGATCGGTCAGCGTAGTTTGCTACAGCAGGAGAAAGTAGCGGAACAAAATGACTGGATTAACCGTGAAGCGGAATTGATCGCGGTGCAATCGCAGACGCAGGAACTACTGCAGCAAGCACAGCGCCTGCAAAAGACCTATTCCGATATGCTGTTCTGGTATTTCGATGGCAGTATTACCCAATACTATGAATCATTAAACAAGGCTGGAAGCTCTGCGGACCAGCTTGAGCAGCGCTTAGCTTCGATGGCGATGGATGCTGACGCAGGACCGATGGTGAAACCGATGTTGCAGAATCTATCCGACTATCGGGGCATCATGGATGGTGCCATTAAATACTATCAGCAGGGGCGGGCTAATATGGCTGCAGCTGAAATTAGCGATGCCCATCTGATTGTCCAGAATATGAATGACCAGCTTTTAGGATTGACCGCTCTGTTTCAAGAGCGCCTTAGAACCGCCAACCTTGAAGTTGAGAATGCGCTGGATAAAACCCTTGATGCCAGCATGGTGGTGAAGGAAAGCAGTGAACAATCCAGTCTTCGTATAGAGGAGATCACCTGGTCTACACTCATACTGCTGGTGGTCTCAGTGCCTCTTTCAGTGTTTATCGCCTTTCTGATTATCTCTTCCATCACCGGCCCATTAAAGCGATTGCGACAGCAACTGCTTATCATTGAAAACGAAAGTGACCTGACTCAGCCGCTTAACCTTGATGGCCGGGATGAGATTCGTGAGATGTCGGAGGCAACTCAAAATTTACTGGCGAAGTTGCGGACGACTTTAACCGATGTGGGGGTGATGGCGTCGCAGCTCAAATCTACAGCGGATAACAGCTATCAGGTTAGCCTGGAAACTCACCAACAAAGCACAGAGCAGCAGATGCAGAGTGAAGGCATTGCTTCGGCTGCCGCACAACTAGGTGCCAGTGCCGAAGATATCTCCCGTACCACCCGTGAAGGGCTAGCGTTTGTTGAGAATGTGCAGATGGCGGCAGAGAAAGGCCAGGTTGATGTACAGGCTACCGCGAAATCGATTGATAAGTTAGCTGACCAGTTTGTTCGGGTAGAAACCACTGTTCGGGATTTGGTAGGGCAGAGTGATTCGATTGGCAGGGTACTGGATGTAATTCGGGATATCGCTGAACAGACTAATCTATTGGCACTGAATGCAGCCATTGAAGCGGCAAGGGCTGGAGAGCAGGGCCGTGGCTTTGCTGTGGTTGCAGATGAGGTGCGAACCCTTGCGCAACGTACCAGCCAGTCTACCGATGAGATTCAGCATATGGTTGAGTCGCTACAAAAACAATCACGTCAGGCAATTACTTCTTTGGATGAAAACCGCAGTCAGGTGGATAAAGGGGTGCGTTTATCACAGCAGGCTGAAGCCTCACTCTCGCGCATTCAACAGGAGATGCAGACCCTGATCGATATGAATCAGTCGATAGCGATCATTACCGATGAGCAGCAACAAGCGGTTTTAAGCGTCGATGAAAGCGTGCAGATGGTTCGTGAGCTGGCTAGCCATGTGGAAAATCGGGCGTCAGATTCAAAAGTGGTCAATGAAGAGCTGAACACCATGGCAGAAGTGTTGCAGACCAAGCTTCTGGCATTCAGGCACTAAGGCTTATAAGCGACTCGATAAAACAGTAGTTTTAATAAGGAGAAAAAGTGAAGCATTAAGGCTTAGGGTTAATTCTCGACGTTAATTGGGGTAGTGTTGCAGGCTAAACAGGTCTTTACCCGCGGATAGACAAGCCTTAATGCTTTTTAAGAAAAGTATCACCAGTAAACTCATCTTCTTGCTGATCAGCTTTAGTGTACTGTTGGCGGGTGTGATGGCGCTGGCCACGCGTTTTAGTTTTCAGGAAAGCTTCCTTGAATATGTGACCGATGCCGAGCTCGCTGAACTGGATGGAATGGTCGAGAAGCTTTCTACTAAGTATCAAGAGGTTGGTTCCTGGGAGTTTGTCGCTCGAAAACACAAGGTTTGGATGAGCTATCTGCCGGAAAAAACCAGATCGGAACAAGGGCAGGTCCTTCCGCCGCCTCATAGAGAACATCGAACCGATCTGCCTCCCCATCAGCGTCCTCGACCGGATCTGCGCCCGCCGCCACCGCCTACTGACAAGTCGGGCTTATCAACCCGCTTGCGCTTAATTAATCTGGAAGGGCGCAGAGTCATTGGTCCTCCGGATGAAACTGGTAACCAAACTCTCAGGGAGATAATCGTCAACGGCGAGGTTGTGGGCTATTTAAGCCTGACGCCGGTTCCTTTACCTATTGAAGGGATTGATGAGCGCTTTCGTGATGATCAGATGGATACGATCTATTACATAGCCACCGTAGCTATTCTTTTAGCGGTTGTTGCAGGGATACCGCTGGGCCGCCGTTTCGTAAAACCGGTTAAGTCGATCGCCGCTGGTGCCCATCAATTAGCACAAGGTAAGTTTGAAACCCGGATTGAACCGCAAGGGCAGGATGAGCTGGGGCAACTGGCCCATGACTTTAATGGACTGGCTTCAGCACTTGAACGAAATGAAGCTTTAAGAAGGCAGGGCATGGCGGATATCTCCCATGAGTTACGTACGCCTCTGGCCTTAATTCGCAGTGAAATTGAAGCGATGCAAGACGGTATACGCCCTCTGAACCTCCAACAGCTTGGCAAGCTACATGGTTCTGCCCAGCAGCTTAATAGTCTGGTGGACGACCTTTATGATCTGGCGCTAACCGATGCCGGAGCGCTGAACTACCGCAAGCAGGATATTGATCTGGCCGAGATTCTCGGAGCCGCTGCTGAATCGGTAGTAAATAGTTTCAGTAAGTCTGGCCTGTCCCTGAAAGTGCAGCTACCCACTGAGCTGGAAATCTTTGGCGACCCAAAACGGTTGCGCCAAGTGGTTGATAACCTACTAAAAAACAGTCGACGCTATACCAATAGAAATGGCAGTATTATCCTTTCGGCCTGGCAAAAGGGTAGCCAGGTTCATTTTACTATTGAAGATAGTGCGCCGGGAGTTGAGCCTGAGATTCTGCCGCGTCTGTTTGACCGGTTTTATCGTGAAGAAGCTTCCCGTAACCGGGCAACCGGTGGGGCAGGTTTAGGTTTATCAATCTGCAGAAACATAGTTGAGGCCCATCAGGGAACCATCGAGGCGGAGGCCTCTGAACTGGGTGGCCTGAAGGTTTCCGTGACACTCCCTATCGAAGGTTAAGCGCACTGTCCCCGTTTAGAGATAGGGACTAAGCGCGCATGACATCTGATCAACATATTCTGATCGTTGAAGACGAAGTTGGTTTAGCTGAGATTCTCCGTGATTACCTGGAAGCCTCTGGCTATTTGGTCACGATGATCCACAACGGGTTGGAAGTGACCGGTTGGGTAAAGCAACATAATCCCGCTGTTATCCTTCTGGATCTAATGCTGCCTGGCAAGGATGGTATGGAGATCTGCAAAGAGATCCGGACCTTCTCTAATACCCCCATCATAATGACCACTGCCCGGGTTGAGGAGATTGATCGTCTGCTAGGCCTTGAGCTGGGTGCAGATGATTACGTCTGTAAACCCTATAGCCCAAGAGAGGTTGTTGCCAGAGTTAAAGCGACCCTTCGCCGGATCGCTGCATTTTCTGGGAATACGCCTAAGACAGCTGATCCAATCTCCCTTGATGAAGAGAGGTTCCTGGCTTTTATCGGCGGCGAACAACTGGAACTGACGCCCGTTGAATTTAGGATGATGCAAACGTTTCTGGATAATCAGGGGCGGGTTTTCTCCCGTTCTCAATTGATGGATAAAGCCTATACCGATCAGCGCGTTGTCAGTGACCGCACTGTGGATACCCATATCAAAAACCTGCGCAAGAAAATTCAGCCCCATCTCCCAGAAGGCGAGGTGATCCACTCGGTTTACGGGGTAGGGTATAAGTTTGAGTTTTCTGCTTAAAAGCAACTTAAGCAAAAAAACGGATGAGCGATCAAATGACCGTTCTTAACCGTTCTTAACCGCACTAATCTGCTTCTATCTGCCCTGATCCGTTGTTACCCGTTCAATGCTGGATAACTGAAAGTGGCGTTTAACAATACTAATAGCCTGATTGGTTGAATTGATCACATCTTCAGTAAACTGCCTGTCGGAGTTGCTGGACGCTGAGCAACGGCTGTTCACATTAAATTGACAGGGATGAGCGAGGTAGAGAACGTTGTCACTCTGATCAAGTGACGCGAGCTTGAGTGTGCTCTGTTCAGTAGGAGATGGAAAGCCAGAAGATTGATCCCTTTTGGCCCAGGCAAGCCCATCACCTTCTATGTATACCCGTAGCGGTTTGCTGCGATCTTTGATGCGAAAGTAGCTTTGAATTTGAAAAGGTTGGGTCTGGATAATCAGGGGTTCCAGCGAAGCGTCCTTTGCTATCGACTGGGCGCTTTCAACTCGTTCTTTCAGGCTAACCGTGGACAGGGATTGGCACCCAAAAAGAACAAGAAGGCAAAGAGCCAGACAGGGAGTTAAAAATCTCTTAAGCACAAAAGCACCCCTAAAAATCCAGATGGGCCAATTTTAATGGAAAGCTCAGGGTGATAGATATAGGGAAATGTGGAGAAAATGTGGCGTTACATAACTTTACAAATTGACGTTAGGAAAAACTAAACACTTATTCTTTGCATGGTTTTTGGATGGGTAATGTGATACAAAAAGTATAGGTGAATACCCTACCAATGCATTATGTACCCTAAAGGCTGATCTGATGAGAATGGGGTATAGATAATATAATAATAAAACGCCTGTTTTAATTTCAGGTAAAGAAGTCGACGGTTATGACAATCACTGATTCTGCTATCTGGGCTTATGATGTTCAGCGTTCCGCCATAATTTGGGGTAATCAGGCTGCGGCTGGGTGCTGGGGAGTCAATAAACCCGATCAACTGGCTGAAGTTGATGGTAGAGAGGTCCATTTACTTGACGATTACCTAAGTGCTGATCAGCCCTTCGAACTTGATTTTGGATCGAATAAATCGCGTCGCTTTCAGACAGATAAGTTATCTGAGAGCATCTACCTGTTCAGCGAGGTCCATAGCTGTCCAGAGCTGAAACTCTCGCTCGATAGAACTGCTTCTTCCTCTGACAATAACAGTATGCTGTCGACCTTTGACCAGTCAGGCCAACTGATCTCCCGTTCCCATTATGCAACTTTACGCCTTCCTGTAGCAGATACCCTGTTTATTGATCGCTTCGTCGATAAAGAGCAGGGTATAGGATTGTGGAGAGCGATGGCTGAAAAAGATTACGCGGAAGGCCATTTTCTAACCCATACAACAGATGGTCCGCGCTGGCATATTATCCAGCTTAATAAATCGGTGGCTGTCAATGAAAGCTGGTTAGTACAGCTGCGTGAGCTGGATATTGACCAGTTTATACAGAACGAACATTCCCTTAGGAATACGTTAAAAGAACAGGAAGTTATCTTTGAGCACGCGGGTACGGGTATCTGCTTTATTAAAGATTCGCAGGATCATGAGCGAAAAATAATTCGTTGTAATCGCAAGTTTGCGGATATCTATGATTACCGGGTAGAAGAGTTAATTGGTCAGAGTAGTTCAATTCTATACCCAGACTTTGAAGCTTTTTCTGAACTGGGCGATAGCGCTTATCCAAGCTTGATGGAAGGTACCCTTTACACCCAGAAAATGAAGATGAAGCGCAAGGATGGAACGCTTTTCTGGACCCAGATTAGAGGGAACATTATATCCTCTAATGAACCCGGTTTAGGTTATATCTGGATAGTTGAAGATATTGATCAACAGGTTAAAGCAGATGAGGCGCTTAAGGTGATCCTCAATGAGCAAAACCTGATCCTGGACTATGCGATGGTGGGGATTGTCTTCCTCAAAAATCGTTCAGTAACCCGATGTAACCAACGCTTTGAAGAGATGTTTGGCTATAACGCGGGTGAGCTTGCAGGGAGTTCATCACGTCAGTGGTACTTAACCGAACAGGATTGGAAAGCCGCTGGAAAGGCCTGTTATAAGCCCTTATCGCAAGGCAAAGTTTTCCAGGATGAGATGCTTCTCAGCCGTAAAGATGGTTCGCCCATATGGTGTGAAGTAACCAGTAAAGCCATTGATCCTGATGACCTGGCAAAAGGCTCTATCTGGATCACCATGGACATTACTGAACGAAAGGCCGCCGATGTGGCATTGGCCAGAGCCCATGAAGACCTTGAGCTACGAGTTAAAGAGCGCACCAAAGAACTGGCTAAAGCCAACATGGACCTGCTGGTTGAGATTAATGAGCGAAAAATGGCAGAAGAGCGCGTTAAGCATATGGCTCTGCATGATGCGTTAACCGGCTTGCCTAATCGACTGCTGCTGGAAGAACGATTGGAAAATGCGCTGTCCGATGCAAAGAGCCATCAATGGCAATTGGCTGTTCTGTTTATCGATCTGGATCGATTTAAATTGGTCAATGACACGCTGGGACACCATGAAGGAGACCAACTTCTGGTTGAAGTCGCCAATCGTTTACATCAGGTGATCGGTGCTAATGATACGGTTGCTCGTCTGGGTGGGGATGAGTTTGTAATCGTTTTAAATGAAATCGCAGGGTCAACCGAGATCAATGGTGTCATTGAGGATATTCAACAGAACTTTAAACCCGCGGTGAAACTAGCCTTACAGGATATGTTTGTAACGCCGAGCATTGGGGTTGCTATCTACCCTGAAGATGGTGAAACCCCGGTCCAGTTGATGAAAAATGCCGATGCCGCTATGTACCATGCGAAAGCCTCAGGAAGAAACTGTGCGCAGTATTTCAACCGCAGCCTTGATGACTCGCTTAAAGAGCGAATCTCTCTTGAAAATGCCCTTAACCAAGCGTTAAAACTGGGCCAGTTTGAACTCTATTACCAACCTCAACTCGATGTGAAAAGTAACCGAATTATTGGTGCTGAGGCGTTGATTCGCTGGAACCATCCAGAGAAAGGTATGATTTCCCCGGATGCGTTTATACCACTTGCCGAAGAGAGTGGATTGATTGTCGACATTGGCAGCTGGGTGCTTCATCAAGCCAGCTCTCAACTGGCTCAATGGCGAAAGCAAGGGTTTGACCAACTATCGGTATCGGTCAATTTGTCTGCGCTTCAGGTTCAAAAGGAGAGCTTTGCAAGAGAAGTAGCCGATGTTATTCGCGAGTATGGTGTTCCTGAGGCCTGCCTGGATCTGGAACTGACCGAGAGTATGATTATGCGCAATGCGGAAGAAACCATCGCCGCCTTGGATAAGATCCACAATCTGGGGATCCAGATCAGTGTGGATGATTTTGGCACCGGCTATTCAAGCCTGAGTTATCTTAAGCGGTTCCCTTTAGATAAGCTGAAGATTGACCGTTCTTTTGTACAGGACATCACTGTTGATACCGATGATGCGATGATCTGTAAAACCATTATATCTATGGCCCACAACCTTAACCTACAAGTAATAGCGGAAGGGGTTGAAACCAATGCCCAGCTTGAACTACTGCGCGACTATGGTTGTGAGCAGTATCAAGGCTACCTGTTCGCTAAACCCTTACCAGTTGAACAGATGACCGAGCATTTATTAGCATCACCTTGCCAGTAAATTGGGCCATTATTTCTGCATGCTGTTTTTTCTGCAGGACAGGATTAGCGCCCAGAATTCTGAGAAATCGTTAACCACAACATCAGGTTTATAGGGATAGCGTTCCGTACCCGGAAAGATCTTATTCAACCAGGGTTGATCCCACTGAGCACCGTTAAAAAATACACTGGTGATGCCCGCCGATTTCGCAGCAATGACATCGGTCGTACTGTCGCCTACGTACCAAATATCCATCCCTAATTCAGTCCGTAGATTTTCCGCCGCTTTCAGAATTTGGTCAGTATGGGGTTTTCGCTGAACGGTATCATCGCCGCAGATTTCCGTATCAAACAGATGGGCCCAGCCTCTGTCTACCGTATTTAGCTCGTAGATAAAGAACTCCCGGTCTCGGTTGGTAATTACGCCAACGACTAATCCCAGCTTACGCAACCCTTCCAGCATATCTTTTACCCGCGCTTCGAAGGGCAGAGCAGTGCCAAAATATTTGCGGTAGTGATCGGTAAAGCCTTTATGGGCCAGCTTCTTGGCGACTTCATTGTCGGCAAACAAAATCTCAAAGATATCGGTGCGAGAGATTTTACGATCCATCTTGATCTTCGGATGCAGGCTCAGATTATCTCTGACGTAATCAACCAGACGTTGGTCATCCGGGGATTTACAGGTAGCTGAATCAACTAGCTGTTCTAACAGCCCCATCTCTTTCAGATCTTTGAGCATATCGTCCACTGCGTGATACATCGCATCCAGGGTATCGACCAGTGTTGCGTGCCAGTCAAAAAGGACGACGCGGGGGTAAGTCAGGTTAACCACTGCCGGGTGCCAATCAGGCTCTTCACGGGGTGGGTTTAACTCACGCGGAGGAAGGCGAGGAGGCCGTTGATCGGCAAGATCAGTATCGATAGTCTCGCTACGGCTTTGCATCACCAGATCGAGTAGTTCATCAAAATCATCAACGATAATATCCGGGTCATATTGATGATGCGCCGATTCAGCAAAGACCTGTTCGAACCAGTTTGGAGTCCATAAAGCACCGTTATAAAAAATACGTGTCACCCCGGCACGGGTGGCAGTCATCATATCGGTAACGCTATCACCTACATACCAGAGATGTTTATCGGCATTCTCATTTAAAGGCTCTGCAGCCTGAGGCATTGAATCAGGGGCGGGTTTATAACGGATCATCTCATCACCGCAAAGGGTGATATCAAAAAGATCCAGCCAGCGGCCATCTTCAACAGCTTCTAGTTCCGGATCGAGAAATTCCCGGCTTCGGTTTGTGACAACACCGATCTTAATGCCTAGCTGTTTGAGATAACTCAGGTACTCGAACATACCTTCCTGAAAGGGTTTAACGCAGCCATAATGGTTCCGGTAGCAATCGTTGTAGGCTTTGTGCGCAATCGCGTTGGCTACATCATTATCGCCAAACAGTACTTCGAAAACGTCGGTGCGGGAGATGCGTTGTTCAGCGAGTACCCGTGGATGCAGGTGGCGATAGATACGAATGTAACGAATCAGCTTTTCGTCATCTTCAGTCGTTGCGCTCTCTTCGGGAAGTATATGTTGGGTCAGATCCAGCTCATCCAACTGGGCTAGCATCTCTTCGATTGCTGCATACATTGCACCGTGGGTATCAACCAGGGTGCCATGCCAGTCGAACAACATCACTTTAGGATAGGGGAGTACAACAGTGTCCATATCTGATCTCCTCAGCCAGGCAGAAACGGGCTCGATAGAGTTCAGTATAGATAAAAGAAATCGTCAGGTAGGAAATCACCCCGGCTATAGATAAACCGGGGTGGTTCAGAACTGGAATATCAGAGCGGGTTAAACTTCAGAAAGGAGTTTCTCAAGTTTAATCTGGTCAGCGGCAAAATTACGGATACCTTCCGCCAGTTTCTCTGTCGCCATTGCGTCTTCATTCATCATCCAGCGGAACTCCGCTTCATTCAGTACCAGGCGGCCCTGATCGGAAGCCGCTGAATCAGCAGATAGCTTGGTTGGCAGTTCATCTGCCGAATCTTCCAGTTCCTGCATCAATGCTGGCGCAATCGTTAGGCGATCACAGCCTGCCAGTTCCTGGATCTCACTGATATTACGGAAGCTGGCACCCATGACGATGGTGTTGTAATCATTAGCTTTGTAATAGTTGTAGATTCCGGAAACCGATTGAACACCCGGATCATTTGCCCCTGTGAAGTCGCCTTCTTCATTGGCTTTGAACCAATCCAAAATACGGCCAACAAAAGGTGAGATCAGGTAAACACCAGCATCCGCGCAAGCGGCTGCCTGAGCAAAGCTGAACAGCAACGTCAGATTACAGTTGATCCCTTCCTGTTCAAGCTCGCGTGCGGCCTGAATACCTTCCCAGGTTGAAGCGATCTTGATCAGGATACGGTCACGGCTAACATTAGAATCTTCGTACAATGCGATAAGCTTGCGCGCGCGCTGAAGAGTCGCTTGAGTATCAAAAGACAGGCGTGCATCAACTTCAGTAGATATACGTCCCGGAATGATTTTCAGGATCTCTTTACCGATCTCAACCGCGAGTTTGTCGGTCATGTTGTCCAGCACTTCCTGCTGGCTTCCACCCTGCTCATCTGCCCAGTTTTTAGCTTTAGTCAGCAATTCAGCATATTGAGGCAGCTGCGCTGCCTTCAGTAGCAGGGATGGGTTGGTTGTCGCGTCAACGGGTTTAAAACGTGCAATCGCTTCAATATCACCGGTATCAGCCACAACGGTCGTAATCTGTTTTAACTTTTCTAACTGATTCATTATCTCTTTAATCCGTTACTCATCGGCTACGCGTTCCAGCGCATTCAGGAGAACTTCTATACCCGCTCCCGGTTTATGCGCATTTTCGCTAATAAAACGGCGGAACTGTTTACCACCGCGTTGTGCATGAAACAGCCCAAGCATATGGCGTACTACATGATTAAGGGGTACACCTTGTTCCATCTGCTGCTCAATATAAGGAACCATGGCCAAAGCCGCTGCTTTACGGCTGATCTTTTCGCTATCAGCGCCATAGAACTCTCGGTCTACATCTGCCAGAAGATAAGGGTTCTGGTAGGCTTCACGGCCTAACATTACACCATCAACATGTTGCAGATGTGTGTGACACTCATCAATCGTTTTTATTCCGCCGTTAATATGAACTTCCAGTTCAGGGAATTCCTGCTTGATCTGGTACACCCATTCATATTTCAGAGGCGGGATGTCACGGTTTTCCTTAGGGCTAAGCCCCTGCAGAATGGCCTTACGGGCGTGAATGATAAAAACCTTACACCCAGACTGGCGTACTGTGTCAACAAACTGGACCAGCTCTTCATAGCTGTCCATGTCATCAATCCCCTGACGGTGTTTTACCGTAACCGGAATATCTACAGCTGCCTGCATCTTCTCCAGACACTCGGATACCAACTGAGGGTGTGCCATCAGGCAAGCCCCGATCATATTATTCTGAACACGGTCGCTTGGGCATCCGACGTTTAGGTTAACCTCATTGTAACCATAATCTTCAGCCATCTTGGTACACTGCGCCAAATCTTCTGGATTGCTGCCACCCAGTTGCAATGCAACGGGTTGTTCTTCGCGGTTATAGCGAAGGAAGCGATCAGCCTCTGCATGGATCAACGCACCGGTTGTGACCATCTCGGTATACAACACAGCGTTTTGGCTAAGAATACGATGGAAATAACGACAGTGACGATCAGTCCAGTCCATCATAGGTGCGACGGTAAAACGGCGGTTCAGGGTATCGGTAGTAGAGCTCATTAAGGTGCAGTTACAACTTTGAATTGAAAATCAGCAGCGATTATACCCTGTCTGGGGATTTTGCGCTGCATCAGGCTGGGTTAAGTGATAGCCAAGCTTCAAAACAGGCCTAGAAAGCTTGTAATTTAAGTAGTCTGTTGGGCCTAGTTTAGGTGAACTGAGAGGTAATTACTGTATTTACAGAGTACCAATATGACTGAGCTTAGATATATGAGATGGATGGCATTTTTGTATTTTAATTGTGCCTTTAAGGTTCTCGAATATCTAAAATGGGGCTATTTCACGATAATAAGTAAGGCCCCTTCGGGGCCTTACTTAATCGTTCATATGATTAAACAGTTTTCTTCCTTCTACGAGAGAAAGCTAAAAGGCCTAAGAGGGCTGAACCGAAGAACCACGCTGCAGCAGGTAGTGGAACGGGTGTTAGGTGTCCCTCTACTGTTGACTCAAGAAAGAAAATGTCAGCTACGCACTTGCTTCCACACCATTTGCTGTCCTTTGGGTTGTCTAACCAGAACTCGACATCAAGAATACCGTCATCATTGATTGAAGAGACATTGAGGTTAAAATCAAAATCCCATGGCGTTGTGTCTTTATTAGGAATAATATCAGCGCCTCCGTTGATATCCCAAATTTGAGAACCACTATCGAAGCTTACGCTCACTTCTTCGCGATAGTCCCATTGGATTAGTCCCCAGAATTTACTTCCACTCGAATCACTTGCTCCGCCATCATCCTTAAAAGTCATGGTGATTTTAGCATCAAGAACTTTATTAGGTGGGATTCCTAAGTACGACAGATCGTGCTGGTAACTGTAGGTATTGTGTTCATAAAGCTTGCCGGAAAGTCCGATTTGAGCGGCAGTTAATGTATCGCTAAACGGCACAACGGTTGCTGCTTGCGAACTATTTGTAATGCCCAAAAAAGCTATGATAGCTAATGCTAGCTCAGAAAGTTTTTGTTTCGAAATCATCAGTTCATCTCTCAATATTTCGGTAAATTAGGCTAGCTGGCTGAATAGAAATACTTTCATATTTTTATAAATATAAAGCAAAATTAAGGCCAATATTTAATCTTTATTTAATTCAATATGTTATGTATTAGCTAAGAACCAATTTTTGAAAATGTGTCGATTTTTTTTACATGGCTAGCAGGGCGGTGTCGGTTTTTTTTACACTGGCCATGCAGAGTGGCTCGTTTAGTTGTTTAAAGGTGGCGGGCAGGACAGAAGCGCCATATTGACGAAGGCCTAATTGATCCAGGCAAGATGATTTTTGGTTTCAAGTTGGATTGAAAAGCGATTATCAACTAAAAGCGGCTTAGTAGAGGGTAGAAATTGAAATTTTAAATATAAAATACTGTAACTTTTTGATTTTACAATGCTCTTAATGAATAAGTCTTTGTGATTTATCACTGGCACAATGGTAAACGGCGGTTCAGGGTATCGGTAGTAGAGCTCATTAAGGTGCAGTAACAACTTTGAAGTGAAAATCAGCAGCGATTATACCCTGTCTGGGGATTTTGCGCTGCATCAGGCTGGGTTAAGTGATAGCCTAGCGTCATTACAGGCGATAGATAAAGGTTTTTTGTTGCAAATGACTGATTCAGACAACGGTTACACCACAAAAAATACAGGCTTTAAACGTTTTTACCATGCTTCCATCTATTCCTGGCAGGGGCTTAAGGCGGCCTATGCTCAAGAGCCCGCTTTCCGCTATGAGGTTTGGGGGAGTGCGGTTCTTATCCCGTTGGCCTTTTTTGTCGCACAAAGCCCGATGCAGCTGGCTGCGTTGATCTCTACCTGCCTGTTAGTACTGGCCTTTGAACTGGTAAATACAGCGATTGAAGCGGTGGTTGACCGTGCCGGAACTGAGTTTCATGAGCTAGCCGGTCTTGCTAAAGATCTGGGCTCCGCTGTGGTTATGGTATCACTTGGGATCGGAGCACTGATCTGGTGGGCGGTTCTCTGGACTAACTTTGCCTGATCTCTGTTCTTCAGCCACTAGATTCTAGTGGCTCGCCACACCCCGCAAGTATATAATTGCGACCATTCTTTTTTATCTGATTTCCAAGGACACCAATGACGACTGTTCGTACCCGTGTTGCACCTTCTCCAACAGGTGACCCTCATGTAGGCACTGCTTACATTGCGTTGTTTAACCTGGCATTTGCCCGTCAGCATGGCGGTCAGTTTATTCTTCGTATCGAAGATACTGACCAGACGCGTAGCACTGCAGAATCTGAGCAGAAGATTCTGGATTCAATGCGTTGGTTAGGCCTGGAGTGGGACGAAGGTCCGGATGTGGGTGGTCCGTTTGGCCCTTACCGTCAGAGCGAACGTAAAGCAGATTATGCAAAATACGCGATGCAGCTGGTGGAAGAGGGTAAAGCGTTTCTTTGCTACCGTACCTCTGAAGAGCTGGATGAACTGCGTGCGGCACGTCGTGCAGCGGGTGGTCACACCGCTCTGAAACAGAGTGACCTGGCGCTGCCTGAAGATGAAGTCGAAAAGCGTAAAGCGGCTGGCGCACCTTATGTGGTACGTATGGTTGTGCCGGAAGGCGAAGGTGCGTGCGAAGTTGACGATATGCTACGCGGTACGATCGAGCTGGAATGGGGCATGGTGGATGCGCAGATCCTGCTGAAATCTGACGGTATGCCAACTTACCACTTGGCTAACGTGGTTGATGATCATCTTATGGAGATCACCCACGTAATCCGTGGTGAAGAGTGGATCAACTCAGCGCCTAAGCACAAGTTGCTTTATGAATACTTCGGTTGGGATATGCCAAAGCTTTGCCATATGCCACTGCTGCGTAACCCGGACAAATCTAAGCTATCTAAGCGTAAGAACCCGACTAGTATTCTGTACTACGAGCGCATGGGCTTCTTGCCAGAAGCACTGCTGAACTACCTGGGTCGGATGGGTTGGTCTATGCCGGATGAAAGCGAGAAGTTCAGCCGTCAGCAGATGTTTGATAACTTCGATATCCAGCGTGTATCGCTGGGTGGCCCGATCTTCGATCAGGAGAAGCTGAGCTGGTTGAACGGTCTTTGGCTTCGTGAAGATCTGGATGCGGCTCAGTTCGCTGCCAAATACCAGGAGTGGGCGCTAAACCCGGAATACCTGATGCAGATCGTACCGCTGATCCAGCAGCGCGTAGAAAAACTGTCTGACGTTGCACCGCTGGCAAGCTTCTTCCTGGCAGGTATGCTGGATATCAGCGAAGCGGACTTTGAACATAAGTCGCTGGAAAAAGACGATATCCGCCGTATGATGCAGTACTCTGTATGGCTGTTGGATACTGAAAACCAGTGGAATAAAGACCGTCTATTCGGCCAACTGAAGCAGCTTTCTGAAGCGATGGGCTTCAAGATCCGCGACTTCCTGTTCCCGCTGTTTATAGCGGTTGCAGGCACTAACCAGACGGTTTCTGTGATGGACTCTATGGCGATTCTGGGTGCAGACATGACCCGTGCGCGTCTTCGTCATGCCCTGAATGTGCTGGGCGGACCTTCTAAGAAGGAAGCGAAGCGCTGGGAGAAAGAGTACCGCGAGCTGAGCAATCAGATCGAAGGTTAATAGGCTCACTGAGTGAGCGCGAAAGTCGGCTAAACCCGGTGGGGTTCAGCCGACTTCAATTTTCCGATATTAGCTGTTCTTAGCTGCTGTTCCCCGAACCAGGCTGAACATACAATATAACCCTTTGAACTCCCTACCTTTTACCTATCGAAAACCTGCTTGACACAAAATTGTCGGCTCATTAATATAGCCTGCACTTCATATATGGGGCCTTAGCTCAGCTGGGAGAGCGGTTCGCTGGCAGCGAACAGGTCAGCGGTTCGATCCCGCTAGGCTCCACCATTCTACGTGGCTTACACGGTTAGCATTTACTAACTGGACAAAAATTATTTTTGTCCAGAGGACAAAAACAAAAATCCCTCCAGATATTAGTCAAGCTTCTTCTGAATATTTATATATATTTCATATGGTTACGGAGTTTTTTTGCTCTTTTTAGCTGTGAGAGAGCGGTTCGCTCTTTTTAAGTGTTCCTAACTATTACGGATATTGCTAAATTAATAATCCCTTATTTTTGTTGGATGCAGAAATATTGATGTTAGCGAAGCTACGCTATTAACAGTTTTTTATGAATGAAAGGGAATCGATGAATAAGGTAAAGCTATACGGGAAAATTAGGGAACTGCTTGTAGATGTTGAAACGCTTAGTATCCCTTTTGTAGAAGTCATGCATATTTTTTCTAGTGAGGCACTAAAGTTCAAAGAATATGATGGCTTTATTCAAGAGCAAACTGTTGATCAACAAAAAAGAGCTAAGATAACTAATCAGATTCAAAACGCCATACGAAAAGAAAAAGAGGCCTACAGACCAAGTCAATTACTGAGGTCCATAATTAACTTTGAGGATCGTCTCGACGAAATTTCGAAATTATTACCAGAAACGAGTAGAAGTTCATCAGGTAAGGTACTAGCAAATTTTCACAATAGTTTGGCTGATTTTTTGCACTCATTTGACAATTACAAGAGTAATGTAACTGTTGGAACTGGCTTCAGCTTAGCGTTGTGCTCTTTAGAGTTGCAAGTATCTTTGAGTATTTTACTACCTCATCTTGCTTCTATGCTGCCAAATAATCAAATTGAGGATGTAGGTGAACGAGTAGAGATTAACTTGTATCTTTCTAATGTAGACTCGTTAGGTGAATTTGGTAAAAAACTGATTGCTGTTGAAGAACTTTATAATGTATTTGTTGAATTGAATGGTGGCAAAGTTACAGAGTCACCAATAGAAATACAAAATATTGAAAATGGTAGTTTGGTTCTTTCAATACTTTCTCTACCTGTTGTTGGTGAAATGTTAAAGCTAACCTTGGGAAGGGCTGCTAGTTATATTCAGGGTGAATATACAAGAAAGGGGCAGATTGAAGGTTTACCGCCTGTAGTATCTTCAATTGAAGGTGTTTTAAGGATTAGTGAGCAACTTCAAAGGAATGGGATTGATACTCAAGAAATTAATGAGGAACTACAAGCAGCAACTGTGAAAATCGCAAGAAACATAAACGCTCTAATTAAAGATCAGCCTTGTGTACAGATTAATGAAGAGTTGCATGATATAGGTGATGACAGAGCCCAGTTGATGATCGAACAAAGCAAGACTATGAGACTTGAAGATCAAAGTTCCCCTGATACTGAATAGAGAGCTTTTTTAATTGCGCTCTTATGCTTTTTATTGCTTATATATCAATTAGATAGGTTTTTGTCCTCGCACCGCTGGCAGCGAACAGGTCAGCGGTTCGATCCCGCTAGGCTCCACCAATTCCTTTTTCCTTTCTAAGTTTGTTTCCTGATCCCGATTTCTGAGATAGATTAAACACCTCATACTTTTCCATGTTATGTGGCATACCCGAGGTGCTTAAATGGACTTTCAGATAAAAGAGATTCAACCCGAAGATGATGCGGCGGTATGCCAGATTATTAAGCAGGTCGGGCAAGAGTTCGGCGCTGTTGGTGAGGGCTATGGGCCTTCAGATGGTGAGGTGATCTGTATGAGCCAGCATTACAGCGATAGTACCGGTAGTCGGTATCTGGTCGCAAAAGTCGATGGAGTCATCGTGGGCGGTGGTGGGATTGCTGCCCTGAGTGGTGCTGAGGATGTGGCAGAGCTCAAGAAGTTGTTTCTGCTGCCTACGAGCAGAGGGATGGGCATCGGCCGCGCTTTAGCTGAAGCCTGCCTGGCGTTCGCGCAAGCACATGGTTATCGCAGTTGTTATCTGGACACGCTCTGCAGTATGAAATCAGCCATTGCCTTATATGAACAGCTGGGTTTCCAGCGGTTAGATCAGCCGTTTGCCAGCTCTGAACATAACGGTTGTGATGTCTGGATGCTTAAAGAGTTAGTGGTAACCGGCTAACTCTTTATTTGTGCAAAGCGGGTAGCCTTCAGCCAAGTACCAGATCACCTTTCTGATCGATCAGCCCTTTGGCTTTCTTATGTGTCAGCTCTACACATGTTTCACGGTCTGCGATGCGATCAACCACCGTGTAGTTTCTCTGACGACCCTTCTTACTAATGACGGCATTAATACGAAAACGGCCAAAGTCTTCTTCAGGTGCCGCGGTAATCGTGTAGCCCTTATAGCGGATTGCGCCTTCTGGAAGCGGCGAAAATAAAGAGGTGATGGAAGAGAGTAAACCCATGGTAGAGATCCTGTGTTGTATTTTTTTTAATCAATACTAAAGGGCTTTTCAGGCTGAAGGGAACGGCTTAAATACCAAAGAAGGTTGGGTAGTAGTCTTTATTAGGTACTAAGGTCTAAGTTAATTGATCGGTGCTTCTATCCTCAATTAAGTGTTAATCATAAAAACATATAACCATAATAATAGTGTTTGAATTATTTGTATAAGTTGTTGTAGTCAGAGCTTTAGTCATCAAAAGAAGATATTCATTTGTTTGAATTTAATCAGTAAAAGCTAATGTTTTCATCTATATTACATTGTGAAGCAGTTAACGCCTTTTAGGAGTACATAATGTTTAGTAAGGGCGATCATAAATTTCTTTATTCTTCTTTAAATTCAATTGGTGCATGTGTTGCTGTAGTTGAGCGTCAAACCAACCATTTCAATCTGATTTCCGGTAACGAACTCTTTGCTGATTTAGTTGGGGAGGAGATTAGTCGGATTGTCGCACGTGAACTCTCCAGTTTTTTGCCTCGCTATGTGGTTAAAGACTTACAAGCGCACTTAAAGGCTTGCTGTGAAGATCAGGAATCTCAAGAATATGAGCAACCGATAGACCTTGAGACAGGAACAACCTGGTGGCGATTTATTCTATCTCCCATTATTAGCAACGAAAATACCATCACCAGGGTAATGATAACGGCCATTGATATTACGGAGAAGGTGGGTCTGGAATCATCACTTCAAACAGCGCATGAGAGGTTCGAGGCGATTATTGAATCCGCCTACGATGGCATTGTCGTCATCAATGGTGATGAAGATATTGAGTATATGAATGAGTCTGCCTGCGATATGTTTGGTTTTGCTAGGGATGAGATCATCAGCAAGAAATTAGACCTTCTTATCCCTAAAAAATATCGTTCTCCGCATAAAGCACATGTAGATGCATTTAAATCTTCACCCATAAAATCGCGTCAAATGCATGCGCGCGCTTCAGTTGTTGGTTTAAGAAAAGACGGAGAAGAGTTTCCTGTTGAGGTCACTATCTCAAAAATTGCTGTTGGAGATGGTTATGAAATGACCGCTGTGATCCGGGATATCTCTGAACGATCTGCTTTAATGGAAGAACTGAGGAAAGCTGCAGTAGAGGATGCGCTAACCAAGACATATAACCGCAGGCACTTAGACCGAATTTTGCATCGGGAGCTAGCGCGTTCGCAGCGGTTTGGTCATACCTTTAGTGTCGTGTTGTTTGATTTGGACAATTTTAAACAGATCAATGATGAATATGGTCACGCGATAGGTGACCAGGTACTGATCAGCTTGGTGGATGCTGTTAACGATCAAATTAGGGAAGTCGATGTATTTGGCCGGTGGGGAGGCGATGAATTTATGTTGGTTCTCCCTGAAACGAATTTGGAAACAGCGACGGTTTGGGCTGAACGGTTCTGGGGATTGGCTGTAGATGAGTTCTTTAATCTGGCCACAACGGATATGGGATATAGCTTTAGTGGGGGGATTACCCAATACCGCGCAGGTGATGATACGGTTGAAAAAATACTTAAACGTTGTGATCGAGCGATGTACAAAGCTAAAGAAAATGGCAGAGCTACTTTTGAGTCTGAATGATATGATGGCTTTTAAGTAACGGATAAGTGAGGCTTTGCTTGAAAGAGGAATTTCAGTGGCTGGATGCTGTCGCGAAGATGATACCCCAATCAATCTCCGCAATTTTATATATACAAGATAAAGAGCAGCTTGATTCTTATTCTGAATTTGTCTGGCCGGATAGCAGGGCAGTGGATGATGAATTAGCAGATTTTTCTTCCTTTGCGCTCAATAAAAACTCCATAACCAGTACAGTGAGCCCTGAAGGTGTTGCCTGTGTTTGTGTGCCTATCAGGAAAACGCGTGAACATGAAATACAGGGTTACATTTGCGTAAAAGCACATAGCTCTGATCCGTCTGCAAAGCCTTTAATAAATCTGCTTGAATGGTCTTCCGTCTGGCTAGCCTGGTTAATCGATAAGCCGAAAGCAACCGCGTCTTCCGAAGATTACAATTCCGACGTTGCTGAATTATCAGAGAAGCACAAACCCTCGACAGTATCTTGGTTAAGATGGGGTGGGGCTGCTTTAGTGTTAATTTGCCTGCTATTTATCCCTATTGAATACCGAGTCAGCCTAGACGCGAGTATCCGGGGGGCAATCGAAGCGCCTGTTGTGGCACCTTTTGATGGGTTTATTGAAACCGCTTTGGTCAAACCAGGAGATAGCGTTGAATTAGATCAGCCCTTGGCAACACTGGATGACAGAAAGCTACAACTGAAGCTAGATAACCTGCAAGGTGAAATTCAGGAGAAGCAGAAGCAGTACCGCAGAGCGCTGGTTGATGGTGAACGGGGTGAAGCTGAGGTTTTAAAGGCCAAGTTACAAAAAGCGAATGCGCAGTTTGCCCTCGCTCAACATCAATTGGATAACTCTGTTTTATTGGCAGGGATGTCAGGTGTCATTGTTGAGGGGGATCTACGGTACTCTATCGGCGCTGCTGTCGATAAAGGTGAGCGTATTTTTCTTATCGTCCCGGAAACCGGGCATAAGGTAGTTTTGGAAATTCCGGAAACAGACTACCGATTTATCAAGCAAGGCCAAAGGGCGGAATTGAAGTTAGCTTCGATCCCTGATCGTGCCTTTGAGGTGGCTTTGTCGGCACCTTCCCCAACCTACATCGCCAAAGATAATCGTCTGGTTTATTTGGTCGATGCCCAACTAAAAGAGGCTGATCTCCTTGCTTTACAGCCTGGCATGCAGGGGATTGCTAAGGTTGATGTTGGGACTGCGACACTTGGCTGGAGCATCTTTCACCATTTTATCGATTGGTTGCGCCTGACGTTCTGGAACTATAAACCATGATTAGTGTGGACCAGCTACCTTCGGAATTTCTACAGAATATCTGGGACAAGCAGATCAGATTAAGACAAGGGGTTCGATTGCAGGCGAATAGCGACGGTCACTTCTTGGTCGCTGATGAAGAAACGGAACGTTATTTTCATTGTAGTGAGCGGGCTTATGAGTATCTCGAAAGCTTACAAAAAGGGATCTCTTTAGCTGAGTTTCAAAAAAGCCATGACCTTACGGTGGATGAGTGTTTAACGATTGAGCCGCTTTTACTCAAACTCATTAACTATAAAATGCTTGATGGTTTGACGCCCGAAAAAGAACAATGGTCATTCAGAAAAATACTCACCCAGCCCATCGCTGTAAAAATCCCTTTATTTAATCCTCAGCGAACTCTCGAAAGCTTCGCTTGGTTAGGGGGCTTTTTATTTAGTTTCAAATTTCTAGCCGTGTTTATCGGCCTGCTAGTGACGGTGATGGTTCAGCTTCCTTCCCATTGGAACGGAGTCTTATCCCATTGGGAAGGGCGTTTTTTTGAGTTATCAAATTGGGTATTGATGGCGTTGGCCTATGTAGTGTTAAAAGCGCTGCATGAGATGGCCCATGGCTTAGCAGTGACCCATTACGGGGGGAGGGTCAAGGAGTTTGGGCTGTTCTTTATCGTTTTTATGCCTCTCCCTTATGTGAATACATCAGCGAGCTACTTGTTTCCAAAGAAAGTTCAGCGGGTGTTGGTGGGTTGTGCAGGCATGCAGGTGGAATTTGCCTTAGCCTTGCTGGCTATTATGGGTTGGATTCACATCGATCCAGGGTTAATGCGCGACTTCCTGTTCAATGTTGCTTTTGTTGGCAGTTTCTCGACGTTGATCTTTAACATAAACCCCTTAATGAAGTTCGATGGCTATTACATTCTTTCAGACCTCACGGGTACAGTTAATTTAAACGAACGATCAAAGCAGATGCTTGGCTCCGCTATGGCTAAATTTCTTTTTGGAATTGAGATAAGTTCAATATCAGCCCGCGGCGAAAGTTGGTTACCTCTTTATGCTGCTATGGCGATTCCGTATCGATTTTTTATCGCTATAACCATAGCGACATACCTGCTGGGTAAATTCTTTGCGTTTGGGGCCATACTAGCTGTTTGGGCGTTATTTTCGATGCTGGTGTTCCCCGTGATTAAAAGCGGAATTAATCTACAGGCTTTAGCGAAAGTTCAGGGAAAAAGCGTACGAGCATGGGCTGTTTTTTTAGGGTTGCTATGTTTTACCTATTTTCTTATCGCGATCGCGAATTTTGATTTCTCCTCAAGCCATCGGTCGCTTGCAACTTTAGCGCCTGAAAGCCAAATTCGTACGGCCAGTGATGGGAAAATAGAGCAAATCCTTATCGCGGATAAAAGCAACATCGATCACTCACAACTGTTTCTGCAGTTAAGCAATCCAGAGTTAGCTGCTGAATTGGCGATAGCAAAAGCAGATCTACGCGAGTTTCAGGCTTCGTTAAGAAAGGTTCAGTTAAAAGACAGGGTAAGGGCGAGCAGTTTGCAGGAACAGATTGAACTGCAGTTGCATAAGGTAGCCGAACTGAAGCAGCAAATCGCTTCTTTAGACGTTTATGTGCCAGGTGCGGGGCAGTTAATTCTGGAACCTTCCATTGCTCAAGGGGCATACCTCTCACGAGGAGATCTGGTGGGTTACCTTTATAAGCCTGGTTTGGTGAGGTTGACCGTGGTCGTGCAGCAACATGAATGGGAACGAATCCAGTCGCAGTTTGAAAGTGCTGAAGTGATTTTTGATAGTGACCCTGCGAAAAGCTATCCCGCTACCTTATTAGATATTAAACCGGCAGGCCGTATTGAACTTCCTTCTCGATTCCTAGGCTCTCAATTAGGAGGTGATATTCTCGTTGATGGTCGTGAAGATAAAGGCACCAGAGCTTTGCAGCCTTTCTTTGAGCTGGAGTTTGTGGTCTACATGAATGGTGTCAATTTCAACCCTGGCCTGGGCATTGTCAGAATTAATTATCAGGAAATGCCTCTGCTAAGTTATATCCTGGCCGATATACATAAAGAAATGCTACAAAAGTTACAGTAGCTACTTTAGTGAGTGTTCATATATTATAAGGTTGCTGAACCAGCAGTATTTAAGGATGTTGATGAAGAGATCATTGGGACTGATTACGCTGTTCGCTGCTGCGAATTTAAGTGCTGAAGAAGCGTTGCCGACCGTGGACTGTGTTATCAGTCCGAGCAAAGTCGTTGATGTGGGAACTGCAGTTTCAGGCGTCATTGAGCGAATTAATGCTGAGTTAGGCCAGCCAGTATCAAGTAACCAACTGTTAGTCGAACTGGAAGCGGGGGTTGAAAAGGCCACAGTTAAGCTGGCAGCCGCTCGAGCATCGATGAAAGCAGACCTTTCTGCTGAACAAGTGAATCTCCGTTACGACCGTCTCCAGGAAAAGCGAGTCGATCAGTTAGCAGCGAAGCAATTAGCATCCTCGCAGAATAAAGATGAAGCCTCTCGTATTAAGCGGCTAAGTTATTGGCGTACAGAGCAAGTAAGAGAAGAACTTCACTTAAGAGAGCTTGAGCTAGAGCGGGCAAAGGCTCAACTCGAAGAAAAACGAATCTACTCGGTTATTGATGGTGTAGTTGCTGAGCAATTCAAACAAGAGGGCGAGTATGTAGAAGACCAGCCTATCTTGCGTTTGGTTCAGTTAAACCCGCTACATGTTAATGCGGTATTTCCGATGGAACATTACCCACGCATACAAGTGGGGATGCAGGCAGAGGTTTTTCCCGAAACCGATCAAAAGCAGGGCTATCCGGTTGTCGTCGAGCGGATAGATCCCCTGGGTGATGCCGCCAGTGGTACTTTCGGGGTTCGATTATCGCTGGACAACACTGAGGCTGCGTTACCCGCAGGTTTAAAGTGTTTCCTGCAAGTTGATGAACACGCCGTCGCCGATGCTCAACCCAATCAGAAAGAACCCTCTCCGGTAGCTGAGACGATGACCGCTCCTGAGCAAGCGAACTCTAATCAATTAGCGAAAAGCTCCACGCTAGAGGCTAAGGAGCCGGAAAATCACTCTTTGGCTGAAGCAGCGGTCATTGAAGTACCTAATACAGATTTGAAAAACAGCAGGGTTGAAGACAGTCTACAAGGAGGCACGATGAATGTAGCTGATCAACCGGCTGATATGCCCGTCACAACTGAGGCTACTCAGGACACAGCCGTAGCCTCCGTCTCAAGTGAAACTCCACAGGAAAAACAAAAGGTCGATTCGGCAATTAAAACGGCGGACAATAAGTCGGTTACAGAGCAGCCCAAAGAGCCAGTAAGCCAGCAGCATGAAGCGGTAGTCGTACTAAATGATCAAGTATTTGGCCCATTTAGTGATAAAGATCAGCTATCTGGTCTGACGCGCCAGTTAGAAGGCGCTCAAGTCGACTATTCTGTTAAAGAGGAGCGATCATTAGTGACAAAAGGCTATATCGTCCTCTCTTCCCCAGATTATCAACTGCGACCAAGCCAGTTGTACCGTGCTTTTCAGGAAAAAGGTGTAACCGATATGATGCGCCTGCCCAGAAAAAGCTATCAGGGGCGTATCTCATTTGGAACCTATAAAGGCCCTGTTCAGGCCTCTAAGCGTAAAAATGAGCTTGCGTTGTTGGGCATTAATACTCAACTGGTCGAGCGTAAGCGCGAAGTTTCAGCCTATTGGGTAAACGTGCCCCGATTGCCAGCGGATTTGGCGATTAAGCAATAAAAGTGAGGAGGTGTGTTTTGTTGAGAAGCACCAAATCCAAAAAAGCTCAGGTTCAACAGCAAGAAAGCTATTTTTTTGAGCAGTTAGAACCGCGGGTGATGTTATCTGCTGATCCGCTAGGCGCAGCGGAAGGCCTTGTTGATACTGAGCGGGAAGACGATTCAGATCTCCTGAAAACAGGGGCTGAATATGTGAACCTGGATCAGCTCGACGCTCTTCCTATTCCCGTTATTCTTGATACTGAAGAGCTGGGTTCGCTGGATGCTTTACAGCCATTGTCTGACGGTACAGATAATTCCCTTGAAATTGTTGTGATCGACTCCTCGGTAAAGGATGCCCAAACACTCTTAACCCAGCTCCAGACTGATAACCCGGATGCGGATCTGCAGATCCATTTTATCGACGCCGAGAGTGACCCATTTAGCCAAATCACAGATCTATTAAGTCAGCACGAGAATGTAAGTGCGCTACACCTGTTTAGCCATGCTGAAGATGGCATTCTCCAACTGGGTGGGCAGAATATAGGTGCAAATGAACTAGGGCAGTATGCGGATCAACTCACTCAGTGGCAGGATTCAATGCTCGAAGGGGGGGATCTACTTCTCTACGGCTGTAATCTCGCAGAAACTGAATCGGGCGTTAGCTTTATCCAATCCCTTGCTTCCCTTACCAACCTTGATTTAGCAGCAAGTACTGACCTTTCGGGTAACAAAAATTTTGGTGGTGACTGGGATCTGGAATACCAGACAGGCGATGTTTCCCAGTTTCTCAGCTTTAATCAAGGGGCTTGGAAGGGGATCCTGGCAACATTCAATGTCACGATTTTTACCGATGTGGTAAACCCAGGTGACGGTGAAACTTCTTTGAGGGAGGCGATCATTGATGCTAATGCCAATGGAGAAACCGACACAATAAACTTAGGGGTTGGTACTTATACGCTAAATAAACTAACCGGCGGGGCTGATGAGCAACGTCTAGACCTGGATATATATGAAGGGATTCACATTGTAGGGGCCGGCGCTGATCAGACCTCAATCTCTGCAGGAGATATTTTCAATATTTTTGAGTTTCATGCTGGCTCCGGGGCTAGCAGCATTAGTAGTTTATCGCTTGTTGATGGAAATGGAACTGCAACTTCTCAAGCCGGGGCTATACAAATGGCTGATGCGGGCGGTTCACTTACATTAACTGATGTAGAAATATTCAGTTCCATCACAGCAACGAATGGGGGAGGGATCTATAACCTCGGAACCCTCAATTTGGAACGCGTAACTATAGCTGAAAACAGTGCTCAGCTCGGTGGTGGTATTTACAATGACACAGGGGCCACCATGACACTCATAAATGTAACGATCAGTGGTAACAGTGCAAGCAGTGATGGTGGAGGCGTTTATAATAAGGGTGATGCTGACCTTACGAATGTAACAATCGCTAAAAATGATGCAAGTAACGCTGCTGGAGGTTTTTTCAGATCGGCGGGGACAGTTAATTTAAGTAATACGGTCATTGCTGATAACACCTCAGGGACTTCATCAATTGATGTGGCGGGAGATTTTACTAGTGATGGTAGTAATTTTATTGGTGATAAAACTGGGGGTAATGGGTTCGGAGCTGACTTGAGCGGCATTGCTAGTTTGGATACATTAGCTGATTATGGCGGACAGACGCGTACCCACGCAATTCTTGCTGGAAGCGCTCTGATTGATGCGGGTACTGATACGGGAGCCCCTACTGAAGATCAAAGGGAGATAACCCGTGTAGGCACTACGGATATAGGTGCCTACGAGTTTATCCCGAATCAGGAACCTACACTCAGTGCAACGGCGGAAAACCCAACTTTTACTGAAGGGGGGAGTGCAGCAGTTGCTTTTAGTGCTGCCAATGCATCAACCGTTGAAGGTACCCAGAGTTTTATTGCGTTGACCCTATCGATTACCAATATCACTGATGGTAGTAATGAAGTACTTAATATCAGTAGCGTAGCGATTGCACTGGCCCACCTAAATACCGGTTCTGTTTCAGGGTTTACCTATAATGTTTCCTTAGTGGGTTCTACCGCGACTATAGCCCTAACGGGTGGCAGCGCCAATAATGCTGCAATGAATGGGATCATCAACAGTATTAGTTATCAGAACAATAGTCAGGATCCGACAGCCGCAACCCGCAGGCTCAGCATCGAATCAGTTCAGGATGATGGTGGCACAGCAGATGGCGGCGATGATAGCCTTTCATCTGCATTATTTTCTGATATCGATGTTCTGGGTGTAAACGATGAGCCGACCTTAAGCTTAACCGGTGGCAGTACCACATTTACGGAAGGTGGAACGGCGGCTTCAATCTTCAGCGGTTCCAGTGCCGATACCATCGAGAGTAGCCAGACCTTTAGTGAACTTACCCTGACGGTAAGCAATCTCAGTGATGGGACAAATGAAGTCCTGAATATTGATGGCAGCAGCATTGCGCTGGTGAATGGCAGTGGGACTTCTGCAACCAATAGTTTGAGTTACACCGTAAGCTTGAGTGCAGGTACGGGAACCCTGACCTTTACGGGTGGGAGCGTTAGTGCGGCCAATCTGGATACACTGCTGAACGGGATCAGTTACCAAAATAACAGTCAGGATCCGACAGCCGGTAACCGTGTGGTGACCCTCACCAGTTTGCAAGATAGTGGTGGCACAGCGAATAGTGGTGTAAATACGATTACACCAAATACGGCAACTACGGTAAATGTTCAGGCAGATAACGATATACCCGTATTAGGCAATAATAGCCTAACGCTATCACAGGGGGCGACTGTCACCCTAGATAGTTCAATCCTCTCTGCTAGCGATGTTGATAATACTGACTCTGCACTCACTTTTACTGTGAGTAATATCAACAATGGCTATTTTGCTTTTACAGCGGATACCACAACCGCGATCACCAGCTTCACCCAGGCCCAAGTCACTGCTTCTCAGGTGGTATTCATACATGACGGTGGGGAATTAACTCCCGCATATGATGTGTCTGTTTCCGATGGCAGTTTAAGTACCGTAGCAACAGCGGCTAGTGTGGCATTTACGGGGACTTCGGATGGAGTCGTATGGCTAAGTACCGATGGCGATGAAGGTACAGGAAACGGTATTACGGGTCTGAATGGAACGGCTATAGATAAGGGGGATCTTCTGCAGCAAGCTGGCCCTAACTACTCAATGGGTGGGGGCAGTACAGATGGTACTTTCTCTGTTGCCTTTGATATTAGTAATTTCTCAACCGGTGATGGAACTAATGGTATTCATTATGTCACCAGCAGTGTCACTATTGGAGCAACCAACCCAATCAATCTTCAAGCCGGCGATATTATCTTAAGTAGTAAGGATAATATGACGCTAGTGAGCAATGGCGCAGGAGCACCAGCAGATCTCAATATCACCCAATCTGATCTGTTCTATTTCCGCCCCGATGTGGCGGGTGATTACAGTACCGGCAATTTTTACATGTTGTTGAGTGACCCCTTCAATGATGGCGCTGAAATCACTGGATTGACGTTAGTTGAGAAGGATACCTGGGTTGCTGATTACCAGCTTAATCAGGGTGATTTGCTTCTTGCTCACGATGATGGAGGAGAAAAGAACGATATCTGGTTATTGAAAACCGATACACTAGATACCGCTAATTCGGGAACCTTCCCTGCGGCGCTTAAATTTATTGAAGGTGATGATGAAAATATTAATATTTCAAAAAAGATTTATGGAATCGATCTTTTAGAGAGTGATCAAACCATCGGTGGGGTTACTTATGATGCAGGCACTTTGTTCGTCACTCTAGATTCCGATAACGATGATGCTGGCCGCAACGAACGCATGATTCGGAAAGAGGATATTGCGGCTCTGGAATTATCTAAGACCACGTTAGGTGGAACGGAAGCCAGTGCCCGTGTGACGATCCTTTTTGATGGTTCCAGTGCCAACTTTGATTCAGGTAATGAAGCGCTTGATGCATTTAGCTTCACCTTTGACCCTGACACGGTTGATGATCCGCCGGTATTAGCGACCAATAGTTTTACCTTGAATGAAGGGGCGACTACCACAATTACGCCTACATTCCTGAATGCTACTGATGTTGATAGCCCTGATGCAGGCTTAACCTATGCCATATCTAGCCTAGTGGGAGGTGAATTCCAGCTAACCAGCAATTTAGGTGTAGCTGTTACCAGTTTTACCCAGGGACAGATCAATAACAGTGAAGTGATCTTTATCGATGATGGCGACGAGATCGCACCGAGTTTTAGTATCAGTGTAAGTGACGATACTTCTACTACAGCCGTCGTGCCTGCTTCGATTACCTTTGTTTCAGTCAATGATGCACCGACCTTGAGCCTGACGGGTGATAGTCCAACTTTCACTGAAGGTGGAAGTGCTGTCGGTGTTTATAGTAGTGCCACGGCGAATACCATTGAGAGCGGTCAGACCTTCAGTGCGTTGACCTTTACGGTGAGCAATCTCAGTGACGGTAACAGTGAAGTCTTGAATGTGAATGGCAGTGCGCTTGCCCTGGTAAATGGCAGCGGTAGTACGACGAACTTTAGTTACAGCGTAAGCCTGAGTAGTGGTACGGCGACGATTACGCTGACCGGAGGTTCACTTAATGCAGCCAGCTTAGAAGCTTTGCTGGAAGGGGTGACCTACCAGAATAACAGCCAGGACCCAACCGCTGGCAATCGAGTCGTGACTCTGACCAGCCTGCAGGACAGTGGCGGTACAGCGAATAGCGGCGTGGATACCCTGAACCCGAATGTAACTTCAACCGTTACCGTGCAAGCAGTCAATGATGCACCGACCCTGAGCCTGACGGGCGATAGTCCAACTTTCACTGAAGGTGGAAGTGCTGTCGGTGTCTATAGCAGTGCCACGGCCAATACCATCGAGAGCGGCCAGACTTTCAGTGCGTTGACCTTTACGGTGAGCAATCTGAGTGACGGGAACAGTGAAGTCTTGAATGTGAATGGCAGTGCGCTTGCCCTGGTAAATGGTAGCGGTAGTACGACGAACTTTAGTTACAACGTAAGCCTGAGCAGTGGTACGGCGACGATTACGCTGACCGGAGGTTCACTTAATGCAGCCAGCTTAGAAGCGTTGCTGGAAGGGGTGACCTACCAGAATAACAGTCAGGACCCAACCGCCGGCAATCGTGTAGTGACCCTGACGAGTCTGCAGGACAGCGGGGGGACAGCGAATAGTGGCGTAGATACAAGCACGCCGAATGTCACATCAACCGTCACCGTGCAAGCAGTCAATGATGCACCGACCTTAAGTTTAACGGGTGGTTCAACGACCTTTACTGAAGGTGGCGCAGCTGCTTCTATCTTCAGCGGTTCCAGTGCCAATACCATCGAGAGTGGTCAAACCTTCAGTGCACTCACCCTGACGGTGAGTAATCTCAGTGATGGTACTAATGAAGTTTTGAATATCGATGGAAGCACCATTGCCTTAACGAACGGTAGTGGTACCACAGCCACCAATAGCCTGAGTTATACCGTAAGCGTGAGCGCTGGTACGGCAACCCTGACCTTTACAGGCGGAAGTGTCAGTGCTGGCAATCTGGATACTCTACTGAACGGGATTAGTTACCAAAATAACAGTCAGGATCCTACTGCTGGAAACCGAGTGGTGACCCTCACCAGTTTGCAAGATAGCGGTGGTACAGCAAATAGCGGTGTCGATACGATTACCCCGAATACCGCGACAACGGTAACCGTTCAGAGCGTTAATGATGCACCGACGCTGAGTCTAACTGGTGGCAGCACCACATTTACGGAAGGTGGTGCAGCAGCTTCAGTCTTCAGCGGTTCCAGTGCCGCTACCATCGAGGCTGGTCAAACCTTTAGTGCACTAACTCTAACGGTAAGCAATCTCAGTGATGGTACCAACGAAGTCCTGAATATTGATGGCAGCACCATTGCCCTGGTGAATGGCAGTGGGACTTCGGCAACGAATAGTCTGAGTTATACCGTCAGTTTGAGCGCTGGTACGGCAACCCTGACCTTTACGGGTGGTAGTGTTTCATCAGCGAACTTAGATACGTTGCTTAACGGCATCAGCTATCAAAATAACTCTCAGGACCCAACCACGGGTAATCGCACAGTAACTCTAACCAGTCTTCAAGACAGCGGTGGTACAGCAAATAGCGGTGTCGATACGATTACCCCGAATACCGCGACAACGGTAACCGTTCAGAGCGTTAATGATGCACCGACGCTGAGCTTAACCGGTGGCAGTACTACCTTTACAGAAGGTGGCGTAGCGGCGTCTATCTTCAGCGGTTCCAGCGCTGATACCATCGAAAGTGGCCAGACCTTCAGTTCGCTCACTCTGACGGTAAGCAATCTCAGTGATGGCACCAACGAAGTCCTGAATATTGATGGCAGCACCATTGCCCTAGTGAATGGCAGTGGGACTTCGGCAACGAATAGTCTGAGTTATACCGTCAGTTTGAGCGCTGGTACGGCAACCCTGACCTTTACAGGCGGAAGTGTCAGTGCTGGCAATTTGGATACTCTACTGAACGGGATTAGCTACCAGAATAACAGCCAGGACCCAACCGCCGGCAATCGTATAGTCACCCTGACGAGTCTGCAGGATAGTGGTGGGACAGCGAATAGTGGTGTAGATACCCTGAACCCGAATGTAACTTCAACCGTTACCGTTCAAGCAGTCAATGACCCTCCTTCTTTTGTGAATAATAGCTTTACCATCGATCAGGGACAGCGTTTGACTCTGAGCCTGTCTAATCTATCTGCTTCTGATATCGACAATCTTGATACGGGGCTGATCTTTACAGTCAGCTCGGTTTCAGGGGGACAGTTTGAGAATAACGGAGCGGTTGGTACAGCTATTACCAGTTTTACACTAGGTGATATTGGTACAGGCAGTATCGATTTTGTAGACAACAATGATGCCACTGCACCTGCATTTAGTTTTACGGTTGGTGATGGTGCACTCTCTGCAGGCCCTGTCGCAGGGAGCATAGCCTTTACAGCGGCTCCTGTCGTTGAAGAAGTGGTTGAAGAGCCTGTTGAAGTTGTGGAAGAACCAGACGCCGGGCCTGAAGTAGAGCTTGCTCCTGAAGAAATTGAAGAAGAGGCTCCGGTAGAGGAAATTGTTGAACCTGTTGAGATTGTATTTGAAGAAACGACAGAACCTGAAGTACAGCCCTCGCCTCAACCTGAAGAACCCCGTGCCGTCAGTGATGCGCGTTTTAGTATTGAGTTGCCAGAAACAGACGTGAATAAAGTGAAATTGGCAGTAGCGGAAGCGGTATCTGCGGTTTCTGAGTTACGTGTGGGCTGGGGAGATCTGTCAGATCCATTGCTGTTAGTTAAGTCATCTCAGTTTATGGGTAGCCTTGATGCACTTGACCAAGATATTCAGAAAAATATTACCTTGGATGCGATGACCGTGGGAACGGGAGCCGCATTATCTACCGGTCTTTCAATAGGTTATGTCGCTTGGTTGCTCCGTAGCGGTATTATTCTGACCAGTGTTCTTACCTCGTTGCCGGCTTGGCGTTTTATCGATCCGCTACCTGTGTTGTCCCGTTTAGGTGATGAAGTAGAAGATGAAGAGTCGTTAGAAGATATGGTTTCTGACAACAAAACACCCGATTCAGAAGAGACTAAGGCTTAACATTGCTGGATAGAATTTTTGGAAAACACAGTGCCAAGGTAAGGATGGCAATAGGGCAGGTCAGTCTTATTGTAAGTCTGGTATTAATTTCTGTTTTGGTTGGTATTTTTCCTGATGAAGCGAATGTGGAGCGGCAGGCGAGAAAGGCTATTTCGGAAACGATAGCGGCCAAAGGTTCACTATTTATTACGCAGTCGGATATGCGTGGGCTTGAAACTGTGCTTCAGGTGATAGTTGAACGAAACCCGACGCTGCTCTCTTCTGTAGTCAGAAGGAATGGTCGGGTTATTAGTGAAGTCGGGCCGCACGTTCAGTACTGGGAGCCGATCGGGGATTCTCTTTCCACAAATACTCAGGTTGTGATCCCACTCTGGTCCGGTGAGCAGAAATGGGGGCAGGTAGAGCTTAGGTTTTCTCCAATTATTGAGCCGGGAATCTGGGGCATTATGACCAGCCCGGTTTTTGTTTTTCTGACATTTCTTTCTCTGACCAGTTTTGTCGCATTCTTCTTCTATCTGGGGAAAATGCTCAAACACTTAGATCCCTCCCAGGCGGTTCCAGATCGCGTGAGGTCAGCATTAGATACCATGGCTGAGGGACTTTTAGTACTAGATAAGAACCAAAATGTGGTTCTGGCCAATCAGTCCTTCTCGGATATGGTAGAGCGTTCTGCTGAAAAAATGATAGGTGTTAAGGCCTCGGTTTTTCCATGGCACGATCGAAAAGGTAACCCCCTAAATACAGAGAAGGCGCCCTGGACTAAAGCCCTTGAGTCAGGGCAGGTCATAATGAATCAGGTTGTGCGCTTGACGTTGCCAAACGAAAGTCGTTTGACCTTTATGGTCAATTGCTCACCGGTGTTACTGCCCGGAGGCAAAGTCGGTGGGGTAATGGTCAGCTTGGATGACGTAACACTTCTGGAAGAGAAAGAGCTTGAGTTACGCCGATCTAAGGAAGAGGCAGAAGCGGCAAACCGTGCAAAAAGTGATTTCCTGGCTAACATGAGTCATGAGATCAGAACGCCGATGAATGCCATATTGGGTTTCGCGGATATTCTGCGCCGGGACAAGAAAAAGCTACAAACGGATCAGTTAAAACATATCAATACTATTTCGACCAGCGGCCAGCATCTGCTTGATTTGATCAATGACATTCTGGACCTTTCTAAGGTGGAATCCGGGCGCTTAGAAGTTGAAGCGCTGGACTGTAAGCCAGTTCAGTTAATCCATCATGTTTTGCAGTTCATGAAAGTAAAAGCAGATGAGAAGGGCTTGGAGCTTAAGTTTGTTGCGGATACTTCTCTTCCGGAGCAAATTGAAACAGACCCCGGACGGGTCCGTCAGATTCTGACCAACCTTATCGGTAATGCGATTAAGTTCACCGAGCAGGGGGGCGTTACTGTTCATGTCAGTGTGGTAGGTGATAACCCCAAACAGATGAAAATTGCTGTGGTTGATACTGGGATCGGTATGACTCAGCAGCAGACAGATTCTGTATTTGAAGCTTTTGTTCAGGCGGATAGCTCAATTACACGACGTTTCGGGGGAACTGGGCTTGGCTTATCCATAAGCCAGAAGTTTGCCCATGCCTTAGGCGGCGACATTTTGGTCACCAGTGAAAAAGGCGTGGGTACAACGTTCACTCTGGTATTGGAAGTTGGCAGTTTGGATAGTGTGGAGTGGCTTTCCGCGGATCAGTTGCACTTGGTAATTGAGTCTGAAGAGAGTGATGATGCCGTTGAATGGGAATTCCCGCCTGCCCATGTGCTGGTTGTTGATGATGGCAATGAAAACCGCGAACTCATAAAGCTCGTATTGGATGGTCTTGGGCTGAAAGTTGCAACTGCAGTTCACGGGCAGGATGGTTTAACTCAGGCTCTAGAGCAATCCTTTGATCTTATTTTAATGGATGTTCAGATGCCGGTAATGGATGGCTATACGGCTGTAGCAAAAATGCGTGAAGAGGGGATAGAGCTACCCATTGTGGCCTTAACTGCCCATGCCATGAAAGGAATTGAGGCGCGCTGCCTTGAGGCGGGTTATAGCCACTATATGACCAAGCCGATTGATATCAATGCCTTGGTTAAACTTATGGCCGAACTGTTGGGTGGCGTGCAGGTTGAATCTGCAGAATCTAATGCCGTACCTGTATTGGACGATCCAATAGCGCCTGTTGAATCAAAAGTTAGCCCAGACAACGAAGAGCCAGATCTTGAACCAATCTATTCCACGTTACCTACTGAAAACCCGAAATTCGCTGAACTGGTTAAAACCTTTATTGGCCGCTTACAAGAAAAAGTTGCTGAAATAGAACGTGCGGTTGAAACAAAGGATTATGAAGAGCTTGCTAACCTAGCCCACTGGCTTAAAGGTTCAGGTGGTAGTGTCGGATTTATGGAATTTACCGAACCGGCAATGTTGCTTGAGGTGGCGGCCAAAGAAAGTAATGGAATTGCTGTTCAGGAACGGTTCGATGAAATTCAGATACTCTGTAAGCGAGCAGCCATTAGCATCGACCGAGAACCCGAGGTTAAAAGGCCTGAACCGGTTTCAAATTCCATTAAGTCCGACTCATGTGCTGAACCTTTAGCGGATGCCGCTGAAACCATTCTGCGATCAACACTGCCGCTTGCGAATGAAAAAATAGCACGATTAGTAGAGCAGTTTTTACGTCGTTTGGAAGAACAGATAGATCTGCTCAGCCGTTGTGTCACTGATAAAGACTTTGTACAGATCGCAGAATTGGCACATTGGCTTAAAGGCTCCGCGGGTAGTGTTGGCTTTGCAGCATTCACGGAGCCTTCAGCAGAGCTTGAACTGGCGGCAAAACAACAAGATTTTCAGCAAGTTGAATCTTACTATCAAGTGATACTGGAACTGACAAAACGGGTTGAAGGGATCGATATAGAGGCTTTGCCATTGGGGTTAAACGGGCAGAGTGAATCAGTTAATGAAACACCGATCCACTCGAGCTTACTCCAGGCAAATGAAAAATTTCGCCCAATTGTCGTTCAATTTTGTGACAAGCTGGGATCACAGATCAATGAGATGCAGGATTCTCTGAAGCATAATAAATTTCAGGAACTGGCGGATCTTGCTCATTGGCTGAAAGGATCAGGCGGAAGTGTTGGTTTTACCGATTTCACCGATATTGCGGCTGAATTGGAAAATCAGGCTAAGCTGAATAATAGAGAAGGATCGGAGCAAATGCTTAAGCAAATTGAAGCTCTGTCTAAGAGAATAGAGCTATGAGACATGCTGATAGCAAGAGGGTACAACCATGGCAGTGAGCAGTAACCTGCAGAATTCCCTGATCATGATGGTTGATGATGAGCCAATCATGATTGAACTTATTCGAATCTTCCTTGAAGAGAATGGTTATCAGCATTTTGAAGGGCTTTCTGATTCAACCACAGCAGTGGCTGAAGTGACAGCTGCGCAGCCCGATATTCTTTTATTGGATCTGGTCATGCCCGGCGTGAATGGTTTTGAAGTGCTTGAGCAGCTTAGGGCAGATGAGAAAACTAAGCATCTTCCAGTGATTGTATTAACCTCCTCAAGTGATGCCGAAACCAAATTAAAGGCTTTAGAGCTTGGGGCTACTGATTTTCTGGCGAAACCAGTGGATCAAAGTGAGCTGGCGCTTCGTTTAAGAAACTCGCTGACCTTTAAGGCTTATCAGGACCAGTTAACCTATTACGATGCTTTAACCGGTTTGCCAAATAAGAAACTTTGTCTGGAGCGGCTATCAAAAGCGCTTACTAGTTTCAAAGGACGTCATGGCTTTCTCTCCGTTTTGAACATCCGCTTGGGCCAATTTAGGAAAATTACTGAGAGTTATGGCCCTAAAGTCGGTGAAACTCTTCTGAAATCTGTCTCTGATCGATTGCTGGAATGTGTCCGTTCTTCTGATGTGGTTTCCCATGGCGGCGATAGTGATCCTACACGCGTAACTGCGCATCTGGGTGGCGATGAGTTTTCTATCTTGCTCACTCGTATTGAAAACAACGGTGATGCTTCCTATGTAGGTGAGCGTTTAGTCAAAGCTTTTGAGAAGCCCTTAACTGTTAATGGGCAGGATTTCTTCATTCCTCTGAGTATCGGGATCTCTATCTTTCCAGGCGATGGTGATCAGCCTGAGATATTGCTTAGTAAAGCTAGCAGCTCTGCTGACCTTCTCATTGATAATCAGGAAAGTGGTTATCAGTTCTATTCTGATGAGGCGAATAAGCATCTTAAAGAAAAGCTCGAGCTTCAGCAGGACTTACGTAAAGCGCTGGGCAATGGGCAGTTCCACCTTGTTTATCAACCGCAGGTCGATGGTATAGCGAAGCGTGTTTGTGGGGCAGAAGCATTGTTGCGTTGGACTCATCCAGAAAAAGGTTTTGTTTCTCCGGCCGTATTTATCCCTTTGGCTGAAGAGAGTGGCTTAATGGTGGAAATTGGTACTTGTGTGTTAAGAGAAGCCTGCAAACAATCGGTCATTTGGAAGAGCCAAGGGGTTGAGAAATTAACTATTTCGGTCAATATTTCTGGAAAACAGTTCCGCTCAGAAGACTTTTTAGGCACTGTCAAATCGGTGTTAGCAGAAACGCAAGCTGTTCCTGAAATGATTATGCTGGAGATCACGGAAAGTCTGGCTATGTCAGATGTAGATAAAACGGTAGAGCTACTGGCTGATCTACGTGCTCTGGGCTTAGAAGTTTCCGTCGATGATTTCGGTACGGGATATTCATCACTCAGTTACCTTAAAGATTTTCCAATTGATGAACTGAAGATCGATAAAGCCTTTGTTGATGGTTTACCTAATAACAAAGGTGATCAGGCAATAGCGTCAGCCATCGTTACTATGGCGAAAAAACTAGGATACAAAATCGTTGCAGAAGGTGTCGAGGAGCTACCTCAGGTAGATTATTTAAACGCCCTAGGCTGTGATTTGATTCAAGGATATTATTTCTCAAAGCCATTACAGCCAGATGATTTTTTGAAGTACTACTTTGAGTTGGAAAGTAATCAGGAGATTGCATGATCTATTCAAGCAGGAACGTAAAAATCGGAGATTTTAAAGAATCCTGTATATTGATGATCGATGACGATCCTACGGTTTGTGAATTAACCCAATTGCTTTTAGCCGAAGAGGGTTATAGTAATTTTAGTTTCATTACTGACCCCAAGCATGCAGCGGATAGTCTGAAGCGCCTTCAGCCTGATCTGGTGCTACTTGATCTTATTATGCCAGAGATCGATGGCTTCCAGATTCTGAAGAACTTGCGGGATAACTCAGAGACCAAATATCTGCCGGTTATTGTGCTAACTGCCGCGTCTGAAGCTGATACTAAAATACGCTGCCTTGAACTTGAAGCTACAGAATTTCTGTCGAAGCCTGTAGATCGTGGTGAGTTGCTTCTTCGTGTACGTAACACTCTGATGGTTAAGGCTTACCAGGATCAACTGGCTTATTATGATCCGTTAACAGGACTGGCCAACCGTTTTTTGTTTAAGGATCGCTTACAGTGGGCGATGGAGCAAGCCGAGACGCAGAATAGCCATGTGGCGCTTTTGCATCTGACTCTGGATAAATTTCGCGATGTGAACGAATCCTATGGGCCGCGTTTTGGTGATCGTATTTTGCAGGTGGTTGCTGACAGAATAATCGATTATCTAAAACACTCTGATGTTATTCGCCGTTCAGGTGATGAAGATGTCTGGCGCACAATTGCTAGAACCGGCGGTGATGAATTTTCTGTGCTTCTGGCCTCTAATCGTATCGATGACGCTTCATATATTGCCGCGGGCCTCGTCGATACGATAAACGAGCCTTTCCTACTTGATAATCAGGACTGCTACCTCACATTAAGCGCAGGTATCTCTTTTTACCCAAGTGATGCCAGCAGTATAAATGAGCTGGTACAACATGCGAGCAATGCTGCTCAGTATGCTAAGCAGCAGGGAGGAAATCGCTACCGATTCTACTCAGAGGAAGCGAATCGACTCCTTAAAGAAAATATCTACCTGCAGGGACAGCTTCGTAAAGCGATTAAAGCAGACCAATTTGAACTGGTCTTCCAGCCTCAGGTTGATTCAGAAACTCATGTATTAAAAGGGGTTGAAGCGCTGTTACGTTGGAATCACCCTGAACGTGGTTACATACCCCCAGCCCATTTCATCCCACTGGCTGAAGATGCCGGCCTGATTACCGCGATAGGCGAGTGGATCTTTAAGCAGGTCTGTAAACAGGCGGCCGAATGGCGGGATCAATTTGGTGTAGATATTACCGTATCGACAAACCTTTCAAGTCTACAATTGAACTCTCCAAATCTGATTGCTTCGATGAAAGAAAGTATTGCCGAATCTGGAGTTAATCCTGAATCGGTTGTCATTGAGATCACTGAAAGTATTGCAATGGCAGATATCGAAAATAATCTGTTAATTTTAAAGCAGATTACGGATCTGGGCTTAGCCTTGGCGATTGACGATTTTGGAACAGGTTATTCTTCATTAAGCTATATCAAGCATATGCCCGTTTCGGAAGTTAAAATTGATAAGATATTTGTAGATGGTATCCCTTCTGATCGAGGCGATGTTGCAATTATTGATGCAATCATAACGATGGCTAAGGAGCTCGATTTCAGGTTGGTAGCAGAAGGTATAGAAAACCAAACCCAGGCTGATTATTTGAAAGAAAAAGGTTGCGATGTGCTTCAAGGTTTCTACTTCTATAAGCCGATAAGTAAAAATGCGGTTGAAGAGGTTTTAGTGACCCTTTAAAGCGAGATAAGTTGTTAGTTTAATTGTTTGAACTATTTAGTTGTTTTAAGCTCACACCCACGATGGCTTAATAAATAGCTGAGGCTAATGTGAATAAACCTACCCGACTTAACAAGGCACTGATAGCACTCATGTTGCTGTTGTTTGTCGTGTATTGCTCGGTGGGTGTTTGCACCAGTCTGTTAAACTCGCTTTCACAAAGTGAAATGGGGCAGGAACAATCGGCTCATGCTCATCACCAGATGAGCGAAGATGCGGGTTCGTCTGAGATGATGAATCACTGTGGAAGCTCGGAAAGCTGTGAGTGGAGTCGTAATCTGGTCGCAGAGCCTGCGTTAGACGTACCAGCTGATTTCTTCTTTGCCTACCTGCTGGCAGCGGTTTCGCTCATCTATCTGTTATCTTTGTGGCTTTCACGGGGCCGGGGATTATACGCTTTTGCCCGGGAAAACTGTTTCCAATATACCTACCCCCGGTTACACCTGCAGAAAGCTGTCTTTCTGAATTAATTCTACCTGCAACTTAGATTCTGCTATTCGGCATTGGTGCTGGATGGTTTCGTATTTTTGTTACAGGAAAGAGTTATGTATAGAACCGCCTTAATTTTAATGCTGGCATATAGTTCAAGTGCTATTGCAACTCAGCAGCTCAGTGACAAACCCTCTCTTTTGACCCTGGAAGCCGCAATTAACAATGCCCTAACAGCGGATCACTGGCAGAGTGGTAATCATCTTCAGGAACAGGCTTTGCGTTCAAACGCGATCGCTGCTGAGCAGTTACCTGATCCGAAAGTTCGGATGGCGTTGGCTAATCTCCCGTTGGATTCTCTGAATTTCAATCAGGAAAATATGACCCAGTTACAGCTGGGTGTGTCCCAGCAATTCCCTCGCGGGGACAGCTTAAAGATCAAACGGCAACAGATTGAATCTCTAGCAGATAAAGCGCCAATTCAACGCCAGGAACGTAGAGCACAGATTAAGAAAAACGTCAGCCTGAATTGGTTGATGCTGTCTCAGATACAGCGTCAGTTAAGTTTGTTAAAGCGTAAACGGCATATATTTCAGGAACTGGTTTCGATCAGCCGGGCAAATTTCCGTACCGGTAAAGCACGCCGTTTTGAGGTGATCGATGCTGAGCTCCAGGTGACTCGCCTTAAAGATCGAATTATTCAGTTAGAGAAGCGTGAGGCTCAACAAAAGGCACAGCTAAGCCAGTGGCTTTCGGTCAATACCCCTGTTGAGCTTCCGGATGAGTATAAGCCGGTTTCTTTGCTAAATGCGTCAGGTACTGCTGATGAGAGCCAGGCGCTGACGATCCATCCCCAGATACAGATCTTCGATCAGGAGTTGAAGGTCAAGGAAAAAGGCATCGCGCTAGCAGATGAGGCATACAAACCAAGCTTTAAGCTGGATGCCAATTATGGCTATCGGGATGACATGCCTTCCGGTATGGACCGGGCAGACTTTTTCAGTGTTGCCGTCACCATGGATCTGCCGTTATTTACCGACAAGCGACAGGATCAGCGCAGGAATTCAGCGGTTAAAGAGCGTGAAGCGACCGTTGAAAAACGTCTGCTCAAAGCACGGGAACTTCAGTCGCAATTACGTGTGGCTGAGGCTGATTTGCAAGGATTAGATCAGCAGCTTGAGATCTATAACAAGCGATACCTCTACCAACTCGCCAGTAAAAGGAAGGCGGCGCTTAACGCTTATGCATCAGCGGATGCGAGATTTAATGAGGTGTCTATGGCGGCTATCTCAGAGCTTGAAGCCCAGTTACAGAAGATCGCTTTAGAGCACCAGCATCAGATGGCGATTACCCGTATTAACTATTTCTTTGCGGGTGTTGATCCGCAGATTGCTGAAGATGTTAGCCAGAACCTATCTGCGGAGGTTGGACAATGAATAAAGGATTTATTGCTGTAATTGCCCTGAGTGTAGGCGCCGCAGCGGGTTATTGGGCTCCGAAACAGTCTGCTTCCGAAAGCAGCGCAGAGATGGGGGGAGAAAGTCAGCCTCTGTACTGGGTTGCGCCAATGGACCCTAACTTCAAACGAGACAAACCTGGTTTATCCCCTATGGGAATGGATCTGGTGCCGGTTTACCCCGAAGATCTCGCCGGTGGTGATTCGCCGGGGATGATCTCGATACAGTCTGAAGTGGTTAATAATCTGGGGGTACGTACCGAACCGGTCATTTTCAGTCCGATGCAGGAACGATTAAGCACTGTTGGTTATCTGGGCTTTGATCAGGAACAGTTGGTGGACGTGCACTCACGGGTTTCTGGCTGGGTGGAGACGCTGGCGGTGAATACTGAGGGCGAAGCGGTTGAGAAAGGGCAGCTGCTTTATGAGATCTACTCCCCAGAACTGGTTAATGCTCAAGAGGAGTATCTGGCGGCGCTACAAAGTGGTAACCGTTATCTGCGCCGCGCAAGTGAGTCCAAGCTGAAATCATTGGGTGCGGATGAATCTATCTTCGAAAAACTAAAAAGCGGCAAACAATCCTTTAACCGTCTGCCGGTTTACGCACCCCAGAGTGGCTATGTTAGCCAGTTAAATGTCCGCCAGGGGATGTTTATTAAGCCTGCCAGTAAGTTGATGCGTATAGGGCCGTTGCAGCAGATTTGGGCAACAGCGGAGCTATTTGAACGTCAGGCCGGACAGGTCTCTGTTGGTGATCAGGCCGAGATGCGGCTGGACTTCCTGCCGGGTAAAAGCTGGCGGGGGAAGGTTGACTACATCTACCCCGCACTGGATCAGAAAACCCGTACATTAAAGGTGAGGCTGCGGTTTGAAAACCCTGACCTTCAACTAAAACCAGACATGTTTGCGCGCATCGAGATCGAAACCTCGGCAACCAAACCGGTCTTGAATGTACCTGCGTCTGCTTTGATTAAAACCGGCAGCCAGGAGCGCATTGTGGTTGATATGGGAGAGGGCCGTTACAAATCGGTCGAGGTTACCTCTGGCCAGCAGATGAATGGCCGGGTGGCTATTGAACAGGGTTTATACCCGCAAGATCGTGTGGTGGTTTCAGCGCAGTTTATGCTCGATTCTGAATCGTCAATCAGCTCTGATTTCCTGCGTATGACACCGCCAAAAATGGGCAGAATTGAAGAGGTATGGGTCGCTGCTCAAATTCGCTCGGTTGATCAGGAAAACCGCTCGGTGGTGTTGAAGCACGGCGAGATTGCTGAGTGGAAACAACCTGGGATGGTCATGGAAGTGCCTGTTGATCCAGCGCTGGATATGAATGTTTTTGCGAACCAGCAGAATCTGCAAGTACTCCTGAATGGCGGCGATATGACTGATCTGAAGCTGACCGATTATGTTGTGCCACGCCCGAAAGCGCCGGGTAGCTTACCAGGAGGTGCGATGTGATTCGGTCCATTATCCACTGGTCGATCTACAATCGATTCTTTGTTCTTCTGGCAACACTGATTCTGGTGGGTTGGGGCGCTTATGCGGTTAAGCATACTCCGATTGATGCAATACCGGATCTTTCTGATGTCCAGGTGATTATCAAAACCAGTTACCCCGGACAAGCGCCGCAGGTTGTCGAAGATCAGGTGACCTATCCGCTGACCACGGCGATGTTATCAGTGCCCGGCGCAAAGACCGTGCGTGGTTTCTCCTTTTTTGGGGATTCCTACGTCTACGTGATTTTTGACGATGATACTGATCTTTACTGGGCGCGAAGCCGGGTGCTTGAGTATCTGAGTCAGGTCGCTTCGAGTTTACCTGCGAGCGCTAAACCGCAGTTAGGACCTGATGCGACCGGCGTCGGCTGGGTCTATCTTTATGCGCTGGTTGATCGTACTGGACAGCATGATCTTGCCCAATTGCGCAGCCTTCAGGACTGGTTCCTGAAGTACGAGTTGCAGACAGTAGCGGGTGTTTCTGAAGTTGCACCTGTCGGGGGGATGGTTAAGCAATACCAGGTGAAGGTCGATCCTGAAAAACTACGTGCATTTAATATCCCGCTTTCACATATCAATAATGCGATTAAGCGCGCCAATCAGGAGAGTGGAGCATCGGTTATTGAGATGGCCGAGGCGGAGTATATGGTGCGTGCCAGCGGTTATCTGGACGGCTTGGAAGCGATCCAGACAATCCCGCTGGGCGCAACCCAGCAGGGCACACCGATCCTGCTTAAGGATCTGGCTGAAGTGAGCTTAGGGCCGCAGATGCGCCGGGGGATTGCTGAGCTGGATGGCGAAGGTGAAACCGTCGGCGGTATTGTCGTTATGCGTTTTGGTGAAAATGCCCAGAAAACCATTAACGGGGTTAAAGCAAAGCTGGAAGAGCTGAAGCGAAGCCTGCCCGAAGGGGTCGAGATCGTTACCGTCTATGATCGCTCCGGGTTGATAGAGCGAGCAGTGGATAACCTCTTTGAAAAACTGGTCGAAGAGTTCATCGTCGTTGTGGTGGTGTGCGCGCTGTTTCTGTTCCACTTCCGCTCGTCGCTGGTGGTGATTATCAGCCTGCCGGTCGGTATTTTGAGCGCGTTTATCGTGATGTATTACCAGGGGATAAACGCCAACATTATGTCCCTGGGTGGTATTGCGATTGCGATCGGCGCGATGGTCGATGGTGCCATTGTGATGGTGGAGAATGTCCACAAGCATATGGAGCGAACTGAGCTCACCGCAGAGAATCGCTGGCAAGTAATCGCTGAAGCGTCGGCTGAGGTGGGGCCTGCATTGTTTTTTAGTTTACTGATTATCACCATGAGCTTCCTGCCTGTGTTTACCCTTGAGGCTCAAGAAGGGCGGATGTTCTCACCTTTGGCCTTTACTAAAACCTATGCGATGGCCGCCGCTGCCGGACTGGCAATAACCCTGGTGCCGGTACTCATGGGTTACTGTATTCGTGGGCGGGTTCTACCCGAGCATAAAAACCCGCTGAATCGAATGCTACAAGCAATCTACCTGCCGGTGATTCGGGTCGTGCTTAGCTGGCCTAAAGCAACCATCACCTTTGCGTTGTTGCTAACCGTTGTAGGGTTCTGGCCGGTGAATAAAATCGGTAGCGAGTTTATCCCGCCTTTGGATGAGGGGGATCTGATGTATATGCCTACCACCTATCCAGGGATCTCTATAGGTAAAGCTCGGGAGCTTCTACAGCAGACCGATAAGCTGATCAGAACTGTACCGGAAGTTGAGCGAGTATTTGGCAAAATCGGGCGTGCTGAAACGGCAACCGACCCTGCGCCTTTAACCATGATCGAAACCTTTATTACCTTAAAACCACGAAGTGAGTGGCGAGAGGGGATGACGACGGACAAGTTAACCAAGGAGCTGGATAAGCTGGTGAAATTCCCCGGCCTGACCAATGCCTGGGTGATGCCGATTAAAACCCGAATCGATATGCTGGCCACAGGGATCAAAACCCCGGTAGGTCTTAAAGTGGCTGGCCCAGATCTGAATGTGATTCAGGAGATCGGCCAACAACTGGAAAAGGTGATCGCTGAAGTTGATGGCACTGCCTCTGTCTACTCTGAACGTGTCGTCGGTGGCCGCTATATTAAGGTTGATATTCAGCGCGAAAAAGCGGCACGTTATGGGCTAAATATTGCGGATGTGCAGCAGGTGGTAACCAGCGCGATCGGTGGCATGAATGTGGCGCAAACGGTCGAGGGGCTGGAGCGTTATCCGATCAATGTTCGCTACCCGCAGGAATATCGTGATTCGGTCGAAAAGCTGCGCTTACTTCCATTGGTTACTCCAGCGGGGATGCGCATCGCGTTGGCTGATGTGGCAACGATCCGTATTGAAGATGGACCGCCTGGGATTAAAAGTGAAAACGCCCGCCCGAATGGCTGGACCTTTGTCGATATCGAGGGCAGAGATCTGGGTTCCTATGTCGCTGATGCGCAGCGGATCGTCGCTGATAAGGTGCAACTACCACCGGGCTATTCAATCAACTGGTCTGGTCAGTATGAGTACCTGCTTCGCGCTCAGGAGCGGCTGACTTATGTAGTGCCATTAACACTGGTGATCATTGTCGTGCTGCTCTATATGAGTTTCCGCCGCTTTGCTGAAGTTGCCATGATTATGGGTACGTTGCCCCTGGCGCTGATCGGAGGCATCTGGATGCTCTATCTGAATCAATACAACTTCTCGGTGGCCGTGGGTGTTGGCTTTATCGCTTTGGCCGGGGTAGCGGTAGAGATTGGGGTGATTATGCTGATCTATCTTAACCAGGCTTATGCGGAGTGCATGCGTAAAACCAACAGTCAGCCCTCGCTTCAGGATCTGCGTAATGCAGTGATCGAAGGGGCAGGGATGCGTGTGCGCCCGGTGATGATGACAGTTATCACAGTCATCGCTGGATTACTGCCGATTATGTATGGAACCGGAACGGGCTCAGAGGTGATGCAGAGAATCGCCGCGCCTATGGTGGGTGGAATGGCCAGTGCTGTAGTCCTGACTTTGTTGCTGATCCCTGCGGTTTTCTATCTATCGAAGAAAGCCCAGGTAAAGTCATAACGGACTAACCCCATAAGAGCATTGGGGGCATGAGCAAAGAAGGTCGCATTTGCTGCGAATCAGATGCGATCTTTTATGTTCAGACTTTGCTCACATCTGATACACTGCGTAACAGCGTTAATCCTTACCAAAGAAAATAATAATGACACGTTGGTTTCGACGACTCTTCTCTCTGTTTTGCATTGTTCTGTCAGTAACGGTTTCAGCTGAAAATCGTGTTGTCACACTGGGGACTGGTGGTGTTACCGGGCTTTATTACCCTACAGGTGGTGCGTTCTGCCGTCTGGCTAACTTAACCCGTAATCAGCATGGCATGCGCTGTTCGGTCAGAAGTACCCCGGGCTCTGTCGCCAACCTGAAAGAGGTGAGTGAAGGCCAGTTGGATTTTGGTATTGCTGAAGCAGGGCAACTTCACGATGCTTACACTGGTAAGGGAGAGTTCTCTAAGCCAGACCGGTCGTTACGATCCCTGTTTAGTATCTTCCCTGAATACATCACCATTATTAGTCGTGCTGACAGTGGCATTGAGAAGTTCAGTGACCTTAAAGGAAAACGGATCAATATAGGGCAGCCCGGCAGCAGCCAGCGCTTAACGCTGCAAGCGCTCTTTGATGCCTTCGGTTGGAAGTTCGAACAGTTTAGTGAAATACATGAGCTGGAACCTGCAGGGCAGGCGGATGCGCTCTGTGAGAATCGGATAGATGCCACGCTGTACGTGGTGGGACATCCCAGTGGCGCGATTAAAGAAGCGCTGCGTGATTGTAATAGTCGCCTGATTAGTCTCTCCTCTCAAGAAGTCAAAGCACTGACTTCTCTCAATCCCCATTACTACCCTCGTCAACTGCGTAGCAGTTATTACAGTCCTGAGCTATCCAGTATTGATACCGTCAGCGTGGATGCGACGTTGTTCGCCAGTACCGCGATGTCTGAAGACGTTGTCTATGCAATGGTGAAATCGCTGTTTGAGCAGTTCAGCCAGTTCAAGCGGATGCATCCGGCGTTCTGGGAACTGGAAAAACAGCAGATGGTACCGGAAAAGCTTGCTGCGCCTTTGCACCCTGGAGCAGAGCGCTATTACCGAGAGATTGGTCTGATTAAGTAGGCTATTACTTTCTATTGCTTTAGCGGAACAGAAAGCCGGAAGTGCGCACCTTGATCGGTTTCCAGACAGCTAATATGTCCGTTAAGCAGTTGGCTCACCAGATTATAAGTAATATGCATGCCTAAGCCGCTACAACCCTGATTTCGTTTCGTCGTTACAAAAGGCTCAAATAGCTTACGGCTCCAGCCTTTAGGCACGCCCTGGCCGTTATCCCGGTAATCGATGAGCAAGGTATCATCGCTTTCGGATAGCGTAATAGTAATAACCCCACCGGGCTGGTTATCAAAACCATGTAGTAGCGAGTTAATAATCAGGTTGTTAAAAATCTGGTAAAAACTACCTGGGTAGCTATCCAGAATCAGGTGCTGTGGCCCTTCGATGTTGATCTCTGGTTGGCAGCCGCGCATACGTGGACTCAATGAGGTGAGAATCTCATTCAGATATTCAACCAGATCAAAGCGCCTGCGCTGCTCGCTGGACTGGTCAACTGAAACCAGCTTAAAAGCACTGATCAACTGGTTGGCGCGTTCCAGGTTCTGTTTGATCATTTGGCTGCTTTCCAGCGCAGTGGCTGCCAGTGGGTCATCTGGATTCTGTTTGTGGCGCTCTTCGGCTTGATCGGTCAGGAAAGAGGCGGCGGTGTAGCCGATGCCTATAGGTGTGTTGATCTCATGGGCCACCCCTGCAACCAAGCCCCCCAGGGCAGCGAGTTTTTCAGATTCGACCAGTTGTTCCTGCGTTCGCTGTAGTTTTAGCAGGGTTTCCTGTAACTGGTTGTTTCGCTCTTCCAGCTCTTTGGTGCGTCGAATAACCCTTTGTTCAAGGTCAGCGTTGAGGTTTTCCAGTGCCTGCTCGGCGGCTTCACGTTTTTGCATATCTTTCAGCATCGATTCACGCATGCTGTTCATCGCGTTAACTACCTGGCTTAGTTCATCCTCCCGACCTGGTGTTTTCCGTTTCAGACGAAGCGGGCGATCAAGATGGTCTAGCTTTAAGCGTTTTGCGTACTCGGCCATCGTGCCCAGGTGTTGAGTGATTAGACGACTGAAAATAGTCAGGATAAAGATAGAAACCAGAAAGGTTTTGATCCCCTGGGTTGCGAGAATAACCAACACCTTATCCCCGAGTCGTTGATAAACCTCTTCCAAGCTAATGATTAGGTTCAGGGTGCCTACCTGATAGGTTTCATTATTGGCGGCACGATGGGACAAATCATACTGGCGTAACACAATAGGGCCAGAGTCTGGCTTTGTGCCTGCTTGATAAAAATCACCGTACTGTGAACTGATCTCCAGATATTTTACGTCCGGAAGTTGGTGCAGCCCATCTAATTGCACCTGAATCTGCTCGGGGCTTATCTCCCAGAGACTGTTAGAGAGGCTTTTCAGGGAGCTTTTTTCAATCTGCTCGATTCGCTCGTCAATGGCTGATAGTTCATATCGATAGTCGAGCCACAGCTGAGTGCCGGTTGCCAATAGGGTTATGGCAGAGCTGCACAGCAGGATAGCCGCTAGCATTTTAATGCCGAGAGGCTTCTGGTTTCTCAGAAGATTAAAACGTTGCAGCAGGCCCATAAAAAACAGAGAGATCATTTCAGAACAGTTAAAAAGCATCATAACCAGCGTTGCTCGTTCGGCACAGAGAAATCAGAGATAAATTTTAAAAAAACTCACTTTGGCACGCCAGGAGGTTTAGTTGGCATGGGAGGGGGTCTGCCTTGTCTGCTTTTTCACCTATGTTTGGCTGGTCCGATTCAAAAAAGACAATCCTGTAACAATTCCACTGGATTGCTTAGCAAGGATGAAGTTACAGGTTGGCGGCCACAGAGAACCCTGTGGTTATTAAAAATGAAGTCCGTGAAAACGGAAGATAAAAAGAAGGCGTCCCATGTCTCTGAAAAATAAACTTGCAACGACATTACTTTCCTCAGCTGTTGGTCTGGCTGCTTCCTTCTCTGTTACTGCAAATGCAGCAGAACAAACCTATGTGACTATCGGTACCGGTGGTCAGACAGGTGTGTACTACGTAGTAGGTCAGTCCATCTGCCGTTTGGTTAACCGCCAGACTGCTGATCACGGCATTAAATGTACTGCACCATCTACAGGTGGTTCCGTAGCTAACATCAATGCGGTTCGTCAGGGACAGCAGGATATGGGTATGGCTCAGTCTGACTGGCAGTTCCACGCTCTGCACGGTTCTAAGCACCAGACATTTAAAGAGCAGGGTAAGTTTGAAGACCTGCGTGCTCTGTTCTCTGTACATAACGAGCCATTCACGCTGGTTGCTCGTGCAGATTCCGGTATCGAGCATTTCGATGACCTGGAAGGTAAGCGCGTTAACCTGACAAACCCAGGTTCTGGTACCCGTGGCACGATGGAAGTGATCATGGAAGAGAAAGGCTGGACGAATGAAACGTTCAAGCTGGCTGCTGAACTGAAATCTGCTGAACAGGCTCAGGCACTGTGTGATAACAAAATCGACGCGATGATCTACGCGGTTGGCCACCCATCTGGTGCAATCAAAGAAGCGACGACTTCTTGTGACGCTAAAGTGATCCCTGTAACAGGCGATGTGATCAACAAACTGATCAAAGAGAACGACTTCTACGCTAACGCAACTATCCCGGGCGGCATGTACAAAGGTTCTGACCAGGATGTAGCGACTTTCGGTAATGCAGCAACAATGGTGACTTCTGCAAAAGTTGATGCAGACACAGTTTACCAGGTAGTAAAAGCCGTATTTGACAACTTCGACCGTTTCAAGCGCCTACACCCGGCGTTTAACAACCTGGATCCAAAAGCAATGATCTCAGGCGGTCTATCAGCTCCACTTCATGAAGGTGCAGTGCGTTACTACAAAGAGAAGGGTTGGATGTAATCCAGTCATAACTCTTTGAAGGCATCGATCTTCATTTGACCCTCACCGTGAGGCCTTGCGGTGGGGGTCCTCTTTCACTTGAGTAATTATTGGAGCTGATATGACACATCTGCAAAGTGGTCAGGATCAGATTGATGAGAAAGAACTCCAAGAGATGGTCGCATCAAGCGACACCGGAGCACGAATCCCGGAAGGCGTTCAGGGAAAACTACTGCTAGCGGTTGCGCTGTTCTGGTCTCTGTTTCAGCTATGGATAGCATCCCCACTACCATTTTTAGATTGGCCGATTGTTGGTAGCTTCGGCATTTTTAACGATACTGAGGTTCGTGCTATTCACCTTGGTTTCGCTTCATTTCTGGCTTTTACTGCCTATCCTGCTTTTAGTCGTTCACCTCGCCATCGTATCCCGGTAACGGATATTGTTTTATGTCTGGCAGGTGCGGTAAGCGCTTCCTATATTTTCCTATTCTACGATCAGTTAGTGACTCGCCCAGGGCTGCCAAATACACAGGATCTGGTTTTCTCTGTGATTGGCTTGGTTCTGCTGCTTGAGGCGACAAGACGTACCCTAGGTCCGCCGTTGATGATCGTGGCGATTGTCTTTCTGGTGTACTCGCTGGCCGGTCCTTACATGCCAGAGCTGATTGCTCATAAAGGCGTCACACTAAAAGAGCTTGTTAACCACCAATGGCTAACGACTGAAGGCGTTTTTGGTATTGCGCTTGGGGTGTCTTCCGGATTTGTCTTCCTGTTTGTACTGTTTGGTGCGTTGCTGGATAAGGCGGGCGCGGGTAACTACTTCATTCAGGTTGCGTTTTCCCTGCTGGGTCACATGCGCGGCGGTCCTGCCAAAGCGGCTGTTGTGTCTTCCGGCCTTACCGGTCTGATTTCGGGTTCTTCGATTGCGAACGTTGTTACAACCGGCACTTTCACTATTCCGATGATGAAGCGTGTTGGCTTCACCTCTGAAAAAGCTGGTGCTGTAGAAGTAGCGTCTTCGGTCAATGGTCAGATTATGCCACCAGTGATGGGTGCTGCTGCGTTCTTGATGGTCGAATACGTGGGTATCTCCTATGTAGAAGTCATTACCCATGCGTTCCTGCCAGCGCTGATCTCCTATCTGGCACTGATCTATATCGTGCATCTGGAAGCGCTAAAGCAGAACATGCAGGGCTTGCCACGTCGTGTTGAGCTTAAAGCCTGGCACCTTCGTTTGTTCGGTGTGCTGACCGGTTTTATGGTTACAGCAGGTCTGGCTGCGGCCGTTTATTTTGGTATCGGATGGATTAAACCAGCCTTCGGTGATTTCGCCGCAGTGGTTATTTCAGTGTTGCTGGGTGTTGCTTATCTTTGGCTGATCCGCATTGCTGCATCTGTACCAGATCTGAAACTGGATGACCCTAACGCACCCATGGTTGAGCTGCCAGAAGTGGGCCCAACCGTTAAGTCAGGTCTGCACTTCTTACTGCCGGTTGTTGTGTTGGTGTGGTGCTTGATGGTTGAACGCCTTTCGCCAGGGCTATCCGCTTTCTGGGCGACCGTGTTGATGATCTTCATTCTGGTAACGCAGCGCCCTCTGATCGCGTTCTTCCGTAAACAGGAAAACCCAATCAGCAAACTTCGTCAGGGCTTTAATGAGCTGATCGACGGTCTGATTGGTGGTGCGCGTAACATGATCGGTATCGGTATCGCTACGGCGACTGCGGGTATCATCGTGGGTGCAGTATCCCAGACCGGTGTAGGTTCAGTTCTGGCTGATCTGGTAGAAGTATTGTCGATGGGCAATCTGCTACTGATGTTAATTCTGACAGCGGTTCTGAGTCTGATTCTCGGTATGGGGCTGCCAACCACAGCCAACTATATTGTGGTTTCCTCTCTGCTGGCGCCTGTTGTGATCTCTTTGGGTCAAGAATCCGGTCTGATTGTGCCGTTAATTGCGGTTCACCTGTTCGTGTTCTATTTCGGCATTATGGCTGATGTGACTCCGCCAGTGGGGCTTGCATCGTTTGCCGCTGCAGCTGTATCAGGTGGTGATCCGATTAAAACTGGTTTCCAGGCATTCAGTTACAGCCTGCGTACAGCATTACTGCCGTTCCTGTTTATCTTCAATACTGATCTGCTGTTGATTGATGTGACCTGGGCAGAAGGTATTCAGGTATTTATTGTTGCGACTATCGCGATGCTGATCTTCACGGCTGCGACACAGGGTTATTTCTTTGCGCGTAACCGTAGCTATGAAACGGTATTGCTTCTGCTGATCGCTTTCTCTCTGTTCCGCCCTGGTTTCTGGATGGATCGGATTGTTGAGCCTTATCAGACCATTCAACCTGCTGCTGTTACAACTCAGTTGGCGGAGCTTGAAGTGGGATCGGAACTGCGTTTCTGGATCGATGGTGAAGATGATGTGGGTAACCAGAGAAGCTTTGTTGCGACTTTGGTGCTGGAAGAAGGGGCAACGGGTGCAGATCGTCTGGCGGCTAGCGGTATCGAGCTGATCGAAAATAACGGCAAGGTCGTTATCGATTATGTGGGCTTTGATAGCGCTGCTGAAAAAGCCGGCCTGGCATTTGATCAGGTGATCACATCCGTTGAAGCACCTCAGTCGCAACCACCTAAGCAGCTAATCTATATCCCGGCGATATTGTTGCTTATTCTGGTTGTGGTTCTTCAGCGCCGTCGTCGTACGGGAGAGGGTACAGCTGCAGAGCCTGTAGCTGCCTGAGGTTATAAAAGATGTCAGTGCCGGTGTAAGCCGGCCTGACCGGAGCAATGGTTATGTTTAAAAAAGTATTGGTACCGGTAGATCTGGCTGAACCTGAATTTACCCGTGAAGCATTGAAATATGCGCTACGTGAACTGCGTGATGGTGCAGAAGAACTGCACATGATTACTGTTGTTCCCGGGTTTTCGAATGCGCTGGTGGCGTCTTACTTTAGCCAGAAGGATCACACCAAAGCGGTCGAAGAAGTTGCCCGTCAGTTTTATAAAGAGGCTGCAGAGATGCTACCTGAAGATCTTGAGCCTATACTCAAGGTTTATGAAGGGTCTCCAGCGGAGATGATCAATCGCTATATTAAGAAGAATGCTGTTGATCTTGTCATCATGCGTGCACATCACAGGAATAAGTTTGATGAGTTCCTGTTGGGTTCAGTTTCTGCACGAGTTGCAGAGCGAGCAGGATGCACTGTGATGCTGTTAAAGAATTAGTCATAACTTAGGCCAGTGGTTGGACTTCACTGGCTGTCTTTCACCAAACTGAGGTTAAAAATAAAACAACAATGTCTGACCGAGTCTGCGACAGCAGTGCCTTGCTGTTACCTTTGATTGAACAGTTCCAGCAACGTCTGTCTGCCGAAATGGCCACGCAGGTGACCGACTTTTCCGAGCATTTTTATCGTACTGCGACCTCTGAAGAGATAGCAGAACGTTCATTAGATAATCTTTATGGTGCAACCCTCTCATGTTGGCAGTTCCTGCAAAGCATTGAGCCGGGTAAACCTAAGGTTCATATCTACAACCCTGATCTTGAACAGCATGGCTGGCGTGCCAATCACACAGTGATTGAGATCATTCAGCAGGATATGCCATTCCTGGTGGATTCTGTGCGGATGGCGCTAAACCAGCAAGGATTGGTGATCCATACGATCCATAATGCGATTCTTCACACCCAGCGCGATAAAGGCCAGCTTAAGCAGGTAGTCGGTGCAGGTACTGAAGGCGCAAATGCTGAGTCGGTGATCTATCTGGAAGTTGATCGCACGAGCGATGATGCAGATCTTAAAGCGATCCAGGCCCTGTTAAATAATGTGCTCAAGCATGTTTATGCAGCGGTTGATGATTATGATTCGATGTGTGGCCGGGTTAAAGAGATCCTGGCAGAGTTGGAGCAGCAGGAAGGCAATGAGTCGATCTGCGCATTCCTTAACTGGATGCTGGATGATCATTTCACATTCCTCGGTTATGACGAAGTAACAGTAGAAGATGAGCAGGTTGTACCTGTGGCTGGTGCCGAGCTAGGTATCTTCAAGCTGGACAAGAAAAAGAATGCTAAACACTTAGCAGGTTTGAGAGACGAGGAGCGTGAGTTCCTGCTGGAACCTGAAACGCTGATGTTTGCTAAAGATGCTCATTATTCTCTGGTACACCGTCCGGCCTATATCGACCGTGTTGTGATAAAACGTTTTGATGAGCAGGGTAATGTCATCGGTAAAGTCCGTTTCCATGGCCTTTACACCTCGCCAGTTTATACTGATTCCTTGTCCACGATTCCTTTCCTGCGCGATAAAGCCAAAGAAGTACTGAAACGCACAGGCTTTGATCCTCAGAGCCACAATGGTAAGCACTTAATGCAGATTATGAATGATCTGCCCCGTGATGAGATGCTCCTGACGACTGCTGAAGAACTGCATGAAATTGCGATGAGCATTTTCAGCCTCAATGAGCGTCGCAAAGCGCGACTGATTATGCGCGCAGATCGTTGTAACCAGTTTATTACTTTCCTTTATTATGTACCGCGTGACATCTTCAATACCGAGCTACGTCTGCAGGTACAGGATCTACTTGTGAAAGCAACTGGTGCAACCGGTACAGAGTTCACCACCACTTTCAGCGAATCTGTCCTTGCTCGTGTTCAGTATGTCTTGCGAATCGATCCGCATAATCCACCGCAGGTGGATATGGCAGCACTGGAAGCGGAAGTTGTGAAAGTATCCCGCGACTGGAGTGAAGAGCTGTATGCTGCGTTGAATGATGTTTGTGGTGAAGAGAAAGGCAACCGCCTGCTTCGCCAGTATCGATATGCTTTTACCAGTGCTTATCGTGAGCATTTCAGCCCGGCAAGTTCAGTTTATGATATCCAGCGTATCGAAGCGCTGAGTGAAGTGAATCCAATTACGATGAGCTTCTATCGTGTACTAGAGCAGAGCTCTGAACTACTGCGCTTTAAGCTGTTTAACGCAGGTCAGCCTCTGGTGTTATCTGACGTGATTCCTGTTCTGGAAAACCTCGGAATGCGCGTGGTAGGGGAGCACCCTTATTCGGTGCGACGTGCAGACGGTGATCAGTTCTGGATTCATGACTTCACCCTGATCTATCAGGGCGCTGAGCCTGTGGTTCTGGACGAAGTTCAGGATGTATTCCAGGAAGCCTTTGCCAATATCTGGAGTGGCCGTGCTGAGAATGATGAGTTCAACCAACTGGTTATTGGGGCGAACCTGAACTGGCGTGAGGTTGCGATGCTGCGTGCTTATGCCCGTTACAGCCAGCAGATCCGTTTTGGTTTTTCTCAGCCTTACATTGCCGGAGCACTCTCCGGGCATGTTCCGGTTACCCGTCTTTTGGTTGCACTGTTCCGGGCGCGTTTTGAACCAGGCCGCCAGAACAGTGAAAAAGTAGCGGCGCTGGCCGAGCGTATCGAATCAAGCATCGTTGATGCGCTGGACAAAGTTGATAACCTCAACGAAGACCAGATTCTGCGCCGTTTCCTGGAGTTGATTAAAGCAACACTGCGAACCAGTTTCTTCCAGCGTGATGAAGCAGGTGAACTGAAAGATTACTTCTCATTCAAACTGAGCCCTAAACAGATCAGTGGTATTCCTCAACCACGTCCGATGTTTGAGATCTTTGTTTATTCAGCGCGGGTAGAGGGTGTACACCTGCGTGGCGGTAAAGTTGCCCGCGGTGGTCTGCGTTGGTCTGACCGTTTGGAAGATTACCGTACGGAAGTGCTGGGGCTGGTAAAAGCACAGCAGGTTAAGAACTCGGTGATCGTGCCTGTAGGGGCGAAAGGTGGCTTTGTTGCCAAACAGCTGCCAACAACAGGAGGTCGTGATGCCTGGCTGAATGAAGGTATTGCCAGCTATAAGATCTTTATCAGTGCGTTGCTGGATGTTACCGACAATCTGGTAGCGGGCGAGGTAGTCCCTCCGGTTGATGTGGTTCGTCATGATGAAGACGACCCTTATTTTGTGGTCGCGGCAGACAAAGGTACAGCGACTTTCTCTGATATTGCCAATGAGATTGCAGAGAGCCGGGGCTTCTGGCTGGGCGATGCATTCGCTTCAGGTGGTTCACAAGGTTATGACCACAAGGGTATGGGTATAACCGCACGTGGTGCCTGGGAGTCAGTAAAACTGCATTTCCGTGAACTTGGTCTGGATACTCAGAGTGAAGAGTTCACTGTGATCGGCATCGGCGATATGGCCGGTGATGTATTTGGTAACGGCATGCTGTTGTCGGAGCATATCCGTCTGTGTGCAGCATTTAACCATATGCATATCTTTATCGATCCAAACCCTGAAGCAGCGGCTAGCTATGCTGAACGTAAGCGTATGTTTGAACTACCGCGCTCAAGCTGGGAAGACTATGACCAGTCACTGATCTCCGCTGGTGGTGGCATTTTCTCTCGCTCAGCTAAGTGGCTGGATATCTCGCCTGAGATGAAGGCGCGTTTTGCAATCGAAGAAGATCGCCTGACGCCAAATGATCTGATCAATGCGTTGCTGAAAGCACCTGTAGATCTGATCTGGAACGGTGGTATCGGTACTTATGTTAAGGCCAGCCATGAAACCCATGCGGATGTGGGTGATAAGGCGAATGATGGCTTACGCGTTAATGGTAATGAACTGCGTTGCCGAGTACTGGGTGAGGGCGGAAACCTTGGCTTTACCCAGCTGGGACGTATGGAGTTCTGTGCTAACGGCGGTAAGTCGAATACTGACTTTATCGACAATGCGGGTGGTGTGGATTGTTCCGACCATGAGGTCAACATCAAGATCCTGCTGAATGAAGTTGTAGCCAATGGTGATCTGACCGTTAAGCAGCGAAATGCGCTGTTGCGTGAAATGACCGATGCAGTATCTGAACTGGTATTGCACAACAACTATGAGCAGGCGCAGGCGATCAGTCTGGCGCATAGCCATGCGATACGTTCTCTGGATGAATATATCCGCCTGACCGATCGTCTGGAAGCGGATGGCAAACTGGATCGCGGACTTGAATTTATCCCGCCGTCTGACCAGTTGTTCGAGCGTAAAACTAAAGGTCTGGGTCTGACCCGTCCCGAGCTATCTGTGCTTATCTCCTATGTGAAAATGGAGCTTAAAGAAGCGCTGATTGATTCCTGGATTACGTCCGATGAGTACTTGAGCAAGGAGGTGATGAGTGCCTTCCCGCAGAGGCTCATCGAAGAGTACGCAGAACAGATCAATCAGCATCGACTGCGTAAAGAGATCATTGCGACTCAGGTGGCGAATGGCATGGTAAATACCATGGGTATCACCTTTGTCGAGCGTTTGATGCAGATGGGTGGTTCCGCGTGTGCCGAGGTTGCTGCTGCTTATGTGATCGCCCGTGATGTTTTCGATATTCCACAGAGATGGCGTGATATCGAGGCGCTGGATAACCAGGTATCTTCTGATATTCAGCAACTGATGATGGCAGAAATGATCCGTCTGATGCGTCGTGCAACCTACTGGTTTATGCGCCAGCAGCGCATGCGACAGAATGCTGCTGCAGCGGTTGAGAAATTCCGCCCGGCAGTGCGTGAGATCAGTGGTCAGTTGCAACAGTTCCTGGAAGGCAAACACCTTGAACGCTGGGAGGAGCAGTACAGCGAATTGGTGGCTATGGGGGCGCCTACTGCCCTGGCTGATATCGTTGCTGCGTCTGATAGCCTTTACACTCTGTTGGGTGTTATTGAGGCATCTGAGCAGACCGGTACAGCCCCTGATCAGGTGGCGCGAATCCACTTCGGTTTGAGTGATCGTCTGAACCTGCACTGGTTTGACCATCAGATCAAACTGCTGGATACCAGCAACCACTGGGAAACTATGGCCCGTGACGGTTTCCGTGAAGACCTGACCCGTCATCAGCAGTCCATCACTATCTCTGTTCTTCGAACTGATCAGGATGCAGAACTGGATATGGATGCACGCATGACGAGCTGGTTGTCAGAAAATGAAGTTTTGCTAAATCGTTGGCATGGCCTGTTGCAGGAAATTCGCAACAGCGACCAGCAGGATTATGCAATCTTTACTGTGGCAATCCGTGGTCTGATGGAACTGGCTCAGGCAAAAGGAAAGTATTAATTGAGCGACGCCGGAGCCGAACGGCTCCGGCATTTTCTAACCCTAACCAAATAAACTAAAAATGACTTACGCAAATACGCTCCTAACAAGTAAATTCGTTCAATTCGCACTTAAAGTTCGTCAGGTGAGTGATCATAGCTGGTGGGTATACCGCTATGAGATCGGTCGCCGTGGTGAGCTAAGCCAGGCATCACGTGTGGTGTTTTTTGGCCGCAACAAAGAAGAAACTGATCAGTGGTTACAGCGCCAGTCTGAAGAAGCAACCATCTACATGCTTTCAGATAACTAATCGCGCAAAACCTTCAGTTTAAACTTGGGGTAGAAGGCAACTTATCAGATGGTTGTCATCTGCCTCAATAGTACTCCCGCCAAGCTGTTGGCACAGACTTTCCAGGCAGGTGCTCAGATATTGCGCCCATGGCGTTTGTTTGAAGCTTCCGTGGCCGCTTGTCTGACTCACCGTGAGTTTGATCTGCTGTCCATCTGTGGGTTGCAGGACTATCTTCAGATCATGACCTTGGGCCTGTAACAACGCCAGTTCTACTGAGCAGATTAGTAAGGCTCGAAATAACAGGTGGTCAGTGCTGACCTGTTCCAGAGGGGATTGTATCTGGTAGTCGATCAGCCAGCCTTCCTGGCGTGTTTGCGGCAGGAATACCCTTAGCACATCGTCCATCAGTGCCGATGTTGAGATAACCGTTGTCTCGGTCGCCTGCTGGGTTCCCTGTAGCAGTAACAGGTTGGTATTCAGCCGATCAAGCTGCGCTTTAAGATTGGTACATAGATCCTTGGCAACCGGATTCAGGTCCATCTGTTCTAGGCGAGTACTGCTTTTAAGCAGTGGAGCCAGAAGTGAATGAAGATGACCGACGGTTGTCGGTAGCAGATCGTTGTTTTCCTGAGGATCGCTGATCTCTTCTTGAGCGGGCGCTATGCGAGCTGAGCGAATATCACGATAAGAGCGAAGCGCGACAATAACTGAGGTTAACAGACGGGAAGCCGAGAGTTCCGCTTTGCTGAGATAATCGTTGATATCATAAGTGACGATCACCTGGGCCTCAGGTGCATAGCCCGGGTGGCCGGTACGCAGAATAATGCGTATATCCTGATTATCCAGCTCTTTACGAATATGCTCGACAAGCAGTAAGCCGGTGTTGTCCTGTTCCATCACGACATCAAGTAGGGCAAGGGCGATATCAGGTTGTTCCCTGAGTATCTTTTTCGCCTCATCACTGCTGGTTGCACTGATCAGCTCGATAGGTCGTTGTTCGAATTCGTAGCCACGGAAAATCATGCGGGTAATACCGTGAATACCCTCTTCATCATCGACGATTAATACTTTCCAGGGGGTCATAGAGTGGCCACTAATTCAGGACTGTCAGAAGGTTCTATTTTGCCAGCAAACTCAGTTGTTGTTCTACTATTTTAGCTGCTTTTGTCGCACCCCATTGCTGATAAAGTCTGCAGGCTTCGGCCAAACAAAATCTGCCGAGGTGGTTTTGTTGTTGTGTGATCAGATAGTCAGCATAACGTTGATAGCAAAGTGGGGTGATATAACCCGCTTCAGAAATCTGACACTCAGATAAAACCGCTTCGTAGAAGGGCGTTGGATCTTCGTCAGAGAGCCGCGCTTTTTCCGCTTTGATCAGCAGATTTTGCGTTGCGAAGTTTTCTGGCATCTGCTCAGCCCAGATTTCAATACGCGAATGCTGACGGGTAAACTCAATCTGCCCTTTACGGCTAAATCCTTGCTGTTTCTGGGCAAGAATAGCCCGCATCAGTGTTGTCGCAAACAGTGCTTCCGTATGGCTGAAATAACCCGGCAAGCTTTGCTCAAGCTGGTCAACTTTGAGCAGTAACTTTGCCCAGGAGGATTGTTCATTCAACACAAGGGCATTAACGATCTGGGAGCAGGCGGAAAGGCCATATACCGATGCAGAATCTCTTTCGCGGCCAGGTCGTCCCCTTAGCTGATTCAGAGCCGATAAAATTTCCTCTCTGACTTGGTTTTTCTTATGTTCAAGATCAGGGTGGCGGATCGGTTCCAGAGAGTCTTCCAGTGCTTCCTCAAGCTGCTCCAGGTTAAGGCTGCCCGGGCGATAGATGCTCATCTGGAAGCTCAAAGTGAGTACATCAATCAGTTCAAGCCAGTGATGCTTCAGACGGCAAGAGTGCTCAAGCTCAGAGAGGTTACGCTGCACTTTATTAAGCGGCACTAGCCAGTGCTCTACCTGGCTGCTGAGTATCAGTGATGGGTCCTGATTCTGCGCGAGGGGGCTGCTCAGTGGGATCTGCCCCTGCTGTGCATTAAGTACTAGCCTGCTAGCATCCGCAGCTTTTCTGGCGAGTTTAATATCAGCGCAGAACCAACCGGCCACCCAGGCGAAACTGGCAAAAGCAAAAGCGCTGTGTGAAGTTCGACCATACTCAAAGGTGTCTTTGACCATCAGGCAGATAGCACAGGCAGCAAGCAAGGGGTGTTTTTGCTCTCTGGCAAGTAGCGCAATCTGTTCAAGAAACTGCTGGTAATGCTCCTGCTGACTACTTTCTGCAAGGTTTTGAAACTCTGCATCGATATTTTCAAGGCGGGCGCGATGGTGCTCGGTTTGTTCAACCAGGAACAGCAATTGCGCAGATTCATCTTTGGGCAGAAGCCTGTTAACCGGCTGTTTTAGTAGATGCTCAAGCGCTCGGTCAGCGCTTCCTTGGTGCTGATAGATTCTTGCCTGTAGTAATGGCTTGGCCTGGGAGTGACAGTCGCTCTGGTCGATCATCTCCTGAGCCGATTTGGCTTCCCCTGATAAAAACAGTAGTTCAGCTAAACGCCAGTACTGTTTTTCATATTCAGCCGTACTTTCTACGGAAATAAGTGCCAGGGCCTGGCTCTGATAATAACTGGCTTTTCGGAAATCGCCCGCAGCGGCTAGGTCTTCAGAGGTTTGCAGGGCGATTTTAAGAATCGCTTCGCACTCTTTTGCAGAAAAGAGCGAGCGTGCCTTTTCGATATGAGTGAACAGCTTAGCGGTCTGTTGCGATAGGTTGGTTTGACCGAGCATGGCTCTGGCGAGATCGCCATGGCGTTGGATAAGCTGTGTCTCGTTTTGACGCTCCAGGAAATGCTGACGAATTCTGACGTCAGCAAACCTAAAGTGGGTTCTGTCTCCCGGGTCATCGGTGCAGATGATCAGCCCGCTTTGCTCTGATGGCCACAGATAAATAGCCAGCCGGGCGATAGGGTCACCGGTAAGGGTGGAGATCTCTTCAAGGCTGAAGTCATCGCCGCACAGTGATGCCCATTCCAGAAGCTGGCAGCTGAATTGACTGAGGTGGTCGGTCTTCTGGATCAGCAATTCGGTGAAGTCTGATTGGTTAAGCCAACTGGTGGTCGTGGTTTCAGGTTTCGCTGAGGCTATCTCAACCTGCTCAGGCTTTATTCGCGATCGGTACTCACTTGGCGTGGTGTTCATCCAGCGCTTAAAAGCTTTCTGAAAGGCGGACTGATTAGAGAAACCCAACTGATAGGAGATTTCACCGAAACTATGCTCGCCCCGCTGGATTAGCTGAAGGCAGATCTCTTTACGGGTTTCATCATAAATATCCTGAAAACTACTGCCCAGATTACCTAGTTTCCGTTGCAGCGTCCTTAAGCTTAGCCCCAGCTCTGATGCGACCTGTTCACGGCGGATAAGCCCGTTATTGCCACTCAGGTGCTGACGAATCAGGTTTCGCGTTCTTGCTGTCAGGGCATTCTGCACCCCGATTTTGCTCATCAGCGAGTCAGCAAACTCCCGATGCAGTTGGTGCATTTCGGCATTGGCATCAACGCAACTCAGATTAAGGTATTCGCTGTTAATCAGTAGTTGGTTTCTGGGTTGATCGAAACTTACTTCTGCGGCGAAGTGCTGTTGATAAAGACGTTTATCCGCGGGTTCAGGGCAATTCAGGTAGACATGCTTCGCAGCTACTTGTTGTCCGGTCAGATGACGTGGCCAGTTGATTAAGCAGGAGAGGAAGAAGCTAACGATACCCGGATGGTTATCGTGTAATTCAAATGTTAACTCGATCCCGTCTACGCTCTTTTCCAGTTGCAGTACCGCCCCTTCGTGAATCAGTGGCAGGTAGTCCGTTAGTATCTGGTAAGCAAGTTCCAGATTAGGTGCAGTGGACATCAGAAAGCCCAGTGATCCGAGCATCTGTGGTTGAGTCGCCTCACCCAGGCTAAGCGCTACAAGAGGATTACTTGTGATGCTTTGCAGCTTCTGAAGTATCAGAGGGAATTTATCTTCGGGAAAGCGCGCACCAGGTTTGTTAAACTCAGCTTCAGTAATTTTTGCCAGTTGTAGTAACTGCAAACTGATATCGCTGCCATCGGTTTGAGGGTAGTGACGGGCCAACTGCATAAAGGGTTCAAGCAGTTTAGCGGATACAGTTATGGTTGAGTGGGTGTTGGTCATTACAATGGCATGCTGGGAATAAAATTGGGTTTGTTTTCTTTCGGTATAGATTAACATACTACGTATGAATAAAGTGTCCTCATGTGCCAAATTGCTCAGCGTTTTATGCTTGAGTGCCTTACTAGCCCCTAGTGCTTTTGCTGATGCAGTTAAGCTTAGGGTGGGTATGCCGCAACCGGGAAAGGTGCCTTTCTTCTGGCAGACTGATGCGGGTGATTACACCGGAATCTATGTTGATACTCTGCGCTCGATAGCCGAGGAGCTTAATGTTGAACTGGAGATTATTCCCCTGTCTCAGGCGCGTTTGCAGCGCCACTTTGTTGCAGGTGAGATTGATCTGGAGGCAGGGGTAAACCCCAAAGCGGAAATATCTGCCCTGTTAGAAGATTTCTCTCTCTATACGCGCCCATTCGGGGTCGTGAATGAGGTGTTCATCTACCGTCCTGAACTGTCTTTCCCTGTGTTTATTCTTAAAGACCTTGAGGGGCAACGTGTAGCAACGGTGCGAGGTTCCTCTGTTCCGGAAAAGATCCTGCGTGAAGATTTCACCAATCAATGGCAGATTGCGCAGAGGGTTCACCGTGGCTGGAATGAGTTGGGCCTTATGAATGAGGCGCCAGCACTGCACTACCAGCGTGCGGGTAATCTTAATTATCAGATCTCGCTACCTTACAACAGTAACCCGGTGGTTTTCCGACTGCACGTTAGCAAGTCAAAACTCCTTGAGCCGATGAACAACAGTATTAGTCGGTTGGAAGAGGAGGGGGAGTTGGAGCGAATTGTCTGTAAATACTTATGTGGGCAGAGCGCAGCGCTACCGGATAATGATCAGTAGATTAAAGTGAAATAAAAAACGCAGCCGTTGGCTGCGTTTTTTTGCTAATTTGGCCGATCAAAAATCGTATTTTGATGCAGTATAGATAGCGAAAGCTTTTTCCCAGATCTCGCCTACAGAACCGTCGCCGACAGGTTTGCCATCCAGCTTAGTCACGGGTGCAATCTCTTTTGAAGAGCTTGTGATCCAGATCTCGTCTGCATCGCGAACTTCATCCATAGTGATGGTACGTTCTTCAACCTGCAGGGAACCGTCTGCTTTCAGACTGTCCAGAATAATGCGGCGTGTGATACCTGGCAGAATCTGGTTGTCCTGAATTGGTGTAGCGATAATGCCATCTTTGACGATGAAGGCATTACAAGAACTACCTTCAGTCAGTTCGCCGTTAGCATTGTATAGAAGCGCTTCATCAGCACCGCTAGAGTAACCTTCCTGGAAGTGGATAACGTTACCCAGAAGCGCAGTCGATTTGATGTGGCAGCGCTGCCAGCGCAGGTCTTCAGTAGAAACCAGGCTGTACTGAGTGACTTTAGTGCGATCAACCGGCTCAGGATCTTTGATGTTGAAGCAGAAACAGAACACCGTTGGCTCAACACCTTCTGGGTACGGGTGGTAGCGCTTAACATCAGCACCACGAGATACGTGAACGTATACACCCAGGTTGTCGCCCATGGATTCGTTGCGTGCTACCAGATCATCCAGCAGCTCTTTCCACTCATCAGCGGTTTTAGTGCACTTAATCTCGATGGCAGCCAGGCCGTTGATCATGCGTTCGATGTGCGGCATCAGGCCTACAGATTTGCCTTTGTAATAAGGGATAACTTCGTAGATGCCGTCGCCAAACAGGAAGCCGCGGTCCAGAGGAGAGATGCGTGCTTCTTCCAGTGGCATGTAGTCGCCATTCAGAAATGAAATGCTCATAAATTCTTACCTTCCACTCTTGTTCTGAAACCATTTTTGCCAGCGCACAGTTATTTTACTGTTTACACATAGCTGTGGTCTCTTATCAGTCTAATTCAAGTTCAGACTTATTTAGGGCCTGCTTAAATTTCAGGGAGATGTCATGGTTTTTCCATGAAATGCAGGAAATTTTGCTACCGGAAGTCTCTATAAAAAGTGAAAAGCTTTCAATAGCAAAAGAAATTTAACGATAAATCCCTAATTATTTTAATAATATAGGCTTATCTTCTGATTATGCGTTATTTTTCCGTAATATCATCTGGTTTTAGTCCGTATGATCCTGGCTGATTGTGCCTCGACCACTGTCCGCTAATAGTTTTGGCAGGATTCTGTTGTCATCCAGACGCCAGCTAAAACTAAAATTGAGCCCTGGCGGGTTTGGTGAAATATCCAGCTCAACCAGTTCGCCGGATGCTATCTGCTTATCGACCAGTGGTGCAGTTAACAAAGCAATACCCAGGCCTTGCTGTGTCAGTTCCAGTAATCCTTTAACCGAGCCGCAGGTATGAAAGCGAGGCATCTCAATCCGGTTGATAAACAGGCTTTGGAGAAACTCCCATGGGCGGGTATCCCTTGGGAAGCTCAGAATTGGGTAGCGAGCCAAGTCTTCGATATCTTTAACCGAATCACCAGTGATCAGATCGGGGGCAGCAACCCATTTTTGTGGGTAACTACACAGAGGCTCGGAGACCAGCGCTGTATCGGAAAGCGGTTGGTCGACGATCAGGGCCAGATCCAGCTGATGATCAGAAAGCTGCTGGATAAGGCGTTGAGAGACATCCGTATTCAGCTCGAATGACAGTAGAGGGTGCTGTTGCTGCCAGTGTTCCAGCAGGCGGGTCAACCAGAGATGTGCCAGCGTATCGGCGATACCGATGCGGATATTGCCTTTTTGTTGCTGTTCTTCGCTGAGTTGTTCTTTCATCTCCTGACCGATTGCGAGCATCTTCTCTGCATAGGGAAGGAGCTGAACCCCTTTAGGGGAGAGGCGGGTACCACTTTTATCACGGATAAAAAGCTGGACGCCGAGTTCTTCTTCAAGGGCGTTGATTCGCGCAGACACGCCAGGTTGGGTGGTATGTTGTTGTTGGGCTGCTGCATGAAAACTGCCCAGGCGAGCAACCGCAACAAAAGTTTGTAAATTTCTCAGGCGCATAAGCTTCTAACTTTCCATCTGTTCTCTATGAAGGTCTGCTAATCTGAGTATGACCTAAAGCTAATGGGCTTAGAAGGTCGGTCAAGCTGTATACGTCCGTTGTGAAAAAAAGCCAGACAAAGTCTGGCTTATTCCTGTTTACGCAAAGCCGGTTAGTTTACGTAACTCGGCAATGATCTGATTACCTTCGTCAACCGGCAGACCGTCTTCGGTTAACTCGTTAATCCGCGTAACCCCATCGACACTGCCTAGCTTGGAGAGATATTCGAGAATCTCCAGCGGCTTGATATCGGCCAACAGGTCTTTGTCATTCCACAGGCTGAGGAAAGCGATAATGCCGTAAGCACCCCAGTTGGATACATCAGCGATCAGCAGTTCATCTACCTGAGTGGCTGACGCCATAATATCCAGATCTTTCAGTGCATCCTGAATATTGCCCATACCGATCTCGTTGCCGCCGTCACCGATGCCAATCGTTGGGCATTTTGCGTTCAGGACGAAGGTATCGAAGCAGGCAGTACGTTCACTGATGCTTTCACCGCGCATATTGTAATAACCACCATCAGCAGCCTGACCTGGACGCTCGATAGATAGCACTGCATCCGGGTTGTACTGGTACAGCGCCTGGAACGCTTCCAGCGTTCGCTCCTGGTGTTCGCCAACGCGGATCTCATGCACTCGGTATTCGTCCATCAGTGCCTGTGATACCGGAGGACCACAGACGATGATCGGCGTTGCACCCAGTGCTTCCAGTGCGTTGTACAGCGCAATAGCGCCTACAGGCCCATCGGTTTCGAAAGTATCGACTACCGGAAAACCGGTTCCGATCAGCACATGGCCCTTACATTTGTTAAGGATGCGCGCCGCGCGCTGGTAATAACCAGGCGCTAGTGCTGGCTGTACGGTTTTCATACCGCGTAGGTTTTTTGCGACCAGCAAGTCTTCTATCTGTTTGCTTAGGTTCGCTTCATTGATTGCGTTTGACATATTTGTTTCCACTGGTTGGCTGTCAGTGCAGCCAACTTATTATCGTATTTTTTATTTACACCGCTTCAGGGTCGGTGTTGTTGAATTTGACGTGCGCCAGACAGTGCAGGTTGTGGGCATCATCAATGCTGATCTCTTCAAAAGAAACTTTGGCGCCGGGCATCAGCTGTGCCATGCGTGCGGTATCCATCGAGATCATTGAACCTATCTTTGGATAACCCCCAATGGTTTGGCGGTCGTTAAGCAAAACGATTGGCTGACCGTCGGCTGGAATCTGGATGGCTCCGTGACAGATACCTTCTGAAAGAATGCCGTCGATTGAGGACTTTACTTCCGGACCGGAAAGGCGGTAGCCCATGCGGTCAGCGCGATCCGTGACTTCATATTCACTGCTGAAGAACACGCGTTTAGCCACATCGCTAAATGTGTGTTGCTGATAACCGGTAATCACACGCAGGCTGATCTGATCCTGATAGACCGGTCGATGATGTTCAGCCAAACGGAAGGCCTTACGGCCATCAATCTCGGCACAGCTCAGGTGATCGCCTTGCTGCAGCTTTTCACCTGACAAGCCACCCAGTGATTCACGGGTTACTGTCGCTGCGCTGGAAAAACTATGCTCGATCTGGAATCCGCCGCTTACTGCCAGGTAGGCACGTGCCCCTTGTGTGGTAAAGCCGACTTCGATTCGGTCACCTTCTTTAACCTGATGGGCGTGCCAGCGGTCCTGCTCAATGCCGTTAATTTTCAGTGGCATCTCGGCACCCGTCAGTACCAGGCAGGTATTCACTTCGGCTTCTAGCACTAATCCACCCACACTGATCTCCAGTGCGGTCGTGTTCAGCGGGTTATCGACCAGGCGGTTAGCCCAGTTAAAGGCGTCAGCATCCAGCGGACCGCCGGTGGTCAGCCCGATACGGTGGTGGCCAAAACGGCCTGCATCCTGAATCAGGGTCAGAATACCGGGTTGAATGACTTTAAAGCCGCTCATAATTCGCCCCCCAGTGATAGGAATTCGGCACGATCGATCGGGGTGAAACGAATGCGATCACCTACCTGTACCGGCATTGTCGGTTCAGCAGCCGGATCAAACATACGAGTAGGGCACAGGCCGATCAGGTTCCAGCCGCCCGGAGAAACGGCCGGATAGACTGCGGTCTGCCGGTCAGCAATTGCCACTGCACCACGGGGTACTTTCTGGCGTGGTGTTGATAGACGTGGTGCTGCAATACGCGGGTCAACTTCACCCAGATAAGCAAAGCCTGGGGCAAAGCCGATGGCGTAAACACGGTATTCAGTTTCGCTATGCAGCTTAATCACTTCCTCAACCGAGAGCTCCGCGCGTTTTGCCAGATCTTCAAGGTCAGGGCCAGATTCGGTGCTGTAGTATGCGGGTAGTTCTACCAGCTTGCCTTCGGTCGCATTGGCCTGATCCAGTTGGCTAAGCAACTCACGGATCTTGCTGCGAATATGCAGATGGTCACAAGCGAGCATGTCGAAGATCACCAGCAATGATGCATAGGAGGGGACCATATCGATCAAGCAGTCGTTCAGCTCTGTATCCAGAATGGTAACGGCCTGCTGCACCTGTGCCGAAACGCGGGGATCAGTCTGCTCGCCAAAGTAGATAATCAGGGCGTTTTCGCCCGCCACTTCAATACGCATTAGCTGATTAGCTCCCGGATCTCCTGGATCGCGTTAACACCTTCCATGTTATCGCCATGAACACACAAAGTGTCGGAGCGAAGGTTAAGTGTATGGCCGCTAACGGTCGTCACAGTGCCGGATTCTTTCAGCTGTTTAACCTGAGCCAGCATCTTCTCTTTGCTGTGTACTGCACCCGGTTTGCTGCGTGCCAGCAGTTTGCCATCGTCGTCATAGCAACGATCGGCAAAGATTTCGAACCACAACTCGATGCCGGCTTCTTTAGCTTCAGCCAGATGCTGTTCAGCCTGTGGCGTGCTCTGTAGCATCAGCACGAGCGGGCGGTGGTATTCGGCGATGGCTTGCATAATCACTTTGCGGTTCTGCGCATTCGCCATCATGTCGTTGTACATAGCGCCGTGTGGTTTAACGTAAGTCAGGGTCAGGCCCTGAGTTGCCGCCATGCCATCGATCGCCGCAATCTGATACTGAACCATTGCTTTAAGTTCGGCATCGCTGACTTTCATGGTACGGCGCCCAAAGCCAACCAGATCCGGGTAACCCGGGTGTGCACCGATAGTGACATTATTCGTTTTCGCCAGGCTCAGGGTTTTCTGCAGTACCAGCGGATCGCCAGCGTGGAAACCACAAGCGATATTAGCCTGATCGATATGCGGCATCACCGCTTCATCCAGCCCCATCTTCCAGGAGCCAAAGCTTTCGCCCAGATCACAATTCAGTTTTAAGCTCATGATCTACTCCTTAAAGTACAGCCAAACGGCTGTTTGGCAGGTCAGTAATCAACATGTGGCCTGGGCTGTGGGTAATACAGAACTCAGGTTTTGCCTGCTCGATAGCAGCCTGCGGGGTAACACCACAGGCCCAGAATACCGGTAGCTCGCCCTCTTTGATGGTGACAGCGTCACCGAAGTCAGGTTTGTTGATATCGCTGATACCGATCTCGGCCGGATCACCCAGGTGCAGTGGGGCGCCGTGAACGGATGGGAAACGGGTGCAGATCTGTACCGCACGAATCGCATCTGCCGCTTTCATCGGGCGCATGCTTACAACGGTATTGCCGTGGAAGCGACCTGCAGGTTTGCAGGCGATGTTGGTGCGATACATAGGTACATTCACACCTTCTGTGATGTTTCGCACTTCAAGACCATCGGCGATCAGCGCTTCTTCAAAGGAGAAAGAGCAACCCAGAACAAAGGTCACCAGATCATCGCGCCATACTTCAGAGACATCCTGAACCTCTTCGGTCAGAACCCCATCACGGTAGATACGGTAGCGTGGGACATCACGGCGGATATCGATATCTTCACCCAGATCGTTGAGCAGAAAATCACCCGGTGCGGTGGACATACCAACAATAGGGCAGGGCTTAGGGTTCTGCTGGCAAAATAAAAGGAAGTCATTGGCCCACTCTTTAGGCATGATCGCCAGGTTACCCTGAACAAAACCTTGTGCCAGACCGGATGTATTACCAGTAAAGTTGCCAGCGCGGATCTGCTGACGAATCTCAAACGGGGATAGTTCGGATGTCATATTCTTGCCCTTGTTAAACCGACTACTGCTCAGATGGCGTTGCTTAAGTGAATGTGGTGCTCGCAGCTGATCATTGGGGACCAGGCTCTTCTTAAGGGTAGTCGCTTTCTGTTTTTATAAGTGTTCCTACAAGTTAGCGGGCTAATTAGCGGCTCTCTTATAAGAAAATATGATTACTGAATCATCTAATACTGCTGTATAGCTTGTCTAATGATTTATTTCTTCTTTATCTGATAAATAAAATTTATCAGTGCCTGATCGAACAATAAGCGATTGGCTAAGACTTATCTGCTGACAGGTTTTTCGTGAGCCGATGAAAAATGCAATTTTTTACAATACGCCGATCAAAGTCCGGGGATATAGTGTGAGCCTGATCGGAGAGAGTGATAGATAGATGCAGAACAACAATTACAAAGCCAGTTTTACCAGTGACAATATTGCTTCCGCTTCGCAGGAAGTGATGGAAGCGATGATTCAGGCGAATCAATCCATCGCACAACCCTATGGAAGTGATGAACTGACTGCGGCCTGTGAAGAACGCTTCAAGGAACTATTTGAGTGTGATCTTAAAGTGTTATTGGTGCCCACTGGCACAGCTGCTAATGCGCTCTGTCTGGCAGCGGCAACACCGCCCTGGGGTTCAGTGCTGTGTCATGAAGAGAGCCATATAAATAATGATGAGTGTGGCGCGCCGGAGTTTTACACTAATGGCGCAAAGCTGGTTAATGTAGCGGGTGAGAACAGTAAGATCAGTGCTGAACACCTGCAAGAGAAGGCAGGGCTGAAGAAGGGCGATGTGCATTCGGTGCAGCCTTCAGTGGTGAGTATTACCCAGGCAACCGAGTCAGGCAGCTTATATAGTCTGGAAGAGATCAGTGCGATTGGCCGGATTGCCAAAGCTCAGGAATTAAAACTGCATATGGACGGCGCCCGTTTTGCTAATGCGCTGGTCAGTCTGGGCTGCACCCCAGCAGAGATGACCTGGAAAGCCGGGGTGGATCTGCTCTCATTTGGCGCCACTAAAAATGGCGTAATGGCCGCTGAAGCGATCATCGTCTTTGATCTGTCCTTAGTTGAAGAGTTGGAGTTTCGCCGCAAGCGAGCGGGGCAGTTGTTCTCCAAAATGCGTTTTATGGCTGCGCAGATGAACGCTTACCTGAAAGATGATCTTTGGCTTCATAATGCGGGCCATGCCAATGCGATGGCAAAGAAGTTGGCCGATGGGCTGGACCGATTCCCGCAGATCGAACTGCTCACCGAGGTAGAGACAAATATTCTATTTTGCCGTTTGCCCGAGCGAACCATCGAAGCATTGCACTCTCAGGGGTTTAGCTTTTACGCCAATCGCTGGGGTAAAGGTGTGTGCCGTTTTGTCACCTCCTTTATGGCTCGTGAAGAGGAAGTAGATGACTTCCTGCAGGCAATCGCTAAACTGCATAGTCAGTAAACCGTAACAATCACGATTAACTTTAAAACCAGAGGAGGCGTTAACATGGCAGATGATGTGCAGTACCACCGTGTAGCCGACACGCCCGATCTGGTTTTAAGTGAAGGTGTTTATTCTGATTTTCAGTTTGAGCCCCACTACCACTTGGATTACCACATCGGGCTGGTGGTTGAAGGGGTGCAAAAACAGAAGTTTCAGGGCAGATCGGTGCTTTTAGGGCCCGGTCGGGTATCGATCATGCCGCCGGGCGAGATCCACGATGGGATCAGCTACGGTGATTCACCCTACAAAATGAAAACCTTCCGTATCTCGCAAGAGATTCTGGAGCATTACTTCGCGGATATTTTCGCTGATAAGGGCGAGCTGTTTTTTGCTGGCGCGATGCTGGAAGACCCACGCTGTGCAGCAGCGCTACTCAACCTGTTCCTTTCATTACAGGAACAAAACCAACTCTCTTCTATGGCAACCGAAGAGCACTGGTTAAAGTTATTGGCACCACTCCTCACCGATCTCTGTGTGGTGACACCCGAAGGGGGCAAGGGCTATCTCTCAGAGAAACAGTGGCAACAGGTACGGGAATACTGCCGTGAATCGTTGGATAATAAGATCGTTTTGGATGAACTGGCCGAACTCTGCGATCTAAGCCGTTACCAGTTCCTTCGCCGCTTTGAGAAAACCGTCGGGGTTACCCCGCACGCCTGGCTAACCCGCTTCCGCCTCGAACACGCCTGCGCACTTCTGCGCCGCACTAAACAGACTCTCTCCGAAGTCTCCCAGGCCGTAGGCTTCTACGACCAAAGCCACTTTAACCGCGCCTTCCGGCAAGCTTACGGGGTTTCACCTTCGAAGTATTGAGGTTCAAGGTTGATGTCCGGAAACGATATACTCAGATGTGAAGTTAATAGGTGTTCTACATGCAGCTTCACTTACTCCATTCACGCGTGCCGCTGATATCTGACATAACGTCACCAAATTCGAAACTTGGATCGATATTAGAGGAAAAATCACCTCGATCATTGCCGTATATGAAATTTGGGCAATCACAATCATCACCACTTTCACCACAATCCATACATTCTGGATTGCACGCATCAATCATCCTATCAATAGCGTCGTGTGGTTCATAATCGTAATCAAAATATCCGTACCCAGTACTCCCGCAAATCCTACCGTTTATAAAATCATCTACATCGTCTATTGTTTTTAATCCGCAATTAAAAATTACAGCTATCGGCCTCATTACCACGCGAGAATAATCAAACTTATATGATGATGATTTGAAAAATATTTTACCTTCAATTGGTGCCAAACTGTGGAAGGTTAGGTCCCCATACATTTCAATTAGGTCAGAGTATCTTTTTTGTTCTAACTCAACATGCTTGAATGAGTTGTTAATTGCATCTAACAATCTAAATTTATTGTTGATGTGAGCACAGCCATCGACTCCATATCTTTGATCAAAATTTGATATAAAATCCTTTCTCTTAACATCGCTTACTTTCTTAGCAATAAAAACCATGTAGTCAATAGCGTGAGCTAAGATGGCATTAAATGAAAACGCATGATGGAGTAACACATTATTGTCATCCAGTAAGCTGAAGAATTCTTTAGATGATGGAATTAATACATCATTGATGTAAGAAAGAAGGTATTTTGCATCTTCTTCCTCGGATTTAACGTTATAGACTTCCAAGTTCACTCCTTTATAGATGAGAAATGTAGTGCTTACAGTTGTTTTGCGCATAGCGCGTCAACTACCTGTTCTTGTTAAAAGTCAATCTTCCTCAGGATCGAAAGTATATTCTGGGTAATACTGCAAAACCTTGTACATTTTTGGAACTCCTCGTACAGTTTCAACTTCTACATCAACGACATATGCTAGTTCATGCCAAGGTTTGTTAAACCTTTCCTGAGGATGAAGCATGCCATCTTTTACCGCATTATTTTCAAATATCACCTTTAAACTACTTCTTGAAAGGTCATCAATAATTGCTCTATTTCCGGTGTCTGAATGCGGATCAAACTTAGCTTGATACCAGTACATTACCTTACGACGATGAATGTGATCTTCTGGAGTATCTAAGGCTTCAACTTTTCGAGCTATTTCATTCTGAATAGCATTGGCTTCTGTTGAATTTATTGTGAAATTATTTATTACAGTGCCACCATCGGAGACATTGATATTCATTTGTGAACCATGGTCCTTAGCAACCGGCTCCACAAATTGATTCCATTCTTGAAGGTCTTTCTTAGAAACATCTTTTGGCGGGTTTTCGGCTTGGCCCAATAGCCAAAGGCACATATCTTGAACCAGCTTGGCCCATTGATTTAGTGTACCTCCCTCCCACAATAATGGAACAACAGGTGCTGCTTGAGAAACCAATTCAACCACAATGGAGCCTTTCCGAACTTCTTTGATAAGAAGCTCGGAGCCTATATCAGTTTCTTTGTCTGTCTCAGACTCAACAAATTTGTGAAATTGATGATTAAACGATAAAAGGGATAATGAAAGGTCCTTAAGTGCAACCGGCTTCTCATTATTAATTTTTATCTCTAGTTTTTTATTGAGGTCAATCTCTAAAATATTACTCATAGTTCCCTTTGACCTTTAAAATTTTAATAACAAGCGTGCGCGTTCTTCTGCCAAGAGGATAAATAGGTATAGCTGTAGCAATTTGAATCTAAATAGCTTTTAGACAGCACTGCCATTTTCCTCCGATAAAAACGAGCATGCGCGTTCTGATGACTGACTGTGCTTATATATCTGCACAGAGAATTCCTTAAGTGCCTAATATGTAATCGATTAATGGAAAAGGCAAGGGTTCCTGGTTACTAGGTTCTAGTAACTAGCGTCTAGAACTTTCCTCTAGGCGAAGCCGTCCTCTAGCAGCGAAGCTGCGTCCTGAAAGTAAAGCGATCTCTAGCCACGAAGTGGCGTCCTGCTTTTTCCTGGTTTCAGCCGCCCCCAACCGCTCTTAACCGTTTTTCTTTTATCTACAACCCATTTTATTGATCTACTCAATGGTTTTAGTCGGCGCGGAGGACTAGATTACAAAGATATGACAGCACCGTTTTCTATGAATCAGAAAAACCTCGGTGCTACCTATCTTTCGAGCAACGATGCGTTAATCCAAGGGGTAAAACTGAAGTGGATATCAACCAACTCGACAAAATAGAGCGGGCTACGCTTTTTGGCAGACCTGAAATCGTGAGGCTGGGCTATGCGATCCTCTTTATTGTGGGGGTTATTATGTACAGCTACTCGACGGTAGGTAACGTACCCAACGGAATAATGTTGGTAGCGGCTGCCATGATTGGTGGCTATATGGCGATGAATATTGGTGCTAACGATGTCGCGAACAATGTAGGGCCAGCGGTTGGTTCCAAGGCATTAAGTTTGACGGGGGCTATTATTATTGCTGCCGTTTTCGAAGCTTCGGGTGCGCTACTCGCTGGTGGTGACGTGGTTAGCACGATTAAAAAAGGCATTATTAACCCTCAAGCGATTCAGGATGCCGATACGTTTATCTGGCTTATGATGGCGGCTCTCCTTTCCGCAGCCATCTGGCTTAACATCGCTACCTCATTGGGTGCGCCGGTCTCGACGACTCACTCCATTGTCGGCGGTGTATTGGGTGCAGGCATGGCAGCAGGCGGGGTTGCTGTCGCTAACTGGGACAAAATGGGCATGATTGCCGCCAGTTGGGTTATCTCTCCGGTGATGGGCGGAGTGATTGCTGCGTCTTTCCTGATGCTGATCAAAAAGAACATAACCTATAAGCAAGACATGATTACCGCGGCCAAAAAATGGGTGCCGATTCTGGTGACTTTAATGGCCTGGGCTTTCTCGACTTACCTGGCGCTTAAAGGTTTGAAGAAGATCTGGAAGCTGGATTTTGCTACGGCGGCATTAATCGGTGCTGTGGTGGCGGCTGCTATCTATGTGATTGTAAAACCCATGATTAAAACGGCTGCCGATAAACTTGAAAACAGCAAGGATTCTGTAAACTCTTTATTCACAATCCCATTGATCTTTGCGGCGGCGTTGCTGAGTTTCGCTCATGGCGCCAACGACGTGGCCAACGCGGTCGGTCCGCTTGCTGCAATCAATGATTCCATTATGAGCGGTGAGGTTTCTGCCAAAGCCAGTATCCCAATCTGGGTAATGATGATTGGCGCACTGGGTATCGCGCTCGGCTTGGCTCTGTATGGTCCAAAACTCATTAAGACTGTGGGTTCTGAAATCACCGAGCTTAATCAGATGCGGGCATTCTCTATTGCGATGGCGGCTGCGATTACCGTCATCATTGCTTCTCAGCTGGGTCTGCCTGTCTCCTCTACACATATTGCCGTGGGTGGTGTTTTCGGTGTTGGTTTCCTGCGCGAATACCTGAAAACAAACTATGCGAAGAAAATAGCAGAGATACATGCTCACCATTCGGAAGAGGATGAAGATAAAGTTAAGCAGTTCATCGAGGAGTTCGAGAACGCAACCATCGAAGAGAAAGAGGTCATGCTGAAACAGCTCAAAGAGCATAGAGCGTCAGCTGAACTGAACAAAAAAGAGCGTAAGAGCCTGAAAAAAATCTATCGTACAGAGCTGGTTAAACGTTCTGCGCTATTAAAAATAGCAGCGGCGTGGGTGATCACAGTTCCTGCCGCAGGCGTTATGGCTGCTATTCTTTTCTTTACTATAAGAGGAATGATGCTGGAAGTTTGAATCGGCATTATTTATCGATGCATTAAGCTTTTGGTATGGCGCTGACTTTACTGGTGGTTTTGTTTTTTTATCTGAAAGGGTGACATTTATAGATGTTCAGGAAGATTATTCTATTCACTATGCTTGCGATTCTGGCTTGGGGTTTCTGGATCAGTCCTAACTTCAAGGAAATCGCCGCTGGGGTCGCTATCTTCCTGTTCGGGATGCTTGCTCTTGAAGAAGGTTTCAAAACCTTCACTGGCGGAGTGCTAGAGCGCATATTACGAAAAACAACCGATGGCCCATGGAAGTCACTGACGTTTGGTGTAGTCAGCACTTCCATTATGCAATCCAGCTCGCTGGTTTCGGTCATCACCATCTCTTTCCTGAGTGCCGGGCTGATTGGCCTGGCTGCGGGGATCGGAATTATTTTTGGCGCCAATCTTGGTACTACAACCGGCGCCTGGTTAATTGCCGGTTTGGGCATGAAGGTTAAGATTTCTGCCTATGCGATGCCTATGTTGGTATTCGGTATTGTTCTGATCTTCCAGAAATCGAGAACGATGAACGGCATCGGCTATATTCTTGCCGGTCTCGGATTTCTGTTCCTCGGCATTCACTATATGAAAGAGGGCTTTGAGGCCTTCCGCGATACCATCGATCTGACAGCGTTTTCGGTTTCGGGTTACAGCGGAATTATGTTGTTTACTCTTATTGGTATCGCTGCAACGGTGATTATGCAGTCCAGCCATGCAACATTGGTCATTATTATTACCGGCTTGGCAGCGCAACAGATCACTTATGAGAACGCTTTAGCGCTGGCGATAGGTGCCAATATAGGCACCACGATTACAGCAATCATCGGGTCGATGAGCGCAAGTGTGCAGGGTAAACGCCTGGCAGCGGCTCACTTGATATTCAACATGGTCACCGCAATTATCGCTATCGTGTTTATCTACCAGATTGCTGAAATGGTCGACGGTTTCAGCGCTATGGTGGGGATCGCTGCGGATAATTACACCTTAAAGCTGGCAATATTTCATACGATTTTTAATTCGATAGGCATTATTGCGATGATGCCTTTCATCGACAAACTGGCTAGCTCTTTGACCAAAGCGATGCCTGAGAAAGTGCAGTCCAGAGAGAAACCAATGTATCTCAATGAAGCGGTTGAGGAGTTGCCCGACACCGCAATTGAGGCGGTACGTAAAGAAACACTGAGATTGTACGATAATGCCTTCGCCATCATCGCTCACGGCCTGAGTTTACATCGCGATGATATTTTGTCGGATAAACAACTCGAAGATGTTGTCAGGCAAGACCATAAAGTCATTCCGATCAATTTTGATCACGAATATGAAATCAGTATCAAGGGCCTTTACAGTGATATCGTAAAGTTCATCAGTGGTGCCCAGTCGAATATGACTCCGGAGCAAAGTGATGAGTTGTTCCGGCTGCGGGCTGCAGGACGTGACATTGTGGAAGCCATTAAAGATACCAAGCATATGAGCAAGAACCTTTCATATTACATTGTCTCGGAAAACCAATATATCCGCGCAGAGTACAATAAGTTCCGCATTCAATTAGGTAACCTGATGCGTGAACTGGATGCTATTCGTAATGATGTTGAAGACTCTTCAAATGTGCTCTCCCTGGATAGTTTGAAGCTTGATATGAGAGCCAATGATGTGACGGCGAACGGTGATATGGAGATGCTGATACGCGAGAATAAAATCACCGCTGTTATGGCAACGTCGATGATGAATGACACAAATTATGCTTATGATGTCGCCAAAAACCTGATCCAGATGGGGGAGACTCTGTTTGCGAGTGGGAATCTGGATATGGATAAGGCGGTACGCAGTGTGGCGCTGACTGAAGATGAAGTGAGCGAAATTCTCGATGACAACAAATAACAATCTCAATATTGATTGCCTGGAGGTAAGACTGTGAAACTGCTCAAGTTGTTAGAGACTGCCCAGAAATACCTCGACGATGAGAAACTTCAAGCAGATGAGCGCAAGAAATGTCTCAAAGATATCCAGCAAAAGTTAAAAAAGAAAAAGAAGCAACTGAAAGAGAAGGTTGCTGCTGAAAGTGAAGAAAATGAATTAAAACGCCTTAAGAAAAACCTCGATATCGTCACGGCTCAGCGAAAAAAAGTCATTGCTGCACTTAAAGAGCTCCAGTAAGTGATGAACTATAGTTTTGATGGTTTCTGTCCGTCAGGCTTTACCGATACTAGTACTTCGAGCCGCTGTTGATTCGACAGTATAAAAGCAGACTCCTGGTTTAGTAACTTCTCACCAATTTCTTGGTTCGTTTGCGGCTTTGCCACAATAAGAAAATTCCACTTCCTGCAATAACCAATCCGCCCAATAACGTCAGCAGATCAGGCCGTTCGTTAAAGACAATAATCCCCAGAACAAATGCAAAGATCAGCCGGGTATAGCGAAACGGGGTGACCATAGATATCTCACCGGTACGCATCGCTTTGGTCAGGAAGTTATAGGCGATCACGCCAAAGATGATGGCGCAAGCGGTTTTTAGCCCTGCGGAGGAATCCAACAGCGGGGCAAGATCAACCGATTCTGCGTACCAAGCCTGAAGGATAGCGCCACAAATAATCAGTACCATAAACCCGTAGATACCCAGTTGGAAATTGGTCAGGGTCGGGGGCGCAGCGCGAGTCGCCAGATCACGCCCGGCAAAGCCAATCGTGCTAATGACGGCAAAGATAGAAGCGGCACTGAAGCTGTCCAGCCCCGGGCGTACTATCATCAGAACACCGATAAAGCCTGCCATAATCGCCAGCCAGTGCTGCCAGCCAACCCGTTCTTTAAAGAACAGGATACCGCCAAGAACTACCACCAAGGGGGTCGCCTGAAGAATCGCCGAGGCGCTGGATAGGGGAGAGAGGGTAATCGCCAGGGCAAAGAACAGCCGGCCGACTATTTCAAAAGCTGAGCGTATTAGCTGTACTCTGGAAAAGAGCGCCGGGTTATAGATCGCTTCACCTTTCAGCGTAGCCATCACCATAAATATCAACATCCCCCCGCTACCGAACAGGATCAGCAGGGTGCCAAGGGAAAGGTGGTCCGCCGCGGCTTTGATAAACATATCTTCCACGGCAAAAGCTGCCATAGCGAAGACCATAAAAAGCGTACCGCGAATATTGTCGTTAACTGAACTGTTTAGCATAGTGCCAAACATGGTAATCCCAAGCCGGACCTGGCAATAGGCACAGATAAATTAAATAGTGGGATACAGATTGTATTAAAGGCGGTTAAGATCTGATGAAGGCAGCGGAAGGCAGCGGAAGGCAGCGGAAGGCAGCGGAAGGCAGCGGAAGGCAGCGGAAGGCAGCCGAAGTCAGCCGAAGTCAGCCGAAGTCAGCCGAAGTCAGCCGAAGTCAGCCGAAGTCAGCCGAAGTCAGCCGAAGTCAGCCGAAGTCAGCCGAAGTCAGCCGAAGTCAGCCGAAGTCAGCCGAAGTCAGCCGAAGTCAGCCGAAGTCAGCCGAAGTCAGCGGAAGTCAGCGGAAGTCAGCGGAAGGCAGCGGAAGGCAGCGGAAGGCAGCGGAAGGCAGCGGAAGGCAGCGGAAGGCAGCGGAAGGCAGCGGAAGGCAGCGGAAGGCAGCCGCATTTAGCTGAAGTTATCCGCAGTCAGCAGGCCCTGGCTGCTTTTCCCTGCCCCTTAGAAACAAAAAAAACCGGCTCAGCGGCCGGTTTTTTATGGTTTCTAAGAGGGCTTACTTATCCCCCAAGATACGCCTTACGCACATCGTCGTTAACCAGCAGAGCATCACCGGTATCTTCCAATACCACACGGCCATTCTCAAGCACGTAACCGCGGTCGGCGATACGCAGAGCCTGGTTCGCGTTCTGCTCTACCAGGAAGATGGTTACGCCTTCATCACGCAGTTTTTCGATGATATCGAAGATCTGCTGAATGATGATCGGTGCCAGGCCCAGTGAGGGTTCGTCCAGCAGGATCATGCGTGGCTTAGACATCATGGCACGGCCAATCGCCAGCATCTGCTGTTCACCACCGGACATTGTGCCGGCACGCTGATCAAAACGCTCTTCCAGACGAGGGAAGAGTTCCAGTACGTGTTTAACGGTTTCCTGTGCTTCCGCTTTGCTGCGGAAGTAGGAACCCATAAACAGGTTCTCTTCTACCGTCATACCACTGAAGACACGGCGGCCTTCAGGTACGATCGCCAGGCCTTTACGCATCACTGATGGGGTGTCCAGACCAGAGATCACTTCACCGTCAAATTCGATGGTTCCGGAGGTCGCCTGCGGATCACCACAGATGGTCATCATCAGGGTAGTTTTACCGGCACCGTTGGCACCGATCAGTGTAACGATCTCGCCCTGTTTAACTTCCAGAGAGATATCATGCAGAGCCTGAATCTGGCCATAATGCGTATTAACATTTTCAATGCGCAGCATATTAGTCTTCCCCCAGGTAAGCTTTGATTACGTCAGGGTTGTTCTTGATCTCTTCCGGCGAACCATCCGCCAGCGGAGTACCCTGCGCAATAACATAGATATGATCAGAGATGCCCATTACCAGGCTCATATCATGCTCAATCAGAAGAATGGAGATCTCGTGCTCATCACGTAGTTTGATGATCAGTTCGTCCAGTTCTTTGGTTTCATTGGGGTTTAGACCAGCCGCTGGCTCATCCAGCATTAGCAGTTCTGGCTGAGTTACCATGCAGCGGGCAATTTCCAGACGGCGTTGCTGGCCGTAAGAGAGGTTGCCCGCCTGGCGGTTAGCTACATCCAGAAGACCTACTTCCTCGAGCCATTGTGCCGCATGATCCATCGCTTCACCTTCCTTACGACGGTAGGAAGGGGTTTTGAACAGACCTGAGAACAGGTTAGTGTTCAGGTGACGGTGCTGGGCAACCAGCATGTTTTCAACCACAGTCATGTTTGAGAACAGGCGTACGTGCTGGAAAGTACGGACCAAACCTTTACGGGAGATCTGGAAGTCTTTCAGGCCAGCGATCTGCTCGTTCTTGAACATCACGCTACCCGCTGTTGGGATATAGAAACCCGACAGGCAGTTAAATACGGTGGTTTTACCTGCACCGTTAGGGCCGATAATCGAAACGATCTGGCGGTTTTTAACCTTCAGATTTACACCGTTTACTGCTACCAACCCACCAAAACGCATCGTTAGTGCGTTTACATCAAGAAGTAATTGGCTCATCGATTCAACTCCAGATGTGGGCGTTTCATTGGTACCAGACCCTGTGGGCGCCAGCGCATCATAATTACCATCAGGAATCCGAATAACAGCATGCGGTATTCAGAGAACTCACGCGCAAGCTCTGGAAGGATGGTCATGATAATCGCGGCCAGGATAACGCCGACCTGTGAGCCCATTCCGCCCAATACAACGATGGCGAGAATGATTGCGGACTCGATGAAGATAAAGGATTCCGGACTGATAAAGCCCTGTCGTGCGGCAAAGAATGCACCTGCAAAACCTGCAGTGGTTGCACCTAGTGTAAAGGCAGACAGCTTGATGACTGTACGGTTCAGACCTAGTGAGCGACAAGCGATCTCGTCTTCACGCAGGGCTTCCCACGCACGGCCAACCGGCATACGCATCAGACGGTTGATCACGTAAACCACGAAGATGGTCAGGATCACTGCGATCAGATAAAGGAAGATCACCTTGTATGAGCTGGAGTAATCAATGCCGAAGAACTCATGGAAGAGTACCGTGTCTTCTTCCTTGGCACGGCGGCTGAATTCCAGACCGAACAGGGTTGGCTTATCGATACCAGAGATACCGTTAGGACCACCAGTGACTGCTGTCCAGTTGTTCAGGAGAATACGGATAATCTCACCGAAGCCCAGAGTTACGATCGCCAGATAGTCACCACGCAGCCTCAATACCGGGAAGCCCAGAATAAAGCCGAATAGTGCAGCCAGACCCGCCGAGATCGGTAGACAAGCCCAGAATGACATGCCGAAATACTGAGAAAGCAGCGCGTACGTGTAGGCACCTACTGCATAGAAGGCTACGAAGCCAAGATCCAGCAGACCAGCAAGGCCGACTACGATGTTCAGGCCCAGACCCAGCATGATGTAGATCAGTGCCAGGGTCGCAAGGTCAACCGAACCACGGGAAACCATAAATGGCCAAACCAGCATGCCCACGATCAGCAGGGCCAGTAGCCAGGGTTTCAGCGTCGCCATTTTCTGCTCTTTTGGCAGCATATTGCTTAGCTTTGGTTTCGGAACTTTGCTGAAGATCGCATCGATCTTGTCGGAGAACAGCTGTGACAGGAAAACCAGCGCGATACCCAGACCGATCCAGGTCCATTGTTCAGCACTTGCACCTTTAATTGCCAGCTGTGTGCCCTCTGTATCAAGCTTAATACCCACCATCAGGCAGGTGAGAATAAAAGCGATACCCGAGGCAAAAAGCGCGTTATAAAACTTGTTAGTCATCACACTTTCTCCACTTCCGGTTTACCCAGCAGTCCGCTTGGACGGAACAGCAGGATCAGAACCAGCAGGCCGAAAGATACAACATCTTTATATTCCGCCGGGAAGAAAGCCGCAGTCATTGCTTCTGTAACACCCAGAATCAAACCACCCAACATTGCACCCGGAATGGAACCGATTCCACCCAGTACTGCTGCGGTGAAGGCTTTAAGGCCTGCGATAAAGCCAACAAACGGGTTGATCACACCGTAGTAAAGGCTTAGCAGGATACCTGCTACTGCTGCCAGTGCAGCACCCACGATGAAGGTCAGCGCGATGATCTTGTTAGTGTCGATACCCAGTAGGTTGGTCATCCCCAGGTCTTCAGAGCAGGCACGACAAGCGCGACCCATGCGTGAACGGGAGATAAACAGGGTAAGTGCGGTCATCGTAAGCAGCGTCGCGATCCAGATAATCGACTGCATGTAAGAGATAGTGACTTCAAACACCGCAGGATCACCGAATGTCCAGCCACCCACAACTTGTGGTGGCAGCGCTGCATCACGGTAGCCCTGAGACAGACCAACGTAGTTTTGCAGGAAGATCGACATACCGATCGCAGAGATCAGTGGGATCAGACGGTTCGAGCCTCGCAATGGCCGGTAGGCCACTCGCTCCACTGTCCAGCCATAGGTACTGGAGACAATGACAGCGACGATAAGCACGATGAGTAAAACAATAGGGAGGGAGACCAAACCCATGCCTAGCAGGCCAGCGATTACGATGAAAGTGACATAGGAGCCAATCATGTAAATTTCGCCGTGGGCAAAGTTGATCATACCGATAATGCCGTAAACCATCGTGTAACCGATAGCGATCAGGGCATAGGTAGATCCGATGGTCAGTCCATTAATAAGCTGTTGTAAAAGATAGAGAGAAAATTCAGACATTTACAGGGACCAGAAAACATGAACCCCCCAGCTCCGGATCACGGAGTAGGGGGGTAGGATCTCGTTAGTGCTGTCTTGTAGTCAGCACAGGAATAATCCGCATAGTTAATTACTGTGCAGGCGTCTTAGAGCCATCCTGGTGTAGTTTGTAAACCAGGAAAGTAGACTCAGTCAGGTCGCCTTGCTTGTTATATTTAACTTTACCGATAGCAGTATCCAGTTCAGTTGCACGGATGTGGTCCGCCAGCTCGAATGGATCAGTTTTGCCAGTAGCTTTCATTGCGTTAGTCATAACTTCAACTGCCGCGTAAGCTGTGAATACGAATGGACCTGTTGGGTCTTCGCCTTTCGCTTTGATCGCTTCTACACGTGCCTGGTTAACTGCGTTCTGGTCGAAGCTCTTAGGTGCTGTTGCCAGTACGCCTTCAACTGCTTTACCCGCAATTTTAGCCAGGTCAGAGTTTACTACGCCTTCTGGACCCATGAACTGAGCTTTGAAGCCTTTCTCGCTAGACTGACGCAGGATCAGACCCAGCTCTGGGTGGTAACCACCGTAGTAAACGAAATCGATGTTGTTCTTTTTCAGCTTAGCGATCAGTGCTGAGAAGTCTTTATCGCCTGGAGTAACACCTTCAAACATAACTGGGTTCAGGTTGTTACCTTCCAGTTTAGTTTTAACAGCAGTTGCCAGGCCTTCGCCGTACTGCTGCTTGTCGTGGATTACTGCCACACGCTGAGGCTTAACAGAGTTCAGGATGTGATCTGCAGCCAGGCTACCCTGCAGGCTGTCCAGACCGATTGTACGGAATACAAGCTGGAAACCTTTCTCAGTGATCGTCGGGGAGGTAGACGCTGCAGTGATCATCAAAACGCCTTCTTCGTCGTAGATGTCTGCTGCTGGCTCAGTAGAAGAAGAGCACAGGTGACCTACAACATGCTGAACGCCATCATTTACGATTTTGTTCGCTACTGCTACAGCCTGTTTTGGGTCGCAAGCATCATCGTAGATAACGCCTTCCAGTTGCATGCCGTTGATACCACCTGCTTTGTTGATATCGTCGATCGCAGCCATAACACCGATTTTCTGCATGTCACCATACTGTGCTACAGGACCTGTAGCTGGACCTGCCAGACCAATTTTCAGTGTTTCCGCGTTTGCAACAGACACAGCACCTGCCAATGCAGCAACGGTTCCCAATGTCATCAGCTTTTTGGCGATTTTGTTCATCATATGCCTCAGATTTTTATTATTTGAAATCCCTTGTGGGGATAGGAAATATTTGGGTTTTAAAAAAAACGGCTCAAAGATACCTTCTGCATCAAAATGAAACAATGATCTGCTACAGGAACTTGAGCTTCATTCCAGAAGAAAGGTAGGCAATGTGACCCGAAATAGCAATTTTAACCTCCGATATGTTTATAAGGAGTGAAAAAATAAGCCATCAACTCTTTTTAGCCAGTGAAAACGCATTTTTTCAATTAAGGATAAAGGTTTTCGTGCCTTCACTAATAAAGCGGGCTCTAAAGGATTTAGAGCCCGCAATTAGTTATAGTGTAAATCGCTTCAGCAGGTCTTGTTGCTTGTTAGAAATTGACAGCAACTGATCACTACTGTTGGATGCTTCCTGTGCGCCTTCAGCCGTTTCACTTGCCGAATGATTGATACTGTTTAGCTGAGTGCTGACCTCTTGTACGGCCTGCCTCTGCTGTTGTGCAGCATCTTCGATCTGGGTGTTCAGCAAGCGGATGTTGCTGATCGATTCATTCATGGAAGCCAGTGATTCCTGCGAAGTGTTTGCGTTGCCAACACAGGATTGCGCCTGGTCATAGCTGTTCTGCATAACCGTAACCACTTCCTGAATACTGCCTTTCATATTCTCGATCATCTCCTGAATCTCATCAGTTGAGTTACGAGTACGGCTGGCTAGTCCGCGAACTTCATCGGCTACAACGGCGAAGCCGCGTCCATGATCACCGGCACGGGCCGCTTCGATCGCCGCGTTGAGAGCCAGCAGGTTGGTCTGTTCAGCGATCGCGTGGATAGTTTCCAGAATCGCGTCGATCTCTGTGCTGTAGTTCGCCAGACCATTACTGACGTCTACCGCATTGTTGATAGCCGCTGCCTGTTCTTTAATGCTCTTCAGCGTTTCGCCAACATTATTGTTTACTTCATGGCTCAGGCTTTCACACTGATGAACTGCATCCAGGGTGGTCGCACTATGGTTTGCAACTTCGCCTACGCTGCTTTCCATCTCTAGCGCAGCCGAAGAGGCCATCTCAAGCTGCTGACTTTGATCCTGCATAGCGCCTGTGGTCAACTGGCTGATTTCAGAATTGGTCTGTGCCACGACAGATAGGTTTTCTGAGCCTTTTGCAACTTCCTGCAGAATCTGGCGCTGACTTGATACAACTGTGTTTAGTGACTCAGCAAGTTCACCGAATTCATCTTTACGTGCCTGGTTGAAGCTAACGGTCAAATCACCATCACGTAGTTTCAGTAGCTCAGACGTAAACTGTGCCAGCGGCTTTCTGATCGTACCGATCGTGATAAAAGCGATAAACACAGCAAAAGCGGTAGTACCGACCGAGAGCGCAATGATCAGGCCTTTACTCAGGCTATTCGCTTCTTGTGCAGCGGTTTCCGCTGTGCTGGCTTCATTTTTCGCAAATTCAATAAACTGATTTGCAGCTGTGCTGACTTTCTTAAGCAATTGGTGGGTGTTGGTGAGCTGCTTATTTAGCTCATCAAGTGTTTGCTGCTTTCGGTTGTAGAGGTTGATTAAGCCGTCTTCTTTATTAAAGTGCGTGTCTAGGGCAATAATCAAACTGTTAACTTGCTGGGCTTTAAGTTCTGCTTTGGTAAAAGCCGCGTACTTGTCAGTCAGATCACCTTTGTTCGATGCTACACGCTCATTCAGCGTTTTAAGATCACCACCGCGTTTATAGTTGGTTATCTGTATACGTAACTTGGTCATACTGCGGGTCAGGTTACGCGCTGCGATTACGCCATCACTGTTTCTGCTTTTGCTGATATAGCGTTGTGTCCAGCCTGATACCGAATCCGCTTTGCCTTGCAGGTCCAGCTCTTGTTCTGTCACACGCTGGCTCAGCACCAGGCGCTCATTATGTAGCTTGAGTACCGAAGCGGCTTGCTTTTGATAGTCCTGGCTAAGCTTTTCAACACCTGCCAGCTTCTCAGACAGTTCCGGCTGGTTTTCCAGAAGGGGCGCTAGCTGCTTTATCTTTGCGCTGAATGATTTGAGATTGGCTTCAAAGACTTTCGTGCTCGCTGCAATCTTTTCGCTGTCTTCTTCGGCAAGGGTGATATAGAGGTTTTGGTTGGCTTGTTGCAGTTCGATCATCTGGTTGAAACTGCCAACCAGAATCGGCAGGGTATCTTCAGTAATGTGATTTAACTTCTGGTAGATATTACTGTTACCAACCAGACCACCGCCACCAACGACCAGAATCGAGATAACCAGTGCGGCGAAACCCAAGGTAATTTTATGGGTGAGTTTTAGGCTCATTTAACTACTCCAGCGCAGTACTTCTTGTTGTTATTCTGCAATCCCTATTCAAACAAGAGTAAGGGAAAGTACTTATTTTTTTAACTCTAACTAAAACAACTTTAGAGATACAGTAAAAATTACACTTTAGTCGCTGTTTTGTGTAGAGAAATGTTGTTTTTTTATCATACTTAAGTCGTGTAAGGCACTAGAAGCATATGAAATACGCAATTAATTCCTTATTCATCGTGGTTGATAGCCCTTCGTTTTTAAACAAAGTGCTATATATCAGTGTAGTCGAATCCGTAGTTGCCGGGTTAATCATTCATTATGGTAATCAGGAAGGGGTGGGGCGCTGCTTGCATTATTAAGGATGCTATTGGACGTTAATAATCAAGGGGAGATGTGCATGAGCATGGAGGGTAAAGGATCTCGATGCAGAGGCGTCTATCGTAAAGGCGATAAGTACTATAAATACCGGTTGTATGGTGAAGGGCAGTTAGAAAAAGTAATACGTTATAGGCAATTTATCTCCGGAAACACACTCGCTACTAAATAAAAAAATCCCCGGCGAACCGGGGATTTATTATGAAGTGATGTTTACTTCATGTTTTGTAGGGCCTGGATACGTTTGTCTAGTGGTGGATGGCTCGCACGTAGGGCCATTAAGCCTGATTGCAAGTGGCTACTGATACCGAAGGCCGTTAGCTGCCCCGGCATCTGATCCGGCATATCGTACTCAGCTTTCAAGCGCTGAAGTGCACCGATCATTGCGTGGTTGCTGGACAGGCGTGCACCAGCTTCATCGGCGCGGAACTCGCGGTAGCGTGAGAACCAGGCAACAATAAATGATGCAAGGAATGCGAAAATCAGTTCAAAAACAATGACCGTGATGAAATAACCAATACCAGTACCCGCTGGGCTTTCATCGTCGTCACTTTTAAGGAAACTATCTACCGCATAGCCTGCAATACGTGCAAAGAACATAACGAATGTGTTGATTACGCCCTGAACCAGCGCCATTGTAACCATGTCGCCATTTGCAACGTGGCCAATCTCGTGGGCCATAACCGCTTTGATCTCTTCCTTCTGGAAACGTTGTAGCAGGCCTAAGCTCACCGCGACCAGCGCATCATTCTTATTCCAGCCTGTTGCAAAGGCATTGGCTTGCTGAGCAGGGAAAATGCCCACTTCTGGCACTTTTATACCTGCCTGTTGTGATAGTTCAGCAACCGTATCCAGCAACCATTGCTCGTCAGCATTGCGGGCTTGGGTGATGATCTCTGTTCCTGTGCTCATTTTGGCCATCTTTTTCGATAGGAACAGCGAGATAAATGAACCTATAAAGCCAAAAACTACACAGAAAATAAGAAGAACGGGAAGATTTAGCCCTGTTGCTGTGACGTAGTGCCCGAACAGAATATTTAAAGTAATACTGGCGACAATCAGTACAGCGATATTGGTAAGTAAAAATAAACCGATGCGCATCATAGTTAACAATAGTCCTGTCATTAAAAAACTTATTATTAGATGGTGGCGGATACTAAAAGTTTCAAGTCAAAATGTCTTCTATTATCTGGTCTCAGAAACCGCTCAGGCCTATAATCTAGCCCCCATTTTTTACGACTGTACTACAGGAGCTTTAATGCAAGCCGTTCTTGATGAAATTCAGCGCCAGATTCCACTGGCTAATGGTGAATCTCGCCGCATTTTTCATGGAAGAGGTCACTGCTTTGACGGCTTTGAACATCTGGTCGTGGACTGGTTCCCTCCCTACGCTGTTGCCCGACTTTATAAACCGGTAGAGGCTGATTGGTTAGAAGCGCTGAGTGAAACGATTAAGTCAGTGCCTGAGGTGGAAGGGCTGGTGATTCAGCAGCGCTCCCGTGGTCAGGATTCGTTGCAGGATGTTGTTTGGGGTGATGTTCCTGATCAGATGAATACCATGGAACTTGGACTGTTTTATCAGGTCAAACCTCAACGTAATCAAAATAGCGGCCTTTTTCTGGATATGCGTGAAGGGCGCCGCTGGGTTATGCAGAACGCAGGTGGCAAGCGTGTTCTAAACTTATTTTCATATACCTGTGCATTTTCAGTTGCTGCCCTGGCGGGTGGTGCTGATCATGTTGTTAATGTTGATATGTCGCGTGGTGCAATCAATACGGGTAAAGAAAATCATCGCCTCAATGGCTTGCAAGATGGCAGAGTTAAATTCCTGGCTTATGATCTTTTCAGATCCTGGAAGCGGGTAAGACAATACGGCCCTTATGATCTTATTGTCATCGATCCTCCTAGCTTCCAACCAGGTAGTTTTGTTGCTGAAAAAGACTATCGTCGGGTTATCCGACGACTAAATGAGTTAACAGAGGCAGGAAGTCAGGTGCTTGCCTGTCATAATGATCCCAAAAACGGGACTGAATTTTTAAAGCAGCTGATGCTTGAGGAGTGTCCGGATTTCAGGTTTGTCGAGCGATTAGCAAACCCAGAAGACTTTCCGGAAGCAGAAGTAGAAAAAGGACTTAAAGTGCTGCTTTATACTAGGGAGAAATAAGTGGAGTTAATCTGTATTGATTTGGAAGCCAGTGGTCTGGGTTCCCAGTCTTACCCGATTGAAGTTGCCTGGATAAACGATGAAACGGGTGAAAAAGATAGTTTCCTGATCAATCCGGATACTGCGGAGAATTGGCAGTACTGGGATGACCATGCTGAGGAGATGCATGGTATCGATCGAGGCGATCTGGTTAAGAAAGGGCTTGATATTAAGCAAGCTTGCAAACGCTTAAATGAAAAACTGAAGGGCAAAACGCTCATCAGTGACGCGTTTGAATTTGATTGGTTTTGGGTCAGCCGACTGTTTGACGCGACCGGTATGACACCAAGCTTTAAAATGGCAGGCCTTGAAAGGGTGCTAAGTAAAGAGCAGGTGATTCAGTTTGGCTTTCTGGCTAAAGCGCAGTTTAGGCGTCATCGAGCGTTGCAGGACGTTGAGGATATCATTACCTGTATTAAGGCGGTGAATCTGAGTTCTGATGCGGAATCGATTTGAATACACAAAAAAAGGCAGCTTAAGCTGCCTTTTTTTATAGCGTTTGCTTAATCTGCCAAGCCATCCAGGCCTGAATCCAGATTAAGTGCTTCTTCAAGATTATCAATTGTATCTGCTGATACACCTGCTAACGCAGCAGATTCTGCTGGGAAATTACCCTGCAGAGTTTCAACATCGTCACCATTACGAATAGCGGAGTTAACCACACAAGCCAGGTTTACAACGGCAGACAGTGCTGATGGTTCTTCAAAGCTGGTCGGGTTTTTGTGCTGACGGACAGCGATACCCAGTTCAGCGGGGAAGTTCCACATATCCAGCAGTGCCTGACCTGCTTCTGGAGAAGTAAATCCAAGTCTTTCCATCTCAGCATCGCTGCGGCTGCAGTTGGATTCCTCGATCAGTGTCTGAATCGCCTGAGCACGCATAGGCTGAGAAAGGTGAAGGAGCAAGCGGCCGATGTTATGTATCAAGCCAGCCGTAAATGCGATATCCGGATCAACGTCTGTGTCACGCTCTGCAAACCATTTAGCCAGTGCTGCAACGCGGAAGGACTCGCTCCAGAATTTCTTGAGATCCAGGCCTTCAACTTCTTTAACCGAGCCTGCGATACCTGATGCGATAACGAGTGTTTTCAGGCGAACCATACCTAGCATGACTACCGCTTCATCAATAGAGGAAACTTTGCGGCTTAAACCAAAATGGGCGGAGTTAACCAAGCGTAGGATTTTAAGGGATAGGGTTTGATCTTGTGATACTTTTTCAGCGATTTCGCCGTAGTCAGCTGCGGGGTTATTTAGCTGCTGAATAAGCTGTCTTACCACTTCAGGAACATTGGGCAGTTTGTCTGTTTGCTCAAGTAGTTCGCGAATCTCCATATGCACTCCTTAGAGATCAGATTCTTGTTATTGAGCCCTTCGCAAACTTACGTACCCTTTAAACGCGAAAAGCTCATATAAGATAATTAGAGTTCTACGCCGCTTTTTGCAAGAAGTTTTTGATTTTCTAGCAAAAAAAAGCGGCTAATCGCCGCTTTTTTAAGTTAGTCTTGATTTAGCACCAGGCCTTCTATCTGTGTGCGAATACTTTCGTACTGGCCCATCTCTTCAGGCATGAAGTAAAGTTTGTAGAAACAGCGGTCAACCAAGCGTGCTTTTTTATCGTTAACTGTTTCTTTGTAAGACCCGAACAGGTAGCTCATCTGGACGTGAATAACACGTGTATGAGGTGGAATAGTGTGCTCGTGATGTTCCAGGTCGAAGCGAGTTTTGGCTTCTTTGATTGTGTAGAAAGAGACTTCTGCAACGTGATTTAGATTAATTAGGAAATTGGACGTTACAGGCACCAGGTGACGCTGTTCCAGTCCGTTATGTTCCATGTAGATGCCGCAGTTTTTTCTTACCTTGATAAACATTATTTGTCCTGTTGTTTCCGAATCATTAGGTAACTATACAATAGTATGAGTCAGTATGATTACAATAATCTTACAAAAGAAAACGGCCGCATTTGCGGCCGTTTTTTATTGTTCATAGGTTTTTAAGAAGGTTGCAATCCTTTCTATCGCATCCCTTAGTTCGTCTTCCCGAGGCAGGATAACTAAGCGGAAATGCTGTGTATCCGGCAAGTTGAAACCGCTGCCCTGAACGATTAGTACTTTTTGCTGTAACAGTAGATCCAGAGCCATCTTCTCATCGTTTTTAATCGGATAAACGTCAGGATCAAGTTTCGGGAACATATAAAGTGCCCCCTCTGGTTTAGTACAGCTAACCCCGGGGATCTCATTAAGCATTTCCCAGGCTAGATTGCGTTGTTCATAAAGACGGCCGCCTGGCACGATCAATTCATTAACACTTTGGTATCCACCTAAAGCTGTCTGAATCGCATGTTGTGTTGGGACGTTTGAGCATAAACGCATGCTCGAAAGCATTTCCAGACCTTCGATATAGTCGCGCGCATTATGCTTAGGGCCGCTGACGATCATCCAGCCGGAGCGGAATCCAGCAGCGCGGTATGACTTAGACAGACCGTTAAAAGAGATGCACAGCACATCATCAGCCAACGAAGCCATTGAAGTGTGCTCCGCTTCATCGTAAAGAATCTTGTCATAGATCTCATCTGCGAAGACAATCAGGTTGTGTTCACGGGCTAACTCGATGATCTGTTCAAGTACAGGTTTAGGATAAACAGCACCAGTAGGGTTGTTTGGGTTGATAACCACGATGCCTTTAGTGCGCTCAGTAATCTTACTGCGCATATCTTCGATATCCGGCGCCCAGTCTTTCTCTTCATCGCAGTGATAGTGGATTGGGTTGCCGCCACTCAGGCTTACAGCAGCCGTCCACAATGGATAGTCCGGAGCAGGAATTAGCATCTCATCAGTGTCGTTGAGCAGACCCTGCATCGCCATCACGATCAGTTCAGAAACACCATTACCAATGTAGATATCTTCAATGCCTACATTTTTGATGCCGTTTTTCTGGCACTCCTGCATCACCGCCTTACGGGCGGAAAACAAGCCTTTTGAATCGCAGTAGCCCTGGGAGGCGGGCAGGTTAAGGATCACGTCCTGCACAATCTCTTCTGGCGCTTCAAACCCCCATGGGGCCGGATTACCAATGTTCAGCTTTAAGATTCGTTGACCTTCCTCTTCCAGCCGCTTGGCTTCTTGAAGAACTGGTCCACGAATGTCATAACATACATTGATCAGCTTGTTTGATTTACGGATAACTGGCATTTTTATTTCCTGCAGGCTTGTTCGGGAATTTTTCCCTAAGCAAGCTTGTCCTATTGCAATGGAACCATTCGTTTATGGTATAAGTCTCTGAAAAAAAGAGGCTAATCATACGCTGTTTGTTTCTTGAAACCCAGAAAAACGGGGTTTTTCAGGCTTTTTTCTTGTTTGGAGAGAACTATGAGTGAAAAAAAACCAAAATTGGTACGTTCTGAGCAGGAGTGGAAAGAACAGTTAAGTCCGGAGCAGTACAGAATTTGCCGTGAAAAGGGCACCGAAAGGGCGTTTACCGGTGAGTATTACGATAATAAACAGCTAGGGAAATACCTGTGTGTATGCTGCGGCGATGAGCTGTTTCGCTCGGAAGTTAAATATGATTCCGGTAGCGGTTGGCCAAGTTTTTGGGAGCCAGTTTCCTCAGAGGTGATCGATGAGCATCGTGATTCGTCTCATGGCATGATTCGTACTGAAGTGACCTGTGCAAGCTGTGGCTCTCATTTGGGGCATGTGTTTCCGGATGGTCCGCAACCAACGGGGCTTAGGTATTGTATCAATTCTGCATCTTTGAATTTTGAAGAGGGTGAATAATCTGCAATGAAGTCTTTCAAATGGATCTACGAGCACGTCTGTGAGCATCGTTCCGGTGAGGATGTAGAAGCATTATTACCGCATTCATTATCTAAAATGGAACTCGAAAGGGTGCCGGATGACCGGATTCTAAGTGACATGGCGCGGCGAGTTTTTCGCGCTGGGCTTAAACACTCGCTGGTGGATTCAAAATGGCCGGAGTTTGAGAAAGCCTTTTACGGATTTGATCCGGAAAAAATTGCTTTAATGAGCGATGAGCAATTAGAAAATCTGATGCAGAACGACAAGCTAATTCGGCATTGGGGAAAGATAAAGTCTGTGCGCATTAATGCCATGATGGTAGAAGAGCAGGCAAAAAAGCATGGTAGCTTTGCCAAATTTCTGGCTGATTGGCCGGAGAACGATATTATCGGCTTATGGGCTTTTTTAAAGAAGCATGGCAACCAGTTAGGTGGTAATTCAGGGCCTTATTTTTTGCGTATGGTCGGTAAGGATACGTTTATTCTTACCGATGATGTGGTCGCGGGGTTGAAAGCGCAGGGCATTGTGGAAAAGAAACCCACAGCAAAGCGAGATCTTCAGAAAGTTCAGGATTGTTTTAACCAGTGGCAGCAGGAATCAGGCCGGCCTTTGGCACAGATTAGCCGGTTGCTCTCTTATACGGTGGGCTGGTAATGAAGCACGGGGG
>NZ_CH724125.1:980815-1084094 GCF_000153345.1 Neptuniibacter caesariensis
TTAAAAAATAATTCTATTTTACGTTTCAACTCGATAGGAGTACTTTAGGCGCCTTCAAAATCTTGCATCAAACAACTTACTTCTATGCAGTCAAAAAAACTTCAAGCAGATCTGATGCTGCTACTGGTTGCCACTATATGGGGCTTTGCTTTTGTCGCACAACGACTAGGAATGGAGTCATTGGGCCCCTTTGGTTTCAATGCCCTTCGCTTTATGTTGGGTGCCTGCTCTCTTATCCCCCTGCTCCTTTTTGTCAAAGCTCCGGAATCCCACTGTAATAAAGAGTTGCTGAAAAGCGGACTTATTGCAGGAGGAGTATTGTTTGCAGGAGCTTCCTTCCAGCAAGCCGGGCTCGTCTATACAACCGCGGGGAATGCCGGGTTTATTACAGGCCTCTATATTATTTTGGTGCCGCTTTTAGGCCTTTTTATAGGCCAGACAACGAACATCAACACCTGGATCGGAGGGCTTTTCGCGGTGGGAGGCCTTTACCTACTTAGCTTTCAGGATCTCAGCGCGATCAATTTTGGCGATATTCTGGAATTGCTGGGCGCGGCATGCTGGGCAGCTCATGTGCTTATCATCGCTAAACTTGCCCCCAAACTAGATAACCTGCGTCTCGCCATTTCCCAGTTTGTTATCTGTGCCCTGCTCAGTGGGATTGTTGCGCTGTTTATTGAAGCCGACAGTTTCACAGTCGAGAATGCAGTAAGCTCCTGGGCACCGATTGCCTATGCGGGACTTATCTCAGTGGGTATCGCCTATACTTTGCAAATATTTGCACAGAAGCACGCTCCACCCGCCCATGCAGCTATTATTATGAGTTTGGAAGCCGTTGCGGCCGCCTTTGGCGGTTGGCTGATGCTAAATGAGCAGTTTAGTACTGCAGGCATAATAGGTTGTAGTTTGATGTTAGTAGGTATGTTGGTTTCACAACTTCCTGCGCTGGTAAAAAGAGAAAAACGCCGTGTCGAAACTGAGTAATATTCCAACCAATATCATTACGGGTTTTTTGGGCGTTGGGAAAACGACTGCAATCAATAGTCTGCTCAAGCAAAAACCTGAGGATGAGACCTGGGCTATTCTGGTAAATGAATTTGGCCAGATCGGTATCGATCAGGTAGCAATGAACACCTCTGATCAAGAGGGACTCGCGATAAAAGAATTGGTGGGCGGTTGCATATGTTGTGCTTTAGGACCGGCGCTAACATCAACATTGACTACGCTGATTCGCAGAACAAAGCCTGATCGCCTAATCATTGAACCGACGGGGGTTGGCCACCCTGCAGGTATTATAGATAGTCTGCAAAGTGACCAGTTCAAGAAGGTTCTGGATCTGCGTTCTGTTATCTGCCTGCTCGACCCTCGGGCATTGTCTTCTCCGGAGATAAATGATCATCCAACTTTCAGAGACCAACTCAATCTGGCTGACATTGTACTAATCAGTAAAACGGACTTGTGCGATCAAACCGAAGTGGAACAGGCACGAGAGTTCAGCGAATCCCTTTATCCTGCTAAACAACTTATAAAGGAGAACCGGGAAGCGGTATTAAATATCGAACTCCTCGATAGGGTTCGTACCGACAACCTGGTAAGCGAGTTCCCAGACGCCCATAGCCATGAAAAACAAGTAGCGGTTGAGCCTTCGGTTAGCACCACACCATCACTGATGTTTCAGATCACCCCCAGTAAGGGCCAGCCTCTGAGTAAAACCGGTACGGGTAACGGAATGTTCAGCTGCGGCTGGGTATTTTCCAGCGAAGACCGTTTTGTCAACCACAGGCTGTTTGAGTATCTGGACAGCCTTAACATGCAACGAATCAAAGGCGTATTTCACACGGATAGGGGCTGGTTGTTCTACAATCGTGTAGCAACAGAAACAGAGATTTCCGAAATTGCTTACCGACGCGATAGCCGCGTAGAGTTCATCAGTGAGCAGGATGAAAACTGGAACGCTATTGAGGCCCAAATAAAAGCTTTCTTGGCAAGTTAATGAACCTGCCGTGCGACAATTTGTCACTTCTTTTATGATAGCCGCAGCACCTACAATATATTCTGTACTCGGGATTAGACAGACATGACAGACCCAGCCAAGGGAAAAAACACCCTTCTCCTTCAAATTGCAGGCATACTCGTTGTGGTTGCAGGCCTGGGCTCTGCCCTCTATCTGCCAAAGCTGTTGCAGGATGCGCCCCCACAATCTCGTAGTTTGCCAACAGCCCCCAGGTGCGATTTGAATAATAGTAGCTGCTTAGCTCAGGATAAATCTCAATCGATCAGCCTGAGTATTGATACAGATAGTATTCACTCAGCTAAAGCTTTGCCTTTCATCGTTACATTGGCTGATATAAAAGCCGAGCAAGTAATGGTCGATCTGCAAGGAAAAGAGATGTTCATGGGGCTTAATCAGGTCATGATGAAACCTGTTCCGGGTACGGATAATCAATGGCAGGCTGATGTGACACTGGCCGTCTGTACAACAGGAACAATGACATGGGTCGCAACCATCAAAACCGAGGCCAACGGTGTTATCACCGATGCGGCATTTGAGTTTGATGCACAGTAGATAGCGGTGATCAGGGAATAATTATGAAGGCATTACGTAACCTCCTATTACTAACACTGATGATGTTAATCGGTGTCGCTGTCGCTTTTTATCTTCGCCCCCAGCCGGTCGAACAACGCATCGCGTTAGGTGAAAAGCTCGGCGGAGATTTTACGCTTCAATCTCAACACGGCGAGCTTAAACTAGAGGATTATCGCGGTAAGGTTGTGCTGTTTTTTATCGGCTACGCATCCTGCCCGGACATCTGCCCAACGGCTTTAGCTGTCGCGTCTCAAGGTTTACATGAATTAAATGAAGCAGAGCAAAACCAGGTAAGCGGTATCTTTATGAGTGTTGATCCCGATCGTGACAGCACTGAGAAACTCGCCAAGTATGCCGGCTTCTTCCACCCTAATTTTACGGGTGCAACCGCCGACAGAGAAACAATCGATAAAGTCGTAAAACAGTATGGTGCGTTTTATCGCATGGTTGATATGGATAACTCAGCGATGGGTTATGCGGTCGATCACTCTTCAAGACTTTATGTCATTGATAAAGAAGGCAACCTGGCCAAAGCATTGGTTCACGCGACCAACCCCAAAGAGCTGGCAGCAGAAATTCGCAACTTGTTATAACAAGGAACAGAGATGATCAAAACATGGTTTAACCGCGGTTTATTGGTTGCAGCAATGGCAACATCTTCAATGGCAATGGCTGAAGTCACTGTTAAGGATGCTTATGCTCGCGCCGTACCTCCAGGCCAGATGAACAGCGCATCGTTTATGATGCTTAACAATGATGAAGAAAAATCAGTATCTCTGGTATCAGGTAGCTCAAGCGTTGCTAAGGTTGTTGAGCTACATAACCACATAAATGAAAATGGCGTTATGAAAATGCGCCAGATAGAGAAGATCGATATTCCTGCCAAAGGTATGGCTCATCTTCAACCAGGCGGTTTGCATGTCATGCTGATCGGCCTTAAAAAAGACCTGATGGAAGGTGATAACATTGATCTGAACCTGGAATTTTCTGACGGTAGTTCACAAGAACTAACGATTCCGGTCAAGAAAGTGATGGGTGGAATGAAGCACCACAAACATCACTAATATCGCAAAGCTATTATTAAAAAGCCTGGCAAGTGCCAGGCTTTTTTACTTCCAGATGTAACTCTCCATTGATATTGCGTAATTGAGGATCTCACTCTCAAGTACAAGCGGCTCCTCGCTTCCTTCCGAAGCCCCAAGCGCAAAGAGCAATGGTGCGTAATGTTCCGCTGTTGGGTGAGCGCGCTTAAAATCGTTCGTGTATTCCTGCGGGTTCATAAGCTGACCCAATGCACGAGCCCGAACCTTACCTCTCACCCATTCTTGGAAACGACTAGCATAGGGAGCGACCTGCTCACTCCCCCTACGGATATCAAATAAGTTATGGGTAATACCACCCGACCCAATGATTGCAATCCCCTTCTCTTTAAGCGGGGCGAGCGCTTGGCCCATCTCATACAACGAACTCAAACTATGGGATTGATCCAGTGAAATCTGGATGATCGGTATATCCGCTTCAGGGCGTAAATGAATAAGAGGAACCCAAGCACCATGATCTAAACCATGGTTATCATCAGACACGGCACTTATTCCTGCACTCTTCAGACAAGTTTTTATCTCTTCAGCGCAGTTAACATCCCCAGTCGCAGGATATTCTATTTCGTATAGCTCCGAAGGGAAGCCACCAAAGTCATGAATAGTTTCAAGTTTCGAAGCAGAGCTGAGTTTAGTGCCATTGGTGATCCTGTGAGGAGATAGAATCAAAATAGCACGACAATGGTCAAAACATGCTGATTGCTCATTTAAGAGCAAACCGGCTCTCCCCGGCTCCACCGAGAACATCGGTGAGCCGTGACTTATAAACATGACAGGAGAACTCATACCCCCTCCTTAAGATATTTGAACCAGGGTAAATCAGGTCCTTTTGGCACAATGCCCAAAGGGTTCAGTGCTTTAATTGAGTAATACCCCGATTTAATATGGTCTATGCGGGTATTAACAGAAAATGCTTCAATCTGAAGCAGCCTTTCCAGATAGGCGCTTAGCGCCGGGTAATCTTCAATTCTCCGTACATTTGTTTTAAATAAAGAAAAATATGCAGGATCAAATCTAACCAATGTGACAAAAAGCCGTATATCGCATTCTGTTAACCCGTTAGCTAGTGCATATTTTTGATTAGTGAACAGCTCTTCCAATTGATCTAATGCAGCAAACACCTGATCCACTGCTTCTTCATAGGCCTGCTGGCTTGAAGCGAAGCCCGCTCGATACACACCATTATTCAGCGAATCATAGATACGCTCATTGAATCTATCTATCGCATCCTCAATCGCGGCAGGCCGCAAATCTATAGAAGACTGGTGCAAAACTCTCATATCCTGATTGAATATCTTCAAAATATCGGCAGATTCATTATTAACAATGCACTGACCCTTGTTATCCCATAGCACCGGCACAGTGGCTCTGCCTGTATAATCGGCTTGGGTCTGGGTATAAAGCTGATGAACATATTCAACGCCGGAATAACCACTTACTGTCGCCCCAGGAAAACCACCAAAGCGCCAGCCAAAATCAGTCAAAACCGGATTAACTACCTTGATGTCGATATGTTCTTCCAGACCTAGTAACGATCGAGCTATCAGAGTTCTCGTTGCCCAAGGGCAAATATACCCAACAATTAAACTGTAACGCCCAGACTCAATATCAGAAGCCCCCAGACGAGATGTAAAGCTACTGCTCTGACGTATAAAGCGACCTTCAGAATCTTTCGCCTGAACCGGGTCCCACTTACGCTGCCACTGTCCATTCACTAACATGTTATTTACCTCGTATCAGCCCCTGTAAAACAGAGGCTTACACAATTTATACCGCTCTACTCTTAAAAGGACTTTTTACAGCAAACGCACCATTTCCTAGCAGGCTTAAAGCCAGAGAGGTAAAGATTAAGAAGGCAGGATACTCCCAACCGCCACCTTGATTACTGAAACTCCAGCCATTTTCCGCATGAACTAGAAAAGTAGCCCCCAAAAGAATGGGCAATAGTGCGATGCTAACTAAACGAGTGAATAGCCCAAGTATCAATGCAGCCCCGCCAATCAGCTCAGCAGCAATTGCCAGATACCCTAGTCCTCCTGGCAAACCTAACGAAGCAAAGAAACCCGCTGTACCCTCTGGGGTAAAAACAAAAAGTTTTAATGATCCATGTGCCAAGTACATAACGCCAAGCGCAATACGTAAAACAGTTGCAGCATATTCATGAGTCTGTCGCATTTTCAAATTCTCCAAAAAGTGTTTGAAAAATTATCCGCAACAAAACAAAATCTAACAATACAAGCAATATTTAAAACAAAGTTTAATATTATTTAACAATGAATAAATTGAACCTTATGCAAGCCTATCTGGCCGTGTATGAAGAAGGCAGCTATACCGCTGCGGCGAAAAGGCTGGGAAAAACGAAAGCACTTATCAGCACTCAGATATCCCAACTCGAGGAACATTTACAGGTCAGCTTAGTAACCCGTTCAACTCGAAGCGTAATGCCAACAACAGCGGGGAAAAGCTATTATGAGCAATGCAGACAGATTCTCGATGAAATTAGTAACTTAGAATCTCGCCTGAAAGAACAGCATCACAGTCTGGTGGGGCAACTCAGGATTTCAGCCCCAACAAACTATGGTGAGCTGATTGTGATGCCTTTTATTTCGGGCCTGATAAAAAAACACCCTGACTTACGGATAGAGATCGTTTTAAGCGATAGATACGTAGACATTGTCAGCGAAGGGTTTGATGCAGCGATAAGGATAGGTAACCTTAGTGATTCTTCACTCATCGCAAATCAGGTGGGTCAGGTACAAATGCATCTGTGCGCATCAGCCGAATTCTTGGCTACTTTTGGAACGCCCCAGTCCATCACTGAACTTAATCAATACCCTTGTGTATTCGATAGTAATTACCGCCACAATTACTGGCAATTCCCTACAGCTCAAGGCGAAATTACAGTTACGCCGACACAGTCGATACGTGTTAACAGCGCAGTAGCAGCAGCTCAAATCGCCAGAAACCATTCCGTGCTCTCCTACGGACCTGATTTTGCGGTGGCTGAGTATATCCGTACGGGTGAATTAGTCACCTTATTGGATAATCAGTTCGATAATTGCCAACCTGTAAATATTATTTACCCACACCGTAAACACCTATCAGCCCGAGTAAGAACCTTCATTACAGAGTTCAAAGAGTATTTATCCGGAAAATACTCTGGTTGAGTTAAAGGCCATTGCTTAAACGACTAACCCAAGCCCTCAATTGCCCTTCTTGATACTCCACTGTATAGCCATACCATTGGCAAAACATTGAGTTATTAGCTAATTTCTGCCATCTCATTCACGGTAAAACTTTCAACTGCCCCTTCAACGGCTTTTAGGTATTCCTTGAGATGATTTGAATCCATGTGATCTCTCCACAGCTCACGACTCTCCCAATTTTCGAAAAACATAAAATGTGCCGGGTTTTCATTATCCTGATGAAGGTTGTAATTAATACAACCTGGCTCAGCCAATGTCGGCGGTATCAACTTTTGTAATTCTGTCGCTAGCAACGCTTGCTTGCCTGGTTTAGCGAAGATATTTGCCACGATGGTTAGCTTTGCCATGATTGATCCCTAAAGTTTTAGCTCTGTTAAAATATTTTTGATTGCGTCCACTACCGCCACCGATTTGTGTTGGTCCAGGGCATCAATATGTGGATCTGCAAAGTGTCCCGCATCATTATCAAAATACTGCCCTGAACATTGCTGATATTTATCATCTAAGGCTAGTGCAGTGAGGATATTCACACCGATTGAAATATCATTGCCTGAGACACCGAATCCCTTCTGTACCATATTTGTCCCCAGCATAGATCCTGGATTTACAGCAATGACCGCAGGCCCAGCAGTCAGACTTTTAGCCAGAACGCGCGACCACATAGTGATTGCCAGTTTGCTTTGCGCATAAGCATTAAAATCCTGTTCGACACTGACCACCCCCAGCAATGCTTCCAGGTTGACCTCCGATTGAGCAGCTGAGGAGAGATTGATTACACGCCCCTGATTACCCAACATAGGCAACAACTTTTCGGTCAGAAGATAAGGCGCTACTGTATTTACAGCAAAGCGAACATCTAATCCGTCTGAGGTAATTCTCTCTTCTGTTTTGAAAATTCCGGCATTATTGATCAGCACATCAATATGAGTCTGCTCAGCTTTTACCTTTTCTGCGAAGCGAACCACATCAGCCATAACCGATAGATCAGCCTGATAGCAGCTTACCCCGCCTGAGCCTTCAACCTGTTTCAGTTTGTTCTGTGCCTCTGCTAATTTCTTTTCGCTTCGACCATGCAACAGAATATGATGGCCCTCTTCAGCGAGCCTTAACGCCGTCGCTAAACCAATGCCATCGGTAGAACCTGTGATAAGGATTGTTTTTGTCATGCCCACTCTCTCCTTAACCAATAAGGTCATCTTTACCTTCGATTAAGAAATGTTCGCTCACCGAACCCTGTGTACGAGCCTCTAAATGAGGCTGGTAACCGGGATCATTCATAAAATCCACCGCTGCATCACGGCTTGGCCATTCGATAAGAATACGTAACACCGCACTCGATTCAGTCCCTTCAAGTTGCTCATGACTACTGGTACGGGCCAGATAACGGCCACCATACTCTTGCAAAATCGGCAGGGTCTCTTTTACGTATGCTTCGCCCCAATCTCCTGATGTAGGTGTCACCGCAAGCACAGAATAAAAAGCCATCTTACTTTCTCCTTTAAAACGGTGAAGCAGTTTGCCCCACCGCACTCACCCGTATCAGAAACCTTCGAGAACGATCTTTCCGATAGACTGACCGGCTTCGAGCTCTGCATGAGCCGCTTTCAGGTTATCTGCATTAATTTTACCCAGATGCTTACCTACCGTAGTTTTAATATGCCCCTGGTCCAAGAGATCAGCGACGGCATTTAGCAAATTGCTTTGCTCTATCATGTCATCCGCCTGGAACATGGAACGCGCGTACATAAACTCAATATGCAGCGATAAGCTCTTAGGCTTCATTTTCAAAATATCCAGTGGCTGTTCAGGGTCATCGATCATTGCAATCCGCCCGAAGGGCTTCAGCATCTCTATGTAAGTATCGAAATAAGAGTCTGTTGCATTCAAACTTGCCACATGTGAAAGCTGCAGACCGAGTGCTTCTATCTGTGGCGCAAGTGGCTGGCGATGATCAATAACATGATCAGCCCCCAGATCAGTTACCCATTTTTGCGAACCTTCTCTAGAAGCAGTTCCAATAACAGTGGCCCCGGTCAATTTCTTCGCTAATTGCACGAGGATTGAACCTACTCCACCAGCAGCGCCAATAACCAATAGAACCTCATCGGTTTTCTCAACTTGCCCTACGGTTTGTTGTTTTAACTGTAGATGCTCGAACAGTAGTTCCCAGGCGGTAATAGTTGTGAGTGGCAGAGCCGCTGCTTCTGAATCGGATAGACTTGTTGGCTTACGGCCAACAATTCGCTCGTCGACCAGTTGGAATTCAGCGTTACTGCCTGGGCGAGTCAGATCACCTGCATAGTAAACAGCGTCACCCGGTTTAAAGTTTGTCACCTGTTCACCGGTTGCAACTACTTCTCCCACTGCATCCCAGCCGATCACTTTATAACTACCATCTTCAGACGCCATACGTTGGCGAATCTTATAATCAACCGGATTTACAGCGATGGCTTTCACTTTAACCAACAGATCTTTTCCAGTGGCAACCGGCTGATCCAGTTCAATATCAATCAGGGATTCAGCCTCAGTAATAGGGAGTGATTTCAGGTAACCAATCGCTTTCATTTTCTTTCTCCAATTCAGTTCGGTTGACCTAAAACGCTTAGGCCGCAACATTGAAATGAAGTTTAGATCTTGATTACACGCCATTAAACAGCATAATAATTGAATCATTATCAAATTATTTTTGAGAATATGCTTCTAGAAGATCTTCAGGTAGTACTGGAAGTCGCTAAATTACGTAGCATCACTGCAGCGGCAAATAATCTTGATATGCGTACAGCGACAGCAAGCGCAGCGCTCAAACGTGTTGAAAATGCGCTGGGGGTCGAACTGTTTGCCCGAACGACTCGGCAGCTTCGCCTGACTACAGCCGGAGAGAAATACATTCCCCAATGCGAACAAGCACTGCAAATGCTCGAACAAGCTAAACAGGGCTTGAAGCATGAGTTAGATATTATCGATGGCGAATTGAGAATTGCGATGCCATCGGATCTTGGCAGAAATTTACTCACTCCCTGGCTGGACGAGTTTATAGATGATTATCCTGCCCTGACCCTGAGCACCCATGTTAGTGACAGTAATATAGACTTCTATCGCGACAGGATAGATATTGCACTACGCTATGGTTCCCCTTCAGACGCAAACCTATATGGATTCAAGATCTGCAATGTGCCAGGGCTGCTCTGTGCAACCCAAAGCTACCTTGACCAGTACGGCACGCCTGAACACCCCCATGACCTGGCCAGCCACAATGGACTCTTCTACCAGCTTCACGACGTTATTCATGATATCTGGACATTCACTAAAGAGGGTCAGAGTTACAAAATAAAAATGAGTGGCAACCGTGCATCGAACGATGCTGATCTTGTCCGGCGCTGGGCGGTTACCGGAAAAGGGCTAGCGGTTAAATCCTGCCTGGACCTGTCAGATGATCTATTAAACGATCGCCTGGTGAATGTAATGCCAGAATACAGCCCCAGAGTGACTGAGCTCTGGTTAATCTGCCCCACCCGCCAATCGATTACACCCGCAGTTCGGTTGCTCAGAGACCGTATGAAAGAGAGATGTCAGGAAGTTTTGCAGAAACTTATAGATAAAGGAGTTTTGGACAATCACGTTTTGGATTAGTAGCTAGAGCCCAGACTCTAGCTAGCACAGCGTTCAATTGAGGGTTATCGTTCCCCTTGAACCTCAAATTCATCGCTGATCAATCTGGCTTGTCCATCCGTTTCAATGATCCAGTGCTCGCGATGCACGACCCCAAATGCTTTATTCATCGTCCAGCTCGAACTCAATAAGTAGCCCCCCTCATCAACGGCTTCCCATTTCACATCAGTATAATCTACGTCGGCAAAACCCTGATCCATTATGTTTTGCCAAAAAGCCTGAATCTCGTCCCTACCCGTAAATGTACCGAAAGGTTTTGCCTGCATAACGGCATCTTCGCAATACTGGTTTGCACAACCTTCCGCATCCTGATTGTTAAAAGCCATTTGCCAACGACGAATACCCTCTTCACATACAGCTAAAATATTTTGCTCAGTCATCTTTCAAATCCTCTTGGTCATTAATGGGAAGAAGACTAAACTGGGATTAATCGCAGAAAAACAAACTATAGATAACAGACTGTTCTGTTTTTACGGACAAATAAATGAATCAACTCAGACATATGTCTGTCTTTGCCCACGTTGTGGAGAGCGGCTCAATTACTGCAGCGGCGGAATCATTAGGGCTTTCAAAATCGGTTGTCAGCCAGCATCTGAAAACTCTTGAAAATGAACTCGGACTGACGCTCCTCAAACGCACCACTCGACGCCAGCACCTTACCCCCGCGGGCCAGACTTTTTATAGCCATTGCAAACGCCTGAACGAGGTAGCAGATCAAGCCTGGCATGAAGCTCTGCAGGTTCGTAAACAGCCAAAAGGTCGGATCAGAATCACCGCCCCCCATGCGCTAATGGATTCGCTTGTTGTCCCGGCAATAGAAAGAGTTCTGCAAGAGTGCCCTGAGCTCATTCCTGAATTTGTTAGTAGTGATGCTCAGTTGGATTTAATGACAGAAAAGATTGATCTGGCAATACGTGTTGGCGCATCGAGAGATAGTAGCCTGAAACAACGCCGCATCGGAGAATTTAGGGATATACTCTGTGGAGCTCCAGCCCTCAGTGAAGCCCCGTTTGGCGATCACCACTATATTGCAAACGTCTGGGAAGGGAAGAGAATCACATACCAGATGACAGACCCTGATGGTAACAAAATGGACTTTGAAAGCATGCCGAAGTGCATAGCTAACTCCTTTCACACCTGCCTTAAGCTTATTCGCTCAGGATCCGGCATAGGCCTGTTGCCAGATTTTATCGTCAACGAGAAAAGTTCGGGGCTTAAGCCTCTGTTTCCGGGGTACAAACTCCCACCAAACCCAATCTACGCTTTACATAGCTTCGACAAAGAACTCCCCATCAACGTACAGGTATGTCTGAACGCAATTGAGCAAGAACTCGCATCCAGTAACTGAGTTAATGAAATTCGCAGCACTGCTCAGCGTAGGTATCACTTAAGATATCAATAAAAGCGCTGATCTTCCGGGGCACATATCTTATGTTAGGGTAGATGGCATAGATACCCACATCCCGGTAGATATGGTCCTGTAAAACCGCTACCAACTGCCCTTGCTTGACTTGCTCCCGCACCAGATAAACCGGCATAAACGCTATACCCATGCCCGATACTGATGCCTCTCTTAACGTAACTAAAGAGCTGGCTTCAAATCTTCCCTGTACTTTGACTTTCCCGGGTTTACCACCCGTAGTTACAGGCCACTCATGGGGGCCTGTTTCCTGATAACTAAACTGGAGACAGTTATGTAACGCCAGGTCATCTATTGCGGAAGGAGTGCCATGGGTCTGTAGATAATCAGGAGAAGCATAAGCATACCAGCGTGACTCAACCAACCGGCGTGCTCTCAGAGACGAATCTGAAAGCGTTCCGGTTCGGATAGCAAGATCAAACCCGGAAGAGACCAGATCCTGAAAGCTGTCTTTGATGATCATCTCTACTCTCATGTCAGGATATAAGCGAAGATATTCATCGATCACTGCAGGTAAAAAATACTGGCCGGAGATCATCGGCGCGGCTATACGCAGGAGCCCCTGAGGCTGCTCTGCATGCTGAGATACGGCTCTTTCCGCTAAAGCGACACTACTTTCTAATTGCTGGCAGTGACGGAAGAATTCCCTTCCCGCTTCCGTGAGATTTAACTTGCGTGTGGTTCTAATCAACAACTGAACGCCCAGGTGCTTTTCCAATCGGGAAATATGCTTACTCACTACCGAACTGGCTACGCCTCTCTGCTCAGCTACAGCTCGGAATGATTTCAGTTTAACGACCTGAGCAAACAGCAGCATATCATCAAGGTTGTTCATCAGCAGCCTATTAGTAAACTTATGGAATCAATTAAATTCGATTAGACACTCTAATTTAATTATACCCGTTAGGCTAACCTGTACAAAACCATAATAACCAAGAGCAAATCGACAGGATGGCACTATGCAGGAACAAGATAAGTATCAGGAATTTATAGGCAGAGCTGCTGAATTCATTCCCCACAAACGGATCATTACTGATTATCTTCGTACTCTTGCCTATGGTACCGATGCAAGCTTCTACCGCTTGTTGCCTAAGGTTATTGTTCAGGTTGCTAACGAGGCAGAGATGATCCGCCTGATGGGCCTGGCTTCAGAAATGACCCTACCCATTACTTTTCGCGCTTCCGGTACCAGTCTGTCAGGTCAGTCGATAACTGATTCAATTCTGCTCTCACTCACCCCTGACTGGAAAGATTATGAGATTCTGGAAGATGGTAAAAAAATACGTATGCAGAGCGGCGTTCTGGGTGGGGATGCCAACCGCTATCTGGAGCCTATGCAGCGCCAACTTGCGCCGATGCCGGCATCCATTGATGCCGCAACCGTCGGCGGCATTGCTATCAATAACGCTGCGGGCATGAACTCCATGGACACCTATGGTGTCATGGATTCAGCTCGTTTTGTATTCCTCGATGGCACTGTCCTTGATACAGGATCAGAGGAGAGCCGCTCAGCTTTCCGCCGTAGCCATGCAACAATGATCTCAGAGATTGAAAGCTTGTCTCAGCTTCTGCGCAGCAATGTAGAGTTAAGTAAGCGTATCCTGAGAAAATACGAAGTTAAAAATACAACCGGCTACGGTCTCCGTTCGCTGTTAGAGTGGGACGACCCAATCGATATGATCGCTCGTCTGATGATCGGCTCCGAGGGTACATTAGGCTTTATCTCAGAGATCACCCACAACACAATCCGAAAGTACCCGTTAAAGGCCTCTGCGTTTCTGGTTTTCCCGGATATCCGTACTGCAAGTATTGCAGTCACCCGATTCAAACTAAATAAGACCCCTGTCTCCGCTGCGGAAATGATCGACTATTTCGCACTTAAAGCAGTGCAGCATATGGACGGCGTACCTTCATATATTGCAGGTGTACCGGAAGGCGCGACTGCTATCCTGGTGCAAGCGGAAGCCGACGAACAGTCAGTACTGGAAAGCAATATTGCGACCATTCTGACCGAGATCGAAGACCTCGAGCTTGTCGTAGCTGCCAGCTTCACTGACAAACCTGAAGAGTACCAAGCTTACTGGAATATCCGTAAGGGTATTTTCCCAGCGGTTGGGGCAACCCGACCTAAAGGAACCACCGCGCTGATCGAAGACGTAGCCTTCCCAATTGAAACCCTGGCTGATGCGCTAGTTGATCTGCAGCAGCTCATGCAGAAGCATGGCTATGATGACGGCGTTATCTACGGACACGCTTTGGATGGAAACCTCCATTTCATCTTCTCGCAGGGCTTCGGAAGTCCAGAAGAGGTCGACCGTTATGAGCGCTTTATCGACGAAGTATGTGATGTAGTTGTCGACAAGTACGATGGTTCTCTCAAAGCAGAGCACGGCACAGGTCGTAACATGGCTCCCTTCGTTCGAAAAGAGTGGGGAGAAGAAGCCTATGCTGTCATGCTGGAGATCAAGCGGATCTTCGACCCGCACGGCATTTTGAACCCCGATGTAATGATCACCCGTGATCCTAAACTTCACATTAGCAACCTGAAACCTATGGCTGCGGTCAGTGATATTGTTGACCAGTGTATTGAGTGCGGTTTCTGCGAGCGTATGTGTCCGTCACGCAATCTGACCCTGAGCCCAAGACAACGTATTATCGGCAAACGCGAGCTTGCCCTACTGGACGGTGAGAACCAGCAAACCTTTGCTGACGAATACGACTACATGGCGATCGACACCTGTGCTGGCTGCGGATTGTGCTCTACAGTTTGCCCGGTAGGCATCAATACCGGAGACCTGGTAAGGCAACTACGTCACGACCGCCATGCCAGCCGTGAAGGTATGTCCGAATGGATCGCGAATCACTTCGGTACGGTAACCACAGCAGCTAAAGCCGCTTTTGGTATGGCAGATATCAGCCATGGCATTCTGGGCAGCAAAGCGATGGGCGCGGTCACACGAACTGCACGTAAGCTATCGGGCAAAAAGATCGGATACTGGAGCCCGGAGATGCCGACAGCCGCGCCTAAGCTGATCACCACCGACCGTAACGTCACAGCTCAGGACAGCTCTGATAATAAACTCAAAGTAGTTTACCTACCTAGCTGTGCAAGTCGCACAATGGGGCCTGCGCGTGGTGCGGATGAACAAACATCGCTGGTTGATAAAACTGAAGCCTTATTGAAGAAAGCGGGATTTGAGATCATCTACCCAGCAGGCTTAAAAGAGCAGTGCTGCGGGATGCCATTCAAGAGTAAAGGTATGTTTAATCAGGCCGATGCTAAGGCCGCTGAAACTGTACAGATGTTACTGGAGGCGTCCAACAACGGTGAGATTCCGGTCTATTGTGATACCAGCCCCTGTACTATGCAGTTAAAAGATCATCTTGATCCGCGAATTAAACTCTTCGAACCGGTCGACTTCATCCATACCTATATGATGGACAAACTTGAGTTCACACCGGTTGACGAGAAAGTGGCTCTGCATATCACTTGTTCAGCTCGCAAAATGGGACTGGATAAAAAGGTTGTAGAAGTTATGCGAGCCTGCAGCACTGATGTGGTGATTCCCGATCAGATCACTTGTTGTGGTTTTGCCGGAGATAAAGGTTTTACCACTCCGGAACTGAATGAATCAGCGCTAAGCAGCCTTGCATATCAGGTAGAGGGTTGTAACAGTGGTTACTCCACCAGCCGTACCTGTGAAATAGGCCTTAGTCATCATTCCGGAATAGATTATCAATCGATCGTATATCTGGTTGATCAATGCACCAGGCAGAAAGCAAAGCCTTCTGCTTAAATTTCTGCTTAATTGTATCGATAACCCGACCTGGGCGGACCTGGTTCCGCCCTCTTCATCCTCTATTCAGCCAAGTCCGACTATCTTCCTTCCCATAATCATCAATGGGACTTATCACAATGGAATTTTTGGACAGTCTGGATCTGAACCAACACCTACCCGCCGTAGTGGCCTGGGCCACCAACATTCTGCTTGCCATTATCATCCTGATCATAGGTTTTTGGTTTGCAGGTAAAGTCAGTAAGTTCGTTATCGCAATCGGTGCCAAAAACAAGCACTTGGATGATACGCTGTTTCGCTTCCTGGGTAGCATCGTTCGCTACCTGATTCTCGCCTTTGTCTTTATTGCGGTTCTGAACCGCTTTGGCGTAGAAACAACATCAATCGTTGCGCTTCTGGGTGCAGCTGGTCTAGCCGTTGGTCTGGCGCTTCAAGGCACTATGACCAACCTGGCTGCAGGCGTGATGTTATTGATCTTCCGTCCTTATAAAGTGGGCGATTTTATCGATGCCGCAGGTTGTTTCGGTAATGTGACTGAGATCGATCTGTTCACCACGGTATTAGAAACCTTTGACCACCAGCAAATTATCGTTCCGAATAGCCAGATCTGGGGAGAAAAAATTGTTAATCACTCCCACTACCAGATCCGTGGTGTGGATATGCACTTCGGCATCGCTTATGACGAAAACATTGATGCTGCACGCGCAGTCATTGAAGAGGTGATCGCTAAACACCCCCATATTCTGGACACTCCTGCACCTTTTATCGAAGTTGAAACATTAAACGATAGCTCTGTTGATTTCTTGGTACGCCCTTTCTGTAAAGGCGAACATTACTTCGATATTCTTTACTCAGTGCCTGAGCAAGTGAAAAAAGCACTGGATGAAAATAACATCGAGATTCCGTTCCCACATCGCAAAGTTATTCTGGTTAACGAAAGCCAGGCTTAAACATATCAACCCAGTTATTTCAGTGCGACTGAGATAACTGGGTAAATAAGCCTGTTCGTCGAACTATCAAACGAAGTATTGATTGTGATTAGCTGAGTGAAAACTCGGCTTTAGACAGGGGGCCACGACCGCTTTGTTGGCAAAGGGCATCAACCAGCAGTCCAACCCTTTCCGGCAGGCCCTGATCGATCAGTTGATGGACCATATCCAACACATTGGTCTTAAAACTATCACTGGCGCCAATATCGGAAGCCAGATTATCAGCGCTAAAGTGAAATTTATGCCCTGCTGCTGCGGACATTAGCCATTCGAAAGCCTGCGGCCTGATCTCGACTTTTTCAAACTCGGCCTGTTCTTCAGCGGTTCGTCCATCCGGTTTATACCAATAGCCAAAGTCCTCGATGAGGCGACGTTCAGGGCCCGCAACGCACCAGTGAGCGATTTCATGTAACGCACTGGCGTAGAAGCCATGGGCAAATATCACGCGATGGTTGGGATGTTCGTCATTTGCAGGCAGATAGATGGGCTCATCATCGCCTTTAACCAGAATGGTATTAAGTGAGCTTTTAAACAACTGATTAAACAGTGCGATCAGCTCTTCAACTACAGGTTCTTTCACTTCGGACCTATCAATTACTTAGGTAAGGCTGCCAGGTATTCTGCTTTAACCACCAGGTATCACCTGAAATGCGGTTAATACGTGTGGCCACATAGCCTTTAACGTCTTTATCCGCGCGTAACACTACTACTTCATATTCAGCAGTGCCAGTACCGTCAGTTTCTTCTAACAGGTTCCATTGACCTTTATCAGCTAACCAGGTTTCACCTGTATAACGGTGGAAACGGATCAGAACCCACTGCCCTTTCGCGGTATAAGTAGACGACACCCGATAAGCACCATCCTGCACCTGGCTACTCAACTCATTCGCCATCATCGTAATCTGGTCAAGCACACCATTAAAGGCATCCGGTGAGGTTGCTTGTTCGCTCTCACCCTGCTGCTGGTCAGCAGATGCCTGAAGAATATCTAGATTTGTCTTTAACGCTTGTAGCTGAACCGCCAGTGCCTGATTTTGTTGTTGCAAGGTCCCGGACTGGGTTTTGATCTGCAGCAGATGATCCTGCACCGCAGTTAAGCGGTTAGCGATAATATCCAATTGGCTAGCAGGTTTAAGTTCGCCTGGCTTTGTACTGGGGGCTGTGTTGCTTTTTGTCTGTAGGGTCCGGGTTGGAGATATCTCCATCGGTTTTTGTTCACCCGGCGCAACATCAGGGCTCGACTCAGACTTTACGCCCGCCGAGTTACAAGCAGAAATTAACAGTACTGAAGATAAAACTAAAAACCTTGAAAGAGACACGTTTCTCTCCTGATGCGCTGATCGGAAGAGCTATTCTAACGGATTCGGCAAGAGTTGAAAGATTTATAAAAGATCAGCGTGCGGGCAATTCAAATTAACAAAAACACCAATCTGAGTTTCAAATAAGGGCGTATCGGCAAACTTTATTCCTTCCAGATTATTTAAACCCAGTCCCACAAAATTACGCAGATGCTCATCACCCAAGGCAGCATCAACTCGATTAAGCTGCAGCATCTTCAAACCCTGCTCTACTTCATCGACAAAGACGGGGCTGAGCCCAGCTTTGATAAACCTGTCATACAACTGGCTGGAACGGTCTGAGCGCAAAATTGCGACTCGGTAACCCGCTAACTGCTCGAGACTTTGCCAATGCAGGTTGGGGTCATCTTCTTTGAAGAATAAGCCGATCCGAAAAGTGCGATCAGCTAAGGCGACAAACTTTGATTCCACAGCCTTCCCCACCGGGTAAAAGCTGAAGCACCAGTTATTGGATTTAATTCGCTGCTGAAGGCGCGCGGGAGGGAGAAACAGGGGCTCTAAACTCAGCTTATCAACCTCTTTGAGATGTTGTTTCAACAACCGGAATGATAAACCATTGCCCGTTACTTTCGCCGTCGTGAAGGGAGGATACTCTACCGCCAGCACTTCAATCACCGTTTCCGCTTCTGCTTTGACGGTGGTTAGCAGTAATGTGCCAATGAGAAAAAGAGTGCGCACTTCTACATACCTGTAACCATAAGCTTATTGAGATTAGTGTAGACCGATAAAATAAAAAAGCCTCTGCGAATAGCAGAGGCTTTTTTTATGAACACAAGCGTTTAAGCCATTTTTTCATAACCAGCAATGCCAGGATTGTCCGCGACATTTTTCAGAATTGGCGTATTCAGTTTATCGATACGTGCAACCTGCTTATCTCGTAGATGGGCCGCAACCACATCCCAGATGATGGGGCCATCCGATTTAGCACCTACCGTAGCCCATCCGGACACCGTATAGCTCTTATTCGGCTCAATCAGCTCGCCATTATCCAGACGCATCTCAGTAATACGTTTACCGATAGGTTGCATTGGATCGCAGACATAATCGAATCCACCCACACGAACCATATCGCCACCAGACTGCAGGTAAGGTTCCGGGTTAAAGATATTGTCAGCAACATCTTCAAGAATCAGTTTCAGTTCCGAACCTTTCATCGGGCGCACATACGTTTCTGGGTAGGTCAGACAGGTCTGATCCAGAACATGCTCCATCGTTACCTTCTGTCCCTCAAGCACCGACGTTCCCCAACGGAAGCCTGGTGACAGAGAGATCTGCGCATCATTCTGCTCCATCAAGGCATTACAGATCACCTGGTCAAAGGTGCCGTTAAAATTGCCACGACGAAACATCACCTCATCAGCGACTGCCAGCTCTTCGCTTAGCCAATCCTGATAGGGAGCACGAATATCATCGATTAATTTAGCCATCGCAGGATCGGCTGGCAGAATCTCAGAGAATACCGGCAGAAGTCGGTAGTTATAGCCGTTAACCTTACCGTTACGGACATCAAGGTCCATAACACCCAGGAACTTACCGTTAGAACCAACATTACAGACCAGTGTCTGCCCTGCATTGTTTTTCACAACTGTTGGGGCTGGCATCCCGTCGTGGGTATGGCCACCCAGTATCACGTCAATACCGGATACTCGGGAAGCCATCGCGATATCAACATCCATACCGTTATGAGAGATAACGATAACAGCGTCGACGCTCTCCTCTGCACGGATCTGATCTACCAGCTCCTGCATCTCATCGTCGTAGATATCGAATGTCCAGTCAGGAATAAAGCGTGCAGGGTTGGCAATTTTGGTGCGCGGGAAGGCTTGGCCAATGACCGCGATACGGGCTCCACCCATTTCCCGGATAGTGTAAGGCTTAAATACGTGACCGCTATCTTCGTCGTGTACGTATTCATCCGCCCCATCAAACAACGCATCTTCAGTGACATAGATATTGTTTGCCAGGAATTCACCGTTAAAGGCTTTGATGTTATTGAGAATCTCTTCCTGGTGATAAGTAAATTCCCAATGCCCTGTCATAATATCGACGCCAAGCTCGTTGGTCGCCTTTACCATATCCATACCACGGGTTTTAAAAGCAGTACCTGAGCCCTGCCAGGTATCGCCGCCATCCAGCAACAGCGTATTTTCAGCACCGTAACTTTCACGCAAACGGTTAACCAAGGTTTTCAAGTGAGCAAAGCCGCCCACTTTACCGTATCGACTCGCTGCATCCCCGAAATTCAGGTAGGTAAAAGCATGTGCTTCAAGAGAACCTGGAGCAATGCCAAAATGGTTAAGCAGCTTACCTCCAACCAGATGCGGCGCCTGGCCATAAGCCTGACCAATACCAAGATTTACATTCGGTTCACGGAAATAAACCGGAAGTAACTGCGCATGACAATCGGTCATATGCAGTAAACGAACATTTCCGCTCTTCGGTACTTCGTAAAGATCCGAAGGCTGTTTTTTTGCAGCAAAGCCTGTCACTGGCAACATCCCAGCTGCGCCCGCCATACCTAATAAACGAGCAAACTCGCGGCGTGTCATCGACATATCAATTCACCCTAATTCAATGTCAAAGGGGTAAAAAAATGCCCGCTACGCAGATAACGTGCAGGCATTTTTAAAAACCTTTCAATGACCTCTTACTGAGGTACAGAAAGGTGCCAGTTTTTCTGAGCGTAATGGTACTGAGCAATACCTATTCGCGCGTGATATTTAGCTTGAGCAGCCAGATCCAGCGCTTTCTGGTATTCACCCTCAGCCACGGCCGCTTTAGCATCTTTAATGATGCCGCGCGTCAGCTTCCACTCAAAACCAAGTTCAGCTACTTCCTTATTTTTCGCTTCAGCTTTCGCAATCAGCGCTTCAGCATTGGCTTTTGTTGGTTTCACACGTGCTTCCACTTCCTCTTCATGAGTCGTGGTGTACTGTTTACCATTCCAGGCAAAAGTGTGATCAGTACCGTACATCGCACGATTCATCTCAAACGCTTCCTGAAAAGACTCGGCCGCTGCAAATGTTGGCGCTAACGCCAGAGCAGCTGCAATGATTAAACTCTTCTTCATCTCGCAACTCCTCTTTATTTACGTGCGCCAGGACCATTAGCGATCAGGCCGTTCGACATATAAGTCTGGAAATACTCCAGATTACGCAAACGTTCAGCCTGAGGCTTCAATGGATTAGAACGGGAATCTTTATGACAACCACTGTAACGGCGGTGCAACGTACCCAACTCCCCCCACTTAGAGCGGAATACAGGGAAATGCGTTACGTGACCTAGTTGCGGGCTTGGCAGATCAGCTCGGATAGCAATATTTGTACCCTGCACATGACAGTTTGCACAAGACAGATTCAACTGACCGCGTTTAGCGTAGAAGAACTTTTTACCGTCCAGATAAGCCGCCATAGCACGTTTGTCATCCGTAGGGATCTGGATATCGAACTCTTTGTCACGAGAAGTCCAGGCCATGTAAGCAGAGACCTGAGCGATCTCGCCCTTGCCCCATTTCAACGGTTTTTCACCATTGGCTTCGCGACACTCGTTAATCTCCTGCTCCAGAGTCTTAACGGTTCCCTCTTCCTTATTCCAGTACGGATAGTTCTGGCGAATCCCAATACCACCATTTTCAAAGCAATCAGCATAGCCCTTGCCATTAGCAAATGGTGTATTGAACAGTTCTTCACCTTTTTCTACATCAAACTCGTATGGAGGAAATTCCTCCAGCTCTTCCCACTGTTCACGGGAAGCAGCATCCACTGCGTAGATACCGTTTACGTAATCCGAAATTTCACTTTCAGGAAAACGCGCTTTGAAGTATTTCTGAAGCGCAATACGGTCTGCCTCTGGATCTACCGTTTCAAGGTTGAAACCAGAATCCGCCGCGCTGGTTACCTGAGAAGCTGCTGCTAGCGTCAGGCCCATCGCTAATGTTTTTATTATTCTCATACTCACACCCCACAGATGCCCCGGGTCTCCGGTTCCCTGTTATTTAATTTTGGCAGTCTCAGTTGCAGTCGCACCAGAGTTCTCTACCCAGGTCATGGTCAGCTCATCACCTTTCGCTCCACCTGCGAAAGTAAATGCGAAATACGGATTTTTAGAGATAGCCGTACCCATGTTTGCAGCAAATACCTCTTTGCCAGCGTGCATTACTTTCAGTTCCTGCAGGAATTTTGCAGGGATCAGTTCACCGGATTTTTTATCTTTGCGCTGACCCGTTTCCATGATGTGCTTAGCCATCAGTTTCACTTTGGTTTTGTCGCCAGACGCTTTAGCTTTAACTTTTACAATACCTTTAGCCATGATTCATTACCTCTGTCTATGGGCCTGGGATTAACCGCCGCAACCACCGATAGTTACTTTAACTTCCTTAGAAGCGCTATACAGCTTACCGCCAGCTTTAACCACTGCAGTTACCTGTGAAGTTTTACCCATACGCAAACGAGTGGACACATCAGCTTTGGTACCGGCTGGAATCATAAATTCCGCAACCAGAGGTGTTGGGTTATCTTTTACAAAGATACTCATTGATTCGATATCAGCCAGGCTGGAACGAACGGTTACAGGAACCACTGCACCATTCTCTGCGATATCAGGTGCTTTCAGGGTTACCTCTGCGCTCTCTTCCGGAGTACCACCCAGAAGTTCGTTCATTGCAGTAGCCTGATCTTCCGCTTCAAATGCTTTAGTTGTCCATGCAGCCATGGCAATACGAGGCATCAGGACACTGGCACCGATCAGGGCACCACCTGTTGCGATCGCTTTAACTACGGATCGACGATTCATGCTCATTCTATGTTTCCTCTTGCTTTCACCCTGTGGGGGAGATCAGAACTGGTAGATATACTCTACAACAGCGTCAATTTCTTCTTCTGACAAAATCCAGTGCTTACCCAGCGGCGGCATGATTGTCAGCGGATTGTTTTTACTCGCGTCCCAGATCTGGGCACGTAGCTTGCGCTTGTCGGGATAACGCGTTTTCATAGCGATAGTCGGAGGCCCCTGATTACCTGCCAGGTTTGCATCGGGATCATCGATGGCATGACAGGAAATACAGTTTCCTCGGGACTTACCCATATAAACTGCTTTACCCAGTGCGATCTGATCTGCATGGTTGTCTGCAACAGCGGGTGCTGATGTAAACATTGCCAGAAGACCAGCTGCACACAGAGAGGTGGTCAGCTTACGCATTGTTTCTCCTCCGGAGTTCTGTCTGACGACAGTATTTTTATTGTTATGAAATGCCCAAACGGGCGAAAGGCCTGATTTATAACCAAGCCTTATATCCTAATAATCTTTACCGACTAGATTCAACCATGTAAGCGACAGCATCTTCAACCTGCTTATCACTAAGGTCTACCCTGCCACCTTTAGGTGGCATAACACCGGTATCACCAGTAAAGCCTTTGATAGCGTGCTCAACCAGCACCGGCATGCCCTGTTTAATACGTCCGGCCCAGGCATCGATATCACCAATTTTCGGCGATCCGGTTAAGCCTGATCCGTGGCACACTTTACAAGCACCATCATAAGTAGACTGACCTGCCGTTGCAGATTCAGATAGTGCACTTGCCCCGCCACCATTTGAAGAAGTCACCTCTTCACCTTTCAAGCTGGCCTTACGCACTTTCTCTTTATTATGTTCCTGCTCCATCTGCGCATCATGAGAAGCAGCTGGCGCATCAGCACCTTCAACAAAGTGCCCTACCGGTGTGATACCACGTAATGTACCAGCAATCTGAAGTTTTTTCGGATCGGCACAGTTCTTCATGCAGCGAGTATTCTTCACATCAGGTCGAGGATCGACAAAAAAGTTATCCTGATTCGGCATTTCAATCGTTGCCAGATTATCCTTTGTCAGAACAAAATCTTCATCAACAATTTCATTTAAATACAGAACATATGCAGTAATATCATACACTTGCTGATCAGAAAGTGAGCGAGGTGCGGTAAATGGCATTGCACGACGGATGTAATCATACAGCGTTGAAGCATAAGGCCAGTAAGAACCCACAGTCTTAGTCGGGCGCTCTTCAGTCAGAGTATCCTGACCACCTGCCAATACCGGCCAGCGGCCTTCACCTTCACCAAACAAACCATGGCAAGTAGCGCACAAAGCTTCGTACTGTTCCTCGCCCGCTTCAACGGTGCCTTGTCCTTCAGGAAGCCCCATTCCATCCGGTCGAATATCGATATCCCAACCAGCAATCTCTTCAGGGGTTGCCGTTGTACCGATATTGAATTGACCGGCATTCGCTAGACCCGAAGCAGCAATAGCAGCGCCTAAGCCCAATGCCATCAGGGATTTTTTCAATTTATTATCAAGTGATTTGAACATTGGTAACCTCCCCAGTAGGTGCCACTTTCCAGGTGTGGATAGAGTTTTTGTGGTAAATCGAGTTTCCGCCGCGTACTTTGCGCAGCTGGCTCAACGTAGGTTGTACGTAGCCGGTTTCATCAATTGAACGCGACTGCAGCAACCACGGCTGTCCATCCCACTTAGTTACCAGGCTGAAACGTGTCAGCGCTTTATCCAATACCAAACCTTTCAGTTTTGCGGGTACCCAGGTCACACCACCATCGAAGGAGATATCCACCTGCTTAATTTTTCCGCGACCTGACCAGGCAAGACCTTCAATCTCAACAAAACCAGGTTTAACCATTGGCTTTTCAGGGCACGGGCTAGTGATGACAGAGTTAGTTTCCTGAACAAATGTAAACTTACGCGCACGACCATCTGGCATCAGGTCGGTGTACTTAGAGGTCTCTTCGCGGTGATACCAAGGCTTATCCCCGACTTCCAGTCGACGCAGCCATTTGATAGAGGTATTACCTTCCCAACCTGGGTTCAGAAGACGCAGAGGATAGCCCTGTTCTGGGCGAAGCATTTCACCGTTTTGCGCGTAAACAACCAGAGTATCTTCAAGTGCTTTTTCAATTGGGATCGAGCGACTCATGTGCGAACCATCAGCACCCTCAGCCAGAATCCATTTGCCTTCTGGCTTAACACCCGCTTCTTCCAGCAACACTTTTAATGGTACGCCGGTCCATTCGCAGCAACTCAGCATGCCGTGGGTAAACTGAAGCGCTTCCATCTGCGCCCCTTTCCACTCCATACCGCCATTTGCAGGACATTCAATAAACTTAATCTCGGAAACCGATGGGAAGCGCATCAGGTCTTCCATCGTGAAGATAATCGGGCGTTCGACCAGACCGTGAATGATCAAGCGGTGCTCTTCTACCGGGATCTGTGGCACACCACCATGATAACGCTCAAACACCAAGCCATTAGGGGTAATAATACCTTTCAGGTCCTGCAGGGGCGTCATAGAAATAGATGCGATTGAATCCGCAGTAAGCCATGGCACTGTCCGGCGAACAACATGATTCTCAAACTTCGACGGTGATCCATAAGGATGCTCAACCACGCCGTGACCAAGCTGCTTACCCCAAGCAGGCTCATTTGGCGGAAGGTTGGCTTTATTGACTTCACTCGCAATAGAACTGCCTGCGATTGTGGTAGCAGCCATACCGGCAGCAGCTGCAACCCCTTTACGCAAAAAATCACGTCGATCATTAATAGACAGATGTTCAGATTCCTGAACCATCTGCGCCATTAATTCACGCGTGCTTGGACCTTTGATGATCTTGGACATTCGTGCCTCCACCTGGCGTACCAAAGTGTATTTTTTTCTTTATATTATTTTTAGTAATAACTATATGCTAACTCTGAATATACAAGAATTCGACCATCGTATACAGCTAATTTAAGTTCTACTTATGTAGAAACCTCTTAACTTATCCATGCGAGATTTGCGGTTAAATTGTTTGCAACTTTCTATAAAGGGTTCTTTCACTTACCCCTAACTGATCCGCCAGTTCACGATTACTCCCCTTAAACTGTTGCGAAACCTTACGTAAATAAACCTTATCCAATTCACTTAGGGGAATAATTGGCGCTAGTGATTCTGAATCACAGACTTCCAACTCCTGATGGCTGGCACTCAGTTCAGCAGGCAGATGCTCAACATCAATCTGTTGATCGTCCGCCAATAAAACAGCCCGTTCCAGAATGTTCCGTAACTCTCGGATATTGCCCGGAAAGGTATAGGCAATTAATTTGTTCTGTGCAGCACTTGAGAGTTTGATCTGCTTCTCAGGGCTGATCCGTTGCAAAAGCACTTCAACAAGTAATGGAATATCATCGGCTCGCTCCCTTAGTGAGGGCAGTTCTATTGGAAAGCTGCTGATACGGTAATAAAGATCCTGACGGAACTCGCCCGCTTCAACCATCGCTTTCAAATTCCGATGAGTTGCACAAACAAGTCTGAAATTCGCGTGCTTAAGATCAATGCCCCCCACCGTCCTGTAGGTACCTGTTTCGATCAATCGCAGCAGTTTTACCTGAAGCGGTTTAGGTATATCGCCGACCTCATCTAGAAAAAGGGTTCCCCCCATCGCCGCAGAAACCAGCCCTTCCTTTTTGTTGATAGCACCTGTGAATGCCCCCTTCTCATGACCAAACATCTCACTCTCAAAAAGGGTTTCACTTAACCCGGAACACTCTACTGTCACAAATGGCTGATTAACGCGGGCGCTGGCATTATGCAGAGCTTTCGCCACCAGCTCCTTGCCGCTACCGGATTCACCCAACAAGAGGACTGAGATTTCACTCGGGGCTGCGCGCTGTATTAGTCCCAGCATTTGGTTAAATAACTTCGAACTTCCGACCAGGCCTTCTCCGCCGGGGCGAGCTTGGGCAATTTTTACCAGATGCATTATTTCCAGATAGTATTGCCGATCATTACGATCACGCTTTAGTGGTAGCATCTCTACATCGACATGCTCCTGACCGTGGCATGTATTATGAAGATGAAGTACACGCTGCCTGAGCCCCGTCGACTGACACTTTTGTAAGGGGCAGGATTCTCCTGCCTGATCACAGGGTTTGTCGTAACCATGCGAGACCTGATAGCAGTGTTTACCCGTGGGGGATTCAAGCGCTGAATGGTGTTCCTGATATGCAGCATTCGTTGCGACAATTTTGTAATCATCAGACAACACCGCCGCCGGTTGCGTAAACGCATTAAGGATCGAAGAAAGCTCAGTTTGAGAAATGGAAGTACCGGCCACTGCAACCTCACACTATGACACCTTATTCTGACCCTATGCCAGAACTGTCACACTGAAGTTTGCATACTTACCAATAGAATTCAACAAAACTAATAAAACACTTTCTTATATAAAGAGTCTGCTTAAAAGTATCTGTTATGAGAAAGTATGGGGATGCTGAAAACTGCGCATCTGATCCAGAAGCTGAATGGGATCATCATTAACCTGGAGCATTGCAAAATAGTCAGGATGGAGAAACCCCTGATCCCGCATCTGCTTAAGAAATGTAATTAAGGGCTGGTAAAAGCCGGTACTATTCAGGAAGCCACAAGGCTTATGATGCTGGCCGATTTGCGACAAAGTAATCATCTCAAAGATCTCATCAAGAGTGCCCGTTCCACCCGGTAGCGCGATAAAACCCTCACTGATTTCTAACATCTTCTGCTTGCGGCTGGCCATATCATCTACCTGAATGAGTTCAGAAAGACCTTCATGTATCCGCTCTTTCGCTTCCAGTTGAGAAGGCATCACACCGATAACCCGGCCACCTGCTAATAAAGCCGCATCGGCTACTTCACCCATCAGCCCAGAGGTCGCACCACCATATATTAGGGTTAGCTCCTGCTCGGCTAAGGCTTCACCCACTTTTCTGGCTTGCTCAGCAAAAACCGGGCTATTGCCCGGTTTTGATCCACAAAAGACGCAGATAGATTGCATCTTATTTAAATTCAGCGTTGAGTCGATCGAGAATCGCTGCCACTTCCAGGCTCGCACGCTCCATTTCTGAAAGATGCGCGGCAGCACCAGAAAGATCTCCAGCCTTTGCACTCTGAACAGCCGCAAGGCCCTCGCTATGCACCCGCTCGTGAGGCGCATCCAAACTAGCAAAGCTCGGTAGATGACTATATTTTTCGCGGCCATCTCCCATAAAGTACCAGTTACCTAAGCGGCAAGAGGTGTGATCAGCAAGCGAACTCAGTGCATCTAAATTGCCAGAAACAATCCCTTCATAGACGGAATTTTTCCAGTTAACGTGGTCAAGCTTAACCGTTTCAATAAAGGTATCGGCAGCACTGTTACCTATGACTTCATTCATACGGTCGGATAAGCCAACCACTTCGCGAACACCCGCTTTAATCTGCTCTGCAGAGGCCACGACCTCAGTACTCAGCATATCAACCTGGCCGATGTCATCTGAAGCAATAGTGGTTTGGGTACTGATCTGCCCTACCAGATTTGCAATTTCATCGCTGGCTTCACTGGCTTTGCGCGCAAGATTTCGAACTTCATCCGCAACCACCGCAAAGCCACGTCCAGATTCGCCTGCACGAGCAGCTTCAATGGCAGCATTCAGGGCCAGAAGGTTGGTCTGATCAGAGATATCACGAATCACGCCAACAAACTTTTCAATCTGCTCTGTTACTCCCAACAGGCCTTTAACCTGCTGGTTACCATCCTGTGCGCGGTTTTGAATCACGCTCACTCTTTCCAGGATGTCTTCAACCGCGAGACGTGTTTCATCAAAAATGGACATAGAGTCTTGGAGGCTTTTCTTTTCAGAATCCAGATTGGATGCCGCAGAAGAGATCGTATCTCTAACTTGTGAAACCAACTGACCGCCCTGAACCCAGGCAGCACAAATTTTTTGCTGATCCTGGTCCTGAGCTTGCCCCTGCTGGCTTTCTGCCTCATAGCAACGACGCGTCAATTCCTGATTTTCAACAACTAACTGTTGATTCTGCTCACGCAACTTGTCTAGTTCTGACCCAAGATCGACAATCTGCAGCTTCAACTTCCTAGAGAAAAACATGGCTACAACCTCTGACACTTCCATTTTTGAATGCTCGGATACTATCCATTTAAAACGAATGTTTCACTATTATTTTACAATTCGATTGCATTCCCTTGACCCAAGTTAATATTCGCCAGCACTAATATGGGGCTCTAGTCCAAGCCCCCTCTATTCAGTCGGATAAAAGTGGCCTAGAATCTGGGTATTATGTTTTTCTTCTGTAAGGATTCCGAATGTCTCAGATTGTATTTTCAAAAGACGAGTACAGCTCTCTGGTAAAAGATTTCTTTGCCAAGCGATCAGCCAGGACCTTACTCACTCGAGAAGAAAATATAGCGATTGCTGAGCGGCTTAATGAAAAGGTCAGCCTGCCCTTCCTTAGTGAAGTGAAAGAACATGCGGTGCTTGTTAAAATTATTCTAAAAATCGATAACTACCTTTACGAGCAGTTACCTAATGAGATTTATGAGCTGATCCACACAATGGATGAAGGCTTTGATGATAGCGAAGCAGCTCAGCTAGCCGCGCGTTTGAGTAAGCAGGCTCATGACGATATTAACTTACCGTTTCTAACCGCACATGTGGAGTATTACTCCATTACATTCGTACTAACCTTGCTCATCAATGCGATGCGCGAGGGATCGAATATTCAACATGCAATTGAAGTCACCAAACATCCACGGGTTATGTGTGACGATTTTCCTTTTCCTGATCTGATCTGATCTATCTCCCCCCACTCCGACGTATAGGCATCTAAGCTCACCTATACATCGGAGGCGGTATGAACTTACAAGAATTTAAGGATCTGGCTCAACACCAGCAAATCTCGCAAGTTAATTTTGTCGAGTCAGGTTGTAGCCCTCTAGTGATCGAGTTGAACTACGAAGATCACAACCACTCTAAGAAAGCACTCCTCAAATCTGATCAAGGTATTGTACTGTCTTTTAAAAATATATCTCAGGCTTATGACCTCTGCCGAGAAGCGGGTATTCACAGTGCCCACTTGGTTCAGGTCATCCCCCACGATGAAGCTTGTGCAGGTGAGTTTGTTTCTTACAACCAACAATCTATCCCGTTAAAGTTTTAGTCAATGAAAGAAAAGACACCCCACATCGCTATCATCGGAGCAGGCCTTGCAGGCTCCGTTCTTTCAAACCGGCTGACTGAAGCTGGTTTTTTGGTTTCGATATACGACAAAAGCAGAGGCACCGGCGGCCGATTGTCTAGCGCGCGGCTCAACGACACGAGTGCCGACTTAGGTGCTCCCTTTTTCGATATAGCCGATCCGGAATTCCAAACCTGGCTTGCCACCCAACCTACAGCCAGGCTATGGCAACCCAAACACATAAGCTTTTCGAACAAAGCGCTTACAAAGCCTTCAGTTTATGTCATTGAACCCCGGCAGAGCGCTCTGACTCGCGCCCTCATGGAGGGAAGTTCGTTTATATCTCAATGCAGAGTGGGATACATTTGGCCGGAAAAAAAAGATGGCGAAGAACAGATCATTCTTCGAGATGAACAGGGTAAAGGTTTGGGTAGCTTTGATGCGGCGATAGTAGCAACACCTGCGCCACAAGCAGCCCCCCTTTTAGAAGCGGTTCCCCGGTTTGCCAAGCGAGCTTCAGAGATTGAACCCACAATAAATTGGGTCGCAGTCCTGCAGACCAATGCACATACATCAACAGCGGAACTCATTACAGGTGAGCACCCAGTTTTTAGCCGATGCATTAAGGATTCTGCAAAACCCGGTCGCTCAGGTTCAGACAGATCTGAAGTTTGGTTTATTGAAGCAAACACGTCATGGAGCACCGCGAATAAGGACAGGGATTCTGAAGCTGTCTTTGATTGCCTGAAATCGTCCCTGTTTGATCTACTGAATATCGACGCCGAGGTCATCTCATATCGATGCCATCGTTGGCTTTATTCAAGAAATGCGAGCATAGATGAAGGCTTCCTTTGGGATGCAGCTCAACGCTTGGGGGCTGCAGGTGATTGGTTACAAGGTGAGGGTTCTTCAGGTGCCTGGAGAAGTGCCAACCTTCTGGCAGATCAATTGATCAAGGATCTTCAGTAGGAATGGGGCTGAAACTGATAAAAACAGTGCCTAATAACAGACCAAATTTTTTGATCTCTGCCCGGTTAATCAATATTTGATCGGGCATCATAAACATCCAGTCATCGAAATCCACTTTAATCGTTCGATTACCAACTTTGAGATTCATTCGGTATTGCCAGTGCAAGGTGCTACCTGTCACTTTACCCGTTGCATGATCGATAACATCATCAGCCCTACCAATAAAGCGATTACCACCCTGCGAATTAATTAACCAGATGCGTTTATCGGTCTCGCCATCGTCGTATAGAAAACTTTCTTCAAGTCGGAGCTGCCCCGACTGCACAGAACCTACTATATCAACGGTAAAACGGCGCCTGACCGTACCGAAACGGTCCTGGAAAAGACCATAGGCTCTTTTTGTTCCAGTGAAATAGGTAAGAAGATCGAAGTTTTCTTTGGTCATAAAGCTAATTTTTGCTGTTTAGTTCAGATACCTCCTCTTACGCACTAAGTCTGCCCACAGATCACACCCTGAATAGCATCACTCCCTTTATTATTACTTTTTTCTGCGCTTTTAATCCAAAGTTGTAATCATTGCGTAAACTAAAGGAATTGGAGCTGAAGGATAAATACAATGATTTCTGCAGAAGCCGCTGCAGTCCGCGATCAGTTGATCGAGAAAGGGCTGGAAACACCGCTCGTTGATAATGGTATGTCTCAAGAACAACGTTATGAACGAATCAAAGGACTCATGACCGAGGTTGTTAGCACACTGGGCCTTAATTTAGAGGATGATAGCCTGACTGAAACACCTCATCGTGTCGCTAAGATGTACGTCTATGAGCTTTTCTCTGGGCTTGATTACGAGAACTTCCCAACCATCGCAATGATAGACAATAAAATGGATGTCGAAGAGATGGTTAAAGTCCGTGACATTAGCGTTGTCAGCTCTTGCGAACACCATTTCGTTACTATTGATGGCACAGCGAAAGTGGCGTACATACCTAGCAAAAAAATTATCGGCCTTTCAAAGATCAATCGCTTAGTCCGATTTTTTAGTCAGCGCCCGCAAGTACAAGAGCGGCTTACTAAACAAATCCTTATTGCCCTGCAAACGCTTTTGGAAACAGACAACGTCGCAGTTTCCATTAACGCGACTCATTACTGCGTTAAATCACGCGGGGTTATGGACGTTAATTCGCAAACCGAGACCACAGCCCTGGGCGGAATTTTTAAGTCTAATCCTCGTACCAGAGCCGAATTTCTGACCTAGTGACTTATCGCGATGCACAAGCTTCAAATAGCTGACCTCAGCGATCTGCAGCCAATAGAGCTTATCCAGATCCATTCTTTGGACTGGATGCTCTATCAGGTTTCTATCAGCAGCGATAACGCGCAGAAGCTCTTGTATGACGGAGATTACCCTTGCCGTTTTCACAACCTTCTACAAATAAAAGAGCTGTTCGAAACAATGAGTGTTATTCGTTATCAGTTAATACGTGATAACAGCGCTTACGATGAGATGATTGGTCAGCCTGAAGCACTGTTTTCAGATGCTATAGCAGTCGACCTTTTCTGGAAACAGATAGAAAGTACACAGCATTAGGCATATACACGATGGTAAATCAGGCACCTATTTTAATCACCGGCGTTGGCAAACGAATTGGTTTTGCTTTAGCTAAACACTTCCTGAAAAAGGGCTATCCGGTGTTAGGCACCTATCGAACAGCCCACCCTCAATTGAGTGAATTAAAAGGGGCTCAACTTTTTGCCGTCGACTTCTACCAACAGAAGTCTATCGATGAATTGATTACCGCCATCCGACAAGAATATTCATCTCTTCGTGCAGTCATTCATAATGCGTCCGACTGGCTCCCCGAATCCTCCGATCAGGCACCTACGGAGATCTTCTCCAGAATGATGCAAATCCATGCGGGCGTTCCCTATCAGATTAATCTGGCTCTAGCTGATCTTCTTGAGAATAGCGAAGAAGGCTCGGATATTATCCATATCACTGATTATGTCTCTGAAAAGGGTAGCAGCAAACATATCGCCTATGCCGCCAGTAAAGCAGCACTTTCCAATCTGACCCTGTCTTTTGCGGCGTCACTGGCACCTAAGGTAAAAGTCAATTCGATTGCGCCTTCCTTGATTATGTTTAACCCCCATGATGACGAGGCCTACAGAAGCAAAGCATTGGATAAATCCTTGCTGAAAATCACCCCTGGTGAGCAAGAGATGGTCGACGCGGTTGAGTATCTGATGCGCAGCCAATATATGACCGGACGCACCCTGTCATTGGATGGAGGAAGGCCGCTGCGTTAAGCAGGGATCTCATCTCCATCCCAGGCAAACACTTTTCCAGAATCATCGCTCTCTAATTTAGAGATCACGTCGAGTAAGTATCCAGCCGATTGCTGTGGAGAAAACAATTTATTCTCCGGGACATTTTTCTGAAAAGGAGAGGATAAGCTTGTATCGACTGTACCTGGATGAAGGCCGCAGATAATCGCATCGGGATGGGTTCGATTCACTTCGATAGCCGTCGTTTTAAGCAACATATTCAAGGCAGCTTTGCTTGCCCGGTAGCTATACCAGCCCCCCAACCTGTTATCACTGATACTGCCTACCCGGGCCGAAATGACCGCAAAGACCGTACGACCCCGTTTTCTCAATTTGGGAATGAGCTGCTGGGCAATAAGCGCGGGGGCAATACTGTTAATCATAAACAGGCGTTGCATGTTAGCCATTTGCAAAGCCCTTAGACTTTTCTCTGGCTTTAGATCCTGATCATGGAGTAATCCGGAGGCAACAATCACAAGGTCTAACTCTTCACCTTCCAGACTGTTTCCCATCTGCTGAATACTAGATTCTCGCTCCAGATCGACAAAACCGTAGATGACTTTGTCACAGGTGGTTTTGGCTGCTCCCTGGCAACGAGAAAAAGAGAAAAGTTTGTTGATCTTGGGGTCCGCGGCTAATACATTCACCAAAGCTGATCCAATGCCCCCGTTTCCACCTACAACGACTACGTTCATTTAGACCTTCTCGATATTTAGTTGTTTTAATAGTACGTAGTTTGCTTATGAACCGATCAATGACGGTTAGCGTAAAAATAGAAGTAACCTTTTAAGAGATCAGTGCTAAGAGCTTAATCATGCGTTTAAAAAGTAAACCCATTCTGTTTTATGACGGCAGCTGCTCACTGTGCCGACACGAGATTAATTTTTACCAAAAGCTCGATAAAAAAACGCGGATCATATGGAGTGATATCAGTGTCGAGGAAGGCTTATTATCAGAGCACAATATCTCTTATCTTAGCGCGATGGAGGAGTTACATGGCATCAATCAGAAAGGAGAAATCCTTAAAGGCGTCGATGCCTTCATCCTCATTTGGCAGGAACTGCCCTACTTCCGGACCCTGGCCAAACTAGTAGTTGCCTGCCGGGTATTACCCTTGTTGCGCTTCGCCTACAAACGGTTTGCCCGTTGGAGATTTCAAAAACAACAATGCAGCATAACGGCTAAAAGAAAACCAATCACTACTGACGATCAGTGAGCGCCAGTTTCAATCCCAACAGTGCAAAACTTCCGGAAAAAACGCGCTGGATATACTTAGATACCCTTTCTGAATTTGCCAGATAAGTTCGCACGCTATGCGCCAAAAATCCATAGATAACAAAAACGATAAAGGTCATCAGCATAAACACCCCACCCAGTACGAGCATATTCAGTGTAGGTTCTGGGGCCTGAGCTGGGACAAACTGTGGAATAAAGGCCAGAAAAAAGATCGATAGCTTAGGGTTTAAGATGTTAAGTAGAAACCCTCTGATCGCCGTCGATACAAGTCCCTGATTTTCACCTTCCTGAATACTAAGGCTTTGGCTTGAGCGCCACATACACCAGGCCATATATAGCAAATAGGCGACACCGGCATACTTCACCACCTGAAACGCGACTGCGCTGGTATGGAAGATAACCGCAAGTCCAAGAATGGTTGCAACCAGGGCAGGTACAATACCAACAGTACAACCGATGGCTGCCGCAACAGCTGCACGCGCGCCTAAGAACAAACCGCATGAAACCGTGTAGATAACGCCTGTACCAGGAATAAGCACAACGACAAGTGCAGTAATAAGGAACTCTAAGGTAATCATCTATGCTGCTCTGAATAGCCTGAGTGAAGCGTATGATTTTCTATAAGCTCTGAGAGTAAAGCAAATATTAAAGCGCACCAGGCTTAATCACATATATTGCTTAATGACCTGTGCGACATCCACCCTGGCTTTCAACTTTGTCGCAATCAGGTATAAACCCGCCATCTTACGATGAAGGAAGAGCACATCCGGAGGAGGCGTGTGCCATGCATCGGGTTTGCTGCTAATCGACATCCCCTTATCACGAATTCGCTGGGCCAGGTCAGAAGCTGAGAAGTCATATTTCCCCACATAACGCATTGGCTCTGTCGCTAAAATGAAGATATCCAGTATGACTTCAAGGTTACTTTGCTCAGTTTCCGTATGAAAGAAGCCTAAACGTTGCAGTGCATCAGACAGTTGTTGCCTATCCTCATTCACAGCAGCCAGGGCAGCATAATAATCGGTCACAAATTCCGAAGAAAACTGCCTTGTTGCACCGAAATCCAGCAACACCAGCTGTTTGCTATCAATATTGTAGAGAAAGTTCGCCAAATTAGGGTCGGTTTGCACACAATGAAACTTAAGAAACTCGGCAAAGAAAAGCTCGAGCATCAGGGTCATCACCCGATCTCTTTCATCGTCAGACGCATAGACGAGTTTTTCCAGAGGCTGCCCTTTCAGGAAGCTCATGCAGAGAATCTCTTCAGTGGAGAGATCACGATGGTAATCGGGTAACAGCAATTCATCGCGACGCTTAAACTGAGACATATTCTGGCTATATTGCTCGATGAAGCGGCCTTCCTGTAGATAATCTGCTTCCAGCTTAAGTTGAATACGCGCTTCATCGACAAGCGGCGTAATATCCAGTTCCTTTGGAATCAGGCCACTCATTTTCAATAAGCCGAATACATTATCCAGATCACTATCAATACTCTCTTTTACACCGGGGTACTGTATTTTTATCGCCATCTCACGGTGATCTTGAGATAGAGCACGGTGAACCTGCCCGATGGACGCAGCCGCGACCGGACTAAAACTGAATCGCTGAAAATGGTCGGCCCACTCTTCACCCCAGTTTCTTTCGAGCACCTCAATAAGCTGTACGCTAGGCATAATGACCGCATCATTACGCAAACGATCGAGGATAATCGCCAGCTCTTCCGGCACCAGGCTTCCTGCATCCATGGAAAGCAGTTGCCCAGCTTTCATCGCGGCGCCTCTCATAGTGGCCAGTTTATCGGCGAGGTGCCTGAGGTTTTTCTCGCTAATGAGCAGATCCTTCATTGAAGGTTTTCTTCCCATCACCCACTCTTTACTGCCATCAACCAGCATATTGCCAGCGACCCTACCGGCTAAGCCTCCCAATTTACTTAAACGTGACAGGCGAGATTTAGGGACAGCTATCGCCTTGATATCAGGATTGTCATACTCATCCATGAGGTAAATTCTCTTCTATTATTCTGACAAGTTCGGGATCGGTGGGCTTTACAAAACTCCTAAAGCTACGAATAACTTTACCATCTGGCGCGATTAAGTATTTGTGGAAATTCCAACCGGGATATTCGCCGGTACTATCAGCCAAGGTTACGAAGAAAGGATCTGCTTTGCCCTGAGCTGCATGAATCTTCTCAAACATGGGGAATTCAACACTGTAGGTGAGCCGACAGAAGCTAAGAATCTCTTTCTCTGTACCGGGTTCTTGTCCGGCAAAATCATTGGAAGGAAATCCCAACACCACCAGCCCTTTAGCCTTGTACTGACGGTAGAGACTTTCAAGGCCATCATATTGAGGTGTGAAGGCACACTTACTGGCGGTGTTCACCACTAATATGAGTTTACCTTTGTAGGTATCACACAGGTTTTCTAATTTATCCTCACCTAAACGCCTGAAACTATAATTCAGTGTATCAGGGCAGCTGCTACTTACGCTTGAGGGACTAGTAGCATCGGCGTGCAGCGGCTTACTCAATAACAAAGCGGCAGCGAATGCCATAATTAGCATCGAAGAGTTGATCCAGTTCATCCCTATTACCCTAGTTTTTTTAGCTTCTACGCAGGGCTCGATGAACTGGATTATTTAATTGATCAAGCTTCTACACCTTCACCCATTAGCAATTCGTCCTCAGGAAGTGAATGCAGATTATCTTCAAAAGGGGACTTTGTTCTGGCTAATGAGTAAAACGCAGTTGATCGATTGACCTTATCCAGATAGCGCTTCCAGGTGCGCTCATGGAGGGTCTCGGCTTCTTTACGACCTAAGCAATATTCGAGGAACGCCTCCTCATCTGGATTTGCAGGCTCTCTATCACCTGATGCTAAAGCTTGGTACGCACAACCATGTTTTTCTATCAGTTGCGCCTGCTGAATGGTGAATTCTCCGCTACGGGCAAAACCGTAGGGAAAGTTGTTCTGATCCCGAAAATTCCGTTCGCTTTGGAATGAAAGATCGCTATTTAAACCCGCCATTTTCACCTCCTGATTTCATCCTGTAATCTGCTCACTTTTCGAACAACAGCATTTACAAGGGATGCTAAAGGCGAATTATTTCGGTTTTAAGACAATCTAATCAGTAAAAACAACTTCATTTCCAACCCTGTAACCAAACAGACCTGTTCTTAAGATCCTGCCACTGGATTTCAAAGGACTCCTTATCAATTACCGCTTCCAGAATACAGCCAATAACCTCATCATTCAGATCATCAACAATCAGATCTGTAACCAGGAAATGTTTGCGCTTTTTAACCGGCTGAACTGCGGTCCACTTGGAAAGGAGTAACTTTCTGGGGTTTATTTGATTCATGATTTGGCTTTATATGCATCAAGGCTATATTGACGTTCGTAAGCATAGTCAATGATCGGAGTCGGGCGACTATAGGAAGCGGCAAACATAGGATCATGTTGCTGCACAGACGTTAGGCCTTGAAGGGAAGGCACATATTGACCTACGTATCTCCCTTTGGCATCAAAACGCTCAGCCTGGCGCATTGGGTTGAAGATTCGGAAATAAGGCGCAGCATCAGCACCCACGGATGCACTCCACTGCCAACCTCCCAAATTAGAAGCGAAATCACCATCGATTAAATGCTGCATAAAAAAACGCGCACCTAAGCGCCAATCCTGACGCAACAGCTTGGTCAGGAAAGAAGCCGTGATCATCCTAACCCTGTTATGCATCCATCCAGTCTCTAATAGCTCTTTCATACCGGCATCAACAATGGCAAAACCTGTTTCACCCTTACACCATGCCTGGAACAGGGATTCATCATATTGCCAGCTAAGCTTCTCCTCTACTTCTGGTTTGAAAGGCTCCCAGCGGTTCATCTCAGGAAACAGCACTAATAGATGACGATAGAACTCTCGCCATATAAGTTCCGTGACCCACTGACTATCGAACCATTCAGGCTGATCAAAATAGGCTTGCATAGCTGCCAGACATTGCCGGGTAGAAAGGACCCCAACGCTAAGATAGGGAGATAAAGACGATGTACCGGGTTCGGCTGGAAAATCACGCGACTGCTTATAATCAGCTACCTTTTCTAACACGTAATGCTGCAGGAGCTTGTGGGCAGCTTCTGTTCCAGCAGGCCATCGTTCGGATGACCAGTCAGCACCAACGGTAATTGGGTAGCAGATCTCTTTGGGAACCGAATCAGTACTAATATCAAGCTTAGCTTGCACTGGCGGAACAGGCAGAGGCTGCGGGTTGCTCGTTAGATACTGCTGACGCCATCGTTTACTGAATGGAGTGAATACCTTAAAAGGCAATCCCTGTTGATTTAATACAGTGCCAGCAGGCAGCACAACGTCACTATCAAAACTTAAGCAGGGAACTGAGATCTCTGCCATAGCGGATATAACAGCATTATCTCTTTGTTGCTCGTAGAGTGGATATTCGCGGTTAAAATACACACCGCTGACTTGGTATCGCTTAGCCAACTCGACCAGCAATGCGGGTATTTCTCGATTTGAAGGTACCCTTAAGATAAGTAACGGGATATTCAAAGATTGAAGATCGCAACTGAGGCTTTCCAGATTCGCCCGCCAGAACTGCACACGCGATTTAGACTCATCCTGAATTTTCCATTGCACAGGGGTGATAATTGCCACCCCAAGAACGCCCTCACCAGTATTATCCATACAAGCCTGATAGAGGGCGTGATGGTCTCCCGTCCGAAGATCGTTACGAAACCAGACCAGCTTCATACAACAATAAATCCTTACAACAGGGACAGTCGCCCCCTAAATATAGTTCCTTAAACCCAGTTCATGGGGATAAGGGTTCAAATAAGCCTGGGATCTGATGTAATCGCTACCATGACGTTTTAAGTAGTGCTTTAACAGGGCTAGCGGAACCACTAAATTGACTTTTTCAGTCCGGTATTCATCTATTGCTTCCAGGAGATCTTGTTTGGTTTCCGAATCAATATCGCGTTTGAGATACCCCATAATATGCATAAGCGCATTGGTATGAGTTCTTCTGTTTGCTCTTTTAGTGAGAGCTGTCATTAGCTGTAATATATAACTATCGAGTACGTCTTCCAGCGGAAGAGACGCAGCCTCCTCAGCTAAGTATTTGCCTATCTGCTTATAGGCTTCATAGTTATGCGCCATGACCTGATACTTGTGTCGGCTGTGGAACTGAATAACTTCATGCAAAGATGGATTAGTTAATACTTCCTGTTTCCAACTGTAGTAGGCAAATACCCGGGTTATGAAGTTCTCGCGAAGGACTGGATCATTCAAGCGCCCCTCCTCTTCGACCGGTAGCGCAGGGTTATTTTTCATGAGTTGAGCGGCATAAGCCCCTCGCCCTGCTTCATTAGGCAAGCCATTCTCATGGTAGACTTTAACCCTTTCCATTCCGCAACTTGGAGACCCTTTCATCAGGACATAACCGCAAAGCTGATCATGACTGGCGGTTACCTCATCCGCATAGGCGGTGAGTTTGTCTGTCACATCAAAGCTCGGATCCTTAACACCGACTACCCGGGGAGACTCAGCTGAACCTACCAACCGAATAGGTTCTCGAGGCGTCGTTAAACCAATAGATACTTCGGGACACAGTGGCACAAAATCAAAACAGTCACTCAATACGTTCAAACAATACTTAGAACGTTTGTGCCCACCGTCGTAGCGCACTTTGTGGCCAAGCAGACATGCACTAATGCCCACAGGGATACTTGGTTTATCCATCATCTCAGACATAGCTGTTCTCCTTAACCTTTTAGAAACCAGTAATGGGCTGAACAATTTTTCCAAGCAGTGTACTGAACTTGAGCGGTGCATCAGTAGCAATCAGGCAGATGCAATCTTCGTCGCTGTCTACCAGCGGCTGATGCTCAATTTCACTGTCTAAATCCGCGATATCACCGGCGGTAAAGCGTCCCATCTCATCAGAAAATGAACCACGTAGAATCAGAGTTAACTCATTTCCGTCATGACTATGCGGCAGCATTGCTTTGCCCGGGGAAATCTTGAGTAATCTTGAAACTCCACCCCGTTCGCTTTTGCAAGGAAGGTCGTGACAGTACACACCCGGTACGATCATCTTCCAATCCACTTTATCCAGTGAACCACCGATATAGTCGGCCAAAGGCTTAGGAACATCTGAATCAATCGACTCGTGCTTAAAAGATTGGCTGAAATTGGTTTCTTCAACCATCGCTTCTAGCTCAATATCTGGCTCGTTATCGATGCAAGCCAAAACCTGATCAAGCGCATCATCACTGATCGATTCCGGAGTCAGACTTTCGAGGAGCATGCCCCCAATTGCTTCTGATTCCTGCACACGATTGCGACACGAAGGGCACATTGAAATATGGCAAGCCACCACCAGCGCCATAGACTGAGACATAGATCCCGCCGAATAGCTAACCAGTGTAGCTTCATCCAGGTGATGTTTAATGTTCATACATCATCCCTCCATAACATTCTCAATTTCTCTGAAGCCAAACGTATACGAGACTTCACACTCCCCAAAGGAATCCCCAGCCGGTCAGAAATCTCAGCATGAGAACGACCTTCGAAATATGACATATACAAAACCTGCGATTGTTTTTCAGGTAGCTTTCCCAACGCCTTAGCCATCCGGTCAGATGTGACAACCTGCTCGCAATGATCAACTTCATCGTCAGGTTCTTCATGCCACTCTTCCAAACCATATTCTGGGTATTTTTGCTTACGCATCCAATCGATACTTTGGTTTCTGGCCAGAGTAAATATCCAGGTACTCGCAGCGGCTTTGGTGCGGTTGTACATATGGGCTTTGCGCCAGACGGCAAGCATCGTTTCCTGCATCAGTTCATCCGCGGTGGATTCAACCAAACCAAGTCGGATAATGTATGACTTAATCTTCGGCGCAAAATGCCTGAACAGCTGGACATAGATCGTCTTGCTTTTCGTCTCAGCCAATTCAGCAAGCATATCGCTCCAATTTGGATCTGCCTGTTTAGTGGGCATTGCGATTATATTTTCCACATCTTCACCCGGGGTTTTGTTTTCCATAGCATCCCTTACGTTATTCAGGTTTATGTGGATCACAACAAAGTGATTTTCTTATAAAAAAATGATCTTTTTGAAAAACCTTTGCGTATCAGTGGTTAAAGCATAGAGTTTAACTCAGTGGCTTTGCACTAGTATTTATATAAGCCACGATGACATTATGGACGAACCAATGAATATTGCGGCGTTAAGACCGAAAAAAATTGCTGTGGTGGGATCAGGTATTTCAGGCCTAAGCTGTGCCTGGCTACTTAACAAAGCCCACGATGTAACCCTCTATGAGAAGGACGATCGCCTGGGGGGGCACTCCAATACAGTGCAATTTGAGCTTGAAGAAAAGCTGATAGACGTAGATACCGGATTTATCGTCTTTAATCCAGTGAACTATCCTAACCTTGTTGAATTATTCAATACGTTGGATGTGGACACCTGCGATACGGATATGTCTTTTGCAGTATCGATTAATCGGGGTCAGTTAGAGTACTCAGGCACTGGGCTGAGTGGTTTACTTGCGCAAAAATCCAATCTCCTAAAACCAAGCTTTTGGAATATGATTCGCGAGCTTCTGCATTTTTATAAGCATTCCGAAGCAATTAACCAACGACAAGATCTCGATCACATCTCATTAGGCGACCTGCTAAGCGAATTAGGCTATGGCAAAAGCTTCATTTATGATCACCTTCTCCCAATGGGTGCAGCGATCTGGTCTACCCCTGTCGAGAAAATGCTCAACTACCCAGCGAGTAGTTTCATGCGTTTTTGTCGAAATCATGGCTTAGTACAGATCTCTGATCGCCCACAATGGCGCACCGTCATTGGTGGCAGTAAACGTTACGTCGAAAAAATCGCTACAGAAATTGAAGGTAAAGTTAAACTCAACAGCCGCATCCACAAAATTTTGCGTCACAATGGCAAGGTTTATATCGAAGACCATCATGGACAACGGGAACAATACGATGAGGTTGTTCTTGCTTGCCATTCTGATCAGGCGCTCTCACTTCTGGAGTCGCCCACTGAAGATGAGTCCCGCTTGCTGGAGCAATTTCCTTATCAGCGGAACAAAGCGTACCTTCATTTAGATGATAGCTTGATGCCAAAACGCAAAGCTGTTTGGTCCAGCTGGAACTATCTGTCAGAGGGAAAAAGAGATCAATCTCAAGAAGTGGCGGTCACCTATTGGATGAACCAACTACAGCCACTAAACACCGAAACTCCGGTGTTTGTTTCACTTAATCCGCTCAGGGAACCTGAACAAGGCAAAATTATTCGCAGCTTTTTTTATGACCATCCTGAATTCGGCCGTAACGCGCTGCAGGCTCAAAAAGAGCTATGGTCACTGCAGGGACAACAAAACACCTGGTTCTGCGGTGCCTATTTTGGTTATGGCTTCCATGAAGATGGTCTGCAGTCGGGGTTAGCTGTCGCGGAACAACTCGGTGGCATTCCCAGACCCTGGGATGTAGCTGAACCCAATGGGCGTATCCATGTACGAGAACCCGCGTCCTGGGAAACTGCCATTGATAAGGAACAGGCCCATGGCTAAACTGGACTCCTGCCTTTTCGAAGGGCATGTGATGCATCATCGTTTTCGCCCCAGTGTGCATCGGTTCATTTACCGTGTATTTTCGCTGAATGTGAACCTTAGCGAACTTGAAAACCTAGACCGATTAAAGCTCTTTTCGGTTAACCGCTTCAATCTGTTCTCGTTTCATGAGAAAGATCACGGTTCCGGAAAAGGTCATCTCCTATCTGAGATAAAACAACGCCTCTGTGACAGAGGCTACCCTGAAGCAACCCACAAGATTCAACTTCTCTGTTATCCACGGATTCTTGGCTATACCTTCAATCCACTGAGTGTCTACTTCTGCTATGACCAGCAAGATAACCTTAAGGTTATCCTATATGAAGTTAGTAATACTTTTGGCTCTCGACACACCTATCTTCTACAAACATCTGGCAAGGAGAAGCTAGTGCGGCATGGATGTGACAAAACCATGTATGTCAGCCCATTTATGCCGATGGATACCCGTTATCAATTTCGTATTAACCCTCCAAAAAGCAAAGTAGCTGTCTGTATTCGTCAGACAGAATTGAGCGATAACGATAGAAAACGCCAGCCAATCTTGCATGCAACATTTACCGGTGATCGGACTGAGCTGAATGACCGTACATTGTTTAAAGCTTTTTTGCGCTATCCATTAATGACCTTGAAAGTCATGACCGCTATTCATTGGGAAGCATTCAGATTGTGGCGCAAAAAACTAAAAATTCAGCCTCGCCAAAAAGGCATCCAGCAAAGTATCAGCTGGAAAGACGAGCACGGAGTATCGCATTATGAAAGCTTGTGAACAGACAACAGCCATTACCCGCATCAAGCAACCCACCTGGTTTGAACAAAAGTTGCTTAATCGTCTTGAGGCACAACTTGATAACTCATGCGGCACATTACAGCTGACCCTCCCCAGTGGCTACCAATGTTCACTTGGATCGGGTTCTCCCCATGCAGATGTTAAGTTGAATAATTTTAAACCCCTAGTGCGCCTGTACCTTGGGGGGATTAACGGATGGTCTGAAAGCTATCTGGCTGGCGAGTGGGAGTGCAGAGATCTGACCCAGTTAGTCAAATGGGCTCTAGCCTATGAAGAACAACTCGGTGATTTTTCAAAGGCAAGTATCGTTACCCGCACCTTACACAATCTCTACCACCGTCGCAGAGATAACACCCGTAAAGGCAGTCGAAAAAATATCGCGGCCCATTACGACCTGGGTAACGATTTCTATAAACATTGGCTCGATCAAAGTATGACTTATTCATCGGCTTTGTATCAGTCGGAAGACGAACCACTCCATCTTGCTCAACAAAACAAATACGCTCGTATTCTGGAATTACTCGAAGCAGAAGATGATCATCATGTTGTAGAGATTGGTTGCGGCTGGGGGGGCTTTGCCCTGAAAGCCAGCACCGAGCATAACCTCAAGGTTCATGGCATCACTCTCTCTAAAGAACAGTTGAGCTGGGCACAGAACAAAGTTAAAGACGCAAAGATGGACGACCGAGTTCATCTAAGCCTTACCGATTACCGTGATCTGAACCATCAATATGACGGGGTTGTGTCTATTGAAATGTTCGAAGCAGTAGGAGAAGCCCATTGGGATACTTACTTTGAAACCCTAAAAAAGGTGCTTAAACCTGGTGGCAATGCCGTTTTACAGGTCATCACTATCGAAGATGAGCGCTTTGAAAGCTACCGTAATCAGGCCGACTTCATTCAACGCTATGTATTCCCTGGAGGTATGTTACCTAGCGTCTCTATCCTTAAAGATAAGATCGAGGAACATGGTTTCACGCTGAAAAAACACCAGCTCTTCGGTAAAGATTACGCCCGTACATTGCGTGAATGGTATCGGGATTTTGAAAACTCCTGGGATCAGATTCGGCCACAAGGTTTTGATGAAACTTTTTACCGCCTGTGGCGTTACTATCTTGCTTACTGTGAAGGTGGTTTTGAACACGGCTCTATTGATGTCGGCCTATACGTACTGGCTCATAAAGATGAGCAATACAGTTGAATAACTTAAGGCACATTACCACTCAACATCGGGTATTTGGCTATTCAGGACTGATACCCTTTGTTGGCTTCTCGCTCTACCTGATCCTGATTGATGATTCTTGGCAAGACTGGCTGATCAGTTATGCTGCTTTGATTTTTTCTTTTCTTGGTGGAATTCTCTGGGCGTTTTCATTAAACGGGTCAACTCCAAGGCATTGCAGCTGGGTTTCTATTGGTGCCATGCTTTGGGCCTGGCTTTGGTTAGTATGTAACCCTCAAGGTCAATTGATCATCGCTGCCTTTTCATTTGTAGCGCTGTGGTTATATGAACGACACTATCTGCTAGACATATATCCTGAATCCTTCTTCAGATTAAGAACTCACTTAAGCTTAACTGCTGCTACCAGTTTATTACTAAGCGGAATATTCATTGAGTGATGGGTAACACTGTGCGCAATCTATGCCTGATTCTCGGTGATCAGCTAAACCATGACAGTCTGATATGGGAGGATTTTGATCCAGCACTAGATGAAGTACTGATGATCGAGACAGTCGATGAATCAAACCAACCGCCCTCAAATAAACAAAGAACCGTACTATTTATCAGCGCAATGCGCCATTTCTCACAAGAGTTGCGGGAAAAAGGGTTTAAGGTCAACTACTTCACTCTGCGCGATCGGATTAACTCACTCAACGAAGGCATCGATTGTGTCTTAGCAACAAAAACCGTCAGCCAGATTAAGATGGTTCTTCCTGGAGAGAAACGGGTTTTAGACACGCTGAGTTTGCAGATTAAAGGCCGGCAATTGTCGCTTCAGGTACTGCCGGACAATCACTTCATGACAGAACCTGGTGAGTTTCAACACTGGCTCAAAGATAAGAAACAACCGCGAATGGAGTACTGGTATCGCTATTTAAGGAAGAAACACAATATTCTTATCAACGATTTCGGCAAGCCAGAAGGAGAAAAGTGGAACTTCGACGCAAGTAACCGACGTCCCTTTGGCAAAAAAGGTCCTCCGACACCCGGGAACCACCCTGATATCACTCCGGACAATATGACGCTAGAAGTTATTGATGAGATAAATACTCTGATTCCTGATCTTCCTGGTTCTTTAAACAGTTTTGAGTGGCCGGTTTGTCGCAAACAAGCGCTTAGCTTACTTGACTCATTCATCTCTGATCGCCTTCCTCTCTTTGGCGATTTTCAGGATGCCATGTGGCAACAGGAACCGTTCCTAAACCATTCATGGCTTTCATCCTCGCTCAATCTTAAATTACTTCACCCCTGGGAAGTCATAGAGGCGGCTATTCAGGCGTATAAAAATGGTAATGCTCCACTTAATGCAGTTGAGGGGTTTATCAGGCAAATTCTGGGCTGGAGAGAATATGTCCGTGGCTTGTACTGGACTTACAGTCAGAAATGGGAGCAGATGAACGCCTTAGAACATCACAGGGATCTACCCGCTTTTTACTGGAATGGCGATACAAAGATGAACTGTCTTAGAGAGTCTATATCCCAAGTCCTGGAAAAAGGTTACGGCCATCATATTCAGCGCCTTATGGTAACCGGGTTATTTGCCCTTCTATACGGTGCTGACCCGCAGCAGGTACACCGCTGGTACCTTGGTATGTACGTAGATGCGGTTGCCTGGGTCGAGGTTCCAAATACATTGGGAATGAGTCAGTTCGCTGATAATGGAATCCTCGCCTCAAAGCCCTATATTGCCAGCGGCAACTATATCAACCGGATGTCTAACTATTGCGAACACTGCCCTTACTCCCCCAAAGTTGCCCACGGTGAGAATGCCTGCCCATTCACAACCTTGTACTGGGCATTTGTTGCAGATAAGCAGGATATTTTAGAAGGCCACCCGCGTCTCAGCATGCAGGTGAAGCACTGGTATAACAAACCTGAAAAAGAAAGAAACGAAATACTGAAAAACCGTGAACACTTAATATCTACATTAAGCATTTAACGAATCCACCTGATTGTACGTAACTCTCTTTCTCAGCAATGAGATAGTGGCAATGCGGTTCTTTAAGCCCCCCCCCAACGAGCGCCTCTTCAGCCTATCGGGTTGATTTGATCAATGACCACATTTATCGCTGCTAAATTATGGCTCGGAAGCGCCCTCATTTCGCTCATTAACTGCTTGTAATGCTCATTATTTTGCAGCGCAGCTATAACATTCGGGTTGGGCGGCAAAGTCATATGCTTTAAAGCACGTTGTCTAACCGCTAAATCTATATTATGTGTCAGTGTCTCTTTAGCTTTTCGGTACCAATGATCGTAATTTGGCACGCACGCTATATAGCGGCGTAGCCAAAATAGATCCAGTTCGCTATTCAAGTTGAAGTAAACCTTAGCCACCTCTGCCATTTCAGAGATACTGCCCTCAGCAATCAGGGAGATATCGAGAACATTGAATAAGTAATCTATCGCAACGAGCTGTTTCGCCAGCTCTACAGATACCCCTTGTTCAACAAGCTCAACGATTGAATTCTGATAAGTATCAGTTTCGTTCTCACCCAGGAAGTCTTCTAAATGTTGCTGAACATATTCAACCCAGGGACGGTATTTCTCAATAACGCTACGGGTATCAAACTGGCTTGACTCATGGTTTAACAACCATTGTGCAGCCCTCTCCATAGGAAAATGCAATTTCAATAACAGTTCCATCTGCAAGCTATTCGGCACATCGAAACCCAGCCTTTCTATGTTCTGTTCCAATTCTGAAGTTGAGAAAATCTCACGGGCTGCGATGTGAGACTTCACCCATAAAGCGGCATCGGTATCTTTTACCCCGAGCAGATTATTGCAAAATGTTGAGCCCATTCGGTTAGCTATCTGATTAGTGATTTGAGCAGCCAGAATTTGTTTCGCCAGTGGATGAGTAAGAATATGCTCCGCGTACTTTTCCCGGAGTATTTGGGGAAAGTAAGCAAGCAGTTTACTCTGTATCAGTTCATCATCAATCAGATCGGAGTCAGCTAGCTTATTGAATAAGTAGGTTTTACTGTAAGCGAGCAATATCGAGATTTCAGGGCGAGTCAGCCCTTGTCTGGTCTTAACCATCTTAGATATAGAACTGTTATCTGGTAATCCCTCAAGCTCCCGATTGAGTAATCCTTTTTGCTCAAGCAGGTTAATTAATTGAGCATGCTTATCGATAAACAGTTCAGAAGTATGGTTGGATTGACTCAGCATCTTGCTTTGCTGGAAATTGTTTTGCAAAACCAGGGTAGATACATCCCCAGTCATCTCTTCGAGTAACAGGTTCCTTTCTTCCTGGTCGATAACCCCTTCATCCTGCAACTGCTTGAGTAGGATCTTAATATTTACTTCGTGATCTGAACAATCAACCCCACCCGAGTTATCAATGGCATCAGTAGTGATCAAACCGCCATTTCGAGCAAACTCCACCCTTGCCGCTTGGGTCAGCCCTAGATTTCCTCCTTCGACAATGATTCGTGCCCCTAACTCATGAGCATCAATTCGCAGTGAATCATTTGCCCTGTCAGCCACCTCCTCATTACTCTCGTCACTGCCTTTAATATAAGTTCCTATCCCCCCATTCCAAAGAAGGTCTACCTTGGCGCAGAGAAGCTTCTGAATAAGTTCATCTGGAGTTAACGAAGTTACAAAAGGCGGCAAATTACAGAGTGACCGTATCTGATTGGTTAACGAGACTTTCTTAGAGGCCCTCGAAAATACGCCACCACCAGTAGAGATGAGTTCAGGGGAGTAGTCTTCCCAACTTGAATGCGGCTTATCAAACAAACGTTGTCGTTCGTTATAACTGACCTCTGCATCAGGAGTGGGATCGATAAAAATATGTTGATGATTAAAAGCAGCTACTAAGCATATGTGCTTTGACAGCAGCATCCCGTTGCCAAATACGTCACCAGACATGTCTCCAATACCCAGAACAGTAAAGGGATCCTGATCACAATCAATCCCAACCTCTCTAAATAGCCTTTGGGTCGATTGCCATGCTCCTCGGGCAGTAATACCCATCTTCTTATGGTCGTAACCATTGCCACCACCCGAGGCAAAAGCATCACCAAGCCAGAATTCATATGCTTCGGCCACTGAATTAGCAACGTCAGACAGGATAGCTGTTCCCTTATCCGCTGCAACTACCAGATAGGGATCATCATCGTCATAGCGGATAAGGTCAGCGGGTATCACCTCACCCGCTTTTATATTATCGGTAATGTCTAAAAGCGCAGCAATAAATTCAGAATAGCGGACAGCCAGGCATTCTCGACCACCTTGTTTGATAACAAAGCCGCCTTTAGCACCGACTGGAACGATGACAGAATTTTTTACCATCTGTGCTTTTACCAGCCCCAGAACCTCTGTCCGATAGTCCTCTTTTCTATCCGACCAACGCAATCCCCCGCGAGAAACTCTTCCACCGCGCAGATGCACGCCTTCAATACGAGAGCTATAAACAAATGTTTCATACTCTGGTGCAGGTTGAGGGATATTGATAATTTCAGCCGGTCTAAGCTTGAAGCTCAACGCTTTAGGGATCATGTGATTAGGAGAGGACTGAAAGAAATTGGTCCTAATCATACTGAGTAAAACCGATAGGCAACTCCGCATGATCTGGTCGTCATCACGACCACTAATGGTTTCCATCTCATCTTTGATAGTTAATCTTAACTTATGAATAACATCATGACGTTCACTGTTGGAGGCTTTGTATTCAGGATCAAATTTAATATGGAAAAGCTTAACCAGCAAACCTGTTACACTGGGGTAACTGACTAAGGTAGAGTCAATGCGTTGTTGGCTATATGGAACGCAGATTTGCAGCAAATACCTAACAGTAGCTCGCAGCAAAGCGATATCTTGAAGCTGTATAGCTGGCATCGAAATAAGTTGATTTAGTCCATCGTTCTCATATTCATGCTTTAACACCGCTACAAATAGGTTGATAAAATTACTCTGCAATCCTGAATCATTAGATAAATCCCCACTCTCAGTGCCTAGTTTTAGGCGGATAACCCAATATCCTCTCTCCTTATCCAGTTCATAATTAGCAGTAATAACATCTGAACCCATGTTTTCCAAAACAGGCAGTACCTTTGAGAGGGGGACCAATGGTCCCAAACCCTGAATACAGAATTCCAAAGGATCATCTTCAGAGATAGCACTAAACCAGCACTTTTTAATCTCGAAGCTCTGCGGTTCACTGCCATTGCCTTTGATGCTTTTAGCGATTTTTTTATTCTTCGAGTTCATAATATTATCCTGCTGCTTTTACGCGCTCACTATCACCCAGCCCTAAAGTACTATTACCAATGTGATAGATTGCTTAATTCTTTTATCAACAAGATATCAATTGCAATATAAATGCCAACCGACTTAAGAGAATAAAATCAGTGTTTAACAGCAATATAATTATCAAAAAACCATATCCAGTTTTTTAAAATGGACAATTTTGACGCAAAACAATTTACTTATTGAGTCAAAAACGACACATGCAAAACAAAAAAATGCAGGACTAAATAGTCCTGCATAAAGTGGAGTTATATAAGCATTTACGGTCTTTCCTTTTTTAAAATACATAAACCCAAACGAGCTTACCAATAACAAACAATTATCAAGGTTAAAGTTTTTTGCTATCTGATAATTACCATCATCCAGTGTAACTTCTCACAGCTATACTATAGTGACTTATACGATTAAAACTGCGCAGGCTAGATAATGAAGTTTTATGTAATAATTGGTATTTGGCTTTTGTTATTCACTCCAGAACAGCTCCATGCCTCATGTAGGCTTGAAGGCAAGATTCGAGTCGTAACCCAAAACTACCCTCCTTATGTCTATGAATGTTCAAATGAGCTATGCGGTATAGCTTATGAGAAAGTAAAAGCGACGCTGGAAGCCAACAATGCTGACTATGAAATTACTTCTCTCCCCTGGAAACGCGCTGTATCAGAGGTTAAGAACGGAAAGGCTGATGCGATCTTTACGATTTACAAAACGCCTGAGCGGAAGCAGTTTCTTGCCTATACAGCTCACCCATTGGTGAATCAAGTAGTCAACATTTACTCGATGAGCAATAAAAGTTATCTGGACATACTTAATTCTAAGATGAACATTGGCGTCGTAAATGGTTACAGCTATGGAAGCCACTTTGACAATATGAAAGGGTTTCTTGGTAACAGGATACTGACTGTTATAACACCTCAAAAGCTGAGCCAACTCTTAGAATCAGATAGGATCCAAGCCTTTGTAAGTGATGCCGCCGTACAAGAACACTACTTTAAAAGTGAAAAAATTAAAAACCTACAATCAAAATTCATTCAATTTGTTCCGAGCTATATAGCGTTTTCAAACAATGAAAACAGAGCATGCTTACTAGAACTCTTCAACAACTCGCTTAAAAACAAGAGCCAAGATCAAACCCATTAAAAACAAACCCTGACAAAAAAAACTTATCAACCCAAATAAAATATTCGTATTGGTTGATAGATAACAACTCGACTAAGCTGTCAGAAAACCTTCCGGAAGATGCGTTTAAAAAGAACCTGTAAAGATTTTGTCTATTAGGGATCGGGCCTATCTCTACATAAATGACTTTCAAATCATTTGAAAAGCGAGTAAACAATGTTAAAGCTTACTTTAAAACACAAGCTTCTGTTTTTGGTCCTGATAACACTGGTTAGTATTTCGTATTTAGGCTACGTATCACTGAGCAATTTATCAGAACAAAACGCTTCAGCGAAGAGAGTATCGGACCTAACTGCAACCGGTGATATGCTATCAACCCTTCAACTTGAACTGCTTTCTGCAGAAAACAGACTCGAAGAATTAAGACCTGGAGAGACCGATAAATTTCTGGGTGAAATAGTTACATTAAGCAATCGTTACCAATCCGAGCTAACAGAGAAGTCCACTTTACATTCCGACCCTGAATTGAAAACAAAATTAGTGGAAGGGAAATCAATTTTCACCGAATATTCAGCAGCTTTGACTGCCCAGCTACTTGCAAAAGACAAACTAGGCTTCGATAACGATTCAGGGATTTTAAAGCCGTTAACTATCGCAGCAAACGAGTTAAGAGATAAAATTTCCGTTTTCAGCATGTTCAAAGAGTCATATATTCTTAGCCGACAATTAGAAAAAGAGTTTCTTATTGAACCATCCAGAATAAATTCAGATAAATTTACCAATCAAATAAAGCAACTATCGTCAAAGATTGATGACGCAGGTTTCAATGATAGCTTTGGCCGTTATATAGATGCCTACAGCGATCAAGCAAGGCAGCTAATCATAGCAGCTGAGGAACAGGCTCAAAGCCATAAAAAATTAAATACAATTAGGTCATCTTTTAAGGAACACATCTTAAATACACAGGGCTACTTAAAGGATGAATTACTAAACAAAGCTCGTCAGGAAGCAGAATCATCTACGGAGAAAACCAAATTAACAATAATTATTATCAGTGCAATTTTAGCTATATCAATCAGCTCTATAGTCGCCAAAATTGGTCTTTCTGCAGGTTTGACTCTAAGAAAGATAATATCTCAGGTTAACAAGATTGCTGCCGGCGATCTCTCTAAAAGGCTGAAGTTATCCAACAATAAAGCGGATGAGTTCTACCAGGTTTCCTATGCCGTCAACACAATGACTGACGATCTACGGACAATAATTCAGCAGGTATCAAGAAGCCAGTCAGACTTACAGCTGCAAAGTGAAGATTTGTCTGAAGCTATACATACAATTGCCAAAAACAACAATATAGTATCGGATCAGTCCAACCATCTAGCCAGTGCTACTGAACAAATCAGCGCGACAACAGAACAAGTTGCAAGTAGGGTTCAGAGCCTTCAGCAAGACAGTCAAAATGCCCATAACGCTGCTGTAAATGGTGGATCTATTATCAGTGACGCAATGGAAGCATTGAGCGATACGGCAATTGTGGTTGAAGCATCATCTCAGCAATTGGAAAAGCTACAACAGCACTCGCTGGATATAGATAAAGTACTTTTAATTATTAATGACCTTGCTGATCAAACAAACCTTCTGGCACTTAATGCCGCTATAGAGGCCGCTAGAGCGGGTGAGGCAGGCAGAGGTTTCTCCGTTGTGGCTGATGAAGTCCGAACACTAGCTGAAAGCACCGTCAAAGCCACAGGTGAGATAACCGATACCGTCCGAGCGATACAGCATCAAACCGCTTCAGTTATTGATGTGATGAACAAAAGCACTAAAAGCATAGCCAAGGTAAAACGCCAGGGTAATGAAGCACAAGAAGCCGTCAAAGAGATTGAAAGCCAATCTCTGCAAACGCTGAATACAAGCACTGAAATCACTGGTGCAGTTGATGAGGTGGCGAGTACAACCCGTGAAATGGCTGCCAATATGGATGAGATTGCACGTGGTGTTGAACAAAACGGTTGCATCTCAAATGCAATTGTAAGCTCTGCCGAAACCCTCAAAACCAATGCAGAGCAAATGGGTGAAATGACCAGGAAGTTTTCGTATCAATGAAGCTAACAAAGCCATCGACATGCTGATTTATATTCGAGAAGCTTTATAACGATTGATAACACGATTACATAACTTAAGGTTGCTTATCTCCGTACGGTCATACGGGGATAGCCGCTTTAGGCTTTTAACTTTTATAACATATTAATTTTCACTCGAGCAGTTTTAATTCAATATAATCATAAAAGTCTTAAAACATCTGCAAATATCAATTATTAATAAAAAAATAGCGGCCTGAGCGGGCCGCTAAAAAATAATGATATATATTGATCGTACTTGCAGGAACCAATATAGCGATAGATCAAACATCGTTCAAATCATAAAAAATTATCTCTTATGATAACCAAATCCTTTTAATTAAAATCATAAATACAAAACTGACCTATAAATCCATATAGTTAGCCTGTACAAAAACGGCAGTTCAACTATAAAAAAATAGAAACGTCTATATTGCAGTACCCTAAACGATTTTCAACAGTGTTGTATAAACAATAAACTGAGTTAAGTCATATAAAGCTACCCCTTATAACAGGCGTAGCTCTATGTACTGGCGAATTTATTTCGCAGAAAACTAATTCCTTTCCCCAGAACTGGCAGCGTTTGCATCAGCTTAGACCCATCCCAATAATCAATATGGGATTTCACTATACCCATGTCATTTAGACTGATATGGCTCATACCCTGAAAATGGATAGGCCCTGTAAATTTGCTGCTGGCCTCAAAGGTCCACTGAATCATCGCCTCAGAATCATTTTCCATCACAGAGTGAATAGTGAAGCTGACCGCTCCGAGTTTTTGGTACATATCGTCAAGGATAGCTATAAATTCATCTCGCGTATGTGTGTGATTGAAGGGGTCTTTAAACTCAAACTCCCCCGAAGTTAAATCCGCTAACTGATCTAAAGTCCGAGGGCTAAGGTTCTGTAACAGATCTAAATAGGCTTTAAGCCTGCTCGCCATGATCTTGCTTCCTTGTCGAAACTGTTTCAGTTTTTACTGTATGACTAATCAGCCACAGGTACCAGCTGTTAGGTAATAATCTGAGTAGCTTAAGAAAGTAGACAAATCGCTTTGGAAACGTTATTTCAAAGCGGGATGACAACAACCCTTTAATTATTCTCTGTGCAGCATCTTCTGGTTCAATTAAAGCAGGCATGGCAAACTCATTTTTATCTGTTAACGGAGTTCGTACAAACCCGGGATTGATAACCTGCAACTTTACCCCGCTCCCTTTAAGGTCAAGATAGAGAGCTTCACACATATTATTCAATGCCGCTTTCCCTGCACCATACGCTGCGGCGGTAGGCAGTCCTCTGTATCCCGCTACCGAAGCCATCACTGCGACATGCCCTTTGCCGGTTTGAATAAATCGATCTAACACCGGATCTAAACAGTTGATCGTACCCTGTAGATTAACTTTCAATAAGCGTTTACAACGGCTTGCGCTAAACTCCTGAGCAGGAAACGGATCATGGGTCCCTGCGTTCAAAACAACAAGCTCGGGTAGCCCAGCCCCTTTATCCCAGCTTTTCATCATATCCTCAATTTGATAATGATCAGTTATATCCAGAGGAATAGGCACAACTAAACCAGGAAATTTGTCGCATCGCTGCTTCACTTTTTCCAGATCATCCGGTGTTCTTGAAGATATATATACGGTACAACCTCGTTCAGATAAGGCTTCAGCAAGTGCCGCACCTATACCTTTACCCGCTCCAGTTATCCAGACACTCTTCCAGGGTAGGTTTCTCATCGTTATTTACCTTTCTAAATACCACAGCCCTGTGTAAGATCACGCATAGCGACATCTCCTGTTTTCCTGATAAACAGGGTAATCTCACCCACATCAATACCGAATTTAGACATACTCGCCCGATTAATCAGATTTTCTTCATCAACCAAATACATCCAATCGTTTAGCTGGATATCCCATACCTTCTCTCCTATCGGTACCTGTAAGGTATAGCGCCAGTTTAGTGCATGACCTTTAACCTCACCTGTGGCTTTGCCTAGCACATCTGCAGCGACGCCTGAATAATGACTTCCTTCCTTAGCCAGCCTCCAGCAACGGTGTTGCATTTCACCATCTGCAAATACAAAGTTTTCATCCAGCACTCCGCGATTCTCTTCCCATTTACCTACGATGTCCGCACGAAAACGCCTGAGCACCTTACCGCTTCGATCCTGAACTATTCCATAAGCCTCTAATTGGCCTGAAAAAAATTGTTCTAGCTGAAGCTTGGGTTCGGTACCCTGGTATTCATCAATCGTTGCCGAGCAACCAGCGATCACCAGTAAAACTGACAATAAAAATAACTTACTCCGCGGGTTCATTGTTTAGCTCCAATAGTGCTCTCACCTCTGAGGCGTGAAGCGAGTTTTGGGTATTTACCGTCTGGTGAAAGCCAGATCCGGGGAAAAGTTTCCGAAAATAATGGGTCTTTAATGCTGCCAATTAACCGCTGGTTAAAAATGAAGTGGCCAACCCGGTTAAGATCAGTCTGATAAACAAGCTGATCACCTTTATTAATGTCTGGCCAGATCACTGCTAACTCATTGATCCATCGACTCCTTACCCCTTCTTCAGTCACGAAACGTTTTAACTGCTTATCTGTTTCCTTAAGTAGATCTTCCTTACTGATATTTCGTTTGTATAACAATTGAATTGCTAATGGTTGCTGATAGCTTTCGAACTGCCCGTTTAGGGTCAAAAGCGAAGCATCATAAATATCAAACCAGAGCACAGATAAGCTGGCTTTACCGACAACAATCCATGCTTCATTTTGAATCTCGCTGGCTTTTAATGATTGCGAATGGACCAGGGCAGACAAAATCAGAGCAGTAAATATGACATTGAACCTAGGCAAGGTTTTCCCTCCTAATACGTCGGGTTAAGAAAATAAGCAGTGGGTAAAGAAAGGTCCAAACCACCAGTAAAATCAGGAAAGTACTTAGCCATCCATAACCAAATTCGACAGCGTCTAATTTAGCGGCCGCTAGGTAAGTACTACTGCCACCAAGCCCACCTACCAAAAAGGCGAGAGGGATACGGTCCGAGAAATACTTCAAACTAATCTGCAACGTAGCGCAGAAGCCGAACCAAAGGAGTGCTAACCATAAGGGAGGAAAATGACTATCAGGGAAAATAAAAACGCCATTGAGGGTCAGGCTAAGATCTACCGAAAAACCGAGTAGTGCGCTAAAGAAAAGTACTTTTAATTCGCTACCAGGCTGGCTATGAAAAAAAATGTGCAGCAACAAAATAAATGTCACTGGAAGAATAACTGCGTTACCAAACAGGATAGATAACCACCAGACAAGCTGAAAGCCGATCAGATTGACCCAAAAGTTTTCACTCATATATTCCCTCCCGTTTAAATCTATTACGCGAGGAGCAGGCAAGCAGATCAGTTGTTCTGTGAATCTGGGGCAAAGGTTGTCTGAAGTTTTTCTAAGGCAATCTTTTGTAGTTGTCTCACTCTCTCAACACTGACATTCAACTGATGCGAGATCTCTTCAAGTGTGTGTTCGGTATGACAATCGATTCCGAAACGCATCTTCAGTACTTTATATTCTCGTTCGTTCAAGCGTAAAGACATCCGTTCGAGCATACGTCGCTTCAATGCGATATCGGTCTCTTTCTCAGCCGCCATAGCATTATCTTCAAGAGTCGATTCCACAGTGAGATCTTCACCTTCCTGGGAGCGGCTCACTGGCTGGCTTAATGACAAAGGCTCTGCAGGAAACGATTTAATCTTTTCAAGCATGGCTTCGGGAATACTGGTTAATTCGGATAGTTCAGTGGTCCCTGGATACCGACCATACTGATTGAGAAAACGCACCGACTCGCGTTTGATGACACTTAGCTTTTCCTGCAAGTAACTTGGACGGGAAATTGTATGGTAGTTTTTCTGCAAAGCCGTTTTGAGTACGTTTTGAATACACCAGAAAGCATAAGTGGAAAATCGGTAGCCATGAACAAAATTAAAACGATCAGCAGCCTTCAGCAGACCGATATTTCCCTCCTGTATAAGGTCATCCAGACTGACTCCGCTACTTTTAAATCGCAGGGCTACAACGTAAACCAACCGGAGGTTTTTCTCGATAAGTTTACTTCGTAGTTTCTCATAGCGACTTATTAAGCTATCAACCTCTTCAGTGGTACGAAGACCTGAGGTGAGGATCCTTACTAGCTTTTCTCTGCCAAAGGTCAAATTGCCTACTAACTGGATTAGATTCCCTAAAATAATTTTCTGCTGCTTTGATTCCTCATTAAGAAGCAACATAACTTCAAGGGTATCGATAAGGGTGTGCAGGATGTTTGCAATGTAGGCAGGCTCATTAGAAAACTTCCAACGCTTGGTGGCCTGTCCCATACGATCTTGATATGAGAAAAGGTAGGTATCCAACTCATCAGCGAGTACTTGCAAGCCCTCCTCAGATTCACATATCAGCTCGACCATTTCAGAGATAACCAGATCAATTTCACGGCCTAACTGACGCTCCGCATCAGCAGATAAGAGGTCCAGACGGGAAAGTTCCTGGCTGTAAATATCAAGTGAACTGGCTTCTGATATATTGTTTACAGCCGGTTGCAGGCTTAGCTCGTCGCCGGCCTGAAATGCGATATTCAGATCAGTCATTTAGGGTAGCTCATTGCAGTATATTTCTGTAATCACTGCAATGCGATACGCGTTAATCCGCTGACTGGATTGATTAATATTTTTCTAAAAGAGCCACACCTTGCCGATACCCCAGACCTCCATTGCCATGAACAAGGCCATACTTTTCAGCACCTTCCAGTAACCTATGATGCATAGTGATCAGACCGTTAAGCGCTGGATTATTCCATGGCGCACGGGCCAGATTCATACCGCCAGTTACGGTAATGCTATGCGATTCAAGAAATTCAGGTATTTCATCCAGAACATCAACTAAGCCACTAATCAGCAAGAATGCCATGGGGACCACCGGATAGCAGGTATAGGCTTCAAGTAATGCTTCACCGTTTTTAAAGCGTGACGGGAAATCAAAATCGGCGTGCTCACAACAACTATCATAAGCCTGCTTAAGATGTTCATAACAGGCAATCTGATCGATGTAGCCTTGCCCATCCCCTTCTGTTCGGCCCAGTCCAACCGCTTTAACTTCAACCCGTTCACTCGCAGGAACCTTCAGTTGATCAGCAAGCTGCTCATTACAGATGAGGATTCTGCCGGAGAAATCAACGAGAGGGTTAGCACAATCAACGCCCCTAAAGAGCCCAGTTATCGGCTGATACCATTTATCTCCCGGCAATAGCTCTGGACTAAATTCATCAGCAAGCGCATTTCGATAACTCAGTTTGTAGTTATCGAATAACGCCCGTGCGATCTCTTTAAAATGTTCATCTGAGCGGTCATGTACTTTAAGAAAATGAGAGGCTAGATCGTTATATGCATCGGTCAGAGGATAATCATCACCGTAAATCGACATCCGAGCCAATCGCTCCTCACGCGCATAACCCGACTTCAGCAGATCTTCGCCACTAATTAATACAGCGTTACTACCGGCTTCAATTAACTGTTTAGCTCGGGCCAAAGCCTCAATAGGTGCACAACCACTTCGGAAGTGATTTTCTTGTTCAGGACTGTGCCAATCGGTGCGCAGGGGCTCGATGACTAACTCAACGATCGTTTCTCCCATCTCACGGATAGCCTCTTCTAACGCCAGGCAGTGCTGTTGAGATCCCAGGTTATCGACTGTTTTAGCCGCAGAAACAATTAATGCTTTATCCATCTCGATACTCAGACCTGTACTTAACTTCAGAGAACAGCAGAATAGCAAAATAAGGGTTTACCCGCATCTCATATATTCAGAGCAGCTCTTTCAAAGCTTCGCATATCTTTGCTATAAACTTGCTAACCTGTAAGGAATACACCGTTACATTCAAATCAGGAACGCTGATCACAAAAGGACAACAATGAAGCTTTTTGCTCTGATACTTTTTAGCCTAATGACTCTCTGCGGTTGCTCCGCCCCGGAAATTACCCCAGAACACCTTACTGAAGAGCAAATAAAGCAGGAACGAACTCGCCAGTTTTCCCAAGCCCACCAATATCAATTGAAGCAACGAATCAGGTTATTCGAAGTTGCCCGCCCTCTATTAACAAAGAACACAGAAAGCTGCCCCAAAAACCAGCATTACTCACTGGGCGTTCTTTTTCATCGATTAGCGGATTACCCCATTGAACAGCGGGGTGCCATCGCTGAGCTTTATAATCTGGATGAACAGCTCAAGGTTCTGTATCCACTAAAAGGTACACCCGCTGAAAACCTGCTAGAAGTTGGGGATCTACTGCTAAGTATCAATCAGGAAAAAATCATTCCCGAGAAAGCCTCGGGACAATTCAAGGCGCTACTTAAAGATGGTCAGCCTGTGACTATTGAACTGGTGCGTAACGGTAAACAACAACAGGTTACTCTGCAGCCGGAATTAATCTGCAGCTACCCTATTATTTTAAGCTCTTCGGACTCAATCAACGGATTTGCTGACGGTAATCGGATTATCATTACCGCAGGGCTTATGCGTTTTACCGAACAAGACAATGAACTTGCCCTGATCATTGCCCATGAGATGGCCCACAACACCCAAAGTCATATCCCCCAACGCTTGGGAAACAGCGCTATTGGTAGCCTGATTGACTTTGTCTTGATTAGCAGCGGAATTCCGTCTCCATTTGTTGGCGCGGGTTTGGGCGCGAACCTGCATACTCAGGATTATGAAACAGAAGCAGATATTATTGGGCTGAAGTTAATGCACAAGGCTGGCTATGAAATTGAAGGCATGGACGACTTCTGGAGACGCATGGCAACCCTCCACCCGCAAACAATCACCCATGGGAAGCAGATCTCTCACCCAACCACAGTAGAAAGAGCGCTGCGAATTGAAAAAGAGATAATCCGTATAAAAAATTCAGAAAACCTGTCAACCGATTCGAAATCAGAACGTTGAATAGGTATGAATAGATTTAAATGCCAGCATCGGGATCAGTTTCTGTGCAATCACTAGATCAGTTTCTTGCCGAGGTTGAAGGCCGGGCTTTTCAGATAGCACGTATTGCGACCGGTTGCGATCAGGACGCTCTGGATATAGTTCAGGAGAGCATGATAAGTCTGGTCACAAGTTACAGCGATAAATGTGAGAGTAACTGGAAACCTCTGTTTTATCGGATCTTACAGAACCGAATAACCGACTTTCATAGGCGTAAAACTCTGACAGGAAAAATATTCGCCTGGATCGGCCTGAAAAAAGCAGATGAAGAGGATATCGATCTGCTAGAACAGATTGCAGACCCTAATGCTGATATGCCTGAACTGGCATTATCCAAAGATCGATTTAGCGATGCGCTCATTCATGCGCTGGAACAACTTCCAGCCAGACAACAGCAAACATTCTTACTGAGAATCTGGGAAGGTTTGAGCGTTAAAGAGACCGCTGAAGCAATGCAGTGCGGTGAAGGAAGTGTCAAAACCCACCTTTCCCGAGCAACGCAGACTTTAAGAGCTCACCTTGAGCCACACTATTTTTCAGGTGACCATCATGAATCATGAAAAAGACCAGGCATTTCATGAAGCGGCCAGGGAGGCACTGGATAAGCAAGAATCACAACTTACCCCTGAGGTAAAGCGTGCGCTATACCAAGCCCGTGTGGATGCTTTACAAAAGCGTAATCAAGATAAGGATTCCACAAGACTCTGGGGCTGGTCATTACAAAAAAGTCTTTACCCTACTGGTTTGGCGATGGCAGCCATACTGACCATGGTCCTGTGGTTACCAGATACGGGCTCAGAAATAGTGCCAGATTCAACCAGCACACAATTTAGTGCCGAGACACTCGATATGCTCAGTGCGGAAGAGGATTTATCATTCTATGAAGATCTCGAATTTATTAATTGGCTCGCTACGCAGCCTGAGCAAGGGTAGTGTATTTATGCTTTTGCTCACTGCCCCACTGTCCGCCAATGAAAGCGCTCCTAGTTTGAGTTTTCTCGAGTATCTGGCAGAAGAGGAAAACCAAAGCTGGATGATTAATATTCTCGAAGAAAACCCAGAAAAGACGCTTGAGAAAAAAGAAGAGGAGACTCAAGATGACTCAGAATAAACCTCTTATCTTCTCTTACGCTTTGTGTCTGGCACTCGTCTTCAGTCCTGCAGCTAAGGCAGAAAAACTCAACTGGAATCAATTAACTGATTCACAACAGTCCGTACTACAACCCTTCCAGGAAAAGTGGAGCAACTTAACTGAGGAGCGCCAGCAAAAATTGCTAAAGGGTGCTGAGCGTTACCAAAAAATGACTCCTGAGCAACGCGCCAGAGCAGAGAAACGCTTCAAACGCTGGCAGTCACTCACACCTGACCAACAAGCTAAACTCAAAAAGCAGTTCCAACGCTGGAATCAATTGTCACCTGAGCAGAAACAAAAGCTCAGAAGCCAGTTTAAGCGTTTTAAAGAATTACCGCCCGAGAAGCGTCAGGCGCTGCGTAAAAAATGGAAAGAACTAAGTCCCGAAGAGCGGAAAGCTTTTCGGCAGAAACTCCGGGATCGTCGCAATAATCAGAACTAAACGGCCAATAGGCCGTTTTTTTATTCTTTTTGTCAACCAAACCTGTTCCATAGCGTTTTAGAAAGTAACAAACAATTAAATTAAGGGACAGAATAATGAAAATTCAATTGATCACTTCGCTGTTAGCGCTAAGCCTTACTTTTTCTGGATTTGCATCTGCCGACAAAGGGGATCGAGTTGAACGCCACCTTGATAAAAAAGGCGATCGTATCGAAAACCATTTGGATCGAAAGGGTGACCGCATCAATGATCGGCTGGATAGAAAATCAGAAATTGCTGCCAGCCAGGGCAAAGATAAGCTGGCGGCAAAACTAGACCGTAAAGGCGATCGCATTGATGCTCGACTGGACCAGAAAGGCAGCCGCATTGATGCTCGGCTTGATCGTAAAGGTGACCGTTATAATCAAAACCATTGATGCACAGATACAATCTTCCAAGCCACGTTATCACGTGGCTTTTTTTGTACTCACACCTAGCGACTAGGGAACTTCTCCACAAACATGTATACTGTTTAGATAACAGCACCTTATATAATTGATAATAATTAGATCGAGCCAGATTCGGAGTTTCTTGTATGTCAGACGAACCATTTTTCCTTAAGGAAGAGAAAGAGAAACTGGGTCTGCAAAGAGGCAATGGACAGACTGAAGCTACGCTGGAACCTTTACAGTTAGGTAAGCGGGTTAAGGAGATACGACTTAGCCAGAACCTGACCCTCGAAGAAGCCAGCAAGTTAACAGGTCTTGCTCGCTCTACGCTTTCTAAGATAGAAAACGAACAGATTTCCCCAACGTTCAGTGCGGTAAATAAGCTTGTAAAGGGATTGGGCATCGACATTCCGCAGCTTTTTTCTCAACCGCGCCGGGGCGCTGGTGCAGGTGGTCGCCGTGATATTACTCGCGGTGGTGAAGGCCTGCCCCATCCAACACCAACCTACGAGCACGAACTACTAGCAACCCAGCTCAGCACCAAAAAGATGATTCCCTATCGTACAACCGTTAGGGCACGCACTTTTGACGAATATACTGACTGGGTCCGCCATGATGGCGAAGAGTTTCTGTTTGTACTTCGGGGTTCACTGCTTCTGTATACAGAGTTTTATGAGCCACTTGAATTATTTGCCGGTGATTCCGCCTATTACGATTGTGAAATGGGCCACGCTTTGGTTTCTACCAGCGAAGAAGATGCAGAGGTAATCTGGGTTACCGCATAAAAGTCATAGAGGCTGCATCATTCAGTTGATGCAAAAGCAAAGGATTCGGTTATACTGAAACTAACCTTCCTGAACACCGTCACATCTTCGTTTGTTCAAACAAACTTTTGCTGTGGCGGTTTTTTTTATCTTATCAAGTTACCAGCCGTATCCTGCTAGCGCTATTCTATTCTCAGACTGCCAAAGCCCAGTTTTCTTCATCTGTTCAAGAGCCTCGCTCGAATGGGTGGCTATGGTTTCAAACAAAGAAAACACCTGATTAAGCTCGGCTAGCAGCGCACCTTCTTCTGGTTTAGTTAGCCATAACTCATAGGTGTCTAAAGCTAAAACAGAAGCCGTCTGCTGCTCAACGAAAGCACTCCATTCTTTAAAAAGCGCCCTATCGATCTCACTCAAACTAGATTCCATCTGCTCAAATACAATACCGAGGTTAGCAACAAGGCTTTCACGTTTAGCAACAAGTAAAGGATATTCAGACCCCGCATGCCCCTTAATAATGGCATCATCACCCTCTCCTACTGGGAAACACCGGATATCAACCTGGGTAAATGCGAGTAGCCACATAACCGGGATCTGGTGGTTTGCTACCGCTACAACTTCTGCCTGAGTATCAGTATTCGCTTCGGGAAAATCATCCATCGCTAACAGAATTAATCGTGTCCCTAACATAAGACTCCCCTATAGCTGTTCAATCTTGTACCCCTGATCACGGAGCATCTTCAGAATACCATCAGGGCCAATCAAATGTGCGGCCCCCACCAATACCAACTCAATTTCAGCTGACTTTAACATCGTTTGAATCTGAGGAAACCATCTTTCATTTCGCTCGACAAGTAAGGATCGATAGACTCTGGGGTAGTTCATTTTCATATCATTAACTACCTCACGCTCGAGGCCTGCAACGTCGCCTGTTTTCCAGTAACGAACCATACTACGCATCATGGTTTCAGTCTTTGCCATATCATCCAGAGTCTGACGCAGAAAACGCTCTTCATTACCCTCTCCCAGTTCAGCAATAAAGCTCATGTGCTGCTCAATGGATTCAAGACCTGCGACCTTTCTACCCGTAGCGACTGCCTGTTTATAGTAATAGGTATCCGCACCGCTCTCTGAGATACCCAAACGCTGAAATTCAATCGCCAGCATAGTCAACATGACACCCGCAGGCTTCATACCAATAAACATGTTCGGCATCAGTTGGCGATCTTTAAGATATTGATTTAATTCGCTGTAAAGTTGACTTGATATCTGCTGGTTAAGCAGACGTCCGTCCTGATAGGAAAGCTGCGACATGAGCATTAATTGGGTTTGCGGATCTAACAGCTTTTGCATATCAGTTTCCAGAACAACCGTTTCTGAAGACTCGAACGCTTGATCAAAAGCTTTAGGGAAAGGCAAATCTTCTGGCGCGAGTAGATGAATAGTCCCCCCCAGATAAAGATGGGTATCACCTTTACTCACTTTCCATAAGGCGGTTTCCGCCCAAACCGGAAATGCACAGCAGATTGCAAGAATGGCACTAATAACTGATTTCATGAAAATCCTTTCTCTAAGTCCAGACAAACATTAATTTAGCTACCTTAGCATATACCCGGAAAAACTAATTCAGATTACAGCCGAACCCTGCTATGTTGTAGAAAAACAAGAAAAAGTACAAAGAGCAGAAGTATGTCAGAACTCACCTCATCCGATCTCAACATCCTATTGGTTGAACCCTCTGCAATGCAGCGGAAAATTATTCGCCAGGAGCTTAATAAGGAATTGGTTGAAGCCATCGATGAAGCTGACAGTGTTAGTTCTGCACAAGTCAGGATAAAAGCGGTACGGCCTGATCTGGTGATTAGCTCACTTTACTTACCCGATGGTTCAGCAATGGATCTATTGCAATTCATCCGTCAGTCAGATGAATTGAGCGACCTGCCATTCATGCTTATCTCCAGTGAAACCCGACATTCCGAGCTTGATCAATTCAAGCAATCGGGTGTCATCGCCATTTTGCCCAAACCTTTTTCGCACGATAACCTTGCAACAGCGATTAACTCGACGTTGGATCTGCTATCAAATGATGAGCTGGACCTTGAATATTACGACCCGGCATCACTGCGAGTATTAGTCGTCGATGATAGTCGTATGGCGCGTAATGTAATTATCAAAGTACTTGGTAATCTTGGTATCACACATATCACCCAAGCGGTTGATGGTTCAGAGGCGATGCAACTTTTACCAAATGGCTTTGACCTTGTAGTTACCGATTACAACATGCCAGAGGTCAACGGACTTCAACTCGCCGAATATATTCGAAGTTCAATTGATTATTCTCACTTGCCAATCATGATGGTAACCAGTGAGTCCAGCCATGCTCATCTGAGTAATGTGGCTAAATCTGGCGTAAATGCCATGACAGACAAGCCATTTGAACCCTCTACGGTGAAAAAGTTACTCGCAAGAATTCTTGAAGACTAAATCCCCGCTCTCTGGACTGACTAACCTGATCTGGACCTGTTACCCTCAAATTCTCAAGATAACGGTATAAATCAATTAAAAACTGATCAATCCTTGCTCTGAGCCAATCGAAGTGTATAATGCCACGCTTTCCTACCAGAGCAGCCTATACTGTATCCTAAATTACTTTGATGCAGCCCTGCCCTAATTCCAAACAGGTACCTCATAAATATGAATTCAGAAGATCAGCTATCATTTGCTGAACTTGGCATTGCAGAACCCGTTTTAAAAGTACTCGACGAGATCGGTTACGAAACGCCTTCTCCGATTCAAGCAGCTAGTATCCCGCACCTTTTAGAAGGTCGCGACCTGCTAGGTATTGCTCAAACAGGTACTGGTAAAACAGCAGCGTTCTCACTGCCGTTACTGTCTCGGCTGAACCTTAAGAGCCGTAACACACAGCTTCTGATTCTGGCACCTACCCGTGAATTGGCAATCCAGGTTGCTGAAGCTTGCCAGACATACGCACGCAACTTACCAGACTTCCATGTACTGCCTATCTACGGCGGCCAGGCTTATGATAGCCAGCTGCGTCAGTTGAAGCGCGGTGCTCAGGTTGTTGTCGGCACACCAGGCCGTGTTATGGACCACATGCGTCGTGGTTCGCTAAAACTGGACAAACTACAAGCGCTGGTACTTGATGAAGCCGACGAAATGTTACGCATGGGCTTCATCGATGATGTTAACTGGGTTCTGGAGCACACTCCGGAAGATCGTCAGATTGCCCTGTTCTCTGCAACTATGCCTGCGCAGATCAAATCAGTTGCCGAAGCGCACCTGAATGATCCTGCCGAAGTCAGAATTAAAGCGAAAACAGCAACCGCTACTACCATCACCCAGAAATACCTACGTGTATCTGGTAATCAAAAGCTGGACGCCGTCACCCGCATCCTTGAGATGCAGGCATTTGATGCAATGCTGGTCTTTGTTCGTACTAAATCAGCTACGGTAGAACTGGCGGAAAAGTTATCAGCTCGTGGTTATGCCTGCGAAGCTTTGAATGGCGATATTTCGCAAAATCTGCGTGAGCGCACAATCGACAAACTGAAGCGCGGCCAGATCGACATTCTGATTGCTACTGATGTTGTCGCACGTGGTCTTGACGTTGAGCGTATCAGCCACGTACTAAACTACGATATCCCATACGATACCGAATCTTACATACACCGTATTGGCCGTACCGGCCGAGCGGGTCGTGAAGGTGAAGCAATTCTGTTCGTTTCTCCACGTGAGCAACGTATGCTGAAATCGATTGAACGCGCAACGCGCCAGAAGATCGAATCCATGCAACTGCCTTCTACGGATGATATCAACGAAAAACGTGTTCAGCGTTTCGTAGATCGTATCAGCCAGACAATCGACGGCCAGGATCTGGATTTCTTCCGCAATCTGCTGACTGAATATCAGCAGGAGCATGATGCAGACCCAATCGTAATCGCTTCAGCTTTAGCTCATCTTCTTCAGGGTGAAACGCCATTATTGATGAAAGAGCAGGAAAGGCCACCACGTCGCGAACGTGAAGGCCGAGATGGTCGCGATAACCGAGACAAGCGCCCACCAAAAGGTATGTCTACTAAGGCGAAAGCGCTTAAGGACCATCCTGATGTGGAGATGAAACGCTATCTGATCAATGTCGGTCACGACAATGATGTTGCGCCGAAAAACATTGTCGGCGCTATTGCCAATGAAGCAGATCTGGATGCTAACTTTATCGGTAGTATCGAAATCTTTGATGATTGCTCTACTGTAGACCTGCCAGCAGGCATGCCAAAATCTGTTCTACAGCAACTTCGCAAAGTTGTTGTATGCGGCCAGCGCCTTAATATCAAGGAAGCGGCTGGAGGCGGTGGCGGTCAACGCCGTGGCGGTGGAAATCATCGTGGAAAAGGCGGAAACCACCGTGGCAAGCCACGTCGCAACAAAGATTCAAGAAAGTCTAAAGAGAGTTAATTGACTCTTTAATTACCCATGGTAATCCCCTTTATCAGAGGTGCTACACCCCCTTCGTATGCACCTCTGGTACTCCAAGGGGTACGGGCATTTAGATGGATCTGATACTCAGATCCAGCCAGGGATAGCATAAAAAAGGCAAGCTGATAGCTTGCCTTTTTTATTACACATTTAACCTGTCCGGGTTTATTCCGCAGTCACCATAATAGCTTCTACTTCAATATCCGCATCCTTAGGTAACTGCTTTACAGCATAGGCTGCGCGCGCCGGATAGGGTTCAGAAAAGTATCGAGCCATCACCTCATTTACCGTCGCAAAGTGCCCCATATCTGACAACAGAATAGTGACTTTCACCACATCAGCCAGCGAACCTCCTGCCGCATCAGCCACTGCTTGCAGGTTCTTAAATACCTGTTCAGCCTGAGCTTCAAAAGACTCAGTAACCATCTCCATTGTTTCTGGTACCAGAGGAATCTGACCAGACATATAAACAGTACTTCCAACACGCACCGCTTGTGAGTATGTACCGATTGCTGAAGGGGCATTTTCCGTACTGATAATGCTTTTATTCATTTTTTTTCCTATCAAAAGAAAAGGTAATTTTTATTCTAGATTAAGACATTGATTGAATTTCAAAACCCTGGGTACTTAACGCGCACCGATACTGACTCGCACCTTTGATGGCACTTTAGGGTTAAAAATACATCGAAGGACAGCACCAGCTTCTACTTCATAATAGAGAAGCGTTCCATGCCCCTCATTGTGCCATTTCACTTGGTCGAAGTCTTGATTGCTCCAGTGACGGTTCCACAATGCAGAGTGAGCGGCACGCATTGAAAATGCCCTTCCACAGTAGGCCTCTGCCTGATCCCTGTATTGCTTGCTCCAGCACTCAAGGCTTTTTTTACAACGGGTTAATTTAACCCGGGTGTTAGTTCTTTTATACATCTGCACACATTGGCTACGAACAGCGGCATTTGAGTATGTTCTGCATTTAGCAAGATCAGCCTCGTTTACCTGCGCATAAACAGGGCTGCCGATAGCAGCAATGACCAGCAGAATAAAGCTTCTGAACATTGGCATTTCCTTTAAGCTCAATGTTGGTTAGTTATTGCAGTTTACACTTAGAATTATTTTCTAACCAGTAATGCGGGGATAACGTATAATCCCCCTTTTTTCCATGGTGCAGTCATGCAACGCGCAGACTTACTCCTCGTTGAACTCGGGTTCGCCCAATCACGTACCCATGCTCAGCGCATGATCAAAAACAATCAGGTTACTGCTTTCTTCAAAGGGCGCTGGCAATGTTTATCCAAACCAGGTATTAAGCTTGAAAGCAGTACTGAATTTAAGATCGAACAAGCTGATATTGACCGCTTTGTTTCTCGGGGAGCAGTAAAGCTACAAGCAGCTCTAGAGCTAAACATTGTTGATCCCGCGAATAAGGTTGCCATCGATGTTGGCCAATCCACAGGCGGGTTTACTGATTGCTTACTACAGGCAGGGGTGGCTAAGGTCGTTGGCATTGAGGTGGGCCACGATCAACTTGCAGAGAAGCTCAGGGAAGATAGCAGAGTCACCTGTTATGAAGGCATGAACGCGCGCGAGTTACCTTCCGATCTTTCTCAGGCACATACCGAGGGCCGTGGTTTCGATCTTGCGGTTATGGATGTTTCCTTTATTTCACAGACTAAGATCCTTCCCTCCCTCGCCCCACTGATAGCCCCCAATGGTTATTTAATTACCTTGGTGAAGCCTCAATTTGAGGTGGGTAAAGAGGGTATTGGTCGTGGGGGTATCGTGAAAGATACTTCTCTGTATCCTGAGGTTCAAAGCCTGATTGAAAAATGCTGTTTGTCTCTGGAGCTTGAACCAGATACCTATATACCAAGCCCAATTAAAGGTGGGGATGGCAATCAGGAATTTCTCCTGATTGCCAAAAAGAAAGGTTAGTCCTGTATTTTGTAGACGTAGATAACTTCTACCGTTGAGCCGCCATCTTCATAGCGAATGGATTCGCAGAGATCATTAACCAAAGCAATACCTCGTCCGGAGAACTGCCCAGGCTCTACGTTTCCACCTTTACGTAACCAGTGTTCATAATCAAAGCCATCACCACTATCCATTACACGTACCAGCAATCGCCCTCCGGTCGAGAGCCGCGTGTGCTGCATATAGAGTGATACAGCTCCTGAGCTTAAACCCTCTAAACGTCTTTCACGTTCAGTAAAATACTCAGCGAAGCCTTCAGGGGATGATTTGAGACTAGATTCGAGCTTCAGTACCCCATGATCAAGCGCATTGACGTAAAGCTCGGTCAAAATACTGAAGACACTATGCCAGTGATCGCCGCCACCCTCTGTTTCTTGCAGGCGACTTAGTGCCTGTGCAACGGGGTTAATACGGCTTAAGCTTTTCCCCTGAAGTTCTAGACTCCAGTTCCAGATATCCAGCGCTTCAGCTTCTATTTCACCTACAGCCTCTTCACTGGACGCGATCTCCTGAACACCTTGAGGAAAGACTCTGCCCGGAATATCCACCAGCGAAATATCATCTTTCTGAATATTATCGCCAACAAATTCGCCAAGATCTTTGAGAATTGCATCAACCAGACTCTCTGGTTCTTTAGCAATGGTTGTTAATAATCGCTCCTCACCAAACTGCTCTTCTGCACGGTTTTCAGCTTCTATTACACCATCGCTTAGCAGCAGAATATGATCATCAGGCTGCAATGTTGTGTGCTCAAAATGAAGGCCCTTAAGCTGCGGCAGAATACCTAAAGGCGGGTGCTTAGATTCTGTACGGTGTACCACTTTTCCCTTGGAAACCACCATGATATCCGGCAAACCGCCATTCCAGATCTTCGCACTGCCGTCCTGACTTAAGGTTACGATCCCTGTCGCCAGAAACATCCCCGTGGGCAATAAGCGCTGAAGTTTTCGATTGATCTGGCCAACAATTTCTTCAGCATCATAGCCCTTAGCGGTCATCGCACGAAAAGTCTCAGATAGTGGAAGTGCCCCTACGGTAGATGTCAGTCCGTGGCCCGTAAAATCGCCCAGTAGCACATTCAACTCACCATTAGGCCGGAACGCACTTAATTGCACATCACCGCTGAATGTCTCAGCGGGCTGTTTATGAATACGAATCTGATCCAGAGCTGCATTGGCAGATTCAACCGCTCCGCTAAGCAGTTGCTCCGCTACCTCTTCTTCACGAGCACGCAGGTGGTTTAAGCGATTAACCTGACGATATAGTTGAGCAATTCGTCTCAGGGCATAGATCTTCCCTTCCAGAAGCTCAAAAGGAAAAGGGCGCTGGATAAAATCATCGCCGCCCGCATCAATCGCTTCGCGGATGACATCCTGCCCCTCGGCTCCGGAAACAAAGATAATTGGAATAAACCGATCACCTGCGAGTTCTTTAATCTGCCGGGTTGCCTCAATACCATCCATTTCAGGCATATTGACATCCATCAGGATCAGACTGGGTTTTTGTTCCTCATAGATCTGAATCGCTTGCAGACCGGTCTCAGCATAAACGGGTTGCAGACCAAGATCAGATATCATCTGCCCCAGGATCTGTCGGTTCAAGCGCATGTCATCGACGACAAGAACTCGTTCATCTCCACTAACTGCTTTGGCGAGTTCCGCTTCGACCATCATTAACCCTCAATCGTCACAAACTGATCAAAGTTTGCAATCGTCAAAATCTTGCGCACCGACTCATTTGGCTTTTCAATAACAACGCGCCCACCTAGCTTCTCTGCATGCTCTTTCAGCAGAAGGATCATCCCTAATGCAGAACTATCCATATAGGTCGCTTGTGAAAGGTTCAACGTATAAGTAGTGCCTGTCTGATTTGTATTTCGATATGCATCACGAAAAGATTGATGTAATGAGTAATCAAATTGTTGGGAGATGTTAATCGTTACTTTCTTTGCATCGCTATTACTTTGTACTGAAATTGCCATGTGCCGTTATTCCTACTCAATACTTATAGAATGAATCCAAAAACTACTGCTTCTAGAACAGTTCGACATCACCTTCATCCATGTCGTTCTGGGATACAGTTCTAACTTCGTTGCGTTTCAGAGCCTGCTCCCTCAGCTCGCTACAACGCCTCATGCATGTATCAGCCGCTTCTGCATCAACACGATGATCAGCAGTGACTACATTTGAAATTAATGAGGACACCTCATTAAGAGAATCGATATTATGCTCAACGGAGTTCAGCGCCTGGGACGATATATCTTCAAATTGTAGAGACCTCACTGCCTGATCAACACTACTGCTTAGCTGATCACCTACCTCAGAGATTTCCATCACCTTGTCATTAAGGAAATGGTTCATCTCAGCCATGTGCTGCAACATCACTGACATCTGCTCTTTAGTCCCAATGGTGTCACTCATATCGGTAGAAGCCATGCTACCGACGGTACTGCGCAGTATTTCGATCGTTTCTTTGGCTGAACCAATCTCTTCACGTATCTGGTTATTCAATTCTGCTGAATTGATCGATAAGGTTCTTACCTCATCTGCTACAACCGCAAAGCCGCGCCCTGCTTCGCCGGCACGTGCAGCCTCAATGCTCGCATTCAATGCTAAAAGGTTCGTTTGACTCGCCAGACCCTCTACATTCTCAATCAGTCCGAAGATACCATCGAGCTTTTCTACCATGTCATCGATATGGTGAACCGTTTCTAAACTGTTCTTACTTACATCGACCATCACTGCGACAAACTGATCTAACGTACGACCCGTTTCTGAAATGAAGTGTTTTATATTAAAGGTTTGTTCATCGCTTACCGATTCATCTTCATGGGTCTGCTCAATAATTTCACGGGTAAGGACCGCCTGACGCGCAGACAGATCATGCAGCGTGTGAAAACTATCACTCAGCAGATGAACCGATTCTTTTATTAAAGCATCAACTCGCTCTACCTCCTGATTTACAATCCGGGCATCATGAACCAGCGTTTTTGATACTTCATTAATTGCATCATGTAACACCGGATCGACTGTTCCAGCATTCGCGACACTCTGACTGACCGCAGGCGAGGGCTCACTAACCGTTGAGCCATCACCTTTAAACTGGAGTAGTAAAGAAATAATCACCACTGCCAGACAGGTATAATTAATGGCACTCCCTAGCCCAACTGTTTCCGAGACCGCGAGTACAATGCTCGCCAAAATCGCAACAATGGCCATAACCTTTTTAAGCTTCATCTGATTAACCTCTCAATATCAGAATCAGGATAGATGTTGCACAAGTCGTTGCGCAATTTTATTTAAAGGGAGAACTTCACTCGCCGCTCCAACCCTAACCGCGGCACCTGGCATTCCCCAAACCAAGCTAGTCGCTTCATCTTGTACAATGTTGTGAGCACCTTTATCGAACATACGCTTCATGGCAACAGCACCATCTTCACCCATACCCGTTAACATAACTCCTGTCACTTTCAGCATCTTAAGGGGCAGAAGTGAATCAAACATGACCTCTACAGAGGGTTTATGCCTGTTAACAGGGTCACCATCAGTTATCCTGCACACATATTCATGTCCATTTTGTTCAACCTTAAGGTGATAATCCCCCGGTGCTATATAAACATGCCCTGGCCTTAAAACTTCACCTTCACGGGCTTCACCTACCTTTAGCTGAGAATGGCGACATAGACGGTTTGCGAAGCGCTCACTAAAGCTCGCCGGAATATGCTGGGTGACAATGATAGGTGGCATGTTTTCAGGGAGCTCTTGAAGGATTTCATGCAAAGCTTCTGTCCCCCCTGTAGATGAACCGATCGCAACTACTTGGTTTTGATTACGAATCTGCGAAGATGCTTGTACCACCTTTTCTGCTGTCGCAGAGGCTCGCATAAACTTAAGCTTTGGCGCAGAGTTGGCAGCCATCTCAATTTTACTTACCAGATCCTGCTGAAATTTAGTTAACACATCATCCGACTCGGAGGCTGCAGGTTTAGCAATGAAATCTACCGCTCCCAATTCAAGTGCCTGAAGGGTCGGTTCAGCGCCATCATGGGTCAGTGAAGAAAGCATAACCACTGGCATAGGGTTCAGCTTCATCAGGTTCTTTAAAAAAGTGATGCCATCCATCCTAGGCATCTCGATATCCAGTGTTAAAACATCTGGTTTTAACTGCTTAATTTTATCCCGTGCATCATATGGATCTACAGCGGCTCCCACCACTTCTATATTAGGCTGAGCAGACAACATTTCAGCTAAAACACTACGTACCACTGCTGAATCATCTACAATTAATACCCGGATTTTATCCATACTTTTTCCTAAATCCCTCAAAACAATTCAACATCACTGTCATCAAGGTTCCTATCCACTTCGACACGATAAGAACGTTCTTCTTCAATCAGGCGCTGATCTTCACGATGATCTAACTTATTAACCAACATCCGCCCCTCAAGAGGGAAGTATGCAACTCTACGTGCCTGATCCCCTCCTAAATCTGAGGCTATCAGGTTTAGCCCCTCATCCTCTATATACTTAAGGATGAAATCTATATTTTGCTGGCCAATATCACTAAGCCCTACCATCATATTTCCACCACCGGTGAGCTTTACCTGCATATTCTGTCGCTGACAACCTTGCTTCATCATATCGTTAATCAACTGCTCCATCGCAAACAGCCCATAACGTGATGAACTTCCGATATGATCCGCTTCCCCAGCGGGAAGCATAAAATGATTAAGCCCGCCAAGTCCCATGACTGGATCATAAATACAAGCTGATATGCATGAGCCCAATACAGTAGTAATGACAACATCCTGATTAGCTACATAATGCTCACCAGGTTTTACTTTAACCGCATAACGTTTCCAGCGGGGTTCCCAAAAGGGCCCAAAATGCGAAAAGTCACTGAGCTGTTGTGGGATTTCGGGTCTATCTATCATCCTTTATCAGACCTTCCTGTAGATAGTTTTTCCAACTAATTCGAAGCTTGTCGCATGCCTCGCTAGAGCTTCAGAATGACCAACAAAAAGATAGCCATTGGGCTTCAATAAAGCAGCCATTCGATCCAGCAGTTTTTCCTGGGTGACCTGATCGAAATAGATCATCACATTTCGACAGAAAATAAAATCTAATGGGCCTTTATGGGGCCACTCTTCCATCAGATTTAAATGGCGGAAGGTAACAAGTTGTTGAAGCTCCTGGCGGATCTTAACGCTGCCTTCATTTTTACCTTTGCCTTTAAGAAACCAACGCTTGATCTGCGCAGCAGGAAGCGACTTGATCCTCTCTTTATCATAGACCCCATTTGAAGCGCTCTGAAGTACCTTGGAATCAATGTCGGTCGCTAACAACCGAACATCCCAACTCTCGGTATTTACCTGGCTTTCCCTTATCGACATGGCCAGGCTGTAGGTCTCCTCTCCAAGCGAACACCCAGCCGACCAACCTCGCAAACGGCGTTGCCCCGAAGCTTGGATTTCAGGAAGAATCGTCGACTGAACAAAATCAAAATGGTGTTTTTCACGAAAAAACGCAGTCAGGTTAGTAGTCAAGGCGTTAATAAACTGACCAAACTCAACCGGGTTCCTTTCCAGTAGCTGCAGATAATCATCAAAGTTATCCAGCTTAAGCTCTCGAAGGCGTCTGACCAACCGGTTATAGGCCATATCCATCTTATGGTCAGCTAGCACAATCCCTGCATAATCATAGAGCTCATCCCTGACCTTAATAAAATGCTCACGAGTAAAAAGGAACTCGCGATCCTGATCAGCTCTTGCCACGGCCACTAATCCTCAGGGGGGGATGGTGGCTAGAGGGAATGACTCCCTCTAACCATTGGATATGTATTAAAACTCTTCCCACTCATCATCACTGCCCCCTGCAGAGATGATAGGTTGAGGTGCGGCTGAGCGCTTAGGCTCGGGCGCTTTAGCAACAGGAGCTGCCGGCGCGGCATTTGTCTGTCCAGCCAGCTCTCGTAAACGGCTCATGCTTTGCTGCGGAGCGGATGAGGCAAGGTGCTCTCCTCCGTTTTGGTCTTCTGATACGATGAACTGGTTTACCAAACTCTGAAGCTGGCCAGCCTGATCTTCCATTGAAGATGAAGCCGCTGCAACCTGCTCAACCAGCGCTGCATTTTGCTGAGTACCTTCATCCATCTGAGTTACAGCAATATTTACCTGTTCGATACCGATCGCCTGCTCACGGCTTGCCGCGGCAATCTCGCTGATAATCGTAGACACATTTTTAATGGCATCCATGATCTCAACCAGCGCTTTGCCGGACTCATCAACAAAGAGGCCACCCTCTTCTACTTTCTCAACGCTGTCACTGATCAACTCTTTAATCTCTTTTGCAGCGCTGGCACTGCGTTGCGCCAAACTACGGACCTCAGAAGCAACTACAGCAAAACCTCGACCCTGTTCACCCGCTCGGGCCGCCTCAACCGCCGCGTTCAAAGCAAGTAGGTTAGTCTGGAATGCAATCTCGTCGATAACACCAATGATTTCAGCAATTTTGGTCGAACTCTGACGGATGTCACCCATCGAGGTAACCACTTTACTGGAAATTTCGCCGCCTTTATCAGCAAGTGCCTGAGCTTCAGATGCTTGCTTTCTCGCTTCTTCAGCATTATCGGCATTCTGTCTTACCGTACTGGTCATCTGCTCCATACTTGCCGCAGTTTCCTGCAAACTAGCAGCCTGGGCTTCAGTGCGAGAACTTAGCGTACCGTTACCACTTGAGATTTCAGATGCGCCCGTCGTAATAGTTGAACCCGCAGAACGGATCTCTCCAACCATATTGTTAAGGTTGGTGATTGAACTATTCAACGAAGAATTCAATTCAGCAAACTCACCGTGGAAATCGCCACTCATCTGCTGAGTAAGATCACCTTCAGATAACGCATTCAAAACGCGCTTAACTTCACGCATAGGCACAACGACAGCATCCAGCATCTGATTAACGCCTTCTGCAATATTGCGCATAAACCCTGAGTAGATCTGAACATCTAAGCGCTCATTCAGTTCACCGACACTGGCTTTCTGAATAAGTTGCTCAACCTGCTCTTCAGCGATAAGTTGATCCGTAACATCCATCCACTCCACAACGGTACCCAATCGATGATTTGAATCATCAACCACTGGATTTGCTGTCAGACGGAAACTACGTTTACCTACCTTGATCTGACCTTTATGGGTCGTTTTAAGCGCCTCAAGCATACGACGCTGATGCTCAGGGTTCTTATGGAAAATATCGATATTGGAGCCAAGAATCTGATCAGCATCGAATTCCGGTAGCTGTTCACGAATATCTTCCTGCGCATTACGCATCATATTCACAACAGCTTCATTACAATAGATGATCTCACCTTCGTTATCGGCCACCATGACATTGGAAGAGACATTATCCAGCGCCACTTTAATGCGTTGGGAGCGTTGCGCTGCTTCCTTAGCATCATTGACCTCAAAACCTAATTTAACAGCCAAAATTTTCACTGCACGTTTCAGCTCACCAGTTTCCCCCGCTTCTTCAATAGGGATCGGCGCTAGGTACTCGCCTTCTGAGATATCCAGCATATGCCTTTGCGCTGCTTTCATCTCTTTAACTACACGATTATTCAGACAAGACTGAGCGCCCATCAGCATCATAATAAACGCAATAACAGGGCCCGCCATTAAGGCTGCACTTGGAAGCCCCGCAAGGTAAATACCTGCGTTGATCACTATGGCAGCGATCACTGCATAAATCGCAGTCTGAGTAAGACTTCCGGCAAGATCTGCTTTTGGAATACCACCTGGGGACGGTAATGACGCTTCTCCACGTTTTAACTTACCGTAAAGGGCTGTCGATTGGTCAATCTCTTCCTGAGAAGGCTTCGTACGAACTGACATGTACTCTACGATCTCACCGTTTCGGAAGATCGGGGTTACGTTAGCCTTTACCCAATAGTAATCACCGTTTTTACAACGGTTCTTAACGAGCTTTGACCAGGGCCTGCCTAATTTAAGCGTTTCCCAAAGGTCTTTAAATGCTGCAGGTGGCATATCAGGGTGACGAACAACATTATGGTTTTTCCCTAGTAGCTCATCACGACTAAAACCACTAATCTCGATAAAGGCAGGGTTTACATAAGTAATAATGCCCTTGAGATTTGTTTTAGTGACGAGCTCCTGGCCATCTCTGAGCTTAACTTCGTTATCCGTTACTGGCTCATTGATCTTCATTGTGTTTCCTCCGTACCCCGTACTTAACCTTCAGTTTGAGCTGAAGACTCGATTGCCAGCTCATCGGAATTCATTAGTTCATCGATGTCCATCAGGACAACCATTTTCTCTCCCTGAGCAACCAACCCCATAATAAATTCTGCATTTATTACACCACCAATTTGTGGTGATGGCTGGATCTGGTCAGGCGTTAACGTATATGTTTCGGCCACGGCATCGACGATGATTCCCATGACTCTTTCACAACTACCGCTATCCACTTTAACGACGATAACAACCGTCGTAGGTCCGTATTCAAGCGTTGGTAAGCCAAAGCGCTCACGCAGATCTATCACTGGGATAATCGCGCCTCGTAAATTAAGGACCCCTTTTAGGTATGCCGGCATATCTGGAACATGAGTGACAGCAGTCCAGCCTCTTAGCTCCTGGACCCTTAAAATATCAATTCCATACTCTTCTTCATCAAGAAGGAAGCTGAGGAATTGCTTGCCATCAACTTGAGTTTCAAGCGAGTCATTTTCGCCATCCCAAGTGGCATCTATCATGCAACCACTCCTTGCAAACTATCGTCAGTACGCGTCTGGTCATTACGTTTTTTCGCAGTTCTGGCGGTTTCATGATCAAGCCCTCGCTTCATTAAACCCGCTATATCCAGAATCAGTGCAACACTACCATCACCCAGAATAGTTGCCCCTGCAAAGCCCTCAATACGTTTGAAATTCACTTCCAGGCTTTTGATAACCACTTGCTGCTGACCAAACAGTTCATCAACAATTAGGCCAACCTTCTGACCACCGTTTTCAACAATCGCAATCAAGCAGCTTTCCATCTGCTCTTCTTGCATAGGTAATTTAAACAGTGAACGAAGGTTAATCAGTGGGATATATTCATCCCGGAAGTGAAGAAGCTTATTCTCACCTGCGATCGGGCTAAGTGAACTTTTATCCGCCAGAATCGTTTCAACGATAGAGATCAATGGGACAATATAGGTTTCGTTGTGCACACGGATTAACTGCCCATCGAGTATCGCCAGGGTTAACGGCAGACTTACCGTAAATGTAGAACCATGACCCGGTTCTGATTTTACCCGTACATGCCCGCCCAATGACTCGATATTACGGCGAACAACGTCCATCCCCACTCCGCGACCAGAGAGATCACTTACCGCCTCAGCTGTCGAGAAGCCGGGTTTGAATATGAGTTCATTGATCTCGCTATCAGACAGATTCTGATCCGTAGTAACCAGACCTTTTTCCAAGGCCTTTTGATAAATCTTCTCAGTATTTAGGCCACGTCCATCATCGATAATATCGATGATAATAAAACCACCCTGATGATAGGCATCGAGCTGAACTTTTCCTGTCTCAGGTTTACCCGCAGCAACGCGCTCTTCTGGTGATTCCAAGCCATGATCAAGCGAGTTCCGGATCAAGTGAACCATTGGGTCACCGATCTTTTCCATCACCGTTTTATCAATTTCTGTTTGTTCACCGGTAATAATAAGTTCGACTTTTTTACCTAGTTTACCGCTAACATCATGAACAAGGCGCGGGAACCGATTGAAAACAAAACTAATCGGCAGCATCCGCACACGCATCACATCTTCCTGCAGATCACGTGTATTACGCTCTAGTTGCTCAAGCCCTGATTGCAAACGTTCTATCTCGGAACCGGAAACAAGATCTGACAACTCATCTCCGACCTGCCCTAACATCGCCTGGGTAATGACCAGCTCACCTACCCGGTTAATCAGTGCATCAATTTTATCGGTTTCAACGCGAATAGAACTACTTTCTGCGGCAGGTTTAGCTTTTCTCGGTGACGCAGCAGGGCTAGTGCTTTGAACCGCCGCTGGAGTTGCGGGCTTATCCGAAGCGGCTTCCACGGGTTGTTCTGATGCAACAGGCTGAGTTTCTGTTTCCGCAGGTTGAGTAGATACTTTAGAGGCTCCCTGTATCGTCAGTTCACATTCATCCTCAACCCATTCAAAGATTTCTGTAATCTCTTCTTCCGGGCAATCGGAACGTAATTTAAAACGCCAGCTCAGCAGCAGTTTTTCGGGATCCAGTTGGTCTAAGTCAGGTAGGCCTGAGCTATCCACTTCAATCTCAAGCTCGCCCAGGTCAGCCAAGGCCTGAAATAGAAAGCTTGGCTCGTTCCCGGTTGCTAAGAGTGAAGCATCGGGTTTAAAGAGAATCTCCCTTACTTCACGGGAATCGGTCTGTTGTGATTCTGCAACCGCAGGCTTCTCAGCCTCAACTTCCTTTTGCACAATGGAGAGATCACACTCATCTTCAACCCATTCAAAGATCTCTTCGATCTCTTCTTTTGAACAATTTGAGATCAGGTTGAGTTGCCACTTAATAAAGATCTGCTCTGGATCTAAAGATGATAGATCCGGTACTTTCTTCAGCTTTGCAACGACATTGAGTTCACCCAGATCCTGCAATGCTTCGAACATGAAGGCAGGCTCATGCCCGCTTTGCAATAAACCCGGATGAGGTTTGAACTCTATTTCCCAGGCTAACTGTGAAGGTGAAGAAACAGATACTTCAGCAGTGGCTACGCTCGTTTCTGTTCCACCGGATGAAGCGTTATCAGAAACATCCCCATCCAAGGCTTTCTGCAAACGTTCCTGAACCTGATTAATCTGGTTGGCATCGGCAGCAGGGCCGTCCTGGGTTGCTTCAAGTAACATCTTGATGCAATCCACAGATTCAAGGAGCAAATTAACCAGTGGAGGTGTAACTTCCTGCTTGCCACTTCGCATCTCATCGAGCAGAGTCTCGACTACATGGGTAAAATCGGCAACCTCAGAAAAGCCAAATGTACCAGCACCACCTTTTATGGAGTGCGCGGCACGGAAAATTGTATTGATCGTCTCTTCGTCAGCAGAGTCCAATGCTAATAAGCTGGACTCCATAACCTCAAGGCCCTCATAACTCTCTTCAAGAAAAGTGCCTATAAACTGGGACAGATCAATACTCATAGGCAGGCCTACCTTACAACACGCTTGATAGTACTAATCAACTTTTCAGGGTTGAATGGCTTCACTAGCCACCCAGTAGCACCCGCGGCCTTACCTCGCTGCTTCATATCAGCAGAGCTTTCAGTGGTGAGCACCAGTATCGGGGTAAACTTAAACGCCGGTAATTTACGTAGTTCCGCACATAGAGTTATACCATCCATGATCGGCATATTTACATCAGTTAGCACAAGATCAAATCGAGCGCCTTGTGCTTTAGCAAGCGCTTCCTGACCATTTCCAGCTTCCACTACCTGGTAGCCTTCTTGTTTCAGGGTAAACGTCACCATATTTCTTAAGGAAGCTGAGTCATCAACTACGAGGATGCTAGCCATTGTGTTCTCCAAATTCGGGTAAGCAGGTTATTTCTATTACAGCCCCAGGGCCTGATCAAGTCCAAGCTGCACAGCTGTTTTTTTCAGAGCAGCAGAAGGATTATCCCAGCTTAGTTGTTTGTTTTCTGCTTCAGCTTTTTTTACTAAAGCTAACATAAGCTGGAGGGCTGAGGTATCAACTCTGGAAAGGTGCTCGGCATTCAAGACAAGAGGACCAGTATCAGCCACAAACTCGACAAACTTTTCTTTCCATTCGCCAATATTCGCAATCGAAATCTCATCCGGCAAATCCAGTGTATTGCCTGTAGACATAACCAACCTTCTCTAGTCTTTTTTAATTTCTATGCGCTTTTACATATTTATTGAATGTATAGGCACATTTGAAGTAAGTATAAAACTCGCTTAACTACAGGAATATGTCAAAGGGAATTTTAAAAAAACACATGTATTCAGCAAGTTGGCGGAGACAGATCAAACTTTAGTATTATTATTGATCCTCTGTTCACTTACTTCTCCCTGACACCCTGCCCTGTCTTGATTTCATAAGGTCCAGCGTTTTCTTTCTGTCCGACTGACTCATTTTCGACCAACCCAGTATTTCGCTAAGCGTACGAAAGCAGCCCATACATAAATCGTTGTCATCAAGACAACAGTTTCTCTGGCATGGGTTAACAAGCGGGGATTCTTTGGTGTCTAAATGTTCCATAAAATCATCCTTGTAGCCATGAAACAGAGGAAGCAATTTTTTACACATTACAGAATAGCAAAAAATACGATTTGCAAAGCTCTTCCGGGGTATACATTCGGTCAGACAGAGATAGATTGAACCAAACAGCCACCTGTCTATCTAAAACGCATTACCGAAAAAATGTGGACTCTGATTACTATGAAAAAAATTATCGCAGCCAGTGTTATCGCAGTGGCAGGTATAGGCATAACAACCTGGACATCCGGAACGGAACCGGCAAACGCTAATAACGCAACAGCTCCACTCTCTTCAAACATAGCTGTGGCTACATTTGCAGGAGGCTGTTTTTGGTGTACAGAAGCGGACTTTGAAAAATTAGATGGAGTGCTTCAAGCGGTATCGGGTTACACAGGCGGACAAAAGGCTAACCCCAGCTATAAAGAAGTAGCTTCAGGACAGACAACCCATACTGAGGCGGTTCAGGTATTCTACAACCCCGACGTAATTTCTTACGAGGGCTTACTCGAGTATTTGTGGCGCGGTATGAACCCTACTGATGGTGATGGTCAGTTTGTAGACCGCGGTAAACAGTACCGCCCAGCCGTTTTCTATCACAATGCTGCTCAGAAAGCAGCGGTAGAAAAGTCACTCGCTGAGCTTTCCGAATCCAATATCTTTGGCAAACCTATGGCCACTGAGATCAGCCCATTCAAGGTTTTTTATGATGCTGAAGATTACCATCAGGACTATCACGTTAAGAACCCTCTGAGGTACAGCTATTACCGCAACGGCTCCGGTCGTGATCAACTTCTGAATAAAGTATGGGGAGACCAGCGTGAACATGATTACACCCAGTATAAAAACCAGGCTTCTATTGCCGATGTGGCTAGCGATAAGTTTGTAAAACCTTCTGAATATTATCTTAAGAAGAAACTCACGCCCCTGCAGTATAAGGTGACTCAGGAGGATGGCACTGAACGACCTTTTGATAACCCTTACTGGGATGAAAAACGCGAAGGCATCTACGTTGACATTATCAGTGGTGAACCTCTGTTTTCATCGACCGACAAGTACAAATCTGGCACAGGCTGGCCAAGCTTCACACAACCGATTCAAGGGGTTTCAATCATAGAAAAAGAGGACAACTCTCTATTCATGAAACGTGTAGAAGTACGCAGCCCTGTTGCGGACTCTCACCTGGGTCACGTTTTCACTGACGGTCCTGCACCAACAGGACTGAGGTATTGTATTAATTCTGCCTCGCTAAGATTTATCCCTAAAGAAGAGCTAACAGATAAAGGCTACGGGCAATATTTAGCGCTCTTCAAATAAACGTTTACTCATAAAAAAAGGCAGCTTAAGCTGCCTTTTCTTTATCTTTCGCCTTGATTCCAGCGAATACACTCTTCAAGCGTTACCCCGGACCCACCGAAAATATCCAGAGCACTACCAATAGTCAGGTCTACTTTTCCATTCGATAGCTGATCGACCAACTTAAGATCTTCCAGTGAACGGGCGCCACCGGCATAAGTAACAGGGATAGAGCAGTGCTCTCCTAACAGGCCTACCAGCTCTTTATCGATACCACCTTGCAAACCTTCAACATCAGCGGCATGGATTAGAAATTCAGCACAGTGCTCGCTTAGCTCAGCCAGAGTCGCTTTATCAACCTTGGTTTCGGTAACTGTTTGCCAACGATTGGTGGCTATATTCCAGCCATTTTCAGTTTTACGGCAGCTGAGATCCAGTATTAATCGATCAGCCCCCACTTCAGCTTTTATTTGTTCAAGACGCTGCCAGCTAAACTGATCATTTTCAAATAGGTAGGAGGTTACAATTACGTGGGAAGCACCGGCCTCTATATAACTGGAAGCATTATCAGCATTAACACCACCGCCGAACTGCAAACCACCTTTCCAGGTTTCCAGGGCAAGCAACGCTTGTTCCTGATTACCCGGCCCTAAGGCGATCACATGGCCACCTTGAAGGTTATGGTCTTTGTATAGGTTCGCGTAATGGGCCGCGTCATACTGACTGATAAAATTCGTTTTCGCGCCGCTATCTTGCAAGCTACCACCAACGATCTGCTTAACCTGACCCTGATGCAGGTCGATACAAGGACGAAACTGTGTCAAAAGATACTCCAAACGCTATCAATCAATTTGTGCGCAATTTTAACCAGAGTACGCTCTAAGGTATATCAAATTTAATTGAGATATTGTCGTACCCGCTTACAATCCAGCTGTGAATAACGTTTCTTATATTCGTTACGCTTTTTATGCCATCGGTTCATCTGCTGGCTATTACCGCCCTTGCGCTTTAGCTTGGTATATTTTTCAATCGATACTTTTACTGAATTACATTTCCCAATCAGTGCAGATTCTGACATCTCAGGTGCCTCAGCAGCATTGCACTGAAAGGCGCTAAAACCCAATAGTAAAACTAAACTGGCCAATTTATTCATTTCTCTTCCTTGAGTTGTAGTGTTTAGGAACCTGCGAATAAGCCTCATGCTTTCTCAGTGGGCTTGCAGAGTAAACGAATCGCTTTGTTAATAATTTGCGTCCGGCAGGCGTCCTGAGGCAACCTGCATGACTGTAATTATTGCCGCGCGCTTCATTTTCTCTGTAAGCCTGAGGCGCATAGGGCTTGTTCGTAGGTTCCTTAGGTATATCGTTTTTTCGCTTCCGCTACTTTGACCAGATAGCGCTGGCTCTCGGTTGGCATCCTTTGCCGTAGCTGCTGCCAGACCTGACTGGGAGACCTGCGATTTATCTCTTTGAATGCCTGATCACGATCTTTAGAGAAGCTTCGTAGTACATTACCGGCCCCGCCATTATAAGCAGCAATAACACAATACTCTTTACTTAATGAATCTCGCACATTGACCAAATAGCGTGTTTGCAAAATATGTAAATAGGCACATCCCATCCGAATATTATTTTCCGGGTTAAAAAGGTAACCACTGCTCGGAGTCCCCTGACGCCCATGAATCAATTCATATGCGTCACGCCCCGCAGTTTTCGGTACGATCTGCATTAAACCGTAGGCGGGCACCCAACTTACGGCAAAAGGGTTGAAGTGACTTTCTGTTTCGATAATCGCATAGACAAGTGATGGGTTAAGCCGGTACTGACGCGCATACTTTTCAACATACTCTGCATAACGGTATTTACGGGTTAAGGTATGCCCGGCCCCCAAAGGGAATTCTACAAAGTATTCGATTACTTGCTGTCCATCTTTGAGCTTAGCTTTACTTTGCTGGACACCACGCGAAATCAACTGATCGGCAAACCGATTCGCCCGCCACTCCCAGCGCACCGCTTTATTATCGAAATCCAGCGCCTGCTTATAGAGAAAAGGTTCCTCACCTAGGGGAATCGGATCTGCTGATAACAGATCGATATTGACCGGATCTTCTGGCGAGAGCAGCGTGACCACTATACTTTGCTTCAGTTTTGAACGATCAAGCGTCTCAACCCTGACTATTCCCGATTCAAAGTCTACGACACTTCGGCTGGTATAATCATCGATGTACTTCACATAGGTTTTCGCAGAGGGCTGGACGGCATTATCTTCCCCCCAGCGACCCGATATTTTCTTAACAAAGCTATTCAGTCGCTTTAGGTCATATGCCAGTGATTGTGGGTTGGTTACCCAGCCAGTCGCTTTCGATTTAGCCCTGGAAGTAATTGCCCCTTCCAGGCTACTGCCACGCGCAACACTTTCTGCAATGCGAAAGGCATCATGGGTAGTACAACCTGCCACCCCAAGAGGGAGCAAAGACAAGATAAACTTTCTGCGTGACAACATATTAATTCTCGATCACTGCTATCGGAATACATCAAAGATCACTGATAGTATTCAGTTTACTGATCGAAATGTCGATATTGCCATGCTTAAAAACGGCTGGTGTATTTACGCTCTGGTCTGCCGACCGTGCCATAATTCACTTCCGCATTCAGCTCATCCAGATCCACCATATACTCTAGATAACGACGAGCAGTGGTTCGACTCGCACCAATAATTTCACCCACCTCTTCCGCGCTGAGATGAAGAGCCGGGTCACCAAATACACCCCTGACCTTTTCCAGAGTTAAACCATCGATCCCTTTAGGCAAACGAACATCCTGAGATTTGACCGTACTTCCCCCCGTTCGGGGTAACAGGGTATCAACATCACTCTGAGCTAATGACTCCATCGCCTGAAGCTTAAGAAAGTGACTCTGATAGTTACTCAGGGTCTCCTGAAGTCGATCGAAGACTAACGGTTTCAGTATATAATCAAATACGCCTCCGCGAAGCGCCTCACGCAGCGTTTCTACTTCTTTAGCTGCAGTGATGAGAATCACATCGGTACTACTGTTGCTTGACCGCAAACTTCTTAACAGGTCCAGACCAGTACCCGTTGGGAACTGGATATCCAAAAGGACCAATTCAGGTTTTAGAACCTCAATCAGATCCTGAGCTTCATCAAGCCCATGAGCTATCCCAACCAGCTCAAAGCCCTCAATACGCTCTAAAAAACGTTTCTGGATTTCAGCGATCTGCTGATCATCCTCTGCTATAACAACTCTGATACTACTCATTTTTTATACTTTTTGACTGAGTATTCGAATTTAAGCCTGGTTTTTAGGTATATACACGATGAACCTGCTGCCACCACTTTCTGCGGACTCACAAGTCACCATTCCACCTATACTCCCTAGCAAACTTTTCACCAAATGCAGGCCAAATCCGTGCCCCTCTTTTTCCTTGCTACTGAATCCCTTCTCAAAAATCTTATCCTGATTTTGTTCTTCAACACCTGGGCCCTGATCCTCAATTTCAAAGATCAGATCCCGCCCCAGATCAGTCATGGACAAGGTGACTTTGCCTCCAGTTCCGGAATGCTCCCAAGTGGCCTCAAGTGCATTATCAATCAAATTTCCAATAATGCTGACCAAGTCTTCGCGGGGAAGTTTTTCCGGTAAAGCCGACATCTTGCTTTCAGGATCAATCTCCAGTTGCAATCCCATCTCTCTGGCGCGGTTGTATTTACCCAACAAGCAACCCGCCAGAATGGGATCAGGCACAGCAGATACCAACAGATTTATTAGCTCCTGATGGCTTTGCGATTCCTGCCCAATTAGGGCCAATGCCTCATCAGTTGCCCCTATTTGAATGAGTCCCGCAATCGTATGAAGCTTGTTTGAGTATTCGTGGGATTGGCTCCTCAGGCTATCGGCATACTGCTGAATTCGGGTGAGTTTTTTGCTCACCATCGCCACTTCGTCTTTACGGCGAAAACTCGACACAACCCCAGTGATTTTCTCGCCCTGCTTTAAAGGTAGCCGGTTCGCAATAATACTGTGATCCTGCCTCCAGACTTCCTCATCAAACTGTGGTTCACCTGTATTCAGGACTTCCATCATGGCACTTTCAGGCAATACCTCGGTAATGTGCCTACCCGTCAATTCGATATCTTCCGGTAACCCTAGCGTTTCAATAGCGGGACGGTTGAAAGTTGTAATCCTCCCCTGGGCATTGATCGCAATAATGCCCTCGCGAACAGATTCCAAAGTTGCTTTCTGTTCGTCAAAAAGGCGCGCTATCTGCTCTGGTTCGAGACCAAAAATCGCTTGCTTAAAATGGTGAGCAAACCACACAGCGATCAATGCACTAAGCAGAAATGAAGCAATGATGACCGCCACAAGCGTGATGCTGTAACGCTGAATAATCTGATCCACATGATCAAGATGGTAACCGACCGAAACCAAACCAACTATCTCACCTGTCTCATTAGAAAAAATGGGCGTTTTGCCACGCATTGACCAGCCCATACTTCCTAGCGCTTTGGAAAGGTACCCCTTCCCATCTACCAATGCAGGTGAGTTATCATCACCCTCATCATCAGACATAGAATGGCCGATCTTTTCTGGTCGAGGGTGAGCAAGCCGCACACCATCCTTATCGCCGATAACCACAAAGCGTGCCTGAGTCTCCTCGGCTAAGCGCATACTGATAGGCTGAAGATATTCGCTATCGCGACGTTGGACCGCAGCAATGATCTGAGGTGTGGCAGCAATTGTTTTCGCAACATCCAGCGCTCTCTGACCAATTTGCTCATCTAAAGACTGATGAAGGTAATGAACAGCAAATAAGCCGATAAAGCCGGTCTGGACAAGCGCCATCAGCCCCAGGACCAGGATCATCCTGCTTTTTAACTTTAGCCGCCGTAATAACTTCATCTACATTTCCACTAAACGATCATTGATTAGATCTTAGCCAACTAACCTTAAAAAGGCCCGTAAACAATATGCACAAAATGTTTTTTATGTATTAAAAAGCCTTTAATTTCATAAACTTCAACAAATTCATCGAACAATCTACCTTGCAGACATCACAACAATAAATATGAGGCGTGACCATGTTCTGCAAACCTAAAACCAAACAAAACCTACTCGCAGCTATGCTGACAACTTGCATCACTGCAGGTGCGTCATTCCACGCACAAGCTTTAGAAGAAGTTCACTTCCTGATCCCAGGTGGTGCAGGCGGTGGATGGGATACCACGGCACGCGGTACAGGTGAAGCGCTTTCAAAATCTGGCCTGGTAGACACAATTTCTTATGAAAACATGTCCGGCGGTGGTGGCGGCAAAGCAATTGCACACCTTATTGAAACTGCGGGTCAGAATAAAGATACCCTGATGGTGAATTCGACTCCGATCGTAATCCGCTCGCTGTCTAAGGTATTTCCTCAATCATTCCGCGATCTAACACCTGTGGCGGCAACTATTGGCGATTACGGTGCCTTCGTTGTTAAGAAAGACTCCAAATACACAAGCTTCAGTGAAGTCGTTGCTGATTATCAGAAAAATCCGCGCTCTATCAAAATTGCCGGTGGCTCAGCACGCGGCAGCATGGACCATCTGGTAGCAGCCATGGCATTTAAAGCGGCAGGAGGCGATGCTCGCCAGGTCCGTTACGTAGCATACGATGCAGGCGGTAAAGCGATGGCAGGACTGCTGTCGGGTGAAACTCAGATCCTTTCTACAGGCTTTTCTGAGGCTTTAGCGCTTGCTGAAGCAGGTGAAGTACGCATTCTGGTCATGACCGGTTCAGAACGTAACGAAGCTGCCCCTGAAGTACCAACTCTACAAGAGCTCGGTTACGACGCTACGTTTGTTAACTGGCGTGGTTTCTTTGCAGCACCAGGCATTAGTGATTCTGAGAAAGCAGAGTTTGTCGATGTTCTGGGCAAGATGTATGACACCGACGAATGGGAAACTGTTCGTTCCCGCAATGGCTGGACTGAAATTTTCAAACCAGATGATCAGTTTATCGCATTCCTGGAATCCCAGGAGAAAGAAGTCGGTTCACTAATGCGTGAACTGGGCTTCCTGAAATAAGCCATCAGTCCTGAGTTTTGAACTCGCGGAGGGTTAGACACTGACGTCTGCCTCCGCTCAAGAAACGTGCTCCTGGTGGAGTTGAAATCAGCTTCCCAGACCTCTCTTACCGGGGCTTGGCCTCTGTCGACAAGTTCCCGGTTTTTTTGATCAGACAGAACGATGGTGCAACAACCATCACGGGAGGCTCCCATGACTATTACCAAAGACCATATCGGCGGTCTTGTATTTCTAGGTTTATCCGTCGCATACGGCTACTACGCTGGGCAAATACCCCTGTTACCAGGCGATGAGTTTGAACCTTTCCATGCACAGACAGTGCCCAATGCCCTCGCTTTACTTGGCTCACTCCTGTCTGTCGCACTGCTACTGAGTGCTACCCGCTCACCTGGCAACAAACTGTCCCTGCGAGGGTATGACTTTCCGCTGGTTAGCAAGCTCTTGCTGCTTGTTGTGCTGTTTGCTTTAGCGCTGGAATGGGTTGGATTCCTGCTTGCCACCATCTTTTTCCTAATCGGTGGCTACTGGTTACTGGGTGAACGAAGAATTAAAACCCTGCTGGTTGCGTCGGTCCCATTTGCTGTGGGTATCTGGTTTGTATTAACCCAGCTACTCGATATCTACCTGGCCCCAGGTCAGCTGTTTAGTCAAATTACTGGAGGATGATCCCATGTTAGACGGAATTATGACCGGCCTGACCACTGCGGTCATGCCATTCAACCTTTTAATGGTCGTTGTTGGCTGCTTTGCCGGCACTTTTATCGGCATGTTGCCGGGCTTAGGCCCTATTTCGGCCGTTGCTCTAATGATACCTATCACCTACGGACTTGACCCATCATCTGGGATTATTCTGATGGCAGGTGTTTATTATGGCGCGGTATTTGGAGGCTCTACTTCATCTATTCTGATCAATGCTCCAGGTTGTGCAAGCACCGTAGTCACTTCCTTTGATGGCTACCCCCTTGCGCAACAGAAGCAAGCAGGTAAAGCCTTAGCTCTGGCTGCATACTCTTCCTTCACCGGAGGCACTATTGGCGCAATTGTACTGCTTTTTGCAGCACCGGCTCTCGCCTCTGTATCTCTGAGCTTCCAGTCCAGTGATTACTTCGCTCTGATGATTCTGGGCCTCACTGCAGTTGCCGCTTTTTCAGGTAAAGGCCAGGTTATCAAGGCCCTTATCATGACCGTGTTCGGTTTGATGATTGCTACCGTCGGTACTGACGTAACATCCGGTACAACACGCTTCACCTTCGGCAGCGTTGACTTAATTGACGGAATCAGCTTCCTGCTCCTGGCGATGGCTACCTTTGCCCTTACCGAAGTAGTAATGACAATCCTTAAAGGTCAGCACAAAGAGGAAGAAGAACAGATCGACATGAGCCAGCTTGGCAGCATGAAGCTGAGCAAGGAGGAGATAAAACAGGTCGCACCAACGATTGGACGTTCTTCGGTATTTGGTTTTCTGGTCGGCATCCTACCGGGAGCCGGTGCAACGATAGCATCGTTCCTGGCCTATGGATTGGAGCGCAACCTTGCATCGGCTAAAGAAAAGCTTAAGTTTGGCAAGGGCTCCCTTCGCGGCCTGGCAGCGCCAGAATCTGCAAATAATGCCGCATCAACAGGCTCTTTTGTTCCGCTACTAACACTAGGTATCCCAGGCTCTGGTACCACAGCTATCATGCTAGGTGCGCTAATTGCGTATGGTATTCAGCCAGGTCCACGCCTCTTTCTCGATAACCCGGATGTTTTCTGGTCAGTCATTATTTCAATGTACTTTGGCAACCTGGTCTTGTTAATCCTGAACCTGCCACTCATTCCATACATCTCGAGACTGTTGGTCATTCCCCGTCCGATTCTGATTCCGCTAATTCTGTTTTTCTCGATTACCGGCGTCTATTTGGTCAGCTTCAACACATTCGATATTCACATGATGGCCCTCATCACTGTGATCGCCATTTTCCTCAAGCTGCTTGAGTTCCCAATGGCGCCTATGTTGCTTGGCTTTATTCTGGGCGGATTAATGGAAAACAACCTCAGTCGTGCACTGACGATCTCAGACGGAAGCTTCGCTTTCCTTTGGGAGCGACCGCTGACGCTAAGTATTGTCGTCGTAGCAGTCGTAGTTTTACTGCTACCCCCGCTCATCGATCTCTACCGCAGCAAGAAAAAACCTTCAACGGAGGTACGTGGTCCGGAGACTGCAATCACTGAAGGCGAAGGCTAACCAACTCCACTAAGGGGGCGGGGTAATCCCGTCTCCGACCTTCAAGAATAAAAACAAAAAGGAGGCCTTAGACAGTTCAAGTAACCGCAATTATCGAAGCCGCAGGTATGAGCCTTTGGGGCTCCATCTGCTAATCGCAATCTGTTTTTACTTCAATTTTCAAAGCCCCCTGGCGCTATTTCAGCGACCAGGACATAAACCATGAGGCAAACATGAAAAAACTAGCTTTAGCACTCGCTGTATCAGCAACTCTGGCAGCAAACTCTTCTGTAGCAGCAACCATTTATAGCGGCGATGGCCTAACTTACAAACTCAAAGGTGACTGGCAGGTTCAACTGCGTGACGACTACAAAAAGAGCACTGATGCTGATGTAGAGTTTGACGACCTGGAACTGAAAAACACCGTTATCTACGATCTGGGTAACGGCCTTCAGGCATTTGGTCAGCTGGACTATAGCTTCAATAGCGAAGCAGATGACACCAGCTCTGACAGCGGCCACCTTGAAGAAGCCTACCTGGGCGTTCAATACGACAACATCAAAGTGAAAGTAGGTAAAACCAACACTGCCGGTGATGAATTTGGTGTTGAGAAAGCCTATGAAACCATTCTTGAGCAAGATCAGTTTGACGTGGTCAAAAGTTCAGGTGATGACCTGATCCGTATTGAAGCTGATTTTGAAGCGGCATCCGTTGTGTTCTCACATGAGATCTCTTCAGATGGAAACTCCAGCGCAAATGGTGAAGCAACCGATCTGTTTGTATCCACTAGCTTTGATGCTGTTTCTCTGGCAGCGGCTTATCAAACTCACCAGGCTAATGCTTCCTCTTACGACGATGATACCTGGGGATTAAGTGCTAGTTTTGACGCAGGTTTTGCTAAATTTGGTGCCGACTACAGCTCAACTGACTACGGTAACCCTGCAACAGCCGATGCAGATATTACAAATCTGGTAGCGACGTTTGCAGCGAACGAACAGACCAAAGTGGCTCTGGGTTATGTCATGGTCGATTCCGATGCGGCGAATGAAGATTCTGATGCATGGTACGCAAATGTAACTTACAAATTCCCTTCTCAGAAAAACGTAAGCGTTTTTGCAGAAGTATCTCAAGCTGACTTTGAAAATGCTGCGGATGATGCGGCATCAGAAGTGGATATCCTCGCGGGTATGCAGATTAAATTCTAATTTAATCTGACAGGTACTGTGGATACCCCCCTTCAGTTTCCACAGTACCGCCACTATGGCCGATAATAAAAGGTACTCAACAATGAAAAAAATATTAACTGGTCTTGTCTGCACTTCACTCCTAGTAACCTCGATCAGTCTTCACGCTGCAAACTCTCTCAATTTGGGTGAAGGCGTTTCCCTAATTGCAGTAAACGGTAAGGAAATGAGTAGCGGTTCTCTTTTGAAGGGCACGAGCACAATGGAGCTTCCAAACGGTTCAAATCAGCTCCTGATAAATTATACCGCTGAAATCAAAAGAGGAAATGATTACGAATTGGAGCAGACGGCTCCCGCCATTATTTCCTTCACTAGCGCGGATCAGGTAATTGAAATAAAGGCGCCTGGAATTACAAGCGAAAGATCTCTTAGAAACTTCGAATTACAGCAAAACTGGATCGTTACCGCCGACCAAAAAGCATTAGCATTTGAAGCTGAGCTACTTCCTTTAGAAGGGTTTAGGATCGGTGTTAATTATGAACGCGAACTCGCAGATTTTAATAAGCGTTCGGGGGCGGATGTATCGTTTTCTGCTAATGACAAGATCGAACTAAGTGGCGATAACGAGCAAAAATTAATTCTGAGAATGTTGCACCACTGGTATGAATTAGCTTCTCCACAGTCTCGCCATGTGTTTCTCCTGTCTATCCAATAGTTTAAATAAAGCCTTGTAGCGCTTCACTCCAAGGCTTTCATTTTCCTCTCAAAAATCATGCAAAATGAGCTAGCCATCGGGACGCTAAATCCCTTCTTTCGCAGACTGGAAGCTGGTGTAAACCATTTTCTAAATCGACTGTTTGCATATAGTTAATCGCTTTGATGACCTCTCCCTGCACCAGATAGATATATGGGCCAACTTCAGCATTATGGATAAAGTTAATTGCGTTGCCATCATTAGCTAAATAGAAATACTGGCCCAAACGTTCATAGCGGGCAATGTGATTTGTCACCGGGCTCACTTCAAAATTTGCATCAGCACGACACAGATCCAGCTCATCATCGGATGAAGTTACAGAAAAAAGAAACGCCCCATTCTTAATCCGATTGAAATCATGGTTATTGATGGACTGATTTCCTGTGGCGCAGAAAATCACATCACTCGACCCTAAAGCTTCTTTCTTGTCGATAAGGTCAAATCCCCGGGAACGTGCTTCAATTGCCCTAATAGGGTCGATCTCTACAACCTTAGTGTTCACGTTTTTCTCATGTAAGGCCTTGGCAATAGACCTGCCTATCTTTCCGTAGCCAAAAACTACGGCATTCCCTCCATTCATAATATGATGACACTCGCGCATCAGCGCCTCAGCAGAATACACAATAGATTGCCCGGTAAGATAATCTTCCGGGCCTTTCAGCGGGCTACGTGCGATAGAAAGAACCGGTACTGGCAACTTTTCGATATCTCGATAACGTTGATATCCATTTTCGGTCACCTCAACTACTCCTGCAAGCTTAGCGGTTAAGCGCTGCGGAAGCTGCTCCAAAGTGCCGGCAAAGTAACCGCCAATATCGACAAGGATGAGTTTCTCAGTTTTCACATGGTCATTAAGAATGGCCGCTACAACCTCTACTGAGTTAAGCTGCTGCCGTTGTTTACAGACAATTGGAAAACGTTTTTCAAGTAACTCATAACTTCTTCGGCAGATACTTTTGGGCTTAGGTAAGACCATTGCCAGATTGGTGAACCGACTAAGACAATCCAGATATATTGCCGGGGTATTTAAGAGATGAGTTACAACTGCCAAACTGAGATCAACATCCCTTTCAGGTTGGATATCTTCAAAGAAATGCTGGCCTTTGGTAAACAGGGGATTCATTAGCTGACTCCTATAGCTATTCAAAAACCCTCTCTGTGTAAATTATTGTAGCCCCAAGCTCAAACAATTGTTTAATTCAAACGCTTGTTTTACTCTATTGCGCATGTAATATACTTATCTCAATCCAGCAGCTATATTTCCCTCAGGGAACTCACTGCTATCTTTGAGATCACATTCATAAAGATACAACGGCAGTTTAATAGCCTTCCCTATGTTCTTTGCCTGTTTGGGTAGTAAAGGTGCTTATGAACTCTGGTGACACACAAACCAATTCCGAGCTGACAATTCTGGATCACATCGACGATCTGGTTTCGATCGTCGATAACACATATACCTACCGCGCTGTCAGTAAAGGGTACGAGCTTTTCTTTAACTGCAAAAAAGAAGAAATAATCGGTCAAACAGTCGCCGAGGTTCATGGGGAAGAGGTTTTTATCCAGCAGATTAAGCCCTCTTTGGATAGAACGCTTGCGGGAGATGAGATCCGCTTTCAATTTAGTCGGCCTGCAGCAGATGGATCAATCCACTATCTGGATAGTAAACACTCGCTTTATCAAGGCCCCTTAACCAGAGGCAATGGGGTGGTGGTTGCGGTACGAGACATCACACCATTTGTCACAGCTAAGCATGCATTAGAACATGAGCAAGCGCTGTTGAAGAAGATCATCAATTCAATACCTGATTTTATCTTTGCTAAAGATCCAAACGGCGTGTATCAACTATGTAATGAAAGCTTTCAGCGTTTTCTGGATATGTCGCAGGATGAAATTATCGGTAAGACTGATTTTGAAATCATGTCCGTAGAATCCGCAGAATATGTCACCAATAAGGACAGCGAAGTTAAAAACACCCGAAAACCGCACCGATGTGATGAATGGGTAACCTATAAAGATGGTCGACGCCGACTGTTAGATATGTACAAGTTACCTCTGGCTGAAGATGAGGTTTCACCGCCTGGTGTACTGGGGTTGGGTCGTAATGTTACCTTCGAACGAGAAGCTGAACAAAACCTCCTGATGGCTTCTCTGGTATTTGATGCGACACCAGATCCCTGCCTTATTCTTTCCTCAGATGGGACAATAATCTCCAGTAATGAAGCAGCAAAACTTCAGTTCACTGAGCTAGAGCTGGATTCAACACTAACACTAAATGACCTGTTCTATTGCCCCGCGTCCAAGGAGATAGACTTAGATTATTTAATATCTGAAGGCGGAAGCTGGTGCGGCGAGATCTGCAGCAGTGATAATTATACCTTTTTGGCAACGATCAACGCGGTACAGGGGCAAAGCTTACAAGAAAACAAGTTTGTTCTGATTGTTCGTGATGAACACACCCATCGACGCATGAAAGATAATTTACTCACCAAGGCTTATCAGGATGCTTTGACAGGCTTGCCCAATCGTCGCCTGTTCTTCTCAAGACTCGAAAGTGCAATCTCCAGAGCAGAACGACAACTGAGCCAGTTGGGCGTGCTTTATATCGACCTGGATAACTTTAAACCTGTAAATGATCAGCATGGGCACCTTATTGGTGATAAAGCATTAAGAGAGATAGCCAAACGATTACAAAACAGCTTTAGAACATCCGATACACTGGCTCGCCTTGGCGGTGATGAATTTATTGCCCTGGTCGATATTGATAAACGGGATCAGGCTTCCTCGATTGCACTCAAAGTATCAGAGTGCCTTAATCAGCCGATGCAACTGAGTCCCGATATCGAAACGTCGCTTAGTGCCAGTATAGGTATTAGTATATTTCCCGGTGATGGAGCCAACGCCGAAGAATTAATCCATAAAGCAGATGAAGCGATGTACAAAGCTAAGCGCGCCGAGGGTTCTGTTTTTCAGTTCGCCAGCGAAACCTAGAAGTGAAGCCAGCACTTCAATCACTAAAGCTGATCAATTCGAACGATACTGAGCCTCCCTTAAAAAGCTCTAAATCCATAGGCTCCTCACGTATAAGTTTAATCAGACCAACCCCAGGGGCATACCACTCAGTTTGTCTAACTTGTATCTCTTGAAAACCTAACCTGGGGTCAGCATAGATTTCCAGTACTCCCTTAGCCTCTACTTTTACGCAATTGTTAAAAACACCTGCGGGCACCCGAACCGTTTCGTCTGTGGCAGTAATTTCATAAGCAAGGTTAAATGTTTTAGCAGCTGGGTCCGGCAAGGAATGTGATGAGATCCCTTTCACACTATAGCTACGTGTTTCCACCTGCCAACTCTCACCAATACTTAATTGTTCGCCATAAGACATAATCATGCGAGGCTGATCATCAAAGCGCGGCCTTAGCTCGACAAGCGTACGTTTAGCTATGCGATAACGACCTGTTTCGTCGCTGAGAATGAAGTAATCCGTCCCATCACTTGTACGCCGTAAATAGACTTGGCTAGCCGAAAACTCACCTTTCACGTCTACTTTACCCTGGTTAGAAACAGAATAAGGCCTCACCTTGCTATCTCCAGCGAAACTTTCTGTCACCCTATACTCCCACTCCAGGCCGTCATTAAGTGGGAAGTAGTCCAATGAGCTGACAGGCTCTTCACACCCCTGAAGTAAGATGAATAAAAGCACCAACCCCAAATATCTCATGTTACTTCTCCGGTAATGCAGGGTCAGGTAGTTTTACAAAAGTGAGCCCCGGATATTTTTGCCCCTTCATAAAACGTTTTTTTCCACTTTCTTTTCGCTCTACTGCCGGAACTATTTCACCCAGTTGCAGGTTACCACTCTGCATCTCCCTGAGCGCTTCCTGCACTTTAGAATGCGTTTCCTGATCATATTCAATACGGTGCGCACGTGGATAATCATGCAACTCATTCCCTTCCAGATTTGTTAACCATAAATAGATCTGCCCCTCATGCCCTAATTCTTCATCAGGTTCTTCAATTACTGCCGAATGCAAAAGAAATTTCTCCGGAAGATCTGTTGTACTTGGCCAGCCCTGTGTCTCCTTCCACCCTTCATAGCTAATTACATAGAAGGCGATGGCAGTAATGAGTAAAAATGTTTTTAACAGCACATTAAAATGGCTGACAATAAGAGCGATCAGAAGCAATGCGGTCAGGAAACAATAGGCAAGAGTTAGACTTATTAGCTGTTCACTCATTTGCTCTTATCTCCTACCATGGTTTTCTGTAGCTGGTTGATATCCATAACTTTCCCTTCTGTCGATAGGCTGAACCGAAATGCCGTCAACTCATCCCCCTCTTCCATAAGGTTAACCGTTTCGTAATAGAGAACCTTCATAACCGGATTGACTTCTGCTAGATAGACCGTCACCGGTACAGGCTCTGAGGTTTCACTTTTGAAATAGTGCACATTAACAATGAACTCACCTGGGGAACGCCCTCTGATGGTTAAAACTTCCTGATTCAAGGGGTTGATTATCTCTCTACCGTTAACAACCTGAGTGTCATTAGCCAAACCTCGGTCATCCCTATCCAGATGCATTAACCCGTCTTGTGTTTTCTTGTACCAGACCTTGCTAGCCTCAGGGCCCGTTGCCCAAACATCAATATCGTTTGGATTGCCATCCGGCCAGGTGACTGTCACTAAAAATTCAGCCTTAGGGTCGATAATGCCGGTTTTAGCAGGTGGATTAAGGAGAAGTAAGGCGATCAAAAACAGAAAGGTAAAGGTTAGCAACGCATTAAAAAGTAGATCGGTAAAAGGATCTATATCTCCCCCTCTCTTCTTTTTGAACAAGGCCATCTAAGAGCCCGCGCTCTCAATGTGATGATCAACCCAACCCTTTGAAATACCCAGTTCTACAACATCAACGACCAAGCGATCGGCAAATCGATCAAGCATCAGGTACTGTAGCCCCAATAGCATACTGGCAACTAAACCCACCATAGTGGTATTCATTGCAACTCCCATCCCTTGAGTCATCTGCTGCATTAACTGCTTAATATCTGAAAGGTCCAGAGCCTCCAGACCTGAGATAGAAGTAAGCATGATCACAAACCCAATCACAGTGCCAAGCAAACCGAGCTTAATCACCAGGCCGGTAATAAACCAACCAATCTGATGATTGCCACTCAACTTTTCGGCGAGAAGCTCAGCATGAATCGATTGGTGCTCTGCGTCTTGCTTAACAGCATCAAGGTACTCACAAACAGGTGTCGATGCTTTTGACGTCCCTTTATTGCAGAGCGCCGTTTTGTTTTCAGCCAGGCAGTGCTTTAAACGATTCTGCTCCACCGACAAAAAAATGCAGCGAATTCCGCAATGTACACAAGAGCCGGTGGCGATAAAAACGACTAACCAAGTGATTCGGGTGATATCTTCCTCAAGTATTTCCAACAGGACCTTCTGATCCCAGAGAAAATAAATAGCTGCACTGGTTAAACCAACCAGCAATAACCATTGATGAAAGAGGCTGAAAGGATAGTGGCTTCTCATAGCGCATCCATTTCTACTAAGAGGTCCTAAGAAAGCATCCAGAGTCAGCAACCTGATTGCGACCCTGTATGTTTTACATACGACTATAACGAATGCTGCCAGATTAGGAATTCAATACAGGAAAAAGAGAACCAAAGAAGGTATCTGCTTAGTACATAAGTAGCACTAAAAGAAAAGAGCTTTCACAAGAAAAAAAACACAAACAGTGAATTTATTAACTTGACAATCAACGGATTCTCAAGGGTCATAACAACGTCCAACTTACTGAATTTTATAGATTTTCATTACTGTATCTTTTCCATTCAATTCGCTGAATCTATAGATTTATTAGGCGATACAGCAATCCACCCCAAAACAATTAACAAAGTTATCCACAGAAGTTGTTTATAACCCTATCTCCGAAAATCATCTAATCCCCTCCACCAATAAACCCACTGATTTTCCAAACATTATTCTGCTGCCTAAAACAGAGCTGGGCCTGCTGAAAATTTCTGAAAAAAGACGAATACATATAGCCCTTTATTCCACTAGCCGTATTAACTTTAATCCATAACCCATTACCATCCAGGCCTTTTACACGATCCCCTGCCTCTCCAGCAACAGGTTCAACAACCTCATAACTCAACGACGTTAGAGGCTCAGATTGCAGGTCAGGGCTTCTACGAATAAACACGTCGGTTCCATGCACATACCCCCAACTCAACCAAAACTCATCAGGGCGCTTTTGGCTTACCGGGACAGCATTCGCTGGCATACAGATACTACTAGCGACTTTTTGAAAGCTTTGAGCGCTAAGTAATTCATTTAGATAGACCCAGCCCGTCCCCCTATATTCAGGGGCAAGTGAAGCGTCATCCAAAGAGAGCGCTCTGATGAAGTTATCAGCACCAGTGCTCTCTGCATCAAATACTCCGCCAAAATCCCTGGAGAAGAAGAAATCATTCCTGACACTTTCTTCTATCTCTCTAAGATCCCTGGCTACAGCGATCTTGCGCAGGCCTTCAATAAAATGAGTCAACCCAGCATCTGGACTAACCTGGTTAGGGATCCTCACTTTTGATTCATATCGAGGGGATGCTTGGTTATAAGTAGTTACAGAGAGACTCACTATCAGCACCGATAATATTTGATAGGTTATTTTCATTCTCTGTCTTCCTTATTTCTCATATTATGATCTCGAAATCAGGCGATCATATCCTAAAATTCAAGTAAGAATACTTTTAGGAATGAATAATGCCGGGTGCACTAACTGCCAATTATCCAACTAAATTTTGGCATTCGCTTGATAAAGAAAAAGTCCAATGTGACCTCTGCCCCCACTTTTGCAAACTTAAAGAGGGACAACGCGGCCTTTGCTATATCCGTGCAAATTTTGATCACCAGATACAGCTACTGAGCTGGGGAAGGTCTAGCGGCTTTTGCATCGACCCTATTGAAAAAAAACCGCTCAATCATTTTTACCCAGGCCAACCTATCCTGTCATTCGGAACCGCCGGCTGCAACCTTACCTGTAAGTTTTGCCAGAATTGGGATATGAGCAAATCCCGCCAGATGGATACGTTATCGGACAATGCCACACCTCAACAGTTGGTTGAAGCAGCAATACAACATAACTGCATTGGCCTGGCTTTCACCTATAATGATCCTGTAATTTTTATGGAATACGCGCTCGATGCAATTAGCGCTTGTCATGAAGAAAAGCTCAAGGCTGTAGCGGTTAGTGCAGGCTTTATCAATCCTGCACCTAGAGAGCAGTTCTTTTCAGTAATGGACGCCTGTAACATAGATCTAAAAGCCTTTAGCGAACAGTTCTATAGAAAAAACTGTAGCGGTCATCTATCAACAGTTCTTGATACCCTTTTATATATCCATCACGAAACAAACTGCTGGCTGGAAATTACCACCTTATTAATACCCGGCCTCAATGACAGTGACTCAGAGCTGGAAAAGTTATGTAACTGGATTTACTCCGAGCTCAGCGCTGATGTCCCTATTCACTTCACTGCCTTTCACCCTGACTATAAGATGCGAGACCTCCCCAAAACGCCTCTCAGCACTCTCAGCAAGGCAAGAGAAATTGCCCTTAAACAAGGGCTTAACTACCCGTACACAGGCAATGCTTTCGATCCACAAGGTAACAGCACATTTTGCCCTGAATGTAAGTCCTTACTCATAGGTAGAAACTGGTACGAAATAACTGCATGGAATTTAGATAAAAAAGGCCAATGCAAAAACTGTGGGTATACCGCAGCTGGCGTGTATACAGAAAACCCTGGAGACTGGGGTAGAAAAAGAGAGTTAATCAATATTAGGGAGTATTAAGGATCAACGGATCAAAAAAAGGCCCGAGAGCTGATCCAGCTAACGAGCCACTTTCCCCGATGTCCTTACCGGTCACTACCCCTTCCTGAAGTAGTGATATATTGAGCTTTCTTCCTGAAATAACCTGCCTTCCAATGCAGAGCCCAATGTCAGTTATTCTAGCTGACTACAGCTGAATCAAAATAAGAAAAATTCCTAATTTTCCTTAACCGATTCCAATGTAGTGACTAAATCCTGAAAAGCCTCTCTGTTTCTTTCGTTCAAATCCATGAGAATACGGTGGGAATCAATAATCCTTTCCTTCATCTCATCAACTGACTCTTGAACAAAAGGCAGCTCCTTAAGATCCTGAACGCTGGAAGGCAACTGATCTATTAAAACGAAAATATGATCAAACCCCATAGTAAATAGGATACGGGTAATATCATCGTTGGTGGATACAAGTGTTGGCTTATCTAATTCAAGCGCTTTTGCCTTGAGTGATAATTTTGCAATCAGGCCCAGCGAGGTACTATCAATACCTTCTGTTTGAGTCAGGTCGATGAGGATATTTTTCACTTCAGGGCTAGAAAGAGACTGTTGAAGGTGACAATCAAGGGAAGAGCACAGCGTCAGCCGCACGTCACCTACAAACTTAAGCACGTACATACCTTCTACCAACGCTGAATATATAGAACCTTCTTGCATTTTCACTGCCTGCAAATAGTCATTATCGCAATGTCATCCGGTGCTTCACTTATTATACCGGGTAGAAGACAATCCTTGACCCTTTCCGGCCCTTCCCCTTTAGTCTCAACCACCGCATCAACTAATCTCTGCTCCTTGGCAATCATATCGCCTTCATTAAGCATTTCCAGAATTCCATCGGAGAAAAGAGTAATCTGGTATTGATCCTCTAGGCTTATTTTTCTCTCATCAAACATAGGTTCAGGAAAAAGCCCAACAGGCATCCCCCTGCCCTCCAGAAAGCGACTACCTGAGCTGTCCGTAATGATTGGCATTGGGTGATGACCACCGACAGCATATCTTAACTGCTTCTTTTCGGTATCAATAATACCCAGAAAAATACTGAGATGTTTACCTAATCCGGTTTCCAAAAGCTCAGTGTTAATTCTGTAAAGCGTATCAACTGGCGATAATATGTCAAAACTTGATCGGCGGCGAAAGTTCCTCAATAACCGGTTTGTCATGTTTTTTAACAACACCGTAACCAATGCAGAAGAAGCGCCATGCCCCGACACGTCAGCAAGATAAAACAGTGTTTTTTCTTCATCTACTTTAATGACATCAACAAAATCGCCACTCAGGTAGAGAGAAGGAATCAATAGGTACTGAGCCGTTATGCTACCCAGTTTAACTGAGTTTTCAGGCAACATATTCTGCTGAATCTGTCGCGCCGCTTGTTGATCAATTTGCAATTCATGGAGGCTTTTTTCTAGCTCCTCACGGTAATGAAGGTTTTTTTCAACCAAGCCAGCTTGATGCAATAAGCCTGAAATTGCAGAAGCGAATTCCACATTTTCTTCCTGAATCCGTTCTTTAATAAATACATCATTGGCACCACTACGA
>NZ_CH724125.1:1084846-1093041 GCF_000153345.1 Neptuniibacter caesariensis
ACATAAAATCAAATATAAAATGTTAATTGTGTGTCATGAATTGACTTGAATCAGATCGATGTATCGGTTGTTGATTTAAGTATCATGTTAAGTTTTATTGATTAGTTTATTGTTTTTATTGGCTTTATTTGTGGGTTTTTTGAGTATTTTTTTATTTTGTATCGAGATGTAACAAAATGGCGGTTTTTGTGAAAATGATACTAAGGTATGGCTGTTTTGTGCTATCTTTGTGTCTTATTAGTTGTTGCTCTGCTAGCCAAAAATAAAATAAGAGGTGTTTGCTGTGAGTATGTATAAGACTGTTGAGAGGCTGTTTTTCAACACTCTGACCAAGAAAATAACGGGTAATGTTGTCTTTCTTCTACTACCTAACGTTTTTGTTCTGTTAGGTGTCTATTGGCTTTATAGTCAGCTGCAAGTTTTGTCTGCACTCGATGGCGAAGCGGTAAAACAAGGTTTGCTGGGTATAAACGATCTACTTCCGACTTTTGCAATTTGCCTTGTCGCTACGGTTGTTGTTATCGGCCTTTTTACCATTATGTTCATGCGGCACCTTTTTCCTAAGCCGATTCGGGACATGATTAATGTGTTGGGTGCCGTTAAAGATAGGGGAGGCGACATTTCTGCCACGCTTCCAGATTACACTCACGATGAGATATCAGAGATGGCTAAAAGCTATAACGAGTTCTCTGATAGCCTTAAAAAGATGATTGCAGATACGCGACAGCGAAGCGTAAAGGTGGCTTTAAGCGCAAGTCAGTTGCAAAAAGTGATTTTGGATGCGGAAAAATCGGCATCCAGTCAGGAGGAAACTGCACAAAAAGTATTTCAGGCGAGCCAGGAAGCGTCACAAGCGATTGGTGGTATAGCAGAGCATACGCAGAATATTGCCAACAGTAATGATAAAAACCTTGCTGAAATCCGCGGTGCGGGTGAAGAGATGCGCCAGGTAAAAGAGAAGATGCGCGCGATTGAAACGCAGGTGTCTGATTTTCTCTCAGTGGTTCAACAGCTTTCAGAAAACTCCGACAACATTTTGCAGGTGTTAGGTCTGGTTCAGGATTTTTCAGATCAAACCAACTTGTTAGCCTTGAATGCTTCTATTGAGGCCGCTCGAGCGGGTGAAGCCGGGCGTGGTTTCTCAGTTGTAGCCGATGAAGTAAGGACGCTTTCGCAAAAGGTAAATGAAGCGACCAAAGAAATTGATGTCAACGTTAATCAGATGGTCTCTTTGGTACAGAATACCCGTGCAGGTGCTTCAAATATTATGCAGTTTGTTTCTGAAACGGATGGTTATATTCAGCAAACAAACGATAAATTTGAATCGATGATTGTTGATTTCGAAACGGTTAGCGGGCAGATGAATGACATAAGCGCTGCTATCGAAGAGTTGTCATACACCAATGAAAATACCCATACCCACGTGAGCGAAATAGCTAAACTGTCTGGTGCTATTCGTTCAGAGATGGAGCTTTCAACGCAACACTCTGTTGAGCTTGAAGGTGCTACTGAACAGATGCAGGAGTTATTGTCCCGTTTCAGTATAGGTTTTGGTGGTTTTGAGGATGTGCTGCGTATTACCAAAGAGGGCGCTGCTCAGGTACAGGAAGGATTGAATCAACTGAGTGGTCAGGGATTGAATCTCTTTGATACTCACTATATAAGAACCAACCCTAATCAACTGCCTGAGAAATTTGATACTTCCTATACCGATGCTTTCGAAAAAGTACTTCAGCCAATATATGACCGTATTACGGCTGAAAATCCGCAGTTCGCGATCGCTTGTTCGTTTGATTTAAACGGCTATTGTCCGGCGCATAACAGTAAGATATCCAAGCCTATGACTGGAGACTTTGCCCAGGATAATGCGCTAAGCCGTCACCGACGCATGTATAACGGTACTCATGCTGAATTACGCCGAGCTAACCAGACATCTCCATTTCTTTTACTGACTTTTATAAGGGATACCGGTGAGATTATGAATTCAATCTCGGTCCCTTTGTATGTTGATGGTCGGCACTGGGGTAATTTCTGTACCGGCTTTCTGCCGGATATCCTATTGGATGTGGAAGATTAACCCCTTTAAAACGCAGAGTGTAAACTCTGCGTTTTTGTTTAGGGCGTGCTAAAATTTTGCGTTTTTAGCCTACGGATCGCTCCAAATTGTCTTTTACTCCTCGCCAACTCAATACCCTGCTTTCTGAATGTCGCATTGCTGATCGGTTTAAAATTCGTCGTATGATCGATCGTGCCAGAAAAGATGAAAAGATACTGGCGCATGCTGCTGAGAAAATTGACGAATCTATTCAGTGGGTAGAGAAGCGTACTAATCGCGATGAAATTCACTACCCGGACCTACCCATTAGTGCCCGTAGGGACGAAATTACCAAGGCAATAAGTGAGAACCAGGTTGTTGTTTTAGCCGGTGAAACCGGATCAGGTAAAACGACCCAGTTGCCCAAAATCTGTCTGGATCTTGGGTTGGGTTGCAAAGGGTTGATTGGTCATACCCAGCCGCGCCGTTTGGCTGCTCGTACGGTAGCCTCTCGAATTGCAGAGGAGTTGAATACAACGCTAGGGGACCGGGTCGGATATCAAGTTAGATTCCATGATCAGGTGAGCGATACCACTCAGGTCAAGTTAATGACCGACGGTATTCTTCTGGCAGAAACGAAGCACGATCGTTTTCTCGAACAGTATGAAGTGCTTATTATCGATGAAGCTCATGAGCGGAGTCTGAACATCGACTTCTTGCTGGGTTATATCAAAAGAATCCTGCCTAAGCGTCCAGACCTTAAAGTCATTATCACGTCAGCGACGATCGATCTGGAACGTTTTTCTAAGCACTTTAATGATGCGCCGATCATTGAGGTGTCGGGAAGAACCTATCCTGTTGATGTGTTGTATCGACCTTTGCATGAGTTAGAAGGCGAGGACGAAAAAGCGATCGATATGCAGCAAGGAATTCTCGCTGCAGTAGAAGAATTGCTGGATATGGAAAGGAAACAGGGGCGAGGTCCGCAGGGCGATATTCTGATTTTCCTGCCGGGAGAGAGTGAAATTCGCGAAGCTGCTGATCTGCTTCGTAAGGCAGACCTTAAAAGTGTCGATGTACTTCCTTTATATGCAAGACTTTCGTTAGCAGAACAAAACAGGGTTTTTCAGCGAGGCAAGGGAAGTGTAGGTACGCGTATTGTTCTTTCCACTAACGTCGCTGAAACCTCCCTTACTGTTCCCGGTATTAAGTATGTTATCGACACGGGGTTGGCTAGAGTAAGTCGCTATAGCTACCGTTCAAAGGTACAGCGTCTTCCTGTTGAAGCGATTTCACAAGCAAGTGCTAACCAGCGATCCGGGCGATGCGGGCGTGTATCTGAAGGTACTTGCATCCGTCTCTTTTCTGAAGAAGATTTTTTTAGTCGCCCTGAATTTACCGATGCCGAAATCAGGCGAACCAATCTGGCAGCGGTTATCTTACAAATGCTGTCACTTAAGTTGGGTGATATATCAGAGTTCCCGTTTGTCGATCCGCCTGATAACCGTTATATCAATGATGGTTTCAAGTTACTGCAGGAGCTAGGGGCTGTTGATAGTAAACGTCATATCACCCGGATTGGCTGGCAACTTTCAAAGTTGCCGATAGATCCGCGACTAGGTCGGATGGTGATTGAGGCAAGCAGGAATAACTGTCTGCGTGAAGTCCTGATCATTGTGAGTGCCTTGAGTATCCAGGATCCACGAGAGCGTCCTCAGGATAAGCGTCAGGCGAGTGATGAGAAACATCGTTTGTATGCTCATGAAGAATCCGATTTTCTGACTTTTGTGAATTTATGGGATCTCTATGAAGAGCAGAGGCAGGCGCTTAGCCAGAATCAGTTACGTAAATATTGTTTGAAGAACTTCCTTTCATACATGCGTATGCGTGAATGGAGAGATACTCATCGCCAACTGCATATTATCTGCAAAGAGATAAAAGAGCAGGATAGTAAGTTTATTGAGCGCGAAGAACCTGCGTCTTATGAAGCGGTCCATCGATCCCTTTTGGCAGGGCTTTTAAGCCATATGGGTTTCAAGCAAGAGGGTAAGGAATACTTAGGTGCGAGAAACCGGCGTTTCTTCCTATTTCCTGGCTCTATTGTCTATAAGAAGGCGCCTAAATGGGTCATGGCAGCGGAGTTGGTAGAGACGAGTCAGTTATATGCGCGGTGTATTGCGAAGGTTGATCCGGTTTGGGCTGAGAAGTTGGGTCCTCATCTGGTTAAGAAAAATTACAGTGAACCCCATTGGGAGAAAAAGCGTTCCGAAGTTGTTGCTACAGAGCACTGACCTTATATGGATTGATCATTGTTCCTAAGCGTAAAGTCAGCTTTGGTAAAATCGATCATGAGCTTTCTCATGAAATTTTCGTGCGGCAGGCGCTAGTAGAAGGCGAGCTTAATTCGAAAGCGTCCTTTATTAAGCAGAACCGTGCTCTCTGAAAGGTATTGAAAAGCTCGAAGCGAAGTCCCGCCGTAAAGATTTGCTGGTTGATGAAGAGCAGCTTTACGAGTTTTATCGTCTGCGCATGAAGTCTATGCAGGGTGAGCATGTTGTTAATGGCGCGGGTTTTGAAAAGTGGCGTAAAGAGATAGAACAGCAAACCCCAGATGCGATGCTGATGCAGGAAGAAGACATCCTGCAGCGCTCAGCTGATCATGTGACTGCAACAGCCTATCCGGATTATTTTCAATGGGATGATGCGCGCCTAAAGTTGTTTTACAACTTTGAGCCCGGTGCAAATGATGATGGTGTTACCGTTCAACTGCCTTTGCCATTGTTGACATCAATTCCTACACAGCAGATGGAATGGTTAGTTCCAGGTATGCTGGAGGAGAAATGTACAGCCATTCTTAAGGGTCTACCTAAGCAACTAAGGAAGCATTTTGTCCCAGTACCTAATTATGTTGATGCATTTGTTCAGGCGGTTGAGTTTGGCGTGGGTAACCTCTATGAGGTTTTTGCACATCAGTTGTTAAGAATGACCGGGGTTCGTGTTCAGGAGGAGCAGCTTAGAAGTGGCGAGTTAACCGATCATCTACAGATGAATATTCGTTTAGTCGATGAAAAGGGCAGACTTCTAAAAGAGAGCCGTAACTGGGAAGCATTGAACCAGGAATTCTCATCTCAGATAAATGAACAACTGACGAAGAACAATGATAGTGACTGGGGACGGATCGGGCTGGTTGATTGGGATTTTGATGAGCTACAAGAGAGCTGTAGGATCAGTAAATATGCTGGAGTTGAAGTGGAAGCTTATCCCGCGTTGATTGATGAGGGGGATTCGGTGACCCTATGCCTCAAAAGTCATAAAGCGGATGCGTTGCTTGCCTCGACCCATGGTATTGTCCGTCTGGCCCTGCTCAATATGAAAGAGCAGGTTAGGTTTGCGAAAAAACTATTAACGAAAGAGAAGCTCGCTTCACTGGTTCTACTCAGTGGAGGGCTACTGAACCCTAAGCAGTTGGAAGCGGATATCATTTCGCAGTCGGTCAGAACCTTGCTGAAGCTTGATCAAGAGCTGATTCGGTCCAGAGGTAGCTTTGAGCAAGCACTTAAAGGGTGTAAAGCGGATCTGGTATCGCAGTGCGAACTCACAGTGAATCTGGTTACAAAGATTGTTACCTCTATGAACCAGATACAGAAGCGCCTTAAAGGTAAAGTGCAGTTGAATGAGGTCCCTGTACTGAATGATGTTAAGCAGCAAATTTCGCAGCTTTGTTGTCATGGGTTTATCAAAGAGCAATCTTTTGAACGCCTACAAAATTATCCGCGTTACCTTCAGGCTGCAGATTTACGTTTAGAAAAGTTCAGGAGAAACCTAAGGCAGGAATGCCTCTATAGTGATCAGTTATCGCAACTGTACCTGCAATATGAAAAACGAAAAGATAAATTGCATGCGCAGGGCATCTACGATCCAGAGTTAGAAATATACAGATGGATGATTGAAGAATACCGGGTTTCTTTATTTGCTCAGCAGCTTAAAACCCCTTATACGGTTTCTGAAAAACGCCTCAAACAGCAGTGGGCAAAGGTTCAGATTTGATATAGATCAATTTTCAAGCGGCCTAATACTTTTGTCGGGGTAATTATGCGGTTCTAACCATAGAACAAAGGTTGCACATACCTATGGGGTATGATGTAATGCGCGCAAATTAATGTTATTTGCTTTGTAATCTGACTATAGCTTGATAGAAGTAGTATCTAAGCAGGTTAAATAAGAAGAAAAACAAATAACTAGGTTTCTCGATCTAAAGCTTTTGTAGAAACCGCCGAAACAGTTATTAAAAGAAAAATTTAATTCACATGTTTGAATTTTTTTCTTTTTATAGTATTTTCATAGCGTAATAGCGTGTGAAATGCGTTATGCTAAGAAAAATTAAAAATTCACTACTAGTATGTTGAATATATTGAAGGGGAAATTTAGATGAAAAAGTCTATCATCGCTCTGGCTGTTGCTGGTGCTCTGACGGCTCCAATGGTTGCTCAGGCTGACGCTACTCTGTACGGTTCTCTACGTCTGTCTCTGACAGATCAGGACGGTGCTGATCTAGACCTGGCTGACAACACTTCTCGTATCGGTATCAAAGGTTCTTCTGAGCTTTTCTCTGGTGCGAAAGCTATCTATCAGTTCGAACAGGCTGTACGTGCTGACGACGCTACTGGTTGGAACGGCGGCCGTCTGGCTCTGATCGGTGTTACTGGTGATTTCGGTACTGCGCAAGCAGGTCAGATGTGGACTCCTCACTACCTGTGGACTGCAGCTGTAACTGATATCCTGGACAACGATGCTTCTGGTGCTGACGCTGGCTTCACTCGTGTAGGCAACACTCTGGCATACATCTCTCCAAACATGAACGGCTTCCAGGCTGCTGCTGCTGTAATCGCTGACGCTGCTACTGGTACTGAAGACATTGATACTACTCACGTTGCTGTTAAGTACTCAATGGACGGTCTGCATGTAGCTGCTTCTTACCTGGGTAACGAAAACGCTAACACAGATACTACTGCACTGGCTGTTTCTTACGCTGCTGACAACTTCTATGTTGGTGCTCGCGTACAGGACGACGAAATCAACCACGGTGCTGCTGGTGATGAGTGGTCTATCGCTGGTTCTTACTCCATCGAAAACACTAAGCTGCTAGCTAGCTTCACTGACGAAGACTCTGCTGCAGACGAAAGCTGGTCTCTGGAAGTTCAGCAGAAGCTGGGTAAACAGGCTCGCGTATTCGCTGCATACCGTGAACTTCGTGGCGTTGAAGGCGTTGAAGTTGGTTACCGCGTAGACTTCTAAGTCTAAATTTCCTTATGGAAATTAAAAAAAGGCTTCCTTCGGGAAGCCTTTTTTCGTTTTGTTTTAAGCTTATAAGTAACCTTTTATAAATTAAGCCTTTTTCCTATTTTTTTTATTTGAATTTCTCAGCTAGAATAGAGGTTCTTTTTAGTGGGGAAATAGAAGGGAACCTGCATGAAAGCCAAACTACATGGTTTATTACTGGCTGGCACTTTGGCGGCTACTCTGGCTCAGCCTGTAACTGCTGACGAAGTTAATGTTGATCCTTGGGAAGGTTTCAACAGAACAATGTTTAACTTCAATGATGGTTTGGACACTTATGCCCTTAAACCGCTTGCTCAGGGTTATAAGGCTGTTATGCCTGACCCTGCAGAGAAAGGGGTTAGTAACTTCTTCGCGAACCTGGCTGATGTTGGTACTATGCTGAACAATATACTTCAGGGCAAATTTGAAAATGCAGGCCAAGATTTTGCGCGTATTACTTTTAATACTACGTTCGGTCTGGCTGGCCTGATCGATGTTGCGACCCCTATGGGTATTGAAAAGCACAATGAAGACTTTGGTCAGACTTTTGGCTACTGGGGGGCAAGTAGCGGCCCTTACCTAGTGCTACCTTTCTTCGGTCCTACCACTGTTCGTGACGGAATCGGCAAAATTCCAGATTCAATGGTTGACCCTGTCATGCATGCTGGTGATAACAGTGACCGTAATGCACTTTATATTACCCGCGTTATTGATGGCCGTGCTCAGCTTCTTGAGGCTGAAAAGCTGATTTCAGTGATAAATATATCTTCGTTCGTGATGCATATCTGCAAAACGTGCTTATGAGATCTCGGATGGTGATGCCGAAAATTACGACGAAAAG
>NZ_CH724125.1:1094767-1096459 GCF_000153345.1 Neptuniibacter caesariensis
TTTCATCGCGCCAACAATCGTTACTGGGGCTAAAGATGGGATGGCCGTCGTAGACAAAGAACAGTTTGGTCCTGTCCTTCCTATTATTGCCTACAGTGATGTCTCTGAAGCTGTTGCAAAAGTTAATGCCAGCGAAAATGGTTTAGGTGGTTCAGTCTGGGGTAATGATATTGCTCAGGCTCAGCAGATTGCTACGCAGTTGGAGTGCGGCACTGTATGGATCAATGGCCATGCAGAGGTGTTGCCGCATGCCCCATTCGGTGGCTGTAAGATGTCTGGATTTGGTGTCGAGTTTGGTCAGGAAGGTCTCCTTGAATACACGACTATCCAGGTCGTAAATATTAATCGATAAGCTTTATTAGCTCAGCCCACCCCTTCGGGCTGGCAGCTAATTGCGCTCTGAACTTACTGGCTCGTGAGTTTGGAATTTAGGGGGACGCCCGTTCCCCCGTTTTTTCTTTCTTCATTGAGGAACTTCTCTACTTTCCTCTCTTACTTCAGAACAGGCCTTCTGAGGTATTCACCCCAAGTGAACTTCGCTGCTTGGGTTTATTCAGGGAGCGACTAGCTCCCTTTTTTTATACTGTTTTTCAGGCAATAAAAAAGCCTGCAAAGGCAGGCTTTCTAATAAAGATTTATTTACACCAGTCGATCGCTTTCAGGAGCAACGGGTAGCGCCTGATCAAAGAACCCTTCGCTATGAATCATATCTTCATTTGCGCCTAAAGCTTTGGCAGCTTCTGCGCATGCATCTACAAACTCAGGGCTGCCCGCGATATAGATTGAGTGCCGGGAAAGATCAGAGTACTGATCACCCAGGATCGCAGGGATTCGCCCATGCAGATAACCGTCTTTCTCTTCTTGAGTCAGGGTCGGAATGAATTTGAAACGACGGTGCTTCTTATCCCAATATTCCATCAAACCTCGATCATAGATATCTTCCTCTTTACGGGCAGAGAACATCAGGTGTACTTGTTGCTTGAAGCCGCGACGAAGTGCTGCATCTGCAAGAGAAAGAATAGGTGCCAGGCCTGTACCAGCTACCAGACAAAGAACAGGTCCGTCGGTACTTGGATCACCAATGAAGGTGCCGTATGGGCCGGAGACATTCAGCATGCTGCCTGGGAACAGGTTGTCGTGCACCCAGTTACTGGTAGAACCTTCAGGTACGCGAGTGATCTGTAAAACGATCTCCCCGTCATTGGTGGGGGCGTTTGCAATCGAATAGCAGCGAGGTGTTATTTTACGTTCAATATCGTTGACCATCACGTACTGGCCTGGCCAGTAACGCATCTGCTTGCCGATTGGGCGAATACGAAGTTCAGTAATACGTGGAGTACGCTCTATGCGGTCCACTACAATAAAGCGAATATTTTCTGAAGGAGGGAATAGCTTTGGCTGCGCGTCCTCTGTACCCCATTCAATCTCTAATTCATTGGACAGAGGTTTACACATGCACATCAGGCCATAGCCTTCTGCGCGCTCTTCCTGAGACAGCGCCATGTCCATGATCAGGCCCTGATCGAATTCGCCGCTGTTTACTTTTACTTTACATTCACCGCATGCGCCGGCACGACAGTTATTTGGTAGGGCGTAACCGTGACGTTCGAGAGTTTCGAGAACTGTTTCGCCGCTATTTGATTCTACTTCTTTACCCGAAGGGGCTAATCGTACAACACCCATAAAGATCTC
>NZ_CH724125.1:1098136-1141378 GCF_000153345.1 Neptuniibacter caesariensis
CCGGGTGAATCCACCCGGCATTTATTATGTCGATCTAACTAAAAGATTTAGAAAGGAACGATAGCCAGAACCTGGAAGTATGTGTTGGTATCGTCGTTGCCCTGAGAACTACTGGAAGAATCCGGAGTATAGAAACCAACCAGAGGGCTAATAATCAGGTTATCGTTAACCACCCACTCAGCGTAAAGATCGATTTCCTGGCCATCATTAGTATCCGCACCCGCATTGGTATTGCTGAAGTCGAAGAATAACGCGCCAAACGCCAGAGTTTCACTTGGTGCAGCTTTAACAGCAAGGTGATGAACATCAGTATCGCTGTTGAAAGGACCTGCATAATTTGCAGCAACTTCACCCTGGAACCAAGTACCGTAACCGCGGTTAAAACCAAAGAACAGAGGGTCAAACCCTTCATCAAAGGTGCTGTAACGGTAGTTAACACTTGGCGACCATGGCAGATCAGCAAAAGTCCATCCTGCCTCTACATACCAAGCATCACCATCTTTGCGAGTATTATTGCCTTGATCCTGAGTAACAAATTCAGAAGACAGGAAGAGGTTTTCAACACCAGCGTTACCCTGATAGCGAAGGCTGAAAGTATCCTGACCATCACGGTGCGTATGACCCATTGTCGCCGCTTCAGTAGCGTCAACATCCAAGCCTTTTAATAGCATTGCACCGAAAGTACCTTTTTCGGTTACGTACTCAACGTTTACACCAGCCATCTCCATGCTTGACTGCGCAGCATTGTCCGATTCAATCCAGAAGATATCAGAGCGAAGGCCTTCTTTACCAATACGTAGAACCGCTGTTTGATCAAACGCTTTACGAGCAGCCAGCCAGTACGCCCCACCACGGTCGAAACTATCACCCAGCACGGTGCTACCAAAGTTCAGAGCATCGCCATTAATCAGGAAACCATCACCAAATGACAAGTTCTGACGACCGAAAGAAAAATCGATCATATCGTTACGCCAGCCGACAAAAGCATCTTCAAGGTCCGTTTCACGTTCAGAACCATTGGAGAAGCCTGCTGCATCACCGTCGCCCCAGGTACCACCCGTCAGAATATTAATTCCACCATATACCTGTGAACCATTATCCAGGTTACGGTGACCGCTAAAGCCAGCTTTGATATAAGCTTCCTGCCAATCACGACTTTCTCCGGTGTTACCACCCAAAGTGTTATAGGTTTCTTCACTACTGAAGACACCCACGATGGCTTCCACATCCAGATTAACTTCACCCGCATCACTTGAGTGCAGATTGTAGGCATGAGCTGGCATTGCAACAGCTGCAGCAACTGCTGCTGTTATAAGAGATTTTGCGAATGTTTTTTTCATCTGGATGGCTCCTCCACCGTCACAGTCAGTCTTGTTGTTATTAAGCTGCTGAGCTTTGCCGCAGCTTTGAATAGACTGATAGTAAAGCGGTGTTGTAAACCAGGTTTGCGGGGAATGTCTTAAATTGTTTGGAGATGTAACAGGATGTAAAAACAAGACTTAGCTTGCAGGTTATAAGCAGTAAGCTCATCTGTTTCTGGTTATAGAAAGGCGCTTACTGCTTTAACCATTTATTTGGAATAGGTACAAATCAGAGAACGATCACCCCAAACATGATCAATAAACCAAATATCGCTAACGCCCAAAATATAATGCCCAGCAGCATCCAAAGAAAATTAGGAACCGTAAGTGATTGGTTTGCCTCACCCTCCGGGTCACCTTCAAGTTGATTAACAGCCTTCTGCGCAATCAATAATGGGTAATAAAGTGCAGGCAAGATAGCCAAGCTAAGCACATCTGTCAGTGGAGAACCTATCTCCTTCATAGAAAGGCGATCCAACATATGGCTTACAATGCTAAACACCACATAGAGCGTAGCTACAAGACTTGGCTTCCAGTTATAGCTCTTTCCTGTGCTCTTGAGGCTAGCGTCAATAATTGAGAAAAGGGAATGGGTAAAGAAAATACTAAAAATAGCCCGCGGAACCGGCCAGATATTAGCATTGGTAGCTTCTTTGTGAGCCCGCCAGTTTCGATAAAACCAATAGAGCGGATACAAAGCAAATGTAGCAAAAAACAAAATTGTGAACTTTGTTACACCTACAACATAAAAATCGCCAGACTTTACATCTGAATCTGATCCAGCATCTTTCAATTCGGCCGCTGGTGCCGCATAAGGATTACTTTCCATAGTTTTATAACTTCCCAAATAATTAAAAGCTTTTTGATGAATTTAATCTCTCCTACGACGTCCCCCCTTAACCATCACAAGAGCCCAAAGCACATTACATCTTTTAAGCCCTATCATCCCTGTCTGAGGCCTTAGTTCTTATCCGTAAAGATAAGCTAGTACCTAAATCTATAAATCAGCTCCCTGTTGCCTCAGCCAATTCATTGCCATTACAACCTGCCGTTTTTCCAACCCCTGATTCAGTAGTCGTTCAACCAGCACTTCCTGAGTGTCAGCCTCACGATAGGCTTGCAGCACAGGAGCAAGCTTAATACCGGAAAGATGCCAGATACCCAGCGGCTGGTCAGGTGTCGTCACGACTTCAGCCAGATCCACCAGATCATTATTCACAACAGGTCGTTTAGTCACCTCAAGCTCGCTGATATCCACTTGAAGGTGAAGCGGCTTATCATCAGGCCAAACCGCTCTTTTGCTCCAGAAGGGTGAATCAGACCACTGATCTTCCATGGCATAAAAATCACGGCCAATTCGAGCAAACCGGTAGAAGAGCTCAGTCAGACGTAATTGATGGAACTGCTGCGCCAGACGGGATTTATCGGGTCGGGTGAGCAAAGTATTAATCACCGCAGGCGCCTGGAGCGACGAAGACAACGTTTGGAAAATACCATTGCCTGATAAAGGATCGACTGACATAGCCGCGTCACCGACACGGATCCAGTTTTCACCACAAGCCTGTTCACAAAGAATCGGGGTACTGGTCCGGGCATGCAGCTCCCCTGTAGGCTCTGCATCCTGCAAGAAAGGCTGCGCTTCGCTTAAACGCGTTAGAAATTCATTACAATGTTCGACGAGCTTTGCTTTCTCAGGAAGGTTTGCACTGGCAACATCAAAGGTCAGCTGCAAATAGCGCCTGCCGTATTCATCAGCAGCCATCCAGGCCCAGCCACTTTCGAAACTTTGCGCAGCAGATCGGCGCTCCATTTCTGGCCCCTGCCAGTATTGCAGTAGAGAGACGGTCTCAGCGCCACGAATGCGCTTCAAACCGGCTGATGGTGCCGCTCGGCCACGCGCTTCTACTAAGAAATCAGCTTTTAACTCAATGGGCTGTTCACAGGACTCAACAAGGATCTCATGCCCAAAAGAAGCTGATTTAACGGCATTAACCCGCCCCTGAATAACATGTATCCCTTGCATTGCCAGATCCATCATCAGCGCCTGATCAAAAGCGACACGATCAATTAAACGCTCGGTATTGGCCTGACTACTTTCACCATTCCAGGTGACATAACGCGGACTGGGGTCAGGTAAGGTTTTCAGTGCATGCTGGAAACCGGCTCCTTTCAAGCCCTCAACAACACGCTCTGAAATACCTTCCATCGCTTTAAATGGCCTGGCTTCAGAAACCATCGTGATATGGGTGTAGCCTATACGTTTAAGCCCCAACGCAACCGCGGCCCCGGAAGGACCACCACCTAAGATAACGATTTCACGTTGCTGGTTTAACATCACGACTCCTCGATAAACCTTCTAAAACTTCTACCTCTGACCTACGATCAAGAGCTACGCCGTTCCGGACCGAAATAACTCGATTGGGCCTTAAGGGCACGATAGCCCCTTTCATACAGAGACAGATCAGAACATTCAACTTCATCCAAAGCGATTAACTGACAAGCCAAGTGCCCTGTCATATGCGCACAGCCCAGACTAGCACCGGCTTTAGCCTGCTCCTGATCAAAGCCTAAGACATGCCCACCAAAATCGGCAAATTCGGTCTCAAGGCAGGATATCTCATCGACACTGCAACGCGCATCTCCGGTCATACGATAGACACCCAGATACGCAGATGGATAAACCGGTTCTCCACGAGCAGGTGATGATGCACAAAGTAGAACACCCTGATTAACCGCTGCTGCAACTGCCTGCTCCAAAATTTCACGGTTTTGTCGCAGTCCCAGGCTCAAGTTGATAATTTGTACACCCTGTTCACAAAGCCAGTTTATCGCAGCGGCTACCTGTGCGGGTGAAGTAACGCCCCGCTCGTCAAAAACCTGCGCCGAATAGATCTCCAGTCCATCCTGATGATGAGCGATAATCTCAATAATACGTCCACCATGATCGATCTGATCAAAGGTGCTTTCGCCCATCCATAGCGCCCCATCCTCCAGATAGAAACTAGCACTGTCCGATATCAGATGACTCTGGTCCTCACGGTATCCACTATCAACCACACCAACTTTAAGATTCAAGGTTCGGTTCCCCTTTTGCTTCGGGGCAGAACTCAGTTAAAAGCTTGCCATCGTGCAACTGTATTTTCAGATCCACACCTTTAAGCGTTGACGCCCTGTGACTGATCAGCAAGCGAGTTTTATCTGCAAATAGCTGATCTACCGCCATGATAACTTCTTGCTCTGTTTTCTCATCCACAGCCGCGGTTGCTTCATCCAGAATCAATACACGAGGGTTTTGCAGCAGCGCTCGGGCTATTGCAATGCGCTGGCGCTGACCACCGGACAGCTGCTGCCCTCGCTCACCGAGTTCCGACTCGAGCCCTTGCGGCAACTGCTCAATCAGATCAAGTAGCTGGGCATTTTTAGCGGCCTCATGAACCGCCTCATCTGTTGCTTCTGGTGCCGCATAGCGAATATTTTCTTTTAACGAACTTCTGAACAGCACAATATCCTGACTTACCACGGCGACCTGCTTGCGAAGCTCGCAGGTATTAACTTCGGATAGATTGACCCCATCCAGAAGCAGCCCCCCTTCTGAGGGCTCAAAGTGGCGTTGAATAAGATCGACCAGCGTTGATTTACCGGTACCGGATGGGCCAGTTAGCGCAGCCTTACTCCCTGCTGGGATAAGGCAATCCGCTTGTTGAAAAACAAACTCGTTGCGTCCAGGGTAGTTAAAAGAAAGCCCCTCTATTTGGAGCTCACCCTTTCCATCAATCGGTAAGATATGGCCTTGCGCGATATCTTGCACTTCAGGCTGGTGCAGACGTAGTTCATTCACGCGCCCCAGGCTGACACTCATTCGTTGAACCGCAACATAGAGTCCCAATAAACTATTCACCGGGCCCACTGCCATCCCAAGGTAAGTCGAAAAAGCGATCAGCGAACCCAACTGCCAGTTACCTTCAATCACCCAGTAACCGCCAATCAAGAAAGCAGCCGCACGCGTGACCGACGTAAGCGTATTCGGTATCGCCTGGGTAAAGAATTCGGTGACCTGCAATTTGAGCAGATCACCAAGGTAATGCTGATTAAGCCCTTCTAGTCGTTCCCGCTCTTTTGGCTCCTGACCAACTGACTGGATAAATTTCATGGCCGGTAGGGTTTCTACCAGAAAACTGGAAATATCCGCAGACCGCTCACGCAGCCGACGAGTACGTACCTCAACCTTCTGGCGCATCCAGCGCAACCAGATAACCTCAAGAGGGATCAATACCAGTACTAACAATGAAAGCTCCCAGGAGAGCACTAGCATCATGGTCGCAGCGCCCACCAGCCCTAAGATACTGCTCACCGCGGCAAATAAGCTATCCACAGCAAAGCGCTGAATCTGGGCAACGTCGCCATCAATTCGGGAGATAAGATCACCAATGCGCTGACGCCCGTAAAACAGCGGCGATAAGCCCTGTAGGTGCCGGTAGATATCATTACGCAGAGCAAACAGGATAGTGCCGGACAGTTTTGTATGGAGGTAACGGTTCACGCCTGAAAGCGCTGTACTAAAAATACCGACAAAGATCATGCCGATAGCAACCGTGATTAATGCCCCGTAATCTTTAGCTAACAGGCCATCATCGATAAGCATCTTAGTTAACCAGGGCTGCAACAGTACCAGCAGGGAGGCAACGACTGAGAGCGCGAGCAAGCCTAGAATCGCTTTATGCTGTGGCCGAACAAAGCTATACAGCCAACGGAAAGCCTGCTCTAGCTGCGCAGGGTTATCATGGGTAACGGTGCGGGAAAGCCACTTTAACATCAGAGGCGAATTACTCTTTTTATTGTTTTAGGTGTGAGACAAAAAGGGGCGATATAGATCGCCCCTTTTTCACTTTATTAGGAATAACCCTAATCTTAGCGCTGTACTTTTGCAATACGCATGTCCGAAGTCGACATATCACCACTCAACTGAATGGAACCAATCTTCTCCAGCGTTTCAGGATCATGGACAGAAATGTCGCTGGACGTGCCACCCACATAGATCTTGCTACCATCCTGCAACATGTTGATGTTGTAGTAGGTATGCGGCATGTTATGAACCTTCAGCGTTTTGCCTTCTTTGATATTGTGTTTAGACAGCGTATTAAACGCACCGTACACAATGTCAGAGTCATTAGGATCTGTCAGCCAGTTGAAGACGATAAACTCAAATGGCAGAACCTCACCTGATGTCAGCTCACCGGTTTTGGTATCGATTCGCGTCATACCCCAAAGGAATTCCGCTTTCTCCATATCCCCCGGCGCACCGTTCCACTTAATAGTGAAGTACGGCATGATGTACTCGCCAATGTGCTCACCAATAGTGTGCATCTGGAATGCATCCGGTGGTACCCACCCCTCAGGGCTACGGTCCCAGTTTTGCAATTTAGCCAGTGTACGAATCTTACCGGTTTTAGCATTAATCGCTTTAACATCGCCGCCACCCAGAATCACTTCATTAGTCGCTTCGATGTAACCCAGTTTAGTGATACGACGATCAACCGGGAACGTACGTACCGGTTTCGCATCCATACCATCAGCCGTGTTGTAAACGGCCAGACGCGGCTGCTGGGTTTCAAAGTGATCTTTATGTAAAGTCACCGGGTTCTGAACAGTATAAAGCTCTTTACCATCAGCACTGATTGCCATGGAGATGATGCTTTTCACCTGCTCTTTTGGTGTGGACTGTGACATTGAGAAAACGATCTTACAGTTACTGATATCGAAACCAACAACATCTTCCCACTTGTTCGTCATCACGTAAGCGATCTTGCCATCCGGTGACGGTGCAACACCACCGTTACCAAAAGTGCCCGGCACATCACAGCTGCGCAGAAGCTTATCGGTTTTAGTATCGATAACATGCAGCTGATTAGGACGAGTCACTGTCAGCAGGTACTCATCTGTAGCCGCCTGAGCAGACAAACCGGTACCCAGAAGGGCCAGGCTGGTCATCGCAGTGCCCAGCAGACGTGCTGGTTTAAAGCTCTTAGATAATTTCATCGCCTAACTCCCTTACTCAGATTCCGGGAAGATCGCATCGATCTTACGCCAGTCTTCATCTGCTTTAGCCACATCCTGAGACCAGTTAGGATGCGAAGACATTGTGTCCGGAACCTGCGCAGGCCACCAGCAAGCGTCCGCACAACCATACAGGTCAGATTCCATTGGCTGGCACAGGGAGCCCAGGCCACCAAACGGGTCAACTTCCCAACCCGGATCGTTCACTGAAGTACAGCCCACTACAGACTGCATCGCTACCACTTCTTCCACATCGCCCTGGGAGACAGCAGCATCCAGCATTTTTGCTTTCTTATTGAATGACTTTAAATGTTTCATTTGCTTAAGCACCTCTTCGTGGAGATACATATGCATCGAAGAACCCTGGGTTCTCCAGCATAATCTGCGAGTACACCTCTACCCCATAGTCGATCCAGTCACGTAACAGATCACAATAGTGGTAGGAAGGTGTCGCAGGATCACCATATTTTGCATAGCTTTCGTGATAGCAGCCGCCAGAACAGATATTACGGATTCGACAGGTTTCACAACCTTTACCGCTACGATCCAGACGCTCCTCGATAAAACCAGATAGGGCGGGCTTATCGATACCGTTCTCGACATCACCAAACAAAGGCATGTCTGATCCGGTAAAGCGATGGCACAGGTTCAAACCACCCTCTTTATCCACCGCCAACAAACCGACACCGGCACCGCAAGGCAATTGTTTCTTATTGCCTTCATGCAGATCGGTCATCAACTGGTGCATATTGCCAAAGCCGAAGTTTTTATTTTGCAGAGCTGCTTCCAGATACTGTTTACCCAGACGCTTCTGGCCTTCAAACACCTCTTCCATCTCTTCAGGAGTCAGGTTGAATGCAGCAATATCGCCAGAAGTAACCGGGCCAAAGCCCACTTCTGCAAAACCCAGATCGTGATATAGGTGATTAAAGATGGCTTCCACATCCGTGATGCCACGTGTCAGGGTGACACGGCAACCGACAGGTCTCGCTGTGTAACGAGACAACAGCATGTCGACCTTTTTCTTAACAACATCATAAGTTCCCTGACCACCCACAGTGATGCGGTTTTTATCATGCATCGCCTTTGGCCCATCCATAGAGATAGTCAGACCAAAACGGTGTTCATTAAACCAATCAATCAAATCTTCATTCAGAAGGGTTGCATTGGTTGTCAGGGTGAAGTCCACACGTGCCTCAAGATCTGCAAAACGACGTTCGCAGTAAGCAACAACTTCACGTATTAGTGGCATATTCGACAATGGTTCACCACCGAAGAACACCACATTGTATTGACGCTGATCCGGCGACTCTTTCAACAGCATTTCTACTGACTGAATCGCCGTTTCTACTGACATTTTCAGACCTTCTGAGGGGGTCGTCAGATCTTCTTTATAACAGTAGGTACAACTCAGGTTACACCCGGTATTAACGTTCAATACAACCGTTGTTAAGGGGAAGTTTTCCACCTTTTGTGGCTCAGGATTGTAGCGGGCTACACCGTTGCTATCGTGGATAATTTCCAGCGATTTGAACTCTTCGAGTAGATCGAAAACCTCACTTGGAGCATAACGGCTTGCCAGACGCTCTTTGATCATTGGCGCTGTAACTTCACCCTGTTCGCCAAACAGATCAATAACATCCTTACTCATCTGATCCAGTTCAAACAGACCACTGGTAGGCACATGAAACAGCATGGTGCGCGATTTCAGATCCACCAGATGGATGTTTGGTTTTACCAGAGACAGAGATCCCATAATCACCTCGTTAATATTTGTATGCCATATCGGCTGTTGAGGTTGCTATCACATTCAGATTACTGAATAAGTTCTTTTACGAAGTCCTGAACTGTCACTAACAGGTGTGCTTCGCCACTCACACTGTTTGCACCGTCTTTAACAGTACCGACAACCGCAAGGTTACCTACGTTGTTGGTAGACATCTTACGTTCAGGGTTAAGACCCGCATCACCCGGCGTAAAGATACCTTTAGCATCGATACTTCCTGCGTATTTAAGGTCATTATCATGCTCCGCTACTTCGTCAAACGCTTTCAGAGACCAGGTAGCCGGCAGATAACCCAATGACAGATCATCTTCAGTGCCAGGTTTACCATCAGCACCGGCTGCATAACCTACTGCACGGTACGTTGATTTGCGTTTAGGAATTGGGCCACCATTACCACCGATACGGGCGATAGACTCAGTAGGCGTAATCTCTACACGTGCAACCTGATCATAAACAGCCACTGCATTTTCCAGCGTTTGCTTGCCTACGCTCAGCGTACGCTGACCAATAGCGGCTTTAGCATCTGCTTTTACCTGCACAACCAGACGATCAGCCGACTGGGAGATCACTTTCTCTACCTTCACGCCGTTACCCAAAGACACTTTATTGCTGAGGTTTGCGCCCGCAATAATCAGCGTCTGAGAAGCGCCCTGCTTAATAGAAGAAGGCGTTACCGAAACAAGCGTTGCCGCTTTATCAGCTTTTTCAGCCAGTACACGACCACCCATCACTTCATCATTTTTCAGGTACATACGACCTGCCATCTGCTTACCATCTTCAGATGCTGCGAAGACCTGACGCATCTTACGACCATCGATAACGATCGCGCCACGCCATTCATAACCGGTAAATACAGTTGCACTACCACTACCTGTCAGCTTGCTGCCATCAGCATAATGACCATTGATCAAAGTAATGTAGTTATCCTTCTGATTTGGCATCACCGACATAACTGCCGTAAATTCACCTTTATCCGGAACAAATCCGCTAACAGCCCACTGACCATTCAGAGCGGCTTTAGGTTTTGCCTTCCAGTCAGACCATGCCTGAGTCTGCAGCGGGTAACCTTCACCCATCTTCACTGCAGTTTCATTCAGAGCAATCTGGAACCATGGACGGTCACGATGCCCGGCCAGATATTCGATGGTTGGCACCTGTCCCATATGGAAATGAATCAGCTTCTGCCATTCATCCGTAGTACGACGCTGCAAACCAGAACGCGCACTGGAGTGACATCCAGTACAAGTACCCGCTACATGTTCAGGTACATTCTGCTCTACCACGTTAGGTTGACGCTCAAGCACGTAACGCAAATCAGCTGTTTCAGCTGGTGCCAGCCCCTGATGATCGGCAAGGTATTTAATCAGTACACGCTCATGCTCTGGCTTAAGACTTAAGCCACGCTGAGACTTCATACGATTAATGGTTGTTTGCCACCCTTCCGGTGTTTTTCGTTGCTGACTAATACGCGAAAACGGCGCTTCAGCATTACCGGTTTCACTATGACATAGCAGACAGTTTTCCTTGATGATTTGCGGGCCATCAATGGCAGAAGCCGTTGAAGCCAGACCAAGAAAAGCTACAGCCCCGCCAAAGCGAATAACTCGCTTCATGCTATGATTTTTCAAGACTATCACTCCCCACTTTTTGGTGATCCTTTGTTATGTATCAAGCTTAGCCAGCACAATGGCCGCGCCTTGACTTGTTTGGGTCTACTCAAATTACTTCACCCATGTAAATGAAGTACCCTGCTTATGTATTGTTTTGTTCAGGGATGTAACAAGATGTAACAAAGGAAAGAAAAATTAATATAACCTACTGAAAATTAAAGAATTATTTTTTTATCAACTAAAAATAGTCTAACTTTTCAAGCAACAGCTGCATTGCTAGACTGGGATCAAAGCCAACAATTATTTGTTTTTATGAACCAAAGCTCAAATACCCAGTACCGCATATTGATTGTAGAAGATGATATAGCTTCACGATCCTTACTCTCCAGCTACCTAAGCAAGGAGGGATATCTTGTCAGTGAAACTGAACAAGCAGATGACCTTTGCGAGCGCGTACAGCAGGAAAACATCGATCTGGTGCTTCTGGATATCAATCTTCCTGGTAAAGATGGATTAACCCTGACCCGCGAGCTTCGCTCTGTATCCAGCGTGGGTATTATCCTGGTGACAAGTAAAGGCGATGAGATCGATCGCATCGTTGGCCTTGAGCTGGGTGCGGATGACTATGTCACTAAGCCTTTTAATCCTCGCGAGCTATTGGTCAGAGCAAAAAACCTGCTGTGGCGTGTACGTGACAGCTTACAAGCCCGTTCAACTGAGAAAAACAACAGTCAGCAATGGCACTTTGAAGGCTGGTCCCTGGATGCAAACAAACGTCTTTTAGAGTCCCCCGAAGGCGATGCAGAGCGCCTACCTGAAGGTGAATTTAAGCTGCTTTCTTCGCTACTCAACGCCCCAGGGGCAATCCTCTCCAGAGACCAGTTAATGGATGCGATCCATGACCGCGAATGGACCCCTAATGATCGGTCAGTCGATGTTATGGTGGGTAGGTTAAGACGAAAACTGGGCGACAACCCGGCCGATCCACACTTTATACTGACCGCCCACGGGGCCGGATATATGTTTGCTGGCGAGGTTGGCTAAACATGCCTGACCGCCTGCATATTATTGAACTTCTTCACCAGGGCAAACACAGTCGTATATCCCGCGCCATTATTGAGCGCAACGATGCTGATAAATACCCGGTCATCGTCAAACAAGCCGCCAATGAACAACAGATCAATTCGGCCAAACAGCGCCTGGCTTACGAGTTCAGCCTGTTAAGCCAGCTCCAACTGGATTGTATCTGCCGCCCGATAGAGCTGCGCCAAACCGATAAAGGCCATCAAATCCTGTTTCAGGATATCGAGGCTGTCACGCTTCGTCAGTGGATGCTCAGTGATCGCCCGGAACTGGTCAATCGAATTAGCGCCGCCCTGAATATTGCCAAAGCACTAGGAAAGATTCATGACGCCGAAATCATCCACAAGCAGATCACGCCTGACAACATACTGATTGATCCACAATCCTTGAACCTGTGGATCATCGACTTTTCACTTAGCTCACGTTTACAACGTGAGCACCCAGGGTCAATTTCGGGGTTAAGCGATAAACAAAACCTGGCCTATATATCACCCGAGCAAACCGGCCGTATCAATCGTGTTATCGACTATCGCAGTGACTATTATGGACTCGGAGCGACGCTGTACGAATTATTTACGGGCGCCACTCCATTCATCAGCGATGACAGCCTGGAATTGATTCACTGCCATCTGGCCCGGCAACCGGTTGAACCTTATATCCAGAATACCGATCTGCCCGAACCTCTGTCGCAGGTCATTATGAAATTGCTGGCGAAGGATGCCAGCCAGCGCTATCAATCGAGCTTTGGCCTGTGCAATGATCTAAACGCCTGCCTGGAGATGACCCGGCAGCAGCGTAAAGATCATTTTACCGTTGGTTGTAGAGACATATCTGAACGCTTTGAATTGCCGCAAAAACTCTATGGACGCGAAAACGTAGTCGCGCAGCTTCAGGAGAGTTTTGATGCAGCTTGTCGCGGGCAGCAGTCTCTGGCGCTCATTTCAGGCTATGCGGGAATTGGTAAATCCAGTGTGGCTCATGAGATGCGCCACTACATTACCCAACGGCGCGGACTGTTCGCATCGGGTAAGTTTGATCAATACCATCGCAACCGCCCCTACACCGCTATTTATCAGGCCCTGCAAATTCTGATCCGCCAGTTACTGACCGAATCAGATGAACAGATTGCCCAGTGGCGTGAGCGGCTCTTAGAAGCAACCGGCAATAATGCCCAGGTACTTTTTCGTCTGATCCCCGAGCTCGAATTGATCCTCGGTAAGCAACCCTCAGCACCCAAGCTGTCACCATCTGAGGAGCAACACCGGTTCTCACATATTATCAGGCAGTTGCTGAAAGTATTTGCGACTGAACAGCACCCTCTGGTCCTGTTTTTTGACGACCTTCACTGGGCCGACCTGTCGTCACTGAAGCTACTGGACAAGCTCTCGCATAACCCCCAGCACCCACATCTCTTGGTAATTGGTAGTTATCGGACGCAGAACTTCAGTAACAACCATCCATTCAACCTGGCGATAGAGCACCTCAAGAAAGCGCCGGTTAAGCAGTGCAATGTCGAGATCCAACCGCTAACGCTCAATGATATCACCGCGCTGGTTGCCGACACATTGGGGCAACACAGTGAAACCTGTCAGGAACTGGCAGAGATCTGTTTCAGTAAAACCCAGGGAAACCCTTTTTTCCTCAATCAGTTTTTGATTGAGCTCTATGACAAGCAACTCATCAGTTTCCAGGGTGACAAATGGGTTTGGACCCAACAGGATATTCTCGACTGTGAAATCACCGATAATGTTATCGATTTCATGGTCGACAAACTGCAAAGGCTGCCCCCCAGAACACTTGAAGCTTTAAAGCTGGCCGCCTGCATCGGTAACCCGATTCCACTGCAGATTCTGGCATCAGCTTTTAAGCATTCTGTACCCGATACGGCTGATGCACTTTGGCCCGCCCTGAAAGAGGGCTTGCTATTACCCACTGCGAATATCCATCAGTACAAACCGGAAGGCCCGGTAAATAACAGTTATTACCGGTTTGTTCATGACCGGGTTCAGCAAGCGGCTTATTCAATGATTCCTGATCAGGAATTAGAAACGCTGCATTATCAAATTGGTAACGTCCTCAAAGAGAGCATGTCGATTAAAGCGCTTGGACGTCGCCTTTTCGATGTAACCAATCACTTAAATCAATCACTCAGCCTGATCAGCACGACTGCAGAGAAACTCGAGCTGGCTGAACTCAACCTAAAGACAGGTATCAGAGCCCGTGAATCAGCCGCTTTTGAATCTGCCTTCGAATACTTTCAACAAGGCCTGGCTCTGTTTGCCGGGTCCCCGGAACTTCGGGCTCAGGAGCTAAAGAACCAGCTGTTTCAGCACGCGGCGGAAACCGCTTACATCAAAGCTGACTTTGAGTATCTTGATAGGTTATTAAGCGACGCATTACCGGGCATTCCAGACCTGCATGCGCGTATCCAGCTTGAAGAGCTCCGCATCCAGGCACTGGTCGCACAAAACCGTTTTTCAGAGGCCCTTGAAACCGCACTGGGGCAGCTTAGTCAGCTAAAAATACAGCTTCCTCTGTCACCGAAGAGCAGCACAATCACCCTCAATCAGGTGAAAACCTATCTATTGCTTAACCGCTTCAGTGACGAACGGATTCTGAAACTGCCAAAAATGAAAGACCCCAACAAACTCGCCACAATGTCATTGCTGGCCAATATGTTCGGGGTAGTGAAGTTCTCCAGTTCCGGCCTCAGGCCGCTGGTGATGGCAAAAGAGGTTGAGCTAACGCTCAAACATGGGCTGAGTAATGAATCGGCCATGGCTTTTGCTGGTTACGGCGGAGTACTTTGCGGCAAAAACAAACAGATCGAACTCGGCCTGCGCCTTGGCAGGCTGGCGCTTAAAATTTGTGACCGTTACCCAAACAACCGCGAACACAGGGTGCAATCCCTGTATAACGCCTACATACGTCATTATGCGGAAAGCCTGAGCCTTTGCGCAGCCAGCTTGTTTGAGTCACATCTTAAAGCGTTGGAGTACGGGGATATTGAATGGAGCGCCTACTCACTAGCCGCGTATATTCAGTATGAGTTCGCCCTCACATCGGATCTGGGCATCTTTGCCGATCAATTAAAACAATATATCCTCCAGCTCAATGAGTCGGGTCAGATTCAGTCTCTGCACTACACCCTGATGACACAGCAGTGTGTCGCTACACTGATCGGCCCAGAGCCTGCCGGGCTTAACGGTAAGTTTTATGACGAAGCGGCGATGCTTGCTGAGTATCAGGCGAACAACCATAAAACTGCGATCTGCCTGCATTTCTACTACAAGGCGGTTCTGGCACTCATCTATGGACAACACGATCAGGCCGAACAGTTCTTCGCTGAAGCCAATGAATACTCACCCTATATCAGCGGTACTTACACAGCGCCCTACCTGGAGTTTTTCAGTACTGTTAACAGTTTGCTTCAGTTCGAATCAACTAGCGTTCTGGAACAATCCAACAGAATTAAAAAAGCCAAGAAGTACCTAAAGAAGCTAAGGCAGTTTTGCCAGCACTCGCGTGAAAACCATCTGCATCATGAGATGTTGATCAAGGCCTTAATACTGACCTGTGAAGCCCGTTATAGCAGTGCAATCGACTTCTTCGATCAGGCGGCAAACCATGCAGAGTCGTACAACTTCAATCTCGATCACGCTCTGTGTATGGAGCTGACAGCCCATTGCTACCGGCAGTGGAAGAAAGAAACGCTTTATCAGCATTACATAAAACAAGCAGCCAAACGCTATGCTGCCTGGGGCGCGTCCAGCAAAGTACGCCAACTTGAAGAAAGCTACAGCTTCTTAACTGAGGTACAGGTCGAACAGCGACAACTCGATACGCAGACAGGAAGCGGTTCCGAACCCTACCTGCAGCATCGCGACTATGACATCACCTCGGTTATTAAAGCATCGCAAGCGATCTCAGACGAGATCATGCTTGAGCCATTGATCTCAACCCTGATCAGACTTGCGATCGTTAACGCAGGTGCGCAGCGTGCAGTTCTGTTGCTCAACCATGAACATCTGACTATTTCTGCTGAAGCCACGATTGAAGCGGACACTCGCTTCTATGATGATCTCCCCCTGAATCAGGCCGCAGATATTTTGCCTTCAAGCATTATTCATTACGTTGCCAGAACAAAAGAGAATGTCGTACTTGGCGATGCAACCAAGCACGAGATGTTTCAACAGGATCAGTATATTCAGGGTTTCAAACCCCGTTCACTGTTAGCGCTGCCGATTCTCTACCACAGCGAATTAACCGCTATCCTGTATCTGGAAAACAATCAAAGCAGTAATGTCTTTGATCGAAATCGGCTGGAAACGCTGCAAATTCTTGCTGCACAGGCCGCTATCTCAATTGAGAACGCCAAGCTTTACCAAAGCCTTGAGCAATCCGAATATGACTATAAGTCGCTATTCCTGAATGCGGTTGAAGGGATTTTCAGGGCCTCACCCGATGGCCATTTTTTGTCGGCAAACCCCGCGCTGGCAACCCTGCTCGGCTATCGCTCTATGGATGAGTTTCACGATGAGATCACCGACATCGCCAGTCAGTGTTTCTACGTTGATCATGAAAGAGTCGCGTTTCTTGAGAAGCTCGATACACAGCATAAGATTCTCAATTTCGAGACGCGTTGGCGGAAGAAAAGCGGCGAGCCGATCTATGTGTCTCTCTCCGCGCGCAAAGTGCTCGACGCCAGTGGCCAGGTTCAATATTACGAAGGCTCACTGACCGATATTACGGAACGAAAAGCCAAAGAAGCGGCAGAACAGGCTCGCCACGAGGCGGAAGCAGAAAACGAAGCCAAATCGATGTTTCTTGCCACCATGAGCCATGAGATTCGCACCCCGATGAACGGCATTCTCGGTATGGCCCAGTTGATGAAACAAGGGCAGTTAAACAGCGAACAGAATGAACAGATTGATACAATCTACAACGCTGGCCAAACCCTGCTGTCGATTCTGAATAACATTCTTGATTACTCGAAGATCGAATCGGGTCAGCTTGAACTGGAAGAAAAACCCTTCTTGATTCAGGATGTCATGGATGAGATCTATAACCTGTTCAAGCCGGTTGCCCAGGAAAAATCGTTGCAGATTGTCCCTAATATCGAGCGAACGCTGCCCGCAGTCTCGGGCGACCCCCGGGTGCTTAGCCAGATTTTGATGAACCTGTGCTCAAACGCCTTAAAGTTTACCCATCAGGGGTATATTCGTATCAGCTGTGAAGGCCTGCCAGATACTCAAGATAAGCTAAAAACTCGCTTTACGATCGAAGATACGGGGATCGGTATTCCGGAAAAAGCCCAATCACGAATCTTCCAACATTTCACTCAGGCGGATAGTTCCATCACTCGCCGCTACGGAGGCACGGGACTTGGCCTTGCGATCACCCGGCAGATTATAGAACGACTCAATGGAGAGATCGGCTTTGAGAGTACTGAAGAACAGGGAACAACATTCTGGTTCGAACTCAGCTTCCCTATTACAGACGAGCTCCCTGCCGAAGTTGCTAACGTTCCAATGCCTAAACCGTCCACTTGCCTGGATATCCTTCTGGTGGAAGATACGCCGGTGAATCAGGAAGTCACCAAAGGGCTTCTGGAAAGCGACGGGCATAAAGTATCCATTGCCGATGATGGGTATACCGCCCTGTCGATGCACAACGACCATGACTACGATCTGGTATTGATGGACATCCACCTCCCCGATATGGACGGAATGGAAACCACCAGACGCATGCGAGAGCATCCACAGGAACAGAAAAGCGCGATCAGAATTATCGCCCTCACCGCTTCGGTCACCCCTAACGAAGTTCAGAACTATCTGGATTCAGGTATGAACGGCGTATTAGCTAAACCGATTCAGCATGCGGACCTTAAAGCGATTCTGGAACAGGAAGGCACAACTGAAGTGAAGAACACAGCTACGCAGGAATACCTGGATCTGGCGCTGCTCACGCAACACCGGGAAATGCTCGGTGAAGAGAGTGTTCAGCAATTGCTTACGCAGTTCCATAATCAGGCGGAGCAACTGCTTGAAGAGATTGCTGAAGCGATCCAGCAACAGGATTCAGCGGCACTGCAAAGTTCGGCACACACGCTCAGTGGGGCGGCGGCTAATTTTGGGTTTATTCAGGTCCAGCAAGCCGCTAAAGCACTGGAAAAAGCAGGCTCCATTAAGAGTGATAACCATGCTGAACTGCAAAGCTCATGCACTCAGCTCAATGAAACCTATCACGACAGCCGTATAGAATTGAACAAGTGGACGGATATTACACAATAAGCATCTATACTTATACGAATTACGTATCACTTTCACTCTTAACATATTAAGCAAAAAAGAGTATATCTATTGACTGAACTCAGTGGCTGTAACAGCTTAATTTGCCTGAGTTTACAACGAGCTATAGAATGCACGCCCTGAAACTGTTGTTCAGAGCATAAACAAATTAACTGGAGTCACATGCCCGCTTTCCCCGCCCTCGAAACCCTGGTCGATAATTTCCGAAATCGTCGGCCTATCCGTGCAGGATCACTGATTATTACCGTATATGGTGATGCGATCGCACCCCGTGGTGGAACCGTATGGTTGGGCAGCATGATCAAACTCCTGGAGCCGCTGGGGCTTAACCAGCGCCTGGTACGCACCTCGGTGTTCCGTCTGGCAAAAGAAAACTGGCTGGTTGCCGAACAGGTTGGCCGCCGCAGCTATTACAGCCTGACCGGGCCCGGTATCCGCCGCTTCCAGAAAGCCTTTAAACGTGTCTATGCCGATCAAAACCCGGAATGGGATGGTCGCTGGCTGATGGCCATCTTAAGCCAGCTTGAACAAGATGAACGCCAAAAGCTTCGTCAGGAACTTGAATGGCACGGTTTCGGCACCCTGTCTCCCACCGTTTTACTGCATCCACAGATGCAGAAAAGCGAACTGCAGGCCGTGTTGCAGGAATACGACTACACCGATGATGTGATCATCTTTGAAGATATGGGCGAAGGCAGCACCGCGACCCGCCCGCTCCGTCTGCAAACCCGTGAATCCTGGAACCTGCCGAAACTGGCTGAAAGCTACCAGAGCTTCCTCGATAAATTCCGCCCGATCTGGAACCACATCAACGACAAGGGTATCCCAACCCCTGAACAATGCTTCCAGATCCGCACCCTGCTGATTCACGAATACCGCCGAATCATCCTTCGAGATCCGGAACTACCGGATGAACTACTTCCGGGCGACTGGGCAGGCAGCGCCGCACGCCAGCTGTGTACCAATATCTATCAGCGCGTCTGGCAAGGGGCTGAACAGCATATGGATGCCGTACTGGAAACCGCCGAAGGGCCACTACCTCCGCCGAATAATAAGTTTTATAAGCGGTATGGTGGATTGAATTAAAAGCGCTTGAGGCAGCCAGGGGCGGCTGAATTCAGGAAAAAGCGGATGAAGGCACAGCTCCGCTGCTAGAGCACGCCACTTCGTGGCTAGAGAAAAAGCAAGGGCTAGTTGTTAGATTCTAGAAGACTTCTTTCGTCACTTTCCAGACATTTAACTCCCGGGTTCAGGAGATTTGGCGCGATAGAACCAACGTCCCCTATAGCCTCTAGTTTGCGTTTTCAGTGTTCATATTGATTGATAGCTGGACTGAACTAATATAGATGGCAGTGTAGGCATTGGTACATCTCCGCCGATGACTGGTGAGGCGAGACTTTCCTCGTAGAAATGTACTCCGTTTGCCTTTAAATAGCCGAAATTAGCATCAGCACTCACATGATCTACTCCTCCAACACTTGGAAGCCAGCCTTTCACATTTGCTTCGTACGACAATAGCCAATGTTCATCGTACAAACCCTCAGCACACATCTGGGTTTCCCAAAGACTGGTATTAAGAGGCTTCGCTAATAACCCTTTGGATTGACAGTCAAGAGCTAGAAGAGCAACACATGAGTCTTCGCAACTGGAAACAAGAACAACTGCGCAGTCATTAAGAGTTAGCTTTAGTGCTAAACACCCCCATAGCGAGTTAGCAACCTCACTTGAATGTCGAAGTGGGGCGTGATTTTCAATCAAGTCGTTAAGTACTTCCTGTATTTCACCTTTCAACGGAGCAGCCCCGGCATTCACTCGGCTTATTATTTGTTCTAGGGCATATGGCAAGGTTGCAGGCTCAGGAACGACGCAAAGTAATATCAAGCGTTGAAACAACTCCCAATTACCAGCATCTACCGTCACGGACCTAAGGCGTGCAATTGCAAATTGTAAAACAGGCTCATCAAGGTGATGCCTATGGAATTCGAACGCCAGCGAGAAGAATGCCTCTAGGTCTGTTGCTTGACTACGCTTAGAAGCTCTAAATCGAAATTTCTTCAGTTCACGGGACCAGTCACTTTCTAATGGAAGTGGTAATTCAGATACTTTGGTTTTTTTAGGGTTAAGCGCAAGCTCATAGTCAGATAAGCAGGTTTCAAGAAAGTGGAATGCTTCTTCGGCCTCCGTTCTTGTACTAAAGCTCAACTCATAGTCATCTATAAACCTGTGTCCCTTGATAAGAGGCAATTTTGTGATCAAAGCGTGATCACACTGATGCATTATAAGCTCTGCTAAAACTAAGGATGTATCAGGGCCAATTGGTATGCCAACCGTTTGTCCGTCTTGCCCTTGTCGAACCAAGAAGTCCAACTTGTTACCCAAAAGAGTTAACGCGCGACTGGCTTTGGCAACTGGTTTTGTATGTAGAGCCCATGGAATGGAATGAGTGTATATGCTGTGATAGAAACGGCTAATATCTGTAGTTAAAACAAATCGCCTTCCAATCCTTGTGTGTATAGCTAAGCTAGCTCTATCTCCCTGTGAATGCTTTCCATCAATAGCTCTACCAGTTTTTTTTTGTTCTGGAGCAGTAGCTGCTAACGAAGAACCGCCTGCCACACTAACAATGCTTGTCCAGTTGCTTTCAATCTCCCGTGATAAAAGATAATAAAGAACCGGATTACATATGCTTAATTTTCTCCTCAGCAGTCCACCACGTGCGTGCGTGTAAACGCAAAGTTTTGCTTTAGGTATCTTGGCTTTCTTAGTGATATTCTTCGCAAAATCCCCCGTCACCGGAATAGTAGATGAAGTAAGGAGTTCAGCGAAATTATCTGTGATAAATGGTGCCGGCAGCTCCTTAGGGAAGAAACCCCTAGCCAAGATATCCTTTAAATGCATGTCTTAATCATCCGTCGTTTTACTGCGCTAACACCGCAAATAACCAGACTCAAAAAGCTCGAGGCGGCTTGTGTTGTCCGAAGTTCATTTGTTTGTTATACGCTTCCATATACTCTTTCCCATTCGATAAACTCTGAAAATGAACGGGCTCGTAGTAGGCGGGCAGCATGGTTTAAAAAAAGCCTAAGGTTAAGTGTTGCCTTCCATCCGTACTGTTTTTGACGACCGTATAAATAAATAATAGGTGTGAAATACTCACCTTCAGCCCCACCGTCAGAAAAATGCTCTTGATCGAAGTTAATTTTGTGGGAATGGATTATTTTATTACAGGCCTCCCTCAAAGAGAGCTGCTTAGTTTTTCCATTTTGCTCTAGCCTGCCACTGAAAAATGGATCTCTTTCTTCTATATCAGCCTCTGATTCATCATCTAGCATTCTAAGAATGATGGCTGTTTGCAGAAGGATTCTCGACACTTCGTCCGTGAAGAATTCTCTCGGTAAGGCTTCTATAGCGTAATCATCTTGTGAGGCATGTGTTTCTGCAATCGAACGTGCCGCCTCGAAGTAACAAACCAGTCTGTAAACATCGAGTCTAATTTGCTTGAGATCGATGGTGTGGTTCTTATTGAATCTTGGATTCTCGGTTTCGGCCATGATTGTAGTACACCTAACGCCAAGCTAAGTGGCGGGCATCAGTCCGTCCTTGCTCAATCGCTTTGTTAAGCGTTAAATTGGATGCCGTATTTTTTACAAAAATTCTCATCACTTAGAGCAAAAGATAGATCTTTTTCGTTAGAAATTTGATTTTTAAGATCTTGATTAAGATCAATAGCAATGTCTAAATGTTTCTCTATCTCTTTTATATCTTGCTTTAGAATTGACATGAAGCACGCTTGATTCCAATTAAGCTGATAAGTTTGTGTATCACTAGTATGCTCCAAACCTAAAGCAACGATATTTGCCTCAAGCGCTTCTTCATATTGTTTTAGGTGATAATGCTGCAATGCTTTAAGCCCCCAGGCTCTATCACTGCTTTCGACTTCAATGGCCTTTTCAAATTCTTCTAACGCTTCTTGATGCTGTCCATCTGATCTGTATGCCTTCCCTTCTAGTAAAAAGTTCTTCTCTTTCAGATATTTTATTTCTTTTTCTTCTTCGTCTGATCTCGCTTTTAACTCATCAATTTTAGATTCCGTCTCCGTTAATTGATTAAGGAATTTTTTTGATACACTTTCTATAAATGATCGTGATGATATTGCTGCAATCAATGAAAATCCAAATAATATAAAAATAGATTTATCTTCAGCTTTGACTTCTTCAAGTAAATTGCTAGATATCATTTGTAAGAATACAGGTATCATAAATGAGGCTGCGACACCTAGACTTAAACATTTAAATAGATTGCTCTTCAGAAACGTTACGTCTTTGTCTTTTGGTGTGTTTGAATAATTAATCAAGCCCCCAGACATTCCTGCAAACAACAAAGTTATAAATATAATAAAATTAGTACACACAATTAATTTTCCTTAATGATGCCTATTAATTTTGCTTAACGCCTTGCTAAGCGGCAATAAAATATTTGGCTAAAATTAGCGAGAAACGAGCAAAAGCCAACTGTTTCTTGTCCGCTTGAGCAATTTGTCAGCCTTCTTTTTCTCTGTTGTTTAGGTCACGTTCTTGTTTTTTTCTTCTATTTTCAGCCATTAACATTATGGCTGCATTTTGTTCCCATGATATTTTAGTAAGAAATTTATTCTTTGAGAATTCATTTTCTATCCTGTTTAAAAATGAGTCTAGCCACCAATAGTAGCCCCAACCTTGAACTGAAAATAATGATTTAGCATAAAAATCTACCGTAAGGCTTAAACCAATATGAAAAGTTGAAACTGACATTAGATCCCTGCCCATATACAACTGTTCAAAATTACGAGGCAGATTGGCATTTACACCAATAAAACTAGGCTTAATTTTTAACTCAAAACGGGGGGTCTTAATCACTAAGCTAGAGTCTTCATCACGACTAATTGAACTTCCTTTAGGAAGAACCATTTCAAAATGATTGAACATAGCTCCGCCTTTTCCAAATGCGTAAACTACTTTACCATCTTTTGATTCACCACCATGTTCAATAAAATGCTCCCGCTCTTCCATGGGTCTAGAAAATAAATCTAAGAATCTGTTATCTAATAAAACTTGAGGTATATTTTTTCTTTCAATGGTTACCAATTCATCATTTGACACACTGGAATTATTATTAAAATGAGAACTCAAATGTAAGCTAAGCTGATTTAAAGTAAAATACTCAATAGCTTCCAATAGAATTACATTTGATTTTGGGCGTTTAGAAACAGCCTGACCATTTTCAAAATACATACCTAAACCAATAGGTGATTCTGACCAGATTTTTTGAAAAGCTTTATTTTCAGTACATAGCGCAGTGATTGCTGTTTTAAGCTCTTCTGTAACTTCATAATTCTGAATCGATATTATTTCACCTGAATCTCTATCTGTACAAATAACACCATTAAACTCATAGATTCCACTATTTTCTGGCTGTAAGTTCCTCAATAGAATTAACAAACCTATTACTACAAGTAGCCCTCCGATTATAAGTGATTGAGTAGAACCTAAATCAAGATAAGCAAGAAACCCTGAGGCTAAAATATTGACACCAAGAGAGACTAGTACAGCGATTACAAATACTTCAAACAGATTTGCTTTAAAGGCAAGTAAATTTGCTAACTTTTTATTTTTCATATATCCCTGCCCAAAAAGGCTAACATTTGTATATACGGGAGTCAGTATATCTACCCTAACGGCATGTGTTTAATAACAGATGTAAGAAATTGAAAAGGAAGGAATAAATTAGAAATTACTGAGACTCTTCCGTGACAAACCGCCCATGCGCTATATCAATTGATATACGGGGTCCGTGTATCTACCCTCGTTAGACTTCCATCTGTCTGTTTTTATAAGATTTTTAACTTAGCATCGAGGCAAAATCAAGCACATTTCATATCAGATCATGATGCTGAAACGGCTCAAAAAACTGCTTTGCTGAAATATACTGTATAAACAAACAGATTTTATTCACAGCAATAAATTGGCATTTGTCTGCAAATAGCACAAAGCAGCCGTTTTAATTTACAAGCTTTTTCCTGAATTCAGCAGCTCCCGACCGCTTCTATCTGCCTTTGTTTTTCCTCTAGCAGCGAAGCTGCGCCCTGAAGCGCAGCGCCCTCTAGCCGCAAAGCGGCGTCCTGCTTTTACGCCTCAGTCTTATACTTCGGCTTAACCTCGCCCACATCCATTCTTGGGCGGTTTGGTTCCACTTCGGTGAGTGGTTCGACCTTTTCCATGGTCGTTAAACAGCGGTTGGTGAGATCCTGATAAGTTGCTGTACCGGCACTTTTCCAGGCGATCTCTTTATCGGAGACTTCGCGAAGGAATTTGGCGGGTGAGCCTACCAGCATGCTGCGCGGTTCACATTTGAAAGCCGCCTTTACAAAAGCACAAGCTGCGACGATCGATTCTGCGCCGATTTCAGCACCGTCCATCACTACGGCATTCATACCCACCAGCGCATTACGACCAATACGGCAGCCGTGCAACACGGCACCGTGGCCAATATGGCCATCTTTCTCAACCACAGTATCGGTTCCCGGGAAGCCGTGCAGAACGCAGGTATCCTGTACGTTTGCACCCTCTTCCAGAATCAGGCGGCCAAAATCACCACGCAGGGCCGCGTTAGGCCCTACATAACAGCCAGGGCCGATGATCACATCACCGATCAATACGGCGGTTGGATGCACATAAGCCGTTGGGTCTACCACCGGCGTAATTCCATCAATACTATAAACCTGCATAAATCCCCTCAATTCCAGTGCCTGGCTACTTATATTTATTCGCTGACCATGTGACGTCGACTTTGTACAACCGCGTAACGGTCCGCAACAAAGGCCACATCAGTCAAAGATGCGTTCGCCGCTGGGTTATTACCGGTCGCATGGAAATCACTGAATGCGGCAGCCTGATTAACAAAGACTCCACCATCCAGATTGCATGACAACGCAACGCCCTGCTCGATTGCAACTTGTTCAGCTTTATCTAATATTGCCTCATCCTGAGAGTAAACCGCAAACGTGATCGCGCCTTTATTCGCCACAGCCTCAGAGATCAGCTGTAACCCCTGGTCTGTATCTTCAACCGCAACCAGGAAGCTGATCGGGCCGAACTGCTCCTGCTGCCATGCGGCGTCTGTTCCTTCGACTTCCAACACTAAGGGTGTACGATAAAGGGCATTTTCGAAACCCGGTACCGGATGGCTTTCAGAAGCCAGGCGAACTTTACCCAGGCTTTCGGCTGCTTCGAGGCGCGCTACGGTTGCCGGATTGGGAATCGCCCCCAACACACTAATGGCACGCTCAGGATCGGAGAGGAACTTTTTGATGGTGTTACACAGATAGTCTGCCACCTGATCAAAACTCATCTGACCTTCGTCGGTTTCAATACCCGTTTTCGGAATTAACACCGCTTGCGGCGTGGTACACATCTGCCCTGAATAGAGGCTCAACGCGAACGCCAGATTCTGGGCACTGCGCTTAAGGCTAGGCAAACTGTCGATAAGAACTGTATTCACCCCAGCCTGTTCTTTATAGATACGTGCCTGACGAGCGTTTTCACTGAGCCAGTCACCGAAGTGATTGCCGCCGGTATAGTCGATGATCTTCATATCTGGATGAGTCGCCAGCGCCTGTGCGATGCCTACCTCATGACCTTCTGGCGCCATCTGGACCAGGCAAGGGTCAAAGCCACACTCTTCGAGTACCTGCTGGCAAACCTGAACGGTAATTGCGACCGGCAATACGGCCTGTGAGTGGGGTTTAATAATAACCGGGTTACCCGTCACTAAGCTGGCAAATAATCCTGGGTAGGTATTCCAGGTTGGGAATGTCGAACAGGCCACAACCATGGCAATACCACGTGGGACAATATGGTACTTCTTACTCATCAGCAGCGGATCATGCTTACCCTGTGGCTTATTCCATGTAGAGGAAACTGGTACTTTAGACATCATCAACCAGGCCGTAGCTACCGCTTCCAGACCGCGATCCTGTGCATGGGGCCCACCTGCCTGAAAGGCCATCGCAAAACCCTGCCCGGTGGTATGCATAGTGGCATTGCCGATCTCAAAACTACGTTTGTTCAGCCTCTCAAGAATCTCAGCACAAACCCCTACACGGGCCGCAGGCCCCGCATCACGCCAGGCAGGCAGTGCCTGTTTAGCCGTCATGATCAGGTCTTCTGCATTGTACTGATCATAGCTAATCCCTAACTCGCCGGTGTATGGAGAAACTTCAACACCTACGCGCCCTTGCGGCTGCGGACCTTTAACGATAAAAGGCTGATTAAGCGATGATTCAAAGGCTTCTTTACCTTCCTGCTTAGCTGTTTCCCCGTAGATTTTCCCGCTTGGAATCTCTGGGTATGGAAGCCAGTGCCCCCTCTCCTGAATCGCGTCACAGGCTTTCGCTAACAATTCTTTATGCTTATTAAATAGTGAATCTGCTTTAGACATAGCTGAGGTACCTGCTTGTTACACTTCTTATAGTTACGATACAAAAAAGAACAAAATATAATATTTTTTGTATCCAATACTTGAACAAACTATAACCTACGTTATTGACTTACATCAAGGAAAAAACCATATACCCTTATTTATCAACAAGTTAAACGCATGACACTCACCATCAATAATTGACATAATCAATACATGATTAGACCAATGAGTCAGTACAAAAACCTACAGCCCCTTCCCATAGCAACCCAAGCAAATACAACAAAAACCTATACAGATCAGCAAGTTAACCCATAACAAACCAATTAACCACAAAAACCAAAAGTGACACAAAAAATGCAATACAGGTTTGACAAAATGGATCACTTTGCATTTAATTAGAATATTGATCGGCATCAATGTTTGCTACTGCATTTCCGGAAATCAGTCTTCAGTAGCATCAAGGCCAATGAAGAGTACTCCGTGCTAAGAGAAAGTACTCGTTAACATATTAAGCAATTGACAGGACAATGCATGAGCACTCCAACAAACCTTAAGGTGAGTGAACCTACTAAGGGTGTGTTAACTATTACCCTGCACCGCCCTGAAGCATTAAATGCACTGAATACGAAACTGCTGGAAGAACTGGCAGACCTTCTTGATGAGATCCAGAGCAACCCGGAAGTGGGTGCTGTGGTTATTACCGGTTCCAGCAAAGCATTTGCAGCCGGCGCTGATGTTCGTGAGATGGCGACCCTGGATGCCGTTGGCGTACTACGCGACCCACGTGTTGATCATTGGAAACGAATTACCGCTTTTAAAAAGCCATTGATTGCTGCCGTTAACGGCTTCTGCCTGGGCGGCGGCTGTGAACTGGCGATGCACGCAGACATTATCATCGCGGGTGAAGAAGCCAAATTTGGTCAGCCTGAAATCAAACTAGGCATCATGCCAGGTGCCGGCGGCACTCAGCGCTTGCTTCGCGCTGTTGGTAAGTCGATGGCGATGCAGATGGTGCTAACCGGCGAGCCTATCTCAGCCCAACAGGCGATGGGCTTCGGTCTGATCTCTGAAATCACTATTCCTGAAACAACTGTTGAACGCGCTCAGAAAGTTGCACAACAGATTGCTCGCCACGCACCGATCGCGGTGGAGATGGCAAAAGATTCCGTACTTAAAGCTTTTGATACTGATCTGGCTTCTGGCCTGCTCTATGAGCGTAAGGCATTTACGCTGCTGGCTGCTACTGAAGACCGTAACGAAGGTATCAACGCTTTTATCGAAAAACGCAAACCCGCTTTCAAAGGATGCTAAGCATGAATTTCGAAACTGTAAGCCTATCAATTGAAGATGGGGTAGCACTGCTTGCCCTGAACCGTCCCGATCGTCTGAACAGCTTTAACGCTGACATGCACGAAGAGATGCGCCAGGCAATCAAAGCCATTAAGAAAGATGAAAGCGTACGCTGTCTGGTACTAACCGGTAACGGCCGTGGTTTTTGCGCTGGCCAGGATCTAAGCGACCGTAACGTTGCAGCTGATGCAGAGATGCCAGATCTGGGTCTGTCTGTAGAAAAGAACTATAACCCATTGGTACGCACACTACGTGATCTGCCAATGCCAGTTATCTGTGCTGTTAACGGCGTAGCAGCAGGTGCCGGCGCTAACCTGGCACTGGTGTGTGACATCGTTGTTGCAGGACGCTCTGCAAGCTTTATCCAGGGCTTCAGCAAGATTGGTCTGGTACCTGATTCTGGTGGTACCTGGACGCTGCCACGTCTGGTCGGTACTGCACGCGCTAAAGCACTGATGCTGCTGAGCGACAAAGTATCTGCTGAGCAGGCTGAAGAGTGGGGCATGATCTGGAAGTGCGTTGATGATGAAGCACTGATGGATGAAGTCATGGGCATGGCGAAGAAACTGGCTAAACAGCCAACGAAAGGTTTCGACCTGACTCTGCGCGCAGTGAACGCAGCCAACACAAACACGCTGGATGAGCAGCTTGATCTGGAACGTGACCTTCAGCGTCTGGCGGGCCGTACTGATGACTACCGTGAAGGCGTAGCAGCATTCATGGAAAAACGTGCACCAGAATTTAAAGGCAAATAAGCGAGCGTTCTATGACTAACACTGTTTCTCCTCTGGATAAAAGCGCTCAGATTGCAGTCATCGGTGCCGGCACAATGGGTGCAGGTATTGCGCAGGTTGCAGCCGCTTATGGCCACCCGGTTATTCTGTTTGATATGAACCCGGAAGCGATTGAGCGTGGTATTAACCACATCAAATCGGGTCTGGAACGTCAGGTTTCCCGTGGCAAGATGACCCAGGAAGCCCTGGACGCATTGCTTGCAAACATCTCGCCAGCAACTGAGATCGAAGCTCTGGCTGATTCCAAACTAGTGATTGAAGCGATCATTGAAGATCTGGGCATCAAGCGTGGCCTGCTGGCTAACCTTGAAGCCACTTGTGCGACTGATGCGATTCTTGCAACGAATACGTCGTCTATCTCTGTTACCGCGTTGGGCGCTGAGATGAGCAACCCGGAACGTCTGGTAGGTATGCACTTCTTCAACCCGGCTCCTGTGATGAAGCTGGTTGAGATCGTATCCGGTCTGGCGACGTCTCAGGCGGTAGCCGATCAGACTCATGCTACGGCAACAGCATGGGGCAAGCAGGCGGTATACACCAAATCAACGCCGGGCTTTATCGTTAACCGTGTGGCACGTCCTTTCTATGCTGAATCACTGCGTATTTTTGAAGAAGGTGGCGCGGATCTGGCAACCCTGGATCAGGTGATTAAAGGTGCGGGTAACTTCCGTATGGGTCCATTTGAACTGATGGATCTGATCGGCCACGATGTTAACTATGCAGTAACCTGCTCCGTATTCGATGCTTACTATCAGGATCCACGCTTCCTACCATCACTCACCCAGAAAGCACTGGTTGAGTGTGGCCGTTTGGGCCGTAAGAGCGGTCACGGATTCTACGATTACGCAGAAGGCGCTGAAAAACCAGCGGCTGCTATCACCACCGGTGGTAACGCACCTGCTCAGGTACAGGTTGTGGGCGATCAGGGTGTGGCTAATGCCTTGGTTGAGCGTATGGAAGCTAAAGGCCTGAACGTTGAAAAACAGGCGTCTGATACTGAATCTTACATCAAAGTTGGCGCTGCACGCCTATGCCTGACCGACGGCCGCTTCGCGACTGAAGTAGCTGCAACAGGTAACCCGGACACGGCGCTATTCGATCTGGCGTTGGACTACAACGCTGCAACCGCACTGGCAGTATCTTTCGCTGATCAGTGCAGTGAAGCAGCTAAGCAAGACGTTATCGGCCTGTTCAATGCGCTGGATATCAACCTGAGCGTGATCGACGATATTCCAGGCCTGGTAGTTATGCGTACCGTAGCGATGCTGGCAAACGAAGCCTCTGATGCGGTTAATCAGGGTGTTTGTACTGCAGCAGATGCGGATGTTGCGATGCGTGGTGGTGTGAACTATCCACAGGGCCCTCTGGCCTGGGCAGATGCAATCGGTGTTGCTCATGTTTTCAATACCCTGAGCAATCTGCAGCAGTGCTACGGTGAAGATCGTTACCGCCCTTCTGCCCTGCTACGCCGTAAGTTCTTCGCTGGAGCAACGTTCCATGGCTGAGCAGATCAACTACGCAGAAAAATATGACCTTAATGATCCGCAGCAGCTGGCTGAAGCCTGTCGCGATGCCTTGCTGGCAGACGATCCGCTGACCCGCGAGCTGAAGATGGAGATCATCAAGGTTGCACCAGGCTACGCAGAGCTGACTATGCCGGTACAGGATTGGATGACCAACGGTCATGATACTTGTCACGGCGGCATGATCTTCTCACTGGCAGACAGTGCTTTTGCATTCTCTTGCAACACAGAGAACCACCCGACTGTTGCCGCTGGCGTGACCATTGACTACATCAGCCCGGGTCACAAAGGTGACCTGCTGGTAGCCAAAGCAAGCAAATCTCATCAACGCGGACGTACCGGTGTATATGACGTACGTGTTGAAAACCAGAAAGGTGAACTGATCGCACTGTTCCGCGGTCGTTCTCATCGAATCCGTGGTGTCGTTATTCCAGGCACCGAACTACCGGAAGGAAAATAACTTATGACCGATGCATATATCTGTGATGCGATCCGCACACCCTTCGGCCGTTACGGTGGTGGTTTAGCCCCTGTACGTCCGGACGATCTGGGCGCGATCCCACTGAAAGCACTGATGGAACGTAACCCTCAGGTTGACTGGGCAAGCGTTGAAGACGTGATCTACGGTAATGCTAACCAGGCAGGTGAAGATAACCGTAACGTTGCACGTATGTCTTCTTTGCTGGCAGGCCTGCCAACCTCTGTACCGGGTACTACGGTTAACCGTCTGTGTGGTTCTGGTATCGATGCGATCGGCATGGCTGCACGTGCAATCAAAGCAGGCGAAACCGATCTGATGATCGCCGGTGGTTGTGAATCTATGTCACGTGCGCCTTTCGTTATGGGTAAAGCTGAATCTGCATTCAGCCGTAATCCAAACGGTCTGTTCGATACGACAATCGGCTGGCGTTTCATCAACAAGAAGATGAAAGCAGAGTTCGGCGTTGATTCAATGCCTGAAACGGCTGAGAACGTCGCAGAAGATTTCAACATCTCCCGTGAAGACCAGGACCTGTTCGCATTCCGCAGCCAGCAGAAAACTGCGGCTGCGATGGAAGCAGGCGTCTTTAAAGAAGAGATCGTTCCGGTTGTGATTCCACAGCGTAAAGGCGACGACGTTGTTGTAGATACCGATGAGCACCCGCGTGCTTCTACTACTCTGGAAGGTCTGGCTAAGCTGAAAGCACCTTTCCGTGAAGGCGGTTCTGTAACTGCAGGTAACGCTTCTGGTGTAAACGATGGTGCTTGTGCTCTGCTGATCGCGTCTAAAGAGGCGGCAGAGAAGAATGGTCTGACACCTAAAGCACGTATCGTTGGCATGGCAACAGCGGGCCTTGAGCCTCGCATCATGGGCTTTGGCCCTGCGCCAGCCACTAAGAAAGTTCTGGAAAAAACCGGCCTGACACTGGACCAGATGGATGTGATCGAACTGAACGAAGCATTCGCATCTCAGGGTCTGGCGGTCATGCGTGATCTGGGTCTTCCAGATGATGCTGCCCACGTAAACCCGAATGGCGGCGCGATCTCTCTGGGTCACCCACTGGGTGCCAGCGGTGCACGTCTGGTGACTACAGCTATGTACCAGCTACACCGTACCGGTGGTCGCTACGCGCTGTGCACAATGTGTATCGGTGTCGGTCAGGGTATCGCAATTATTATCGAGCGCGTTTAAACGTGCCAATGGGAAGGCTTCGGCCTTCCTGTGAATAACGCCCAATAGAAGGCGTGTTCATAAACGACAGAGTAAACAACAGGACAGGATTATGATGAATATCAAAGTGGATCCAAACGCACTCGATCCGATCGAAACAGCCAGTATTGATGAAATTCGTGCGCTGCAGCTGAGCCGCATGAAGTTCAGTATCAAGCACGCTTACAACAATGTAATGGCTTACCGTCAACTGTGTGATGAGAAAGGCGTTCACCCATCTGATCTTAAAACTCTGGAAGACCTGGCACTGTTCCCGTTCACTACTAAGCAGTACCTGCGTGATGCTTACCCGTTCAACTCGTTCGCTGTTCCAATGAGCGATGTTGTACGTATCCACGCATCTTCAGGTACGACAGGTCAGCCAACGGTTGTAGGTTACACACAGCACGACATCAACGTTTGGTCTGATGTTGTTGCCCGTTCTATCCGTGCAGCGGGCGGCCGCAGCACTGATAAGGTACACGTATCTTACGGTTACGGTCTGTTCACTGGCGGTATGGGCGCGCACTACGGTGCTGAGCGTCTGGGCTGTGCTGTTATTCCGATGTCTGGCGGCCAGACAGAGAAGCAGGTTCAGCTGATGCGCGATTTCGATCCGGACATCATCATGGTAACGCCATCCTACATGCTGAACCTGATGGATGAGATGGAGCGTCAGGGTCTGGACCCACAGGAGATGGCGCTGCGTATCGGTATCTTCGGTGCTGAACCATGGACTGCTGAGATGCGTAAAAACATCGAAGGTCGTCTGGGCATCGATGCAGTTGATATCTACGGCCTGTCTGAAGTTATGGGCCCTGGTGTCGCGCAGGAATGTGCTGAAACCAAAGATGGCCCAACTATCTGGGAAGATCACTTCTACCCAGAGATTATCGATCCAAACACAGGCGAAGTACTGCCAGATGGCGAATACGGTGAGTTGGTATTCACGTCTCTGACGAAAGAAGCCCTGCCGGTTATCCGTTACCGTACTCGCGACCTGACTCGTCTGTTGCCAGGTACTGCACGTCCGATGCGCCGTATCGACAAGATCACTGGTCGTTCTGACGACATGTTGATCATCCGTGGTGTAAACGTATTCCCAACGCAGATCGAAGAACAGATTCTGAAGATCCCAGCGCTGGCACCTCACTACGAGATCATCGTCACTAAAGACGGCAACCTGGACAAAGTACAGGTGAAAGTTGAACTGACACCTGAAGCGCAGAACACCGCTCAGGATCCTGTTGTTAAAGAACTTCAGCACCACATTAAATCTGTTGTTGGTATCAGCACCAAGATTGACGTTGTACCTGTTGGTGCGCTGCCACGTTCTGAAGGTAAAGCGAAGCGCGTTTTCGATAACCGTCCGAAGTAAGCAGTTAATAAAAATACAGGATGCCGGGTATCCGGCATCCCTACATAGAGCTCTGCAGCCCTGCCGATAGTGCAGGACCTGCAAACCCAATTTGTGGAGGCAAAACAATGACCCCTCAAGAAGAACAATTCTGGGCAAAGATCGAAGCTGAAGAGAAGATCGAGCCAAAAGACTGGATGCCAGATGACTACCGCAAGAACCTGATCCGTCAGATCTCGCAGCATGCTCACTCTGAAGTAATTGGTATGCAGCCTGAAGGTAACTGGATCACTCGTGCGCCATCTCTGCGTCGTAAAGCGGTACTGCTGTCTAAAGTACAGGATGAAGCGGGCCACGGTCTGTACCTGTACTCTGCTTGTGAAACGCTGGGCATCTCTCGTTCCGAGATGATTGAACAGCTACAGACAGGTAAAGCCAAGTACTCTTCTATCTTCAACTACCCAACACTAACATGGGCCGACGTAGGCGCAATCGGTTGGTTGGTAGACGGTGCAGCGATCGTAAACCAGGTATCTCTGCAGCGTACCTCTTACGGCCCCTATTCCCGTGGCATGATCCGTATTTGTAAGGAAGAATCCTTCCACCAGCGTCAGGGTTATGAAGCGATCCTGGCTTTGGCTAAAGGTTCTCCAGATCAGAAGGCAATGGCTCAGGACGCTCTGGACCGTTTCTACTGGCCTGCACTGATGATGTTTGGTCCTCACGATTCTGAATCTGCACACTCTCAGAAGTCTATGCAGTGGAAGATCAAGCGTGAAACGAATGACGATCTGCGTCAGAAGTTTGTTGACCAGACGGTTAAGCAGATTGAAGTACTGGGTCTTGAGCACCCGGACAAAGCGATCAAGTGGAACGAAGAACGTGGTCACTATGACAGCAGCGATCTGAACTGGGACGAGTTCTGGAGCGTGATCAACGGTAACGGCCACTGCAACCGCCAGCGCATCGAGCACCACGTTGCTGCTCACGATGAAGGCGAATGGGTACGCGACGCTATCTCCGCGTACAACGAGAAGAAACGAGCTAAAAAAGCACAGAACGCTGCGTAAGGGGAAACTGAAATGACTAACATCACTGAAAAACTGGAACTGTTTGAAGTATTTGTACGTTCCAAGCGTGGTCTGGACCACAAACACGTAGGCTCCCTGCACGCGGAAGATCACGAACAGGCGCTGGAATACGCACGTGATTGCTACACCCGTCGTAGCGAAGGCGTAAGTATCTGGGTTGTTAAATCTTCTGACATCTGTGCTTCTCAGGAAGACGATGCGGATTGCTTCTACGATCCAAGCGATGACAAACCATACCGTCACGCGACTTACTACGTTCTTCCTGACCCAGTAAACAACATGTAATTGGTGGGGATTAAAGAATGAGTGATATCAAAGCTGCAACGCTTGAATACGCAACCCGCCTGGGTGATGACTCTGTTGTTCTGGGTCACCGCATCTCTGAGTGGGTAAGCTACGGTCCTTTCCTGGAAGAAGACATCGCATACGGTAACGTATCTTTGGACTACATCGGTCGTGCTCGTATGTTCTACACATACGCTGCTGAACTGGCTGCTGATGGTCGTGACGAAGACGATTTCGCATTTATGCGTAACGATCGTGAATACCGCAACCTGCTGTTGATGGAGATGCCAAAAGGCGACTTCGCATACTCTCAGGTTCGCCAGCTATTCGCAGACGTTTACTACACAGTTCTACTACCAGAATTGCTGCAGTCTAAAGACGAAACACTATCTGCTATTGCGGCAAAAGCGATCAAAGAAACTAAATACCACCTGCGCCGCAGCCGTGACTGGGTTCTGCGTCTGGGTGACGGTACTGAAGAGAGCCACAAGCGCACTCAGAAAGCTGTCGACCAGCTGTGGGGCTACACGCACGAAATGTTCGATATGGACGAAACGGAGCAGCTACTGGCTGACGAAGGTATCGGCGTTGACGTTTCCAAGCTGCGTGATGCATGGCTGAAAATGGTAACGGACATCCTGACTGAAGCAACGATCACAGTACCGGAAGATAGCTGGGCTGTTCGTGGCGGCCGTACCGGTTACCACACAGAGAATCTGGGTCACATGCTGACTGAGATGCAGATCGTGCACCGCTCTAACCCAGGTTGTAAGTGGTAAGCCGACATGAATGAAATCTCACTGATGCCGGAAGAGCAGTACCAGCGCCTGCAGCAACGCAACGCTGAAGACGTAAAGGAACTATGGGATCTGCTCGACGAAGTTAAAGACCCCGAAGTACCGGTGCTGACGATTTGGGATCTGGGGATTCTGCGTGATATCGAACGTGAAGGTGACAGCGTGATTGTCACCATCACGCCGACCTACTCCGGTTGTCCGGCGATGGACAACATCAGCACAGACGTCACTCAGGTATTGAATGATGCTGGTTACGCTGATGTGAAGGTGAAAACCTCACTGTCGCCTGCCTGGAGTTCAGAATGGATGTCCCCTGAGGGCCGTCGCAAACTGCGTAACTATGGCATTGCGCCACCAGAAGACGCAGATCTTGATGAAGACGGTCTGACACCGGATGCCCACGCGCAGTGTCCACACTGTAGTTCCCGAAATACACGCCGGGTAAGTGAGTTTGGCTCTACAGCCTGTAAAGCACTGTTTCAGTGTAACGACTGTAACGAACCATTTGACTATTTTAAGAAAATCTAGGTTCAACCTGGGTTTTAAGATAAAGGTGAAGCAATGTCTGACACCAATTTCTACACGCTAAAAATCGCTGAAGTGCAGCCGGAAACGGATACGGCAATCGCGGTTAGCTTTGCAGTTCCTGCTGAACTGCAAGACAAGTTTAACTTCATTCAGGGTCAGTTCCTGACCCTGCGTGCTGAGATCGATGGCGAAGATGTCCGTCGTTCTTACTCTATCTGCTCTGGCGTTAACGATGGCCACATGCGTGTGGGTATCAAGCGCGTTAAAGACGGTAAGTTCTCTAACTACGCGAACGATAACTTCAAGCCGGGTATGAGCGTTGAAGTAATGCCTCCTCAGGGTAGCTTCTTCACTGAAGTGAAAGCAGATCAGAAAAAGAACTACATGTGCATCGCTGCAGGTTCTGGTATCACACCAATGATCTCGATCATGAAGACTGTTCTGTCCACAGAGCCTGAGTCTAAAGTGACCCTGATTTACGGTAACCGTCGTAGCAACACCGTTATGTTCAAAGACGAACTGAACTTCGTTAAGAACCGTTACCTGGATCGTTTCCAGTGGATCAACATCATGGACTATGAAGACCAGGGTGCTGACTTACTGAACGGTCGTATCGATAACGCAAAAGGTTACGCGCTGCAGAAATCCGGCCTGATCAACATCAAAGAAGTTGATGAAGCATTTATCTGTGGTCCTGAAGCGATGATGTCTGAAGTCTCTCGTGGTTTCCGTATGGAAGGCCTGACTGATGAGCACATCCACTACGAGCTGTTTGCAAGCTCTGCGACTGACTCTAAAGCGATGCTGGAAAAAGCCGCTGCACGTAAAGAGCAGTTCGGCGAAGAGAAGATGTCTAAAGTTACCGTCATGGCTGATGGCCGTTCAGTTATGTTCGACCTGGCAACTGTGGGTGAGAACATTCTGGATGCAGGTATCGAGAACGGCATGGACCTGCCTTACTCCTGTAAAGGCGGCGTTTGCTCTACTTGTAAGTGTAAGCTGGTTAAAGGTGAAGTGGACATGGATATCTCCCACGGCCTTGAGCAGCACGAGATTGACGCAGGTTATGTTCTGAGCTGTCAGGCACACCCAATCTCTGACGAAGTTGTTCTGGACTTCGACGCACGCTCATAACGTGTTTCCGGGCAGTTAAACTGCCCGGATCTTTCTCTGATCCTGAGCTTTAATCGCTTGTTTCTGTCGCGATTAAAAAGAATCATTTGAGGTTATCAACCTGATGAAACTACAAAGTTATATCAACGGCCAGTGGGTCGAAGGTACTGACGCAGGTACTGAAGTATTTAACGCGATTAACGGCGAATCTGTCTGTACTGTTAGCTCTACAGGTGTCGACTTTAACGATGCGGTTCGTTTCGCTCGTGAAAAAGGCGGCCCTGCCCTGCGTAAAATGACATTCCATGAGCGTGCTAATGCTTTGAAAGCATTGGGTAAGCACCTGATGGAGAAGAAAGAAGATTTCTACCGCGTATCTGCCTGGACAGGTGCAACACGTGCGGATAGCTGGATCGATATTGAAGGTGGCGTAAGCACCATGTTCACCTACTCCAGCCTGGTTCGTCGTGAACTACCAAACGAAACGTTCTTGGTTGAAGATGACGCACAGATTCTGTCCCGTGAAGGTACCTTTATTGGTCGTCATATCCTGACACCAAAAGAAGGTGTAGCGGTTCATATCAACGCATTCAACTTCCCTTGCTGGGGTATGCTTGAGAAGATCGCTCCAAGCCTGGCTGCGGGTATGCCGGTTATCGTTAAACCCGCAACAGCCTCTTCATACCTGACAGAAGTGATGGTTAAAGAGATCATCGCATCTGGCATTCTGCCAGAAGGTTCTATCCAGTTGATCTGTGGTGGCGTTGGCAACTTGCTTGATCTGCTAAACGAGCAGGATGTTGTGACTTTCACAGGTTCTGCATCAACGGGCCAGAAACTTCGTACGCATCCAAACATCGTTGCAAACTCAATTCCATTCACTATGGAAGCCGACTCGCTGAACTGTGCGATTCTGGGTGCAACGGTTGAGCCAGGTTCTCCTGAGTTTGACCTGTACGTGAAAGAAGTCGCGCGCGAGATGACCGTTAAAGCCGGTCAGAAGTGTACTGCCATTCGTCGTGCCATTATCCCACGTAACCGTGTTGATGCGGTGACTGAAGCTCTGAAAGCTCGCCTGAGCAAAACCGTGATAGGTGACCCTTCTGTGGAAGGTGTTCGCATGGGTGCTCTGGTAGGTCGTAGCCAGGTAGCAGACGTATGGGACAAAGTGGAACAGCTGAAACAGAGCTGTGAACTGGTTCACGGTGGCAGCGAAGATTTTGAGATTGTGGGTGGTAACCTGGAAACAGGTGCATTCTTCCCAACAACACTGCTGTACTCTGACAAGCCGATGGAAACAGACGTACCCCATGGTGTTGAAGCCTTTGGTCCTGTTTCTACCCTGATGGCCTACGACGATATCGATCAGGCGATCGCGATCGCTAAGCTGGGTAAAGGTTCGCTGGCGGGTTCTATCGTAACCGCTGACAACCTGGAAGCACGTGAGCTGGTATTGGGTTGCGCCTCTTACCACGGTCGTCTGCATATCCTGAACGAAGCTTGTGCTAAAGAATCTACAGGCCACGGCTCCCCGCTACCAACATTGGTACACGGTGGTCCAGGTCGTGCCGGTGGTGGTGAAGAGCTGGGTGGACTGCGTGCCGTTAAGCATTACATGCAACGTACAGCAATTCAGGGTAACCCAACAACGCTGACTGCAATCACTAACGAGTTCAACCCAGGTTCTGAACAGATTAAAGATGATGTGCATCCGTTCCGTAAGTACTTTGAAGATGTACAGATCGGTGAAACACTGATCACACATCGTCGTACAGTGACAGAAGCAGATATCGTCAACTTCGGTTGCCTGTCCGGTGATCACTTCTACGCTCACTTTGATGAGATTGCTGCCAAAGATTCTCTGTTCGGTAAGCGAGTAGCTCACGGTTATTTCGTTCTATCGGCGGCTGCGGGTATGTTCGTAGAACCTTCTCCAGGTCCGGTTCAGCTGAACTACGGTCTGGAAAACCTGCGTTTCATCGAGCCAGTGGGTATCGGCGACACTATTCAGGTACGCCTGACCTGTAAGCGTAAGATCAAGAAAGATCGTCGCAACCCTGAAGATGAGCCTAATGGCGTAATCGTTTGGGATGTTGAAGTGATCAATCAGGATAATACCCCTGTAGCGGTATACAACATCCTGACCATGGTTGTGCGCAGAGAAGACTAGGTCCTTTTTTTAAGGGTCCCTATGCCCTTATCTCTTCTCTCTACCTTAAGCCCTGACTATGTCGGGGCTTTTTTTTGCATTTTGCCCGTCTAAATGTGCAAAGATCGCCTTAAGTCATTCCTTTTCCCTACCGAACTGCTATATTCGACACTAGATATTAGTAATATATTAAGGAATCTGCGAATAAGTCTCATGCTTTCTCAGTGGACTATAGAACGGCTATGTGCGCGAAAGTCAGTGCAGTGGAATGTCTAGACCTTTTCAAACTGACTGACAAAGCAGATAGCCGTTATACAGCCCACCCTGCGGGGCTTGCAGAGCAAGTGAATCGCTTTGTTAATAATTTTCGCCAGGCAACCAGCATGACTGTAATTATTGCCGCGCGCTTCATTTGCTCTGTAAGCCTGAGTCGCATAGGACTTGTTCGCAGGTTCCTGACTAGTTTAGCCCTATTCATTAGGTGGAATTACATGCCCAAGGCTTGCAGATCACTAATGAAGCCGGGAGAATATCCGCTACGTTCCAATAAAGATAAAGAATATGCGTAAGTTTGAAGACTCTCTGCCACTACAATTGCTAAAAGCACGCGAAGCAACCATGTTGTTCTTCCGTCCTTTACTCCATGAAAATTCCCTGACAGAACAGCAGTGGCGTGTACTACGTGCGCTCTATGCGTATAAAGAAATGGAGTCGAAAGAGCTGGCTAATCGTTGCTGCCTGCTAAGCCCAAGCCTTACTGGTATTCTGAAACGCCTGGAACAACAGGGCTATGTACAACGCCGTAAGTCTGAAGAGGACCAACGCCGCACTATTATCAGCCTGACCGATCAGGCCAACGAGTTGTTCCAGAAGCTCAGCCCTGAAGTTGAAGCGCGTTATAAGACTTTTACTGATCGCTATGATGAGAAAAAACTGAAAATGCTTATGGAGATGCTCAAAGAGCTTTCCGAACTAGAGCCTTAAAACAAGCTTTAAAGCTAGCCGCTGTCTCCAGACAGATAGCGGCTACAATCCCTTCCAGCTACTCAGCTCTTTTTAGTCTCGCCAAGGCTGATCTCAATCAATATAAATAGTTAGCCCATTGACAATAGATAACATGACAACTATCTTTAGTTGAAATATAATTAACATATTAAGTTAATTCACTAACTAATCAGCATCTCTTTGACTGTCCCCCAAAGAGCGCTGCTGTTAGAAAAATAAAAGTTGAGAGGTTTACGATGGGAGAGATTGTTCTCGCTGCTAAAGTAACTCATGTCCCAACCATGCTGCTTTCTGAACAGCCTGGTAAGCTAGAAGGCTGCCGTCAGCAGGCTATCGACGGACATAAAGAGATTGCGCGCCGCGCACGCGAAGCTGGTGCAGATACTGTTGTTGTTATTGATACACACTGGCTGGTTAACGCGGGCTATCATGTAAACTCTAATGCACACTTCAAAGGCTCTTTCACTAGCCACGAGTTTCCGCATTTCATCCAGAACATGGAATACGAGTACTCAGGTAACCCTGCTTTGGGTGATCTGATCGCTGAAAAAGCGACTGAGAAAGGCGTTTTCACACTGTCTCACCAGGTTGAAACCCTGTCTCTGGAATACGGTACGCTGGTACCTATGCGTTACATGAACCCGGAAGGTGATCTGAAAGTCGTTTCTGTTGCGGGTTGGTGTACAGTTCACAGCATCGAATCTTCTCGTAAGCTGGGTGAAGCGATTCGTGAAGCGATCGAAGCTAGCGATAGCAAAGTAATGTTACTGGCTTCCGGTTCCCTGTCTCACCGCATCTGGGACAACGATGATTACGAAGCTAACAATGGTACGTTCACGATCTCCAAAGAGTTCAACCGTCAGGTAGACCTGCGCGTTCTGGACCTATGGCAGCAGGGTGAAATCGATACTTTCCTGAAAATGCTACCAGACTACTCTGAGTGCTGTTCAGGTGAAGGTGGTATGCACGATACTGCTATGCTGTTTGGTGCACTGGGTTGGGATCAATACCAGGGTAAAGGCGAGATCATTGGTGAATACTTCCCAAGCTCAGGTACAGGCCAAGTCAACGTAGTATTCAGCCTGTAAGCACTCGCTGTAAAAGTTAAAGTCGAACCAAAGGGCGCCTTCCAATCTGGCGCCCTTTTATTTTCTACAAAGGATAGGCAGAACATGCTGGTAAATGACAGTTCACTCGGCTGGGAAACCGCTAACTCAATCGCTAAAGCGGCCTGCCAATATGCTGCAGATAATAATCTGCGTATCTGCACCTGGGTATTGGACCGCCACGGCAACCCGCTGGCAATGCAGCGCATTAACAATGCTCCCATGCCTTCAACAGAGATCGCTCGCGGCAAAGCTTATACTGCGGTGAGCTTCGGCTTTGGTACGCATCTTTGGCAGGAACGCCTGGCGACAAAGCCCCACCTGCTAGCCGGCTTAAATGTTCAGGAAGGCGTCGTGATGTTTGGCGGCGGTCTGCCGATAAAACATGAAGGTGTGATTGTTGGCGCTATCGGTGTTTCTGGAGCCAGCGAAGCACAGGATCAGGAATGTGCTGAAGCGGGTATTGCCGCCATTACTCAGCTCAGCAACTAGTACAACCTTGCAGGAAGTTTACGTTCAGAATGGATCAGCACAAGCCGCTACCCCCAATCGCTTATTTCACCGTCATGTCGATGGTGAGCCCGATTGCCCTCAACATTCTGCTACCCGCACTGCCCGATGTTGCCGAGAACTTAGGGGTCACCACCAGTGAAGTTCAGCTTAGCCTGACGCTTTACTTGTTCTCGTTAGCGATCGGACAGCTGATCTGTGGTCCACTCGCTGATCGGTTTGGGCGCCGCCCCATTTTGCTCACAGGTATCGCTTTGCATTTTATCGGTTGTTTACTGGGTGCATATGCTGATGACCTAAATTCTCTGCTTGCGGCCAGAGTACTTCAGGCGCTCGGCGGCTGTACGGGCATGGTACTCGCGCGAACTATTATGCTGGATCGGTACACCCGTGATCAGGCGGCGGGAAAAATCGGCTACATTACTTTGTCTATCGCCCTATCTCAGGCGATTGCTCCCACACTGGGAGGGCATATTAACCTGCAGTTTGGCTGGCAGTATCTGTTCCACTTCTCGCTGCTACTTAGCACGGTTTCCTGGTTGATCGTTATGTTTATGATCCCGGAAACGGCAAAGGAGAAAACCGATAGTCTGCGTATTACCCGGGTACTATCACAATATTGGCAGGTACTTAAAGCACCTAACTACCTGGGTTATGCACTCTCTACGACCTTCATTGCCTGTGCCTTTTACCTGTTTATCGGCTCTGCACCCTATATCGTAGATAGTGAGATGGGAGGTACATCAGCGGACTTCGGTAACTGGTTTCTAATAGTTTCGCTGGGGTTCATGCTGGGCAGCTTTACCGCTGCAAAGATCTCCGCCCGACTTGGCATCCAGCGGATGATTATTCTTGGTCATTCCCTTTCCACCCTGGCAGCGGTCACAATGCTGCTATGCATTCTGAGCTTCGGGCTCCACTACTTTACCCTGTTTATACCTATGGCCCTGTTTACCCTTGGCCGTGGCTTCAGCCAGCCGAGCGGACAATCGGCGGGGATTAGTTGCAGTCAAGGTTCACCAAGTACAGCTTCGGGACTCATGGGGTTTATCCAGTTATTAACAGGTGCGGTGATTGCACAAGTGACACCCTTCATACTTGCAGCAGGCTCTGTTTGGATTATCGTCACGCTTCTACTCTGCCCTCTTCTGGCATTTGTCGCATTCTACACGACCCGAAGCGCCTAGTTTTGGATGGTTAAAAATCCATAGCTCCAATAAAAAATGCCGCGCTAGATGCGAAATGCTGTTCACTCAAGAAGAGAACAGCATTTATCTTTGTT
>NZ_CH724125.1:1141478-1155643 GCF_000153345.1 Neptuniibacter caesariensis
GTAATTTTCTTTTACCATGTTGATAGTTCAGGCAACAAAATCCGATAATGTTAACAATATCGGATTTTTTATTAAGCCCGCAGTTAGCTCAAATGCTTAAGTGGACAGCATTGGCAATAGACGGGCATAACTGAAACCTGTGTTAAGCAGTTTCCAGCTCCTTCTTACTTGATTCAGCATTGTATACGGCTTCATCAAGCTCATTTTCGCTTTTGCTCACTAACACAGAAACCATCAGGTCACCGCAGACATTAACGCTGGTACGTGCCATATCCAGAATACGGTCAATACCCGCAACAATGGCTAAGCCTTCGATCGGTAAACCTACCGTGGTTAGTACCAGCGATAGCATGATCAAACCGGCACCCGGAACCCCTGCTGTACCGATTGAAGCCAGCGTAGAGGTCATGATGATCAACAGGTAATCGGAGAATGCCAGATCAATACCGAAGGCCTGGGCAATAAACAGCGCACAAACCCCCTGATACAGAGCGGTACCATCCATATTGATCGTTGCCCCCAGCGGTAATACAAAGCTGGAGATACCTTTGGACACACCCAGCTCTTCACGAGACGCTTTGATAGTGGCTGGCAACGTACCGGAGCTACTGGTTGTTGTGAAAGCAACAGAAGCCGGGTTTATCAAACCTTTCAGGTAGCGAACCGGATTCAGTCGGCCCAACACACTGACAAGCCCCGTGTAGAACACCAGGACGTGAATCAGGCAGCCAATGTATGCAACCGCAATCACCTTAATCAGCGGCATAAGAATGTCAAAACCATATTTACCGGCAACCCAGGCCATCAAGCCGAATACACCGTAAGGCGCGAGTTTCATTACCAGCTCAGTCAACTTGTACATACCTTCTGCTAGGCTTTCAAAAACCTTAACAGCCGGTTGCGCTTTTTCACCACAGAGTGTCAGTGCAATACCCAAGCCCAGTGCGAAGACGATAATCTGCAGAATATTCCCCGCAGCCAACGCACCAATCGGGTTTTTAGGAATCATGTTCAGCAAGGTCTGCACCAGCGTCGGCGCTTCTTTAGCCGCAGGCGCTGCTTCTGTTACGGACATTTCAAGACCGGAACCTGGCATGAAAACAGTGGCCATAGCAAGGCCAATACTGATAGCAACAGCAGTCGTTCCTAGATAAAGAACGACTGATTTAAGACCGATGCGACCCATTTTACGGGTATCTTGCATGGAGGTAACACCCACCACCAGTGAACAAAACACTAGTGGTACGATGAGCATTTTAATGGCGTTTATAAACAGCGTTCCGATGGGTTTGAAGATCGCCGAGTCGGGCCCCATTGCGATACCGATAATGACGCCGAGCACCATACCAATAAGGATTTTCTTCCACAGTGCCATGCTGCCCCAAACGCCAGCCTGGCTCCCACCTACAGTTGCTTGCTGCATGAGATTCACCTTTTTTATCGTTGTTTTAGTGACCGCAAAAGTGCGGTTATTTTGGGTTAGTTATGAATTGCGCCTCGGTTGAGGCTTAATCATGTATGAGGGGCTGAGCACCGCCTGAAGATCTTCTTCAGTCATTAACTGCTCATCCCGGATGAGTTCCAGCACCCCACGCCCTGAAGCCAAAGCTTCCTTAGCGATACGACTGGAGTTTTCGTAGCCGATGTACGGCACCACTGCTGTGATAATCCCTATGCTCTGGTCCACCAGCTCCTGGCAACGATCCCGATTCGCTGTAATATCTCTGACACAGCGGTTTTTAAGCATATCCATCGACTGCTTAAGCATGCGGATCGATTCAAGCACGTTGTATGCGATCAGTGGTTCCATGGCATTTAACTGCAACTGACCAGCTTCAGCAGCCATGGTCACTGCCAGATCATTACCAACGACCTGATAGGCCACCTGATTGACCGCTTCTGGAATAACCGGGTTAATTTTCCCTGGCATAATCGAGCTACCTGGCTGCTGTGGCGGCAAGTTAATCTCATTTAATCCACAACGAGGCCCCATGCTGAGCATCCGCAGATCATTGGCAATCTTTGAAAGCTTGACCGCAAGTCGTTTAAGCATTGAGGAGAAAAGAACAAATGCGCCCATGTCGGAGCTGGCTTCAACCAGATCGGACGCCCGCTTAAATTCAAAACCACTGATCTCTGATAGATGGCCTATCGCCAAACGAGCGTACTCTGGGTCAGTATTGATTCCCGTCCCAATCGCGGTCCCCCCCAGATTGATCTCTTTAAGCAGCTCAGACAGTCCGGCAATTCGCTCTATATCTTCACCGAGAGTGGTCGCAAAGGACTGAAATTCTTGTCCCAGCGTCATTGGTACAGCATCTTGAAGCTGGGTCCGCCCCATCTTGATGATGTCACTAAATTCCTCTGCTTTAGCGGTAAAAACATCACGGAGAGAAGCAAGCGAATGAACCAGATCAGCATGCTTTAATAAGATCGACAGGCGCACAGCCGTCGGGTAGGCATCGTTGGTGGACTGGGACATATTGACATGGTTATTCGGGTGCAGGTGTTTATACTCACCTTTCCCGTACCCAAGGTATTCAAGACCCACATTGGCGATCACCTCATTAGCATTCATATTGGTCGATGTACCCGCTCCTCCCTGGACCATATCCACGACAAATTCACCATGAAAGTTGCCAGAGATAATTGCCTGGGCTGCCTGATCAATCGCCTCACAGTGGCTATCATCCAATAGCCCAAGTGAATTATTCGCTTTAGCACAGGCCAGTTTCACCATTGCCAGCGCTTTTACTAATTCAGGAAAGTGGCGTAGCTTCACACCGCTAAGATCAAAGTTGGCGCATGCCCGTTGGGTCTGAATACCGTAATAGGCTTCAGAAGGAACCTTGGCTTCCCCCAAAAGATCTTTCTCAATACGCCCAACATCCTGCGCTTTTGACAGCACACTACTTCCCATCGCTCTTTCCTCATTGTTATTTTTTCAGCAAGCAACTTGGGCCTGCCTTTTTAAGAAGTGCTTTTTAATAAGTGCTTTTTTAATAAGTGCTTTTTTGAAAAGTACTACAGCAATGCAGATGCCAACTTTTACAATCAGACTAACCTGTTGATTTAATTGACCTTTTAACTAAGACGGGAGGAAAACCACAAAAGGGAAAGGGTATTACTAAAGGAATAGAATTAATCCACAAAAAGAAAACCCTATGAAAATCATAGGGTTAAATCTAAAAGACGGGTTATAACCTTAACGATAGTTATAGGGGTTCATCCCCCTGAAGTTTCTTTAAACGTTTACTCAGCGCAGGCTGGGAGATACCGATCAAACGAGAGGCTAATGACTGATTTCCCTGAGCACGACGCATCGCTTCTTCTACTAGCAGGTCACTGATCTCCTGCAAAGAAGGCAGAGGTTGCTCTTCATTAAAACGAACAGCAACACCCTTCTCAGCAAGTAATTCAGGGCTGTGATCCGCCGTCAACACACGGCGAAAGGCTTCCATAGACAGAATACGGGCGCGGTGTTGACTCATGGCATCAAAAGCCATCGCTCTTAGCTCACGAACGTTGCCCGGAAAATCATAATTCTCAAGTAACACAGGCAGTTCTTTAGGAATCGTTGGCTTAGCTTTGCCCAGTTCATCTGCTGCCTCAGAGAGAAAGTAATCCAGTAACAGCCCCAGATCTTTTTTCCTTTTCCGTAGCGGCGGGATCTCGACCTGATGGATGCGCAATCGATAATATAAGTCTTTCCTGAACTCACCTTGCAGCTGTTTCTCCTCAAGGTTTTGATGAGTCGCAACCACAATTCGGGCACGTATCCGTTTAGGACGATCACTGCCCAGTGGGTAGTACTCCCCCTCTTGCAGTAAGCGCAGCAATTTCACCTGAGAAGCCTGGCTCAGATCACCGATCTCATCCAGGAATAAGGTACCTTCAGCCGCTTGTTCGATCATACCTGCGCGAGCCTTATCTGCTCCGGTAAAAGCACCGCGATGATGACCAAATAAGGTATCGGCAAAAACATTATCATCCAGCCCAGCCACATTGACTGACACAAGCGGGCCAGAGCGTGCACTTAGTGTATGTATCGCATGGGCGATCTGCTCTTTACCCACCCCACTCTCGCCCATTATCAGCACAGGCTGTTGGCTGGGAGCGATCGATTCCAGGTACTGGAAAACCGATCGCATCGCTTTATCCTGAGTGATGATATTGGCAAAGACTTCTGGCTGTTCCAGAGTATCGCTAAGAAAGCGCCGTCTGAGCTCCCGGTTTTCGAAACTCATCTCCTGCAAACGCACTGCTCGTCGAATACCCTCAATCAGTCGGTCTTCTTCCGTGGTTTTGACAAAGTAATCGTAAGCTCCCAGGCGTATACAGTTCAGCGCAACCTCCAGCTGATTCAAGCCACTTAGGATGATGACCGAAATATCCGGATAGTCGCTGGCAATCGCTTGCAGTAACTCTTCACCCGACACATGCGGCATGGTCAGATCTAATAACACTAAACCAATCGGTTCATCAGCAATCACCTGCATCGCTTTCCGACTATCCTGACAACGATAGATATGATTGAAACCGCCACGGCGCTCCAGTGCGATGCTCATACTTCTCAGAAATGATTCTTCATCATCTATCAGTAAAATCCCAAACTGCGGGTACAGATTATTTCTCATCAAATTCATTCCTGAGTGTCGAGTTAAAAATCAGCCTCACACGTGTACCTTCACCAGGTTCAGACTCATAGAGCATCCGACCGCCATGCTCCTGAACGATACTGTTCGAGACAGACAAACCTAAACCTGTTCCCCCCTCCTCACGCCGGGTGGTAAAGAACGGGTCGCTGAGCCTGGCGAGGTTTTCCGGTTCAATGCCCCGCCCCTCATCAATGACCTCGAGATATATCTTTTCGTCCAGAGTAAACGTTCGCACATGGATCGCTTGCGACGGCCTTTCCAAGGCCTGGCAGGCATTAACGATCAGATTAATCATGACCTGCTCGATGCGTTGCGCATTGCCCAGAAACAGAGGTAATGACCGAGCATACTCTACTTTGAAATGATCACAGCTCTGCTTGATTGTGTTATCTACCAACCGGATTGCAGTCTCCAGCACCTCGTTCAGATCAACTTTTTCGCTCAATTCCGAAGGACTCTGCCGTGCAAAATCCCGGAGGTCGTCAACAATTCTTCGGATCCTTTGCGTCCCCGTGAGCATGTCATCCAGCATCGGCGGGATCTCTTCTCGCATGCGGCTATATGCCAAACCACCCAGATAAAAATCCCCATGTTCCTGATAGTGTGCTTCAAGAATTTCATCTGCATCCTGATACACCTCCTGCAACACAGGCAGGTTTAACAGCAACAAGCTACTGGGGTTATTAATTTCATGGGCAACGCCGGACACTAAAATACCGAGAGAGGTCATCTTATCCGCTTGAATAAGCTGTTGCTGTTGGAGCTTAAGCTCCTCGGTTCTGCGCGTTACCTGACGGGTCAACATGCGGTTCCAGACCACACTAGCCCCAAGTACAAAGAGCAGTAGCAATGAAGCCCATAGGGTAACCTGGCCAATCTTTTTCCAGGGTAGGCCACTTTGTTCCAGTGGCCCCAACCACTTGTCGTAGATCTCCTGCTGACGACCGGTGTTCTTTAAAATAGCCAGCCCTTCACTGAATTGAGCTAGCAGTTCGGTATTATCTTTGACTACCGAATAACCGTATGACTGTGCACCAAATGGCTTACCTACCGGAACAATGTTGGACAGTTCCAGCTCCCTTCCTAAATAGAGGCCAGGAAGGTTTGCAACCAGTGCAAAGTCATGTTGCCCCGAAGCCAGCAGACGAAGTGCAGAAGCATGGGTATCCACCAAAACAAGGGTCGCTCCCACACGGTTTTTTAACAGGTAGTCATGCATGATCCCGCCACGCTGCACTATCACTTCATAGCCATCAAGCTCGACCAACGATGACGCTTTTGGCGATCCTTTACGGGCAAAAATTGATTGGTGTATCAACGCATGGGCTGGCGAGAACGCAAAGCTTTTACTTCGTTCTTCTGAGAAGACCATCCCCTGGAGTGTATCGACTTCCCCCTCGCTCAGGCGTTTTCGCATGTCATCCCAACGCCCTAGTTCAATCTCGACCTCCATGCCCATGACTTCAGCAATCGCTTTAGTCAGTTCGGTGTTATAACCATCGGGAAGCCCCTCATCATTGAGAAACTCATAAGGCGGATAATTGTGATCACCGCCTACTCTGATCACCCCCTCAGCAAGAGCATTCAAGGTAGGTAGAAGGAATAAACCCAGTAGATAAACAGTCCGCCTAAACATCCTGGCCACCCTGCGACAGGGGATATCGCTTAAGCAGTAATTGCCATAGTTGCTCCGATTCCCCACAGAGCACCCGCTGCTTTCGATAAACACAGATATTCAACGGCACCTGCCAGGCATCTCCACCACAGATCACCAGACTGCCCTGTTTAAGTTCCTCTGTAACAGAAAAAGCCGGTACCCAGGCAATCCCTGTTCCCTGCAGAGCCATCCCTTTAAGGCTGTCTGCCATAGGAGATTCAAAAGCTTTCTGTAACTCAATGACACGAGGGGGGCGCTTGATCAGTTGAGAAACGCTACGTCCCAGATAAATGTTGTCAGGGTAACTTAGGAATGGGTAGCTGAAGCTATCAGCATCATCCAGATCAAAAAGTGGATTTCCCGATTTGTCTGTACTGCAAACCGGAATCAATTTTTCCTGTTCAAGACTCAGGCTTGCAAACTTAAGCTCGTCATTTAAAGAACTGTCTTCAAAGGCAAATAAAAAATCACAAATCCCGTTTTTTAATGCCTGAGAACATTCATCCGCATTAGCCACAATCTGTCTGACGGTAATCCCCGGAATGGCTGACTGGAGTGACTGAATAAAGCCGGGAAACATTGAAAGTGACAACGCATGGGAAACAGCAAAATCAATCACCGAATGCGACTTTCCAGCGAGTGACTGAATATGACTGATACAGCTTTCCAGTTGCAGGATCAGGTTTTGCGCCGTCTCTTTAAACAATAGGCCTTCATCCGTGAGAGTGACCGGTACACTTCTACGATCTATTAGCTCACAGCCCACCGCCGACTCTAATGACTGGATTCTGCGACTAAAAGCAGGTTGAGTGAGATGACGCTCCTTAGCGGAACGGGAAAAGTTTTGTGTTTTTGCCAGAGACAAAAAATCTTCCAGCCACTTTGTTTCGATATTCATTCTGCAAAGAGTTCCTGACCACTCAACGAGGGCTTTACCTCCGAGTGTACTATCAGCATTAAAAGTAATGCTAAACAAATATCCTGCCATGCTTACTTTGCATAACCTATGCAAAAGTTGCATAACCCCGATCACTATAGAGTTTATAGATCATCCGGGATGATTATGCAGGATATGTATAACCTAAAATGTTTCAGCATTGGTCAGAGGAGCGCCTTCTTCATAGGCTGGTAGCTTTTCAGGAGGCCATCATTATGTTTAAAACTTTAGGTGTGCTAGGTGGAATGGGCCCACTTGCAACTCTGGACTTTGCCCATAAAATCATCCAGAACACACCCGCACAAAGGGATCAGGAGCATATCCCCATGCTGATCCGTTCAATCCCGCAGATTCCTGATCGCACAGATTGCCTGATGAATGATAGTGCATCTCCACTGACGGCTATGCTTCAGGGGCTTGAAGAACTTCTATCTGCTGGCGTTGAAGCAATAGCCATTCCCTGCAATACAGCCCATTTCTGGCAACCTGATTTACAAGCAAAGAGTCCTGTGCCGGTGTTCCATATAGCTCATGCGTGTAGTGAATCACTCCAGCAATTACAGATTAGCAAGGTCACGCTGATGGCGACCGACGGAACCCTAAAAGCGGGATTCTACCCTGAGATTCTCAGCAGGCAGGGTATCCAACTGGAATTACCCCCTGCCGATATACAGCAAAAAATCATGCGCGGAATTTATAGTGTTAAATCTGGAAACATCGCTTTAGGAGGCAAATTACTGAACAACGCGTTTCAGAGCTTACTGAACCAGGGTTTTGAACGTGTTATTCTCGGTTGCACTGAAATTCCACTGGCTCTCGATCATCTGGGTGCCGAGCATTTAGATAGGAGCCTGGATGCCACTTCTGCTCTGGCGTCCTTCTGTGTCGACTGGTCCATATCCGCACAGCCCTTACAGGCAGCCTGAGAAAACTAAGACATAGCATGGAACTTGAACTAGGTATTTTATTAATTCTTTTGATCACGGGTTTTGCCGCAGGCCTTATAGATGCGATAGCCGGCGGTGGAGGTATGATCGCCCTACCGGTTTTGCTTTCCTGCGGTCTCACTCCGGTTGAAGCCCTTGCCACCAATAAGCTTCAGGGAACCTTTGGTACTTTCAGTGCAGCCAGGTATTTTATTAAAAAACGCCTTGTTGACCTGACTCAGATGAGGGTTCAGATTCTCTGTACATTTATCGGTGCAGTAGCCGGCACCCTGTTAATCCAGATGCTTGATTCAAGTTTTCTGGCGACACTAATGCCTGTTCTTTTGATAACGATCGCGGTCTATTTCACTTTCTCTCCCAATATCAGTGATGAAGAAAAAAAACATCGTCTGGGAGCGACAGGTTTCGGTTTAGTTATTGGCACAAGTGTAGGGTTTTATGATGGCTTTTTTGGGCCAGGAACCGGAACCTTCTTCACTCTCGCATATATAGTGTTGGCTGGTTATGGCATGGCAAAAGCAACCGCGCACACCAAAGTGCTTAACTTCACCTCCAACATAGCCTCATTAGTCTTCTTTGCCATTGGTGGGCATATGGTCTGGATGGCAGGCTTAGTGATGGCTATTGGGCAATTAATCGGTGGTAGATTAGGGGCAAAGCTCGTCATCAGTAAGGGGACAAAGCTGATCAAACCTTTAGTTGTTACGATGACACTACTCCTTTCGCTGAAACTACTATTGTCCTGAGCACTCCATGCAATCCAGAACCTACCGCCTCGATCGATTTATTGCGAAACATACAGATCATTCTAAAAACGATGTGAGAATACTCATCGCTAAAGGCCGAGTGTATGTTAATCAAACTGTTGCCGTATCGGTCGACCAGATCATAAAACAGTTTGATGAAGTAATTCTGGACGATGAGGTTTTACAAAAAAACACCCCTATCTATCTGATGCTTAACAAGCCTGCAGGCGTTGTCAGCGCTACCTCAGACCCCCAACATACAACGGTTATCGATCTTTTGGATGACCACTATAAGGACCTGCATATTGCGGGCCGACTGGATCGTTTCTCTACAGGATTATTATTACTCACCAACGATGGCGAATGGTCCAATAGTCTTTCCCATCCTGATAATAGAGTCGCGAAACGTTATATCGTAGAACTGAAAGAACCAATTACAGATGCATACGGAGATGCCTTTGCAAAGGGGATGCACTTTGCCTACGAGGACATTACGACCCAACCCGCTCAACTTAAGCAACTAGAGCCAAGGGTTGCAGAAGTCACCTTACATGAGGGGCGTTATCATCAGATTAAAAGAATGTTTGGGCGGTTTCGTAACCAGGTATTGAGCTTACACAGGGTTTCGATAGGTAACTTACCTTTAGATGACGCCTTGAAGCCTGGCGAATATCGCATGCTGACAAGAGATGAAGTTGTCAATATAACCCTTCAGGCATAAAAAAAGCTGATAACCATTATCAGCTTTTTTAGTCATAACCGTTCTTAATCGCTACTTTTTCAAAGGAACGATCAATACCGGACGTTTAGAGTTCTGCATCACTTTCGTGGCTGTAGAACCCATTAGGGCATGCCCAATACCTGAATGCGGGCGGGTTCCCATCACGATAACGTCTGCATCGATCTCATCAGCTGCAGCTACAATCGTCTTCCAGGGCTTACCCTCACGAATCATCGAGCTTACCTGCTCCTCTTTCAGCATATCGAGCTCTTCAACTTCTTCTTTGAAGAACTTATCGATGCGCGCTTCAAGTTTTGTTTTTAGATCAACCAGGCTGTTTTCGTACATTTCGCGCATACCGTCTTCTTTCAACAAAGACTGCAATGCCATATTGTCCTGATGCTCATTTTCGAGAACATGCAGGTAGGTAATCTGCGCATCATAATGACCACAAAGGCTTACCGCTGCACGAAAGGCAGGACGCGAACCTTTATCGATGTCAGATGCGTATAGGATTTTCTTTACGCCAGGAATCATGTTTCACCTCACTCCCAAGGAGTAGAAATAAAAAGGGCAGGCTCAACAGCCTGCCCCTGTCATCAATTTCGATATAGCAGTTCAGGTAAGAACAGCGAAATCGCAGGAATCAAAGTCACCAGAATCAAACGGATAATGTCGGCACACCAGAACGGTGTTACGCCTTTGAATATGGTAGAAGCTTTAACATCCCTGAGTACCGCACTGAGCACGAACACGTTCATCCCCACCGGAGGCGTGATCAAACTGATCTCGGTAACAACAACCACGACTATACCGAACCAAACCAGATCAAAACCAAGGCTCTGAACTAATGGGAAGAAGATCGGCACCGTTAGCAGCAGCATAGACAGGCTTTCAAACACCATGCCCAGAACGATGTAAACGCCCAGAATAACCAGAATAACCACCATAGGTGACACTTCCAGCCCCTGAACAAATGCTAATAGGTCTGCTGGCAAGCCCGCACGGTTGATAAAGTTAGAGAAAATCAACGCGCCAATCACCACACCGAATAGCATGGTTGTCGTGCGCCCAGTATCCGTCAGTATATCGAACAGGCTAGCCCAGCTAAGGCTCTTGCGGGCCAACGCGATAAAGAACGCACCACCGGCACCAATACCCGCAGCTTCTGTCGGCGTAAAGATCCCCAGATAAATACCGCCCATTACGATGATGAACAACGTCAGAACGCCCCAAACACCACTCAGTGCTTTAAAACGTTCTGGCCAGGTTAGCTTATCGCCACATGGACCCGATGCCGGGTTGCGCCAGACAACGTAACGTACCGCCAATAGATAAAGCAGGATTCCTAGTAAGCCAGGAATAAAGCCAGCAGCAAACAGTTCACGAATACTGGTTTCAGTGAGGAGACCATAGATTACTAGAATGACACTAGGAGGAATCAGAATCCCCAGAGATCCCCCCGCCGCGATTGTAGCTGTCGCAAGCGAATCTGAATAACCGTATTTACGCATCGGTGGCATAGCCACTTTTGCCATCGTCGCGGACGTCGCCAGACTGGAACCACAAATAGCAGAGAAACCACCACAAGCAACAACCGTCGCCATAGCAAGACCACCTTTGCGATGACCAAGAAAAGCATTGGAAGCTGCATATAGCTCCTGAGATAACCCGGACTTAGTCACAAAGTTACCCATCAGGATAAACAGTGGAATGACGGACAAGCTGTACTCTTGCGCCGTATCGATAACACGCTTTGATGCCATCGACAGCGCGCCGTTCCAGCGAAAGTCCATGAAATTATCGAAACCAAGGCCCTGCAGATAGGCAAAACCGAAGAAGCCAACCAGACCCATCGCAAACGCAATCGGTACACGGACAACCACGATAATCAGCAGCAGTATTGCAAAGCCAGTTAATGCTGTAATCATTAAGAAATACCTGTTGTGTTGAACGGTCCAGATTTAATCTCTGGAGGTCGTTAGTAGCCTATATACGCCGTACGTAATCATGGCCCCTGCGGTTACCCAGCTCATAACAGCAATATATTCAACGATATACCCCACTGGCATCTGCAAATATTCAGTTACTTCACCACGACGGTGAGAACGTGCAGCCAGCTCATAAATTCGTACAGCCAGGAAATAGAGAGATGTCGACATCAGGAATGCCGCTAACAAACCCAGTACTTTGATCAGGGTGTTACCTAACATCTTATCCAGAATATCAACGACCACATGACCACCACGCCACGTGACAACAGGAAGCTCGGCAAAGACAAGGATCGCAATCCCCATCTCAGTCAGCTCAGTAGTACCATCGACCGCGTTGTCCAAAAAATACCGACCAAAAACGTCGGCACAGGTCAGCGCCATCAAAAAGAAAAGTGTAAATGCAGCAATCAACTCAAGAAAAAAGGCCAGCCATGCGACTGGCCCTTTTTCTTCGTAGTGCGCTGTAATCCAGGCACTCAAAGCCATAAAAGACTCCTAATTTGCTAAATAGCCAGTAATTACTTACTTGTAGTTACGTGCTACTTCGCGCAGTTCAGTCAGTGCAGCTTTAGCATCAACACCACGATCTGCAACAGACTTCAGGAACGCTTCATCCATGCCTTTAGTCAGCTCAACGAACTCTTTAGACAGCGCATCGCCATCTTTAACCATAGTGATGTTTACGCCAGCTTCTTTAGCCGCTTCAAGACCTGCAGCATCACCCGCGTCCCATGCTTTACCAGCCATAGCAGACAGTTTCTCACCCGATACGCTCATGATCGCTTCACGATCTTTCGCATCCAGGTCAGCCAGGAAGTCTGGGTTCATGAACATTGCGAAGCTACCCAGGTACATACCACCTGGCAACGCTACAACATTTTTAGCAACTTCTTTCAGACGTAGTGACTTCTGCTCACCCATTGGGATGAATACACCGTCGATAACGCCCTGCTGCATCATTTCGTATACTTTAGGCGCTGGTGCACCTACAGCTGTTACGCCCATACGGTGACCGATTTCACCCTGAACACCACCGCCCAGACGAATCTTTTTACCTTTCAGATCACCCAGAGAGCTAACTGGTTTAGCCATGTGGATCTGACCTGGACCATGCGTAAACAGACCAATTACTTCCAGACCATCGTGCTCCTGCGCTTTGGCGAAGTATTTGTTGTGGATGCGCCAGTGAGCTACAGATGCAGCTTCAGCACTTGTACCCAGTAGTGGCTGCTCAACAGCCTGAGTCAGCTTAAAGCGACCTGGTACATAACCGTGGTAGCTGAAAGATGCGTCAACAACACCGTCTTCTACCAGTTCGAACATTGTTTTAGGGTGGCCCATACCGTATTCGATAGCCACTTTTACACGACCTTCAGTCGCTTCTTCTACCCACTTAGACCATGTTGGCCAAACAACAGCATTCTGCGGATGTGTAGGTGGCAGCCAGCTAGCAACACGCAGAGTTGTTTCTGCAGCAGCCTGACCAGCGACGCCCATGAACAATCCAATAGCAAGAACTTTCTTCAGATTCATTATTGTTTCCTCTATTTAACCGTTTTTATTATTAATTGCTAAATATATTAACTATCCGCAGTAAGGCCCTATTAGCAATATGGCTATACTTTCTGGCTCATGCCTTCGCCATGCTTCTCTGTCGAGATGTACCCTTCTTAGATACTGCCTCAGGCAATTTGGTTAAAATATTAACCATCGGATATTAAATCAAGCGTTTTTCAAGAAAAACTCATCCCAAGCATTATAACTTGATACCTTAAAAAACAGCAATGATACTATTTACGTATCACTTTCTTTGATCTACCTCCCACTTTTTGATTGTTTTTGCTGCACATGCACATAGACTTTTAGCTAATTACATGCTATTGCGATACACAAATATCACAATAAACAGACATTTACGTAACACTTAACTGCAATTAACCTTAGATATATTCAAAAGCCACCCAAAAAAGAACGTTAGCTCAATAATTTTTACTTCTAATTTGTTTGGCTTATATAAATAAAAAAACTAAGGTTAATGATCTTAACAAGCCCTTAAACTACTTATTTAAGGGAACAATCAGCACAGGACGCTTTGAATTCTGCATCACTTTTGTGGCCGTCGACCCCATCAGAGCATGGCCAATACCGGAATGAGGGCGAGTCCCCATCACGATCACATCCGCATCTATCTCATCCGCAGCATCGACGATCGCTTTCCAGGTTTTGCCCTCTCTAATCATTGAGCTGACTTGTTCCTCTTTCAGCATATCGATCTCTTTAACTTCCTCTTTGAAAAACTTATCGATACGCGCTTCCAGTTTGGCCTTAAGATCAACCAGACTGTTTTCATACATTTCACGCATGCCCTCCTCTTTCAATAAGGATTGCAACGCCATATTGTCCTGATGCTCATTTTCCAGAACATGCAGGTAGGTGATCTGAGCGTGGTAATGACCACACAAACTCAATGCCGCTCTGAACGCCGGACGGGAGCCCTTCTCTATA
>NZ_CH724125.1:1156606-1454181 GCF_000153345.1 Neptuniibacter caesariensis
CGAAACCCATTAATGCAGTAATCATATAAAATCTCCTGTACTTACCTGATTAGTCTCGTGATGAAACAAACAGCTTGTATACGCCATATGTGATCATGGTTGCGGCCGTTACCCAACTCATGACCGCGATATATTCAACGATATAGCCGACCGGCATCTGCAGATACTCAGTCACTTCGCCACGGCGATGTGAACGAGCCGCCAGTTCGTAGATACGTACAGCGAGGAAATAGAGGGAGGTCGACATTAGGAACGCTGAGAATAAACCCAACACCTTAATCAGAGTGTTACCCAACATCTTGTCAAGAATATCGACAACAACGTGTCCTCCACGCCATGTCACGATAGGCAGCTCGGCAAAGACCAGGATAGCTATCCCCATTTCGGTAAGCTCAGTCGTACCGTCAACTGCGTTGTCCAGAAAATATCGACCAAATACATCGGCACAGGTCAGTGCCATTAAGAAGAAAAGTGTTAACGCAGCAATCAGCTCCAATAGGAACGCCACCCACGCTACCGGACCTTGCTCTTCGTAGTGTGATTGAATCCAGGTAGATAAAGCCATATAGCCTCCTGATGTTCGAAATCAATACACCAACGCCTTCCCTGGCATCAGCCTGGCTATCAACACAGTTAGCGTTGCAGCCATGTTTATCTGTTACTTGTTATAAGTAACGGCAATCTGGCGAAGCTCAGTCAGCGCCGCTTTAGTATCCACACCGCGACTCTCTACAGACTTGATAAAGGCAGCGTCCATACCTTGAGTCAGCGCGCTGAATTCATGCGCCAGTGCATCACCCTCTTTTACAAAGGTGATATTTACACCTGCATCTTTAGCAGCTTCGATACCAGCCTTATCACCGTCATCCCAGGCTTTACCGGCCATTGCCGACAGTTTTTCGCCTGATACGCTCAAAATTGCGTCACGGTCTTTTTGATCCAGATCGGCAAGGAAATCGGGGTTCATGAAGATAGCAAAGCTGCCCAGGTACATACCGCCAGGTAACGCGATCACGTTTTTCGCCACTTCTTTCAGACGCAGGGATTTCTGATCGACCATCGGGATAAACACCCCGTCGATAACACCCTGCTGCATCATTTCATAAACTTTCGGTGCGGGTGCACCTACCGCCGTGACGCCCATGCGGTGACCAAGTTCAGCCTGTACACCACCACCTAAGCGGATCTTTTTGCCTTTCAGATCAGAGAATTTTTCGACCGGTTTGGCCATATGAACCTGACCAGGTCCGTGGGTGAACAAACCAATCAGTTCCAGACCGTCATGTTCATTTGCTTGTGCGAAGTACTTTTGATGAATACGCCAGTGAGCAACAGAAGCCGCCTCTGCGCTTGCGCCTAACATTGGCTGCTCAACAGCCTGGGTGAGTTTGAATCGTCCCGGTACATAACCATGAAAACTGAAAGCGGCATCAACAACACCGTCTTCCACCAGCTCGAACATGGTTTTTGGATGGCCTAGGCCATATTCAACAACAACCTTTACGCGACCGTCTGTAGCTTCTTCAACCCACTTTGACCAGGTAGGCCATACCACTGTGTTTTGCGGATGAGTCGGTGGCAGCCAGCTACCGACACGCAATGTCGTTTCAGCTAGTGCCTGTCCAGCTATACCCATGAACAGTCCAATAGCGAGTACTTTCTTTAAGCTCATTTTTGCTTCCTCTTACCAATCAACAGAGAAAATGAATATATTAAGTAATTAATTCTGTGCGCTCCGGGTACACAGCTATATCCATTAAATTGTTGATTCAGGCCTTCTGTCGAAACCGCTTCGCGGTTTTTAAGCCAACACTCCCCCCTCCCTCTTTATGGGGACTATGATTGAGAGCGCTGGCTGATGAGAATTAAGATGAATGATGTCTACGCATCATTTTTCATCTTAGCGATCTTCTCATGGATGTTGTTCTTACGATAATTACGTTCAGGGTGCAGCTCGATCATCTCAAAACCGATACTCATATAGCGGCGATCAAAGATTGGCTGCAGTTGTTCGGTGAACGTTTCAAATACTTTGTCTGACGCAGCTTTAAGGACTTCTGGCTCGCGCCCGGCACCTACTTTCGCAGTCAGATGAACAAAGGTGTTTTCAGGATCACCTTCTCCTACACGAAAATGCTCACAACGTACTGCACGGGTGCGAATTCCGCCAATCGGGAATACACCTGTCGCAATCGCCGTCTCATTGAGCTTCTCGAACAATGATGGGATATCAAGATCGTCATCGAGGTTCGCAGAGTATTCCATAATAAAGTGCGGCATTCGATGTCTCCTCTTTTAGTCTGTTCGCAGTAAAAAGCCGTGGCTTAATCAGCAGCCGAAAAAGCCACGGAATGCACTATCGAACAATAGATGCTTTAAGCAGCCCTCTGGCCAGAGTATCCAGAGGGCTGAATGTCTTAGCGGCCCAGTACAGGAACGCGGTGAGTATCATGAGCGATACACACGTTTTTGGTTTCCATGTAGAAGTCAAAGCTCCAGTCGCCACCGTCACGACCGATACCAGACATCTTCACACCACCAAATGGTGAAGGTAGGTTACGGTTGTTTTCAGAGTTAACCCAAAGCATACCCGCTTCTACTTTGTCGGCCATACGCATTGCGCGACCAGTGTTAGAAGTCCAGATGTAACCTGCCAGACCGTAGATAGTCTCATTAGCCAGTTTCACCGCTTCTTCTTCAGTCTCGAATTCGATTGCTGTCAGTACTGGACCGAAGATCTCTTCCTGAGCGATACGCATGCTGTTTTTCGCTTCAACGAACAGAGTTGGTGTAACGAAGTTACCTGGGCCCATCTCATCACGCAGAGACTTACCACCTACCGCTACGGTCGCACCATCTTCTTTGGCAATTTCGAAGTAGCTAGTTACTTTATCGTAGTGACCGGTATGAACCAGAGGACCTACTTCTGTTGCAGGATCTAGCGGGTGTCCCACTTTGATGTTAGCAACACGCTCTTTCAGGGCAGCCAGGAACTTATCTTTAATGCCGCTCTGAACCAGCAGACGGCTAGAGCTTGTGCAACGCTGACCGTTGAGGCTGTAGATCATGAACACAACCGCATCCAGCGCACGGTCAAAATCAGCATCGTCAAATACGATTACCGGGTTCTTACCACCCAGTTCAAGATGCAAACGCTTCAGCGTTTGGGCTGTCTGAGCCTGGATCAGTTTACCTGTCGCAGAGTCACCTACCAGCGCAACCGCTTTAATAGCAGGGTGTTCAGTCAGCGTTTTACCTGCAACTGCACCGAAACCATTAACCATGTTCCAAACGCCTTTTGGTAGGCCAGCAGCTTCAGCACACTCAGCCAGGATAGACGCAGTCAGAGGGCTCAACTCAGCTGGCTTATGCACAACAGTACAACCCGCTGCCAGTGCTGGAGCAATTTTCCAGGTCGACAGCATGAATGGTGTGTTCCATGGCGTAATGACAGCCACAGGGCCAATTGGATTACGAACCGTGTAGTTAGTGTGCTCCTGCTGATGCAGAGACAGACCATTACGCGCTTCAGGAGCCTGGTCAGCGAAGAAACGGAAGTTAGCAGCACCGCGCACAGCAGCCTGTCGCATGAAACGGATCGCCTGGCCACAGTCCATAGACTCAACCATCGCAATCTCTTCTGCGCGTTTTTCCAGCTCATCACCCAGGCGGTGAAGAATTTTACGACGCTCAGCGCCTGGTGTAGCAGCCCATTCAGCCGCAGCCGCTTCTGCCGCTTCGCAAGCAGCATTTACATCAGCTTCTGTAGCCGCTGCTACTTTGCCCAAGAAGCTCTGGTCGAAAGGAGTTGTGTTATCAAATGTTTCGCCCTGACCCAGCGTCCACTCACCATTGATGTAATGGCCCAGTGTGTTTTCTTTAAAACGCGCCAGGTAGCCTTCTGCTTTTGCGATATTCTCTTGCAGCTGTTCGCTCATCTGTCTTCTCCACTCTTCTCGCCCGAAGCTGCGAGGTTTAAACACTCATCTCACTTCAGGCTGCAATTTGGTTCAGATACGCCCGGCACACTATATGCCGGGGTATTGTTCAACGATTCAAATACTGATTAGTACTTATCGCCGTAGAATTCCTGCTCGGAAACGATGTAAGTTTCCAGAGCACCAATTTTTTCGATCTCACATACAACCTTGTCGCCTGGCTGCATATCTTTCAGACCTTCCGGTGTACCTGTTGCGATCATGTCACCTGGCTTCAGGGTCATGATTTTACTCAGGTATTCAACCAAGAAAGGAACATCGAAGATGATATCTTTAGTTGTTCCATCCTGAGTCAGTTCACCGTTTACATGCGTTGTTACTCGCAGATCGGTGATATCACCCACATCTTCTTTATCAATAACGTAAGGACCGATCGGTAGCAGTGAATCACGGCTCTTAACACGCAGATTTGGACGGTAGTAGTTTTCAAGGTAATCACGGATCGCAAAATCGTTACATACGGTGTAACCCGCTACGTAATCCATTGCATCTTCACGTGAGATGTTCTTACCTTCTTTACCGATTACGGCCACCAGCTCACACTCATAGTGCTGGAATTCGATATTGTCAGGGCGATAAGCATTCTGCTTGTGACCTGTCAGGGTGTTAGTCCCTTTCAGGAATACCAGTGGCTCTTTTGGTGGCTCAAACGCCAATTCACGAGCATGGTCCGCATAGTTCAGACCCAGCGCGAAGATCGTGCCTGGGTTTTCAACAGGGCATAACCACTGAACATCTGCTTCATTGATCAGCTGACCATCTGCCTTAGATTTCAGCTGACCGTTTTCTTCTACTGTTACAGCCAGTTCGGAGCCGTTAAAAAGTACGCGTGCGTGTTTCATGTTTTAAGCTCCTCTTATTGACCCAGCTGGTTGTTCAAAGACACAACACCAGCAATCTCAGATGTTACTTTGTCACCTTTGTTAACTGGTGCGCGGTTACCAGGGAAAGCAACAGCGATCACATCACCAGGCTGCAGAGTCATGATGTAAGAGATAGTGCTGATCAGTTCAGCAACACCACGCACTGTGCGTGCAACAGGCATCTCATTGACAACTTCACCGTTTACTTTAGTGACAACAGACAGCGCCTGCGGGTCAGCAACATCAGAAGCCGTTAAAACAGCAGCACCGATGGGTGCGCTTCCATCCAAGCACTTACCTTTAATGTCCGGACGGTAGTAGCTTTTCTCTGGCAGAGAGAAATCATGAACCAGTGTGTAACCACCTACATACTCAAGCGCTTCTTCCTGACTTACACGGCAACACTCTTTACCGAATACAACAGCCAGGGATGCACCAACAACCATGCTATCGGCATCAGCAGCCCACTCGACTTCAGCACCTTCAGTGCTCCAGGTGTTGTGCGGCTTGAAATACAGAACCGGCTGAGTCGGCGCACTTTTGTATGGCGCTTCGTTAAATTCTGCCTGCATTGCTTCGAACTGATCAGCATCGTTCAGCGCAACACAAACTAACTTACCTTTTACGATTGGATTGTCAGTCATTGTTCTCTACCTAAAATTAATATCCGCTAGAACCCGCTGCATCAGCTTTGTTCTCGCCGGATTTGAAACTTTCTGCCAACTGTTTCGCTGCGTTACTCAGCAACAACGTATCAACACCAATACCTACAAACTTAGCGCCCTTCTCAACATAGTTGTGCGCTTTAGCCGGATTGATACACAGAAGACCAGCAGCTTTACCTGCATCATTAATAATTTTCAGACCACCTTCGATCGCAGCAACAACTTCAGGGTGATCAGGGTTACCTATATGCCCCATCGAAGCAGAAAGATCAGATGGCCCGATAAAGACACCATCAACCCCTTCAACCGCCGCGATCTCTTGCAGATTTTCCATCGCGGTGACGGTCTCAGCCTGTACGATAAGGCAGATCTCATCATTAGCTTTCTGCAGGTAACCCGGAATACGGTTCCAGTTTGCCGCACGGGCCAGAGAGCTACCCAGACCGCGAACGCCTTGCGGTGGATATTTCACTGCTTTAACCAGTTCGCGTGCTTGTTCAGCCGTGTCACACATTGGAACAAGCACAGTCTGAGCACCGATATCCAACAGGCGCTTCAGCAAGGCTGTGCGCCCCTCTTCCGGGCGAACAATGGCTGGCACACCGTATGGCGCAATCGCCTGCAGATGACGCATTGTGGAATCTAACTCAAACGGTGCGTGTTCGCTGTCGATTAGCAGCCAATCGAACCCCGAACCTGCCACGATTTCAGCGCAGGTCGAATCGGGAAGACCCAGCCATAAACCCCAAAGCGGTTTATCACCTTTGAGAGCCTGCTTAAATTTGTTTACCGGAAGATCCATTCTGAAGCGCTCCAGTACTATTAAACGAACTTCACAGAGATACCACCCAATGGGCCGTAATCTGCGTGAATTGTGTCACCTGCTTTAACCGGTACCGGACGTGTGAAAGAACCCGCCAGAATAACCTGACCCGGCTCCAGCGCTACACCATGTGGCGCGAAACGCTTACATACCCAGCAGATACCGTTTGCAGGATGACCCAGTACGCCTGCTGCCAGACCTGTTTCTTCGATCTGACCATTCAGATATAGCAGACAACCCGCCCAACGCATGTCGAAATCCATTGGTTTCATCGGGCGACCACCCATAATGATGCCAGCATTCGCGGCATTATCTGCGATCGTATCCAGAACTTTTCGGGTATAACCTGTTTCAGGGTCAGTACGGTGGCAGCGAGCTGCAATCAGTTCGATGGAAGGAATGACGTAATCTGTTGCGTTCAAAACGTCAAAGATCGTTACGTTTTCACCTTCCAGGCGATCTTTCAAGACAAACGCCAACTCGACTTCAATACGAGGATCCAGGAAGTCAGATACATTGATCTCTGCACCATCGGCAAAGAACATATCGTCCAGCAGAACACCGTAGTCAGGCTGATCGATATTTACCGCCATCTGCATTGCACGCGATGTCAGGCCAATTTTATAACCTTTAACAGATGCACCCTCTTCGATCTTGCGATCAACCCAGGCTTTCTGGATTTTATAAGAGTCATCCATCGTCATATCAGTGTATTCCAGTGTCAGTGCTGGAATCTGTTGACGCTCTTTTTCAGCTTTATAAAGGCGATCCGCTGCGTTCTTAATCTGTTCCGGAGTTAACATAAACGTCCTCGTTTCTTTACCTGAGCCCAGCTGGATCACAGCCCGGCCTGAAGCTTTTCTTATACTTATGACTGGAACATAAGTAACATGTTAACTACAATATACTTAATATATTAACAAAATTCCAGCCTATTTTTATTTTTTCCAGCGGGTACACTTGAGCGCCCACACTATAAGGCAGCAGATGAATAGTTCGGTGTTTACTAATAAAGCCCAAACCTACTGGCCAGGTAGCAAAATCTCGGGGCCCATCCTGTTTTCCATGTGGGGGCTGGCATTAAGTGATTACTTTATCGGCTTCAATCTAGCAGCCGCGGCAACTGTTTTGGGCTGGCTGTTCGTCGCTATTGAAATACCGCGACTCAAAGCCAAACAACGCCCGCTTATTTTGGCGCTTGGGATTGCAGGTATGCTGTTCTCGATACTTGCCTGGAGCTACGGCTCTGAAACCACACTGCTTGAATTACTCGATGAACACCTGAAACTGGCAATGCTGTTAACGGCGATCAGCTTTATTGGCCTGGCCATCAAACCCCAGGCCAGCCAAACCAGTAAAGGCCTGAAGAGCTATCTAAGTACCTTTTTGGGCATGCATTTCTTCTCATCAGTAGCCAATTTTTCCGCGCTACCTGTAGTTGGCGACCAGGTTCAACGCAATGGGACAGTGGACAGGCTCTCACAAAGTATTCTTGCTCGCGGCTTCAGCCTCTCGGTTTTATGGTCACCCTTTTTGAGTATCACGCCACTGGTACTTGAGCAGGTTCCCGGCGCGTATGTCACCAACATCTACCCCTATTCGATCCCACTGGCTATCACCGGCCTGCTGCTAACGATTCTGGAGGCGCGCTTCCGTTATCAGAGCCGTTTTGATAACTACCAGGGGTATCCTATGAAGATGGCGACCCTCCACCTACCCATTATGCTAATCAGCAGTGTGCTGCTAATGACATGGTTATTTCCGGGTACCTCAACGGTCATTCTGGTATCGATCGTTGCGGTCTTGATTCCGTTACTGATCGTGAGCGGCCAGAAAGGAATGGCTGAAGGCGGCCAAGTGCTGAAGCTACAGGTATTTGAACGGATCAGTGAGAGTCGCACAGAGATCTCACTATTCCTCTGCGCAGGGCTTTTAGCGGCAGGGGTAAAAGCCTGCATCGGTGTCGGCCTTATCAGCCTTCCTTTTACAGAGACGAATGCGATGGTCGCATCAATCTGTTTGATCGCCATTGTGATGATCGCCTCACTCGGGATCAACCAGCTTGCGGTTGTGGCTATCTTTGCGGGCCTGCTGGCTGATGTCACCACCACCCCAACGATCATGGGCGTAACCTATATTTATGCGACAGCGTTGTCGATGTATACCAGTGTGTTTAGTGGCACGAATATGATTCTGCGAGCCCGTTATGGCTGCCGGAGTAAAGAGATTCTTCGCAATCAGCTGCCTTTTACACTGCTGATGCTCGCCGTGGGTATTGGCACATTGTTTATCATGCAAGCGCTAGGCGTACAGTAGAGGTTCCTAAATCACTGTTGAACCTGAACCGCAGATAGCTTAGTTTAGCGGTCAACAAAAACAGGTTATCGCCTGAGCATATAATTAACATATTAATTACGACAGGATTATCAACATGATCAAGGTTTACGGTAGCGTCTACTCCCGCGCCAGTATGGTAATGTGCGTTTTGGAAACACTTGGACTGGAATACGAGTACATTCCTCACCTGCCAAAAGGTAAGGAGATCAAACAGGACGACTATCTGGAACTGAACCCTAACGGCAAAGTACCTACGCTGGTTGATGGTGATCTGGTGCTGTGGGAAACACAGGCAATCATGTTCTATCTGGTCGATAAGTATGGCAATGGTCAGCTTTGGAGTGACTCTGCCGAAGGTCGCGCAGATATCTACCGCTGGTCTCTGTTTGTAGCCAATCAGCTTGAACTATTTGCCCTGGACCTGTTTATCCAGCACAAATTTGTACCGGAAGATCTCCGCGATGAAGCAGTTATCCTTCGTGCTCAGGCTGAACTGGATAAAAACCTGCCTATTCTGAACGCACGTTTAGAAGGTCGTGAATTTGTTTCAGGCGAGCAACGTACTGTTGCGGATATTCACGGTGCAACCATTCTTTCCTGGGCGAAACTGGTAGGCTACAACTTTAAGCAGTTCCCAAATGTTGATGCCTGGATCAAACGTCAGATTAAATCAGAAGCACAGCAAACAGTTAACGCTAAAGCTTAATCACCGATTTACACAGAGCCGGTTATACCGGCTCTGTCCCTCCCACATCCAGATTTTCCAGATAGGTTTCCAGCACTAGATTGGATCGGGCCCCTTTACGTGTAATCACCGAAAACTGAGTTTCATAATGATGTTCTTCCGGGTTGAGTGCGCGCATTCGCCCTTCTTTAACCCAGCGCTGGGCAAAATGCTCTGGCAGATAACCTATGTACTCTCCCGTTAAAATAAGGAAAGCAACACCTTCACGGTCGGTGGCGGTAGCGGTAGCCTTGAGCTGTTGATAACAGGTTTTGATCTCTGGTGTTTGTGCATAAGCCGGCGCTACCGCATCCCAGGCCTTCAGATCGATATCACCCTCTGCATCAAACAACGGGTGCTCATCTGAGCAGTAGAGCTTTGAACGTTCCTCATAAAGCGGTTGGTAGCTCAATCCAGAGAGCGAACGCAGTGTAGGCACCATCCCCACATGGAGCTTACCGTCCAGGACTCCCAGCTCGATCTCATTGGGCGGAATCATACGTATATTGATAACGACCTCAGGCCCCTGCCTTTTCAGTTCGGCCAATGCATTGGTGATCTTCATCTTCGGCATAGTGACCAGGTTATCGGTGATGCCAATATTCAATTCACCGATCAACTGGGTATGCAAGGTGTTGACCTGGGTACGGAAGGTTTCGATTGAGGACAATAGCTCAAGCGTATATTCATAGACCTGCTGCCCCTCTTCAGTCAAAGCAAATCCTGAACGGCCACGCTGACACAAACGAAATCCAAGTCGATCTTCCAGATCTGACATCGCCAGGCTGATTGCAGATCGGGTGATGTTTAACTCAACCTCAGCAGCAGAGAACCCACCACACTCAACAACAACCTTATAGATACGCAGCATGCGCAGATCGATATCTCCGAGCTGTCCGATGGTTTTTTTCATTTTCTTCATTACATGCTCCACCACTTAAAACTGCGAACCAACCTCTGGTTTCTGAGCTTACCCCAACCATTACCGATTTTAGTTTAGTAATTACTTAACTGAATAAAAGTATTTTCAAATTTATTCAAGCAAAGAGCTGATTCATAGTTGAGCAGTCCAACTGAGTCTGCACCCATTTAAACGCTCAGCTGGCCCAGAGCAAATAGTGAAATTGACCGCAAAAAAACAACTAGAGGTCGTTATGACAATTACTACTAAGATCAAAAAAACGCTAACTGCGTGCACCCTGGCAACAGCACTAACGCTTCCAGCAGCTCAGTCCGCTACTGCGGGTGAAGAATTCATGCTGGCCCATGCCTATCCAACTGATCATATCTTCCACCTGGCTTCCACTACCTTTACAGAGCAGTTGAAAGCACAAGGCTCAAACCTATCTATCGACTACCATCCAGGCGGCGACTTGGGCGATTGGTCTTCAATTTTCGAGCAGAGCATGGAAGGTGTTATCCCTATGTCCATGACATTTGCTGCGTCAGAATTTGATGAGCGTCTTGACCTGTCATGGTTGGGCTATGTTGTTGATAACTGGGATGATGCACGTAAGGTCTATGGCCCTAATGGCAAGATGACCAATGTGTATAACGAAATTATGGATGACCTGGATCTGGTTGCTCTGGGTACTATCCCAACCGGTTTCGGCTCCGTAGCTATTCGTAAGGGAGTTGACCGTATACCTACCAACTTCCCTGAAGACACTAAAGGCATCCAGATGCGAGTACCACCGGTTGCGATCGGTATCGAGCGCTTCAAGAACTGGGGTTTCACCGCAGTACCGATGCCATTCTCTGAGCTTTATACCGCGCTTCAGCTAGGCACAGTTGATGGTCGTGCATTTGGTCCATCCGTAGAGATCTGGCAGATGCGTGATGTACTGTCTTCCTACATTCTGACCCGTGACTACTTCGAGCATGCATTCTGGGTAGTTAACAAATCCTGGCTGGAAGATCTGCCTGCTGATGAGCGCGCAAAACTTCTGGCAGCAGCAGATACCACACTTAACAAGATCTGGGATGAAGCTCAGTCTGTTGACGAAGGTTTCCTGAATCAGGTACGTGATGCAGGCATCAATGTTGTCGAGCTGTCACCTGAACAGCTGGATAAGGCTAAGAAAGCGCTTTATGCGAAAGAATGGCCTTACATGGAAGGTATTGTTGGCCCTGAAATCATGGGCATGATGCGCGAGATCGCTGGCATCAACTGATCCAAAGAAAAGTAACACCCCCTGGTATTACCGCAGCCTCCGGTTCACAAGATCGGAGCGCTGCTGGTACTACCCCCTGTTTACAAAACCAGGATCAGAACCATGCAACAAGAAAAGAACACTACCCGAAAATCGGTGGGTGACGCAAAGATCTACGATTATGATCCGGATCTCAGTAAGCACCCAATCCCACCTCACCTTCACGCAGTACCTGAATCAGCAAACCATCGTTTAGATAGCTACCTAATGCGCTTCGAACGAATGCTGAACTGGCTGTTTCGCACCATGATGCTCCTCGCAGGCCTTGGCCTGGCTTTCCTGATGTTCTCACAGGTCATCATGCGCTACATTTTTGAATCACCTTTTACGGGCATAGAAGAGCTTTCGATTCTTCTCGCCGTTTGGATCTACTTTCTCGGTATGGGTTATGCAACCCGTGAACGGGAACACATTCATGGCGGTATTGTCAGCTTGGTCGTGAAGGATCCCTTTAAAGTCAATATCATCCGTTTTTTTGGATCGATCACCTGCATGATTGCCGCCATCATCTTCGGCTATTTTGCCTGCAAATACGCACTCAAAGAGATCGACCGTGGCCGGGTGAGTATCAACCTGCGCTGGCCCCGAGGCTTCTGGAGCGCCAGTATGATTGTCGGCTTTGCCATGATGGTCGGTTACTTTCTACTTGAAACGATTAATGAATTCCGCGATCTGCGTCGCAGCTGGCGCCAGCGTCGAACCTCCAGGGAAGAGTTACAACATGAAGGAGAAGAGCAAGCCAAGCACCTGAAGGAGGAAGTGCAATGACCCTGTTTCTAATTGCGATGGCCGTTATCGTCATCCTTATTCTTATTGAGATACCGGTTGCATTTGCCTTCGGCATTGGAGCCGTACTGTTTGCTTTCACAACGGGAAACAACATCTCATTTCTGATTCCGCACGGATTCAAAACGGCTAGTGGTTTTGCCCTTCTAGCCCTGCCCCTGTTTATCTTTGCCGGATTACTGATGGCCGAAGGGGGGATCTCTGAAAGGTTACTTAACTTTGTAAACTCGATTGTCGGCCGAATTAAAGGCGGACTGGGTGCAGTAACCGTACTAACCTGCGCTCTGTTTGGCGCAATCTCTGGCAGCTCTTCTGCGGCTATAGCAGCGGTTGGGCAGATCATGATTCCACGAATGGTACGCGAGGGTTACCCCGCTGGCCACGCAACCGCACTGGTGGCATGTTCATCAGTTCTGGCACTGTTGATTCCGCCGAGCATCCCTATGATTGTCTTTTCAATCACTGGAGGCATCTCGGTAGGCGCAGCTTTTCTCTCGACAATTATTCCAGGGATCTTGCTCACCATCCTGTACTGCCTTTTGAACATGTGGTTTTTACGCAACAACCAGGACATCAAACTGGATGAGCCTCTGCCATTTAAACAAGCAGCGAAAGGGGTCGCCAAGACCGGCTATCATGCGGTATTTGCCCTGTTGATGCCGATGATTATCCTAGGCGCCATCTACAGTGGTATAGCTACACCGACTGAAGCAGCTGCGATTGCCGTCATCTATGCGATTCCTGTGGGCTTGTTTATCTATAAAGGCATGACACTGAAAAGCCTGAGTTCAGTTACCGTACGAGCCGTCACAATGACCGGTTCTATTATGGCGGTTCTGTTCTTCCTGTTCATTATGAGTCGCGCCATGATTCTGGAGCAGGTACCCCGTGACCTAGCTCACGCTTTACTCCAGGTATCTGAGAACAAATATGTCCTGCTTTTGCTCATCAACCTGCTACTACTACTGATTGGCATGATCGTGGACGACATTTCCGGAAGCGTGCTTGCCGCGATTATTTTCCTGCCCATCATCAATGAACTGGGCATAGACCCGATCCATTTCGCAGCGGTAGTCGGGGTAAATCTGGGGCTGGGTAATGTTTCACCACCCTGTGCGCCGATGCTCTATATGGCAGGCGGTGTGAGTAAATTATCGCTTGATCGGTACATAACCCCCACAGTGAAATTCCTCTGCCTGGGTCACCTACCTATGGTGTTCCTGGTGACTTTCGTACCGGAGCTTTCTCTGTTCTTGCCTGAACTCTTACTGGGCTACTAACGCACCTTGTGAGATCTCTTCGCTCTGATCCGCCCGGATCTCTGTTTTAGCACCACCTAGCGTGGTGCTTTTTTTATCGTTTAATTGCAAGCTTTGAACTGTTTTTTATCTCCTTCACCGAGATATGCGACTGGATCGCGTTAACCCCCGGTATCCGGCGAATCTGAGTGATATGTTGCGAGAACTCATCCATATCCCGGGCGATCAACTGAAGCAGATAATCATTGCTTCCCGTCACGCAGTGGCACATCTGTATCCAATCATATTCGCACACTAGCTCTTCAAAGCGATCTGTCAGCTCCACATCATGGCCGGCAAAGGAAATCTGGATAAAAACCACCACTCCAAACCCCATCTTACGCCGGTCCAGAATCGTGCGGTACTGCTCAATAAATCCGTCCTCTTCAAGCTTCTTCCAGCGACGCCAGCAAGGCGTTTCGCTCAGATTAACCTGTTCCGAAAGAGCGCTATTACTAATACGTGCATCGGACTGAAGCTTGTCAAGAATCAGAAGATCCGTCTCATCTAACTCTTCATGAGAATATTCTTTCAAAATAAGCACCCTTATTAGAATTTTCCTTTAAATTAGTACTTGTTATTAGTTTATTTAGCAAGGTAATTTCAGCCGCTCCAGCTAGACTGTTTAGCCGCAGACAGTTAACACTCAGACGGAACAAAGATGGAAATGCTGGAAGGTCTACTCGCGCTCGCGGTCATACATTTTATTGCTACAGCCTCCCCTGGCCCCGACTTCATACTGATTTCTAAAGAAACCCTTAGTAAGGGACGAAAAGCAGGCTTTATAACGCTTGTGGGAACGCTTGGAGGAATATCAGTTCATATTACCTACTCGGCGATAGGGTTAGCTGCCATCATTGCCAAATCACCCGAAGCACTGCTTGCGATTCAGTTGCTCGGCGGGGGTTACCTCATCTATCTTGGAATCCTGGGCCTGAAAGCAAAACCTCGCGCAGCTGCATCAAACCAGCAAAGCATAGATTCAAAAGGTGTTTTGAAGAGCTTTCGAGCAGGCTTTATCTGCGATCTGCTTAACCCCAAAGCCCCTATCTATTATGTTTCGTTGTTCACTTTTGTGCTCGCTCCAGATATCTCACTCGCCGAGTTGAGTATTTACGGCACATTATTGATGGGTATTCATTTCTGTTGGTTTGCGCTGGTTGTATTACTGCTTTCAACGGATTCAGTTAATCGAAAATTTCAACTGATAGGCCATTGGATTGATCGAGTACTAGGAGGCACCATGGTTGCGATCGGCGTAAAGGTACTGGCAACTTAAGACGCAGTGAATTGCTGACTCAGTTTATTAGTGTCTAAGAGCTGTACCCGACCTCTGCCAGTAGCGATCCAGCCTTTTGCAGATAGGTCGGCAACAATTCTTGCAATGACCTCCCGGGTCGTACCAAGTCTGCCAGCAATATCTTGCTGGGTCATATACACCCAAGCCTGATCATCCGCATGATTTAGCAACAAGTTGATGACTCTTTGGCTCAGCGTCCAGCCCTGAATCTGCTCGACTTCGGTCATCAATTTGAATACAGCTGACGATAAAGCTGAAATAGTTAGGTCCTGTATTGATGATTCTTTCTTAAACAGTTCTTTGAAATCTCCACCCTTGACGATGTAGACGTCAGTATCTTCGTCGGCCATCACCCAGGCTGGATAAAGTAATCGATTGAACAGGCAGTTAATCGCAAAGACACAAGTTTCCCCTGGACGGATATGATAGAAAGTGGATTCTGAACCGTTTGGCATATAGCTAAAGACTCGCAAAGAGCCCTGAGTGACAATAAAAGCACCAGAGACCTGCTTACCTTTTCTTACCGCTATCTCATGTCTTTTGACCCGTAATAGCTGACTTGCTTGTTTCAATTGAGCACGCCCCTCTTCGGACAGGTCCAGGAAATTTGCAAGAGTGCGCGTTTTATTCATCAGACTGACTTTGTGTAAGTGAGAATCCTGGTACAAATACAACTACTCCCTCAGTAATTGAATGCCTCAATTTTGATAGCTGCTGCACCTCTTTCGATTCATAAAAGGCCCTAGCAGCATCCATACTATTGAATTGATAGATGACCATGTTGCTGTATGGTTCACCTTCAAGGGCCCGAACCCCACTTCCCACAACAATCTCACCACCATATTTAGCTATAATGGGCTTCGAAAGAGGGCCTAATTCCTCGATACGATCCTGATCAAGAATATTGTAATGGTAAATAATATAGCCACTCATGCCTCATCCCTTTGGTCATTGGTGCTCAATAGAAACTTTTGTAGCCATTGCTTCTGTTCTAGCTTTAACTAACTTCTGACTACTTAAAGAATGGAGGAATGCGACAATATCATCAACCTGTTGCTCCGTCAGATCTGGGTTCTCTAACCGGTCCAGCTCTTTCTTATTCCAAAAAAACATACGTTTTTCACTCTTAGCCAACTGCGCCTTGCTCATGACTTTCACAACATCATGAAGATTATCGATCTCTCCGTTATGCAGCCACGGTCCGGTTAAAGCAACATTGCGTAGCGAAGGCACACGCCAGGATTGTGTATTCTTATCAATAAATGCGTATTGTTGGCTTAGCCTTTCCGGATTGGCGGGAAAACCTCTTAATCCCTGTCCCTCATTAAATACACTCGCCGCACTGAAATTTGGTCCAAAATGGCAATGAATACACCCCGTATCAGCAAACAAAACCATGCCATTTAACTGCTGCGGTGTTAAAGCATTCCTATCTCCCAGTACAAATGCGTCGTAAGGGGTATCTCTGGTGATCAAGGTTCTTTCATAGCTGGCAATCGCCTTAACAATCTTATCGATACTGATATCACTCTCACCTGCGTAGGCGCGCATGAAAGCCTCAATATACTCAGGCTGTTCCCGAACCCTCATTTCAATCGAGCCGACGGAGGGCATCCCCATCTCCACTGGGTTCAGAAAAGGCTGTATGGCTTGTTCTTCCAGGCTACCTGCACGCCCATCCCAGAACAACAACTTCTGAAATGCAGTATTCCATACCGTAGGCGCATTGCGATCGCCCATTTGCCCATAAATACCGGTAGAAACAGCTGCCCCATCAGCACCAGCTTTAGCCTCCAGAGCATGGCAAGATGCGCAAGATAAAGAACGGTCTGCAGATAGGTTTTTATCAAAAAACAGCTTCTTCCCCAGCTCTATTTTCGCCGGTGTCATGGGATTATCCAGAGGAACAGGGATTTCCTCAGGGAGCGTTTGCCATTGATAACGATCAGAAGCCGATCTTTCCGGACTTAGTATCCGGTCCGGTGTTCCTGCACCTCTTATCGCTGGAGCCGATTTAAAAAAACCTTCAGGCACAGCATTTAGAAAGGAATATACGCCGATTTTAATTCCAAGAATTAAAACTAATCCGCTTACAACCACCAGTACCAGCCATTTTTGCTCAATGGATACTTGCTTTGCTATCACTGTTTTTGGCTTAACCTGAAGGTTTTCCATAACAAGCCTCTCTTCAGGATGCTTCCGCGAAAAACAGGTCACCGGGAGTTACACTTTTAACTTCGGTAATACTATCAAAAGGCAGCCCTACTCGATCATGTGCTCGCTTTACAGCTTCCGGGGTTTCCGCAAGGGTCAGACAAAAAGCTCGCCCTGCTTCAACCCCTGTAAATATTTTGAGTGGAACAACACCTTCTTGCTCGCAGGCAGCCTTATAACCCTCATAAAAAGTGGAGAACTGTTCTAACGAGATATCTTCCGGAAATGTTTGTTTTTCAACATTGTGCGTATCTAAAAAAAGCTTCATCTTTTGCATTTTTCTAACCTCAATAGTGAATATGTGAGATCAGGTTATTACGAAGCCAGGTAGGGGTATGTAACAAAAGCTACATAAGAGATATTAGTAACTAGAAAAAAGGCAGGTACGGAGACCGCAACCTGCCAAAGGAAGCACCACTCATAGTGCGGATGAGAGATATCCGCTGAGTGACCTTAATACGAGCCTTTAGAAGAACTTCTTCCGGCTAAGTGGAGAACTGGTTTAACTTGGGAATGCGAAGGATACGCCTTCACGAACCCCACTGGATGGCCAGCGCTGAGTGATCGTTTTACGTTTGGTATAGAAGCGAACAGCATCCGGACCATAGGCATGCAAATCACCAAACAGAGAGCGCTTCCAACCACCAAAACTGTGGTAAGAAACAGGCACTGGTAGAGGTACATTGATACCCACCATACCTACCTGAATGTGATCAGAGAAGTAGCGCGCTGCTTCACCATCACGGGTAAAGATGCACGTGCCATTACCGTATTCATGGTCGTTAATTAGCTTCATCGCTTCCTCCATGCTGTTCGCACGAACAACCTGAAGTACTGGACCAAAGATCTCTTCCTGGTAGCTGACCATTTCAGAAGTCACACGATCGATCAGCGTAGCCCCCACAAAGAAGCCATTTTCATAACCCGCTACCGCTGGGGCACGACCGTCAACAACGACCTGGGCACCATCGGCTTCAGCACTGTTGATATAACCCACTACTTTTTCCTGATGAGCACGGGTAATCACGGGACCGAAATCATTGGTTTTTTCACTGAAAGCACCTACTTTCAACGGTTTCATCGCTTCAGTCAGTTTAGAAACCAGTGTATCCGCAGCCTCATCACCTACAGCAACCGCTACAGACAAGGCCATGCAGCGCTCACCGGATGAACCGAAGGCAGCACCCAATAGCTGATTTACTGCGTTATCCATATCAGCATCCGGCATCACAATTGCGTGGTTCTTAGCACCACCCAGTGCCTGACAACGCTTCCCATGAGCATTAGCTGTGCTGTAAATGTATTCTGCGATTGGCGTTGAACCGACAAAACTTACCGCTTTAATCCGCTCATCTGTTAGCAGGATATCTACCGCTTCTTTATCACCATTCACCACGTTTAGGACGCCTTTTGGCAAGCCCGCTTCATGTAATAGTTCCGCGATAAACAGAGTCGACGTCGGATCACGCTCCGAAGGTTTCAAGATAAATGTGTTACCGCAGGCAATCGCCATTGGGTACATCCACAACGGTACCATTGCCGGGAAGTTAAACGGTGTAATACCCGCAACAACACCTAATGGCTGAAACTCGCTCCAGGAGTCGATGCCTGGACCCACGTTACGGCTATGCTCACCTTTTAGCAGCTCAGGGACACCGCAAGCATATTCAACATTTTCGATGCCACGGATCAGTTCACCCATCGCATCGTGGTGAATTTTGCCATGCTCTTCACCGATCATTTCGCAAATTTTATCTGCATTCGCCTCAAGCAAAGCTTTAAAACGAAACATGATCTGAGCACGTTTTGCAGGCGGTGTATCACGCCATGCAGGAAAAGCTGCCTGAGCAGATGCAATCGCACGCTCTACAGTACCCGCGCAAGCAAGCGATACTTGCTTAGAAACTTCGCCAGTTGAAGGGTTATAAACGTCCTGCGCACGTGATGCATCATCGATCATTGCGCCGTCAATCAGGTGGCCAATTGTGGTTGTCATATCAGTAGTACTCTTAATCTTTATTTATTGTGTGTGGATTAAGTTGAATGGATTAATCCAGCTCTGATATCGAATCGCCTAATGCATTAATCAGGCTATCGATCTCGTCAATTTCAGTTGTGAATGGCAGACCCAACTGAATAGTGTCGCCGCCATAACGCACGTAGAAACCTTTCTCCCAACACTTCATCGCAATCTGGAAAGGTCTCAGTGCGGGTTCACCTGGTGCTGCCTCAATGGTGAGCGCTCCGGCTAAGCCAAAGTTACGGATATCAGATATATACTGGGTTCCCTTTAAGCTATGCAGCATCTCCTGGAACTGCGGAGCGATGCTGTTGACTCGCTCAATCAGCTTGTCCTGCTCCAGAATATCCAATGCCGCCAGCCCCGCTGCACACGCCACCGGATGGGCCGAATAGGTGTAACCATGTGGAAGCTCTAGCATATAATCAGGACCGCCGGTCTCCATGAAAGTGTCATAGATCTCTTGCTTGGCGATCACCGCCCCCATTGGAATCACACCATTGGTAAGCTGCTTAGCTGTGGTCATCAGATCGGGCGTCACACCGAAGGCTTCTGAACCAGTCTTAGCGCCCATACGGCCAAACGCGGTGATAACCTCATCAAATATCAGCAAGATATCGTGTTTGTTACAGATATCACGGAGCTTCTGCAGGTACCCTTTAGGTGGTGGAATCACCCCTGCTGAACCTGCCAGAGGCTCAACAATGACCGCGGCAATATTCGAAGCATCATGGGTGGCAATAAGGTTTTCCAACTCATCAGCCTGTGAAGCCCCATGTTCAGGTAAACCCTGCACAAAGCGGTTTTCCGGAATCTGGGTATGCGGTAGATGAATCGCATCAATACCTTGCCCATAAATCGCGCGGTTAGGCGCAATGCCACCGACGCTAATACCGCCAAAATTCACACCGTGGTAACCTTTTGCGCGGCCAATCAGGCGAGTCTTGCTGGACTGACCTTTTTTACGCCAGTAAGCACGGGCGATCTTCAGAGCAGTTTCGACGGATTCAGAACCAGAACCGGTAAAAAACACTCGATTAAGACCTTCTGGCATCATCTCCGTAATACGGTGTGCCAGTTCAAAGGATTTAGGATGTCCAAACTGGAACGCCGGCGAGTAATCAAGCTCGCGCACCTGTTTACTCACGGCTTCGGCGATCTCAGGTCGGCTATGACCCGCACCACATGTCCACAAGCCGGATAAACCATCAAAGATCTTGCGACCATCAGAAGAGGTATAGTAGTTACCTTCTGCTGCGGTGATGATTCTTGGGTTCTTTTTAAACTCACGGTTCCCCGTGAAAGGCATCCAGTGCGCATCTAACTGCTCAGATGACAAACCTGCCTGGTTTAAGATTTCATTTTTATTATTCATATCGCTACCTCATAACTCTGCAGCATTGATCAGACTATGAGGTCATTATGGCCGCGCTTAAATTTAGTTAAATTCAAACTTTCTTGATCTATGTTTAGCATTTACTAAACATAAATGAGAAAAATCAGACCAGCAGGTAGTTGAGCAACAACCCACCCGCCAGCAGCAGAATAAACAGCCCTGAAGCCATCAACAGGGGTTTAGGCCCAGCTTGCCTAATAAGAGAGATTCGGGTTTGAACACCCAGCGCAGCCATGGCGATAGCCAAGAGAAACTGGCTCACTTGTGAAGCTGATTGGAGAAGTACTTCAGGTAGATCAACGATTGAATTCATTCCAGCCATCAGAATGAAGCCCAGCACAAACCATGGCATTGCATGGGCACAGCTGAAAAAGCTCACTCCTCCTTCGCAACCATTACGGCGAATCAAAAAGATGCTTAACACAAGAATAAAAGGGGCCAATAACATGACACGGATGAGCTTTGTAACTACAGCATACTCCAGTGCCTGGGGACCAATTGACTCCCCCGCAGCGACCGCCTGAGCTACCTCATGAACCGTACTGCCAATGTAGATACCAAAGGTCTGCTCAGATAGATGGGTATAGGGAAATATCATCGGATAAGCGAACATCGCTAATGTCCCAAACAGGACGACCGTTGCAACCGCAACCGTCACCTGCTGCTGCTTGGCTTTGATTGCAGAATCTGTGGCTAACACTGCCGCTGCACCACAGATCGCACTACCGGCCGAAATTAAAATTGCTGTTTCAAGAGGCAGCTTTAATAACTTCACACCTAACCATAATCCACAGGCAACAACAGCGCAGATAACGATCATATTCAAAAAAACGGCTTCCATTCCCACACTAGCGATCTGCTGAAAACTTAGATTAAGACCAAACAAAATAATGCCGAGACGCAAGCAACGTTTTTGACAAAACACTGTAACTATCTGGTCCCGTTGCGATAATTCGGCCGAGGAAAGCTGACCAACAATCATTCCCATTAAAATAGCCAACGGCAAAGCGCTTAGGCCATATTCAGCCACCTGTGTATATTGGGAAAGCAAAACCGCAATGAGAGCAATGGCTGGAAGAAGGAATAAACGAGACATAATGCTCTCCAATAACGGTTAAGAATGGGAGGCATTTTCCAGACAAACAAAGAATAAGTATAATGGATATATTTAATTACAACCATTAGAAAAACTGAACAATGAGCTTATCTATACGCCAACTTAAGGTCTTTGAAGCCACCGCTCGTCTGGAACGGCTCACATTGGCCGCTGACGAACAAGCACTCAGCCAATCCGCAGCAAGCCAGTCTCTAAAAGAACTTGAACAGAGCCTGGGCTATGCTCTCTTCACCCGATTAGGAAGAGAGCTGCAAATCACCGATAGAGGCGAGGATCTTTTACCCAAAGTTCGCCAGGTGATTTCGCTTTTAACTGAAATTGAAAAACCTCAGACATCAAAACTTGAAGGGACCCTACGGGTTGCGGCCAGCGTGACGATTGCTTGCTATCTTCTGCCGCAATTGACTGCCAAATTTATTAGCTGTCATCCGGACGTCAAACCAGAGATTTTGATTGGCAACACGGGCTCCGTTATTGAAAAGCTTGAGAAAGGTCAGGCGCAAGTTGGCCTGATTGAAGGCCCCGCCTCACCAGCAAAACTTAAGGTAACCCCATGGCTTGAAGACGATCTTGCACTTTTCTGTCACCCCACAAATCCATTAGCAAAATCGGGGTTCATTACTCTGGATGAACTCCCCAAGCTCAATTGGATACTGAGAGAATCAGGCTCAGGGACGCGCAATGTATTCGATCAGTCAGTGCAAAAGGCGGGAGGAAAAATTAATAGCGTTCTCGCCATGAATCGCCAGGAAGCGATTAAACAGTCTGTAAAAGCAGACCTCGGCATCGGATGCTTGTCCAGGCTGAGTATTCGTGAAGATGTAGAAAGTGGAAGGTTGGTAGAGTTAAGTTCAGAGTTGGACCTTAGCCGACGATTTTCCATCGTGACTCCGGAGTTAAGCTCACCGCTGGTTGAAGCATTTATTCACTCTTTACTAGGTGATGCTACATAACATCTAGCATTAGAGCAGATGACTACTTCTTAGCATCTGATTCCACATCAAGAAACTGATTTAAGGGATCCACGTCAATATCACAAGGCTTTGGTTCAAAGTCCTCGGGCTGAGGTTCCGAAAACTGATCCTTAAAATCGGCAAAGTCTATATCACCCATCATGACCGCCACCCCATCTTCAATATCTACAGGGACAGCAACACACCACTCTTCATCGGCAAGTTCTAATTCACTCTCGGTTGCACAATAATGAACATTCTTAGCGCACTTGCCACATTGCCTGACCAATGGATCATCTGTTTTATCTAGATCACCCCAGGATTCTGGGCATTTAAAATTGATTTTGCACTTTTCAGAGTCCATTTACTCACCTTCATATGCTAAATACCAGTAACAGAATCCAGCACAAAAAAAAGCACCCTATTGGGTGCTTTTTTCTTGAACGTGTTCCGCCGGTAATATTAGAACTTACGGCCAATATTAACCGAAAGCTGGTTACGGCTGTATTCGTAAAGCTCTACGTTAGAATCAGATACTGTTCTCAGCCAATATGCCGACAGTTCGTAGTCATTGCCAAAGGTGTGCTTGCCACCAAACATCCACTGCCACTCTTCGTCGTCACGTGTTTTATTAATCAAGGTAACCGGAGCTTCGTAATCAGATTCGCTGTACGACATTCGACCAAATACACTAGTTGTAGGCTTTATCTGCCAGTTAGCTCCGACAAATGCTTCCCACCCCTCATAAGAATACTCAGTATCTTTGGCATGATTGTCATACCACTCAAAGCCAGCTTGAACACCAATGGTATTATTCTTGTAACCTTTACCCAGCGCTATACCCAGAGAGTAATAGTCGGAGTCACGACCCTGATCGCTCGCCTGTTCAAAATCACGATCAGAAAATTCAGCATCAACAGTCAGTTCAGTACTGGCATCAAACGACCAGGTAACCGAAGGCTGGAGGCTAATATAGTTTGCAAGCTCATTACCACCAAGGCGTATATGGTCTCCCTGCAGGGCCAGGTTTGCTCGCCAGTTACCATTAGTTACAAGCGCAGGACCTGTACGAACAGATAGAACATCTAGATTGAAGTCATCTTCGGTCTCATAACCACGGTGGTAGATAGATGCACCGCTCTGCCAGAACAGCATGCCCGTTTTCTGACCAATACGCATAGGCTTACCGGTACGATAACTATGATCATAACTACCAGATAAAACCATCGCGTTATCATCTACAGGTCGCGTATTAATTGTTGCCAGGCTACCATTAATATCTACTACTGAACTACCCGGACCCACATTGACATTGCTGTCATGTAGTACACCTACAGTAACATTGAACTTATGTTCATGCTGTGGTGTTAGTTGTTCAGCATCTTTTTTCAACTGCGCTAGGAATGCAAGGATAGATACACGCACGCTCGGCGGTGTTTTCGGGTCATTCAGGACTTCCTGCGCCTGAGCTTCCGCTTCCTGATATTGAAGGGTCTGCATATACGCAACCGCTAATTCAAGACGAGCACGGTGTAATGAAGGCTGGTTACTTAGGATAGTCTGAAAAGATTCAATAGCATTATACGGAGAACCGGCTTCACGTTCTTCCATCCCCTGTTTGAAAAACTTTTCCGGATCAAACTCTTCGTTAGTTTCTGCCGTAACAACTGTCGATGCTAGCATCGACAAAACAGCACCAGACAGGATACTTACCCCGTTAGTTGCTTTCATTCCTTAATCCCCTTCGTTACCCAATTAAAATGGGTTTTGGGGGAGTATAACTACTGCACAGATTTCAAACAATAAAAAAGGCACTAAAAAATAGTGCCTTTTAGTCTTAATCCCTGGTTCGGACTGACCTAGATATCATCAACCTGAATCTCAGGAATCTTTACTTTTTCACTTAGCTCTGTGCTAAAAGTAGTGACATGGGTTGCATCCTGATAGCCCGCAGGATAAATCCGTTGCTCTTCAATACCATTAGGCACAACCATTTTAGTTTTAACTATGTCAGCTACACCAGCAACTTCACCGGCGCCAGCCCCAAAGAAGCTCGCTGATACGTTACCTGTTACCGATGTTTCTGCACCGTAATCAGTCGCCCCAAGATTTGAACTACTTGCTGTCAGATTAATTCCTTCAATAACACCACCTTCGACAGTAAAACCCACTTGTCCCATTAAGCTAGTGCCATTTTCACTCGCATAGGCCATTACCATTCCATCACGACCTCGGTTGAACTCGCCGCTCCACGTGCTTGTAGAAAAGTTGATATCAAGAATCACCCTCGCCCCGAAAGCGGTATGCCCTGTGTAAGTTGCGGTAAGATCGGTAGCAAACTCGGCGAAATCATTACGATACTCCAGAGCGCCAATTAACGAACTAAGTTGATCAAGCGTTGAGGTAGTACCAAGTACATAACTACCTAAATATGCCTGAATAAACTCTTCTGAAGGATTGTAAGCACCTGTTGCCCAGAACCCATGTGATACAGCTCCTTCAGGGCCATCATACCCTCTGCGAAGCTGACCATCTGTTGCATCAACAAAGCCTTGTAAATGCCCCCGGTCTAATCGGTAGTAGCCACGCCTGCAGTTTCCTAGACACCTAAACGTTGCATCAGTGAGAGCATCTAGTCGATATAACCCATCATCATATTCATAGTGGATATTAAAAGGGCCTAAATGGGTTCTTTCCTCCAGAGGCATCGACAAGATATCGATATACAATCCCGGATCACCGTTAGGCGTTACTGCAAACTGAACAACACGATGACGACCTTCGGGCCCATCAATAAATCGTACCCCCTCACCACCATCAATCCTAAGAATTTGTCCTGCAAACCCTGCCGCAACAGGGGTTAGACTCTGTATGCCATACTGGGCGAAAAGATCTCCTCCAGGTCCAACAAACGATACCTCTGGTTCACTGTCTCCAGAATCATATGAAAATGGATAGAAACTGGCATACCCACAAGGCTGGCCAGGCTCGCAGCCCGTTTCAGGGATATTGATATCAGGATCTAGAAATACATGCTCAGGCCCTGTACCTCCAGCAAAAGCCAGTATCCCGGGACTCACTTCAGGACCTGCTGCTGGCGAAACAGGCAGCGCCCATGGGCCCCATTCGTGAACAGAATCCTTCTCACTCTCGTTATTCTGGTCAGCTTGAACCGTAGTAAACATAAGAGATGAGACTACAGCAGCCAAGGTTATTTTTTTAATGTCCATGGCGCACCTCCTGCGCTTCACATCATTAACGTATTCCTTTCCTTATCTCCTGTTACACTAATTTTAAGCATAGACAGCTGCTCAAATATGACTCAATTATCAACCACTAATACGCAGGATTTTTTTTCACCTCAAACAGATAGCCAGATACTTTCAGTCATACTCACTTTAAAATAGATATAGCGCCTACTTTTACTCCAAACCGCATTGATCATCCCCGTTCACTTTTTAACTTTTTAACTTTTTTAAAACTCATATATGCTTAGGCTATTCATAGAGTGCACTAAATGGACCCATTCATGCTGTTAAAGAAGCTAATCAGAGTTTTATTGCTGACTTTGCTTTTACCCCTGACTCACGTACAGGCCGGTCTTTTTGGTTCAGAAGAACTCCCTCAGCGCTCATTAAATGAGCTTCCTGACTGGCTTAGCTACATGGAAAGACACCTTAGAGAGGATTCACCGGAAGAGATATGCGCTCAGTCAGGCCTATGCAACCTGAAACCCTGGTATAAGTTTCTTAATAGCATTAGAGGGCTTTCCAAAAGAGAACAGGTCATCAGGGTTAATAACTTTGCCAACAAGCAACCCTATATTCTCGATATTGATAACTATGGTCAGGAAGATTATTGGGCGGTAGTCAGAGAATTTTTAGCCCGGAGCGGCGACTGCGAGGATTACTCCCTTACCAAGTTTTTCTCATTAAGATTGCTAGGGTTCAGTAACGAAGAACTACGAATTGTTGTGCTTCAGGATACCAATCTCAGAATCGGGCACGCGGTGCTTGCGGTGAAATTCGGTGGAGATGAGCTTATTTTAGATAACCAAAGCCGACAAGTTTTGTCACACAGAAGTATCAAACACTATGTTCCGCTATATACTGTGAATGAGGAACGTTGGTGGCTACACATGCCCGTATTCTAAGATAGCTGTTATGATCAAAATAACCGAGCAACCACACAGGCTGGACAATTAATGAAACGCGCCATTACAACAGGTTTTATTGTTCTCACTCTGATTTTTTTAATATGCCTAGTCTCCATTCAACGTTTCGGAGAGGAACAACAAGAGCAAAGCCTGCAACATTGGCAAACCACACTGTCTGCTCTTGCGGATAATCAAAGCCTGAATGTTTCTCGCTGGATCTTTACCAACAAAGCCCCTCTAAAAGAGATCTCCTCAAACGGATCCGTTCAACTTTATCTGCAGCGGGTCACGGAAAAATCGGGCCAGGAGAGGGAGCAGGTCGCGCAAATTGATTATCTACGAAACCTGATTGTGGCAGCAGCGCAGCGAGAAGGATATCAAGACAAACAGCGCTCACAAGTCAATGCTAATTTACAAGTCATCGCCAACAGCTCCCTCAGTATCTACGACAAACATCTGGTCAAAATCGCCAGTACTGCCGGTACTACATTGCCATCTCCTGAGTTAGAGCGTGCAGTTTTGTTGGCAAAAGAGAGTGGAAGTATCACCACGAGTAAGATCTGGCTAAATGCCAATCAGGTACCGCAGATTGGTTTTGTCGCTCCGATCAAAGGATTATCCAATCTGGGTGCTGATAATCAGATTATTGGTTTTTTGATCGGGGTAAAGAATGCTGAAAAAGAGCTTTTCACTCTGCTCAAAAACTTTAGTGTCGACCTTCAATCATTAGAGTCATCATTGCTTCAGGCAACCGAAAGCGGCATTACTTATGCGAGCACCCTCCGCCAGGATAACTCTTCACCTTTAAGTAAAACCGTCGCTAGCAACAGCCAAACCGTTGCGGCAATAGGCTATAAAGAGAGTGGCTCATTTATAGAAGCATTGGATTACAGAAATGTAGAAGCGCTTGCAATCAGTAGAAACATTGCAGACAGTGACTTAAAACTTATCCTAAAAGTTGATCGATCCGAAGCAATCGGGCCAAGTTTAAAGAAACAGGAAGAATTACAGACCATTCTGGTACTTGGTGCCGTAGCACTACTTGCTATGCTTATCGCTGCTGGTTGGTACGGTAATCTAATCAGAGCTCAAAGGTCCAACGAAGAACTTCGCTCCACAACAGATGAATTGGAAGAGAAAACTCATCTATTAGATGCTATCAATAACAATGTCGCTGATATGGTTATGATCATCGATGAGCAACAGCAACTTGCCTTCATAAACCGGGCATTAGCGGACAAAGTATCAACCAGCATCGAAGATAGTAAAGGCAAAAGCATTAATGCGGTGATGGGCAGCCATTATGCCGAGCAACTGGAGCCCGTCATTTCTCAATGCTTCCGCGATAAGACTGAGATGTCAGAGAAGAAAGTATTGAGCCTGAAAGGTCAGGAACTGACTTTCATGATTAGCCTCACGCCCATGCTTTATGGTTATAAAGAATCGGTCATGCTGCATTTCCATGACATCACCCTTCTTGAAGCTCATCAACAACAGCAGACCAAGCTCCTGCGTCAGATTATGCAGTCCCTGATGCATGCCATTGACCTTCATGATCCCTATACAGCCAATCACTCGCAGAAAGCGGCTTCTGTAGCATTAGCAGTTGCCGAAGCACTCGAGTTAGCCGAACAGGATATAGAAACGGTAGAAATTGCGGCAAACCTTTGTAACTTAGGAAAACTCTCAATTCCTAAAGAGTTACTCACCAAAACTGAGTCTTTAACTGATGAAGAGCGTCAGATTGTTCAAAATGAAGCTAACTATGCTCATGAAATTCTCAAGGATATTGACTTTGAAGGCCCTGTGCTTGAAACCATCATTTACAAAAATGAATATTTGGATGGTTCAGGGCGTAAAGGCATCGTTGCTGATCAGATCCAGATCCACGCAAGGATTCTGACCGCAGTAAATGACTTTGTCGCGATGATCAGCCCTCGAGCGTATCGAGATAGCCTTCCCGTGGAGGTGGCTCTGGATCAACTGCTGCAATCAAGTGATAGCAAATATGATCGCCAGGTTATCGCTTCTTTGTTCCATGTCGTTGAAAACAAACTGGATCTCGACTGAGATCCAGTTATAGATTTGTACAAGTCTCACTGGAGCTGATATACAGTCGCACCGTTCATAACGACTGACTTGTAAACCTGAACGCCACATTCAAAAAATGTGGCGCTCCCTACCACTTTTGAAATACACCCCGTAGGTAAACTATGAACAATGCCTGCCGGTTGAACTATCACATACTGGGGCTGGCCCGGCATCTGCTGATAAAGCACGCCATTACAATTCTGATAAGCAATTCCTGAAATCACCTGAGTATAACAACCAGCAGGCAACACTGTTACGGGTTTAGCCGAGTCCATTGCATCATGACGGCGTTCAACCCGCCTAGCGGTCCTACGCGCTGTACGACGCGCTTCATCATTATCATCCCAATCTGCCTGAGCGGAGCTGCCCAGATTGATCGTATCTGTTCCTGCATCAACTACAGGCAGAGCAAGGGTAAAAGCCATCGCTAGGGAAGCTAAAACTAAAGTGCGTTTGATATCCATGACAGATCTCCGTTTTCTAACCATTCATCGTTAGATAAAGCGTAACCAGTACATGGCCTGCGGGATATATAGGATTATGCCTATACCGGCAGGTAACCTGCGAACAAGTCCCAGACTTATTCGCAGGTTACCTAGACACATATTTATTAGGACCATAAAAAAATCCCGCTAATGCGGGATCCCTATCGACTTTTTCTAAAGTAAAAAAACTTACCGCTCTTCCACCATACGCGCTTGTCTGAGCGCTTTCTCGTAATTAACATGCAATCTCTCAGCCCATGACTCAAGCAATCTCTGAATCTCTACAAACTCTTTTGATCCCGCCTCGGATGTATAAGGCTCACCACTCATTCGTTCCTCTAAAGAAAAAAGGAGCTCATCAGTGTTAGCATCATAGCCATTGAGCCTAAAGGCCGCTTTAAACACAGTTTCCTCGAGCCCTGCATAACTATTGTATGCATCTTTACCCAAATCCATAACTAATCGGAACGGTATATAATCCAGCGCACTTTTTTCAGGTTCCGCTCTTGAGGCTTCAAGCAAAATCACTTTTAACTTAATTTTCTTTCCCTGAAGAGGCTCTTTTTTCGAGTTTGTTTGAGGTGTTAACACCTGCTGAAGCATAGCGGGGAAAAAAGTTTGAATCATCTTCAGTTCAGCCGGTGTCACATTGGCATATTCTCCTTCAACCCGGTCAACTTCGACAGACTCGACATCAATTGCAGAGTACCTCGCTAACTGATCGACAGAAAATCCTGGTTTTACCCAGATCCGTGCATTCTCCACCCAGGGATGATCGGTATACAGTGCCTGACCCTCTAATGGTTTCGGGCTTTGCGAAGAACAGGCTGCGAGCTGGAAAAACATAACCGACAGAAACAAAAAACGAATACAGAAACGCATAGTGTTTACTCCTAAACAGAAGCCCTGCACTTTAAAAGATGAAACTGGTATCTGAAATAGCGACAAACCCCTACGAGCTTTCGCTACGAAGTTCACCAGCCACTAATAACAGTCGCATCAACTGGGCCACACTCCTTACACCTAGCTTATGCATCACACGAGAGCGGTGTATCTCAACGGTGCCTTGGGCTATTCCCAGATCGATAGCAATAACTTTGTTTGCACAGCCCTGCGCTATCATGTGCATGATTTCAGTTTCCCTGTCTGTCAGAGACGATAAACGCGCTTTTACCTCATTCTGCTCAGATAACTCCTGCCGAGATTGCTGATCGCTCAATATTCCTTGCTCTATTTTCTCCAGCAGCTTCGCTTCACGAAATGGCTTTTCAAGAAAATCCAAAGCGCCTTTTTGGATGCACTCTACCGCCATCTCTACATCGCCATGACCTGTGATAAAAATAATAGGCAGCAAAGCCTGTCTTTTTATCAGTTCATCCTGCAGGGCCAAGCCGCTCATTCCAGGCATCCGTATATCAAGAATCAAACATCCGGGTTGTTCCGCATCAAACTCATTGAGGAATTCCTCAGCATCTGCAAAGTCACGAACACAATACCCATCAGATTCCGCCATCATGCGGATCATATCCCTGAGAGTCGAATCATCATCTACTACAAACACAGTTCCTTTATGCTGCTCTGCTTTCATTCCTGCTCACCGTCCTTTTTTATGACTACCGGTATTTGAATTATAAACTCCATTCCTTGGTCGGGATGGTTGATTGCTACAAGCGTACCTTTTGCGGCTTCAACCAGATTTCGGCATATCACAAGACCGATCCCCAACCCATTGGGCTTGGTCGTTTGGAAAGGTTCGAACAACTGATTCTCAATGCTCTTAGCTAACCCCGGGCCATTATCTTTTACTGAAAGGCAGATATATTCGCCTTCAATATACTGTCGTAGATCGATTCTCGCTCCGGATCTTCCTTCTAAAACTTCTACCGCATTATTAATCAGATTAACAAGCACCTGCTGCATCTGAACGCGGCTCATTTTGACTTCAGCACTATCCTGCTCTGTGAACTCAATCTTCACACCAGCTTGAAGTGCCCGATGCGACATTATCTCAATCCCCTCTTTCACGACGCTGGATAGATCAATGATCTCATCAGGGAGCGATTCCCGCCGGACAAAAGATCGGGTGCGCTGGATGATCTTTGCCGAGCGCTCCGCCTCATCTCCGATCTTTGTTAGGCATTCAAGTAATTGAGGGTCAACATGCCCCTGCTTGCCCAGGCGCAAAGCGATATCTGAGTACCCCATTATCCCGGCCAGTGGTTGATTCAACTCATGTGCCAACCCAGTAGCAAGTTGCCCCATAGTACCAATACGCTCTAAATGAACGATCTGCTGCTCAGCTTCCTGACGTTTGTTTATGGCATCAAGTTTTGCGCTGTTTTCATCTTCGATGCGAGCAAATAACTGGTTGAAAGAATCTGCCAGTTCATCTAGCTCATCCTGTTTTTCACCCTCGGATCGATTCAGCTGCAGAACCGGAGATGGACTATTATCAGCGTGATCCTTATCCTTCATAAAGTTAATCATTCGCAGCACGTGTTGCCCTACCAAACTACGAAAAAGGATAAAGATAAAACAAACCACAAAGGCTGTTTTGAGGCCATTTTTTAGCAGAATAATGTAGAGCTGCCCGAGCATATGCTTGAAGACTGCATCAATACTCACTACCAGTTCCATGGTTCCTAATTGCTCATTACCGCGTCCGATATTGATAACGTAGGATCGTGAATAAGAAGACTCATTAGCGATATATTCAAGCCGCTCCCCATCTGCCAGATGAAGCTTGTTTGCATCAACAAATTCAAGCTGGTCGATACCTTGCAGTAGTTTATGCAGCTGCTGTTTATCATTCTGCCAAATGGCTTCAGCAATCCCAGGCGACATAGTTGTTTCAATAAATTGAGGAACCTGATCCAGCTTTTTGGTGAGTTGACGAAATTCAAAGGTAAATTGAATAGCTGTCAGAATAAGCGTAACGAGTGAGCTAAACAGGACAATTCGCCATACCAGCTTACGCCCTAGCTTGTATTGGAAAAAACCTGTTTCTAAACCCTTTTCCACAATCCCAACCTTCCTGAAACCAACCCTGTATGGGTATCTGCATATTTTCCAACTGACCCAGCAATCCTAATATCAATTGCTAATATCTGACCATTGGAGCTTTGTCATGAAAGTAGCATTGTCTACCCAGCAGGTAACACCTGTCTATCCCGGTAAACCTTTATATACTCAATCGTCAGCAAGTGTTTATCAAAAGCAAAAGGAAGGAACGAATTTCAAGGAGGAGTTTAGCCAAATACATGTAAAAGAACGGAGCGACGGGTATCAGATAGCCCTAGCAAGCGCTATGGCACTATACAACGATAAGCACACTGAGCCAGAACTAAAAAGCTATCACTTCGACAATAAACGCGAGATTATTCGCAGAATGAAGCAGCCACCACGTATACTCGACCTTAGGGTTTAATGCAGCGTTGGCGGATCTTCTGGATCGTCAGGAACAACAATATGTCCGCTACTATCCAGCGCCAGTGCTCCATGCTCTACGCCAAGCTCCAGCATCTGATGGAGCATCATGCGGGTTAAATGGGCACTAATAATCAAACCTGCAGGTGGATCACCCTCAAAGAGATCTTCATCTATCAAGTCCTCAGGTCGCAGGCCCAGTAGCAGTGGATTTTCTGCGATCAAAGGTGAGATATCCTCAGGTGCAAATACCGAGAAATCGGACGAAATATCCAATGCCAACTGATAAGCATCTTTTTCGCGAGTGTTTTCTTGTAAAGCATCGATAAAAGCAGATTCCGCGGCTGCAAAGATTTGCGACATCTGGCTTGTTCCGCCTAAAGCAATATTCCGTTTGGCTGTATCCGAAGTACTGTAATCAACATCTATTGAATACTGGGTATCAAGGGAGAGCTCTTCCTCATCAACCAAAACGCTGCCATCTTCATCGACTTCAAGCCATTCTCGCTCAACAGCAACAGCCAGTAATCCCTCTAGCGCCGCAGCCAAAATATTACTGCAGATAATCACCCCAACAGAAGGGTTCTCACTCTCCTGACGGTTCATGATCAGATCTCCAGCCCGCGCTGCTAAAAGCGTTGGATCCTGCTCAATTATTTCTGCGAGTTTATCCGTTTCTAGAAACAATTTTTCATGGCATAAACGCTCGGCTGTAACATAAGGCTCCGTACAACCGTTTGCCTGCATTCGAGCTACATACTCTACACGAATATCCTCAAGCAAAGCTGTCAGCAATCCACTCATAAAACGTCCTATCCACTGAATACTGTGTCAAATGGCAAAAAATAAACTAAGGTTACTAAGACAATGGTCGATTGTTACTAAGGAAGCAACTAAAAAATCAAGGAAGGGGAAAAATGTTGAACCAAAATAAAGAAACACCTGCTCCTCAAGATGATGAGGAAGGCAGCGTATACATACTATCTGATAATTAAGATCGATGTCGCTGGCCGTTTGGGTAGTCGGCCAGCTTCTCATATTTAATGCAAGGTTAAGCCGATCGGCTTAACATCTTCTTTGATTTTATCGAAATACTCTCTGAGATCGACTAGGCGTATCAGCCCATAGTCTTCCGGTGATACGGGCAGATCAAACCATTCCAATGCCCAGATTCGAGTCATAATCTCATACTCACCAATCAGCGCATCCAGATAGATCATGACGGCTTCAACACGAGGATCCATATCAAGAACTTTGGGAGCATCTTCCAGATAAACTTCTAGGTGAAGTTTCTTTTCAACAACCACCAGCCTTACCCAGAAATCGTGTATTTCGGAGAATTCCTCACCGATGTTTACAGATAACGGAACCGGGTCGTAACGGTTATTAAACGCTTTAAACTCGATACCTGATAGTTCAGGAGCTGCACCAATGAGGCTCAATACGGAATGAATTGATTCTGGAAAGCCGTCACAACCAAATACCATTTCGATAGAATCCTGCTTTTCATCATCGCTTTGAAAATGAAAGGTCAGGTTGCGATCAATCTTCTGCAACTCTTCACGGTATTTTTTGAGAAGCGGTTCAGCTTCAAATCGGTCATCACTACGACTGGAAAGTAACTGCTCAATCGTATCCTGCAGTTGCTCCCAGAAGGAACTGATTTGTTTTCGGTCAAGAATCATTAGTGCTTAGTAATCTACTGCCAACAAATTAGGTACGCGGAACCACAACGCCTGTCTGGCCCTGATATTTACCATTACGATCTTTGTAAGATGTTTCGCACACTTCATCCCCTTGCAGGAATAACATCTGAGCAACACCTTCATTAGCATAGATTTTTGCTGGCAATGGCGTGGTATTCGAAAACTCGAGTGTCACATGACCTTCCCACTCAGGCTCCAGGGGAGTCACATTCACGATAATGCCACAACGCGCGTAGGTACTTTTACCCAGGCAGATAGTCAGAACATCGCGCGGGATTTTGAAGTACTCGACTGTTCGCGCAAGCGCAAAAGAGTTTGGTGGGATAATACAAACATCTGATTGGATATCCACAAAGCTTCCCTCATCAAAATCCTTAGGATCCACGATTGAGGAATTTATATTTGTAAATACTTTAAATTCATTAGCACAGCGAACATCATAGCCATAACTGGAAGTACCATAAGATACAATGCGAGAACCATCTACCTCACGAACCTGACCCGGCTCAAAAGGTGAAATCATCTCTTTTTCCTGCGCCATTCGGCGAATCCAGCTATCTGCTTTAATGCCCATACCGGCCCTTTCCATCAGAGTAAATTTTCAAGGCGGGTATTGTACAGTTTTCTCCCTTCTACGACAAAATATACAGACAAAAAAAATGACCTCATCTGAGGCCACTTAACTGCAATTCCTGAAAAATAAGGCTTAATTCAACAGGTTTGCCGTCTTTTCATACTGTTCCGCTAACCAAAATTCAGCGGCTGTTTTACCTTCATCACGAAGCGCATTCGCCTGACGGCGGAGTTCCTGTGCCATCTCTTGCCGGGAAGGGGTAGCCGGCTTGGCCTTCATCATCTTGATATTTGCGGTCGCTCTGTAGTCCATAACAACATCCCTCTGTTTATTTTTATAGGTCGTTTTTTGAACAGTTGAAATCTAAGTGTAGCCTGTTTTTTATGAAGAAATAATTAAACTGTATATTTTTTGATCTCCATCAAAACTCAGCCCACAGTGAACTCCACGCCAACTTGACGCTTAGCATCATACATAGCCGTATCAGCCCGCGTAATCAGCGCCGCATCACTCTCTTCTGAGGTGTGGTCAAAGGCGATCCCGATACTACACCCCACACTGACATGGCAAGACGCCGACACCTCTATAGGCTGCTTGATTGCATCAATGATGCCTTCAGTAATATTTACAGCTTCATCAAGCCTCGCAAGGTCTCTAAGAATCACAGCAAACTCATCACCACCTATCCGGGCAACTCCATCACAAGCCCTTACAACAAGTTTCAATCTCTGACCTATCTGAGCCAGAACCGTATCTCCGGTAGGATGACCGTAGCGATCATTTATCGGTTTAAAGCCGTCCAGATCGATCATCAAAAGTGCGATTGAACCTTCCTCACCAACACGAGCATGCCTTAACTGTTGCAAAAACCAAGACCGGTTGCCTATCCCCGTGAGGCTATCATGCTGGGATAAATACAGGAGTTCACTGTTTGCCTCATCTAACTCTCTCGTTCGCGCCTTAACCAATGCTTCAAGCCTGAAAATAAGCGGGCTGTTCACTCGGTGAAGCACAATAACTGCAAAGGTAATCAACCCCATCGCAACAATAAAGCTGATGGCAGCAGCCTTATAAAAGGGCTGCCTAAGTTCACTCATATCGATCTTGGCAATAATCGCGTAGCCCTCCTCCTCTAAAGGCAGAAAAGCGGCTAATACTTCCTCACCGCGAAAATCTCGAGCAATCATGGCCCCTTGTTTGCCTTGCAGACCCAGGAGCATAGGTGTGGCAATCGCTGACTGAATATCGATAGGGTCAGGGATCTGATTGCCCAGATGGCGGGATGGAAGTTTGAAAAGAACATGATTTCCAGCGGAGCGACCTATAACAAATTCACCGGTTTTTCCAAAGCCTTGCTGCTGTAGGTTTGCATCTTTTACCTGACTCAATGTCGCAGCAAATGACCCTTCCGGGTGATCAGCCTGGCTAAACTGAGCATCAAAGCGACCTACGGCATTGATCAGGCCCGCTTTAACGTTGACCATTTCGATCAGGTCTATCTGACGACTGCTAAAAGCAGCCTGATAGAGGACAGTAAATGAGACCGCTGTTGAAAGGCCGGTGACTACCGCCATAACAATTATCGAGATTAGCACTCTCTGGTAACGAGCAACGGACTGTCTTAAGCTCACAGACGCTCCTATATCAATCAGAGATATTGGGATCGGTATAGATACTCACCACCGCTGAATATTCCTAAAGCTTAGTAATAAAGGGATAAAAAAACGAACTTTGGAGAACAAGGGAGAGTCTCCTCCCCCTTCATACTTATTAATCGTCAGCAACGACAATCGACGGGATTACAGAATCTGCCTTCGCATTTTTAGACGCAAGGCGCACCGCCAACGTTCTTGCTACCTCACGATAAATCTGGGCATACTCACCTTCAGGCTCTGCGGCAACGCTCGGTTTTCCTGAATCTGCCTGCTGGCGAATAGAAAGTGCCAAAGGCAGCTTACCCAGTAACTCTGTTTCATAAAGCTCTGCTATTTCCTTACCACCACCATCACCAAAGATAGCTTCAGTGTGACCACAGTTACTGCAGGTATGCGTGCTCATATTTTCAACAACACCCAGCACCGGAATATCCACTTTACGGAACATTTCGATCCCCTTCTTAGCATCAAGTAACGCTATATCCTGAGGCGTTGTAACAATAACAGCACCGGAAACAGGCACTTTTTGAGACAGTGTCAGTTGAATATCACCTGTTCCTGGCGGCATATCGATAAACAGATAGTCCAGATCATGCCAGCGCGTTTGCGTTAACAATTGCTGCAAAGCACCAGCAGCCATAGGACCACGCCATACCATCGCGGTATTTTCTTCGACCAGATAGCTCATAGACATAGACTGCAGTCCATGCGCTTCAATCGGGCTGAATGACTTTTCATCATAGGGCTGAGGCCTTACACCCTCATCAACACCCAGCATCATCCCCTGACTCGGCCCATAGATATCCGCGTCCAGAATACCAACCTTTGCACCTTCCGCAGCCATGGCCAATGCCAGATTCACTGTCGTTGTGGACTTACCAACACCACCCTTACCAGAAGCGATAGCAATGACATTCTTCACGCCCGCCATCAACGGAATACTCTGTTGCCCTTGGCTCGCCTTTACACTATGGGAGATGCTGACCTTGCAACTGTTAACACCACTAAGTTCGGCCAGTTTGTCCTGAATGCTTTTTTCTAAGGCTTTCGCTACACCTGCTGAAGGGAAGTCCAGTTCAATTCCAACCAGGATCTCTCCACCTTCGCAACTGAGGCTATTAATTGCCCCAGCTGTCAAAAGATCCTGTTCACGAAATGGAATCTCTATTTGACCCAGAACGGACTCAACATTTGTTCTTAATTCGCTCACTCTCAGCTCCGTTTAACAGGAAGGGCAACAATCATCTCACCAGCCCTCCGAATAAATAACCAACCAATTTACTAGGAATTATGCGGATCATTCACAGTTTTGTCCAGAATGTAAATATCCTACTTTCTACCCCCATCAAGCGACAACCGACAAACCTTCTGCCATTGCCCTTGCACTGCAGAAGTCAGTTTTACCACTACCCAAAACAGGTACCTGACTGACCATATAAACCTCAGATGGAATACTCAGAGGCTGCATTTCAGACTCAAGAAGAATCTGACGCACCTCATCAGGTTCCAGCTCAGCCTCTAATAGAAGTACAATTTTCTCACCTTTTTTTGCATCTGGCAGGTTGACTGCGACAAGCGGAATTTCTGAATTGCCAAGGCTTTCTCGCACTTTGCTTTCAACCGCTGTAAGACTGACCATCTCACCACCCAGTTTGGCGAATCTGCTGTAACGATCAACGATGGTTAGGAAGCCATCTTCATCAAGATGGCCCTTATCACCACTTTTATACCAACGGATACCCTCCATCTCTACAACAACATCAGCTGTTTTCTCAGGGTTATTCAGATATCCCTGCATAATCTGTGTACCACCAATCAGTATCAGACCATCTTCACCTACGGGTAGCTCTTCCAGGGAATCGGGGTCTACAATCCTGAATGTTGAACCCGGAAGTGCCATGCCAACTGTACCCGGCTTATTTCCGATCTGGATAGTCCACCAATCGGTATCCAGTGAATCCGGTAGGTTAGTACTTGCTACCGGTGTTGTTTCCGTAGAACCATAACCCTCAACAACCTGAACATGGAATTTTTGTTCGAAATCTTCCCTTACATTTGGATCAAGCTTTTCCGCACCCGCCACGACTGCTCGCAGGGACTCGAACATTAACGGATGCAATCGTTTATTCTTTGCGTACAGACGCATGAAGGTCGATGTTGCACACATCAGAGTGGCTTTGTAACGTGAAACTCCCTTACCTATTTTTGGTGCATCTGTCGGGTCAGGATGACAAACGACAGGCATTCCCTCAATCAATGGCATAAAGCAAGTCACTGTTAAGCCAAAGGCATGAAACAAAGGTAAGGTCGCCATAATGCAATCATCATCTCTGACATTCAGTACATCAGCTGTCTGCTTCAAATTAGCCATGACATTACGATGACTCAACATCACGCCTTTTGGCGCGCCTTCGCTCCCTGAGGAGAAAAGAATAGCCGCCGTATCTTCAAGGTCCGAAGCGCTTAGCAACAACCTCTTTAATAAAAACTCAGGCAGTACGGAGACCATCAATAGTGTTGATAACGCCTCAGCTTTCCCAATACTGGCCTTGATATCTTCCATGAACAAAACAGTTCTGCCTGCGAACAGCTCACTTACATCAATTCCTCGCGCTTTAAGCTTTTTCACAAACTTATGCGCTGTGACAATAGTCTGAACATCCGATTGCTCCAATGCCGAATGAACGGATTCAATTGAAGCGGTGAAGTTCATATTTACCACTGTTTTACCGGCCATCAGCGAAGCAATATTTGCAATCGCCCCCGCACTGGATGTCGGAACTAAAAGGCCAATATTCTTACCAGGAGAACGTGCAATATGCTTTTTGAACAACGCACAGGCGGTTAATAAACGATTATGGCTCAAAGGACCACCATCAACATCTGCGATAGCATACCCAGAGCGAGCCTGCTTCATGCTACTGATAAACGCTTCGGGAATGGTTTCCATGGTTGCGGTGTATTGATCCCAGGTGTGAATTGAAAGCTCGAAAACTTTCTTTTTCACCTCTGCCGCATTGCTTGATATTGGCATTGGCTTACCAAACGCGACTACCACATCACGCTTGCTACCTGAACGACGAATAGTTTTCATTTTATCGGTTGATCGGGAAAAACGACTCCCCCATAAACCGCGCAGGTAGAAAGGCAAAATCACCCCCTTCGCATCCACACAGGCACGTTCGAAGCCCTTTTTGAACTCGCTCAACTGGCCTAAATGACTGATCGCACCCTCAGGGAAAAGGCATACAACCTGACCTTCGTTAATGAGGTCCCTGACCTTTTCCAGCGCCTGACGACTATTCCCCTTAGAGATTGGGATAACTTTGAAAATATCCAGGAACCAACGCAGATACCAACGCTCATAGATACTTCTTTCCATCACAAAATGGATGTGTCGAGGGGATCCCATCTGAATCATGGCCCAATCCAGCCAACTAATATGATTACCCAGTAACAAGGTTCCTTTTCCGTCTTCCGGCAGGTTCTCAAAACCCAGAACCTGAAGATTATACTTCCGGCGGAATAACACCATCACTAACAAACGGATAAACGCTTGGGGTAATGTAACAATGGCAAAAACTGCGCCCGCTATACCGACAATAGCCAGAAGAGCTAATAACCAAATACCATCGATCCCCATCGCAGCGAAAGCCACCGTCAAACCGAGGAAGCCCAGCATCATCAAATTCTGAATAAAGTTGCTACCGGCTAAAACCTTGCCGGTTTCATCTTCTGTCGCATGGAATTGAATCAGGGCGTTTAAAGGAACACACATTAACGCCCCAAACAGACCAATCATCAGAAAGATGCCGGACTGCAGAGCCATTGTTTCAAGCTGAGGAAGTAAAACCAATCCGATAGCAACGCCAGCCGCCCCCACCGGAATTAATCCTACGTTGATGTAGTGTTTAGAAAAACGCCCCGCCAGAAATGAACCAATCATGATGCCGATCCCTGCTAGCGCCATCACACCTTGAATAACAAACGTATTTCCCTGCCCCATATGCTCTTCAGCAAAGGCGGGAAAGACTGCCAGCATTACCTGGCTGATCGACCAGAAGATAGAAAGCCCAATTATCGAGAGCCAAATAGGTCGTTTACCACGTAAAAGTGCAAGATTCTGCTTCAAGATCTTGCCTTTCAGGTAAGCTTTTCTATCCAATACTGCCGCTGATTTTTCCTGCAACTGAGGTAATCGATAAGCCAGGAAAAGTTCAAGCAAAGCACCTGCCACCAGAATCCAGCCCAGTGGTGCAACCTGCTCTAAAACGACTTCAGGGGATAACCCTTCTAAACCGGCCAGTCTAGTCTCAAACAACAATGAAAAGACCACAATGCCCGCCAGAATAGCAATCATGGTAACGGCCTGTACCCAACCATTACCTTCACTCAGATTGTTAGCGCCTACGAGCTCTTTGATATAGCCATATTTAGCGGGCGAGTAGAATGCGCTCTGAATAGCTAAGATAAATGTCATCGCAAAAGCAGCCACAAACCAACCCAGGTAATAGCAGAGGGTAATCGCCAGCGTGATGGCTACTGCCCCCCAGGCGGAGACACGCATGACTTTATCTTTGGGGTATTTATCGGCTAAGAAACCTGAAGGTGTGAATAGCATAATGAAAGGGAGAAGAATCAAGCCGTTCACTATCGCTGTAAGAACAATCTGAGTGTCGCCATCAAAGGACTTAAACAGGGTGTTCTGAATTATTATTTTATGCCCTAGATCGACAAACGCGTTGATAAAAGCAACACAGATAAAGGCAATAAATCCATTAATTCTTAAAAGGTCTTTCATATCCCGCTCCAACCAGCCTCCGCCTCATGCTAAGGCGATCACAACACCGGTATCAAGAAAATAATCAATGCCCAAAGCTAATTCGCTTGGCTCGTTAAAACAGAAGCATAAAAAAAGCCGGAGCAAATCCGGCTTTCTTTAAAAAAAGTATCAGTATTTAATACTTCTGGCTCATTTTCTTGTCAGAAACACACCTGACTCTAAATGATCGGTATAGGGAAATTGGTCAAAAATAGCAAAACGTTCCAGTTTATGTGTTTTGGTAATCTCTTCCAGATTGGTTTTCAGGGTCTCAGGATTACAAGAGATGTAAAGAATATTGTCGTAGTTCTGTACCTGCTTAACCGTATCATCGTCCAAACCTGAGCGCGGCGGATCAACCAGAACTGTTGTAAAATTACACTCTTTCAACCCCAGATCTTTAGTCCTGCGCTTTTCTACAGCACCACTGAGCACCTGAGAGAACTCTTCGGAACTAATGCGCACCACATCAACATTCTCAACACCATTAACCTCAATATTGTATTGTGCTGCACGTACTGAAGTTTTTGAGATTTCTGTTGCTACCACCCGACGGAAGTTTTGCGCGAGCGGCAGAGTAAAGTTTCCATTGCCACAATAGAGTTCAACCATATCCCCGCCTGCGCCTTCTGTTGCATCTATCGCCCAGTTAATCATGTGCTGACAGACTTCAGCATTGGGTTGAGAGAAGCTATTTTCGACCTGCTTATAATGAAATTCACCGCCCTTCACATTCAGGGTTTCAACCACAAAATCCTGATCCAGAAGGATCTTCGTTTTTCTGGAGCGGCCTATCAGTTGAATATTGAACTTCTCTTTCAATACTCTGGCTTCTTCAGCCCAGACTTCATCAATTGGGCGATGGTAAAGCAATGTCACCAGCAACTCGCCGCTTAAAGTACTCAGAAAATCGATCTGGAAGAGTTTACGACGTAATACTTCACTCGGTTTGATCGCTTCAAGCAGTTCGAACATGACATTATGAATTCGCTCAGAAACCATAGGACAGTGGTCAATACGAATTCGGGCATGCTTGTTACCCTTCTCGAACATGACGTAATAAAGATCGTCTTCATCGTGCCAAACACGAAACTCGCAGCGCATACGATAATGGCTTCGCGGGGATTCAAAAACTTCTATCTCAGGAAGATCAAATTCGGCAAACTGCTGTGCAGTTTTCGTTTTTTTCTCAACTAATTGAGATTCGTAGTTTTCTGGTTCAACAACAGAGATCGACATTTATGCCTCGATATGAAAATTGCGAAGCCAGCCCGTAAAAAAAAGCGCGCTGGGGAAAGGCGCGCATTTTAGCAAGGAACAACCTTCAGGCAAAACTACAAACAACTCCGCCACAACCTGGATGCGAAGTTTTGTAACCCGAAGCAATTTTTTGCCATTGATTAACCATATGATCCAAGCCGAGACGCTTTAGATAATCCATATTCAAACGACTGGAAATCTGACATCCGAGAACGTTAGTGACATTAGGCAGAATCGCATCCGCAATATGTAAAGCCGTCAATGCAGAGAACTCATCACTCTTGCTGGATGTGGGGAAGTGATGGAAAAGAACAGCCTCTACAGCGGCAGGTGGCAATTTCCACTGTGACAACAGATGCGCCGTAACTTCAGTGTGACTTACTCGCATACGGAGCTTTTCTACAGCATAAAGAGGCTGTTTCAGATCACTGGCTTCCTGCATAACTCGTTGATAGTTTTCAGGGAAATTGCCAGCAAAAATCAGCATACCTAAATCTTGAAGTAATGACGCCAGAAATGCCTGATCCGCTATTTCTGCCGGAGCTTTAACGGATTTGCAAATCTCCTGCGCTAAGCCCGCCACCAATAAAGATCGTTCGCGAATGTGCTCAAACGCAAAACTACTCCAATGACTATTCTGGGGAAGCTGATCAAAAACCTGATTCGCCAGGATCATAGAGTGGCTCTGACGAACACCTATGATATTTATCGCATCAAGCAAGTGACTAACGTTATTTTGCAGGATAAAGCATGCATTACTCACCTGCTCAATCAGTTCACTGGAGGAATGCGGCTCTTTATCAAGTAATTGTACTAATTTTCGAGCATTCGTACCTGGATCTGAAAGACTATTCGCTATATGGCCCGATATGACAGGAAACGCAGGAAGTGAAGGAATATCAGCAACAAAGCTGCAAAGTTTATCCTGACTAAGAACACGCCTTGCTCTTGAAGCTTCTTGTAAAGCGATTTGAAGGTCGACCCCATCACCATTATTAGTAAGAAGGCGGTGGCAGTAGTTTCCGTAGGAAGCACGATTAAAAACGCTATGGGGCTTATACGCACCGATCCGAATAGCATCAGGCTGAAGCTCAGTAAAGCGCTTCAACTTTTCCAATTCAGACACCGAAGGCTCAATGCCCAAATCAAACACTAGCATTGAGATGGTCTGCTGTTCTGCAGCTTTATGAACGGTTTCCCAATCATGGCAGACACTAACAGGCCTGCTTAGCAGACTTTCAAGAACGGGTAGGTAACTACTTGCTTCTGCATTCTCCTTTTGCAAATACAGAGCAACCCCCTGCTCTGTGGATATGCTAATCATGGATAACAACGACTCTACTTCTTTATTGAACGACTAATCAAAAGCACATATTAAAACAAAACAACATACAATTTCAAACAACACATTTAATCAAAAGCCTATATAGCAAAGAACAAGACAGAAAATTAAAACGCCAATAAAAACCCCAGAAAACAAAAAGCCCCGTTAATACGGGGCTTGCAAAAGCATTAGAAAAAACCGATATGATGACTTACACGAATCCAACCTGATTCTGGTAATCAGCGGTGATTAACTGCCAGCGAGCTAACTCTTTATCCATACCAATTTGCTCAAGATAAGACACACTCAAACGACTGGACATATCACAACCTACAACACTGGTAGCTGCCGGCAGCAATGCATCAGCAACATGCACTGCAGTAAGAGGCGTAAAACCGGATGAATTGTTTGCTTTAGGGAAGTGATGAAATAAAACTGCTTCAATCACCCGAGGTGGCAAATTCCATAGAGCTAATAGGTAAGCTCCCGCTTCGGCATGGGTGACTCCCAGCTCAAGCTTTTCAATCGCATACACAGGTTGCTCCATTAGACCTGCTTTACTAATCACTCTGTGATACTCAGAAGGATTATGACTTGCCAAAACCAAAACCCCAAAGTCATGCAATAATCCAGCGAGAAAAGCCTGGGCCTGAACATGTCTGTCAGCTTTAGCCGCACGAGCAATATGTTGAGCTGCCTTTGCTACAGCCATCGAACGTTGATGAATTTGTTTAAAAGAGAAACTCTTCCAATCATCTGTCTGCGGATACGACTCGAAGAGGTGCGAAGAAAGCACCAGATCTCTGATCATCCTAACACCCAGAATAGTAACAGCTTCCTGTATCCGGCTAATCTCACGACTCAGCCCAAAATAAGCTGAGTTAACTAACTGCATTATTTTGGCGGCAACGACCGGATCCTGCTCGATAATTTTTGCGATCTCTCGGGCATTAGTCCGATCAGAATTCAAGCAACTGTTAAGGCGTTCATAAACATCGGGTAACACAGGCAACTTTTTTAACGAAGTCACATAATCCCGAATGACCGGTTTGTTTATTAGCCCATGAACATGAAGGCTATTATAAATATCGTCTAATAGTTCCTGAGGAGTGCAATCCAGCGGCAATGAGTGATGTGCAAGTTCAGAAGCCCTCGCTGTCTGTAATGGCGTAAGCGGACCTGACAACACCACCCTTACTGTACCAGGATGCTGCTCCACAACTTTCTGCAGAAGATCCAGAGAATGGGTAGGATTATCTCCGAGTGGAAAGACAAGTACATTGGCATCTGTAGCAGAAAGAACACCAGGCAACTCATCCAGTTGAGTGACAGCCGTAGTATGCCAGTCAGTAATCTCAGCAACAGCTTGCCCCAGCTTCGTTGACTGTGGACAAATCTGACAAATCACCGCCTGATTATTTGAAACCGCGGGGGAAACACGTGCATCCATATGCAATACCTATAGGTTCTTATCAATCCATGATCAGTTTTCTAACTCTAATCATTAAATATCTAGACTTACATCCTACTTATGTCCAGAAATTAAACCGCTGTATGAAAACTATTCAGCAATAACAGCGTACAAGTGGATTTTTTATTAGAGATAGTCAAGCTTAAACGCAGAATTCCATAACAGATTACATCGGCAAAAAGGTTCATAAAAACGAACAAACAGCGTAGAATTTGGCCTCTTAATTTCATGATTTCAGGTTATCAGGCAGACCATGACTGACAGCACACGCAAGATTTTAGTCACCAGCGCACTTCCATACGCTAACGGCCCTATTCATTTGGGGCATTTGGTTGAGTATATCCAAACGGATATCTGGGTTCGTTTCCAGAAACAGCGCGGTCATCAGTGCACCTACGTATGTGCAGATGATGCCCATGGCACACCTATCATGCTGAAAGCTGACCAGATGGGCATATCTCCTCAAGAGCTTATCGACAAGGTCAGCCAGGAGCATCAGCGTGACTTTTCCGGCTTTATGGTGGGATTTGATAACTATTACTCAACTCATTCAGAAGAAAACCAGCATTTTGCATCGCTTATCTACACTGCGTTACGAGATGGTGGGCATATTGCGAAGAAGACGATCACTCAGGCTTATGACCCTGAGAAAGAGATGTTTCTCCCAGATCGTTTTGTTAAAGGTGAATGCCCTAAATGCGGCGAGCCTGACCAATATGGCGATTCTTGTGAAAAATGTGGCGCGACCTATAGCCCTGTTGAATTGAAAAACGCCTACTCTGCCGTTTCAGGCGCCAAGCCTATCGAAAAAGAGTCTGAACACTACTTCTTTAAACTGGGTGATTTTGAAGGCTTCTTGCGCAACTGGGTTGATAATCATGTGCAAGAACAGATGATCCATAAGCTTAACGAATGGTTTGAAGCAGGTCTGCAGAACTGGGATATCTCTCGTGATGCTCCATATTGGGGCTTTGAAATTCCTGATGCGCCTGGCAAATATTTCTATGTATGGCTGGATGCGCCTATTGGCTATATGGCCAGCTTTAAAAACTGGTGTGATAAAAATGGCGCAAACTTCGATGAGTATTGGTCAGAATCTTCCAATGCAGAGCTCTACCACTTCATCGGCAAAGATATCGCTTACTTCCACACTCTCTTCTGGCCTGCCATGCTTGAAGGTGCAGGTTTCCGCAAACCGAACGGAGTGTTCTGTCACGGTTTTCTGACAGTTGATGGGCAGAAAATGTCGAAATCCCGTGGCACTTTCATCATGGCGGAAACATACCTGAATCATCTCCGCCCTGAATATCTGCGCTACTACTTTGCGGCTAAACTAAGCTCAGGCATCGATGATATCGACTTAAATCTGGAAGATTTCCGCATGCGAGTTAATGCGGATCTGGTCAATAAAGTAATTAACATTGCTTCCCGCTGTGCAGGCTTCATTAAGAAAAAGTTTGACGGTGAACTCGCTAGCCAGCTTGTAGAACCTGAACTGTATACCGAGGCAGTCGCTGCTGGCGAAAGTATCGCTTCAGCTTATGAAAACCGCGAATACGGTAAAGCGATGCGTGAAATCATGGCGATCGCAGACAAAGCAAATCAATACATTGATGCTGCAGAACCATGGGTTTTGGCAAAACAGGAAGGCAAAGAACAGGAAGTTCAGGACTGCTGCACTATGGGCATCAACCTGTTCAGAGTCATTCTGACTTACCTGGCGCCGGTGCTGCCGAAAGTAGCTGAAGATGCGCAAGCATTCCTGGCTGTAGACGATCTTGCCTGGAACAGCATTCAGCAACCTTTACTAAGCCATAAAATTAATAAGTTCAAACCACTGATGCAGCGTGTTGAAGAAGATAAGATCAACGCTATCATCGAAGAAACCAAAGAAGCCCTAGCGGCTGCGGCAGCGGCAGCTGCGCCATCACCTGCTCCCGGACCGCTTCAGGATGAGCCTGTTGCTGAAACTATCGAGTTCCCAGATTTTGCCAAAGTGGATCTACGCGTTGCCTTAATTGCTAAGGCAGAGCATGTCAAAGGTGCAGACAAACTACTTCAGCTGACGCTGGACCTTGGTGGGGAAACTCGCAATGTGTTTGCTGGTATTAAGTCAGCCTACAACCCTGAAGATCTGGAAGGCAAACTCACTGTAATGGTTGCTAACCTTGCACCACGCAAGATGAAGTTTGGTGTTTCTGAAGGCATGGTTCTGGCTGCAGGACCTGGAGGCAAGGATCTATGGATCCTTAACCCTGATGAAGGCGCCCAACCCGGCATGCGCATCAAGTAACAGTAAAAAGGGCAGCGAAAGCTGCCCTTTTTAATTTCCTCTTTACCTTCACCTGCAAAGCTGGCTATTCTGTGCATGTGCTCTGACACTTCATGCAGCTAGCAGGTAAGGAGGCCCAATGCCTTTTAACGACCATATTATGCAGGAACTGAACGTACTTAATCTCTTCAATCTGAGTACCACTCAGGAAGGAATCAAAGTGCATTCTTCAGCAAAACCCGAGTTAATTTCAGCCACCGAGCGTTTATTCGATAAAGGCCTTATCACCCAGAAAGACGGCGGGTACCTGACCCCATTGGGCCATGATGCTGCAGAAAGCAGCCAAACCCTGCTAACGATACTCACAACAGAAAGCCGTTTATAACAGGCAAAATTAAAGGGCCTTATGGCCCTTTAATTAACAACTCGTCTGATCTAATTAAACATCTGCTTCAGGATGTGTTGCCACAAAATGCTCCATCACTCTTCGCAGCAGATTAGCATGGGGATAATCACGATCACGCTCAGCTTTGGCTATATCATCAAGAATTATTTTCTTGATCATTTTCTCCCCCTGATGTTCAACCAGATAGTTACCCATCGCCATCGCAATAATTGGATCCACATGCTCGTGTTCAGCAATGGCATTAACTTCGCCAACTGTGAGTCCGCTCATTTCCAAGCATTCATTGTAAGTTAACATGACTATCACCCCCGCTTATTGTTGTTTTTTATAACGGCATACTGCGTTGGATCTGCCTTAATTTCAGTCTACTCCACCGATATAAAAAATACTTAACCCTGGTCACAAAAAAGAAACAACAACTGACACGGATCAAACTATTGATTTTCAGCACCACCACCCTAATATCTGCGGTATTCTCTTAAAGGAAATACAACATGACTTTGAATGATTTTTTGCTTCAGCTTGGCGGTAATACTGACCTGGATTTTGAAGACACTATGCAGGTGATCGCAGACAACTATATCTACACCGCGAGTGCGTTCAGCAACGGTGACGTTCACAATGAGGCGGGCACAAACGAAGGTAGCTGTAAGATTTTTGCTTTTGCAAAACTCAATGGCCTTGAAGAAGAAAAAACGCTGAAGTGCTTTGGTCGATTCTATCAGGATGTCCTAAACACACCTGAGGGCGATGACCACGGTAACATTCGTAACTTCATGAAGCACGGCTGGTCTGGCATCAACTTCGAAAGTGTAGCCTTGGTTGCAAAATAAAGCCGCTAAGTAAAGCTGAAAAATATAACCGCTAACTAATCATAAGCTCAAAAAAAGCCCGGCTATTGCCGGGCTTTTTTATGCAAATCCGTTAAGCGAGGCTATCGTCGGCCACCTTATACTTAGGATCTTCACTGGAATTCACTTCCACCACACTACCTGCCTTAGTCAGCAAGTTGCGACATTCTGGGCTCAGATGGCGAAGATGAAGTTCTTTACCTGCCTTCTCATAGCGCTCAGCCAGCGCATCAATCGCCTCAATGCCGGAATGGTCCATTACACGACAGTTTTTGAAATCAACAATGACCTCAGGAGGGTCCATTTTAGGGTTAAAATGATCACGGAAGTTCTGTACTGAAGCAAAGAATAACGGACCATTTGGCACATAAACCTTAGTGTCATATTCATCGCGGATATCGAAAGACATATTACTTGCATGCTTCCAGGCGAATACCAAAGCAGAGATGATGACACCAACCACTACCGCAATCGCAAGATCCTGCCAAACCGTTACCCCTGTCACGGCAACCACAACAATCAGGTCAGAACGTGGGATCTTGCCCCACAGGCGCAGGCTCGCCCATTCGAAAGTCCCAATAACTACGATAAACATCACGCCCACCAGAGCGGCAACCGGGATCATCTCGATAAAACTGGAACCAACCAAAATAAATGTCAGCAGGAACAACGCTGCAGAAATACCGGAAGCGCGACCAAAACCACCCGAGTTAATATTGATCATACTCTGCCCAATCATGGCACAGCCGCCCATACCGCCAAAGAAGCCTGTTGCAACGTTCGCAACGCCCTGACCAATACACTCTTTATTACCACGACCACGTGTTTCCGTGATCTCGTCAATCAACGTTAAGGTCAGCAGGGATTCAATCAAACCAATCGCTGCCAGAATCAACGCATATGGAAGGATAATCTTCAAGGTTTCAACAGACAGTGGCACCATTGGAATATGGAACTGTGGGAGGCCACCAGCGATTGTAGCAGCCGGGTTCCCCGTCATATCTGCAAGTACATCCTGTACAGTACGAGCGTCCAGATCTAAACCGATCACCAGCAGAGTCACAGTCAGAATAGCCGCTAACGAAGATGGAATTGCACGAGTTAGCTTTGGCAGGAAGTGAATAATCGCCATTGTCAGGGCTATCAGTCCAAGCATGAGCATCATCTGCTCACCCTGCAGCCACTGCAGCACTCCGTTTTCATCGGAAAACTGAAACTGCTTCATCTGGGCGAGGAAAATTACGATTGCCAGGCCATTAACAAAGCCAAGCATTACCGGATGGGGGACTAAACGTATAAATTTACCCAGCCGGAAAACGCCCGCCAGAACCTGGAATATACCCATGAGCACGACCGTAGCAAACAGGTATTCCACACCATGCTGCGCTACCAGGCTCACCATGACCACTGCCAGAGCACCGGTTGCACCAGAGATCATACCTGGACGACCACCAATTGCGGCAGTTATCAAACCGACCATAAAGGCAGCATATAAACCAACCAGAGGCTCGACACCTGCAACAAAAGCAAAGGCTACCGCTTCAGGAACCAAAGCCAGGGCTACGGTCAGTCCTGAGAGCACATCGCTCTTAAGTGATTGAGACTTTGAAACAAGCAGTTGAATCATTTATTACCTCTGGGCTTTTTAATTGGTTCTTTTTTAACCAAATCGCTAAAAGCGCGCGAGTATAGCAAATGATCGTTGTAATTTCAGGCATTCAAGGTCGAATAATACTGATTAACTTTTCTCGCCGTTCTGATATTTGTGCATTCGCAATATCATAAGCCAGTAAAGAAAGCTCTTTTGATTCAGAAAACTTTTTAACATCAATAAGCTGTGACAAATTAACCCAGGCATCAGGTAATCTATCGCAATGCGATAACATGCCGCCAAGTTGATCTTCCACAAGGTAGATCACCCGACCAATTCCGGCGGCAAGAATACGCGCTGTACACATAGGACAAGGTTCGAGGCTAACCAGCAAAGTTAACCCGGCTCGATCTGGATAATCGTCATAGCGAGCTTCAAAATCATCGAGTAGATTCATCTCTGCGTGACCGGCTGAATTGAATCCCTGACTAAACACTTGATTCGAACCTACAGCTAAACACTCACCCTGACGATCAAGCAGGACCGCCCCAACACCGTAATTACCTTCTTCCAGCGCTGCAAAAGCCAACTGACAACAATGTACTGCCCACTTAGTAATGCCCGTTCCATACTCCGTCTGAAAGACACTGAGCCGAAGACGCAGATTATCGATAGAGCAATGTTTTTCAGGCATAACGCAATCCCATTATGTTAAAAGTGAAAGTTGCTGGGGCTCTCCGCCTGATTCAGGCTTTAAACGGTAGCCTACCCCAATTAACCTGACCGGACGATTACCTCGACTGTATGCATCAATTAAAAGCTGTCTGAAATGAGATGGCTCTGCAACCGTTAAAGCATGTTCAGCGGTCGTTTGTACAAAATCAAAGAACTTTACTTTTACCACGGCTCCACCCACTTGTCTTTGCGAGCTATGTCTGGCGAACCGCTCCTCTAGCTCAGCCAACAACGCAGGTAACTGGGCCAGGCAGCTCTCTAAATCCGGCAGATCATCCGGGAAGGTATGCTCAACACTGATCGATTTACGCACTCTGGAACTTCTTACTGGGCGCTGATCAATTCCCCAGGAAAGTTCATAAAGTCGCTGGCCGAACTTACCAAACCGCTCAATGAGTTCAATACGAGATTTTTCACGAATATCTTTGCAGGTTTCTATCCCGAAAGACTTGAGCTTTTCTGCGGTTTTGTCCCCTACCCCAGAAATTTTATTAACACCCAGCTGTAGAACAAACTCTTCAACCTGATCCGGAGTAATCACCCAGATTCCATCGGGCTTATTCCAGTCGCTGGCAATCTTTGCCAAAAATTTATTTGGCGCAACACCGGCTGATACCGTAATACCTACTTCATCTCTGACTCTCTGTCTTATCTCCTGAGCAATCAGAGTGGCACTTCCAGAACAGCATTCAGAATGAGTAACATCCAGAAATGCCTCATCTAAAGAGAGTGGCTCAATAAGATCCGTGTATTCCTTAAAAATAGCCATCACCTGGGCAGATACATCCTTATATTTCTGCATATTTCCAGACAGTACTTTGAGTTGCGGACAAAGCTTAATAGCCTGCGCAGTCGCCATGGCAGAGCGAACCCCATACTCCCTGGCAAGATAGTTACAGGTAGAGATAACCCCCCTGCGATCTGACCGGCCACCTACCGCTATAGGAATTGAGGCCAATGAGGGGTCATCCCTCATTTCTACTGCGGCAAAGAAACAATCGCAATCACAATGAATGATCTTGCGCTCCATAATCGCCACCAATACTGTTTATTTATACAGTATTATACCTAAACGCATATTCCTGCCAAATAAAAAATCTCTGCTATGCTTGTGATAGGTTTGAAACGGTCTGGAGGAGTTCTGGGCAGGTTTCTCTCTTCCTCTACTCCCCGTCCAGAACTCCTATTCCAGCTATAAAATAAGGTGACCGCAATGCAATTCGATCCTCACGGCAGCGAAAAGCGTTCCGGCAAGGACCGTCGCGAACTAAAAGATCGTAGGGATGAGATTCGCTTTGAACCTGGTAAGCCTGACAGAAGGCAGAATAATGGCCGAAGGAAAGGCGATGATGACTTGTGGACAAAAGCTATGCGTGAGACTGACGCATCAGGTAATTAGCAACCTGTCATTAAAACGTAAACATTTCGTCAAAGATTAGTCACGAACTCCTCATATATTTTTCACGTTATGAACACACGTGAAAACAACCTCATCATTCATGAAGAGCCAACTATTAATGTAGAAAAGGCTCTGATTAGTAAGTATCCGGCATTTGTTGATAAACCGGCCCCTTTCAAACGTTCAGCCCTGTATATGCTGCGCAAACTGGTGCATGAAAGTGAAATCAACACATTTCTGGATGCCAACAAGGACGCACACGGGTTTGAATTCATTGACCGTGTGCTGGAATACTTTAACTTCGGGTACAGCATCAGTAACCGCGATCGGGCTAATATTCCTTCATCCGGCCGAGTTGTAATCATTGCCAATCATCCTCTTGGGGCTTTGGATGGTTTATCGCTACTCAAAATGGTTGGCGAAGTTCGGCGTGATGTAAAAATCGTGGCGAATGACGTATTGATGAACTTTGATCCGATCAAGAACCTTTTTCTTCCCGTAGATAACCTAGGAAAAAGCACCCGTAAAAGGGATATCGCACGTATCGTAGATGCGCTTCATGAAGAGCAGGCAATCATCGTTTTCCCTGCGGGCGAAGTTTCCCGTGCCGGGATCACTGGTGTTAAAGACGATAAGTGGAACAGCGGCTTTATTCGCTTTGCCCGCAAAGCTAACGCTCCAGTGCTTCCAATCTTCATTGGCGGTAAGAATTCCTCTCTGTTTTATAGTGTGTCTTATATAAACAAAGCCCTTTCAACCATGATGCTGGCACGAGAGATGTTTAATAAGCACTCGGTCACCATTCCAATGAAAGTCGGCGAGCCTATCCCGTTTAGCCAAATTGATGCGGTCCCCGTATCCACTGCTGAAAAAGCTAAGCTGCTGAAGAAGCACCTTTACCGAATTGCAAAAAACAAAAAGCCGTTATTCATTACTGAGAGAACGATAGCCCACCCGCAAAACCGGCAAACACTCAAACAGGAACTTCGCGAAGCAGAATTACTCGGCGAAACTTCTGATGGGAAGAAGATCTACCTCTTTGACTATAAGGCAGATTCTGCCGTTATTCAGGAAGTCGGACGTCTTCGCGAGATCGCATTTCGCTGTGTCGGTGAGGGTACAGGGGATAAAAAAGATCTGGATAACTACGATCAGTACTATCGTCACCTAATTCTCTGGGATGAAGAAGAACTGGAGATAGCCGGTGCTTACCGTCTTGCTGAGGCTGGAAAACTGGACTTAAATAGTGAACAGGCTCTTTATAGTTCAACCCTATTCAAATATAACGATCAGATGAAGCCTTTTTTTGCTCAGGGAATTGAGCTGGGCCGCAGCTTTGTTCAACCCAAATACTGGGGCAAACGAAGCCTGGACTATCTCTGGTATGGCATCGGCGCCTACCTGAGAAAACATCCGGAAGTCCGTTATATGTTTGGTCCGGTCAGCCTGAGTAATAACTACCCTAAAGTCGCTAAAGATATGCTGATCTGGTTCTATAGCCACTATTTCAGTGACTCCGAAGGTCTGGCTCGTTCACTGTCCCCCTACACTCTGGACAGCGAAACCCTGGCCAATATGCAGCGCATGTTCAGTGGGGATAACTACAAGGCTGACTTCCGCATTCTCAAGGAGCAACTGGAATTCCTTGGTGTTAGCGTTCCAACCCTTTACAAGCAGTACAGCGAGCTTTGTGAAGAGGGCGGTGTTCGCTTTCTGGATTTCGGTGTTGATGCTGATTTCAACTACTGCATCGATGGTCTGGTACTGGTTGATATTGAGTACGTTAAAGCGAAAAAGCGCAAACGTTACATGGGCGAGCCAGAAGAACCTGCTCAAGCCTGATCTAAGCCCCTGCCGGGGCTTTTTTAATACTTCACTTCTGCATAAGGTCTCAACCAATAACGCTGGTCAGTGACATCCGCTTCTTTTGGAAGCAAAGGATTGTCCAGAATGATAGCCTTCGTTTGCAACCATTTTTCAATGGGGAAAAGATGCGATGTCACTGGGTGCTCGGTTAAAAGCCTATCCAGAAACCCAGAATCAATCGCCCTATCCAGCCCTAGCTGAATTCGCTCCGCTAAAACTTCGTCTTTCGGGCTGACAAAGAAGTACATAGGAAAAGGATAATAGACAATTAAATCCGAAAACACCGACAGTTCGGGATACCTTTGCTTCCTTGCTTCAACTTCGCCAAAGCCTTCATGGACACCTCGGGGAAAAAAATCACAGCGCCCGGCATATAGCTGACTGAAGAGCAATTCGTAGATAGGCCCCCGCCGAACCTGGATTCCCGCAGCTTCAAGAATATCTGAATCGGGCCAATGCTCGCCCTGACAAGCGGATAAGGATTTAAGGTCCTCCAGATTTTGAATTTCTGAGAAAACACTCTCCCTTTCAGAACGGATAACCGCGACACGAAATCCCAGTAAACCTTTAAGAAGAGGCACCCTTACAGGTAGTAACCGCTGCTCTCTTTCCAATGATGTACCTGCCCAGTAAACATCAATAAATTTCCCTTTGGCAAGTTCATGCAGAGCTCTGCCTTGCTCCATCTTGGTAGTAAAGACGATGTCGGCAGAACCATATTCAGGCACTGTAAGGTCTAATGCCTCTTGCAGTAGTTCTGCAAAATAACTGTGACTGGCATCATGCTCAGATTGAGGGGGGATAATTCTGATCTGTTGTGCTGAGAGTTCTATAGAAGAAAGCAATAACAGGCAGGCTAATATGCTCTTCATAATTTCCATTCCGAAGGACCTTATAGCTGAGGAGCCTGCGAACAAGTCCTAGACTTATTATCAGGTTCCCTAAAGTGTAGCCAGAGTTCGGAAATAAAAAAAACGCCGGTATCCAATCATAGCGGCGGTTTATTCAAATCATGAAGCGCTTATTTTTTCGGCGCTTTGATATCTGCCTCGGTCACAATCTCAATGCCTTGAGGAGTCAGGTTCAGATCGATTTTGGCGCGCATGTCCATCTTTTTCAAGACTTCCAGTTGACTGGATACTTCCGGATCACCCGCAGCCATCTCCAGAACGGGTAAAATCGGGGTAAACAGTTTTTTGTAATCCAGTGCAATGCTGTATAAACCATTGCTCACCGGAGCCTCTGTAGCCAGAGAGTCCGCAGCAGCTTTACCACCTTCACCACTATAGATAACCAGGTGCTTACCTTTAAGGGTCAGCATCGGCTTAGCTTTGACTTCAGGCGGTAGTGGAATGACTGTACTCAGATCAACCGGAGAGCCATCTGCTGGCAACTGAACTGCAGCTAATGGTGGCGCAAAAGATTTAGCCATATTAAACAGTACTTCCGGATTATCCGCTGAAAGAGAAACCAGACCATCCAGTGAATCAACCGTTGGCTGAGGCGCATCAAGATTCAGGCTGAAATCCTGAATACCCATAGCGATACCCTTCACACCTTGTGCCATGCCAGTAAACATAGCTAAACCTGCCGGATTGGCCTGACGAATCCCCATCTGCATCTCGGCAAGTGGCTCGCACTTATAAACCGGTTCAAGCATATTGCTCCAGATAGTTCCCAGGGCAGGTCCCAACTTGTTTGCGTCAATACCTAAGCCAAATCCAAGCACTTGTGCTTCTTTGAGATATGAAGGAATGAAGCCCTGCATAGAGGTCAGCGCATCCATTACAACCTTGTTGTTGCTTTCAACAACGATAGACATACGCATGAAGCTATGTTCAGGCGTTATTTTCATATCATCTGCGCTTCGCATGCCAAAGACAGTACGTGGCCAGTTATCCGCCATAGCGCCCATCTCAGCCTGACACTCTGCAGTACGAATCATAGCCAGATCGTCCGGGCTGCCATCAAGCTGCATCGCTTTAGTCAGCATTTTCGCCAGAGTATTGCCTTCTGCTGTAGTGAAGGCCGTCACTAGTCCCTTATGATCAATGTACGAAATCACATCTTTCTGGAAACCATGCTTGGTTGCGATACCATCAATAATGCCGCTATCTTTTAAGGCTGCCGCAGGTGCTTTCTGAGCCAGCGCAGTCTCTAAAGTGGCTTGATCATTAACATGGGTGTTAATAGTCCAGGTTGCCCAACCATCCTCATAAGCGACAACTAACTCCAGCAGCTCACCCCGCTCATTTTTTTCTAACGGATAAGCGCGATAATTCAAACTGCCGAGCGTGCGTGCCTCATGCTTAAACTCACTTTCCAATTCTGCCTTATCCAGAAGAGTCCAAAATGCTTTCTCATCCGTTACTTCATAACGAATTACGGGCAGGAACCCTACCGCATAAACAATGGCCTTCATTTCATCCGGAAGCGCAAAAGCTTTCTGGAACGCTTCAGCTGAACTTGCCGCTGTTAGATAAGACTTAGCCAGACTACCAAGGAAACGGCCTTGTGGCTCAGTACTGTCATCCAGCTCTTCGAGAAGATCCTGGGGGATTTGCGGCTGAGAAAAAGTGGTAGACTGGAGGTAGTCCTTAAGTGGAAAAGGTGCTAATTGCCCCGAGAAAAACACGGTATCCGCAGGCACGTAAGCCAGAGGAGATGTCTTCGTTTCAGTGATAGCATCACCGCCCTGTTGCTGCGTGAGAAAATATCCTGCTGCACCTGCAACAACGACTGCACCGGCTAGAATGACTTTACGCACCTTATAAACTCCATTTAATAATTTTCAATCGATACTACCTGAACAATGTTTCACTGTCCCTACCATGAAGAAGAAAATAGGAATAATTCTTACTTACTGAATTATCGTTCAGTTTAATGGTCACAAGACTGACGGTGCGTTTAAGAAAAAATTTAATCTTCATCTGAACTCAATTGCTAGATTAATCCGTAAAACAGTATGATTTCAGGTACACATATATGTCTCGAGGTTCACATTGAATCCAGTTAGTTTAGCCTTACTGGCAGGTATAGGGTTTCTTATCTTTTTTTGGCTCAAATCCCTGACTCCACGCAAAAGAGTGAAAGCCGTCATTTTGATTACGCTTGTGCTTTTTGCCCTATTTGCACTACTGATGGCGATAACCGGTCGATTGCACTGGATTGCAGCCGTTGTTGCCGGATTATTACCTTTTGCGCAAAAGTTCCTGCCTATTTTGATTAAGGCTCTACCCTTTTTGGGCCGCTGGTATCTTCGCAGACAACAACAAAAAAATGCCAACCCTCAGCATTCAGAGATGAATACCGCAATTTTTGATATGCATATAGACCAAAGCTCGGGGGTGATTTATGGCACAGTCAAACGCGGCCCATTCAAAGGGCGGTCTCTTAATGAACTGAGCGAGAAAGAGTTCATCGAACTACTAACCTTCTGCCGCCAGATGGAAAAAGACTCAGCGAAACTATTGGAAAACTACCTTGATCGTCGCTTTGGTGATGCCTGGCGCAAAGATGACCCAGGTAATGGCTCAACTGTTACTCCAACAGGAAGCATGAGTAAAAAAGAGGCCTATGAAATTCTGGGGCTTACTCCAGGGTGCAGCAAACAAGAAATTATCGATGCCCATCGAAAGCTGATCCAAAAGATTCATCCTGATCGCGGTGGCAACGATTATCTGGCGGCCAAGATTAATCAGGCGAAGGATATTCTACTTAGCGACTAACTTTTCGGTAGATCCGCTCCGGTCCAACCCGCTCAAGCCGGAGACCGGATTTTCCGTAAGTAGAGCTATACCCTTTAAGCAATAATCCACCACGACGATCACGTTCAAAGATCAATACTTCGCTCTCTTTACGGCCATCAGTTTCAGTCAGATGAAGTACGATTCGACCTGAAGACAATCTCTCCCAGCTACCCTTTTGAATAATCAGAGGCTGACGATTACGATAATCCTGAGTAACAATCACATCACCCTCGCGCGTAATATCCAGCGTGATAAATCGCCCGGCACTTCGGACACCTGGTAACTCTGTACTGTAGAGCCCTGGTAGCGTTCGCAGATCAAGGTTTCCTTCTCTTGCACAACCGGAAAAAACTTTTCCATTCAGCGTCATCTCCGAACTGTATTCATACTCTATTCCATAACGGTCCCGGCAGGGTATTTCCAGAATTTTCAGAGAGAGCTTATAGGCTTCAATCCCTTTTAGTTCACTATTCCACTCGCGGCCATTGCCAAGGTTAATCGGATCTCTGAGCGGAAAAATAAGTCTCGCCAAACGTCCATAGTTTTGAACATGAATGCCATCTGTGCGTAAATCGGTAATCCAAACGGGTGAATTCCCAGCCGCCCGAAAGTCATTCCCGCTTAGTTCATACCCGCATGTTGATTCATTCCCACCAATAAGATGAACTTTATAGATATCCCAAGGTCTACCTGGGGCAATATTGTCACCGCTTAATTCGACATAAACGGTCGGTTCAATCTGTTTGTTAAGGCGCTTTTGGAGTTTACCGGTGTGGTCATTGATCAGTTCTTTCTTGGCTACATAGCAGGGCTTAAACATGATTCCTTGTTCAGAATCACTGACAATTCCCCTGCGAAACAGAGGGCCCGCATCCTTTTCAAGGCTTTCGGGTATACTCTGACAACCAGCAATTAACACTATAAAAAGTAGTAAAAACAGGTTCTTAAACACGCAGATGCCGCCGTAAAAATAATGCTATTGATCGAAGGGAGGTGAATATTCATAATAAGGTAATAGAACAAGGAGGGCAAAAAATGGCTAGGCCAGCAGAGTTTGATCGTACGGATGTATTAGAAAAAGCGATGGAAGTGTTTTGGAGAACGGGCTACAACGCGACTTCTATTACGGACTTGGTAAACGCAACTAAGTTGAAACCGGGTTCCCTGTACGGAGCATTTCAAAGCAAGCGCGGATTATTTCTTGAAGTCATTGATACCTATGCCGAGCGCAGTATTAATCGTGCTGAAGTAGCTTTTAGTAACGCAGCTTCGCCATTAGAAGGGATTGAACGCTTCTTCCAACTTTTCTGCAACGACCTTTCCAATGATGAGATTGGTCGCGGCTGTCTAATGGTCAATACTATGTTAGAACTGGCCACTGAAGATGATGAAATCCGCGAGCGAGTCAGTGGTTATCTTAACCAGGTAGAAGACTACTTCATCAAAGCAATTACTCAAGCTCAATCTGAAGGCTCCCTGAATTCCAACCAAGCGCCGGAAGATCTCGCTACTTACCTGATGACCAATATCTGGGGATTGAGGGTACTCAGCAGCAAACGCCCAGATCGTAAACAGTATGATGCGGTTATCACGAACATCCTGCGTTCGCTACACGCCCCATCTCACTGAGCATTAAACAGAGTATAAGGCACCCTCGATTGGGTGCCTTTATTATGTCTGTTACTTCGGATCATAGGCGCATCTAAAGCCTATCGATCCATAAATACTTCGACCGCTGACAGGCGGCTTCACATTACGAAATGAACTCCGTAGGTTATTAACATTTTCATCCCAGGAGCCGCCTCGGACGACACGTTGACGGCCATCTTCTGGCCCTTTGAGGTCTCCACTTGCATAACGCGTTATACCCTCTCGGTCATACCAGTTCATCGTCCACTCGCCGGCATTACCATGCATATCATTCAGACCGTAGCCATTCGCAGCATGACTGCCAACAGGCCAGGTTCTGTCTTCACCACAACCGTCTGGCTCATTGGGAACTGAACCCATCGTTACACCATCATCCAAAATAGCTTGCTTACAACTGACCGCCTGGCCCCAGGGATAACGGGTTAAACTTTGACCGCGAGCGGCTTTTTCCCATTCCGCCTCATAAGGTAAACGCCCTCCCTGCCAATGACAGTAATCGAGTGCTTCTTGCCAATCGACACAATTCGCCGGATGGTTGTCACGACCTTCAGCCCCTACATTGCAATATTTGTTTCTTTGGTGATCTTTAGGTCGCGTACATTTGCCCGCTGCTATACAAGCTTCGTATTCGGCGACAGTCACCTCATTTTTATCAATGCTAAAGGTCGGTACACTGACAACGGTTCCGCCCTCAGGCCCCTCATCATTCTCACATGCGCTATCACCTGCCGAACATCCCATTTTAAATTCACCCGCCTCAACCACCACTATGCCACTACTTGCTTGAGCGTTAGCAGTGATTCCGGCGAACAATAGCACCGAACAATAGATTCCCCGCTTCATGACCTGCCTCCAGTTATTTTTGTTTTTCCCTAAACGTAGAGTCGTTACAATCCAATTAGTTCAGCAAGAGGAGTATTTATGAAATTAGCCCGCTTCTATCACCAGGGAAAGATCGGTATTGGTGCAGTAACAGAAGAGTCAATAATCCCCGCCTGGAGTGTAAAGGAACTGCCACAGGAGATGAGCGCTTTTCTAGCTGCTGGCAAGGATGCATGGGCACTCCTTGCTTCAAAAGCCGGCAACCAGGAGATCCCTTTAAACGAGGTAAGTTTGCTGGCCCCGGTAGCCTCACCGCAAAAATTTCTTGGGGTTGGACTTAACTATGCTGACCATATAGAGGAAACCGGGTTAGATACCCCCGAGTTCCCAACTTTTTTTAATAAACAGAGCAGCTGTGTTATCGGGCCGAATGAAGCGATACACCGCCCCACTGTTTCAGAAAAGCTCGATTACGAAGGTGAACTTGCCATCGTTATCGGTAAAGCATGCCGACATGTACCTTATGAAAAAGCTTCAGAAGTTATCGCGGGGTTCACCATTGTGAACGATGTTTCTGTACGCGATTGGCAGATAAAATCACCAACCTGGACTTTAGGTAAATCCTTTGACACCCATGGACCTATGGGCCCTTGGATCGTAACTGCAGATGAAGTAAATCCACATAATCTGGAACTCAAAACCTGGGTTAATGATGAGCTCCGCCAGCATTCAAATACCAAGCATCTTATTTTTGACTGTTACCAACTCATCGAAACCTTATCAACCGTATGCACTCTACAACCAGGTGATGTAATTGCGACAGGTACCAGCTCCGGGGTAGGTGTCAAAATGAAACCCCGAGGCTACATGAAGCCCGGTGATCGGGTAACCATTGAGATCGAAGGCATTGGCAAACTGAGTAACCCGGTCATAGACGAACCGGATACTCAAAAATATTGAAGGTGTCGCCGTTTTCATAGTCTGATTATTCAACTGTCGCAATTTAAAACCCCTCTAACTCATTGAAATTATTAAGTTTGCATATAAAACACACAACAGACTGTCTCTAAAAAGAGACAGTCTTTGGCGTTTTTTAACTGGTTATTTTTTCCAACGGTCTAAAGCAAACCATAAATAACAATAAGCATTTGATTTATAATACTTTTTTAAAACTGGCACAGTCATTGATATATACCTAGTGATTTTTCATTTCCCTTTTTTACGGTTACTCATTAGGAGAGACAGATGACTTTTAAAAACTTAACAATTGCATCCATCATTTTGCTGGGTTCTTCTGCAGCAATTGCTGCTGATCAGGCTCCTCTAAAAGTTGAGCCTGCAGCACAGCCAGAGGTTCTAAAAAGCGAAGAGATCAAAACCCCAAGCATCTTTGAAAAACTTGACCAGAACAAAGATGGCAAGGTTAGCGCCCAGGAAGCTCAGGTATCGCCAGCTCTGGTAAAAAGCTTCGACAAAATCGATAGCAACAAAGATGGCTTCCTAAGCCAGGATGAATTTTCTCAGCTTCAGGTTAAAGCAACCACGGCAACTACGTTCATTGCCCTGGCTACTGTACATAACTATTAAGGGTTCACCTCTCTTGAAAAGGTGACTCACTGATTCCGAGACAGCCTCAGCAGGTCACTGATTCATGAAAGGTAACAGTTAATTCAGAGCATCCTTGTCCACACTAGCCGCCCGCTCTGGCTTGACTTGGCCGGATACCAGGAAGGTATCCGGTCGCCTTACTTAAGGGTATTTTGCAATCCCTCAGCAGGACTGAAAGATTGCAAAGTTTCCGCGACTAGATCGATAGTTTTGATGGAAGACCGCTTTAATGGATAATAGACATACAGATGTTTAAAAAGATTGTTTAATGCCCAGAAAAAATAGCCGCTTCTGGCGATTGAGTTCACTTAAACAGTTAGTGCTACTCTCATTCCTGGTTGTCGTAACCCCCTTCGGCATCCTTATCTTTTATGCTACTGATGCTCTGGTTGCTCAGTCGGCACAAGGGCGTGTGCTTGCAAAACAGGCATTAGAAGTAACCCGCAGAGGTCAACAGCTGGAACACCTGGCCGAAGATATCACCCGTTCAGCGCGACAATATCAGATCGTTCAGAAATCTGAAATTCAACAACGCCTCGATCAGTTCCTTAATGATTATCGTACCACTCTGGACATACATGGTTTTCTGCTCAGTGATGCTACGACTTTTAATGAGATCAAAAGACTACTCGAGCGAATCAGTCAATCTGAACCTGTTGAAAGTAATAGCCTGCTAAGCCTCACCCGAGAGATCAATAAACAGATCGATCGTATTCTGGACAACCGAATCCAGGCGTTAAATGAGACAGCACAAAAAACACAAACTCAACTCAGTACAATGGCACTGATTCTTCTCGCCTTTGAAGCCCTCTTGATCCTGTTTTTAAGCTTCACGATCATTCAGCCAGTTCGACGTATTGCTGACCGAATCCAAGCGCTGGGCACCGGTGAAGAGTACTTTGGCGCCAAGGTTGGCGGACCTGATGAGCTGGTGGAACTTGAACAGCAACTTGACTGGCTGACCGAGCGCCTGGCAGAAGTAGAAAATGAGAAACAACGTTTTCTGCGCCATATGTCTCATGAGCTAAAAACACCTCTGACAACCTTAAGAGAGGGCTCTGACCTTCTCGCAGATCAGATTACCGGCCCTCTCAATAACAGCCAGATGGAAGTCGCTAACCTGCTGCAAAGTAATGCCAGGCAGCTGCAGACGCTCATTGAACAGCTGTTGGATTATAGCCGTCTGAGTCAGCATGAGCCGGTTGCAATCCAACAGGTTCCTGTTCTGCCTGTTATTGTCGAGGCATGCGAACCCTACAAATTACTGCTGGAACAAAAAGAGATCGACTTACAGATCCCTGGGGATGACTTCCAGTGGAAAACTGACCGGGCCATGCTGGTTAGGATTCTGGGTAATCTCATCTCTAATGCTGCGTTATATGGAAGCAAACAGGGTTACCTGGAAGTAAAAACATTCATTTATGAAGATGAATTCTGTATTGAAGTCATCAATGATGGACCCACCATCCCGGATACAGATATTCCACACCTGTTTGACCCATTCTACCAGGGCCAAAACCGTCGATTAGGTCCCGTCAAAGGCTCAGGTATTGGTTTGAGTATCGTTAAAGATGCGGCTGAATCAATAGGGGCACGTGTTGAGCTGATTCAGAACAGTGACAATCAGGTGGGTTTCAGAGTTAGCTTACCTAAAGAAGAGGACATTCACCTTGCGTAATACCGCGCTATTCAGCTTATGCTGCCTGTTCCTGCTATCAGGGTGCCAGCTTCAGGAACTTAAGCCCAATTTAAAGGCGAGTGAAGAAAAGCCAACCTGCCGGATAACGCCCGCGCACCTTTATGATCTGCAAAACACTGAGCGACAGTTTCTCAGTAAACCTGATCAGCGTAGTCGCATTATGCTCAATGCGATTAAAAGTAAAGACAGTGCCCTGCTTGCGCTGCTCTTATCCACGCCACTCTCTTCCACTGAACAACTTCAGCAGGCCAAGCGACACTACGCAAAACTGGTGCTATTTCCTCATGAAAGCTGCCCCGGAGATCGCTACCTGGACGTTCGTAACCAATTCACTTCGACCCTGATGTGGATGAGAGCCGAACAAGATAACCTGTTGGAAGAAAACCAGGCTTTACAGGTAAAAATTGATGCATTAACTCAGATCGAGTCTGATCTGAATGAAGAACGTGAGGGTCAGCAATGAACCCTGCGATTCTTCTTGTCGATGACGACAGCTCACTACTGAAACTTCTTTCTATGCGTCTGGAGGCCAGTGGGTATAAAGTCACCTGTGCCGATAGTGCTGAGCGAGCCTTAGAATTAATCAACGATCAGTTCGACCTGCTGATCACAGACCTGCGAATGGAAGGGATGGACGGGATGGCCCTGTTTAATCAGGTCCAGCGCCTATACCCGCAACTCCCTGTTGTCATCATCACCGCCCACGGATCCATACCTGAAGCGGTCACCGCAACACAGCAAGGTGTATTTGGTTTTCTAACCAAACCTATAGATCGCGACCAGCTTTTACAGACGATTAGTGCCGCACTAGCCAGTACAAGCCGTTCTCTGGGTAAATGGCGTGAGAATATTATCAGCCGCAGCTCTATCATGGAAAACCTGCTGGCAGAAGCTGAGCAAATTGCAGGGTCTGATGTCAGTGTATTAGTCACCGGGCCCAGCGGTAGTGGTAAAGAACTGATGGCAAATGCGATACATAACGCCAGTCCTCGGCATAAAAAGCCCTTTGTCGCCATCAACTGCGGTGCACTACCTGAACAACTGCTGGAGTCTGAACTCTTTGGCCATACCAAAGGGGCCTTTACCGGCGCGGTTAATAAACATGAAGGATTATTTCAGGCAGCTAATGGAGGCACGCTGTTTCTTGATGAGATCGGTGATATGCCAATGCCACTTCAGGTGAAGTTGTTACGGGTATTACAGGAGAGACAGATCAGGCCTGTCGGTAGTACTGAAACCGTGCCTGTCGATGTGAGGATAATCTCTGCCACTCACCGAAACCTAGAAGAAGCCATGCTTAACAATGACTTCCGGGAAGACCTGTTTTATCGACTTAACGTGGTCAACCTCCATCTCCCTCCATTATCAGAACGCCCCGAGGATATTCCGCCCCTTGCTCGGCACTTCGTAGATAAAGCGGCTCAACGCCATAACCCAAAGGTTAAAAACATCTCCAGCGCTGCCCTTCACGAGCTAGCGCAGTCGGCATGGCCTGGAAACGTCAGGCAGTTAGAAAATATTATTGAGAAAGTCACCGCACTTTCAACAACGCCGATTATCTCTGATAGCGCGGTAAAACGAGCACTGGCGAATCAGGAACAAGTGATTCCGAATTTTAATGAAGCCCGTGCGGAATTTGAGAAACGCTATCTGATTAAGGTGCTACAAATAACAGAGGGAAATGTTTCTCAAGCGGCTAAAATTGCGGGGAGAAACCGCACTGATTTCTACAAGCTGCTCAAGAAACATGAATTGGAAGCGGCAAACTTTAAAGGCTGAATTTACTGATAATCGTCCGGTAACTGAATGCCCATTGCATTCGCTTCAACCTGAGCTAGCTTTTGAAAACGTTTACGTACTTCCGAGCCTTTAGGCTTGGTTAAATAAAACAACCATTTGCTAGCAACTTCGGGTTTCAGATTGTTTTCTTCGCCCCAGGACTGAATAAAAGTAAACAATGACGTATCACTTTTATCAGGCAGTGCTACGGCAACAGGCATTGTAAGCTCTTCACCTGCACGTACCCGGCGACAGATAACATCATAGTTGTAACGAAAATCAGGAAATACATCGACTTCATCTTCAGTGCGCAGTCGGAACCAGCCGGTCGCTTTGCCAGCAAAGTAAATAGCAGGATGGGTCCAGTTATGCTTAGAGGCATGCTCCGCATTCAGACAGGCTTCCTCATAAGCGTGCTTAGCGATTGGCAGACCAAGATCACCGGTTAGATTACGCAGCACTTTAAGGAATTCAGAGATAGTCGGCATCCAGGCACTGTGCTCTTTACAGTAGTCTATAGCTGCAACCAGCTCCTGCTCAGTGTACCCGCCCAGGCTTAGCGCCCATTCTCGCTTAGCGATCCTGATCTCATCCTGCGTCTCAAAGCAGCTTTTAAACTTATGACCGTATATCGCCATAAAACGAGCAAAGATCATGTTCACAAGTGTTTTAACTTCAACACTTAGCTCATTGCTAACCGGCTCAGCCTGCTGATCACCAGTCGGTGTCTTTGATGTCCATGATTGCTGCGGTAACCCGTTGGCGTTTTTCGCGAGTATCTCTGCGGGGGTTTTCATGGTTAAAACCTGCTTGCTGTTCGTTTGATAAGCGCTGCTGGCGCCCTTCCTGAGTTTGCTTCTTAACCCACTCTCTTTTCACCCAACCAAGGAACTTCTGATCCCAATTAGTTTCCTTACGGTCTTTATCTAACCAGTAAAGCACAAACTCATCCAAACAGGTCTGGGCAAACTGAGGGGAAATATTGTGTCTCGGTAATAATGCATAAAAATTAGCTGATGGCTGCCAGCCTAATTCCATAGGGTGCAATTTCTTTCTTAACTTTTCCTGTTGGTCAAAACAGGCATGCAGTTCATCAGAACGTCCACTTCTTTGCTGCTGGGCTTTTCGAGCCCAGCCAATACTGCCACCAAAAGTCGGCGCAGGCCCTCGATCAACAGCGGTTGTCTGAATGGTAGGTATCGAAGACTGAGGCACAGCGGGCTGATTATGATCAGGGTAATACGGCGTATCCTGCATTTCCGGGTAAGCCGCATGCGAATAGTCAGGGGATGGCTGGTTAACCGGCGTTGGAGCCGTATTTTCCAGATGAATCTCTTCAACAACCGGGAGCCTACTCACAATTTCAATTTCAGGTTCTTCCACGAAGGCATCATCTGCATCCGCTTCAGCTTCAACAAACTGAATCTGAACACGCCCATCCGGAACAAAAGACGCTTCCAGATAGCCTGCCGCAACTAACTGACTCGTCAACTGTGCTAGCTGCTCTTCATCCCAGAAAGCACCAAGCGCCAACCACTGTTGATGAGAAAAAATCAGTTCAGAAGAGTGGTTCTGCAAACGCTGAAACTGCTGATGATAGAGTGTTAAAAGTACAGCAGCCTCCACGCCTAGCTCTTTGGCTAAAGATGGGTAAAGCAAAATAGGCGTTTCTGGAAACTGATAACTCATTCAGGCACTTCTGGTGATAGCTACTGCTCCACTGAATCATTACAGGGAGCCAGGGAAATAAAAAAGCCGCAGTCTTTGCCGCGGCTTTAATCTTAAATGATCAACTTAACCGTCTTGGGCAAACTGCTCTACAGCACGTAAAACATCTCGACGGCTGATCTGCCCGATCAGTTTACCATCTTTTACCACCGGGAGACGACGGCGTTTATTATTAATAAACTCTTCGGCAACTTTAATAATATCGGCATCGTGGTTGATGGTATACACCTCATCCGACATGTAAGTTCCTACACGACCACCCATCTCTTCCTCGTGGTAGGTCAGCGTCAATATTGCTTTAAGACAGTCAACTTCAGACATCAATCCGATGAGATTGCCATCCTTATCAACTACCGGCGCACCAGTAATACGGTACTCAAGTAATTTATTAATCGCTTCAAACAGATCTGTTTCAGGGGTAAAAGTAATCAGGTCTTCACACATGTAGTCCTGAGCTTTAACGGATCGTAACATTCGCATTCCTCCACAGCTGATAAACGACTATCAGCATCCGTAGATAAAGCCGATCAGATAACCGGCTTCCCTTGATGCTTTTATGTTTACACCTATCCGCTGATAACCGCAACTGACGAGGATCAGTTAAATACGACAGTCTTGTTACCCTGGACCAAAATTTTATCTTCCAGGTGCCAGCGCAGTCCTCGAGACAAAACATTTTTTTCAACATCGCGCCCTAAACGCACCATCTCTTCAGGCGCATCGCGGTGGCTTACACGGATAACGTCCTGATCAATAATAGGGCCCGCATCCAGTTCTTCAGTCACGTAATGGCACGTAGCACCAATCAACTTCACACCACGCTCATGTGCCTGATGATAGGGTTTTGCCCCGGCAAATGAGGGTAGGAAACTATGATGAATATTGATAATCCGGTGAGCATATTCCTGACACACATCAGAAGGCAAAATCTGCATGTAGCGCGCCAGTACAACGGTATCCGCTTTATTCTCACGAATAAGGCGAGCCACTTCATCAAAGTGAGGCTGTTTATCTTCCTTATTCACCGGTACATGATGGTAAGGAATATTGTGCCACTCCACCATGCTACGCAGATCATCATGATTAGAAATAACGCAAGGGATTTCACAATCCAGCTCGCCTTCATGATAGCGATAGAGCAGATCGGCAAGACAGTGCGATTCACGACTTGCCATCAGAATAACCTTCTTCGGCACAGCTGAATCACTAATATTCCAATCCATATTGAAAGACTGAGCAATCGGTGAAAAGGCCGCTTTAAGCTCTTCCAGGGAGAATGGCAACGTCGCAGCATTAATCTCGACACGCATAAAGAACCAGCCAGTCGAGCTATCAGTGTGCTGATTGGCGTCAGAAATAGAGCCGCCATGGCTGGAGATAAAATTACTCACCATTGCCACAATGCCCACACGGTCGGGACACGCCAGTACTAACCTGAATCTACGTTCCATTTAGCCAAAACTCCAAGCGCTGAAAATAATCGAGCGACTATTCTAGAGTAGATATTAGATAGATGGAATCTAACCTGTGATCTTTTGTCAGCCTGCGGACCTATCCGTTATACAGCTGATCACTGGCTGCAGCACAACGAAAGTCATTCCTGTGCAACCCTCCAATGGCATGGGTATACCAAGTGAGTTTAACGCGCCCCCAGGAAGTCAGAATATCCGGGTGGTGATCGCGTTTTTCTGCCATCTCACCTACCTTATTAGTGAATGCCAAAGCCGTTAAAAAGTTGGAAAAAGCGTATTCCTTTTCCAGTCGATCAATCCCCTCAGCCTTCTTCCATTGCCAGCCTGGAACTTCCACAAGGAGTGTTTCTATTTGTTGAGCCGTTAATCGAGGTGCATCTTTTCGGCAGGCTTCGCAAGTCTCTGTCGCCAAATCATGATCTATATTCATAAGTACACCTTAGTTGATCAAGAATAGTTTTACCTCCGCGATTTAGTTCATATACTGCTAGTAAGCGGAGAGAATATATGAGTTATACCCCAGAGAGAATGACACCCCTAAACGCATGTCGCTTAGGTTTAGATACCCATCAGGAACCCACTATCTACTTACGACAGGATAGTCCAGTCTGCCGCTCGGAAGGCTTCTCTGCACTCTCTCGTGTGCTTGTTCGCACAGAACAACGACACCTTATCGCAACCCTGCATATGGTAACAGGCGAGTTATTAATGCCTGGTGAGATAGGCTTTTCAGAGTCTGCCTGGAAACGACTAGAGCTTCGTGAAGGTACCTCCGTTTGGTTATCTCACCCTAAACCTGTGCAATCGCTCTCCTACATCCGTTCTAAGGTTTATGGCAATGAACTCAGCCAATCCGAACTTAAAGAGATCATTGAGGATATTGTGGCAGGCCGCTATGCGGATGTTCACTTAGCTGCTTTTATTACTGCCTGCGGTGATGACAAACTCAATATCCGCGAGATCACAGACCTGACCACCGCAATGGTCGAGTCGGGTAGTTCGATTGAATGGGGATTACCGATCGTTGTGGATAAACATTGTGTTGGCGGATTACCGGGAAACAGAACAACCCCGATTCTGGTTTCAATACTCACCGCAGCTGGCCTGACCATGCCCAAAACGTCATCAAGGGCAATCACATCCCCTGCTGGAACAGCGGATACAATGGAGACACTTACGAATGTAAGCCTCAGCCTTGACCAAATGCGTACCGTAGTTGAGCAAGAGGGAGGCTGTTTAGCCTGGGGGGGATCAGTAAAATTATCCCCCTCTGATGATCTATTGATTCAGGTTGAAAGAGCACTGGATATCGACAGTGAGGGACAGCTAATCGCTTCAGTGCTTTCCAAGAAAATTGCCGCAGGTGCTACCCATGTTGTAATCGATATACCTGTAGGCCCCACTGCAAAAGTACGTAGTCAGGAAGCCGCTGAAGTTCTTGCCGCAAACTTTAAAACCGTTGCAGACACTTTAGGTCTTAAAATAACGACCTTATTTACTGACGGCTCCCAACCGGTAGGTCGTGGGATAGGGCCTTCACTTGAAGCCAGAGATATTCTCGCAGTGCTTAAACAAGACCCGGACATGCCAAAAGACCTTTACCAGCGTGCCTCAGAAGTCGCCGGCGCAGTGCTTGAAATGGTTCAAGGCTTAGGACCCGGTGAAGGATATAAGAAAGCCATTGAGATACTTAATTCCGGCGCGGCATGGGAAAAGTTCCAAGCGATCTGCCATGCGCAAGGGGCCTTTAAGAGACCACCAATCGCACCCTACCGATATGAGTTGGTCGCTAAAACTCGTGGGGTTGTTAGCTGTATAAACAACCGTAAACTGGCCAAGGTAGCTAAATTGGCTGGAGCGCCAGCGGATCTCGCGGCAGGTCTGGATCTACATTGTAAGATTGGCGATCCTATCGAGCCTCAACAAACTCTGCTCACCATCCACGCAGAAAGCTCGGGCGAGCTCAGTTATGCTGTCGAGTATCTTGAAGACCATCTGGATATCATTGAATTGGCTAAGGATAAGTGATGAAACCTCTGTTTTTTAACCTCGATAGCGATCCACAGCTTGCTGCAAACCTGGCGGAACAGATCAATGCTGATACGGGCCAACTGGATATGCGTCACTTTCCTGATGGGGAAAGTTACCTGAGAGTCATGAACGAATGTGACGGCAGGTCGGTAATTATATTCTGTAACCTCTATCAACCCGATAGTAAAACCCTGCGCCTGATCTTTCTTGCAGATACATTGCGAAGCTTAGGTGCCACACGGATTGGATTGATCACTCCTTACCTCGCCTATATGCGGCAGGATAAAGCTTTCAACCCTGGAGAGTGCGTTTCATCTCGCCCTTTTTCAGCATTGCTTTCCAGTCATCTGGATTGGTTAGTTACGCTGGATCCTCATCTACATCGTTACAACGCTTTGGACGAAATCTACACGCTTGAGAGCACTGTCGTCCATGCGGCACCAATGATTGCAGAATGGATAAGCAGATCAATCGATAAACCTTTACTTATTGGTCCGGATAGTGAAAGTGAACAATGGGTTTCTCATGTCGCTCAACTGGCAGGAGCGCCTTTTCAGGTCCTGACAAAGATCCGCCACGGAGACTACGATGTTGAAGTATCACTACCTGAAGTTGAACGCTGGCATGACCATACCCCAGTACTGGTAGATGACATTATTTCCAGTGGCAGAACGATGCTGGAAACCGTCCGCCATCTGCAAAAAGCACAACTTAAGAAAGCCTGCTGTATTGGTGTACACGGCCTGTTCTCTGATTCTGCCTTCAATGCCCTATCTTCGGAGGCAGAAATCGTTACCTGCAACAGCATTCCCCATCAAAGTAATCAGATAGAGATCAGTCAGGCGCTTTCTATAGCCGCGAAGGAACTGCTGTAAGTGAGCGAAAAGAATCCCAAACGTGATGACTTAACACCTGACTACACTCTGATTACCGATTTTCTAAGCCCTGATACTGCTGACCAGAATTTTAATACGCTAAGTAATGAACTAGAGTGGCGCCAGGATCAGATAAAGATGTTTGGTAAGCTGGTAGCCATTCCCCGTTTACAGAATTTTATGGGTGATCCTGGAATCCGTTACCGCTACTCAGGACTGACTTTGACAGCTTCAGGATGGCACCCGGTCGTCAAAAAGATAAAAGAACTCGCTGAAGCTGCAAGCAACACCGAATTTAATGCGGTTCTGATCAATTTATACCGAGATGGGCAAGACAGCATGGGCTGGCACAAAGATGATGAACCAGAGCTTGGGCCTGAACCGACCATCGTTAGCGTCTCTCTTGGGGCAACACGGCGCTTTTTACTTCGGGCAGCCGATAAAACTCAGCACGAACTGCTTCTGAATTCTGGCTCACTTCTGGTAATGGGCCCCGAATTACAGAAACATTGGCAGCACTCAATACCCAAAACCCGCAAGCAAATCGGTCCTAGAATTAACCTGACTTTCCGAAAAATTGTTCAATAATCAGACACTTGTAAATATTACAATAATATATAGACCTTCAGGCCATAAATGCAGTAAGTTATACTCCGGCTGAAACAATAACCATAAAAATAAACTATAAAAATAAGCAAGATTTGATGAATAGCTACGCTATTACACCTAACCCTGTCATTGAGGGAGATCCCAGTACAGAAGAGCTGAAAACAATTCTTCAACTGCAAAACCAAGTACTGGAAAAGGTTGTCCAAGATACAACCCGTGCGCAGATTCTCGAACAGATCTGCCATTTTGTGGAAAAGTGTGTACCGGATTGCGTTGCTTCAATCATGTTGTTTGATTCAGACCAAAAGTGTCTGAACGTGAGTTGCGCGCCAAGTATACCAAGAGAGGCACAAGTTCTGCTGGACGGGATGGTTCCCGGAGTCGGCGCGGGCTCTTGTGGGACCTCTGTTTTCCTGGGTTCTCCTGTTTTTGTCATTGATACCGCGGAAGACAACCGCTGGGATCAACTTCGACCTATAGCTCAACAGCTCGATCTACGTGCTTGTTGGTCATATCCGATCCGCACAGATGCTGATGAGATTGCCGGTAGTTTCGCAATATCCAGTTTTACACCTCGTCAGCCCACGCCTTTCCACGCGCAGTTGTTAGAAGCCGCAGCAAACATCGCGGGCATTGTCCTGAACCGCTTTAGTTCGCAAGAGAATTTGCAACACAAAGAGCGCCTGCTGGAGAACATTACCCAGGCAATGCCCGGCGTGGTTTATCAGTACCATCTGGATGACGAGCTAAAACAATCCTTCACTTACATTGGACCCGGCATAGAGACCATATCAGGCATCACCGCTGAAGCAGCCATAGAAGACTTCAGCGAATTCTGGGAACAAGTCCATCCGGATGACCGATCTGGCCTTTGGGCCAGCATTGTTCATACCGGCAAACATGGTCTGGCCTGGAGCCACGAGTTCAGAGTTTTTCATAAAAACGGCCAGATGCATTGGGTTAGAGGATCCGCTTTACCAAGCAAACTTGGCTCTCAGGAAGGCCTGCTTTGGAATGGTATTATCCTCGACATAACACCTGAAAAAGCCTCTATTGAGCAACTTCGTCTTGCCGGAATCGCATTTTCCAGTACCAACGAAGGGATCATGATTACGGATAAACGTAATCGGATCATCGATATCAACCGCGCCTATATGAACATCAGTGGTTATGGGCGTGACGAGTTAATCGGCAAGAACCCATCGATCCTGCGCTCAGAGCATCACAGTAATGAGTTCTATCAATCGATCTGGAAATCTCTGGAAGAGGAAAGGCACTGGCAAGGAGAGATCTGGAACCGACTCAAAAATGGTGAGGTTGTTCCGCACTGGGTCAATATAAATGCAGTCCACGATCCAAACACCGATGCCCTAACCCACTTCGTCAGTGTTATCGCCGATATTAGTAATATTAAGGCTTCTGAAGAGAAGTTATCTCACCTGGCGCACCACGACGCCCTGACTAATTTACCTAACCGGTTATTATTTAGTGCCCGACTGGATCATGCACTCACCCACCGAGAAGCGTCTGAAAAGATCGTGATGTTTCATCTTGATCTTGACCGTTTCAAGCACATTAACGATAGCTTAGGTCACAAATACGGTGATCAGCTCCTTCTGCAAGTCACCGAAAGACTTAAGGGCGTTCTTTCCGATAAAGATACCCTTGCCCGTGTCGGGGGTGACGAGTTTGCCATCCTTGTTGAAGAGCTTGAACATGTCTCTGATGCAGAATCGATAGCTGATCGTCTGGTTGAAGCAATGGAACAACCTTTCACACTGGATGGCAAAGATTACTTCACCACCGCGAGTATTGGTTTAGCACTCGCCCCCGATCACGGCGACGATATAGACACGCTAACCAAGCATGCAGATATTGCGTTGAACCAGGCAAAGGATAGCGGCCGCAATAACTTCGCCTTTTTCCAGCCTGAGTTATCAGAAACTGTGCAGGAATGGATCAAGCTAGAACCTGAACTGCGTAAAGCCCTGGCAGAAAACCAGTTCCAGTTACATTATCAACCTCAGGTTGATAGCACCGGAACAGCCATCGTAGGTGCAGAAGCTCTGATTCGCTGGCACCACCCCGAAATGGGCATCATTCCGCCTAACCAATTCCTTCCTATCGCGGAAGAGATTGGCTTAATGAATAAGATTGGCGAATGGGTCATGAACACAGCGCTTGAGCAACTATCCTTCTGGCGCTCAAGAGGGCTGATCGGTTTCCGCTTAGCGATAAACCTAGCGGGTGATCAGATCACTAAACAGAATTTGCCTATGGTGGTGATGCAAGCATTAGAGCACTTCCAGATCCCTGCTGAGATGCTGGAGCTGGAAATTCTGGAAACTTTCCTGATGGAACACGAAGAGGAAGCGACTTCCACCTTCAAACAACTTCGGGAATTAGGTGTGCATCTCTCACTAGACGATTTCGGTACCGGCTATTCCGCATTGAGTTACCTGAAAAAGCTGCCAATCACAAAAGTTAAGATCGACCAGTCTTTGGTAAGAGATATCCCGGAGGATCCAAATGATGAAGCGATCGCAAAAGCCGTGATACTGCTTGCGCATACACTCGACCTGACCGTCTGTGCTGAAGGAGTAGAAACCCGGGCTCAGCGAGAGTTTCTTGAATCTGAAAATTGCGACCAGTTACAAGGTTACCTTTTCAGTAAACCTATTGAAGCCAACGCGTTTACAAACCTTCTGAAGAAGCACAATAAACTGGCCTGATCTAATCTGCCGTTGTCTATCCGTGTCAGGCCAGTATCGCTATAATACTGGCCTGGCAACCTATCTTGAGAACCCGATGAACCGTAAAAAAAAGATCAAGCAGATTCTCACAAAGAAAGCGAAAAAGGCAAACTCAAAGCTTGCTCCTAAAAGCACTAAACCCCGCTATATATCTAAGGCTGAACGCGCAGAGTTAGCCGCAAACGAATCTTCCGAAATCCAATCTGATGCAACCTAATTGCCTGCCATAGGGTATGCTTCTGTCCCCCACAAAGGCACAGTCGACAGACTGTGTTTATAACTACCCGATGTTTCTTTTGTCGAATAGGAAACATACATCAGAGTATTTGATGTTTCATCAAAGATTCTGCGGATTTTAAGGCTCTTAAAAAGAATACTCTTCGATTTTTTGAACACCACCTCACCCGATTTAGAACGATCAATTTTAGCAATCATCGCCGGGGTTATCGGGCCTGTTTGACGACATGCTATTGCTGCATCGCTGGGATCTGAAAAATCCAGATCAGCCTCGATACTGGCAATATGGCATGTCACTCCCGACACAACGGGGTCTTTTAACACATCAATTTTAATATCCTTTGTGGTCAGTACACCCAGGGAAACATCACCGACCTCCTCTTCGCCTCCGCAAGCGGACAAAAGAGCAGCCACAATAAGCAAACCTGATTTTTTCATTACTAACCCTATATTCATGATTTTACAGACGGCAATAATGGACGACTGAAAAGTAAAAGGTTATTTTCAGCAGAACTTATCAAGGATTCTACAGGCTCGACTATGAATGCAGAACAGGCCCAGGCTTATTGTCTAAAACGACCTGACGCTACTATGGATTTTCCATTTGTGCCTGACGTTCCGGTCTTCAAAATTAAAGGGAAAATGTTCGGTCTACTCGGCCAATGCAGTGAAAATGGCAAAGAGCTTGGGACTGAATATGCAGGTTGTCATTTCCTCAACCTTAAGTGTGACCCCGATGAAGCAATCATGCTGAGGGATATTTTTCCTGAGGTTAAAGCGGCCTATCATATGTCTAAAACGCATTGGATCAGCGTGGTGCTTATCGACTCCATGCCTGAAAAAGAGATCGAGCGCCTGATCGATCGCTCCTTTGCCCTCGTTGTAAAAAGTTTAAAGAAAACCGAACGTCTGCAACTTGAGCTAAAATATCCGCACGAACAACTTTATCGATAGTTCCCTGCCAAATTAGCGATTATGCACCCCATCAGTGCATTTTTAGTAACAATATCGAAATATATTAGTTTTTTTTAATTTTTATTCCCCCTTCAGCTTTCTCTCTATCTTGGTTCTGTTATATTGCTGTAAATCCAACCTAAACAGTTGTTTTAAATAGAAAAACACCACATAAGGTAGGGTTAATTATTCTAATTATAAATATCACTCACAATGCACCCTCTCCGGAGACTAGTTTTATGCTGTTAGGCTCTCTTAAAATCGCTACCCGCATCTACCTTCTTGCGGGATTAATGCTCGGATTGATATCAATGGTAGGTGGAGTTGCGATATTCCAGATGAATAAGATCGGTATTGAACTGATCGATATCGCTGAAGAAGACATTCCTATCACGAATGCACTATCCAAAGTCACGCAACATCAGCTTGAGCAAGCCATCCTCTTCGAGAGAAGCCTGACTTATGCAACTGCATTGAATTTCGGCGAACAACGTAACTCAGAGTTAACCAGCACCCTGAATAAGTTCTCTCAGCTTTCTGACAAAGTGAACAATGAATTCAAGGAGCTGGAACAGCTGATTGATGAAGCCATTGTCAAAACTCACAGCGAAGCGGCCAAACTTGAGTTTACCCAATTGCTCACCACGATAATGGCAATTGATAAAGATCATAAGCAGTATGAAGGGAAAGCATTATCACTTCTGGAGCAGATGCAAAACGGTGCTTATGAACAGGCACGCTCATCCGTAGATTCTGTGATTGCATTGGAAGAGAAGATAGACCATGGCCTGGTTGAGGCTTTAGCTAAGACTCAGGACTTCACGCTTCAAGCTACACGCCAGGCAGAGAAAGATGAACTCGATGCTTTGAAAGCGATCACGATTCTGTTTGGCATCGCTCTATTCATCGGTATTGCCGTTCCTGCGGCTATTTCCAGAAGCGTAACCTCTCCTGTTAAAGAGATGCGTAACCGTCTGCGTGAACTGGCTGAGGGTGATGGTGATCTTAGAGTAAGACTACCGATTAAAGGCAAGGATGAGACCACTGAGGCGTCTATCGCTTTTAATACCTTGATGGAAAAACTCGGGATTATGATCAACTCGATCAAAAGCACTTCCACAACGCTTGTACAGAGTTCTGAAAATACCATTGTTGTAATGGAAGCAACGCGCGATCAAGTGACCCAACAGAAAAACGAAACTGAGCTGGTTGCCAACTCCGTTCAGGAGATGGCAGCGAGTGTGACTCAAATCGCACAATCAACTGAACATGCTGCAAGCCTCGGTAGCGATGTGCTTAACAACGTGAAATCCGGTAGCTCGATGGCAATGCAAAACCAAAATGTCATCCAGGAACTCGTAGGCAACGTCGACAATGCAGCTTCTCAGTTAACAACGCTGGCAGAAGAAACTGACCGTATCAGCGAAGTGCTAAACAATATCCGCGGTATAGCAGAACAAACCAATCTGCTAGCGCTCAATGCAGCAATAGAGGCAGCCCGTGCCGGCGAATCCGGTCGTGGCTTTGCGGTGGTTGCCGATGAGGTTCGCTCTCTGTCTCAACGCACGCAGTCATCGACTGAAGATATCCAGGAACTTCTTCAGAGGTTACAGACAGGAACAACAAATGCTGTATCCATCATGCGTGAAGGTCAAAACAATGCTGAGACTTGTATTCAACACTCTGAGAAAACCACAGCAGAACTAAACGACGCAACTCATGCTGTAGAAAATATGGCGGCCATGAATACACAAATAGCTGCGGCAGCAGAAGAGCAGTCCGCTGTCGTACGGGAGATACATACTAACCTGGCCAGTATCTCTGAATATGCAAGCAGCACCAACGATAGTGCCAATCAGACCGCTGAAATCAATCGTGGAATGAGTCTCGAGCTTAAACAGTTGAACAGCATGGTCTCCGAGCTGAAAGCCTAATTCCTCATAAAGCAAACAGAATAAAGCCCGGACAGTTTTGAACTGTCCGGGCTTTTTTATTCCACCTTTACATTAGTTCACTTACGGATACAGAATTAATCAATTACATCCATATATCAAATCAATAGACCCTTCTATAGTGGCTCCATCAACGGTGTTACCTACTTCACCGACCCACATAACCGGAGACACAACATGCGTAACTTACTTCTCACAGCACTTGGAGCAATCACCCTTTCAACCACAGCCCTTGCCGAGACCGATCTATCACTGAAGGTTTATAACGCTGACGGAAACAGCTTCCACGTCACTTCCGTTTTGGTAAGCGGTGAAAAAGAATCTATTTTAATCGATAGTGGTTTTACTAAAGCTGATGCATACCGTATTGCAGCAAACGTTTTAGATAGTGGCACTGAATTACAAAAGATCTTTATCAGTCAGGCTGATCCAGACTACTTTTTCGGTGCGGAAACACTTAAAAAGATCTTTCCTAACGCTGAAGTGGTAAGTACCCCTGCGGTGATTGCACAAATCAAGAAAAAGGCGGCTGGAAAAGTGGCATACTGGGGGCCTAAAATGGGTAATAATGCGCCGGTTTCCCCGATTATTCCTCAAGCAGTCAAAGCAGATTCACTCATGCTTGAAGGCCAGGCAATAGAGATCATAGGCACGGAAGGCCCTCTTGCCCATCGTCCATACCTGTGGATCCCGTCGGAGAAAGCTATTCTTGGCAATGTCGCAGTATTTGGCGACCTCCATGTCTGGACTGCAGACACGCAAAAATCGACTGAGCAGAGTGCATGGAAGGCACAACTGGTTGAGATGGAACGCCTCAAACCAACAACCGTTATTCCTGGCCATATGCAAGCGGACAGTAAAACAGACCGCTCTGCGATTACGACGACAAAAGCTTATCTTGAAGATTTCTATTCTGAAGCAGAGAAAGCCAAGAACGCAGAGCAGTTGATCCAGGTAATGCAGAGCAAATACCCTTCAGCCAAACTTGAAATTGCCCTGCAAATCGGAGCAAAAGTCGCCAAAGGCGAAATGAAGTGGTAATGACCACAGATTACTGAATAACAACGAGGAGCATTGCTCCTCGTTTAACACTCAGCAGTCACCATTTGACTCTCAGCCATAACAACTCGATTTCTGCCATTTCCTTTAGCATGGTAGAGAGCCTCATCAGCGACTCTCACCAGTTCATAAAGATCACCGCGATCCCCAACCAACTCTTGCCCAGCGACCCCAAAGCTGGCAGTCACACTTATTGCAACATCTCTAAGTTGGAAATGATCCGTTTCGATTGCAACTCTGACACGTTCAGCAAAACGCACAGCTTGTTCAACATCAGCTCCAGGAAGAATGATAACAAACTCCTCTCCCCCGAAACGGGCCAGTTTATCCTCCTGACGAAGCACCCCATGTGTTCTCGCAACAACCAGTTTTAAGATCTGGTCCCCTACATCATGGCCATGGGTATCGTTAATTTTTTTAAAATGATCAATGTCCAGAATGACCACCGCAAACGTCTCGTGGGTATCCAGGATCCGCTGCCATACTTTTTCCAACCCCAGCCGGTTATGCGCTCCCGTCAGAAAATCCTTAGTAGAAAGTGCCTCAATTTTGCGCGCATTCCGGGTGATCAACAAAAATAGCATCGAGCCCTGAAAGCAGATAGCAATGAGCCAGATAAGGTAAAGGGCATACAGATTGAAGTTTGAAGCGGCAATAAGATCCAGCTCATTAGATTGCATATATGCAGCCATCTCGACCCGTAAGATCCATAACGAAGTCGCAATTATTCCAATGAAGCCCATCGCCCAGGCGACACGGGTACCATGTTCCCGCCAAAGAGGTTTCAAGCCTCTCTTCATTGCCATAATACAACACAGTCCGGAACTTGAGCCTAAGACCACCAGCCGATCAAACTGACTCTCCTTCGTGGGTCCTATTATGATCAATAGCAAAGCAGAGAAGACCAATAAGAAGATCAGCGAGAGCCTCGAAGACTCAAGTCTGTAATGGGTTTCAATTGACAGAACCAGGTATACAAATCCAAGCAGGATCACGAAATTGCTTAATGAGTAACCCACCCATTCTGGGAGGCACCAACGCAAGGAGATTAAAATAACCCCGATGCTCCAACAAAGGGTATAAGCAGACGATTGTAGGCAGTAAAGGCGATCATTGCTGGTATATCGAGCACAAGCCCACCAAACAGACGCGAAAAAGAATAGTACTAAGGCCAGTAAACTATAACCAAGGGAAACCGTAGTCATACGCCTAACTCCGTTAGGACATCGATTAAAATCTACGGTACAGACTTAATCCGTAAGACGTTATTTAATTCTAATATATCTCCAGGCTTTATGTGGTTAATTAAAACTATCAACTAAGCGAATATAAAAACTAAAATGCCCAACTGAAAAGCGCAAACATTATCAGGATCACCTTCCTTAGTATGGATGCAGGAGGAGACAAGATGAAAGAAAGCACAGGAAACAACTATCGACGCCGCCTATGCAGGGTACTGGATTATATCCATAACCACCTTGATCAGGATTTGGATGTTAATGCTCTGGCTGAAGTGGCTTTGATGTCGCCCTACCACTTTCATCGAATCTATCGGCAGATGGCAAATGAGACCGTTAACGCTACCGTCCGAAGACTCCGCCTGCAAAAAGCCGCTTCTGATCTGATTAGGAGCAATCTGTCACTCGACAGAATTGCCAAAGATGTTGCTTACTCTAGCCCCGAAGCATTTATTCGAGCCTTCTCTAAAGAGTATGGAGAAAGCCCTGCTGCTTACCGGGACAAAAGACAGCAACCAATCATCCCGACAGAACAGTTAAGCGTCGAATTACAACCATTATCTAAGGAGTGTAAGACGATGTTCAATGTAGAAATGATGGAGTTTGAAACGACTAACCTACTGGGTTACGAACACAAAGGCGACTATATGGAGATAGGTAATGCCTTTGACAAGTTGTTTATGTTTGCCGGGAGTAAACGTTTGATTGGACCTGAGACCCGCTCAATAGGGATCTATTACAACGATCCAGGCTCTGTTGACGCTTCAGAGCTACGATCTCATGCCTGCATTAGTGTCGAGGCACCTAGAGATGCAGAAGAGGAACAAGACCCGGAGAATCTTCAAATCCCCGCCGGGCGTTGTGCCACTTTGCTGTTTAAAGGACCTTATGCTGAACTAGAAAAACCCTACAACTGGTTCTTTGGTCAGTGGCTGCCGCAAAGCGGTTTAGAAGCTGCGGACTTCCCGCCGTTTGAAGAATACCTGAACGATCCCAGAACCACAGCGCCCTCTGAATTGCTTACCCGCATACACTGTTTGCTAAAGTAACCTGAACCCTGATAACCGTGCGCCAGCAATGGCGCACCCGCTATATTGTCCTTTCGGACACTATTCTATGATCCGCCTTATCTTTAGTATGTTCCGATAATGCTTTTATTTTGAACAACTACTATAAAATAGAATAACAATAATAAAGGGCGATGAGATGCGTAGTATTCATCAACTGTGGCTGTCTCTTTTACTATTACTTTCCCTTCCCCTGAATGCTGAAACCGTTCGGGTACTTAACTGGGAAGCCTACCTCAGTGAAAACGTACAGAAAAAATGGGAAAAAGAGAGCTCCAGTAACCTGGAAGTTATCTACTTTGATAATGACCAGCAACGGGATTCCATTCTATTAGAATCAAAGCACCACAATATTGATATCGCGATCGTTGATGAAGTGATCGCAGAGCGCTTTGGAAAAGAAGGCCGCCTGCTCAAGCTCACCGAACAGAACGTACCTAATATCAATAATAATGAGCCCTTCTGGCGAGAAAGGTGCAGCAATTACGCTATCCCCTATCTCTGGGGAACTCTGGGTATTATCTATCGATCAGACATCATCAAGCAGCCTCCACAATCCTGGCGTGAAATACTGGAACCCTCAGATGAATTAAAGGGTCATATCGCCATGCTGGATGATTACACCGATATGATCGCTCCGGCACTGTTTCTGGACGGTTTTGATCTTAATACGGAAAACCCATCTGAACTGAAGCAAGCATTCAATCGGCTGAAAGCTCAAACAGAGCACGTTCTCACATACGAGTATCCAATCTCCTTTGTTCAAACAAGCCCGAAGAAAGACGATCTGTATATGGCAGTCGCCTATGGTGGAGACCAGTTTACGCTCAACGAAATTGTAGGAGAGGAAGGGCTTTGGAAATACGCGGTACCTAAAGAAGGTACGGTACTCTGGGTCGATTGTCTGGCGGTCACGAGTACATCCACGCAACAAGAGAAAGCGCTTGAGCTGATCAACTATCTGAGCACCCCCAAAGTAGCTGCGCAAAATGCTACGGATCTGTTTTATGCGACACCTAACATCCCGGCTTTAGAAGAGCTAAACCCTGAATTCAGAAATAACCCTAACGTTTTTCCTGAGCATGAGATTCTAAAGAAGAGCGGCCTATATGAGGTACTTAGCAACTCTAATATCAAACAACGTATCCGTATTTCTAGCGCGATAATTAATCTTCATGAATCTAAACAAGCGCGCTAGCATACTGATTCTTCCGGTCATTCTAATCAGTTACATTCTGATAGCCCTAGTTGTGTACAACCAACAGAGCCAGTCGATTAGGCAGCTGGAACAAAACAAGCTGAATCTCAGGCTCAGCGCTTTACGCTCGGAATTTACCCGATACAACAGTTTTCTGGATGCTTATCTGGTTTCGTTGGTAGAAGGTGAAACCCTCGCTCGGTTTATTCGTGAACCAGAGAATATCTATCAGGACAGAAGACTGACGGAGAATCTCTCTTCTTCAGTAAGACGTTTCTTCAGCAACAACACTGAATTCGCTTCACTCTCTGTGCTGAATACAGACCAACAGCTAATATTTTATGTAGAGAACAGCCTCGATCCATTTGGCGAAATTCGCCAGTCTCAGTTAGAAATGGCGCAGAGAATGCGCAAAGAGAAGGTACTAAGTATTTGGGAATATCGAGCAGAGGCCGAAGAAGCAATCATGCAACAGGGGATCATGCTGGATTCCCGGACCTTAACGCCACCTCAGATCACCCAATTGGAGCACACGCTCAAGGTGCTTGTCGCTGTTCTGCCTTCAGGCTTTAACCAACTGCTCTCTGAAACAAAGCAGGAGTTTAGTGCCGATATAGCGTTTGTCTCTGGTAAAGACTTTAGCCCACCTCCAGAGGGCAAGCTGTATTCTGAGATTGCCTTAAAACCCTATTACCATCTCACCATAACGCCCTCTGATACCTATCTGGCACAACAACTTTTAGTATTGAAACAGCAATTTATGCTAATTGTGTTTATCGCAACCATAGCAACATATCTACTACTTCAATTCCTGATTCGCCGCTTTATTACCTCACCTATTGCTCGGCTGGACCATCAGCTTACGGAAGTCATGGCGCAGAGACGTGAAAACATTGACGCGTCACGTTCAAAAGATGAAGTTGGGCGGCTGGGAAGAAAGTTTCAAAGCCTTTACGAAAAACTCCACAACTCATATCAAGAAAGCCACATTCAGTCGCGCACCGATGCGCTGACTCGATTACCTAATCGCGCCGCCTTCTATGAAACCGCTTCAATCAAACTGGGTGAAGCGGAAAGGAAGCAAAGCAATATAAGCATCATCTATATCGACCTGGATAATTTTAAATTTGTTAATGATAAGTATGGTCATGAAATTGGCGATGAGTTACTAAAAGCCGTCGCCATTCGGCTAGCCCACATTATCTCAATAAAATGGAAACACACATACTCAGATGAATATGTCTATCGTTTATCGGGTGATGAATTTATTGCAATCCTACCTAATGCAGGCACAGTTAAAGCTCAGGAATTAAGCCAAACGATTCTTAAGCAGTTTGCTGACGGTTACCACTTTGAGCTGGGGCATTTCCCGGTAACCGCCAGTATCGGTATAGCCACCTATCCACAGGACGGTCATACGCTGTCGCAGTTAATATCCAATGCAGACCTGGCCATGTATCAGGCGAAAAAATCAGGCAAGAATAAATTAGCTATCTATTCAAAAGAGTTAGCTAAAAAAGATCGCCAGGCAAAAGAGATAGAAAGCCGCTTAAAAGATATTGATTTCGATTCTGAATTGTCACTTTTCTATATGCCGATTATCGATCGCGAAAACCAGGTTAAGGGCTGTGAAGTTCTACTACGCTGGCATTCTGAAGATCTTGGGTTTGTCTCCCCCGCTCTGTTCATACCAATTGCCGAAAGCAGTGGTATGTTTGAAGCGATCGATCTTTGGGTAATTGAAGAAGCCTTTAAATCTTATCCGCAACTTATTCAGAAGTTTGGAGCGCATCTGGAGCTTTCAATCAACATATCCTCTGCGGAAATAGGCTCTGAACGATTTATCAGAACTCTGGAAGCGCTGGCCAAAGAATATCAGATCAATCCGGACAATTTCGTCATCGAGATAACCGAAACGTTCTCAATAGAACAAAACAAAGCGGCTCTCAACTGGCTCAGCGAATTGCGTAAGCTTGGCTTTAATATTGCGATTGATGATTTCGGTACGGGTTATACCAGCCTGATGCAGATGCTCGATTACCCGGTCGATTTTATTAAGTTCGACAGAGAGCTGGTAGAGCGGCTTATCAAGCCCGAAAAGCACGCCTTAGTAAAAGCGCTGATCGACCTATGCCACTTTCAGGGAACGCGGGTTGTAGCCGAGGGAATAGAAACCCAATACCACATGGATATACTCCATCAGGCAGGTTGCGATTATCAACAGGGTTTCTTTATCGCTAAACCTATGCCGCTGACCGAATTTCTAAACTGGCATCTATCTTACATCGATGCCCAGAAATTCGATCAGAGCAGTAAAACAGCGCTGTAATTTTGCTAATTTTTATAGCAGTTGCAGTATTGTCTCAGCACTACTCACTTCGAATGTTTTTGGCTGTTCGACATTCAGTGCTGTCACCACACCATCTTCGACAATCATTGCATAGCGTTGCGAACGCGTACCGCCAAAAGCGCCGGTTTCCATATGCAGCCCAATCGCCTTGCTCAGCTCAGCTCCACCATCAGCCACCATGGTAATACGATCGGCGTTCTGAACTTCAGCCCAGGCTTTCATAACAAATGAATCGTTCACCGATAAACAAGCAATGACATCAACCCCATGTGCATAGATCTCATCTGCTTTCACAACATAACCAGGAAGGTGAGAAGCCGAGCAGGTCGGAGTAAACGCCCCTGGCAACGCAAACATCACAACTTTTTTTCCAGCAAAGAAATCATCGGTAGAGATCGTTTTTGTATCGCCCCCCAACACCGTACTGATACCTACTGATGGAATTTTATCGCCAACCTTAATCATCTCAATTCTCCACAAATCTGTTTTTCAAAGTAGGAGCAACGCTACTCTGATATTGCCACGCGTTGCATTTGAAAACGGGCAAACCTGATGTGCTTTTTCAATCAGACTCTGCGCGACATCCTTTTCCATTCCGGGTAGTTCTATATGTAGTTCAACATCAAACATAAAGCCATCACCCTGAGAATTGGCAGCAATACCGCACATTGCTTTCACTGAAGTCTGCTCAGGCAATTCAAACTTTTCCCGCTTCGCTACAAACTTCATTGCGCCAATGAAGCAGGAGGAATGCCCCGCAGCATAAAGCTGTTCAGGATTGGTGCCTTCACCGCCTGGGCCACCCAATTCTTTAGGGGTACTTAGGGCAACATCTAACTTACCGTCAGATGAAATAGATCGGGCATTCCCTCCCTGTGTTGATAGAGCATCTGCGGTATAGATTATTTTCATTGTAATTATTCCAAACATATTGCTTGAGGAAATTAGATCATAGCTAAATTAAGAAATGCGCGGAATCAAGATTTAGGAATCACGATCTGATCTTTTATTTTTTGATCCAGTGACACTAGCCAAGCGTAAGAAAGGGTGGTTGAAGATAAGCCTGAACAAATAAAGTGTCAGTGAAGCAGCGAGACCCGATCGACCAAGCGCTCCGGTGGATCAAAGTTCGTTGATATCTGACATGAGTCCTTCGCGGCGAAGGATGGTACGCGGCTTTATGCTTTTGCTCGTGTGCCTCACTTTATTTATAAACAGGCTTAAGTACCCCTGGATCTGGCCTTCTTGGCGGATCAACATTTGAGTCTGGCTTTATCGCCAGACTCCGTTTTATTTGGATAAGCGGATGTATTCAGAAAAAGAGCTTAAAGTTGATCTGGTGAAAACCCTCAGTGTCTTCAATACTGTGTTAGATCATGGTGAAAAGTTAAGTGATGGGCACTACCTTTATTCTGGTATTCAAGCTAAACATGACCAAGATGGTTATACGCTGACGCTGCTAGATTCACAGGTAACTTTAAATCTGTTTTTCCACAATAAATACCAGGCACAATTCGAAAGGCGCAGCCATTTCGATGAATTCCTGCATAAAATAGAACGTATTTATCACAAACATCACTGATGGATCACCCGATGTAAACCGCATGCTTGTGGAAACCATCTAGGTTTATCTGATTAGTCCGGCTGGTAGATACAACTACGATTACGCCCTGCCCCTTTCGCCTGATACAAAGCAACATCAGCCAGTTCAATTACTTCCTCAAGCGCCATCGAATGCTGATTAGCTGAGATACCTGCTGACAAGGTTATAGGGTCGAGTTTTTTCCCCGTGCGGCGATTAATCCAGCGCACTTTTTCTATCGTGGTTCGTACCTTTTCTGCCACCAGACGAGCGCCATCGAGGTCGGTATCCGGCAACAAAAGAATGAACTCCTCTCCCCCGAACCTAACCGCTATATCGTTACCCCGAACACTTTTCAGAATGACTTCTGCAGTGTTGTGCAAAACCTTATCGCCAAACAGGTGTCCATAAGTGTCATTAACATTTTTGAAATGATCAACATCAAACGAGACAATTGAATAAGGCACCTGATCTAAAGGAACTGCGCGCTCTGCTGTTAACTCCTCAATACATTTACGGAAGCCCTTCCTATTTAGAAGTCCGGTCAATTCATCTTCCATCGCATCCCTGGACGCTTTATCTAAACGCTCTTTAAGCGATTTAGACTCCTCCTCGGCCGAATGCAGTTGCTCAGAGAGCGCTTCTTGAGACGATATAACCGACGATGTGCTTTGGGTTAACAGATCAACCAACTCTACCAACTCATCATGCGAGCCCTGCTTTTGTAGATTTTCATTGCTCTGATGTAAGGTATCCAGAAATCCAGAACTCTCGTTATGAGAGCTACTGATAGCCCCGGTTACCTGTTCAAGTAACTGGTGAAGAGCGGGATATATTTGTTCTGTATCCTGGTCATGCTGAACAATATAAGTGTTGAATAGCTCTTTGGCCGAAGCTTCGTTTAGGCCTCCTTCGTTATAGAGCTTCTGTTCAACGGCTTCGCACAATGAACGCGAATTTTTCTGGACATAACGATAGGCCAGCGCGTAATTATCCGGCGTGGCATTGAGGTTGTGCTCATCAAGAAACGTCTCGACCGCACACATCACTTTGCTGTTATCGATCATAGTTCACCGGTGGTTTGGTTTCTTCTGATCACTAAAACATCCCTATCCCACTAAACATTTCCCCTCTTAAGAAAATAGCAGAAGCTGGACTAAAAACCTTACCCTGAGACTGTATGAACTATATCTACATGCAGCAATAACTTGAAAATTCACTACTTGTCACTCATACCTTTATAGGTAGCAGGAAAAACAAGAGAGAATAGCCATGACCCATAATCTAAAAACCTGGAACGCAGATCAGCTAAAGCAGATGAATGAGGAAACGTTTCTTGTTGAAGTGTTAGATATGATCAAAATCTCCCCTGTCACTGCTGATACCGACTCCGATATAGAGAAGATGAAAAGCAAGCTCGCCCATGTCGAAGCGATGATTAAAGACAGGCTTGAAGGTTGATATTGGCGAGAAGCCTAGAAAGTAGGCTTCTCCATCTCCTGAATCAGATACCCGATATCTTCTGCCTTTTCGGTGAACACTCGATTAGCATCTGCCAAGCCTTGATTGTAGAAATGCGGGCCTATCTCTTTAGCAAAAAAGTCGATCAGAAACTCGGCTTCAAAGCCGCCGATATCCTGATCAAGTTCATCTCTGAAGTAAGTTTTAATCTTGCTGACAATGCGGTCAGTCTCATCCGTAGACAGTTTAATATCGCTCATTGTATTCCTTTGAATCGGTTTATAAGTCTCAATATCAGCCTCTAGCGGCTGGCCTCAAGGTCCTTTGCCTGAGTTAATTCCTTTAACAGTTCAAAGTATTTGGGATTCGTCGCAACCGTTCGATGATCCTTATCTTCAAACCGATAAAGTGTGGCTACCCCTGGTTTGAAATATTCCAGAAGTTTAAGTGTGTTGGCCGGAGCAATCACCTGATCTTGCTCCGCCAGGAAGACAGCCGTATCGGCTTTAACCAATTGAGCATACTGCCAGGACAGATACTTATCTTTCAGAAGCAATGACACCGGAACCCCCCAGTAGCGCTCACTCGCCAGATCTTCAATACTGGTATAAGGCGTCACCAGGATCAGATTTTCTATCGCTTTCTCCGCCGCCAACCGGGTCGCAATGCCAGTACCGAGGCTACGCCCCATCAGAACGATCTCAGTGTGATCTTTCTGTACCCGTTCATATAAAGCCTGCGCATCCTGGTAGATGCTTTCTTCACGAGGGTTACCATCGCTTCCCCCATAACCGCGATAGTGAAGCAGATAGAGTGAATGGTTGGGAAAGGTTTGTTTAAAATCCTCCAAACGCTTTGAAACATCCTCAGCATTGCCACCAAAATAGATTAGCGCTTTCCGCTGATTTCTGACCTCGGTAGTTACCACTGTATTACCTACATCCGTCTTCAGCAGGTAAGTATTTTCCGGGTTAGCAACTTCTCGATCCTTTGGAAAATAGAGCAGATTATCCTGATAAAAGTAGAGGAAGGCGCACAGCAGAAAATAGCCTGTACAGCTAAGAGCGAGAAACTTTAACCCTGCCTTTTTCATATCAGTCGTATATCAACCTGAAAAACTCAAAGAATAGAAGCCAGAGTCTAGGGCCTGATCCAGCATAGAAGCAAGGGGTACGGCTGATCGTAAAGTAAAAAATCCACCTTCTAAAGAAGGTGGCTTTGCTTGTGCCCCCTATAAGGGGGCTATGTCCATAGAAAGCTGGGCCTGCTCTCGGCGCTCCTGCTTTTCTTGATGACGGACATATCGACGGATAATTTCTTCATTAATTCCAACCGAATCAACGAAATAACCTCTCTGCCAGAAATGGTTTCCCCACAATTTATTCTTCCTTAAATAGGGGTACTTACTAAATAACTTCAAAGCTATCTTACCTTTCAAAGCCCCCATCAACTTGGAGATCGAAAGCTTAGGCGGCACCTTCACAACTAAATGCACATGATCTATCTGCACATTAAGTTCCATAACTATGCATCCCATCTGGGCGCAATAAACATGGATGCAACGATATACATCCTTACCTAATCTATTCTTTAGAATCCTAAATCGATATTTAGGTGTCCAGACTATGTGATATTGACAACGCCAATACACATGCGATGCTTGCTCATATCTACTCATGTTAGTTTCCTATTCGACTTCGCTAAAAATCAAATCGGCTTCTAACATGGGTAGTGTTTCGGGCAAAGCCCAGATGAATGATAACCACCTACTGAAGTAGGTGGTTTAGGGCCAAAAACAAAAAAGGCTGACCTTCATTTGCCTGCAAGCAAAAGTCAGATCAGCCTTTTCTAGCTGGTTCTGCTAACCAGCTATAGGAGTGACCACAGGATTAAACGCGCTCGAAGACTACCGCGATACCCTGACCACCACCGATACACATAGTTACCAGTGCATATTTACCTTCAATACGCTCAAGCTCGTAGATAGCTTTAGTTGCGATGAACGCACCAGAACAACCTACCGGGTGACCCAGCGCGATTGCGCCACCGTTTGGATTGGTTTTCGCCATATCCAGACCCAGGCCTTTCGCTACTGCGATCGCCTGCGCAGCAAACGCTTCGTTAGACTCGATTACATCGATATCATCCAGAGTCAGACCTGCTTTCTCAAGCGCCAGCTTAGAAGCCGGGATCGGGCCTTCACCCATAATCTCATTGGATACACCGGCAACAGCATAACCTTTGATTTTAGCGATTGGCTTCTGACCTGCCGCTTCAGCAGCTTCTGCAGATGCCAGTACGAAGAACGCAGCACCGTCGTTGATACCAGACGCGTTACCCGCGGTTACTGTACCGTCTTTCTTGAACGCAGGGCGCATACCCGCCAGCTTTTCAGCCGTTGTGCCTGGCTTTCCGTGCTCATCGGTATCGAATACTACTTCACCTTTACGGGTTTTCTGCACGATAGGTACGATCTGAGACTTAAAGCGGCCCTCTTCAATCGCTACCGCTGCACGGCGCTGAGATTCAGCTGCAAACTCATCCTGCTCTTCACGGCTGATATCCCATTTTTCTGCCAGGTTTTCAGCAGTAATACCCATGTGGCCTGCGCCAAACGGGTCAGTCAGTACGGAAACCATCGAATCCAGCATAGTGGTTTCGCCCATACGCGCACCTGAGCGCATCGCAGTCGACAGGTAAGCACCACGTGACATTACCTCAACACCACCACCAACACCGTAATCACAGTCACCCAGCATGATCTGCTGTGCAGTCGTAACAATACCTTGCAGACCAGAAGAACACAGACGGTTTACAGACATTGCCACAGATTCCATTGGCAGACCTGCCTGGATAGAAGCAACTCGTGCAACATACGCATAACGAGATTCTGTAGGGATACAGTTACCTACCGTTACATAATTAATTTTCTCTGGATCTACACCTGAACGGTTTACCGCTTCCTTCATTACCTGACCAGCAAGCTCTGCTGGTTCCATTGTGCTTAAACTTCCACCAAATGCACCAATGGCTGAACGTACTGCACTTAGAACAACAACTTCTTTAGTCACGATTCATCACTCCTGATAATTATGTCGTATCGCCTGTAACTTCACTCTGGAAACGGCTTACTGGCTTTCCCATCTTTTTGATTAAGTGATCACTATCTCACTTTAGGCAAATCGAATACAACACAATATCACCGGCATATGACGAAATAACAATCACACAAAAGTATATCCCTACTAATTTAGGGGCTTGCAGATATGCAAATCGTCACTTTATTTCCAGACAAAGTTGACGTAGCTTTATTGAAGGAACTGTACGAATATAGATTAACCACTCAATAATCTTCGACCGTTGGTATTTCAGAGTAAATGGACAACTCGCATATTCTCAATCTTCTTCCTTACGGCATTGCTGAATTCACCGCCGAAGAAGGAAGGTACCTGTTCTTTAATGAGCAAGAGAAAGTACTCCGTGGTCTCTCTGCTGAAACTCTGCGATCCACGTCCATTTTTGAACTCTACCCAACAGAACAAGCCGAAGCGCTTAAGCATTGTTTTCAGAAATGTTCAGCCGCAGACGAAGGCAATGAGTTCTTTTTTACCTACCAAAAGAACAACCGCCATTACCAGATGCGTCTGGTCAAAAGCAAAGACAGCATCTTAAGCATCCTTTCCGATATCACATCAGAGCATCATCTAAAGGAGAAGGCTTTAGAGGATCAGGAAACCATTAAATGCCTGAATGATGCGGTGAACGGAGCCAATATCGGCTGCTGGGATTTTTATCCGCAAGAGGGTCGTATCATTGCCAATGAAACCTGGGTCACTCAAAAGAAATACCCAGACTCAGAGTTCAGGGAAAGCGACGCGATCTTTTCTGAGGTGATTGATGGTCTGGAACGCTGGTCATCGATTGTTCATCCGGATGATCTGGAACCAACTGTCGAACTGATCGAAAAGCATCTGAATGGCGAAACTGAGGTTTATGACGCACGGTTCCGAATGATCTGCGGAGACGGAAAATGGCGTTGGATTCATGATGTTGGCAAAGTATTTCAACGCGATGAGCAAGGTAATGCGATTCGCATGAACGGCGTACACATCGATATATCAGAAGCGCGCGCCCTTGAGGAAAAGATTGAAAAGCTAGCGGTCACCGATTCCCTAACCGGGTTGTTTAACCGCCGTAACTTTGAGTACCTGTCTGATTCGTTGATCGAGCGTGCTAAAAGGGAGAACAGCTTTTTTTGCCTAATTATTCTCGATATCGACCACTTCAAACAATACAACGATACCTACGGGCACCTTGAAGGTGATGAAGTGCTGAAAAAAATCAGCCAAACCCTGAGAAAAAACGTCAGGCGCGGCAACGATTATTGCTTTAGGGTGGGCGGTGAAGAGTTTGCGGTGATCTTTACAGAACGAACAAAAGGCGCTGCGACAGCACTCGCGGAACGGATCAAGAATGAGGTGGAGAGCTTGGCTATTCCCCACAAACACAATGGTGCCAGCCAATATGTCACGATCTCTCTTGGCCTGATGATGACCAAAGATTTTACTGATGAAGATCCCATTAGCGCGATCTACCAGCACACCGATGAGTTATTATATAAAGCCAAAGAATCCGGGCGGAATAAGCTTATCAGCGGCTAGACCTATAATCAGTTAAATGCCCTACTCAGGTAATCCAGTTTCTCATGATGACTATGCTCTTCACTGAAGTAGTTAAGTAGCTTATTCAAGTCCTTCTCCACTTCAACACGCGTTCTTTCATCTGCCTGCATCAAGTCCTTCTGCTCTGCCAATCCCTGAATAACCTGTTCGCTTATCGCTGGAGGGTTATGTTCCAACACCTGAAGAAGCTGATCCACACGTTCACCGGCAAGTTCAGTAGCCTGCCAAAATGACTCACGTAATTCAGGTCGTGTCTCAGCTTCAGCTGCTACCAATTCGTTTAGATCATCAACATGGGCGATGGTGGTTGTCCGATCAAAGAAGCTACCGTAGACCTCTTGCAGGGCTTCATCAGACAGCTCAGCCATTGGATGCTCTTCCTGCCCCAGATGGTTCAGATCCTGGATCAGTTGATCGCGTTGTTCAGCCCCCATTTCAAGAAGCTTATGGGTTAAACGTGTCGTCTGTACCTGATCTGCCGAGCTGTCATCAACCTGCTCCGTTAGCCAGGCATCTGCGGTCAGGAAACGAACCATCTCCGCTACATCATGGTTTGCTTCTCCCAATGATTTCTGTTCGTAGAAGCGCCGCCCATCGTGGATACTCTCCTCGCCCATCCGCGATCGGAAGACCAGTTCACGGACCTGATCATCCTGGCGTAGACCATCTATGGTTTCGTACACCGCTTGATGCTGGCTCATATCAATTTGCTTACCAGCCCGAGCAACATCCCCCAACAAAGTTTCAAGGCCGTTCTTACTGATCGCCAGATAGGCACGCTGATCACTGCGATCCATTTGCTGTAACTGCTCCCCCATCTGTTGAAGCTGTTCATCATCGAAATGGTAGTTTTCCAGAAGAGAGACCGTGTCCTCCATCATGCCAACAACAACGGAATAACCGTTATTATCGAAATCGAGCACGGAGCTGGTTTTACCAAGCGGATCATACTTAACCAACTCTTTTCGGGAGATATCCAGCTCAGTCATATAATTCAGAATTGCATTTTGCGCAGCTGAGTCCCGCTCCTCCAGCTGATCCATCAGTGTACTACCCAGCTCGATATCCCTTCTTAAGACGCCCAGTAACTGCTTTTGCTGGGTCTCATCGAACTGCTCTAGCTGATCCAGAGTCGCATTGATATCGTCGCTCTTAGAAATCACCGTGTTGAAATTAAACAGATCATTGGCCGTCGCTGCGGCACTCATATAATTCCAGATATCCTGGGCAGCATAAGTAGGCTGGGATGGCGGCGCTTTAACAACCTTTTCGGCATAGCCTTCAGCCTTGTCCAGCACCCGACTCCGGGTAGCGGAGTCCATCCCTGATAAGCTATTAACAAGGTTTTCCACCTGCTGGGTTCCGGAATAAGCGCGGCTGCTTTGATCACCACCCACCAGCGGTGCGGTTTGCAACGCAGAGCTGATAGCCACAAACTGACGCAGTTCATCATCGCTCAGCTCTTCCGCCAGTTGCAGGAACTTGTCATCAAGCAGCAACGTGTTGTTATCGATTAAGGCAGCCTGCTCATTTTTGGATAAGCGATTAAGGATAGAATCCAGCCGTGCGCTTTTCTCCGGATCATCAACCGCACCACTTCGATAATTACCGGTATAGACCTTCAGAAACGGATCATTCGGGGTTGAATCGGAACCTTGAGTTGCCTGTGATGAATCATGGCTAGGGGAAACTTGCTTGCTCTCAACTTGAGCGCTCTCGGCTATGCGGGGAGTAGATCCCGGGGAAAGCAAATGATAGTTAGCAGAGGTAATTTCCATTTAATATTCCTTCATCCATAAAAGCGAGCGCATCATCCGTAGTCGGCTGAATGAAGGAAAGCTTAACTTGTTAAAGGGCGGCTGGATTTTGAAATATAAGGCTCGAGCCTAAAGGCTAAAAAGCATAGGCAACGGGAAAATTACCTATGCTTGGTGTACTGAAAAGAAAACCGGTTTATATTTTCAGCTATTGTGACCAAGACTCGTTTCAGGCGGTTATATCCACTCCTGATCTTCAGCGGCTACGGTGACTTCTGACTGAAGCTCCCCGGTATGGGCAGTACTGGCCGGTTCGACCATCAGAAAATGAGTATCAGGTTCTGCTACCGGACAGTGTTCAACGCCTTTAGGTACCACATACATCTCCCCCGGCGCCAACTCGATATTCTGATCACGTAGCTTCAAAGTCAGATGGCCTTTGAAGACAATAAACAGCTCATCTTCATTATCATGCTTATGCCAAACCAACTCACCACTGCCTTTAGCAATTTTCACCAGTTGCCCATTAGACTCGGCAATAATTTTTGGGGTCCACTCTTCACTGAACAGAGCAAACTTTTCCTGAATATTTATTTTTCCCATTTTCATCTCAACAATAGTGGCTAGTCGCTAAATTTTAGATTCTAGAGATATCAAACCCTTCCTCATCGGAAGGTTCGACGAAATATGCTGTCACCTGGGCAAACATCTCGGGTGTATCCGTTGCCGCTCGTTCAGGTTGTTCAGCGCTTCGCTTTGCGATCTGCTGTAAGCAAACCTCATCAGGCAGATCAATATAGATCAGCTCATGCTCAGCCCCGGTTTCGGAAAAGATCGAGCGGAACCAGGCCCGCTGTTTAGGGGTGTTAGCCGGGAAATCCATCACCACATCAGTGCCCGATCGCAAAATCGATTGCACCAGTGATTTAATCTGCGGTCTGAGTAATCCTGAGTAGTGGATATAATCCTGCAACGAGCTGATCTGCCCCGGATAGAGCGAAGCCAGCCACTCATCTTCAGAAAGTAAAACCGCATTACGCTGCGCAGCAAGTTTGCGCGACAAGGTGGTTTTACCCGCCCCCATCTTGCCACAGAAAAATATAAATCTGCTCTTGTCCATTATCTGATTACTTATTAGAAAACTAAGCTCTGTTGTTGTGATTCTATTCAGAACACCTAAGGGTTTTCACCACGCGCCAGCGCTTCGATAAATTTTACAAATCGACGCTGGCGGGTCTCCGCTTTTTTCGCACTGATTAAACCATGGGCGATCACATAGCGCCGGGATTTAGCCAGTGTTGCATAAAATGCCTTCGCTTCTGGATAGTCATCCAATGCATTAATAAAATCTTCCGGCACTTCCATTTCACTGGCGGTATAAGCATTAGCCCAGCGCCCATCGGCTTTAGCCGCCTCTACCTGTGCTAATCCAGCTGCCATCATCCGTCCTTCGCCAATCAGGCGCTCGGCATGTTCACGATTGCGCTTCGACCAGACACTTTTGGCCTTTCTAGGGGTAATTCGCTGCAGGTAGGCATGCTCATCCACCGACTTTTTGATCCCGTCGATCCAGCCCCAGCATAGAGACTCAACCACCACTTCATCCCAGGTCACGCTTTGCATACCGCTTTTGACTTTAAAGATCTTTATCCACAACTCGGATTCAGAGGCATGGTTCGCTTTAAGCCACAGATGAAGCGCTTCAGGGGTTGTGAAAGATAGAGACGTGGTCGTATCAGGCATTGGAGGTAGTATCGTTGGCTAGTGATTTATCTGAATTGTGGCATCTCCTCGTTGGCACGTATAGCTATCTAGAAAAATCCCTAAATCCAATAGCCATAACTCTGATTAAAAACTTCCAATTGATAAGCCGTGTCTATCTCGCCACGGCTTAACTTTAAACCCGCTGTTAACGCTTGTACAAGGCTTCGAGGGTACTCGAGCCCAGTGAGTGGGCATTGATCATATACCCCGCCAAGGCACCGGAAGCATTCTCAGGCAGGTCTAACCTTTTAGATAGGGCATGTACTGTAAACTGGTAACGATGAGCACCATGACCTTCGGGTGGGCAGGCCCCACCAAACCCGGCAACACCGTAATCGTTACTGATTTGCACGCTCCCTTTCGGTGCCAGTTTTTTAGCTGAATCACCCGCACCCGCCGCTAAGCTTGATACTTCCTTGGGAATATTGATCAGTTGCCAGTGCCACCAGCCACTACCGGTTGGAGCATCCGGGTCATAGGCCGTTATCGCAAAGGCTTCGGTACCTTCAGGCGCGCCACTCCATGACAGTTGCGGAGACAGGTTTCCGCCGGTGCAGCCAAATCCCTGGAACTCCTGAGCCGGCGGCATAAAATCACCATGAGCAATGTCGGTACTGCTGAGTGACAGGGAATCCGCAGAAGCGGCACATGACATGATGAGTAGAGAGAGCAAAGACAGTTTCTGGATTGAGGTATTCATAAAAAAATCCCGTGCGTTATTAAGTACGGAAATCGTACCTCTGCCCCAGTCAGCCGATTAGCCCCATAACGACCAACTATTCGCCCGAAACGCGCAATCGGGTTTTTCTTAACTCTGTCGGGGTCAGATTAAACAGTTGCTTAAACTTGTCGGTAAAACGGGATTGGGAGCTATAGCCGCACTGCTCTGCAATAAGGCCAATCGGTTCTAAACTGGTTTGCAGCAGATGTAACCCATAGCCCAACCGGGCCCGGTCTTTAATCCCTTGCAGGCTGTTGCCTTCAGCGCTGAGTTTTCTTCGCAGAGTCGATTCGCTCATCGCCAGCATCGAAGCAAGATCACTGGCTTCCAGATTAGCCGCCACATTATCGCTGATGATCGTATGGACTTTGTGGCTTAGGGTGGGTGGCTCCATAATCCCCCCAACCTGCTCAAAGCCCAGTGATAGCAACAGTTGAAGAATCTCCTGACGGCGCAGGTACCATAGTTCAGCCGGGGCGGTTGCAGACCACTCGATGAACTGCTGCAGCGTCAACTCGAGCCTGGATTCAATTTCGCCACGAAAGAAGGTTTCAGTGCTCGCTTTTCGATCTTTCAGGCAATCAAAGTCTGCATAATCGAACTCAATCAGTAGCGCAAAATATTCCTCATCATTGGGAATATTACGCATCGCGATATTCGGCGTATTCGACAGAAAAACAAAACTCCCCGCCGGGCAGTTAATCGCATCGACGCCCAGCTCTTTTCTTCCAGACAGAATAAAGATCAACAGGGGCTTCAATACCGGTACATTGAATAAACGCTGCTCGGCAGAGGAGCAGTAAATGGAAAACGGTAAGCTATCGTTTTCCTGAAGGATATTCCGAGCGGTTTCGATGAGTTTATGCATAGCCAATAAAGAATCGCCTAAAGGGGAAGCCAGTTGTTGTTAGCACTGCACTGCGCTGCACTTCAGCTCAAAATATACCTATCACTCAGAGTGAATGCACTCAAAGCCTTGTTGATATCTTAAGACTTTGGTTAAGGAACCTGCGAACAAGCCCTGGACGACTCAGGCTTACAGAGCGGTTCAAGATCAAGGCAACGATTACAGACATACTGGTTGTACGTCGAAGATCGTTAACGCAGAGATTGAATCGCTCTGTAAGCCCCTTTGGGTGGGCACTATAATGACTTACTGCTTTGTCAGGCAGTTTGGAAAGGACACGTCATTACACTGCATTGCCTTTCGCGCACTAAGCCGTTTTATTGCCCACTGAGAAAGTCCGAGACTTATTCGCAGGTTCCCCAAGCTAAGGCAGCAAAGTATTCAGCACGATAACTTGATAGAATGCGCTTCGGTTTAAGATAGCGAGTCAAAGAGATAGTTCATGAAAACTCCCAGCTGTGAATATGGCGTCAACGACAACTCCTACCAAATGGCAGGTGGGATCGAAGGTCTGACCCGATTGGTCGATGACTTTTATCGATTTATGGATGAGCTACCTGAAGCGAAGACTATTCGCGATATGCACCCGGAAGACCTGACCGAGTCACGCCAGAAACTCGCTTACTTTCTTTCCGGCTGGTTAGGCGGCCCAAAGCTGTACTCGCAAAACTATGGCTCTATCCGCATCCCCATGGCCCACAAACATCTGCCGATCGTTGAGGAAGACAGTGAGATGTGGATTTTGTGTATGCAGAAGGCAGTCGAGCTACAGCCCTATGAAGCACCCTTTAAGGATTATCTGATCGAACAACTCAGAGTACCGGCAGGCAGAATCACCCAGGTCTGCCGCAGATAACCCGGGATACATTGAACTGTTTTTATAAATACTGACTACCCATCATTGAGCACTAATCATGATCAAATTTTTCCGTATCATCAGCCTGCTTGAAGGCCTATCCTACCTGGCCATTTTAAGCGTCACGCTGGGTTATATCAGCCGCGACTATGTTTCCTCTATCGGCATGACCCACGGCATCCTGTTTATGATCTATATGATCCTGGCCATGTCCAACAACACCGGCTGGACCTCACGCCAGCAACTATTGTTAATGGCAGCTGCGCTGATCCCCTTCGCCTTTATCCCCACCGAGATCTATTTACAGAAGGCAGAACAGAAAAAACCGGCATAAAGCCGGTTTTTTGTTGGGTTCATGTAGTTCAGGAAATGGCTTCTCCCTTTAATCCATTCCTTTATCCGGCCCCGTTTTCCCTGAACCAACGCTCTAAAAAACTGATACACAGCTTAATTTTAGGAGGGGCCAACCGTCTGGCAGGGTACATGGCATATAGAGTTAAACGAGGCCTTGCTACGTTTTTTAGCAGCTCTACGACCTGCCCTTCACGAATTGAATTTCCAGCAATAAAATCAGGTATAAATCCAATACCTAAGCCATTTTTCACGACATCAAGCATAAAGGGTGTACTGTTCACGCGTAGGTTGCCACCCACCTTTACGCCCTCACCAAGCGGCCAAATATCCTGCCCTCTGAAATAGCTATAGATAAAACAGTTGTGTTCCGACAACTCTTCAACCGTCGTGATTGGGCCCTGTTCTTTCAGGTACTCTGCCGATGCGCAAACACTATAGCTAAAGTCCATAAGTGGTTTACCGACATAACCGGAATCAAACGGACGGCTTGCTGCTCTGAACCCGAGATCAAAACCATTTTCAATCAGATCGACTGGGGCATCATCAAGATGTATATCCAATTCGATTTCTGGATATTCACGCATAAAATCTGAAAAAACCTGGCTCAGGTGTGAGATACCTAATGCCATGGGCGCATTAATCTTTAACTTTCCGCGGGGTAAATCTTGCGCCCCCTGCACAAAACTTTCAGCATCATCAATGCGCTCTAAAATATCATGACAATGACGCAGATAACCCTCGCCTATAGTGGTTAGCTGTAACGAACGGGTAGAACGGTGAATTAATCGGGCACCGACTTCCGCCTCAAGTCGACTGATCTCTTTACTAACCATTGATTTAGACAAGCCAAGCTCTTCGGCGACTTCAGTAAAGCTCCCCCGCTCAGCTAAGCGGATGAACAATGACATTGCCCTGAGTTTATCCATACAAGTTTCCAATACGTGAACAGTACGTTCATATTGTAGATATATATGAAACCTGACAAGCGATTTATTCTGATTCTGTCTTTTACGATCTGACCTAATCAGGAGAATCCTATGTACACCTTGTATTACCTGCCCAACGCTTGCTCACTTGCGACACTGACTGTTTTGTTAGAGATGGATGAGTCTGTCAGCCTGATTAACAAAAATAAGGTTACAGACTTCTCGGTAATCAACCCTGTGGGTAACGTCCCCGTGCTCATCGATGAGGGTAAAACGCTGACAGAAGGTGCAGCCATCATGCTTTACCTATTGGGCTCCAAAACCAATCAGCTGTTTCCTCAAGACAAAAGTGATCAGCAAAAAGCCATTCAGAACATTATGTTTGCCAATGCAACGATGCATCCCGCCTACGGCAGACTGTTCTTTATCACTCAAAATATGACCGAAGGGCCTGAGAAGGATATGGCCTTAATCGCCGCCGCTAACGCGATCAATACCCTGTGGGAATCAGTAGAAGCTCAACTAGAAAACCGCAACTACCTCGGCGGAGAATCAGTCTCAGCGGCTGACATTATGCTCGCCGTCTATTCACGTTGGGGGGAGTATTTTCCCGTTGAGATAAAGCTGGGTACACGCACAACAGCCATGCTTAACCGCGTTATTGAAAGGCCGACCTTTAAGCAAGCACTGCTAATGGAGGCCGAAAATGACAACTAACCCAGCAATAGATGATGACTTCACGATGATTCGTAACATCATCAACAGCTATTTTACCGGTTTATATCAGGGCAATAGCAGCCAACTGAAAGCGATCTTTCACCCAACGGCCATGCTGAAAAGCCCAGGTAATTTCCGCTCACTAGAACGCTGGCTGCAAGATGTCGAAACCCGGGCAACCCCTGAGTCACTTGGCCAGCCATTTAACTTTAAGGTGCTGTCCATCGAGATCATCCACGACCAAGCGATGGTCAAACTGGAATGCCCATTATTCGATTATTTCTATATCGATTTTTTAGGCTTACTAAAGGAACAGGGGCGCTGGCTGATTGTTAACAAAATGTATACAGACATCGCCCAAACAACTGAGACAAGTGCCGCATGAAGCCCCTTAAGCGAGAATATTTGAAGGGCCGAATCCAGCCACTTATCAACAAGAGTACTTAACATGCCATACGTGAATATCAAAATTACCGATGACGGTGTAACCCAAGCCGAGAAAAAGGCACTGATCCAAGGCACCACAAAGCTGTTACAAGAAGTCCTCAACAAAGACCCTCAATCTACCTTTGTTGTCATCGACGAAGTAGATACAGATAACTGGGGCATCGGCTACGAGACAGTTACTGAGATAAGGAAGGGATAATGGAGTTCATTAGAACCCCAACAACGATAAAACCGGCCAAAAGCCGGTTTTATTGCCTTAGTGAGAGCTCAACTGGAGGCTTAATAACAGAGCAAAATTTATTCAGATCCCATTTGTCACATCAAAAATGTAACGTAATCTCATGTCCATACTTTTACGCATAACGCCTCAAAAAATGGCGTGCAGAGCGCGTCAAAGCAAAGCGATTTAATTGACTTGTTATAAGTTTACTTACAGATACCAGTTAGAGTTTTTGAACCCATATTCATAATAAATGGTTTGTTCATACCTTCATGGTTTTCCTGAACTCGTAAATAAACAGAATTATGCGCGCCTTTGATTCCTATAACTTCGCGCGAGATCCATATTAGTTGGTATGACTGTTCCTCGCTGCCGACATCTATAACTTGTTTTGTTGGGTATGAGCTATTTCCAACCCCAGTGCCCGAGACAACACCAGTCCTTTTTTCTACATTAAACTTAGACCCAACATAGAGTTGGTTACCACTCTCAAGACTGCCCGAGCTCGCCAGGTAGAATTCACTTTTAACTTCACAACTATATGAAAGAGAACCTGCCGAAACTAAACATGGAACACACAACAAAAGAAGAATGACAGCTCTCATAAGCATCCTGACTTATAACGCCTCAAACACTCGCGCCGCTTGCTGACTCCGAGTGCTTTGACTTGTTATGTTTTTGTGCTTCAGCAATTTGCCTAAGATCTAGTTCGTTATACATTGGCATACTAGGAGCAACAAAAGCCCAAGCTAAAGCATCTGTATCCTTTGGTTCAGCCTGTATTGTAAATGGATCGATAGGGCCGCCTCTTAAGGAATCAGGCTGCACCCAACCTTGAGATTTTGGAAAGAATTTCACTTCCATTCTCTCCAGCTTCTCAAAATCAATTACTTGATTAAGTGGAAACTTACCTATGATTGTTTGAATTGTCGGATACCCATTTGTTATATCAATTTCTGAAGGCTCTTCGACTGGCACATTTAGCTTTATAGGGTTCTGACCTGGGTATACTAAGAAAGTCTCAACATTTCGGTACTTTGAATTCCATAAAGCCCAGCTCATTCGTTGTAGAAGATCATGTGTTAGCCCAATTGCAGACGTCTTACTAACTATCTCTTGTGGCTCTGCATTTTGAAACTCAAGACCACCGTGAAAATGAGTAACAATAGTTAGATCTTTAAACTTATCTTCAAGAGCATACGATTTACGCTCCATCACACTCATGATCCACTTTTCTGGTTCGTATGGAATCTGAAGAATCGAATAAAAAGGTTCTTTTCTCTTTTTGAAATCAGAATTGTAAAACTTAAAAACTTCCCATGTGTCGAAAGCTGTGAACTCTATCGGTAAAGATTTTTTCCCGTTCGTAGCAATACAGTCAGGAGGATCTTGATTTGGCACGACTACCTCATACCCATTGGGGAACTCGGAAATAAGGAATGGGCTTAGGAGATCTAAAGCCCATTTTTCCATGTTATCTAAAACTCGCATTACCTTTCCCTGCTTTTCCGAACATAACGCTTTTGTAATGGGCCGTATTGCTGCGAAGCAGCCATTTAGCGGTCCTGCCAAAGAGCGATTATTCACAAACTTGTTATGCGGCTGGCTACTTTGCATTGCTTGCCGATTGTTCCAGCTCAATGATTTTGGTTATTACACCTTTGCCTACAGTACGGGCACCTTCTCTAACTAGGAACTCCATACCTACGTGAACTTTACCAATATGTTCTTTGGGACTAAGAAAGCCAATGTATGCTCGAACTGTTTCACCTGGCTGGGCAACGTCTACGTCAGGGTAAATGTGTGAGGCATCCCAATCTTGCTCGTTGTAATAAAATTGCGGCCTATAACCAGTAAAAGCAGGAGCAGACCTGCCGCCTTCTTCTGCGGTGAGGTAATATATTTCTGCTTCGATATCTTTAGGTACTGGCATATTTATTGGGTCACATAACGCCTCAATAAGGGGCGCCGTAGGCGTCCCACTTGATTGGCTTGTTAGCTACGGCCACCATCAAAAATCTGTTTATGTATTATTTTTAAGTCTTTGTTGGTAATGTCGATATCAATTTCGTGCAAGATTGCATCTATTATCTCTTCATCAGCTTTACCGATTTTCCCCTTTGGATCGCCAGAAATGATACGCATAGTATTTAATGTGGCACAACCTGTGAACAAATACCTTTTATAGTTATTCCTCAGTTGATTCCTTGTTTCATCTGTAACTTTGGTGGCTTTGATCTCTGTACAATAACCTTTGAGAGCTTCAATTTGTACTTGTAAGGATTTAGCGGCATAGCGTTGCTCTTCACTAAGCAATTGAAAGCTATTATTCATGGTGTCTTTTAAGAAGTAGCAGCTAATTTCTCGAGGTACATAATACCAAGGTTGATCCACTTTCGGTTCGCCATTTTTTTCCCAATAATTCATATTATCCAAGCACGATGCCATATTTCTTAATTTATCGGGTAATATTTTTATTTCATCTGTCAGTTCAAGCTTCAAGTTTTCAAATATTTCTTGAGACTTTGCCTTATTCTTACGCTTTTCTATGTAAGGAACTAGATACACACCTAGGAAAAAAGTAACAAAGGGTAAAGCTGCTTTGACTTCCAACATTACAGTGTCCTTAAAATAATATTCCATAAAAGCTCAGTTATCGTACCGGTAGGACTATATTTGATTAGTAGCTAACAGCTAAATACATATCAGATTGACATGATTAAACGCGTCAATTTGATATATATCTCCGAATGAGAACATAGGGGGAGGAAGAGAAACTCTTAGATATCATAAGCTTTCCTTGCTTTGTGATCTTAAAGGACGGGAAAAACCATCAGATTGATCCAGTATCCTTACATAAGTCATTCATGAAATAAATAGGCTTATTGCAGCAACTGGATCTTATCCAGCATGGTCATTCAATAGATAGATTCTTGCTTCTATGTGAATGATGTTATAGTTCCAAACAATAAAAAAAACCCGGCTGTGCCGGGTCTTAAATATTTATCTCTAGCGACGCAGTTGCGTCCTAGCCACTAGAAGCGAAGCGTTCTCTAGGCCTTGCTCATCAACGATGAGCGAGGGCGTCCTGCGGATCGCAAAGCGCGATCCTTTCCTTCTCCTCTTCCAGAATCTCTTCCGGGAACTGAGACATAAAGCAGCAGCAGATGCCTTCGCCGATCATAGTGCGTGGACCCAGCGGATGGCCGATATGCTTGTAGACGCCGTGGGAGTGACCATGCTCGTGAGAATGACCATGCTCATGACTATGAGAATGGCCGTGCGAGTGATCATGATGATGGTGATGCCCATGTGAATGATCGTGGCTATGATCATGGCTATGTGAGTGATCATGGCTGTGACCATGCTCAGCATCCGGATTAAATTCCGCATGGTGGTGATGCACATCCACCTCACCGGCAGCCAGACGACGCTGGAACGATTCCATCAGGGTCTCGTTGTCTTTCAGGTTGCCATCCAGGATCTCGCGAACACGGATCTCAAAGGCATCGATTACTTTTTCGTGATCGTTCAGGTATGGGGTTTTGATAAACTCGATACCCGGGTTTTCACCGGCAACTTTATCCACATAACCGAAGATACGTTTGATCAGACGGCCGGTAAACAGGAAGTACGGCGCTACCACAATCTTCTTGAAGCCCAGCTTCATCAGGCGCTCAAGGCCGACACCGACAGAGGGGTAAGTCACACCCGAGTAGACGATATCTGCCCAGCCAAAGCCCATGTTTTCATTCACAATACGGGTCAGCTTCGCCGCTTCGGCGTTGGCTTCAGTATCAGAGGTACCACGGCCTACCACCACCAACATAGTGTCATACAGGCTTTCAGGTGGGTTTTCCGGATCCAGCCCCATAGACTCATAGATACGCGCCTGGAAAGCTTCGATCATCGCCGGGTGCAGACCCAGCTCTTTGCCGTAATGAACCTCTACGCCATCATTCTTTTCAGCGTAGGTGGTCAGTACAGAAGGAATATCATTTTTGGCATGGGTTGCCGCAAACAGCATACCCGGCACAGCGTAGATATCTTCTACACCCTGCTCGATCAGGGAGTTAAGCCCCATATGAATATTCGGTGCAGAAAACTCTAAAAAACCATACTCAACCGGCATGTCCGGGAAGCGTTTTTTCAACCCTTCAGCAACACGACCAAACTCTCTTTCTGCATCTTTGTCACGACTACCGTGACCGCAAACCATAATACCTTTTTTAGGCACTGGGCTTTCTCCAACTCAACATACAAACATTGTTATTGTAGGAGGCCACCCCGTGGCCGATTAATCGCCCTGAGGGCAGGCCTCCTACATAGATTCATCTTTAATGAACTACATTACGATATTTTATGGGGTCTTTCGTACGAATAAGACCCCATTGATAGATCATTCCAGTGTAAGTAATAACTCACTTATAACCATCTCTAATTTCTTACACTGGTTTTCTTCTGTCGCATCAATCAAACCACTTCTTAGCAGGCAGATCGATGCTGACTGTTCAGTACTGATCCCTTGTACTGAACGACCCAATTCCTCACCGCGAACCAGCCGTATTAACACGCCCCGCTCGGCCAGGAACTGATAAATTTTTTCTGCGATTTCACTCTCTAATCGCGCACTCAGAAATAAGCCGCGGGAGCATAACAATTCAGCCCCTACCCGATCAAACAACGGCTGCCACAATGCTTGAGTTACTTCGGCATTGGCGGCTATCTGCTGACGAGCCTGTTGCTGCCAGCACTGGTTATTCAACGCATCAATGGCGACCGCCTGAGCCGGACCATTTACTGCCCATGCGCCCAACTCGGTTTTTAGCCGGTTCAGCAATCGTGGCTCGGCAAAGACAAAACCGAGCCGAATACCTGCCAGACCAAAAAACTTACCAAATGATCTGAGGACGATCAGATTCCCGAGCTGTTGAAACCGATCATAGTCATTGAGCAAACTTTGTTCAGGGCACAGATCAATAAAGGCTTCATCAACGATCAGATAACTCCCCTCGGTCATCTGCTCTGCCCAGCTAAAGACCTGCTCAGGAGAGAATTGCAGCCCGGTTGGGTTATTCGGATTGATCAGCAACAGGTGGCAGGGCTCGGCCTTAGCCAGCTGTTGATTAATCTGCGCAACGGCCTGCTGGTGATCATTCGCGCAGTAGAACTTAAGCGCAGCTCCCGCTTGTTGCCAGCTGTATCGGTGCTCCTGATAACCACAATCAGGTAGCAGCACGGGATAGGTTATCTGTTCACCCACTAAGCGTTCAGATGACAATTTGGGCAACAATTCAATCGCTTGCTGGGTGCCATTGCACGCCAGGCCTTCGCCACCATAATAATTGGCGACTGCATCACTAAAAGCCTGGGACTGATAAGGTAAACGCTGAAACAGGGCCGCATCGATCTGTGGTACCGGATAGGCAGCCGGATTGATCCCTGTGGATAGATCTAACCAATCCTCAACGGGTATGCCGTACCTTTGCGCGGCACTCACCAGATCGCCACCGTGGATCAGATTGCTCATGCGGCTGCTCCCGAGGTAATCGCTACACTCAGCGCAATCAGGATATACAGCCCGACTCCCCACATCACGAGCACCCGGTTCACCAATGCACAGGCCTCTTCAATACTTTTCGCCGAGGGCTGATCGCCGCTCTCAGGGCCCAATTGCGGACGCTCCTGAAGCTGACCATGATAGATCGCCGCACCACCCAGTGAGACATTGATCGCCCCCGCCCCAGCGGCCATTACCGGCCCCGCATTCGGGCTTTTCCAGGTGGGTGCCTGCTGCTTCCAGCTCTCTATGGCGATGCGGGTTTTGCCCACCAGCGCATAACTCAGTGCCGTAAGACGCGCCGGGATAAAGTTGAGCAGATCATCAATGCGGGCAGCGCACCAGCCAAAATGCAGGAAGCGCTCGTTCTTATAGCCCCACATCGCATCCAGGGTATTGCTCAGGCGATACAGCACCACGCCGGGAATACCCAAAACACAGAACCAGAAGATCGCCGCAAAGATCGCATCGGCACCGTTCTCTAATACGGATTCTGTAGCCGCAGACGCCACCGCTTGCTCATCCAATTCAGAGGTATCGCGGCTAACGATCATCCCCACTGCAGTGCGGGCGCTGTCCAGATCCCCTGCATTCAATGGCTTTGCAATCGCGAGTGCATGGCTCAACAGGCTCTGCCAGCCAATTGCCAGATAGAGTACAACCCCACCCACCAGCGCCAATAGAACCGGGGAATCTGATAACAGCAGGTCGATAATCAACGCGACAAGAGTTAACGGTATAACTGCTAATGACCAAGCCAGCATACCGGATCGCTTCTGACTCTCTTTAGGCGCATTCGCCTGATTTAATTTTTTCTCAATCGCAATCGCCAGGTTGCCGAACCCCACCAGCGGATGGAAATGTTTCGGTTCCTTAAGGAAGTAATCCAGCAGCAAAGCCAGCAGTAGGCTCAAAGCAATACTCATGCTTTTTCACCACCCTGTTCACTACCTCGTCCCCTACCCAAGCTAAGCAAGGTCAGGATACTCTCCAGTGGCATCACCGCTTCAACTTCATCGGCGAGGCGATTGATCTGGGCTTCGCGAAAGGCAGGGTAATCAAAGCTCTGTTGCTGATTGAGCCCGGCCCAGTTCAACCACTCGGTTAGCAATTCCGGTTGATCAAACACACCATGCAGATAGGTGCCCATTACCTGATCGCCAGGATCACGCACACCATCCGTATGCGTGCTCCCTTCAACCTGTAACTCAAACAGGGGATTATTCAACGCCTCACCGTTACTGATACCAGCATGGATCTCGTAACCGGTCACCGGGGTATCGCTACCACAGAGTACACCTTGAACATTGCGCAGCATCTTATCGCCGGTCAGCGTGGTTTCCATCGGCAGAATACCTAAAGCGGCACTGGAGCCTGCCGTTGACTCGATCTGCTCCGGGTCATGAATCCATTCGCCCAGCATCTGATAGCCGCCGCAGATACCGATCAGCTTGCCGCCAAAGCGAAGGTGACGCTGAATAATTTTGTCCCAGCCATTCTCTTGCAGCCAGTTCAGATCACCACGGACATTTTTACTACCGGGCAGCACAATCAGGTCCGCCCCGCTGAACTGCTGAGGATCACGCAAGAACTCACAATCCACCTGCGGGTGCATACGTAACACATCAAAATCCGTATGGTTGCTGGCCCGTGGATACAGTGGCACCACCACTTTCAGTTGTTGCTCGCCGTTACTCTTCTGCTGCTGGTTCACCGCATCTTCCGCTTCGATATGCAGATTGGTGACATAAGGGATCACACAAAGGACCGGTACGCCGGTTTTCTCTTCCAGCCAGTCCAGCCCCGGTTCCAACAGGCTGACATCACCTCGGAAGCGATTGATCACGAAACCCTTAACGCGGGCTTTTTCTGAATCAGAGAGTAGTTCATAGGTACCCAGCAGGTGTGCAAACACACCACCACGGTCGATATCCGCCACAATAATCACCGGGCAGTCGATCGCCTCCGCAAAACCCATATTAGCGATATCATGCTCGCGCAGGTTGATCTCCGCCGGGCTCCCCGCCCCTTCGACAATCACTGCGCTGTATTTCTGCTGTAACTGGCCGTGGCTCTTCACCACTTCCGTCAGTAGCTGCGGCTTAAAGTTGTGATACTCGGTCGCCTTCATATTGCCGATGGCTTTACCGTTAAGAATCACCTGCGCGCCAATATCGCTGTTGGGTTTGAGCAGTACCGGGTTCATCTCTACCGATGCCGGTAGGTAACAGGCTTCGGCCTGCACCGCCTGGGCACGACCAATCTCGCCACCTTCCGTGGTTACGGCGCTGTTCAGGGCCATATTCTGCGGTTTGAACGGGGCTACCGAGATGCCATGACGAGCAAGAATACGGCACAGAGCAGTGACCACAATGCTTTTACCGGCGTCGGAGGTAGTGCCCTGGACCATTAGGGTATTTGGCGATTGAAAATGACTCATCTATCTCTCAATAATTTTCGGGGCAAGATGCCCCCTACAAACCGTTTATGTGTTTCTAAATCGAGACGGGGGCGTCTCTCCTACACGTCACTCGTCTCTATCTTTCGAGGCTAGAAGCCTCTCCTACATACCGTTCTTTGTTTCTTAATCGAGACGGGGGCGTCTCTCCTACGGGCCACTCGTCTCTATCTTTCGAGGCTGGAAGCCTCTCCTACCAACCGTTCTTTGTTTCTTAATCGAGACGGGGGCGTCTCTTCTCTCTACCTTGTACTACAGGATGCTTTCTTGTTTTTCGTCCAGCTCTAGCAGCAGATCCTGTAGCCGCTCCGAATATTCCCCCGGTTCCTGCCAGAGGCCACGCTGGGTGGCTTCCAGAAGGCGCTCAGCCATCTCTTCCAGTGCATGGGAGTTATGCTGTTCAAGGAACTCGCGGTTCTGTTGATCAAACACCAGGGCATCGCTGACTTTCTCATACTGGTAGTCGGCGATCAGGTTGGTGGTGGCATCATAGGCGAACAGGTAATCAACACTGGCGGTCATCTCGAATGCGCCTTTATAACCGTGCTCCTGCATCGCATTGATCCATTTCGGATTCAGCAGGCGGGAGCGAATCACCCGGTTCAGCTCCTCTTTCAGGGTGCGGATCTTCGGTTTTTGCGGGTTGGAGTGATCACTGTGGTACACCTGCGGCGCTTCACCACGGAACACTTCAACCGCGTTACTCATGCCACCCTGGAACTGGTAATAGTCATCGGAATCGAGCAGATCGTGTTCACGGTTGTCCTGGTTCTGCACGACCGCCTCTAGCTGCGATAGCTGGTGCTGGAATGCCTTTGGCGCAGCGACGCCATCACCCTTCTGGTTGCCGTAGGCATAACCACCCCAGTTCAGGTAGGCCTCGGCCAGATCGCTCTTTTGTTCCCAGCAGCGCTCATCGATCAGCCCTTGTAATCCGGCTCCGTAGGCACCCGGTTTACTACCAAACACCCGGTAACTGGCCTGGCGCTGGGCTTCCTCTGCTGGCATGCCCTCAGCCAGAAGTTCCTGCTCCCGCTTGTGAATATTCTGGGCAATGGTATTGCTGTCACCCGGCTCTTCCAAGGCCGCGATCGCTTGTACCGCTGCATCGTATAGCTTCATCACATTCGGAAACGCATCACGGAAGAAGCCCGATACGCGCAAGGTAACATCCACGCGTGGGCGACCTAGCAGCTGGGAGCTCAGTACCTCAAAATCAACCACACGGTTTGAACCTGGCGCCCATATAGGACGAACACCCATCAGAGCAAACGCCTGAGCGATATCATCACCACCGGTACGCATCGTGGCAGTCCCCCAGACCGATAAACCCAAGGTGCGTGGATAATCACCATGTTCCTGCAGGTGCCGCTCGATCAGCGCCTGGGCTGACCGTTCACCTATCGCCCAGGCCGCTGGGGATGGGATAGATCGGTTATCCACTGAGTAAAAGTTTCGTCCGGTCGGCAAAGTATCCAGTCGGCCTCGGGTCGGCGCACCGCTAGGCCCTGGATTGACAAATTCGCCACCCAGACCGGCAATAAGCGAGTCGATCTCCAGCTCGGCACTTTGCAATAAAGCCTTGTGGATAGTCGCCCGCGCATAAGCCAGCTGCTTTGCTGTTCTGGGTAGATCGCTTAAGTTTTCTAGCGAGTTATCTGCCAAGACATAGTCTGTTACTAACTGAGCCGCGAGCAGCTCTAAACGCTCGCGGGTATCCGCTTCGCTGCGCCAGTCATCTTCAGTAAGGTCAGACAACCGAGACGGCTTTTCACCGTTCCAGTGTTTACTGCCGGCTTCCAGTGGCTCAAATAGCTCTCCGTCTGGGTCAGAACTAACTCGCAAGTTCAGATCCTGCACCAGGTTATGCAGAATACCCTGGCTGTCGGGGTCATCCCCCCTCGGCAGACGCAAAAGGGCGACCAGTGTATCTGCCAGCTTTTCAGTTTCGGGGAGTTCACCCAAACGATGCAGACCATGGCGGATCTGTGCTTCTTTGATATCGCAGAGGTAGGCATCCAGCTCGTTCAGCACCGCATCTTCGTCATCGGAGGTTTGGCCCAGCTCTTCTAGCAGATGGGTTGATCTGACCTGTTTAAGGATCTCATCACGCAGCCATTGCTGACGCTTATCATCCATCCCCATCGCCTGGTAATACTCATCCACCAGCCCTTCCAGCACCGCCATCTCACCGTAGGTTTCAGCACGGGTCATCGGTGGCATCAGGTGATCGATAATCACCGCCTGGGTACGGCGTTTGGCCTGGGCACCTTCGCCCGGGTCATTAACGATAAAAGGATAGAAATGCGGCATAGGACCGAGTGCAATATCAGGCCAGCACTCTTCAGAAAGCGCACTGCCTTTGCCCGGCAACCATTCCAGGTTACCGTGCTTACCCACGTGCATAACCGCATCCACCTGATAGCATTCGCGCAACCAAAAGTAGAACGCCAGATAGTTATGCGGCGGGATCAGATCAGGGTCATGATAGTTAGCCACCAGATCGATATTAAAACCGCGGGCGGGCTGAATACCGACAAAGGTTTCACCCAAACGAATACCGGATAGCATCAAGCGGCCATCGCGGTATTTGATATCCTGCTCGGGCCCACCCCACTGGTTAATGACCGCTTGCTGGCAGGCCTCAGGTAGCTGTAGAAAACAGCGCTGGTAGTCTTCCAGCGACATACTCTGCCAACAAGGGAGATTATGCAGGGTATTCGGATTGTTAGTAACTGCGCCTAAAAGCTCCTGGATCAGGGCATCGCCATTTTCCGGGATCTCCTCTAGTGGATAACCTTCAGCTTGTAGCGCACGTAAGATATTCACAGCAGAGGCCGGGGTATCTAAGCCTACTCCATTACCGATACGGCCATCTTTAGTTGGGTAGTTCGCCAGTATCAGCGCTATACGTTTTTCCCTATTCGGCTTATCCGCCAGTTGTGCAAACCTTAAAGCCAGCCTTGCGACAAAGCCCGCCCGCTCCTGGTGAAGCTGATAACGCACCACCGATAACTGGCTGCGATCATCAAAGTGATCTTCGGTCTTAAAGCTCAGCGCACGGGTATGCACCCTGCCATCCATCTCTGGAAGCACCACCTGCATTGCAATATCGCGGCTCCGCAGCCCCTGAGCATGGGTTTGCCAGTCTTCTTCGGTACTGCTGGAAAGCACCAGTTGCAATACCGGCACCTTACGCACAAAGGGTGAGTAAAACTCGCTTGGCTGGGAACACAGATCCGGGCTGGCAACCGTATTGGAGGCAAAACCGGTGCTGTTGATAATCAGGCTGGCACCACTCTGTTCCAGTAGTGCATTCACCAGCGCCAGCGACTCTGCATCTTTAAGTGAGGCAATCGCGATCGGCAAGGGTGGTAAACCATGGTTTTCCAGCTGTTCGATCAGTTGATCGAACATCCGGGTATTACCACTTTGCAGATGGCTACGGTAGAACAACAGCAGCGCTACTGGCTTATCAGTAAGGTTCTGCCTTTGTTGCCACTCGGCAAAGGTCGCTGCTTGTATGCCGCTCGGCGTTTGTCCTGCTCTGCTCGTTGGCAGATAGATCATGCACTTAGGTAGCGGCCTTGGCTCATGCCAGAGACGTGCTTGTTGCAGATATTGATCCGTCAGGCAGTTCAGCAGTTGCAGACTGTTATCGACACCCCCTTCACGCAGGTAGCGCCAGATCCGCATCGCTTCGCTATCCGTTACCGAACTTGCAGCGAACAGTTCAGGATCGGGTGTATCATCACCGGGAACAATGATCAGCGTCCGCTGACTATCAGCAGCTGCCCAAGCTTGCAGCCGTTCAAAACCATACTGCCAGTAACTGGCACCACCCAAGAGCGACAGGACCACCACTTTGGATTGCTCCAGCACTTTATGCTCATACAGATCATAGGCGGCGGGTTTTAGCAGCTGCATCCAGTTGGCAAGACGTACCGATGGTTGCTCTTCACCCGCCCCATTACCTTCAATCTGCTCATCGGCAAAAAGGCTTACAGCATCGGATAGCGCGGCAAGCGAGCTATCGGCTGCAGAAAGGATAATCATATCGGCCGGTGTCTGGTTCAGATCGATGATGCCTTCATCATCGACAAACCCACCCGGTTGAGCTGCTAATAAGTGCATAAAATCAGTCGTTAGTTGCTAGAAGCGAGCCGCTAGCATTAAGCCAAAGCTTCTTCTAAAGCGGCTTTGATGGTTGCTTCTTCGATGCCTTTACCGATAAACACCAACTGGGTTTTCGGCTCATCGTTACCCCATGGGCGATCAAAATAAACATCCAGACGCTTACCTACCGCCTGCATTACCTGACGCATCGGTTTACCCGGCAGTGCAGCAAAGCCTTTAGCACGGTAGATGTTGTAGTCGCTAAGCAGGCCTTTAAGAATGCCCTGCAGTTTTTCACTGTCGACTTCACCGATGGAGATCACAAAAGAGTCAAAGTGATCGTGCGCATGGTCATGATCATGGCCGTGATCGTGGTGATGATCGTGATGGTTATGCACCGCTTCGATACGCTCTTCGGTCGCGCAGTCCAAACCCATCAGCATCTCAAGATCCGCTTCACCGTTGCTGATATAAGAGGTCTTAACTTCAGCAGGTACTTTGGCATTAACGATCGCTTCAACCTGATCACGCTGTGCTTCAGCTAACAAATCATTTTTGCTGACAACCACCAGATCCGCTGCACTGAGCTGGTCTTCCAGTAGCTCCTGCAGGCTTGGGTCGTGATCAAGGCTCTCATCCGCCAGACGCTGCGCCTGAACCTGCTCCTCATCGTGGGCAAAACGACCTGCGGCAACGGCAGGGCCATCAATCACCGTGATCACTGCATCGACGGTGCAATATTCTTTAATACCCGGCCAGTTGAAGGCTTGTACCAGCGGTTTTGGCAGTGCCAGCCCGCTGGTTTCAATCAGGATGTGGTCAATATCATCGCGGCGCTCAACCAACTGCTGCATCACAGGTAGAAACTCTTCTTCTACCGTACAGCAGATACAACCGTTGGCCAGTTCATAGAAGCCCTGCTCGCCCTGAGAACCGCCTTCCGCGGCGGACTCATCATCACAGTCGAGTGGACAGCTACGCAGCAGATCAGAGTCGATATCCAGCTCACCAAACTCGTTAACGATCACGGCAATTCGTTTACCTGCCGCCTGTTTCAGTACGCTGGAAAGCAGAGTTGTTTTTCCGCTACCCAGAAAACCCGTTACTACCGTGGTTGGAATCTTATTCAGCTGCATGATCGTTACTCAGTTGTCTCTTTTACAATTTTTGCTTTGTGTTCTTTCTTACGGAATACGTGGGCCTGATCCTTGTCATACAAGTAGGAATCAGCAAAATCATCGCTATCCAGTACATGGCCTACCAGTATCAGCGCGGTTCGGGTGAAGCCCTTTTCACGCACTTTAGCGACAATATCCTTTAGCGTGCCGGTCACTTTGTCCTGATCCGGCCAGGAGCTGCGATAGCACACCGCTACCGGGCAATCTTCGCCATAATGGGGAATCAGCTCTTCAACAATCTTGTGGATACGCGTTACGCCCAGGTGAATCGCCAGCGTTGCGCCACTCTGTGCCAGCTGTGGCAGACGCTCACGTTCCGGGAACGGCGTCTTGCCTTCATAACGGGTCATAATGATCGTCTGGGATACCCCGGACAGGGTCAGCTCTTTCTTCAGATAAGCGGCTGAAGCGGCTACTGCGCTAACACCCGGTATCACTTCATAGTCGATACCTTCCGCTTCAAGACGGCGGATCTGTTCACCAATCGCACCGTAAAGGGAAGGATCACCACACTGAAGCCGCGCAACGTCTTTACCCTCTTTATGGGCCTGAACGATATGCTCGGTAATCTGATCCAGATCGATAGTCGCGGTATCGATGATCTTCTCCGCCTTACCTTCCACTGCGTCTAAAACTTCGCGCGGGATCAGCGAACCGGCATAAAGCACGACCGGGCACTCTTGCAGCACACGATGACCTTTCAGGGTCATTAATTCAGGATCACCGGGACCGGCACCGATAAAGTAAACTGTCATTTCGTTTCCTTAATTATTGGATCTGTATGTAGAGATATTTTTCTCTGACGAGGCTAAAGCGCACACAGAAGCGGAGTTTACGAGTAGTAAATGAGCATTCGAGTACGCTTTAAACGAAGTCAGGGGAAAATAGATCACGTACAGGCCTATAATTTCTTCGAGTAGCCGCGTGGGGTATATACCCACTCTTTACTGCCATTCACAATATGGCGGGACTCACTATTCCCCACACTCACCAAGGTGAACATATCCACATCTTTAGCATCCAGCTCGCCCAGTGTGATAATACGGATCGACTCATCTTCACGGGTTAACTGACGTCCCAACAGCACAGGCGTTTCCGCCGGGCGGTACTGCAACAGAATGTCGCGGGCATGGTTAAGCTGCCAATCGCGTTTTTTCGATACCGGGTTGTAGAAGGAGATAACAAAATCACCGGTGCCGGCACTATGAATACGCTTTTCGATGGTTTCCCAAGGGGTTAAAAGATCAGAAAGCGAGACAGTGCAGAAGTCATGACCCAGCATCGCACCCACGCGGCTCGCGCCCGCCTGCATCGCGGAGATACCCGGGATCACCTCGATCTCAACATCCAGCCATTCAGGATGGTCTTCTTTACCCTGTAGCTGCTGGTCCAGCAGTTCAAATACCAGTGTCGCCATCGCATAGATACCGATATCGCCACTGGAGATCAGCGCGGTGGTTTTACCACTTGCCGCCAGCTCTAAAGCTAAACGTGCACGACCAATCTCTTCGCCTAATGGCAGATCATGGTGCTGTTTGTTATCACAAACATCGCCCAACAGATCCAGATAGAGGCCATATGCCACCAGATCAGAGCTTGCGGCAATTGCTTCCAGCGCTTTTGGCGCGACTAGTTTGCTGTCGCCAGGGCCCGTGCCCACTACAAATAGTTTTGACATTCAATTCTCTTAATTAATTCTCGATGCTAGAAGCATCTCTTACACCGGAATAACTACGGGCAATCGCACAGGTAGCTTTCGTGGTTTTCAGTTTGTTCAGAACCAGTTCGGGTTGCTGACCGGTATGCTGTTTCGCACTGTATAGCGCAGCCGACTCAGCGACACCGTAGACACCGACGGTTTTAAAGACATAATCAGAGCGGGTACTGAGTAGCGGTTCCATCTCAGCTAACTGGTGTCTATCCCAGGTCTGATAAGGTTTATTCAGTTTTTTGGCTAATTGAATCAGGCCCACTTCATCTGCCTTGATATCAATACTGCTGATCGAACTGACCTGATCCAACGTTAAGCCCGCTTGTTGCAGACAATCCATCAGCAGCTTTTCCAATTCATCGATCGGGCAGCCTCGCTCACAGCCCATCCCCACGCTATATATCGGATTAAGATACCCATTAGCCGTGGTAATCACCGGCTGGGCATCCAGCAGTCTGGATACTTCAAGCGCCCAGTTGTTTGCTCCCCCTTCGTGGCCCGATAACAGCGGGATGACAAACTTACCCTGCTCATCGATCACCAGCACCGGTGGATCCTGGTATTTATCCTGTAACACCGGCGCCAGGGTCCGCATAACAATCCCGGTAGCACAGATAAAGATCAGTCGGTCACCATTTTTAAAAAAGCCCTGCACCTGCTCAGCAAATGGCTGCGGTTTATACACCAGATCTGCATCCAGTTTTGAGGCAAGCCGCACTCCCAGATTCTTACCGGCTTCAGTGAGGGTAATGATTCTGATCATTAGCTAAATGCCTTTTCGCTCACGGGGTGAGCTCCTACAGGAACACTGAATAAATCTATAAGAACGAGCATTAGCGACTCTGCCTCTCACTGCGGGTAATCACAAACAGCGAGAAATAGGGACCGGCTTCGACTTCCAGTTCACGAACATCATTCACGATGCGCTGATTGTCCCGACCGATATATTCCAGATACTGGGCATCATCTGAACGGCCACTCTCTTCCAGCAATTTGAGAAGACGGGGTCGTGCCTGGCCCGCTTTCATAATCACTAAAGTGTCATGTTGTTGCAGGGCTGCCAGGATCTGTTCATCACTATGACGTCCATTAACCACTGCGAAGGACTCTTTCAGCATCGTTAGCGGGTGAACCAGGGTTGCCGCAGCGGCATTAACCGAAGTAATACCCGGGACAACTTCACAGCTATAACGATCCTGTAAACGCTCTAACAGATAACTAAACGAACCAAAGAACAACGGATCGCCTTCACAGAGGAAGATTACATCTAAACCTTGTTCCAGCTGTTCCGCGATGGCAACAGCACCCTGATCATAAGCCTGATTGGCCTTTTCTCGTTCGGTCGACATCGGCATATAGATCGGGATACCTGATTGTGCCGAGGTGGCCGAGTAGATCGCCTCAGAAGCGATCTGCTTAGCCTGGGATGCCCCCTTATCATTGACCAGATAACTAATCACATCTGCACTCTGAATTAAGCGCCAGGCTTTAACCGTGAGTAGCTCTGGATCTCCGGGACCTACACCGACACCAATAAAACGGCCTTTGACCAGATTCATACCGCAGCTCCGTGTTTTACAAACTTAAACAAATTAACCGGTAGATTCGGTCGATACATTAACTGCCCCGCCAGGGTTTCACCGCGGCTCACAGCAACTTGTGTGGTTTCCACCTGGCTATCCGCAGCTTCAGTTCGCTGTTGCCAGAACTGCATCAGCAGCTGTTTGGTATTTTCAGTTACCGCACTGGCCACGAGTACGCCATCAGGCGGCAACAGTTCCCATACCTGGGCTAGCAGTTGTGGCAATTCGCCATCATTGCCGCCAATAAATACTTTGTTCGGAGTCGTCAGCCCTTGCAGGACTTCAGGCGCTCGCCCCTCAATAACCTGCAAATTACTGACGACACCAAATCGTGTGCGGTTTGCTTGCAGACATTGCAAACGTTCTGGGTGGTGCTCTATCGCATTCACAGTCGCTAAGGGTTGCCAGTAAGCCAATTCAACCGCAACACCACCGCAACCTGCACCAATATCCCAGACCTGATCACCACGGCTCAGTTGCATCAGCGAGAGTATCGTCAGTCTGACCTCCCGCTTACTGATCATCCCTTTACCGGGCTTATCAGTATCGGTAATAAAGTACCGGTCGGGGATACCCGGAAACTCGGGTAGATACCCCTCATTGCTCCCCGGCTCCACCAAGGTCAGGTGTAGCGGATCAAAGTCATTTTGAGCCGCCACTAATTCCGCAGCGGAAAACGCCCTGATCTGCTCCTCGGGATAACCCAGCGTTTCTAACACCGTCAGTTGTGCTTGTGGAAAACCGCAATCGATGCAACTTTTCGCAATCGCCTGTGGGTGACTTTGGCTATCGGTCAGGATCAGCAGTGGCTGATTCTGGCGTAAACGTGTTTTCAACTTGCCCAAAGGCCGTCCATGCAGGCTCAAGACTTCGAGATCCTGCAACGCGATACCTAAACGGTGACAAGCGGTTTGTAAGCTGGATACCGCCGGATAAAACTTCAGATCAGTTTGCGCAAAGTTACGGCTAAACCAACGACCGATGCCATAAAACAACGGATCACCAGAAGCCAGAATCATTACCGACTTCTGCTCAGCCAAGGCCCCATCAACCAAGGGTCTCAACTCAGCCAGCTTTGGTAGCTCAGCGGTCGCTTTGCCGATGGATAGCAGATCTTCAATGGTTGCCAACTGCCGCGCAGAACCAACTACCAGATCAACCTGCTGCAACGAGCGCTGCGCCTCTGCCGACAGTTCTGCCGTATGCGAAACGCCCAAACCAACCACATGGATCATTAGTAATATTCCCCGCGGTTACAGCGCAGTAACGCATTGCAGCTGGCCGCTGAAACCGCGCTTCCGCCTTGTCGCCCAAGCAGGGTGATACATTCTATCCCCAGTTGTTCATGAACATCCCAGAGTGCCTGCTTAGATTCAGCCGCGCCAACAAAGCCTACCGGCATACCAATAATCAACGCCGGCTTCCCCGCGCCCTTTTCGATCATCTCCAGCAAACGGAACAATGCGGTTGGGGCATTACCAATCACCACGACACTTCCGGCTAATGATTCACGCCATAGTTCGACGGCTGCCATAGAACGGGTTTCGCCGGTTTCTTTTGCCAACTCAACGGTTCGCGGGTCATTCAGATAACAGCTCGGCAAACGTGAAATCATCCGTTTCGTGATGCCCTGACGGACCATCTCCACATCACAGAGAATCTCACACTCCTCAGCCAATGCAGCCATGCCCGATTCACAGGCATTTTTGCTAAAACGCACCTGTTCAGCCAGCTCCGGCATACCCAGACTGTGTACAATGCGCATCACAACCTGCTGCTGTTCGCGGTCAAAATGGCTGAGTTCGGTCAGCTTACGAATCTGTCGGAAGCTGTCTTTCTCGATTGCCTGTGGATTAATTTCGTACTCAAACGCCACGCTGATTCTTACCTACTATCATCTGGACTCGTTAACTCGGGTTCCGATCGCGTCAACACAGTCTGTTATATCTCGAAAAATCTGATCCGCTTCGGGAAGTTCCGGGCGCTCTAACATGAACACTTCGATTCCCAACTCTCTGGCTGCAATTAGCTTAGCTTCTGTCGCAGCCCCACCACTATTCTTACTGATCAGTAGATCGGTCCGATGCTTTTCCAACAGGGCCCGTTCATCCTGATGGTTAAACGGGCCTATCGCTTTGAGCCATTGCATACTGTCTGGCAATGTTGCTTGCGCAGGTGCCGCTGTACGGAACACCTGTTTCTGCCCATTGTGCTGTGCATAAACACTAAACTGATCAATCTCCTGCTGGGATAACTGACCCGCGGTTAACAACACAGCTTTATAACTTTCAGCCGCAGCGATCAGCGACTGCATATCGGTAAAGCTTTGCCACTTATCACCCTGCTGCGCTTTCCAGGCTTCACGGTGGAAACGCCAGCAAGGAAGTCCCAACGTTTTAGCCGCCCTCACAGCTGAAGTACTCATGGTTTGAGCAAAGGGGTGGGTCACATCCAAAAGAAGATCGATCTGCTCATCTTTTAGATAAGTCTCCAAGCCACCGTGTTGGCTAAAACCACCGGAGATCACCTCACAAGGCAGTTGTGGAATTCTGACTAATCCTGCAACGCTGTAGATCACCCGGTTATCGATTAATAAACCTTTCTGATCCAGGCCCTTCACCACTTTTCGCGCATCTGAAGTGCCACCAAGAATCAGGATATTCACTCAGTTTCTCCTGCGCTATTCTCAGAAACATCTTTGCCCTTTGCTTTTGCTCGACCTTGCGCATGGCCGACAAAATTACCTTTTCGATCTGTCGCCCATACTTCAATCTCTACTTGTGGCTGGGTTTTATGCACAACCTCTTCTGCGACCAATAACGCCTGAGTGCACACGGCCTGAGCCAGATCGATCTCAGCGGTTTGGCAAAGCTTCAGCACTCCCATACTGGTATTCGCGTTAGCGATCTTCTCCAACAACGGCGCATTAGCTCCCAGTTTTTCAGCCAATAAAGCCATATGCTGAAAGTCGATACTGGAGCTACGGCTATTCAGATCCATATGACCGTTGGCCAGTTTGGTCATTTTACCAAAGCCACCGCAAATACTGAGCTTGGCCACCGGCGCTTTGCGCAGATGCTTAAGCAGAGCCCCGACAAAATCTCCCATCTCAATCAAGGCCATCTCGTCAAGATCGTAGTGAGCTTTGATCGCAGCCTCACTGGTACTGCCGGTAGTCGCTGCCAGATGCTTAATCCCATTGGCTTTTGCAACGTCCACACCCTGGCGGATCGAAGCGATATAAGCGGCGCAGGAGTATGGACGAACAATACCCGTGGTCCCCAGAATCGATAAACCACCGACAATACCCAAACGCGGATTCATAGTTTTCAAAGCGATCTGCTCGCCCTTTTCCACGCCGACGGCCACTTCAAAACCACCTTGATAGCCATAAACCTCAGCGGCCTTTTGCAGGTGATCAGTCATCATCTGCCGAGGGACCGGATTAATGGCAGGCTCACCCACCTCTAATACCAACCCCTCACGGGTAACTGTACCTACACCTTCGGCCGGTTTAAAAACGATTCCTGGTTCAGTGGTCAACCGCAGCTGTACAAATACCGTGGCCCCATGGGTCACATCCGGATCATCACCGGCATCTTTAATGGTTGCAGCGCGTACACCTTTCTCTTCGGCAAACAGCTGGTAAGCGATGATCTCCAGCTCGACCAACTGCCCACGCGGCAAAAGCACTTCAACAGTTTGCGGTTGTTTGCCCGCTAATAGCGCCTGAGCAGCAGCCACACAACAGGCAGTCGCACAGCAACCGGTGGTTAAACCGCTGCGCAACTCCTGTTGTTGATTTTCGCTACTCTCAGGCCACATGTGAGATCTCGGTTACCCTTCTAAGTTTCCGCTGAATATCGCAGCAATGGCTTCTGGATTGGAAGCAAAGAACAGATGTAGATAACTTGCTGTCAGCCCCTTCTCACGGTAGATCGACTCTCCTGGCGCCGGATGGCGCTGGCGACGACCATAGCCGACGGGCTCGGGCGTTCCTGCGCTGCGTGAACGGTGATGGGCATGCGCCTGAACTTCACCTTCAGGTAACATCGCCGTTTGCATCCCCTGACAACCTCGTTTACCGCGCATCGCGCCATGGCCCTGAAGCAGGCCCGCCATTGGCCTACAGTTATCTTCCAGATCCGTGAGGTCTTCTAGGCAGTATAGAAACCCACCACACTCAGCCAGGATCGGTTTGCCGACCAGATGGAAATCACGCACCTGCACCTGCATCTTATGATTATCTGATAACGCCTGCGCATGCAGCTCGGGATAACCTCCCGGCAACCATAAGCTATCGGCTTCTGGCAGTGTCGAATCATGTAGCGGCGAGAAGAATTTCAGCTCCGCGCCCATCTGTTCAAGCAAACGCAGATTGGCATCATAGATAAAGCTAAACGCTTCATCTTTGGCGATCGCAATCGTTTTGCCTTGCAGTAGCGGTTCAACCTCAGGTAGCTGGGCACTGAAAAATTCCACAGGCTCAGGCAATTCAGTAATTTTGTTTGCTTCTGCTAACGGGCCTTTAATCCACTCAGCTCCCAGTGTAAAACGGTGCTCTAATTCATCGCGAACCTCTTCAGCCTGAACCAGACCTAAGTGACGCTCCGGCAACGCTACTTCAGGATCTCGAGCAAGGGTCGCCAGCATAGGTAGCGATTCAGGGAGCGCATCACGAATGAGCTGAGCGTGGCGCTCTGTGCCACAGTTATTCGCGATTAAACCAGCTACAGATATATCCGAACGGTAATTGGCTAAACCCATCGCAATCGCAGCTGCGGTCTGCGCCATCCCTTTAACATTCATCACAATTGCAACCGGAATATTAAAACGGGCCGCTAGATCAGCACTGGAAGGTTCACCATCGAACATCCCCATAGCGCCTTCAACCAGGATCAGATCAGCCGTTTGCGCAGCTTCAAAAAGTTTCTGCTGGCAGTAGTTCTCACCGGCCATCCACAGATCCAGCTGTTCAACATCCTGACCACTGGCCTGCGCCAGAATCTGAGGATCCAGATAATCTGGTCCGGTTTTAAATACCCGCACCACTTTACCCTGGTCACGGAAATAGCGCGCCAGCGCAGCGGTGATGGTGGTTTTTCCTTCACCGGAACTCGGCGCTGTCAGGAACAGTGCCGGACAACTTACAGATTGCTGCGATGCCATTAGAATTCGATCCCTGCCTGTGCTTTGACACCCAAACGGAAGGCATGACGCTCATCCCGGATACTGCTGATCGTATCTGCGATCTCTTCCAACCCTTCCGGCATGACCCGACCAGTAATCATCACATGCTGATTTTTTGGTCGGTTCTTCAGTGCTTCAATCACGGGCTCAAGCGGTAGATATTTGTACTTGAACATATAGCTAAGCTCATCGAAGACCAGCATCTCGTAACTGTTATCTTGCAGGTATTGCTCGGCCAAAGCCCAGGCTTTTTCAGCTGCGGCAATATCCTGCGATTTATCCTGAGTTTCCCAGGTAAAGCCATGCCCCATGACATTCCAGTCGATCAGTTCATGATCACGGAACAGTTTAAATTCGCCCGTTTCGGTACGGCCTTTTACAAATTGAATCACCGCTGCTTTTTTTCCGTGCCCCACACAACGCGCCATTGTGCCAAAAGCTGAACTGCTCTTACCCTTACCGTTGCCTTTTAGCAGAATAAGTACACCACGCTCTTCAGTGGCCTGGGCGATTCGCTTATCGATCACCTCTTTCTTTTTCGCCATACGCTCCTGATGCGTTTTCATATCGGTCCTTATACTCCCGCTAAAGAGAGGTAAGTTGCATTTAGTTGATCAGCGAAACGGCGGCCCTTGCCTCGTTTCACCTGGCTTAGCTCAGTGTCGATCCAGATAGGCTCGCCCTCCAGGGCTATCCCTTCCAGCGAACTACTGCTGCGACCGTCGCTTAATATATAGATGGCCACATCCAGTTCTGGCTGCTGTTTACGTAGCTGCTGCAGGTACTTACGCGCTTCAACAAACGCTTCACGCATGGGCGTACCCCCACCTGCACCTAGCTGATCTAACCAGCAGCGCAGCTCTTTTGGCGCACGCACTCTGGAGAGCAGGTTTTTCACTTCAGTGTTACCAAACCCAAACAGAGCGATCTGCTCGCGATTGAGGTAAGCCTGCCCAGAGATCTGCAGTACGGCTGCTTTCGCATAAGCAAAGCTCTGCGCCTGCAAAGTGGATGCTGAAGTATCCAGCAAAACCAGGTGCAAGCGATCTGCGCTTTTACCCTGCTTTTTAAACTGTAATGCCTTAGGCGGCCAGTCAGGCAAACTACTCAGCAATGTCTTAAACCAGTCGGGCCTCGTATTGAGTTCTGCAGAGAGTTTTGTCCCCTGCTTTTCATGATTCCGATTGATCAGGTCCGGCAGCACTAACGCCGTTCTCTCAGCCGTTTTCTGTTGTTGAGGCGACATTGCACCCCACTCTCCATCGCCTTCATCAGAACGCTGGCGGTGACTATCGTCAGGACGCTTAAAGCCTTGTCGGTTTTGATCTTGAGGCGGTGTTGGCGGTTGCTGAGGCGGGCTCTGTTCGGGAGCCGCCTTACGGCGATGCGCTAAGACTAACTCTTCGACGGCATCTAAATTCTGTTTGCTGACATTCGATTGCTGATTCAGCGCCGCATGGGTTAAGGCTGCCCGATACCAGACGATATCCGCACGCAAGCCATCTACCTGTGCCTGAGCACAACGCTCTGCAATCTCTAAACGAAGTTCGTCGGTACATTCGATTGTTGATAACTGTTCACGCGCTTCAATAATCAGTTCAACCAGCTCCGCTTGCTGATCTTCATACTCAGAAAGAAAAGCCTGTGGATCACGATCAAACTGTTCCCGGCGTTTGACGATCTCCACGCGCTCTAACGGCGCATACTGGTTACTCAGGTTTACTGAAAAGCCAAAGCGATCATGCAACTGCGGTCGGAGTTCACCTTCATCCGGGTTCATCGTACCCACCAGCAAAAACTCTGAGCGGTGGCTATGGCTAATACCATCGCGTTCAACCCGGTTAACCCCAGATGTTGAGACATCCAATAGCAGATCCACCAGATTATCCGGGAGCAGATTCACCTCATCCACATAGAGCACACCGCCATGCGCTTTGCTCAGCAAGCCTGGGCTGAACTGCATTTTCTTCTCATTCAGCACCTGCTCAAGATCCAGCGTTCCCAGCAGCATCTCTTCACTGGCACCAAGAGGCAGGGTGACAAATTCTGCTTGCTCCAACTGATCGCCACCTTCAGCCTGAAGATGCTCAGGTAGCAGATCCGCCATACCACGTGCCAGTGTCGATTTAGCACTACCGCGCGGACCGCTGATCACCACCCCACCAATCGCCGGGTTGATCGCCGTCAGAATCAAGGCAAGCTTAAACTGCTCCTGCCCGCATACTGCTGTAAATGGAAAATGAGGTTTACTCATATCAGTCTCAAGAATCTAGCAGCTAGTAACTAGCTACTCGCATCTGGTTATTGTTTGGGCCAATGAGCGTGATGCTCATCTATAACAAATTTATGTTTATGCTTCTGCTTCGGATGGTAATGGGGATGAACATGCGGTTCCGGCCCCTCCCATCCTTCATGTTCATGCTGATGGTGTTCATCGTGTACATGTGGATGCAGATGATCCATCTCCGGATGCTCATGCCAAAGATCATGTTGATCTTCCTTTTTCCACACTAGCATCGCCGCTCCTAATGCAGTCGCTGCCAGTACCGCCAATCCGAGAAAAGCGCCATCCATACCGAACCGGCTACCCAGCCAACCAGCTAACAGGTACCCCACCAGCCACATACCATGGGTCAGCGCAAAGTTTGCCGAGAAGTAATCATTTCTGTCACTCTCACGGCATGAGTTACGCACGACTCGGCCGGTTGGAATCAGGATTAGGCTCGTACCAACACCAATAGCAAACCAGATTGGAAATAGCCCTAAGTAGCCCGGACCGGTCAGCCCCGCCAACAAAGCTAATACCAACAATCCGGCACCAAGAAACATAACCGGACGATCCTGAACGCTCTCTAATAGTTTAGGTAATACGAAGGCCGCAAGCATCGACCCCACGCCTGCTGAAAGCATTAATAGTGGAACCTGCTCTTCAGAAAGTCCCAGCACTGCACGTACATAAACAACGCTATTCACAATTATCATGGCACCCGCCGCTGATAACGCCAGATTAAGCAATAGCACAGCCTTTAATCGCGGAGTTTTCAGGTAGCTTTTTATGCCAAAACTTACCTTCTTCCACACCCCTCCACTACGATCACTGACGCTATTGGCAGGGACCACCGCTAACAGCAAAAACAGCGCGGCGATGACAAAGCCCAGCGCATTCAATTCAAAAAGCACGGCGTAGCCAGTAAACAGTAATAAAAACGCCGCTAACGCAGGGCTTAATAAACTCTCCATCTCCATCGCCAGACGCGATAAAGAGAGGGCTCGGGTATATTCTTTCTCATCAGGTAGCACATCAGGCAACAGCGCCTGATAAACCGGGGTGTAACCTGCCGCCATCGCATTGAGGAGAAACATCAACAGGAACAGCTGCCATGCGTCCTGACTAAATGGCATCAGTGCCACCAGCAAAGCGCGGCCAATATTAAGCCCCGCCAGCCACCGCTTGCGGGGTAACTGGCTGGCATATCCCCCAACGACAGGTGCTACACACAGATAAGCCACCATTTTAATCGCCAGTGCGATCCCTAACACCCAGCCTGCATCACCGGGGTTAAGATCAAATGCCAGTAACGCCAGTGCAACCGTTGTCAGCCCCGTACCCACTAGCGACACCAACTGACCTAAAAACAGCCAGCGAAATGAGGGGTTGCTGAGCGGCTGCAGAATTTCCATCAAGCCGTTACCCGTTGCGGCTCTGTCAGGTTAACTGCGCGCAATTTGGCATCTTCCAGACGAACTTCACGTGTCGCTAGCTGCGCTATGAAGTCCGGATCATGGGAGATAATAATCATCGCCTGGGGTAGACCTAACAACGTATCGATCAGCCGTTGCCTGGCATCACTGTCCAGCGCGTTGCTTGGTTCGTCCAGCAGCAGCACTTCAGGTTCCATGGCTAATACTGACGCCAGGGTTATCATACGTTTTTCACCACCAGATAGCTGATGAGTAATTCGCTCCTCAAACCCTTCCATACCTAAAGACGCCAGAGTCTCGCTGGCAATCTTGAGCGCCTCTTCGCGGCTTTTGCCCAGATTCAAAGGTCCAAACGCTACATCTTCCAACACGGTTGGGCAGAACAACTGATCATCCGGGTCCTGAAACAGAAAGCCCGCTCGAGCACGAACATCAATAAACTGTTTTTCTTCTGAGCGACTTTCACCAAAAGCCCAGATATCGCCCGCTTTGGCCTTTTTCAAACCAACCAGAAGATGCAATAAGGTTGTTTTACCGGCACCATTTGGCCCGGTTAGCGCCACCCTCTCCCCTGCATGGAGGGCAAAATCCACGCTATCTAAGACCACGCCTCGACGCGGATAGCGATAACTTAAACCGGTTACTTTGATTATCGCGTTTTGCTCACTCATATAAAATTCAATCCGGTTAAAATGCACAGAAAAGGAACAAAGATCGCTATAAAGCGATAGTCTTCACGGCCCATTCGCATATCATCAAACAGATAAAACTGTCCCTTATAACCACGGCACTTCATGGCATCCATAATCCTTTCTGATCGCTCAAGGGAGTGCACGAGTAACATGCCGATCAGATAACCAATGGAGCGCCAGGTGTGCATATCTGTTCGAAGCACAAAAGCTCGCGCCTGCATCGCACGACGCATGCGTTTGTACTCCTGTCCAATCACTTCAAGATAGCGCACTGTAAATAACATTAAGTGTACAAGTTTATCCGGTACCCTGAGGTGCGCCAGGGCATGACCCAGGGTTGTTGCACTGATCGTACCGACCAGTGCCAGCAACGACAGTACGACCGCATGAGCTTTAAGCAGGATCATCAGCGCATGCAGGAAACCGTCTTTACTCGCCGATAAACCAAACAGTGTAAACCAGGTTTCACCGGGGGTAGTAAAGGGTAAGAGAATGATCAGAAAGATCATAAACATATCCATGGCGATCACCCGGCGGAGGGTACGCTTCACATTCAACTGGGCCAGAATTGCCAAAAGAAAACCGGCAATCACAGCGACGGTGAGTACGATAAAGTTATGGGATAGCACTGTCGCAAAAGCAAACAATGTAACTAGTACGACACGCAGCCGCGGATCAAGACGATCAATCAGGGATTGGTCGTGCTTTACCTTTTGCCCTTTCCAGGAAGTGCCACTGTGCTCAAGAAACTGAGGCATTATCCTTTTCCCGCTGTTTCTCTTTCTGTCGCTCGCGCCACCAGATACCTACCCCACAAAGCCCGAAGATGTAACCAATGCCCCCAATGATATCCTGAAGTCCCGCTTTCTCTTTATAGGCAGCTAACTCCTGGCGCAGTGGTTTCACCTGTTTGGCAACCGCTTTTTCAATCATGGCCTGCAATGCGACTTGATCACCACTGAAGTTTGCGCTCACAGGCTTTACCTGTGCAGTACCAACAACGGCCCCACCGGGTAATGTCTCAGGAAGTTCATCGGCAGGAAGCGTCAGCTCCAGGACATGCCCTGAGCTCAGATTTGCAAAGAAGTGATGTTCAATTCTCTGAGAGGCTTCGAAAGCAAACAAACCTTCAGCATCAGTGAACACCTTAGCTAATTCATTACCGGCTGCATCAGTCACTGTTACTTCCGTACCTTCTGCCGCCATATCTCCGTTGGAGAAACCCACTTCACCTTCAATCGTATTACCGATGGCATAGACACCACCAATCACATTGTGGGCTTGTGATAATCCGGGTAATAACAAGCAAACAGCCAGGATAATTCGAGCGAAGTTACCCATAAGCCCGCTCCTCATCGATCCCTAAAAATTCAGGTTTCACTTTACGGATCAATAGTACTGCCGCTGCAGTGACAAAGCCTTCGACGACCATAACAGGGATATGCGCCACAAAGGTTGCTTTGGCAGCTAACAGGAAGGCCTCTCCCGAAAGCATCAACGAGAAAGCCACCATAACGGTGGTGATCACAATCGATCCTGCACCACCAATCGCCCCCCAGGTTGCTGCCACTTTGGGCGATGGCGAACTGATACCGTGTCGGCACAGGTAATAAACCATGACCGCAGGCAGAGCGATATTCACTGCATTGACCCCGAGCACCAGAAAACCACCAAAGCCAAAGAACACCGCCTGAAGAAACAACGCAACCAAGAGTGCTGGAAAAGCGGCCCAGCCTAGCGCCAGGCCGATTAACCCATTCAGGATCAGATGCACACTGGAGAAGCCAATTGGCAAATGGATATAGGAGGCGATAAAGAAGGCAGCTGACAACACGCCAACCTGAGGCAGGTGATCGTAATCCATCTTCTTCAGACCTATAGCAACACCCGCTACAGTCAGCGCAGCCCCCGTCGCCAACACAGGCAAAGCGAGCGCACCATCAACAATATGCATCTTGATATCCCCTAAATTATTTAACCGGGTGCGCCTGAACCCAGATCACAGCATCCTGAGAAAGCTCTTTACCTTTATGCTCTTTATCCGGACCTACACCCAGAGCAGCAAAACCCCATTGGCCTGCCGCAGGAATACCGAACGTAAAGGTACCATTGGCATCAGCAAAGATAGTCATGGTGATAAATGCATCAGCGGGCACATTGATTTTGCCTTCTTTAGCAAAAGCGTTCTTTTGCATATCCGGCTCGTAGTTCACATATTCCACTTCGATCTCAGCAAAAGGTACCGGCTTACCTTCACTCTTAACAACGCCTGTAAAAGTACCGCCTGCATAGATTGCATAAGGCTTAGTCAATGGAACAATCTCTGCTTTTAAACCCAGGTCTTCGTTCCAATCAGTCGGCAGACTACCGACATTCACAATAGATTTAGTGATCTGCTGAATATAGAGATCTTCAGACTTTTCGAAATAAGGGGCCATCTGATAAACAAAAACGTAATCACCTAATCCTCGAAGCTTAACGTCTGCTTCATAGGACTCACCCGTGTTTTCGTTGCTGGTCCACTTAGCCGGTTTAACACTATCCAACAACTCAGTTCGCTTACCCTTTTTTACTACAAAAAACTGTTCTGGCTTCTCCACAGTCATCACATGACCGTTCTCAGCCGGATGGGTAAAAGGCATTTTAAGGGTGATTTGGCCGCCTCGATCACGTAACAGATCCGGCGTATAAACCATCTGCAGGTGAGCCGAAGCCACAGAAGAATAGAGTGCAGCACCCGCTGCGACTGTATAAGCAGTTCTCTTTATAAAAGTCTTTAACACTGAATTTCTCCAACAAAAAATGTGTCGGAGTTGGGAGGAAAAGTATGTTCAGACAGCTGAACCAGTACTCGGTGAAGCCCTCCGCAACACCATGGTAATTGTCTTATCAGACTGGTATCCGGACTCATTGGCGAAAGGTTCACTTTCAGGCGATTCACCTTCCCATGTCAGTGACACAGTGGTTAATGGAATCGCTTTAACCAATTTACCGTTGCGGGGGCAGTGTTGGGATTGCTTTAGATAGCTGCTCAATAGCGCACCAACTTCCCGGGCCCTTGCCACGAATTACACCTCAGCATCGCAGCAGGCCTGTACTCATGTACGGTCTGATAAGCGGACAAAGATACCGGTAGCAAGGCCCGATTGCAATTGAGCGTTCTTCTATTAAAGATGAATGGCATACATACGCCGCATTAGCTTTTATAATGCAGCCAACATCAATTTACAGCTGGGCTTCTCATGCTTTACGTACTTCCCGAAACCACTGGCGATATCATTGTGCTTCAGGCCAACGGCACGCTCACCACACAAGACTACACCGAAACATTTTTGCCGCTCTTTGAACATGTGAAAAATACCCACCCTGAAGTACGCCTGCTAATCACTTTTGCCCCTGATTTTGAAGGCTTTGAAGCCGGCGCTATCTGGGAAGATGCTAAGTTCGGCCTGCATCATAATAAAGATTTCTATCGGGTCGCGATTGTCAGCAACGAGAAATGGATGGAGTGGATGACAAAAGTCGCCGACTTGCTGACTCAGGGAGAAATGCGCCACTACCGCATGACTCAACTCTTAGAAGCGCTTCGTTGGATTAATGATGAAGGTGAAGACGATGAAGAAAAAGAGCTATACCCGTTCAACAATTAGGGCGTGGAGCTAATCGTTTTATAACTAAAAAGCCGGGCAGATGCCCGGCTTTTTAGTTTCGACTTTTTAACAAGGGGTCTCTTTTGAAGACCCCTGCGCTGCAAAAAGGTTATTTGCCTTCCAGAGAAGCAGCCACCTGACCGTCAAAGTACTCACGAGTCAGTTTAAATACAACCGGGCTCAACAGTGCCAGGGCAATCAAGTTAGGAATTGCCATCATTGCATTCAGCGTATCCGCCAACAGCCATACGAAATCAAGGCTCACCATAGTGCCTACAGGCACTGCAACGATCCATAGAATACGGAAAGGCATGATCACTTTTACACCAAACAGGTATTCTGCACAGCGCTCACCGTAAACACTCCAACCGAGGATGGTAGTGAAAGCAAAGATCGCCAGAGAGATAGCAACGATGTAGTTACCCACACCAGGAAGCGCCTGAGCAAATGCGGCAGACGTCAACGCCGCTCCGGATTCACCAGAAGTCCAAGCACCTGAAGTGATAATAACCAGACCTGTAATAGAACAGATAATGATGGTATCCAGGAAAGTACCCAGCATCGCGATCAGACCCTGACGTACAGGATCTTTAGTTTGAGAAGCTGCATGCGCAATTGGCGCAGAACCCAAACCCGCTTCGTTTGAGAATACACCACGCGCCACACCAAAGCGGATCGCCGCCCATACAGCTGCGCCAGCAAAACCACCTTCAGCCGCATGCTCTGTAAATGCATAAGTAAAGATCAGATCCAGCGCCGCTGGAATCGCGTCAGCATTGATAGCCAGTACAACAAGACCCGCCACCAGATAACTAATCGCCATCAGCGGAACCAGAGAACCCGCAACCGCACCAATACGTTTGATACCACCCAGCAGAACCGCTGCAGTCAGTACCATTAGCACTACACCTGTTACCCAGGTTGGCAACGCAAAATTAGATTCCAGTACAGACGCGACAGAGTTGGACTGAACTGTGTTACCAATACCAAAACCTGCGATCGTGCCGAAGATTGCGAAAGCAGTACCCATCCATGCCCATTTAGCACCCAGGCCATTTTTGATGTAGTACATCGGGCCACCAACATGGTTGCCGTTTTCATCTACTTCACGGTATTTAACAGCCAGAACAGCCTCAGAGAATTTGGTTGCCATACCCACCAGGGCAGTACACCACATCCAGAACAGCGCACCTGGTCCACCCAGGAAGACTGCGGTAGCAACACCTGCAATGTTACCCGTACCTACAGTAGCGGACATTGCGGTCATCAGTGCCTGAAACGGTGAGATTTCACCTTCAGATTTATCTGAGTCAGCAGCCTTACGGCCACTCCACATCAGTTTAAAGCCGGTGCCCAGCTTAAAGATTGGCATCAGACGCAGACCCAGTTGCAAGAACAGGCCAACACCCAAAATCAGAACCAGCATCATTGGACCCCAAACGATGCTGTTAATCTGACCAATAATATCGGTCAATGCTTCCATTGTGATTCCTCGGTTTTTATATGTTATGTGAGGTTTTTTTAACTCTTGGCGAGTTTTTCTTATTTAGACATCCGATTGCTCTATTGAGCTATGCATTCCGTTCATGGCGAAGTGATGGCCGCTGAGCCCGCCAGGCAACCTGATCGAGGTATTCCTAGCAATCACAGCACGGGCCTGATCAAGGCCACCTTCTTCCTGCCAAGGGTACGGCTCAAGACACCACCACTTCCTTGCCACGAATAGAATTGGCTAAATACCTTAGGGGAAAATCCATAGAAAATGGCTTCAAAATCGACGCCAAAACAGCAGATAAACCTACCAAAGAGAAAAAAATCAGAGAAAAAAGCTAGTTAAACGAAAAAACAACCACTTAGGCAGCATGATCAACCACCTTTTGATTTAAAGGCAGGATTTATCACTAGCCGGAATGTTAAAAAAAAGAATCGAGCGCAGGGAGGTTTAAACCTCAAGGAAGACAGAGGAAAAATAAGCGATGGGCATAGAAGTGAACCTTCTATACCCAACTCAGGAGGTCAGCGACTAACGCTGTGAACTATAGGTAATAGGAAGCTCCAAGGTTTCCCGAACCTCTTCCATCACGATATAGCTTTTTGAGTTTTTAACCCCAGGCAGGGTTAACAACATATCCCCCAGCAGCGCTCTATATTCTGACATGTCATTGATTCGCGCTTTTAACAGGTAATCTGCATCGCCCGAAACAAGATGACATTCGAGTATATAAGGTAGCTTCTCAACTGCCAGGTTAAAGGTATGGAATGCATCAGGTGTTTGGTAAGAGAGTGAGATCTCTACAAAAACCAACATATTGTATTCCAGGAGCTGCGGATTAAGGCGTGCATAGTAGCCTTCGATATAACCTTCTTTCTCGAGGCGCTTTACACGTTCGATACAAGGCGTCGAACTTAATCCCACCTTCTCCGCCAGATCTACATAGCTGATACGGCCATCCTTCTGCAGTGTGCGAAGAATGCTGACATCCAGTCGATCAAGCGTGCGCTTCTTTGTGTTAGCCATTAATTATTATCCACTGTAAAAACGACGTTTCGCAGTTATTTATTCTTTATATACTAAAAATTCAAAGCCTTCCAATGCCAAAAACCAAATAAACTAGCGTTTTCTCATTAACAAAATAAATCTTATAAATGAGGTGACATGATGCAGGTTTTGGTTTTAGGTGCAGGTGTGGTTGGCGTTACTAGCGCTTGGTATTTAGCCAAGGCTGGCCATGACGTAACTATAATCGATCGCCAGGTAGATGTCGCGTTAGAAACGAGTTATGCCAACGCGGGTCAAATATCTCCGGGCTATTCAGCGCCCTGGGCCGGCCCAGGCATTCCGGTAAAAGCCGTAAAATGGCTGATGCAAGACCTAGCGCCTTTTATGATCAGTGGTAAAGAACTGGACACCCAGACACTATCCTGGATGACCAAAATGCTAACCAACTGTACCGAGAGCGCTTATCACGTCAATAAAGCCCGGATGGTCCGTCTGGCTGAATACAGCCGCGATTGTTTTGTCGATCTTCGCAACGAACTGGATATCGATTACGAGCAACGCACTAAAGGCACCCTGCAAGTATTCCGTACAGAAAAACAGGTTAAAGATTCTAAGAAAGATATCTCTGTTTTGGAAGAATCTGGCGTAGATTTTCAGGTTCTGGATGTGGATGGCTGCGTTGAATACGAGCCAGCCCTAGCCAATGTAAAAGATAAGATTGTCGGCGGCCTTCGTCTTCCGGGTGATGAGACGGGTGATTGCTTTAAGTTCACCAACTCCCTGGCTGATGAATGCAAGAAGATGGGCGTTAAGTTCATCATGAAAACCGACATCCTGAATATCAATACTCAGGGCGACCAGATTGAAAGCGTTACTACATCCCGCGGTAAAATGACTGCAGATGCTTACCTCGTGGCACTGGGTAGCTATTCAACACCTGTGCTATCGAAGATCGATCTGAAAGTACCTGTATACCCAATCAAGGGCTACTCATTAACTCTACCGATCGTTGACGCAAGCAAAGCGCCAACCTCGACGGTCATGGATGAAACCTACAAAGTCGCCGTAACACGATTTGACGATCGAATCCGTGTTGGCGGAACAGCTGAGATTGCATCCTACAACAAAGAGCTTGAAGAGAAGCGCAAAGCCAATGTTGAGTTTGTGGTTAGCGACCTGTTCCCTGGCGGTGGCGATATCGAACAGGCCGAATTCTGGACAGGCCTGCGCCCAATGACTCCTGACGGAACACCAATTCTGGGCGAAACAAAATATTCCAACCTGTTCCTGAACACAGGCCACGGCACGCTGGGCTGGACTATGTCACTGGGCTCGGGTAAATACGTCGCCGACATCATCAGCCAGAGACAGCCTGATATTGATAAAGAAGGCCTTTCCGTAGCGCGTTACGGTTAAACCCAAGATTACACAACCAAACAACAAGAAAACGCAGCTACTTAGGTAGCTGCGATGCAAATTCGAGGTTATATCATGAGCAACAAATCCATTATCTCTACAGATAAAGCTCCAGCCGCTATCGGTACCTATTCACAGGCTGTTAAAGTAGGTAACACTGTATACCTGTCAGGTCAGATTCCGCTGAACCCTGAAACCATGGAGATGGTGACTGAATCTTTTGAAGCTCAGGCAATTCAGGTTTTTGAAAACCTGAAAGCTGTTGCTGAAGCAGCAGGTGGTAGCCTGAATGATTTTGTTAAAATCACAGTTCTGCTATCTGATCTGGAGTACTTTGCCCAGGTAAACGAGCAGATGGAAAAATATTTTGCAGCACCTTACCCTGCGCGTGCAGCTTACGCTGTTAAAGCACTGCCGAAAGGCGCTGATATCGAAATTGAAGCGGTGATGGCTGTTTAAGCCTTCACCCTATACTGGGAGTTAACTATGGCTCGAGCCGCTACCGCTACCATTAGCCTGGAAGCTATCCGCCATAACTATTCACTGGCTAAATCTGTTGCCCCTGATCAGGGTGCACTCGCCATTATTAAAGCCAATGCTTACGGACACGGTGCTGTAGAAGTAGCTAAGGCACTGAGTGATATTGCGGACGGATTTGGTGTTGCCTGCATCGAGGAAGCCATTGAACTTCGCGAAGCGGGTATCAAGTTACCGATTCTGTTGCTGGAAGGTTTTTTCAGCGCGGATGAATTGGACTACATCAGCCGTGAAAATCTCTGGTGCGCCGTTCACAGTCTTGCTCAGATCGATATTATCGCGGCAGCTAAAATAGACACCCCGATTAAAATCTGGCTGAAAATGGACAGCGGCATGCACCGCCTGGGCGTTGCACCAGATGATTATCAGGAAGCCTATCAGCGCCTGAACGACCTGACACAGGTTAAAGAGGTGGTGCTAATGACCCACTTCTCATCAGCAGATGAACCAGACCTGGCCGTTACAGCAGAACAGATAGCACTGTTTGATAAGGTAACGCAGGGCATTGAAGCTGATGTCAGCCTAGCAAACTCAGCAGGTACTATGGCCTATCCCGAAGCTCGTCGCAGCTGGCAACGCCCTGGCATTATGCTTTATGGCGCTACGCCATTCGCTATGCCTCAGGAGGTTGCAGATAAGTTAAAACCCGCTATGACGCTAAGCTCTGAAGTCATAGCTGTTCGCGATCTGGAACCCGGTGAAGCCGTAGGTTATAGCTGCACATGGGTATGCGATAAGCCTACCCGTGTCGGTACAGTCGCGATGGGCTATGCCGATGGATACCCTCGCTATGCGAAAAGCGGTACTCCTGTTCTGGTAAATGGCCAAAAAAGTCAGATTATCGGGCGCGTATCAATGGATATGCTTGCGGTTGATCTAACGGATATTCCGGACGCAGAAGTCGGCAGTTATGTAGAGTTCTGGGGCGATAATCTGGCTGCCAGTGAGATCGCGACTTACTGCGATACTATCCCTTACACCCTGTTTACCGGCATTACCCGCCGTGTACATAAGAAATATATTTGAGGACCTCAATGAGTATTGAACGCATTGAATCAACCCAGCGCATGAGCCGCATCGTCAAACATAACGGCACAGTATACCTATGCGGGCAAACTGCCGGCGAAGCCCAGTGGGACATAAAAGAGCAAACTCAACGCTGCCTGGACAAGGTCGACGACCTGCTAGCCAAAGCAGGAAGCAGCCGCAACGAGATTCTTTCTGTGACCATCTATATCCGCGACATGAAAGATTTTGCGGCTATGAATGAAGTTTGGGATGCATGGGTAGCTGATTGTGAAAAGCCTGCTCGCGCATGCGTAGAAGCCCGTATGGCTCGCCCGGAAATTCTGGTCGAACTGTCCGTGACGGCTGCTTACGCCTAACCATCTTGGTTAAAAGAAAAAGGGATCGAAAGATCCCTTTATCCCGGCATCACGAACAGATTACAGCTAAGGGCATGCTCGCTCTACCTTAACGAAGTACCCTGATAGTACCCCGCCCATCTCTACTCTGACCTCTCATGGGCCTGATTATTATTGTTTGATCACTATAAGCATCGTTGCCACGCCTGAGTTGTTTATAAACAATACTTACAGACCGCCCTGAGTTAACTTAGCCGGATCTAACAGCTTCTTTAGCTCATCCACTGAAAGATCAGTATTCTCTGCAGCAACGTCGATAACCGGACGCCCCTCCTTGTAGGCCTGTTTAGCAATTTCCGCAGCTTTCATATAACCGATGATTGGGTTCAGCGCAGTCACCAGAATAGGGTTGCGTGATAAAGCTTCATTGAGCTTCGCCTCATTAACTTTAAAACTTGCGACCGCTTTATCGGCTAGCAGACGGCTCACATTCGCCAGCAAGCTGATACTGTTGAGTAAGTTGCTCGCAATCATCGGCAACATGACATTCAATTCGAAGTTACCTGATTGGCCACCGACCGTGATCGCTGCATCATTGCCAATAACCTGCGCTGATACCATGGCTGCTGCTTCAGGAATAACCGGGTTAACCTTGCCTGGCATAATTGAAGAGCCCGGCTGCAAAGCTTCCAGTTCAATTTCGCCCAATCCTGCCAAAGGACCCGAATTCATCCAGCGCAAGTCATTAGCAATTTTTAAAATTGAGACCGCGGTTGCTTTTAATTGCCCCGACAGAGATACCGCTACATCCTGTGAGCCAATATGGGCAAAAAAGTTATCTGCTGGTTTAAAAGTCAGCCCCGTAATCTGACTTAGTTCCTGGTTAAACTTCTCAGCAAAATCCGGGTGCGCGTTGATACCTGTGCCCACCGCTGTACCGCCTTGGGCCAAACTCTGAAGCTGTGGCTGTATGGCCTTCAACTGCTGAATGTTCTGCTCAATCTGGGTAGCCCAGCTTTCCAACCCCTGGCTCATCCGAATCGGCATCGCATCCATCAGATGAGTGCGGCCGGTTTTAACGTACTTATCAACAGCTTGAGCTTTATCCCGGGTCACCTGAACCAGATGTTCCAGAGCCGGTAGTAATGATTCAGCCAGTTCAACAGCTGCACTGATATGAATGGTGGAAGGGATAATATCGTTACTACTTTGACCGTAGTTGATATGGTCATTGGCTCCAACGGGCTGACCATAGATATCTGACGCCAGTGTCGCCAGTACTTCATTGGCGTTCATATTGGAACTGGTACCTGATCCAGTCTGGAAGATATCCACTGGAAAATGCTGCATCAGGTTTTCATCATTCAATAAACCCTGAACAGCTTGGTTGATCGCCTGCCCCATATCAGCAGGAATCTGTTCCAGAGAAACATTAGCCAAGGCTGCCGCTGCTTTAGCCTGCAGTAACGCCCGAATAAATGCTTCTGGCATTGGCTGACCACTGACCGGGAAGTTATTCACTGCACGCTGGGTCTGCGCTGCGTATAACGCATCAACGGGTACTTCCAATTCTCCCATGCTGTCTTTAGCGATTCGTGTTTCAGTCATTATCAGGGTTCCTGTGTAATATGGTTGTACTTAACAAGCTAGTCCATGCAAAACATAGTTGCAGGTCATGTTCAGCTCGTACTTTAAATGGCGTATATAAGTTTGGTGATCTTGTGAGTCAGACAACCGATCAAGCGACATGAGCGGTTTGTTAATATGATCGAGACAAATGCAGCGCCAATAACCAGGTAGCAATTCATCTGCAACGGTGTCTAACAGCAGTCGAAACTGTTTTTCATAGTGCTCCTTACTCTGCTTTAAGCATTTCGAGCGGCAGCAATCCAGGTCCAGATAATGAGATATTAACCCTGGACTATCCGGCTCTTGCGCATACCGAATCTTCCTCTGCAGTAAACAGATATAAGGAGAAGCGGTTGTAATTGGCGAGTATGATTTTGACATACTCAGAAAATAATCTAACAGATAATCATTATCAACTACATTTACAATTAAAATTAACTACCTCTAAGCTAGCGCACAGGACAAAGATCAAAGGTTCTTATGATTTTCGATAGGTAAATTTCTATTTAATACGTGCTTTACTACACTGAAAAGATTAGCTTTTTTATCTGCCTGGGGATCTTTTCTTGATAGTTCGTACCCTGTTTCTACTTTTGCTTCTGACCAATACCGCTTTTGCTATGCGGGATACTCCCAGTGTGCAATATCAGTATCAAAATCAAAGCGTTACTTACATCGGTTCAACAACAGGGAACGGCTATGAATTCAACCCGGAAGGAAAAAAGAAAATCACGATGGTCACTTTAGACTGGCCTCCCTACATAGGTACTGACGTTTGTCATAAAGGTTGGGCATTCCAACTAGCAATTGCAGTGTTAACCAGCCAGAACTATGCCGTCACAGTGCGTTTTTTACCTTGGTCGCGAGCGGTATTAGAAGCTGAGCAAGGAAAAGCAGATATTCTTTTTCCTGAGTATTTTATCGAAGACACCGCGCCGTCAGATTTCATGACTGATGTTCCAAGGAAAGAGTTGCTTGGCCTTTCTCGGCCTTTCCCCGGCGGGAATATCTCTTTTATGAAACGGCGCGGCGAGGCTGTGGCATTTAACGGCAATCTGGACAGTATCAAAGGGATGAAAATTGGTGTTGTTCGTGGTTATCAGAACTTTCCGGAGTTTGACGCCATGATGGATGCAGGCGCATTCAAAAAATTCGAAGCCATTGATGATCTACAGTTGATGAAACTGCTCATAGGCAAACGGGTTGATATGGTCATCGGCGATCCCAAAGTACTGCGCCATACAGTCGCCCACTCTAAAATGCCGCAGATTACCAAGAATAAAATTTTGCACAACGTTGAGGAGGTCCAGCCTAGCCTCAAATATAACCCGCTTTATTTTGCCGTGAGTAAAAATAAACCTGGATGGCACCTATTACTAAGTGATATTAACATTGCGCTGCACCAATTCACCCGAAGTGGTGAACTGCATCGGATTATCAAGGAAAACAGTCGCTGCGACTGAGCGACTTAATCCAGGCAAACCACCATATTTCTGCCCCGCCCTTTCGCTTCATATAAAGCAAGGTCAGCTTGGTGTGTAACCTGTTTAAACTCGGCATCGGAAGACCATGCAGCAAACCCGATACTCACAGTAACTTTAAGATCAACACTGTCAAAAGGCACTGTCATCATGGCGATCTTTTCCCGGATACGCTGTAAGATAAGTTCGGCCTGCTCCTCACTACCAACAGAGAGCATCACTAAAAACTCTTCCCCACCCATACGAGCAAAAACATCGCCATCACGCAGCAGCCCAGATACTTCACTAGCAAAAGCCTTCAACACTTGATCTCCGGCGCTATGGCTATAAGTATCATTGAGACGCTTAAAGTAGTCGAGATCCAGCATCGCCACAAAGACAGACTCATCTTCCGCAGCTTTTTTGTATTGGCTTGATAGATCCAGCACAGCGCGTCGATTCAGAATACCTGTCAGTGGGTCCGTATGTGCTTGCTTATGTAACATCCCCTCAAGCGCTTTTCGCGCCGAGATATCACTCATCGCGGCGAATACTGCTTGCTCGCCCTGAACCTCAATCAAAGTAGCTGAAAATAGCGCCCAAAAAGGCTCACCGTGGTGGTTTTTCAGTTCACAGTCAAAGTCAGTGACATGCCCTTTGTGCATCAGAGAGAGAACCATTCGATCCCGGTCATCCGGGTTGATATAGAACTCCGCAGTGTTAACCTTTTTGGCTGCCTCGCCATCCAGCATAAAGAGCTGGTACCAAAGTTTATTGGCACTAATCACTCTTCCTTTAAGACTACTCACTACATAAGGGATAGGGAGGGATTCCAGTATAGCTTCCAGATGTTTGGTCCGTTTATTCAGACTCGCAGTACGCTGGACCACCATCTGTTCCAGATCCTGATTCTGATTTTCCAACGACTGATACATCTCTGCATTACTGAGACTAATCACAAGCTGAGAAGCCAGTACCGTCAAAATCTGCTGCCGGTTAGCGCTAAATAGGTTAGAGGTTTCCGAATGCTCGCAAAGGATCACCGCCACAATCTGATCTCTATAAATTAATGGCAGCGCTAGTAAAGAACGTATTCTGAAATGCTGAATATAAGGATCGAGGATGAAATCCCCGTCAAATAGCGCATCCTTTAAGCTAAGAATCTCTTTACTGTTGTTACAGTAGTTAAGCACACTTTCAGGCAATAATCCGGGCTGTTCAGAGGGCTCAGAGAAATGATCCTTGTCTAACAGACCCTCTAATCGCCAAGCGCCATCTGAACAGCTGAAGTAGCTCACCTTCTCCGCTCCAGAAACCCGGGCGACTCGTTCCAGCGCCACCCGGAGTAGATTATCCAGATTAACCTCTTGAGATATTTCCTGACTGGCTGCTAACACCGCATGCCAGTCAAACTCTGTCCCCCGCGGCAGACTTTGCGGTGACTGCAAGTTACCCAGATACTGTTCAAGTTCACCTGCTTTAGCAGTCGCTCCCCAGTCGCTATAGAGACGAATCGCTTCTTCTATATAAGCTCTGCCCAATGATTCCTGCTGTAAGCTGATGCGGAAACAACCCATTCGCTCATTTGCCAGAGCCTCTAGCAACAAAGAACTCCCTTGGGCACTGTGTATTGCTTTCTCATACGAACACATAGCCTCAACCCGTTGAGCCGCTAGCCTTGCTTCCTCAGCTTCAACTAAATAGTGCATTGGGGAAAAGGTATCCGGATTGATACTATTCCATAGCAACAGCCTTTCTTTAGCCTGGGCATACCAGTCCAACCAACGAGAAGGAATATCTGAGGCCGATTCATGCTGAATGGCGAGAATGCACAGCATATTTAGAAATACATACGCAGCCTCATGAAAAATCCCTTCGTCCAAATCAGCATTCGTCAGGCTTTCATCTAAGGTAATTTCCAGCGCTGTACGATAGCTACCGAACAGGTAGCCCTGAAGCAACCTCCCCAGTAGGCGATCGTATTTACCGCACATATATCCCGTATCCTGGTAATGTTGCAGCGCTTTCGCTTCATAACCTGGCTCATGATCCAGATTGACCAGATTATCCAGCTTGCCACTCAGAATACTTAGTAAATTGCTCTGTAACTGGCTTAAAAAGACCTGAGCGGGCTGTTTAATCTTGGTACAGGTCGATATCACTTGCTGGGTTCGTTCCAGCAAAGGAGAGATAGAGTTCGACGCAAACAGATCAGCATAGAAACCAAACAGGTAAGCGTGCACCCCCCAGTAGTAATCGCCTTGTTCAAGGCAAGCGTGATAAGCATCATCACGTAAACTGGAACTGTTGATCAGCGGTTGTTGCCAGGGCTGCACAAAGTTAGCCCGCATCATCCTTAAGCGACCATCGACAAGCGCTGGGGCGGGGAAACGCTCTCCAACCAGACGGGAGCATCGGTCGGCTTCAAATGCCGTGCTGTAGTCTTTTAAAACCTTGGTGCACATTAACGCGTACATCATAAAGACGTAGCTCGAGTGCTGGGTGTTACCATGCTGCATGGTTAGCTTGAGAAGATGTAAAATGGTTAACGGAAACAGAAGAGAACCCGAGTTATAACAGCATGGCTGCATCGCAATCAGGATCTCCATCACCCTGCTGATCGTTGCATCGGTCAGTTGCGGTTTATCCAGCAGTTCAGCAAATGGGCAATTCTCGAGTTCAACCTGAATCATGCCAATTGCCTCACCCACTGCTTCCATATCCGGTGCTTCAGGTAACTCATAGCCTAAACCCGCTAACCCGCTGAGCCCCTGCCGTATCGCCAGATCCAGGTGCCCGTAACGTGTGTACTGGGTGATAAGAACAATATTCAGTTCAAGGCTCTGTTGTTCATTAAACTTTTGCTGCTTTATCTCGCTCAGGAAGTTCTCTGCTTCAGCAAATTTTCCTGCAAGGTACAGACACTCAAGTTTTGCCAGTTTCGCGGTATTCAGCTTATCGGTGTCTTCAAGGGCTGATTGATCGAGTAAATTAAACATATGATCCAGGTGCCCAAGCGCCGTTTCATACGCCGTAGCCGTTATGGCTCTGCGCGCTGACAGCCAGTTTAATTCGATCAAGTCAGAACGCTGATCTAATGAGAGCCTTGGGATCGCTTTATTCAGGTGCAGCGCTAAGATAAAGCAGTTTTCCTCCCAGTCACCAAGTGCTGTTTCTGACAGTAAAATAGCCCCAATATTGTGATGCAATTGCTCCTTCTGCTGCGCATTTAAGAAGCTATACGCAGCTTGCTGCACTCGGTCGTGAAGAAAACGCAGTTGGCTATATTCCGGGCCTGCCTTTCCCTGAATACGTACAGGTAATAACAAGCCCATATCCAAAGCTGGCTGAAGTAATGACTCCAGAGGTTTGTCACCTTGATAAAGCATCTGGATAAGATGCTTATCAAATCGGGAACCGACGCATGCCGCCTGCTGAAGGATAAGCTGAGTTTCTTTGGGCAACCGACTGATCTTTTGAATCATCAGCTCAACAACATTGTCCGTAATGCTCTGCTTACGAATTTCAGCCATTGACCATTGCCAGCAGCGCTTGGTCACAGAAAATGTTAATGACCCGGATTGATAGAGTTCATGCAGGAACTGCCTGAAGAAAAAGGGGTTACCTGCGGTTTTCTCATATACAAGTTCGCTCAACGCTTCAATTTTAGGCCTCGGCAATTGCAACGCGTCAGAAATGATATTTTGTAAGTCAGGCTGCCCTAGAGGCTGAAGCTCGATATGGGTAATTCTCTGAGCATCCTGTTCAAGATCAGCCAGCATCTTTATAAAGGGGTGGCGTTCATCCACTTCATTATCCCGATAAGCACCCAGTACCAGGCAATGCTGGCTATCACTATCACTCAGGATAAGGCGCAACAGGTTGATGCTGGCGAGGTCCGCCCATTGGAGATCATCTATGAAGACAACCAAGGGCTTATGCTGAATACAAATCGCGTGGATAAAGTTAAGAAATACCCGATTAAAACGGTTTTGCTGCTCATCGGCCCCTAGTGGTGAAAGAGCAGGCTGATCCGGTAACAGCACCCCCAGTTCGGGTATAAGGTCGATAATAACCTGAGCATTAGGATAGAGCGCATCCTCCAAACGCCTTTTCCAAAGCGTCATCTCTTCAACGGGCAGCGCCAATATATTACGAACAAAATGGCCAAAAGCCTGACCAATCGCACTGTAGGGTGAACTGTTCTGGTACTGATCAAACTTGCCAAAGACAAACAACCCATTGGAGTGAAGAATCGGCTTTTGCACTTCATAAACCAGCGCCGATTTACCCACACCTGAATAGCCAGCCACCAACACAGCTTCAGAAGGGCCCGAGGATACACGTTGAAACGTATCCAGCAGAATGCCAACTTCCTTCTCCCGACCGTACAGTTTTTGCGGTATTACCAAACGATCCGACAGATCATGGCTGGCAACTTTAAACCCGGAAAGCTTAGCTTCACTGCTCTGACTAACCGTCTTCAGATCCCACAGTAACCCACTGGCACTCTGATAGCGTTCATCCGGGTCTTTCATCAATAACTTATCGATAATCTGGATAAGTGCTTGCAACTTAGGTTCAGTTTTAGAAACAACACAGTCAGAAAAATCGAGAGACTTAGCAATATGCGCATAGGCAATATCATCATCCGATTGCTGTTCAGAAAATGGAGGCTCTCCAGTCAATAACCAATAGAAGATACAGCCTAAGGCATACAGATCCGTACGCTGATCCAGATAGTGCTTAAACTGATAACTCTGCTCTGGCGCTAGATAATGCGCGTCCCCCTGAAGAGGGCGGAAACTGTTGATACCACTGTTTTCAGGCCCAAAACGAGCAGCACTTGAGTAATTAATCAAAACGGCTTGCTTCTTGGCGTGTTCAATAAGAAAAGAAGCAGGGGTTAAGGATAGGGCTACGAAGTTCTGTGCATGGAGCTCCGCAAGGCAACTCGCTAATATTTCAAATAGCTGTAACTTGTCTGCAAACGTTAGCGCCGCTATATCAAACTCTTCTAAAAGCTCACCGGCCGGAAAGCTAATGTGGAGTTTTCCTTCAAGTGGATCCCTGTCCATTGTTAATGGCTGAAGAGGAGGGGTTAATTGTGAATAAACCTCAAACTCCTGCTCCAGCAGACGGGACCGTTCATGATCAGTCAGGTCAGATGGATAGATTCTGGTAATTTGAACAGCCATATTTTCGGCCAGCTTTAAACCGTTGCGGGAATGACTACGATTGTGGGCATTATTATATCGGTCACTCATACTAAGACCCTGATAAACGCTCAGCGCCTCTTCCCTGGGCAATACTTATAACAGTTCAGACTTCCTGAAGAACCAACGATTGAAGACTACTTGTTATCTCTAACAGGTTATAAGAGCAACTTTTTTTAGTGCTTAAACCTATAATTGAGACCAATGGATAACCCAGATCAACATAATCAACCCTATTGATCCAGATAGGCTAAAAACTGCTCTTCTGGTAGCGGCTTACTATAAAAATAGCCCTGCCCTTCAAAACATTCGAGTTTCAGCAGCAGATCAATCTGCTCTTGTGTTTCAATTCCTTCCGCAATCACATTGAGATTCATACTTTGCCCCATCGCGACTATGGCTCGCGTGATGGCTAAGTCGTTTTCATCATCTTGCAGATCACTGACAAAAGAGCGATCTACCTTTAATTTATTGATAGGTAGCTGCTTGAGGTAACTGAGAGAGGAGTAGCCCGTACCAAAATCATCAATAGCGATACCCACTCCGAGCGCTTTTAAAGAGCTCAGTTCATGGGCCATTTGTTCCGGGTTTTCCATCAAGCAGCTTTCGGTAATCTCAAGTTCCAAACAGGCCGGGTCGCATTTTGAAGAGGCTAACAGCTCGGTAATCTGTTCAACCAACTCACGGTTCATCTGCTGATTAGAAATATTAACTGCTATCTTCGGCGCTACGATCCCCCGCTCTTTCCAACCAGCCACTTTCGCACACACCTGCTCCAGCACCCATGCGCCAATTTTAATCATCTGCCCACTGGATTCTGCAATAGGAATGAATCTATCAGGAGGAATCATGCCTCGCTGCGGATGATTCCAGCGTAATAATGCCTCAGCCCCCAAAATTGATCCGGTTCGAATATCGACCTGAGGCTGAAAATAGAGCTCCAGTTCCTCTCGGCTTATCGCCTCACGTAGCTCCTCTGTTAATGCAAAACGCTCAGAGATCTCCTCTGTCATGGCGGAAGTATAGAGACGATAGCCATTTCGCCCATTGCGTTTCGCTTCATACATTGCGGAGTCAGCGTTGCGCAGTAAGATTTCGGAGTTATCCCCATCTTCAGGAAAAAAGCTCACCCCAATGCTCGCGGTAACAGAGAGCTCATTACCATCAATCAGATAAGGCCTGATTAATTCATTGAGTAACTTCTGAGCGATAGATTCAGCATCACTGCGGGTCTCAAGAACACCGGTAATAACGGTAAACTCATCTCCTCCCAGCCTAGCGACAATGTCTTCTTCCCGAACTGATCGGCGTAATCGTTGTGAGACCTTTCGTAGCAACTCATCCCCGGTAGAGTGTCCGAGGGTGTCATTAATCTCTTTAAAGTGATCGAGATCGATAAACAGCAGTGCAGCAGTAGCCTGATGTTTAATGGTATGACTGATCATCAGATCCAGTTGTGTAGAACTGTGCATCCGATTGGGAAGTGAGGTTAAGTGATCATGAAATGCCCTGTGCCTAAGCTCTTCAGCCTGCATATTTAAGCCATCGATCATGCTGTTAACGCTGCTGGCCAGGTGTTTAAACTCCTTGAAATGCAAATGCCGCGTGTCTAGCTTTGTCCAGCTATCAACCGATTCTTCCAGGTTACGCTGAAACAGGAGTAGGTTTTGCGACAACCTTAGCCCTATGACGTATAAGACAAAGACAATGATTAACAGAGCAAGCAGCATGATGATAATGGTACTGATAGCGCGTTGTTTCATCAGCTCCAGATACTGATTTTCCCTCTCCTGTATCACACCCTCGATAGTATCCAGATAAGCCCCTGCACCGATAAATATCTGCCATTCATCCATGCCGATAATAAACGATATTTTTTCGGCCTCTACACCCTCTTTCTTCCAGGTATAAGTTGAGAAAGCACCTTCGGGATAGTCTTGAGCAAGGCGCGCATTTTCCTGAACAACCTTGACCCCTTTTGCATCAGTCACATCCCAGATGTTCTTTTTGCCAGCAAAGTACTTACCATTAGTAACGTAAAGATCGCCTGAATAGGAATTGATAAAGAAATACCCTTCCCCCTTAAGGCCAAAAGTTACCTGTGCAATGTCTCTAAAGATTCTGTCTTTAATCAGCGCTTCAAAATTTTCCAGATAATCACCGGTCCCTATGATCAGTCCATAGGGCTCAAAGAGTTTGACGAAACTGTATTTCCTCAACAGCTCTTTCTCACCCGGCCGATACCAGTTATATCTGACAAATCCCTCGCCTGCTGCATTGACCACATCCACCATTTCATACTGTAACTGCTGAATTTTTGGCGGGAAGATTTCAGTGATAGGCCTGCCTTCAAAAGAAGGGTTAGGTGGATAAAGGTATTCGATACCTTCCAGAGAGGTCATAAAGAAGTAACCACGACCTTCATTAAAGCGCATCTCTCGGAGCGCATTAGCGATCATCTTCTTTACTTCAAGATCCGGGATTTCACCGTGATAACGAGCATGGATAGCCTGCGCCACAGCATACGCATCGTAAACACGACTCTTTAGCGTCGCCTCCAGATCTTTTTCGGCCTGTTTCTTTTGGCGTAACAGGTAATGTTTGATCCTGACGACTTCAGAACGGAGCAGATCTTTCTGGGCCAGAACAAAATCATCAGCATACCGCTGTTTATCTTCCTGCATATGCTTGTATTCGCTATCGGTCCAGATATACCCAATAAGCACAAGCGCAAGAAGAATAACAACACCCACCGGTAGTAGAGAACTAAGCACACTACTGCCAAACGGAACTGCAAAAAACCGGCGAAAACCTGTTAACAAGCTACAACTCCAAAAACCGGATAAACCTCGAGTTTATTGTATAACCGTTAAAGAATACAAAAATATGACCTGAATAAAATTAATGAAACGATTTTTTATTTCTTTAATCAAGAGATTCCTAATAAAAACAGCAAGTTGCATGAAATTAAAAGCAAACCTCCCGCCATGCTTTAATGCTCAAACAAAAAAAGGGGCCCGAAGGCCCCTTTTTTAAAAGCAGGTAAATGCTTAAAGAAGATTAACTGGGTAATCCAGAATCAGGCGGATATCGCTGATACGAGGAATGATCGCCGCATCGCCATCTACATGAGCAACACGCAGATGCAGGCTCAAATCCTTCGCTTTACCGCTCTGTACAGTGTACTTAGCATCAAGGTTAGTTTCGTGACGCTTACCGTCAGTGATACTGCCAGAATCGATATCCCATGCCTGAGTATGACGAGCCATCAGATGTAGGCCTGGTACAGACGGCACATCGTAATCAACACGGAACTGCAATGACTGCTCATCATCCGCATTGAAATCCAGCAACTGGATCGCACCATAAGTGAAGTACTGAGTATCATCCTGGCCACCCCACTGCAGGTTATAAGCGTCATCGCCACCTACAGTCTGGTAGTTAACGGTGTAAGCCCAGTTACCTTTAGCAAACTTAGCTGTCAGGCTGGTAAGGTTACTATCGTAATCGCTACCGTAAAGCGCACCATCGTCTTCACCACGCATGTGGATCGCATCGAATGTTACATCGTAATCAGCCAGCTTGGTTGGGTAAGTCACATTGAAAAAAGACTGTTTCAGGTAGTCGTCTGCAACTGCATACTGAACCTGTGCATTAACACCATTGGCAAACTTGTAGCTACCACCCAGGGATGCGATACCGTAGTCTTCGCCACTTGCTGTGTAGTTAGAGAAATCCTGACTGTTGTTTTTTGATGCTTCATCAGAGTAGAAAGCATAAAGATTCAGGTTATCCAGCGCTACATCACCGTAGATCGCCTGAGTGCTTGGCGCAGACAAACGTGACTGAAGGTCATTCAACAACGGCGTCATCATAACCATACGGCCTGCGCGTAGGTTTACATTATCCAGAGGCTTCAATTTTACGTATAGGTTTTCAACTGCTGTATAGCCATCACCATCCGCAGTTAGAACGTCAGATGAACGGATTGTTTTGTCATCCAGTAGTTCAACCACTTCAGTCACAGTGGCATCAAAACCAACCAGACCACCGAAGTACGGAGATGCAACATTCAGCTTGAAAGCCTGACCCGCAGCATGAGTATCGTTTGCGCCCTGATCAAAGTCGCGGTTCATGTAGAACGTGCGCAGACCTAAATCAACCTTAAAACCATCCTGAGCTTCTGCAGCAATGCTGGAGCTGCTAGCTACTGCACCAAGTGCCAGCGCTACAACGCTAAGTTTTTTCTGGAACATAATCTTGTCACAAACCTGAGTTATTATTTTCGAAGGCGGGATTATATTTAATCAAACTCAGCGTTTTTCCCTGTATTTACAGGAAGATCAGGCCTTATAACCAGAAAGAAGCATAATTACAGAATATTGATTCAAAAATGACATTTTCAGTCAGATCTATGTCATTAATGCATTTAGATCGGAGTACTCGTAAAGAGGTTTTGCTCACTTCTCAGTAATGCGCCAATCCTTCAGACCATACTTTGCCAGTATTTCATCTAGCTCACCTGACGCGCGCATAGATGCAATACCCTCACTAAGAATACGTGCGTAATCTTCGGATTGGGGAAGACTGGGCGAGAAAGCGATGTAGGATTTCATCGGCTCACTAGCACGCCCTGCAACTTTGAACTGATCCGCTTTACCCAGAAGGCTTGCGTTGTACCAGAACACCGGATCAGCCTCAACCAATGCATCTACTCTTCGTAGTGATAACATACGTATCCCACGGCGTAACGGATACTGATCGCCGCCCAGAAGGGTCACACTGGTAGAGCCACTTTCCTGGATATACCCTCTGAGCTCATCACCATAGTCATAACCATTGATCGCAGCCAACTGGATCATTTTCAAGGAATCCAGCCCCTGATATGTCCAATCGTTTTCTTTGTGAACGAAGAAAGTATTTCCCAGAACGGCAAGTTCCTGATCAGGAAATACAAAGTCCGGAGCGTCGCCAGGAAAAGCGCCAATAATAGCGGTCAGATTCCCCTTTCGCGCCTCCTGAATCGCTCTTGACCAGTTAACCTCCAGGTAGACCACTTCATGGCCCTGAGCGCTGAATGCGCGTTTAGCTACCTCGACCATAAAACCCGGTAGTTCAGCGCCAGGCTGACAATTAAAAGGGCACCAACTATCAGCCGCAATAGTTATCTTGTCTGCCTTAACAGAGGTACAGAATAATACGGCAAGCAGGCTAACCATCAGCCAACGCATCACACTCCCCTTTTCCATAAGCCACGTATCTCGATCCAGGATAGAAACCATAAAACTATAGATAACATAAGTTATAACTTAATTACCTAATTTTCATAGGTTTTTAACACTTTCATTGTTTGATATAAATAAACCGACCAGTAAGTCTGTAATAAATTGTAGCCACTAACAGGGAACGTTATGCGAAATAAAGTCGACCTATTCAGCCAGCAGCTCCGATCGCTTGTGACCGATCAGAATATTGAACAATGGGCAAAAGCCACAGACAAACAACAATTTTGCCAGTCATTGCTTCCCGAAAACCGCTTTAATGACTTAGAAAAGAGCGTTTTGTGCGCGACCCTATCAAGCCTGCTTGAGAAAAAAGCTGAGGACCGTTTTACCGTATACAATGTTGGGGATCAGGTCCTGATCCGCAAAAACGGCATCAAACACCCAGCCAAAGTTGTCGAAAAGCTTTGTGACAATAGCCTGGTTGTTTTACCTCATAACGAAGAATGTCATTCACAAGCGCTCACCTTCCGCCGGTCTAAAGATCCTTTTTTCTCACGCATGGAAGGCAAAGAGTTCAGCAGAATCTGCCCAACCCCCTTACTGCGTAACAAAGCCCTTTTGATAAAATAGGGAATGAAGAAGGTACTTTCGCAACATAGTAGGTAATATTTACGTTCAATTGCGAAACGAAACTGAAAAGCTGAGGAACCCTTAATGGGCAAACATCTCGTTATCACCGGCGCAAATCGAGGAATTGGCCTCGCTTTCGTAAAACATTACTGTACCTTGGGTTATCAGGTAACGGTTATATGCCGCCAATCTTCACCTGAACTGGAAGAACTACCCTGCCGGATTATTTCTGACATAGATGTTAGTAATGCTTCTTCAGTTGAACGGCTATCTTCCGAACTAGATAACACGCAAATCGATATTCTGATCAACAATGCTGGCATTTTAACTTCCGAGTCACTGGAGCAGATGAGCTTTGACGATATCATGACTCAGTTTGAGGTTAACGCTGTTGCCCCACTTAGAGTAACGCATGCTCTGTTAGGTAATCTAAAAAAGGGCAGTAAAGTGATCAATATCACCAGCAGAATGGGTTCGATGGCTGATAATGGTTCGGGAGGATATTATGGTTATCGCGCATCCAAGGCCGCTCTTAATGCTTTCGGTAAGTCTTTGGCGATGGATCTGAAAGCCCAGGGCATCATGGTTGCCCAACTACATCCAGGATTGGTATCTACCCGAATGATCGGTTTCAACGGAGATGTAACCCCTGACCAGGCAGTTGCAGGGCTGACCCAAAGAATTGAAGGGCTAACACTTCAAAATACAGGTAGTTTCTGGCACGCCAACGGGGAAGAGCTCCCCTGGTAATCAATTGATGGCTAACAATAAAGGGCCTAATGACCAGCAGATAACTCGTGATCTGTAGGAAAGCCTTCAGTTGTTAGCCATATTGCCGCATCCTCTGAATTATCAAATACGGCCCGCTTAAATTCACCTTCTTCACTGACAATCATTTTATTCAGTACGGCATTTTTAACTTTTGAAGGTTCATATACATTCGCAGCTCTCTTCAAACCATTTTGAATACACCATTCTACTAAACGCTCGATAATGGCCGAAATTTCCGGGGTACATAATTCCCAGTGATCAAGATAAACAATATGCCCCCACGCTTGCGGCAAATGATTAGCCAGCGCCATAAAATCCTTTTCAAACTCCATTGCCGCTTCGGTATTCCATGCGCCACGAAGTTCGGCATACAAGGTGTCACCCTTAATCCATAGGTTATAGTTACCATGTGGATCGAAGCCCATCAGTTACTCCTCATGATCTATAGCAACCTTATAGGGGAAGTATAGGCCAGAGCAGTTTTATCCGGCCCAATTTCTACCTACAAATAGAACTACGTCTATTCTTAATTTAGTGATCACTAAATAAAATCATAGTCTCGCTGAAAGCGGGGATATAGTAGGATGAAGTTGACTTGTTCGGTTGAACAAGGAGGTCTTAGCGTTGAAATCCTTTGCTTTTCTATCCGCAGTTTTTATAGCTGTACATGTCCAGGCGGATAGCTTTAACTTTAAGCCCGCTCACGATCTGCAGCGCAAGGCTGCTGTTGCCTACCTGAGAACCAATGCCTGCCTGAATGAGCTTGAACGCACTTATTCACCCGGATCATGCGACCAATGGAAAGATGCAAAAAATCGCATGATCATCTCGATGATCCACGTACAAGCGACGGCCAAAGCTCAGGAAATGCCGGTTTACCCTGAATACCTGATTGAAGCATTAGGTATGTCAGAGGCAAAACAGACCATTGGAAAATTTAACTTCGTGATCGATCATCAGGAAGAGATTCATTTCAAGCTGCTTAAAAAGAAACAGGACAAACAGTTTTAAGCTCTACAAACGTTACTTATCCCCTGTTTTACCTTCAGCTCAACAGATTACTGAAGACACTAAAATCCTCTTACCGAGCAATATAGCTCTGACCGTCCGCCAGTTATGTCTGACAGCTGACATATTTGTCACACACAAAATAACAAGCATCGCAAAGCACCACCCTATCAGTAAGCATAACCAACTGAAATATAAGACAATAAATAAATATTAGGAGAATCTAATGTTTGGCATATTTTATGCTTTCCTCATAGATGGACATATCTGAATTCAAGAGTCACAAGATTGGCAAGCCATTCAGATTATCCCTATTGCAGCTTTCCAGTGAACAGACCATAGCTCTGCCTCTGGCTGATTGCGGTAGTAGCGATAACACAAAAAACAATGAGTAAGGGTAATCAAATATGGGTGATTTAAGCAGGCGAAGTTTCCTCAAGCTTACTGCTGCAACCGGCGCAACCGCTGCAGCACCATTAACGTTAAACGCGACAGCGGCTGAGAAAGTAAAAACGAAAGCGCATATCGTTATTGCTGGCGCGGGAGCAGCCGGTCTTGGGGTTGCAAACCGTCTTGCTAACCAGCTTGATGGCGCAAAGATTACCATTATCGATGGCAAAAAAAAGCACTTCTATCAACCCGGCTACACTCTGGTAGCAACCGGTATTAAAGGCTCCTCATACCCAACATCAGGCACGTCCAGATATATGCCGGAGGGTGTAGATTGGATACAAGAAGCTGTGGCTGAATTTGATCCTGTAGGCAATAAGATCGTCACCGCAAGCGGTAAGGCCGTAAATTATGATTTTCTGGTTGTTACGACCGGTATGAAGCTTGACTATGCCGCAATTGAAGGCATGGATGTCAATCGTATCGGGCAAAACGGACTGGGTAGTCATTACCACAGCCCAGATGCAGCCGCCAAAACATGGTCGGCTATGTCACGCTTCTCTGAGGAAGGTGGTCAGGGAATTTTCCTACGCCCTGCGACTGAGATGAAATGCGCTGGAGCACCACTTAAATTCACATTCCTAACCGAGCATAACCTGCGTCGTAACGGCACCCGCAGTAAAGCGAATTTGCTTTATGCGGCTCACAGCCAAAGCCTGTTCAGTGTCCCGATTGTCCATGAAAAGGTCAGAATGCTCTACGAAGATCGTGGCATCGACACTGTCTACAGCCACGTACTGCGTAAAATTGATCTCGATCGCAAGATAGCAACCTTTGACACCCCAACGGGTGGTTCAGAGATTGATTACGACTTCATCAATGTCATTCCACCGATGCGCGCCCCGGATGCAGTTCGAAATAGCCCTCTGGCTTGGAGAACAGGCCCCTTTGCAGCAGATGGCTGGACCGAAGTGGATAAATACAACCTGCAACATAAAGTGTTTCCAAACGTCTGGTGTGTTGGCGACATTGCCGGTGTTCCAAAAGGTAAAACCGCTGCCAGTGTTAAATGGCAAGTGCCTGTTGCAATCGATCACTTGATTGCCGCGATTCAGGATCGAACGGCCACCAGCCAGTATAACGGCTACACATCCTGCCCACTGCTCACTCAGTATGGTCGGGCAATGCTGGTTGAATTCGATTATAAGAATAATCTTGTTCCTTCCTTCCCGGGGGTTATCGCTCCTCTGGAAGAGCTTTGGGTGACATGGGTAATGAAAACCATGGCTTTGAAACCAACTTACATTTCAATGGTTCGCGGCCTGGCTTAATTGGGAGGAACAGATAATGAACGAACTCGATTTCTATACGCTGTACGTGGTTTTTTACGAAATGATGGGCATGCTATTTTGGATTCTGATAGCGCTGGTCATCTTTGGTATCGGCGGTTTTATCCTTGCACTTACCCGAGAAGGGGGCTTGCAGAGCCGCCGCCTGATTCTCTCAGAGATTCTTGGCTTACTGGGTGGCTTTATGGCCCTGTTTATCATGGCCAAGGTCACCATTTCCGGATTTTCTGATGCCGGCGGCCCTGTAGATTGGCTTCTTGTCGGGTTGATTTGGGGTGGCGGACTGGTCGGAGTAACGATCCTGTCATATGCCATTATGGGGATGCTCAACATCCTTAACGATTCCCAAAGACAAAAAGCTTAGGCTCAAAAGCCTGATCCAGAGCAGTCCTGAAAGCGGCTGCTCTGGAATTTCTGACCACCCTCCCCATCAATTCGAACCAAGCACAATCCTCCTACTCCAACCATATTAAACAGCTTATGACATATGCAGTGACAATTATGACACTCCATCTCCAGCAGATTAAATAAGAAAATTCTTATAAATACAAATAACCAATATTATCAATAGGTTAACTAGATAGATAATTATTGGCACGGGTTCTGCTGTATCTAAAATGATGTTCAATTATTTGTATTCAGTCAAAAACCCATTTGACTATTATTAGGGGTGCTAAATCATGGTATCTGAAACCGTAGTGGAGCTTTCGCGTTGGCAGTTCGCCCTGACTGCGATGTACCACTTCCTCTTTGTCCCATTAACTTTGGGACTCTCATTTCTGCTTGCGATCATGGAGTCTGTGTATGTCATGACCAACAAGCAGGTATACAAAGATATGACTCGTTTCTGGGGCAAGCTCTTTGGTATCAACTTTGCCCTTGGCGTGACGACTGGCCTGACAATGGAATTTCAGTTCGGGACCAACTGGGCTTACTACTCTCATTATGTCGGGGATGTGTTCGGTGCACCACTGGCGATAGAGGGGCTGGTTGCCTTCTTCCTTGAATCCACCTTTGTTGGTCTGTTTTTCTTCGGCTGGGATCGTCTGAGCAAAGTGCAACATCTGACCACAACTTGGCTTGTTGCCATAGGGTCCAACTTCTCTGCTTTGTGGATTCTGATCGCCAACGGCTGGATGCAAAACCCTGTCGGTTCTTATTTTAACTTTGAAACTATGCGCATGGAGATGGATAGCTTTGCAGAGGTTATTTTTAACCCCGTTGCTCAAGTTAAATTTGTCCATACCGTCTCTGCAGGTTATGTCACGGGTGCGATCTTCGTATTGGCAATCAGTGCTTATTACCTTCTTAAGAACAAAGATACCGATTTTGCCAGGCGCTCATTTGCAATCGCTTCTGCTTTTGGTCTGGCATCGGTAATCTCCGTAATCATTCTGGGAGACGAGAGTGGCTACGAAGTCGGTGAAGTCCAGAAAGTTAAACTCGCAGCGATGGAAGCCGAGTGGGATACCCATGAAGCCCCAGCTCCCTTTACATTGGTAGGGCTACCTAATCAGGAAACACAGGAAACAGAGTACGCCGTTAAAATCCCATACGTCCTCGGGCTGATTGCAACCCGCTCATTAGATGAGGAAGTACTTGGGATTAAAGATCTTGTTGAACGCGCTGAAGCCCGGATGCGCAATGGTATTGTCGCCTATGAGCTGCTGTTGAAGCTCCGCAATGGCGAAGATACACCCGAAAACCGTAGTGCATTTATGGCTGTGCAAAATGACCTTGGCTATGGACTGCTGCTGAAACGTTTTACTCCGGATGTCGTCGATGCAACCGAAGAGCAGATCAAAGCAGCGGCGATGGATACAATTCCGGGCGTAGCACCAATGTTCTGGACTTTCCGGGTGATGGTCGCCTGTGGCTTTACCATGCTACTTCTTTTCACTCTGGCATTTTATTTTACGGCGAAACGGAAAGAGCATAAAACACGCTGGCTACAGAAGTTTGCCCTGCTCTGCCTACCGCTGCCATGGATTGCCAGTGAAACCGGATGGTTTGTAGCCGAGTTTGGCCGCCAACCATGGGCGATTGGCGAGATTCTGCCCACCTATGTTGCCACTTCACATCTGTCGGAAAGCGACCTTTGGTTAAGCATCTTTGGTTTTGTCGGTTTGTACACCGCCTTTATGGTGATCGAAATCTATCTGATGCTGAAATATGTCCGCAAAGGCCCAAGTGCTTTGGGTACAGGGCGTTATGACAATGAAGTAGCGAAAGAGAAAACCGAGGAGGTGGTTCAGTATGTTTGATTATGAATCTCTACGCCTGATCTGGTGGCTTCTGGTAGGCATACTTTTGATCGGCTTTGCAGTCACCGATGGCTTCGATATCGGTGCTGCTATACTTCTGCCATTTCTGGGAAAAACTGATACCGAGCGCCGGGTTATTATCAATACCGTCGGTCCCCACTGGGATGGTAATCAGGTCTGGTTCATCACTGCCGGGGGCGCTCTTTTTGCAGCCTGGCCGCGGGTGTATGCGACCGCATTTTCCGGCTTTTACTGGGCCATGTTGTTAGTGCTCTTTGCCCTATTCTTCCGCCCTATAGGTTTCGAGTACCGCAGCAAGTCTGACAGTGCCCGTTGGCGCAACAACTGGGATTGGGGCTTGTGCCTGGGCTCTTTTGTCCCGGCGCTGGTATTTGGTATCGCCTTTGGCAATCTCTTCCTGGGGGTTCCCTTTTACTTCGATGAACTGACCCGACCAATCTATACCGGTTCTTTTTTCGCGCTGCTCAATCCGTTTGCGCTGATCTGTGGTCTGGCCAGCGTCGCCATGCTCGCCCTGCATGGTGCGATCTGGTTACAGATGCGAGCTGGCGGTGATGTTGAAGCGCGTGCGCAGCATTATGCCAACCGCATCGGCCCTGCCCTGTCTACTCTGATGTTACTTGCAGGTATCGTGATGCTGACGGTTGTTGAAGGTTACAGCATCACGTCTGAAGTCGTCGGTGATGCCAGTTCAAACCCACTGAACAAACAGGTGGCCCGGGTTGAGAATTGGTTTGCCAATTACGAACAGTACCCTCTGCTTTGGGCATTGGCGGCAGCCAGCCTGATCCTGCCATTAGGGGTGAGTCTTCTGGCAAAAGCCAATCGTCCAGGCTGGGGGTTTGTGGTCAGCTCACTCAATATTAGTGTCATCATTCTACTGGCAGGCAGCACGCTATTCCCATTTGTGATGCCATCATCCAGTGATCTCGCCAGCAGTTTAACCCTATGGGATGCCACCTCAAGCAAACTGACACTGGAGATTATGTTTTGGGTAGCGATGGTCTTTGTACCGATTATTCTCTGCTACACCGCATGGGGATACTACAAAATGTGGCGCCGGATTGAGCCGGAGTTCATTGAACAGAATAGCGTTTCTAACTACTAGGAGAATGATATGTGGTATTTCGCCTGGATTCTCGGTGTGCTGCTCGCCTGCAGTTTCGGCATCATCAATGCCATGTGGTTAGAAAACCACTTTGATGCTGAGGAGTAACACGCCACCCTGCGTACCTTCGGGGGATCTGACCCAGCAACTTATCTGAAAAGGGTCAGACTGATAAATATTCGTCAGGCTTATTTATCTTAATCCCCCATTTTTAACTTTCGATACAGAGTGCGCAGGCTGCAGCCTGCAATCTCTGCTATCAACGCTTTATCACTGTAACTGGCGAGTAATTGTTGAATATATTCCCGCTCTACCTCTTCCAGGCTATAGCGTTTACGGGCCAGAAGCTTAAGCGCATCACGGCCTTCGCCACCTTTAACAACGAAGCTGGGGCTGAGTGCCAGTGCCCGGTGCATGACCTCTTCGCTTATCTCGGTGTTGTCACGCAGCACCACAGCCCTTTCAAGCACATTCTTAAGCTCACGAATGTTACCTTTAAACGGCTGCTGGGCCAGCAGCAACATCGCCTCTTTGCTGACGCGCAGCGGCAGAGTGTCATCAATACGCAGCAGGATACTTTCTACCAGCAGCGGCAGGTCTTCAATCCGCTCTGCCAACGAGGGCAAACTGATCGGAAAAGTGCTGATACGATGATAAAGGTCCTCACGAAACTCATTGGCCTCAACCATGGCGGGCAAGTTTTTATGGGTTGCACAGATCAACCGAAAATCCGCTTCATAAGGTTCACTCTCACCCACTGGACGATAAGTACGTGTCTCAATCAAACGCAGCAACTTCACCTGAAGATGCAGCGGAATATCGCCAACCTCATCCAGAAACAAAGTGCCACCGCGTGCAGACTCCACCAAACCTTTACGGTTACTGGTCGCCCCGGTGAATGCACCTTTGACATGCCCAAACAACTCACTCTCGAACAGGGAATCCGTCAGACCAGAACATTCCACTGTAACAAAGGGTTTGCGGGTACGCGGACTAACCGCATGCAGGGCCTGAGCCGCCAACTCTTTTCCGCAGCCGGAAGGCCCGGTCAAAAGAACACTCGTATCAGTTTTGCCAACCCGATGGATCAGATCGACCAGTTGGTTGAAAGCCGGACTGCGACCGATCATTTTATCGGCAATCGGCTCGGCACTGACCTCTCGGATCGGTTTCATCACCTCAATGAAATATTGCCGTTGCAACTCGTCCACCACCGGCGTTGTCTCAATACCCATATGCTCTTTACCCTGAGCAGTGTTATGAATATGCAAAACACTAGAGGTAACACCACTTTCGTTGGCCGCCTGCATAGGGCAGGTCTCTCCTTCCAGATCACAAGGGCGTTTGTAACCATGGGAGATTTCAAAGCACTTACGATGATCTTTATCGCCGCGCTCACCAAAACGGAAATCATACTGCTCATTGGTGGCAACAACATTGTAGTTTTCATCAACCAGAACGGCAGGGTCAGAATAGCTTTCCAACACATTTCTCATCGACTTCAGCCAGCTTTCATTCGTCACAAGCCAATCTCCCAAATGCCACACTTTTGTCAATTTTGACAAAACTGATTAGAATGGATTTATATTAGATCTATCTAATTTAAAAAACAAGCCATGAAAACCAATCCAAGACCCGAAAACTTTAAAAGCAAAGCCGACCTTTTGAAATGGTTTGGCAAAGTCGCCTCCCGACATAATCAGCTGCTGACTTTATTGGGATTTTTCCAGGTAGCAGTCACCATCAGCTTTGCATGGCTAGTCGCAACGCTTTTAGATGCGGCGATCTTTGCCGAGCAGACAAGTCTCCCCTCCATGGCTGATTGGCTGGTATTAACAGCACTTTTAGTTATACGTCCTATCTTGAGTTATCTGCAAAGCTGGGCTGGTAATCAGGCTAGTATCAAAGTTCGGGCAGAAATCAGACGTTTTACACTTAAACAGTGCTTTTCTCTGAATATCAGACTTTTTCCCAGCTTTAACGTCGCTGAACTCAGCAACTTACTGACTACCGAAATCAATAGCTTGCGTGAATATTATTCGGAATTTATCGCACAAAAGCGCTTAGCCGTGATCATGCCTATCGCCATAATCATTGCAGCATCAACAGTTAACTGGTTGGTACCCCTGATCTTGGCACTCACAGCCCCCTTGATACCTCTGTTTATGATTCTCGTCGGTAGAAAGGCAGCCGCTGCCAGCCAGGGAAATCTGCAACAACTCAATCGCCTGGGCAACTTACTGGCAGACCGGCTCAAAAACCTTCAGCCAATACAACAGGCAGGTACAGTTGAACAGGAGGCAAGCCAGCTCTACCAACAATCGGATCAATTCCGCTGCTCTACCATACGAGTACTTCGGCTGGCCTTTCTGTCCGGCACACTGCTGGAGTTCTTCAGTGCTATCAGTGTAGCGCTGGTCGCAGTTTATCTGGGCCTGTTTTTCCTAGATAAATATCAACTTGGTAGCTGGAGTACTGATCTCTCACTAGCGGAAGGGGTCTTTCTGTTGATGCTAGCCCCTGAGTTTTATCTTCCGCTACGCCGGATGGGTGCGCTGTACCATGCCAAAATGGATGCGGAGAGTGTCGCAGAGCACCTGATGCAACTGAATAATCTGGTTGCTGAAAATAGGCATAGCAATCACAAAGAAACGGTAGAAAAACTGCAAAAAATTGAGCTGATCGATGCGCAATCAGGGGATAAAGGGCACCTGATTCATCGCCCCATATCGTTTAGCTTGCGCCCCGGGGAGAAGCTCCTGCTAAATGGCCCATCTGGCTCTGGAAAAACCACCTTGCTGGATACACTGGCAGGTCTGCATTCTCTGCCAAAGGGTGAAATAGTCATCAATAATCAAACGCAGCGGCTTCACCAGCAAGCAGCGTGGTGGTCGCAAATCGGTTATATGCCGCAAAAACCAGAGTTGTTCTTTAGCACTATTCGCGACAATCTCTGCCTGGGTCGGACGTTCTCCGATGCAGAGCTGTACTCTGCCCTGACTGATGCCCGCGCAGACAAGATGGTCCGTGATCTGCCGGGCGAACTTGATTACCAGATCAGCGACAGCGGCGGTTACTTATCGGGCGGCCAGGCTCAGAGAATCGCTTTAGCAAGAGTCTTTCTGCATCAGCCAAGATTACTGCTCCTGGATGAGCCCACAGCCAACCTGGATGCCGATACCGCACAAGCATTTTTACAACAGTTACAGCTCTTTTGTAACCGAGGGGGCATGGTCATTATGGCGAGCCACAGGCCAGCCGATAAGCGCTTCTTCACCAAGGAAGTGGCCATGCAAGCGATGAGGAATCGCCATGATTAATCTAAAACAACACTATCTGACCCTACTTGTTCGCGAACGCCGCTATGCACTTCTGGGAACATTTCTCGCGATTGTCACCACCTTCTCGGGTATCGCACTACTCGCCGTATCTGGCTGGTTTATAAGTGCTGCTGCCGCTGCAGGTCTCAGTACGATAACCGCTCATACATTTAATTTTTTTACCCCGGGCGCTATGGTCCGTGGTTTATCGATCAGCCGCACAGCGGGGCGCTATGGTGAAAGAATTACCAGCCACGAAGCGACCTTTCGCATTATTGCGCAGTTACGCGCGGATCTGTTCAAGTTCGTTGCCGCGCAAAAATGGAATGAGCAACAACTTAACCGCCATCAAGTCTCAAGCCGGCTGCTCCAAGATATACACAATATTGAGTCGATCTATCAATTTGCAGTGATACCTGCCCTCACTGCATTGGCTGTCTCTATCGGCTATCTGATTACTCTGATTCTGGTGCTGCCTCAGCTATCACTGATGGTTGCTCCGATACTATTCGCTGTATGCATTCTGATTCCCTGGCTTTACAGCCAGAGGGTTCTTGAGCCTGAAAACACACAGCAAGAGCAACAAAGCCTAATGTGGATGGAATCCAGCACACTGTTCAACGGCATACGTACCCTGACACTTTTTCGCCAAATCGAACCCCGTGGAGCAACATTGCAGAAACAGTCCGAAGCGATGGACCGATGGGAAGCAAAAACACTTAATCGCCAACAGCAGGTTCTTCTGCTATCGCAAATATCTCTGGCTGCCATGGCAATCATCAGTTTCTGGCAAGGCTTTATCGCTTTTAATGCTGGCCAGTTGGAAGGGGCGTATATCTTTATGCTGCTGCTTCTCACTTTAGGCTCCGCCGAAGTATTAGCCGGTACATGCCCTGCTCTGGCCAGCCTGGTATTAGGCCTGCGCGCCCTATCCCGTTTGGAAGCACACAGTTCAAGCGCTCGCCAAATCGAAGACCAGCGTTTATTTCAAAACCCTAACAAGCAAGAGATGGCTGTTCATGTTAAGCAGTTAACTTATGTGTATCCACAAGCAGATAAAACGGTCCTGCGGAAACTCAATTTTAAGCAGCAAGGGCCTGAATGGATTTGGTTGAAAGGACCGAGCGGATGCGGAAAAAGCACATTGTTACAGCTTTTGAATGGCGACCTTAATCCGACTCAGGGCCGCATCGAATTTGACGGATTCCAGCCACATAAGGTTCAGTTTATGCCTCAGAGGATCGATATTCTCAGAGCCTCTCTGCGTGACAATCTCTGCTTGCACCACCCTCATTCAGATGAGCAACTCTGGACTGCATTGGAGCAAGTTGAACTGGCCAGTTGGGCGAAACACCTCCCTCATGGTCTAGATACCTGGCTTGGTGAGAATGAGTGGCAACCTTCGGGAGGTGAGAGTAAACGCATCGGACTTGCACGCATTCTGCTACAGGATCCCAACCTCATTCTGCTGGATGAACCCACCGCCGGGCTCGATACAGATCTGTCAGTGACACTTCTGCAAAGGTTAGCTGATCAGTGGAAAGATAAGTTGGTTATCTGCAGCAGCCATGAATGCTTCCGGAAGATGAATCAAAACCGGAGTATTCAGTTATAGGTAAGTTGAAAGCCCCCATGTGGTCTCGCTGCGCGAGGCTCGAACGCCTTCGGCAGTTATCATCGGCCGTCCTCCAGGCACAAAAAAACCACCCAGCGGTGGTTTCTTTTATATCTGGTAGGACTAGGCAGATTATACGGCGCTTCGCACCTTCCCCTTCGGGGCTATCGTCGCAAGCTCCGATGTGGTCTCGCTTCGCTCGGCTCGAACGCCTTCGGCAGTTATCATCTGCCAGTTAATTCCTACACTGCAGAATACAAAAAGCCCGCAACAAGTGCGGGCTTCTTAGAATTCTGGTAGGACTAGGCAGATTCGAACTGCCGACCTCTACCATGTCAAGGTAGCGCTCTAACCAACTGAGCTATAGTCCTATTTCGCTGTTATCGTGCAGCGGGAGGTATCTTACCGTTTTGAAATACAAACGCAAGGTTTCTGGCGAAGAAGTTGTTACTGAAAAGCAAGATAGAGCATAGGGGTTAGAAAGGTGCCCATAACGCAGGCATTTATGCTGGCGGTTTGGTAGGCAATAGCGGGAAGAAGCGCTTTCTGAAGAAGATATACTACACCACTGCCAAGCAGGAACAGTGTAATAAAAATCAGCTCAACTACAGACATACTAACCTCCCTATTCTTCACTTCAGATTAGTACTGTTGAGCCTGATGTCGCTCAAATAACCCTACTATTTACTACAGTTTTCAGAAAATTAGGAATTTTTCTTATATCGACACCCTCTTATATACAGCTATATAAATATTAAACAACTGTACACTCATAAGGAGAGGAGCGATGGAGATGAAGGAAAGGTGCTCGTGTAGCGGCTGTCTTGAACAGATTATGCAAATCGAACCGTCAAAGCACAGCAAAGCGTGGGAAAAGCTTGGCCGACAGCTACCTCAGTGCGACCTGTGTAAAGCGGCGCTGAAAGATAAGATGTATGGCAACAGCAGGTCCATCCCCAAAGTAGACCTAAATTAAACCGCTTGCTTCCCACGGCTATCTGCCTAATCAACCAGATTATTATCAATGGCATAGCGGGTTAATCCGGCTGCCGTATGTATATCGAGTTTGTTTTTAATATTCTGGCGATGGGTTTCAACGGTTCTCACTGATATATCAAGCGTCCGTGCGATCTCTTTATTGCTATTCCCTTCAGCCACCAGCTTAAGCACATCTTTCTCACGCCCCGTTAGCGCTTCTTGCTCTGCTTTCTCGTTTACTGCCTGTTCCTGTTCAAACTGACTAAATAACGCCTGAGAAGCACCTGAGCTGAAGTAGGAACCACCACTAAATACCGTTTCAATTGCTGTAATAAGTTCTGATGAAGAGACATCTTTGAGCACGTAGCCAGCAGCGCCGCACTTAATCAGCTTGACGATATACTCTCTGTCATCGTGCATACTCAAAATCAGCACTTTGATATTCGGTTGCTCGTCCCGGAATTTTTCGGCTGCCTCAAAGCCATTCATCACGGGCATAGACACATCCATAAGCACAACATCCGGGGTTAGCTCAGCCGCTACCTGCAGCGCCTGCTGGCCATCATTGGCCATACCCACCACATCAATCGTAGGCTCCCCTTCTAACCGCGCACTTATTCCATCCAGAACCAGAGGGTGGTCATCCACTAATACAACCCGGATCTTTTTATCGCTCATCTTTTCTTATTCTCTCCAGATCAAAGTATGGTAAAACCCGCTCGCAGCTTAGTTCCTGAACCTGGTCGCGACTTAAGGCTGAAATGGCCACTTAACAGCTCAGTACGCTCGCGCATATTCAATAAGCCAATCCCTGCTTCAGCTTTATCTTCAACGAAGCCTTTGCCATCGTCAGCAACCTCTACCCAGATATAGCCCTCTTTCGGCCAGATCCGAATACCTACATTGTTAGCTTCTGCGTGCTTCTCTATGTTAGTCAAAGACTCCTGCACAATTCTATACAGGGTGATCTCGATATCATCCGGCAATCTTTGCTCCGGTAGCTCGATACGCACATTCGTCAGCATACGTGTGCGTTCAGAGAAATCACTGGTCATACTATAGATGGCAGATTCCAGGCCCAGGTCATCCAATTGAATGGGGCGTAGATCATGGGAGATACGCCGTACTTCCTGAATAGCCATGTTGAGTACATCACAACCTTTATCCAGATCATTTACTGCGGAATCATCTTGTTTGAGAAGCTTGTCCCGGGCCAGCTCTAAGCGGAACTTAACAGATACCATTAGCTGGTTTATCCCGTCATGTAGCTCACGGGCAAAGTTACGTCGCTGGCTCACCTGAAACTGGACATGATTATGAGCTAACTGGCGCAATCGCTCATCTGCCAGCTGTGATGCATGCATATTGATCGCAACACCCACTAAAGCAATGATAATGACAGTGCCGGCCAGAATAACCACTACAGTAAAGAAGGTATTTCGAATATTACGGGTCACTTTAAGACGGATTGCAGCCACTTCATTACTGATATCATCGATATACAGGCCAGTTCCAACCATCCAGTTAAATTTTGGGATCTCAACCACATAACTGAGCTTATCTTCCAGATCCCCCTTAGAAGGTTTACCCCAAACATATTGGTAAAAACCACCCCCGCTTTCAGCTATCCGTAACAGATCCTGAATAACATACTTGCCATTTGCGTCCTGAAGGTCCATCAGATTCTGACCAACCAGTTCATGCTGAATAGGATGGACAAGGTTCATACCTTTACGGTCATAAACAAAGAAGTAACCATCGTCACCATAAGTTAAACCATGAAGAATCTCTTTTATGCTTTCCTCAGCCTGTTTATCACCGGGGTCTGCCTTAGCAATAATGTGCTCAATTGAGTTCATCGCCAGGGCGACATAGTGCTGAAGTTCCTGACGCTTAGAACGCAGTAAGTTTTCTTCAAAGATGCTGATCTCTTGCTCAGATAAAATGCGTGCCTGAGTCAGGCTGATCATGGTGATAGCAACGGTTACAAGAACCAAGGGCAGGATGGAAAGCAGCAGTACTTTCGTTTTCAGAGAGGCGGTAACCCGTTTCATCTTCGCTGGCGTTCCTGATAAATTTTGCGGATAGTTATTATTATCTTCCTAAATTATAAAGGATCTGGAGGTATAAGGCTTCATGGATTCATCACTCTGGTCTCGCGCTGAAGCGATAGCCGATTCAGCGAAAAAACTGGGCTCACTGCAAAGCTTAGAAACCCTTTCTGAAAACTTACAGGAAGGTAATCTCTGCTTCACCTTAAGGCAGATCTCCAGCCTGCGAAGAAAAAAGAACAACAGTGAAAGAAGCGATAAACCGAGGAATCCATTTTTTCCTTATGAAGCGCCCCTCTTTGTTGATAATGCGGGGCCTGCTCACAATATTCTGCTGAACAAATTCAACGTGCTCGAGCAGCACCTGCTAATCACTACAAAGGTCTTTGAGCCCCAGACCAGTGAACTGTCATTAGCCGACTTCCACGCCCTGTATGAATGCATGAAACAGGACAAAGCCCTCGCCTTCTACAACAGCGGCCCTGAGGCGGGTGCCAGTCAACAACATAAACACCTGCAACTGGTCAAAACTGCCCCTGCGGCGCAGGATATTCCGTTTGCAGCAATCTTTGAGCAACTCAGAGATGAAGTCCCCAGAAAGCTTGCCGACCTTCCTTTTGAACATGTGGCGCTTGGTCTTAACAATAATCTGTTTGATTCGGAATGGTTTACCCCGGCAGATGCGGCTGCGCAGCTTAAAAATCTCTATGACCGCCTTCGGGCTTCGCTATCGATTGAATCAACAGCCGGGCATATCGAACAGCCCTATAACTGGCTATTAACCCAGGAATGGATGCTGCTGGTCCCACGCAGAAAGGAAAGTTATCAGGGGGTATCGCTGAATGCGCTCGCCTTTATTGGCTCGATTCTTGTGCCGGATAAAAAACAAGCCCGACAGATAAAATCTGCCGGGCTTGCCAGAGCACTTACTGAAGTGAGCGGTCTTATTTAGACAAGCTATTCAGGTAAGCTTTATCAGAGATATCAGTCCAGGCACGAGCTTTCGCCATGTACGCTGCCTGAGATTCCTGAATACGCTTAGTCAGTGGATCTTTTGCAGCCGCTTCTTTCAGCAACGCATCATTCGCTTCACGCATTGCTGAAATTACTTCTGCAGGGAAAGATTTAACTTTGATGTTAGGGAACTCTTTCTTCATTGTGTCCCAGTTTACACCTGACTCATGATAAGACTGGATATACATATCATAAGCGGCAGTACGCATTGCCGTTGTCAGAATAGTCTGTAGGTCTTCAGGAAGCTTTTCGAATTTCTTCTTGTTAACCATGAACTGAAGCTCACTAGCTGGCTCATGCCAACCGGTGTAGTAGTAAGGAGCGATTTTGTGGAAACCAAGGCGGATATCCAGTGATGGACCAACCCACTCTACGGCATCAACCGTTTTACGTTCCAAAGAGGTATACAGGTCACCCGGAGCAATATTCACGGGTTTTGCACCCAGTTTTGCCCAGATCTCGCCAGCAAAACCCGGGATACGAATCTTCAGACCTTTAACATCTTCCAGGCTGTTAATCTCTTTCTGGAACCAACCACCCATCTGTACGCCGGTGTTACCACCAGGGAATGAAAGCATACCGAACTTACCGTATACCTCATTCATTAACGCCTGACCTTCGCCATAGTAGAACCAGCCATACTGCTCAGGAGCTGTCATACCGAATGGCATCGTCGTGAAATACAGTGTGTTAGGAACCTTACCCTTCCAATAATATGAAGCTGAGTGACCAATATCATACTGGCCAGCACGTACCATATCGAAAACGCCAAAAGGCGCTTTGTGCTTGTTCGCAGAATCGATGGTTATTTTCAGACGACCGTTGGACATTGTATCTGCCAAAGCAGCCATCTTTTTAGTAGTTTCGCCAAGGATTGGAGTATTAGGTCCCCATGTTTCTGCCAGCTTCAGTTTGTAAACTTTATCGGCGGCCATTGCGGATGATGCTGCAAACATAGAGCAGCATAGCGCAGCGCCTGTCAGTACTTTTTTATAGTTATAAATGGACATTAGTAATCCCTGTTAATCTGTTATTAGATTTTTGTTATCGGGGAAAATACTAATACAAGTTTGGGGGGACAGAAAGTAGTTAACTTCTTTATTATCAAAAAAAATACCCCGCAAAGCGGGGCCGTCCGAGCACACGCGGACCACGGGAATGAACCGTTAAATGGAGGAATGAAAAGCGTCCAAAAACGCTTTTTGAAACCAGATTGAGTGGCTCGCCAGAACCACTCAATCTAAGGCATTTTTACGCCAGTCCGTAGAACCCTGGGAAGAACAGAATCGAAATTACCACAGCGATCTGCATCAGGATAAACGGCATAACACCACGATAGATATCCATCGTCTGAACACTTGGCGGAGCCACCCCTTTCAAATAGAAGAGACTGAAGCCAAATGGTGGTGTCAGGAAGCTGGTCTGCAGGTTCATCGCGATCAAAATCGCAAACCATACAGGCGCTATACCTAAGGCATCAGCTACCGGTGCCAGAATTGGCACGATGATAAAGCTGATCTCAACAAAGTCGATAAAGAAGCCCAGAATCAGGATCGCTATCATCGACAGAATCAGGAAGCCCTGCGCACCACCAGGAAGGTCAGATAACGCTTCCTCAACGATGTAATCACCACCGGTGTAGGTAAATGCCATGGAGAAGGCCGTAGCACCCAACAAGATAGCGAATACCATCGCAGTGACTTTCACTGTTTCAGAAGCGGAATCGATTACCATTTTCCAACTGAACTGGCGGTACATAACAGCCAATACCAGAGCGCCTACACCACCCAGTGCAGAAGATTCGGTTGGCGTTGCGATACCAGCAAAGATAGAACCCAGTACAACCAGGATCAGCGCCAGTGGAGGAATAATCGCTTTCAGGGCTTTAATGTACTGCTCACGCTTGGATTCGACATCGTCATCCAACGGTAGAGCAGGCGCAGACTCGGGTTTCATGTAGCTGTACACCAGGATGTAAACTACATAAACACCGATCAGGATAAGGCCTGGGCCGACTGCAGCTTTAAACAAGTCACCTACCGGAATACCCAGTACGTCACCCAAAATAATCAAGATGATAGATGGTGGGATAATCTGACCCAGCGTACCTGAGGCACAAATCGTTCCGCAAGCCAGGGACTTGTCGTATTTATACTTCAACATAACTGGCAGGGAGATAAGGCCCATCGCCACCACTGACGCACCTACTACACCGGTAGATGCCGCCAACAACGCACCTACCAGAACGGTAGAAATTGCCAGACCACCACGGACACCACCAAACAGTTTACCCATCGACTCTAGCAACTGCTCAGCCAGTTGAGTTTTCTGCAGGACGATCCCCATGAAGATAAATAGGGGCACAGCCATCAATACCGTATTTTCCATAATGCTTTGAATACGGAACGGCATGAAAGCAAACATTTCAGCACCTTCGGCAAACACACCGAAGATCAACGCTACACCACCAAAGGTAAAAGCAACCGGGAAGCCAACTAGCAACATCACCAGCGCCACACCGAACATAATAATACCGATCATTCGAAGAGCCCCTTAGTGCTGTGGAGGTTGATAATGATCTTCCTTGGTATTACCCAGGAAGATGTTAAGAGATTTAAGGAACAAGCCGATGCCACTGATCAACATGGCAAAAAATGCAAACGGAATAACCGACTTGATAATCCAGCGATAAGGTAAGCCACCCGGGTCACCCGAAGTCTCACCTAATTCAAATGACTCACGCGCGAAGTCGATGCCGTACCAGCCAACCAATGCACAGAACGGGAATAGAAACACCAAACAACCCAGCATATCGATCAATGCTTTGGTTTTACCGCTAAGGCGCTCATAAACCAGGTCAACCCTAACGTGACCACCCACTCTGAGGGCATAAGGCACACCCAGAAGAAAGACCGATGCATACAAGTGCCATTCCAGCTCCTGCATACCAATCGAAACGTCATTAAAGACATAGCGCATCACAACGTCGATAAAAACGTTGAATAGCATAATTACAAAAAGAACAGCTGCGATTTTACCGATCAGATCAGAAAAGCTATTAATCGCCTGCTCAAGCCTCACTAGAAACATGCTCTCTCCTGGCTTTTATTATGTGTTGGTATTCCGGCGCGCGTCATTGTCCGGAATACCAACGGTAGGTCAAGTGACCGTATTACTTAGAAAGGCTGTTCAGGTATGCACGATCAGAGATATCTGTCCACGCACGAGCCTTCTTCAGGTACTCAGCCTGAGAGTCCAGGATCTTCTTAGCCAATGGATCAGCTGCTGCTTTCTCTGCAAGAAGTTCGTCGTTAGCTTTACGCATTGCATCGATAACTTCGTTAGGGAAAGACTTAACCTGGATGTCTGGGAATTCAGTCTTCATGCTCGCCCAGTTTTCAGCTGAAGCATGGTAAGACTGAATGTACATGTCGTACGCTGCAGTACGCATAGCCGTTTTCAGGATCTGCTGAAGATCAGCTGGCAGACGCTCAAACTTCTTCTTGTTGATCAGGAACTGCAGCTCAGTTGCTGGCTCATGCCAACCTGTGTAGTAGTAAGGTGCGATTTTGTGGAAACCCATACGCAGGTCAAGAGATGGACCTACCCACTCCAGTGCATCGATCGTACGACGCTCAAGCGCTGTGTATAGTTCGCCCGCAGGAATGTTTGTTGGTTTAGCACCCAGCTTAGCCAGTACCTCACCCGCGAAACCAGGGATACGCATTTTCAGGCCTTTCAGGTCATCCAGAGAGTTAATCTCTTTCTGGAACCAACCGCCCATCTGGTTACCTGTGTTACCACCAGGGAAGGACATCAGGTTGAACTTACCGTACACCTCATCCATCAGCTCCTGACCGCCACCGTAGTAGAACCAGCCGTACTGTTCAGGTGCAGTCATACCGAATGGCATCGTCGTGAAGTAAAGAGTATTTGGTACTTTACCCTTCCAGTAGTAAGACGCAGAGTGTCCCATGTCGTACTGACCAGAACGTACCATGTCAAAGACACCTAGTGGCGCTTTGTGCTTGTTCTTGGAGTCGATAGTGATTTTCAGGCGACCGTTAGACATCTTCTCAGCCAACGCTGCCATGTTTTTAGTCGCATCACCAAATACAGGGAAGTTTGTCGGCCAGGTTTCAGCCAGTTTCAGCTTATAGACTTTGTCATCTGCAGCCATTGCTGGAGTTGCCAGCACAGCTGTTGTCGCAGCAGCCATGATAAGCTTCTTGGAAAAGTTCATTTTAAACATTGTTATTATCGTCCTCTATCTGTATTCCCGAGCTCGGGGAACCTTCAAAAAAGGTTGGCCGGTTCTGGATCGCCTGTCCTTCACATCGACCACAAGTAACATCCACTGATCTTTGTCAGCCTGATTAGTCTGGCACAGGATTAAAAGCATACGTATTCGGATTACTGCGCAAAGCGGCTCGAGATACTACGTACGCCATCTACGTAGTTTTACTTAGACCGCCTTTTTTCTTTTTTGCTGTATTGAAACTAGAAAAGAGCAAAACAATCCAAGCAATTGGGTCATTCACAGACCATTCATCCTATGTGTAGCAATCTGCAAACATAGCCTGCTTAACTCGATTCCTCTCTATATGACTTAGGAGACAGATAGTGAAATATTTAACATTTGGTTTGCTCCTTATGGCATCCGCAGCTCAAGCTACTTTTCTTTATGCACCTGATGGGTCTCGGATTTCTGAAGGGGACAGCATTGCAAAAGTCGTCGAAAAGATGGGGCAACCTCTAACAAAATCTCAGCAACAAACCTGCATTAAGTTTAAAGCCGAATACTGCACCCAGTGGGTTCAATTCGAACTATGGCAGTATGTTGCGAAGGGGTACTACTGGCGACTGGATATCAGAGAGGGAAAAGTACATTCCCTTGAGTGGAGTCTGAATTAACCCTGGCCGAAGATAGGGGAACCTGCGAACAAGTCCTATGCGCCTCAGGCTTACAGAGCAAGCGAAGCGCGAGGCAATAATTACAGTCATGCTGGTTGCCTCAGGACGCAAATTATTAACAAAGCGATTCGTTTGCTCTGCAAGCCCCGTAGGGTGGGCTTTATAACGGCCATCTGCTTTGTCAGTCAGTTTGAAAAGGTCCAGACATTTCGCTGCACTGCCTTTCGCGCATATGCCCGTTCTACAGCCCACTGAGAAAGCATTAGACTTATTCGCAGGTTCCTAAGCGCAATACCGGCCTGGGACCTCATATCTACTGAAAGAAACTATCACCCTGCTGGTCGATCATCTGCTTTGCCTTACGGACCATTTCATCAGCACATGCCTGCTGGCTCGGCAACACATCTGCACGAATAAACGTGTGTCGTTTCTCCCCTTTTACAATCGTACCGTTGACCCTGAAGCCCATCTCCTCTGAGACCGGTGCAGGCGTAATGGTGAAACCCTCATATTCAACGGACTCCATAGTTTCAGGTTCATTGTTTTTCGGTTCTGATTTGAAAATAGAGCCTAAGGATTTAAGAAAGGACATGATCAACCTTTAACGTAACTTAAATTTCGATTTGCTCAGGGTACAACTAATCAACTCATTTGACACGGTCAAACTACGGCTCGGACAGTCAAAAGTTATTTTTCAATTCTGTCTCAGCAGACATGGGGGTCCGCTGAACGATTTCGCCACTATTTTCAAAGCCATTTTTCGCGTAAATTAGGGAAAACACTAATATCGAATCAGGCCTGCTATTTCTGACATCAATGGCCACGATAAGTCACCGAACAATGAACAGGAGCAGACAATGCAGTTTAAAGGTACCGATAATTATGTAGCGACGGATGATCTGAGAATGGCCGTCAATGCGGCAATTACCTTGGAAAGACCGTTGCTGATTAAAGGTGAACCGGGTACCGGTAAGACCATGCTGGCTGAAGAAGTCGCTGCTGGCCTTGGGAAAAAACTGTTGTGCTGGCATATCAAGTCAACGACCAAAGCTCAGCAGGGCTTGTATGAATACGATGCGGTTTCCCGCCTGCGTGATTCGCAACTGGGTGAAGAAAAAGTTCACGATATTGCTAACTACATTAAGAAGGGCATGCTTTGGCAGGCCTTTGAAGCAGATGAACAGGTTGTACTGCTAATCGATGAGATCGATAAAGCAGATATTGAATTCCCCAATGACCTGTTAGTTGAACTGGATAAAATGGAGTTCAGTGTTTATGAGACTGGCGAGCAGGTAAAAGCTAAGCATCGTCCGATTATTATCATCACCTCAAATAACGAGAAAGAGCTACCGGACGCTTTCCTGCGTCGCTGTTTCTTCCACTACATCCAGTTCCCGGATCGCGAAACGATGGAAGAGATCGTTAAGGTCCACTACCCGGATCTTCAACAGGAGCTGGTAAAAGAAGCCCTGGAAATTTTCTTTGAAGTACGAACGGTTAATGGTTTGAAGAAAAAGCCATCGACTTCGGAACTAATCGATTGGCTTAAGCTACTGATGGCTGACAACATTCCGGCAGAAGTGCTTCGAGATAGCGAGAGTAACAACGCGGTACCGCTGCTACATGGCGCTCTGCTAAAGAACGAGCAGGATGTACATATGCTTGAACGCCTGGCTTTTATGACACGACGCGCACAGCGCTAACGGCTGAAAGCTCATGCTGATCGATTTTTTTAATACATTACGAAAAGCTCAGGTCCCGGTGACCATTAAAGAGTTGCTAACCCTTTTGGAAGCCCTTCAGAAGCGGATCGCTTTTGCCAACCTGGATGACTTCTATCTGCTGGCGCGTTTATGTCTGGTCAAAGACGAAAAGTTCTTTGACCGGTTCGACCGTGCCTTTGGCCACTATTTTAAAGGCCTTGAGGACATCAAGCTCTTTCCCGATGACCAGATACCTGAAGACTGGCTAAGGTCGGAGTTTCTAAAGAACCTTAGCGAAGAGGAAAAAGCTCAGATCGAGGCATTGGGGGGGCTGGATAAATTACTGGAAACGCTCAACGATCGTCTTAAAGAGCAGCACGACCGCCATGCTGGGGGTAATAAATGGATAGGAACCGGAGGCACCTCTCCTTTTGGCCATAGTGGCTACAACCCGGAAGGGATACGCATCGGGGGTGAGAGCAAACACAAACGTGCGGTCAAAGTCTGGGAGAAACGCCAGTTTAAGAACCTTGATGATCAGGTAGAACTCGGCACCCGCAATATGAAAGTGGCCTTGCGTAAGTTACGTAAGTTCGCCCGAACAGGCGCAGCCGAAGAGTTAGATCTAAACGATACGATTCGTTCCACCGCCGATAATGCGGGGCTACTGGATATTAAAATGGTGCCTGAACGACATAATGCAGCCAAGGTACTTCTCTTTCTTGATATTGGCGGTTCTATGGACCCCTATATCCACATGTGTGAGCAACTTTTTTCAGCGGCAAAAACCGAGTTTAAACACCTGGAATACTACTACTTCCATAACTGCATTTACGAAAAGCTCTGGAAGGATAACCGTCGCCGTTGGGACGAAACAGTTTCCACGCTAGACGTTTTACATACTTATGGTAGTGATTACCGGGTGATTTTTGTCGGTGATGCCGCCATGTCGCCTTATGAGTTGTTTAGCCGTTATGGCAGCGTCGAACATATGAATGAGGAAACCGGTCAGGTCTGGCTGCAAAGGGTTCTGGACACTTGGGACAAGGCAATTTGGCTTAACCCAAGCCATGAGCGTTCCTGGAAATATACCCAGACCACCGAAGCGATCAAAGAACAGCTCGACGGTCACATGTACCCCCTAACACTGGAGGGTATGGAATCCGCGATTAAGTATCTGTCTAAGTAAAAAAGAAATCCCTCGATCCGAACCCGACGACCCAATGGTCGGGTTCAGATCAATTCTCTTAAAAATTCCCCTGTATTTCTGTATCCAATCCTTGACACCAAGCCCCTTGAAAGCCACATTTAACCTATATTGGAACCACTCATTCAGGAAGCTTATGCGTCACCTCGATACTCAGGAAGTAGTTAAGCAATTAGCCGACCTTACCGGCGCTTTAACCTCTGAGAAAGACCACACCAAACTGTTAGACAGAATCATACTGGGTTGTATGTTCCTGACTAATGCGGATGGGGGAACGTTGTATACCCTGAATGAAGACAATGAGAACGAGCTAAAATTTACCATTTTGCATAACCGCTCGCTGGGCATTCATCGTAAACCCCGTGATCTGCCCGCTGTTGAAATCTATAACGCGCAGCAACAAGCTTCAAAGCTTGTCGTGGTACAAACCTTTGTACAACGCGAAACAATCAATATTCCCGATGTTTATGAGTGTAATGATTTCGATTTCTCAGGTACGCGCAATTTTGATAAGCAACTAAGCTATCGTTCTAAGTCTTTCCTTTGTGTGCCTTTGCAGGATCATGAGGGAGAAATTATTGGTGTTCTTCAGCTCATCAATGCGATTGGCGATGATGGTGAGATCACTCCCTTCCCGCCAACCCAACAGCATCTGGTTGAATCCCTGGCGTCTTTAGCGGCGGCTGTTTTGACCAAACGTCGTTTAATTGATGCTCAGAAGCAGTTATTCGAGTCATTTATTAAGCTTATCGGCCGCGCAATTGACCATAAGTCACCGGTCACTGGTAAACACTGTGAGCAGGTACCTGAAATTGCGATGATGCTGGCGGCCGCAGTGAATAATGCCAAAACCGGACACTTTGCAGATCTAGGCTTTAATGACAATGAAATGTATGAACTGCGAATTGCTGCCTGGCTCCATGATTGTGGCAAGATCACCACACCGGAATATATCATCGATAAAGCGACCAAACTGCATACAATGTTTGATCGAATCGAGCTAGTCGAATGCCGTTTCCGTGAATACAAGCAGCACCTGCAAATTGAACTGCTTCAGCAAAGAGAGATGCCGCAAGACGCATTTAATCAAGCACAGATTAAACTTCAGGAAAAACTTCAGCAGCTTGATCACGATCTTGAATTTATTCGTAAATCAAATACAGGCTCAGAATTTATGGCAGACGAAGACAAAGCCAAAATTCTGAGCATTGGCGAGATCAGCTGGATCGATGCAGAAGGCGAAAGTCACCACCTGCTAAGTAAGGATGAAATCGATAACCTTTGCATCAGTAAAGGTACGCTAACCGACAATGAACGTCAGATTATGCGAGACCATATTAAGGTTTCCACAGATATGCTGGAATCCCTTAATTATCCTAAACAGCTTCAGGAAGTACCGGAAATAGCCTGCAATCATCACGAACATATGGATGGCAGCGGCTACCCGCGTGGCATAACGGGTGAAAAGCTTTCTACCCGGGCAAGAATCATGTGTATTGCTGATATTTTTGAGGCTTTAACGTCCCCTGACCGTCCGTATAAAAAAGGTATGCTTCTCTCTCAGGCCATGACGATTCTGGGAAGAATGGTTAACGATAACCATCTGGATAAAGACTTGTTTAGACTCTTTGTCGAAAGCGGCACTTATCTGGAGTATGCCCAGACACATATGGCGCCAAGGCAGATCGACGATATAGACATCTCTTCACTTCCCGGCCTTAACTAATTACTTACTGGTGTGGCTGTAGACGCCGCACCAGCCTTCGCCTGGCGCCTCTCTCTCAAATTCTGTAATCCTGTCGATATAAATCTTGCTCATCTCATCAGAGGGGTAATGCTTCAGATACTCGGCAAAGCACTCCTTAGCCTTTTGCCATTGCTGACTTTGATAGTGATCTCGAGCTTCTGAGAATAGCTCTACTCCATCCAACAGGAACTTCTCTGCTTTTTCTAACAAACAGATGGGCTCCAGAATATCAACCGGCTCTGTTCGCCCTTTCACTTGAACCCGATCTAATTTCCGATACAAGTACTCAGGCACCTGACTGGCTAACTCACCGCTGACCAATAAAGGAACCCCATAATACTTAGTCAGCCCCTCAAGCCTTGAAGCCAGGTTGACCGAATCCCCCATAACGGTATACGCCATTCGGAAGTTAGACCCCATGTTACCTACGTTCATCGGCCCACTATTAATTCCCATACCGACACTAACCATAGGAAGGTCTTCCCTGGCGAGTTCCTGGTTTAATTGCGGAAGCACCTCGATCATTTTTAAAGCCGATTGCAACGCATGACGCGCATGGTTCTCGTCTTTAAGTGGAGCCCCCCAGAACGCCATTACTGCATCACCTATATACTTATCCACAGTGCCTTTCTGCTCATGGATGATTTTGGTCATGCCACTCAGGTAGATATTCATCAAGCGGGTCAGCTGTTGCGGGTTCAACTGTTCAGAAAGATGCGTAAAACCTCGAACATCAGAGAAAAATACAGTCATTTCCCGGTTTTCACCGGTCAGCTGAACAGACTGGTCCTGCTGGCTTAGCTCTTCAACCACTTCTGGAGGAATATACTGACCAAACTGATTAGCGAGCTGGGCTTTATTTCTCGCTTCAAAGAAATACCCCGTTGTCTGCTGAAACAGGTAAAGCACCGATATCATGATCAAGGTATAACCTAGCGGAATCACCCAAAGCATCTCACTCCAGGCATACAGGTTTGCTGCAACGATGGCACCGACCCAGGCAAAGGTGATCAATGTAGAGATAAGTACCGATGTCCGAGGAATAATTAACGATAAAAGGATGCCACTCACCAAGAGCTGAACCAGCTCAACGCCTAAAGTGTAATCTGGCTGATGCTGAATCCGCTCATCAAGCATCCCTGAGAGGATATTGGCGTGTACTTCCACACCCGAATATCGGTTACTCATTGGTGTAACACGTAGATCCAACAAGCCTGCCGCACTTGTCCCCACCAATACAATTGCACCTTCGAGCTGAGAAGGATCAGCCGTTCCACGGATCACATCCGTTGCAGAAATATAGGGAAAGCTTCCTTGCGGGCCGCGATACGGCACCAGTACTGCTCCATGCTGATCTACAGGGATATGCATCCCAGCAGCATCCACGGCGACAAGTGCATTTCGCTCTCCGGTTGCATCAGTCTCAACAATAGGAGCTACGGATTCTTCAGCAAATAAAGCAAGCAGCATGGCCAGCGCAAGCGAAGGGTAATACTCATCCTGATAACGCTGCAGTACCGGAACACGCCGATACACGCCATCTGAATCAACCATAGGGTTATCAAAAAAACCGTTCCACACAGCGACATTTTGCAACCGGTTCAGGCTTGAGATCACACCATTAGCTTCCGGTATAGGTAATCGATCGAGTGTCGGATCATGACTAATAACAGCACTACCCGGATGGCCTATTTGTAATTTTTTTGGACTGCGATCAAAAAGATAGCCCAATACAACTGGGCGATCCTGTACTGCCTGCGTGAAATGCTGGTCTGAATCAAGCGCGGCAAGCGCATCATCAATATTTTGGCTACCGCTTAACGCTAGATACTGTTTAAGTTCTCCCAGATCGACACTTTGATCTGCTTCGGAGAACACCATATCAAAACCAACAATAGCCACACCATACTGATCAAAGAGCTGATCAAGCATCAACGCGAGTTTAGTTCGATTCCATGGCCAGCGGCCTTCAGTCGCAAGGCTCTTTTCATCTACATCCACGATAACGATGCGCGGGTCTTTATCATCCGCCAGAAATTGCTTCAAACGAATATCGTAAAGGTCATACTCAAACCGCTCTAACAACTCAGGCCTATCACCCTGGATCACCGGAATCAGCATTATCAGGGTCAGTAACAGGCCAAGTACTGTTCGTATCCAACGTTGTTTCATAATCTATTCCGCAGTTACTCTGCGCAGCTGTTCAAAGTCGATATCACCTTTAAGCACTTTAAGAATCCCGTCTTGCAACAGGCTTCGCATACCGTCTGATTCAGCTTGTTCCCTGATCTCAGAAACCGTAGCGCCCTGATATATTTTTTCTCGCATCTGTGGAGTAGAAACCAGCAGTTCGTGAATACCCGTTCTTCCCCTGTAGCCCGTTTGATTACACTCTACGCAGCCTTCTGCTTTATATAATTTAACCTTTTCACCAAGCTTAAGCTCTTTATATAAAGCCCCATAACGACGCTTCAAAAAAGCGATCTCTTCGGTAGATGCCTTATAAGGCTTACGACAACTCGGACATAAAGTTCTCACCAAGCGTTGAGCGAGAACCCCCAGCAAGGCATCCGAAAAGCTCACGGGATCTATCCCTAAATCTAGCAAACGAGTAATAGTTTCTGGCGCCGAGTTAGTGTGCAGGGTCGATAGAACCAGATGCCCGGTTAGAGAAGCCTCAACGGCTGCATGCGCAGTCTCCTGATCACGCATCTCCCCGATTAGAATGATATCCGGATCAGCTCGCAGGAAAGAACGAAGTGCAGCCGCAAAAGTAAAACCGGTCTTGGGTTGTATCTGGACCTGTTGTAAGCCTGGCTGGGTAATCTCTACCGGATCCTCAGCTGTCCAGATCTTACGCTCAGGAGTATTCAGCGTTGCTAAAAGCGCATGCAGTGTCGTTGTCTTACCAGACCCCGTAGGCCCGACCACTAGTAAGATGCCATGTGGGTGCTGTAACAACTCCTTAACACCGGTTTGGTTGGTTGCTGAGAAGTTTAGTTGGTCAAATGCTACCGGCTCACCACTTTGCAGCAAGCGCATCACAACCCCTTCACCATTAACCGTAGGAATCGTAGCAACACGCACTTCCAGAGCCTGGCCTTGAAGGCGAACAGCAAACTTGCCATCTTGAGGCAAACGTTTCTCCGCGATATCCAATCGAGACATAATTTTTATACGCGAAACCGTCGCCTTGGCATGGGTTGCAGGTATCTGGATAATCTCCTGGCATACACCATCTATACGCATTCGCACACTGGTTGGTGTTCTCCCTTTGCCAGGCTCGATGTGTATATCTGATGCGCGTAAACGCTTGGCATCGAGCAAGACCCGATTCACCAGACGTACCACTGTCGAATCTTCCTCAGAAACCTCTTCGGTTTCCGAAGCCGCCTCTTCAATATCTAACTGGTTACCGTCATCAAGCTCATCCAAAATGGTGCTTAAATTTGCTCCATCCTGCTGGGCCTGGCTCGCTGTAAAACCGAGGTATTGATGAATGTCGTCAATAAGGCCTATACAGATTTGCGAGTCATGGCTGCCAACAACATTCTTAATCTCCATAAGGCGCTTGGTATCATTAGGATCATCAATAAGAATGATCGCATGTTCGCTGCCCTGCTCTGCTAATAACGCTATGTTGCTGTTTTTCAGATAAGCCTTGTTTACCTGATCACAAAGTGGATGAAGGTAGTAGCGTTCAGGGTTATAAGCGACAAAGGGTACCTGATAAAAGCATTCCAGGGACTGGCCAATTTGCGCACTGGTGAGGCGGGCATGATCTCTAAGTAAACGCGTTATAGGATTACGCTCATCCGCTTTTTCCTGCAGCTGTTTAAAGGCTTTCTCGTCGATCAGCTTCTGCTCAAGAAGGTAATCATATGGCCCTTCTGTACAGCCAAAATCATAGCGAAATTTCTGCCCCAGCAGTTCAGCAAATTGGCGCCCTCTTTTCAGGTCGATTGCTGAGAAATACTTCCCATCCCTGCGATTTATTATCTGTATAACACCGAGTAAAACATCCTGATAAAGAATCGGTAACACCAGCATAGATCGACTCTTAAATTCGATATCTTTCTCAAACGAGTCATTAAATTGCAGCGCGGGGTTTATCTTCTGGAGCTCTTCCGTATTGCGAACGTCTTTTACTACCAACGCTTTTTTACTTAGCGCAACAAAACCTGCAATCGAAGAAGCAGTAATCGGTACTCTGATCTCGGTGAGATCCTTTCCGGTTTTAAAGCGGGACACAATATCCTTGCTCGAGCGATTACGTTGATATACCGTGATACGCTGAGCATTAAACAAAGCTAAAAGCGTCTTTTCGACGAGGGGATAGGCTTCTTCAAAACTCTTAGCCTGATGGATTTTGCTAAGAACTTTGGTCAGACGTGAGTAAAATTGCTGTGTATCCTTCTCAATCGCTTTTGTCATGCTTAACTACCATAATAAAAAGTACTGTAGTTTCCCTGTTAGCCACACCAGAGGTGGGATGTGAAGATAGAAATTTTAGGTTGTAGTGGAGGCATTGGCCATGGCCTTAAGACTACTACATTCTTAGTGGATGATTCCCTGTTAGTCGATGCAGGTACAGGCATCGAACTGCTGAATATGGAGCAGATGCTGGCGATCCGTGATGTAGTGATCACGCACGCACATATTGACCATATCATTGGATTACCACTTATGCTGGCAACCATCTACGACCAGCATAAAGAACCTATAAATTTATACGCACTTCCCGAAGTTATAGAGGCCTTGGAACAGCACATCTTTAACTGGACGATCTGGCCTGATTACACTTGCTTACCTGAAGAACGCCCAATTATCTCTCTGCATAAAATTAACGTTGGGGATACCTTGGAACTTCAGGGTAAAAAAATTGAAGCCCTCCCAGCTAATCACCCAACACCCACTGTTGGATATTTAGTCAGTGATGAAAACACTTCCTTTGCTTTCAGCGGAGATAGCGGCATAAACGATGTGTTATGGCCTATTCTCAATGACCGCAAACCCGATCTTTTAATAATTGATGTTTCTTTCACAGACGAGGTAGATGAACTAGCCCGACTAAGTGGGCATTTAACACCCAGCCATCTTGCCGACCAGCTGCAACAACTGGAACATCACGCCCGAATTATGATTACCCACCTAAAACCGGGCTTTGAAGACACAATCATGCAACAGTGCCGAAAAGTTTTACCTGATTGGCAGATCGACCGCCTTCATCATGGCGATCTAATCACTGTTTGATGTTTGCTTCACTCCCGGATTAAGGGACAACTGCACCACCGTCTTCTAGAAGCGCCGTACCTGTGAAAGTCACCTGATCACTAGAAGAGGTTGTGCCGTGCGCGCCATAGGAAGTTAACGCAGCACCTGCAGAATCCCCCACCAGGTTCATGGTCATACGTCCACTCAAGTCTGTACTGGTAGCGCAGGTTCCCCCAGAGCAGGTGCCTGTCAATTTCAAGTCCCCGCCTTTTAACAGAGAATCCAGCGACGTCTGAACCGATGTCCCTGTAGACGCATTCGTTTCCTCTGTCAGGGTAAAGTTACGCTGCTCACCACCCGTGCCGGTTAGACCTTTAATGCTAACCTTGTCGACGGTCTGAGAATCCCAGTTAACAATCAGATAGGTGCCCTGATAGGTCGAAGAGCTGCTCCCGGTGAATCCGGTTAAAGAACCTGTCGCACCATTTTCACTTTCCGGTTTAGTGTATTTTTGCGAACCGCCGGAAAAGGTGTAGAGGTACTGTCCTGATTTTGCAGCAGCAACGGCTGCCAGCTGCGATGAGCTTGTTTGACTATCGCTGTACATAAAGTGGAAACTACCAACGGACTGTTGTTCGGTGCCGTTTTCAACAACAGAGTACGACCCTGCATTCCAACGCCCCCAAGTAATAGACGCGCCAGAAATCGATCCCGTATTGCTACTATCAACAATCTGCGCTGTCGTATCAGCACCGGTAAAGGAGCATGGTGCACAGGGGTTATCCGAAGAGGTATTCGTATTGGTATCCACATAAAGAATACCGGTCAGCAGATCACCATTACCTGCACTATTATCAACCGTGATAGCAGAAACATTATTAGCAATCACCACACCCGAACCACCCCGGTTCCCTTTAGTCGGGTCATTCTCAGAAAAAGCAATGGCCACTACGGCACCTTCAGGTGCTGCGGAACCATTACCTGTAGGGTTGGGGGATGCAATAACTACAGATGCTCCGTCCGATGAAGGATTAGAGGCAGGAATTGAACCTGTAGTGCCTGAACTATCACTACTGGTCGTGGTTGTTGTATTAAGACTTAAATTAGACTCAGTCGTACTTTCAGAAGATGCTTGCTGCTCAGATTGAGTCGTTGAAGCCTGATCGTCTGAACCCGTTTGCTGGGTTGCCGAATCATCAGAATCTGACGAACCCTCAGATGAGCTAGTATCCGACTCCTCTTCGGTGCCTGAATCCTCGCTGCTTTCTTCAGATTCTTCATCACCCGATTGAGACTCCTCCTCAGAACTACCTGATTGAGCCGGTGTTTTAAATTCATTGATAGTGCCTGCAGCACCGGTAAGCGCAAAAGAACGTCCAGCGGCTATATCACGATCACTTCCCTGCTTCGCGGATACATTAATTCTACCGTTATTAACGGAACCACTGATTTTATCGCCAGCTTTATCAACACTGAAGTCAGTTCCGCGAATACCAATAGTAGCTACCACTGCATCGAGCTTGTAATCTTCTCGGTCAACTTTACCTATCTGCCCGGAAATCGTTCGCATACCACCCTTAAGCAACTTATAAATCGCTTTACCATCTTCAGGTGTTGCGTCATCGAATTGGTACTGCTCTATCTTGAATTCAGTATTAGGTTTTAGCGATAACCGGGATCCATCAGTAAAACGAACTTGTAATCGGCCTTTACCGCCAGTCTTTAGAAGATCATCAGCGTAGATATCGCTCTGACGTTTTAACAAGCGTTCATTGCCTTCAGAAGTTACGGCAACATTCTGACCAAAGCTAAGGATAACCTTGCCTACACTGGCAGCAGCGTGACCCCAAGAGCTAATTAGCAGGAGCAGAGAGGCTATAATTAATCGGTTCATACTAGCTGACCTCACTGAAAGTTATAGCGCAGACCAAACATAATCTGCTGCCTGTCATATTCGTAAATTTCGATATTCGAATTTACGTCAGTAAAACTATAGTTTGCCAATAACGACCAGGATGGATGCATGACCCATTCAAGGTTTAGATTCAGCATGTAAAAATCATCTTGGCGCTTGATATTGTAGATCCAGTCATTACCTTCAAAACGACTGCCCTGATAAGTCACAGAGGGTGTAAAGGTAACATCCTGATATGGTGTTAGTTGAACACCCGCATTTGCACCAAAAAACAGTCGGTCTACCTGGCCGGCAGCTAAAACACCATCAACTTTCGGCGATTCATCTCCCAAAAAACCTCCAACAAAAAAAAGCGGCTGCCATTTACCACTTCCGGCGTAGAGATAATTTGTACCTAAATTGATCTGAGTAGCGTCCTTCCATGTGAGGCTGGCATAATTCAGGGAGTTAACCCCCGCAAATGACTTGAGAACCGAGTTTGAGGTTAGCTGCTTACTCCATACCCCATTCATACCAATCAGAGTGCGATAATTCTCTCGATCAATTTGATAATTTTGCGTCGTAAAACCAAGTTGGTATTGCTCGCTATCTCTTTTCCAAAGGTGAGAACCATTCACTGTAAAGCTTTTGTAGTTCTGCTCAGGCTCAGTGTGATAATAGCGAAAGTCTGCGTTGGCACTGAAAAGTAAAGACTCTTGGGGAGAGTAAGCATGTTCAACACTGCCGTTTAAACGTATTTGGTTGAACTGATCTCCCCTACCTAGAGCACTATCGCTCAGCGTAACAACCTGAGTCTGCCCACCAGGGCCTGAGTTGATATTGTCGTCGTAGCCCGCCCATAACTCAGCAAAACCACTAAATTTTGTCGGAGGAATTGTGGTTTTATTAGTAATCTGTTCCAGAAACTGATTTATCCTTGCCATAACCACCGGAGGAGGATTAGCAGCCTTGACCTGATTGAACAGAGTACGGGACTTATCCAACTGTTTTAGCAAAAAGTACGCACGTGCTAATTCCAATTTGGCCAGAGCATTATTGGGTTCAAGAAAGACCACCCGCTCCAGAGCAAAGATACCTTCGCTAATATGGCCGCTATCGATCGCAGCAACACCATATTGCAAATCAAACTTTGGATCACCCTCAAAGCTATCTAGCTGATTCTGAGCAAGCTTGTATGCTTCAGCAAATTTACCCTGATCATTTAGGGACTTAATATTCTCAGTGATCCCGGCAGAAACCCATGCTGAAAAAAACAGGCCCGCTAAAAGCCCAATTGATACCCTTTTCAAACTCCAGCCTCTATCTTAAGTTAAGTTTCTTGGAGAGTAATCATTCAAAATTCAAACACTATCAGCCTTTATAACTGACTTCTATGACAAACCCTTATTTTTTATACCAATATCGTAGAAACATTGATCAAGGATAATTAGTTGGCCCGCCCTGGCCGCGAGGAATATCCAAAACTGGCGAACGAATTTCATTCAAAGCAGGAATGTCGGGACTATTCGTATTGCCCATTAGATCTACCCCTTCATCGCCAATGAGTTCAAACAATTCAAAAGGCTTCTTACTAATTTGCAAACTAGATCCATTCCCTCCAAGGAAGAAGAAATGCCCCGCCTGAATCGGAGCTCCTACAGAATCAGTACCTACGACAATAGCCCCCTCCAGAACGTAACCGTATAGGCCTACTTTAGCCCGGGTTGTCTCATTACATGTTCTATCGCAATAGAACAATGAGTAGTGAGTTCCCCTGACCCCAATAGTCGCTATTGGAGTCTGAACTGAATAGTTTGTCGTATCGGCATCACTAATCGCCCCGGTAATGGTCCTTAGTCCACCTTTTAGCAGCTTATAAACAGACCGGCCCTTTTCAGGCTTATCCCTATCAAACCGGTATTCGGCAACTTCGAAGAGGCTTTCCTCACGAAGAGACAGGCGCGAGCCATCAGTAAATCTGAGCTGAAGGACGCTCTTAGCCCCGGTACTAATTGTATCGGTAGTGTAAACAGACGACTGTCTTTTAAGTTTTCGAACCTCTGCACCTTCCATTTGCGCAGTGTTTGTTCCCACACTTAAAACAACAGAACCCGCTTTTTCTGCGGCGTTAGCAATAGTAAAGCAACCCACTGAAAATAATAAAAAAATCAATCTATACATCAGTCCACCTCCCTGCTGTCTGAAGTTTAGACAATATCACAGAATATGAGTAAGCCTGCCTCAAAGCATTTTTATTCTATAAACGAATGCTGTTTCAGGGTCTGCAGCTCATCTCGGTATTTAGCGGCTAACTCAAATTCCAGATTTTTAGCCGCTTCATACATTTTGTCTTCCAGCTTAGTCATCGCTTTAGACAGTTCTTTAGCCGACATCTGAGCTGGATCAACCTGATAATCGCCCGCCTTCTCAGCCACTTTCTTAGCCGTTCTTGAAGCTTTACGGCCAGGAACAGTGCTCGCCCCCTCCATAATATCGGCAACTGACTTCTTGATACCTTTAGGCACAATGCCGTGCTCTTCGTTAAAGGCTATCTGTTTTTGGCGACGACGGTCCGTCTCGTCCATTGCGCGTTGCATTGAACCCGTTATCCGATCAGCATAAAGAATGGCTTTACCATTCACATTCCTTGCCGCTCGCCCAATTGTCTGGATCAGGGAAGTATCGGAGCGCAGGAACCCCTCTTTATCTGCATCCAGAATAGTCACCAGCGATACTTCAGGCATATCGATCCCCTCACGCAGCAGGTTAATTCCCACTAGCACATCGAATTCACCTATACGCAGATCACGAATAATTTCGACTCGCTCAACGGTATCTATATCGGAGTGCAGATAGCGAACTCGCACACCGTGTTCATCGAGAAACTCCGTCAGGTCTTCTGCCATACGCTTGGTTAACACCGTGACAACCACACGCTCCTGCTTTGCAACGATTTTCTGAATCTCTGACAGCAAGTCATCAACCTGAGTGGATGCAGGCCGCACTTCGACAATTGGATCGATCAATCCGGTCGGTCGAACCACCTGTTCAACCACTTGCTGCTGGTTGGCCGCTTCATACTTGCTAGGCGTTGCAGAAACAAAAATCATCTGTGGTGATTCACGCTCCCACTCTTCAAACTTCATCGGGCGGTTATCAAGCGCTGAAGGCAAACGGAAGCCAAACTCAACCAGCGTTTCTTTTCGAGATCGGTCGCCGCGATACATAGCTCCAATCTGAGGAACTGTCACATGGGATTCATCAATGACTAACAATGAATTATCTGGCAAATAATCAAACAGTGTAGGGGGCGCCTGCCCCGAATCACGACCAGAAAGGTAGCGCGAGTAATTCTCGATGCCTGAGCAGTATCCAAGCTCCATGATCATCTCCATATCATAGAGGGTTCGCTGTTCCAGGCGCTGAGCTTCAACCAGCTTATTGTTCTCGCGAAGCTGCTCAAGGCGACCACGTAACTCGTCCTTAATCTTATCCACAGCCGCCAACAAGGTTTCCCGGGGAGTCACATAGTGACTTTTAGGATAGATAGTCGCCCTTGGGACTCTGCGTAGAACTTCACCAGTCAGAGGGTCAAAGTAACTAATCTCCTCTATCTCTTCATCGAATAGCTCAAGACGCACGGCTTCTTTTTCTGATTCAGCCGGGAAGATATCAATCACATCCCCTCTGACCCGATAGGTACCACGATGCAGCTCAACATCGTTACGGGTATATTGCAGTTCGGCCAACCTTCTCAGCACCGCCCGCTGGTCGATAATGTCGCCACGATCTACATGCAACATCATCCCCAAATAGGACTTTGGGTCACCCAGACCATAGATAGCAGAGACAGTCGCGACAATAATTGCATCTTCGCGTTCGAGCAGCGCTTTTGTGGCGGAGAGCCGCATCTGCTCGATATGGTCATTAATAGAGGCATCTTTTTCGATAAAAGTATCTGAAGATGGCACATAGGCTTCTGGTTGGTAGTAGTCGTAGTATGAAACGAAGTATTCAACCGCATTATCGGGGAAAAACTCTTTAAACTCCCCATATAGCTGAGCGGCCAGCGTTTTATTATGCGCCATAATAATGGTTGGGCGCTGCGCCTGGGCTATCACATTGGCCACTGTAAAGGTCTTACCTGAACCCGTTACCCCTAACAGGGTCTGAGCAGCCAAGCCTGATTCAATACCCTCGACCAGTTCAGCTATCGCATTGGGCTGATCACCTGCCGGGGTAAATTTCGAGTGGACCTTAAAACGCTCTTTCATACTCATTCCAACCAAAAACAAGACCCAGTATTATACCGGGCAATGACTTAATTTTCGCGACCAATACACTTTCGCTACTTTAAAGGCTCACCCCCTTTAAGAAACAGGGAACCCTGAGTGGAAATTAGCGTCCCATAGATGGATTCATTTGCCTGGAGAACTTTTAATGCTTGATAAACTGACCTGTATAAGCCGCTCAACCTGGTATTGGCTGGGGCTTATAGCAACAGGTATCGGTATGGAAGCCGTTGCGCTCTATTACCAGTATGCACTGGATTACTATCCATGTGTTCTGTGCATCCACGTGCGCATCTGGGTATTAGCACTGATTTTAATTGGTTTGCTTGGCCTGATCACTCGTAAACAGCAAGGGCTAAGTAAATTGAGCCATCTGCTGACACTCGGCGCAGGCATCGGCCTTGCAGAACGCTCCTGGCAGACACTGGCCGTTGAACGGGGCTGGATCATCGATGAATGCTCCATGGATAGCGGACTTCCTGACTGGTTCGCGTTGGATAAATGGTTTCCTTCCGTATTTCAGCCCTGGGAACCTTGTGGTTATACGCCCGAACTGCTTTTTGGCGTTACTATGGCCGAAGGCTTGATGGCTTTCTCTGCTCTGTTGGTTATCAGCTCTGCGCTGTTCTTTGCGCTTCAGTTCCGCCGCCATCAATAAACGCCAACCGATTATCAGCCATCAGAATCTGATGGCTGATAATGTCAGTAAAACTCACAAAAATTGTTACTGACAATTAAAGACTATCCCCAGACCATTATCGTTCTTCAACCTAAGAGATCAGATCGATGAAGGTTTCCGCTAAAACCATGAAACGCCTGCTTAACATCTATCCGCCTTATCTGGGGGCTGGTATCAGAATAGGCTATATCCGGGAAGACTGGAGCGAATTAGAAGTTTCAATGAAAGCCCGCTGGTATAACAAAAATGCTGTGGGGACCCACTTTGGCGGCAGTATCTATTCGATGACCGATCCGCACATTATGCTTTTACTCATGCAGCGGCTCGGAAAAGGTTATTGGGTTTGGGATAAATCTGCAGAAATCGACTTTATAAAAGCGACAACAAAGCGTATCTCATCGATCATTTCAATCAGCCAGTCACAAATTGATGAGATCCGGATTAAAACCGCATCGGGCCAAAAATACCTGCCTGAATTCGACATTGAAATACATGATGAAGAGATGAATTTGATCGCCAGAGTCAAAAAAACGCTCTACATAAAAAAACGTCCGGCAACAGACTGCCCCCTTTTGTTAGTAAATACTAGCCATTATGTCACTGACTAAAATTTGATCTCCAGCAACAATCTCTGGGTGGTCAGACGCAAGTAGCCCAGCAGCCACAAATAAAAATAACAAGATATCTGCGGAGCTTATCGTGAATTATGCTTTATTGCCGGTTATCCGTTTAATGGACCGGATCCCCTACCTTTATAAATTTATTCTTGTCAGTACCATCTTTATCATTCCCTTGATTGTGCTCGCAACGTTGCAGGTGCAAGCGCTCCAAACACAGATTGATGATACCGAGCAGCGTATTGCCACAACCACTTCGTTAAAAAACGATTTTCAGCTTCAGCAGGATCTAATCCGCTACCGCGATCTGCGTTTCTTGCTCGGTTTTCAGCCTCAGGAAAACCATCAGGGCTTAAACTACTTAAGGGAGAGACTTCCCCAATCATTAGCCGCAATACCACAACTCTTAGAAGCATGGCAAAAACTCGATCAGAGCCGCTTTTCCACACTCTATCTTGATATCGCAAATCGTTTTGCGCATTTCAGCCAAACCACGGATCAACTGCTTGAAATCAGTCGCAGCGATGGCTTTGATAGTGGCTTAACCCGAGACAGTGACAGCCGAATATTCCTGGTTCTGGACAGTGTTTTAGAACAGATTCCTGCAGCTATAACGACACTCAGTGAAACACGCAGTTATGTTGGTCATGGATTGATGACCGGCTATTCGGGATCCGCTGCTCTGGATCACTTAAATCGTCTCTACGACCGCATTCAGAACAGCGCCGAAGCACTAGCAAAGTCCGCCGATCTACTCGCGGCTCAACCAGGAATCAATACTGAATTATTAGAACAAGCCAAATCTGCTGCAGCTTCACTAAGCGCTTTTGCAGATAAGCTCGATGAAGAGATCATCATTGGCGATAAAATGGACCAGCATTGGGAGACTTTCTTTAAAGCCGGTACTCAAGAGATTAACCACTTACTTACGCTCGCCAACAGTTCATTAACTTATACAGAATCACTGTTATCAGAACGCCATAACGAACAGGAGCAAACCCTGTTCACACTGCTAGCGGCGCTATCAATCATTATTCTTTTATCTTCCTACTTTTATCTGGGTTTTAATATTTCCATTCAACAGAACATGGCGAAAGTTCTGTCTGCAGCAGAGAGGATGGCGCAGGGAGATCTCACTTCAGAAGTTTATCTCAGGGCGAAAGATGAGATGGCTCAGCTTAGCTCACAATTTAATGAGATGAGTAAACAGATTCACGCCGTGATAGGCCAGGTAAAACACACGGCTGTCAGCGTGGCAGAACATTCCAACAATCTGGATAAAACCGCCCAGAATTCCAGTATTGCGGCAGAACAACAGAAATCCCAGACTCAGGAAATGGAGCTTGTAGTGAATGACATGGCTTCTCTGGCCGATAGAATCAGCCAGGAAGTTGCCCTCGCTTCTGAAGAAGCCGGACAGGCTAATACCCTTGCCGCAAACAGCCGCCAGCAGGTAGAAAGGTCTCTTAAGCAGATCAACGCACTGACCCAGGATATTAAACAGTCCAGTACTGCGATAGACCACCTGGCTGAGCAGAGCAACCGGGTTGTTAAGGTATTAGATGTCATTAAAGGTATAGCCGAACAAACCAATCTGTTAGCGCTTAATGCAGCTATCGAAGCCGCCAGGGCCGGCGATATGGGCAGAGGGTTTGCCGTTGTCGCGGATGAAGTCAGAAGCCTTGCCCAAAGAACGCATAGCTCTACCGAAGAGATAGAGCAGATGATCACGGAGTTTCGAAGCGGTATGGAAAGTGCGGTGGTCTACATGAACCGCAGCAGTAGTAGCGCCGAAGACACAGTAAAAGCTTCTTCAGCCATTGAAAGCGCTCTGTCAGATATTACCGCCTCGGTATCGACCATCTCAGAGATGAATGCACGTATCTCCGATTATTCAGCGGAACAGAGTGACAACGCGCTGAGTATCAGAAACAGTATCAAAGAGGTAAGCCAGGCAAGCGAACTGACCGCTTCAGGTTCTGGAGAAACAGCTCAAGCGTGCGGCGAGATGTCTATACTGTCTAACGAGCTGAATAACCTGATCGCTAAATTTAAGGTTTAGTCACAAGGTTTCGTTGTAGATCAGGCATAAAAAAGCCCGCTCAATGAGCGGGCAAAAAAACAGGATGTTACTAAATAGAGGTGTCACTTAACAGCTGTAAGCAGGAGCGCTCTGACGGTCTGAACGGGAAAGGCTCAGCATTTTCTTGACAGCTTTCGCTACTTTGCTCATTGCCGCCGCAAATACTTCGCCACGCTGCTGCTTAGCCTGGTCAATGTAGTATGCAGTATCAATTGCACCGTATGCGTCAAGACGTACTGAAATTTCCTGTTCTTTGCTCATGTTCACACCAAATTAAATCAACAAAATCTAAAACAAAAATGAAGCCCCGCTACTCGAACAATCTGATCTTTATTTGATTTCAAAAGACTAGGACATCTAACCTATTGTTTTTACTTTCAAATTGATCGCTTGTTGATTAACGATATGGCGTATACTAAAGTCTAATCACACTTTGCACAAACGACTGTTTTTCACCCTATTGGTGAATTTTTCTCAACAATGAGGTTTTAGTCATCAGACGCTTACCCCCACTCAACTCATTACGCAGTTTTGAGTCCGCTGCCAGGCACGGCAGCTTCAATAAAGCCGCTGAGGAGCTATTTGTTACGCCTTCAGCAGTAAGTCATCAGATAAAAGGTCTTGAGGAATTTTTAGGGCTAGCCCTCTTCGAACGAATCAAGCGTCGAGTTGAGCTGACTTCAGCGGGTGAACGCTATCTTGTTTCCGTGCAAACCGCGCTGGATGAAATCGACGATGCAACACGCAAGCTCATGACCACCCCTAATACAGGCGTGGTCAATCTTAGCGTTGCACCGGCATTCCTTACACGCTGGCTGGTTCCACGCATTAACCACTTTCAAAACCGCAATCCCGATGTAGAGCTTCGCCTCACGGCTTCCATGAGTCAGATCGATTTTCGTTACAGCGATATGGATATGGCAGTGTTCTACGGAGATGGAAACTGGCCCGATCTGCATAGCCATCATCTTCGCAACGTTCACTCTGTGCCGGTATGCAGCCCAAAGCTACTTGAAGGAAAGCCGGAAATACAATGTGCAGAAGATCTGTTGCAATACACACTTATTCATATTTCTAAGCGAGATAAAGAGTGGCAGTCTCTACTCAAGCAATCTGGCGTCCCACGTATTGATAAAGCCCGCAACATGACATTTTCCAGCACATCCCTTGCATTAGGAGCTGCTATGGAAGGGCTTGGCATTGCTCTAGCCGACCGTGGACTTGCTGAGCGAGAGCTTGAATACGGCCAGTTAGTTTGTCCTCTGGATATTTCTCTTGATACTCAAAAAGCCTTTTATCTGGTGTATCAGAAGGGCCGTCCGTTGACTGAGAGCATGCAAGCCTTTAGAGACTGGATTCTTGAGGAGATGCAAGCGGAGCAAAGAAATCTGGAGCAGAATAACGATACCTCGCTTTAACGCTGTTTTAACCCGTTATTAACCCCGTGTTTACTATAATTTCCCTCTCACTATCCCTTTGAGAGGGAATTGAAAACAGATTGTTGCAAATCTTTACATAATATTGCGTTGTTAAGTACACCGATCAGTTTACAATAGCCCAGTGAAATTTATGACAGGGTCTCCAGATGAAATTAATGAAAAACACTTACCTAGCTGCCATTGCAGTTTTATTGCCTTTTGCCAGCCTGGTTCAGGCACAAGGATTACCGGCGGAAGTCATCACGGTAAAAACCCAGACCCTGGATAAGAAGATCTCGGCTGTAGGCAACCTCCGCGCCAACGAATCGATCATGCTCAGACCGGAACAGAGTGGTCGCGTCGAGGAGATTCTATTTAAAGAAGGTGCAATGGTTGAACAGGGCACTCCCCTCTTCAAACTAGACAGCTCAATTTATATAGCCGAACTTAAAGAAGCTCAGGCACGTGTCCAACTGAGCCGTACCGATTATGATCGTGCGCGCAGCTTGTTAAGCAAACGCGTTGGTTCGGTTCAGGAGCGAGACAGCACGCTGGCGCAGCTGCGGGTTAACCAGGCTCAGGAAGCTCTGGCACAGGCACGTTTAGACAAGATGACCATCAAAGCACCCTTTACAGGTTTTACAGGTCTTCGTTTGGTAAGTGCCGGTGACTATGTGAATCAGGGTCAAGATCTGATTGAACTGACCGACCTGAGCACAATGAAGCTGGACTTCCGCGTACCTGAGATCTACCTGGCAGAACTTCAACCTGGGCGTCAACTGTCAATCAAAGTGGATGCACTACCGGGTGAAGCGATCCAAGGTAAGGTCTATGCCGTTTCACCGAGCGCAAACAGCAATGCACATAATATTGAAGTACGTGCAGTTATCCCGAACAGTAATGGAAAATTACGCCCGGGCCTCTTTGCGCAAGTTGACCTACTGGTTGATCAACAAACGACCGTTGTTATTCCCGAACAAGCGATTATTCCCAAAGACGGTATGTTCTTTGTAATGAAAGTTGAAGAAGGCAAGGTCGCTATGTCACCTGTGACTATGGGCCAGAGACGCCCAGGCGTTGTACAGATCATTGAAGGCCTTAATGAAGGTGAAGTACTGATTACCGCAGGACAGATCAAACTGTTCCCGGGCATGCCTGTAACACCGATCTTTGTCGACGGAACTTCCGCAACTAAAGCAGTACCGGAAGCGCCCGCAGAAAACACCGAAGCTAAACAGGGCGAATAATAATGGTCCTTTCTGATATCAGCATTAAACGTCCGGTCCTGGCTACCGTGATGAGCATACTGGTGTTACTGGTAGGCCTTCTCGCCTATGAGCGCCTGACTGTTCGTGAATACCCTAAAATCGATCTGCCTGTCGTTACTGTAGAAACCACCTACCCCGGTGCCAGCGCCTCGATTATTGAAACTCAGGTCACCCAGATTATTGAAGATTCTCTGTCGGGCATCGAAGGGATCGATTTCATGAATTCGATCAGCCGCACCGAGAACTCACAGATCACTATTACTTTTAAGATCGATCGGGATCCGGATTCCGCTGCTGCGGACGTCCGTGACCGGGTTAGCCGAATCACCGGAGACCTTCCTGAAGATGTCGATCCTCCTGTCGTAGCAAAAACCGAAGCGGATGCTCAGCCTATTATCTGGCTGGCTTTCAACTCTGATCGCCATAATATTATGGAAGTCTCGGATATTGCGGATCAACAGGTCAAAGACCAGCTGCAAACCGTTTCCGGTGTCGCTAACGTGATGATCTTTGGTGAGCGCAAATACTCTATGCGCATCTGGCTGGATCCTGCACGTATGGCCGCTTACAAAGTGATCCCTAAAGATATTGAGGAGACACTGCGTGGACAAAACGTTGAGATACCAGCGGGTCGTATCGAGAGTAAAGAACGTGAGTTCACCCTGCTGACCAAAACGGATGTCAACGATATTGAAGCCTTTAAGCAGCTGATTATTCGTAATGATGAAGGTTACCCTGTCCGAATTCAGGATGTTGCAAGGGTCGAGATAGCGCCGGAAAACGTTCGCCGTATTACCCGTTATAAAGGTGAAAGCGCTGTTGCTTTGGGTGTTGTAAAACAATCGACCGCAAATCCACTGGACGTATCCAATGGTATCCGCGAGAAGCTCGCTAAGCTTGCGCCAACCCTACCAGAAGGCATGAATGTTGAAGTCGCGTATGACTCCTCCATTTTTATCGACGAGTCAATTAAGTCCGTTTATCAGACCCTGATTCAAGCCGGTGTACTGGTAGTACTGGTACTGTTTTTCTTCCTGCGTAACATCCGTGCAACACTGATACCTGTCGTGACGATTCCCCTGTCACTGATTGGTGCCTTTGCCATGATGTACTGGATGGATTTCAGTATTAACACTCTGACCTTACTGGCATTGGTTCTGGCGATCGGCCTGGTGGTTGATGACGCCATCGTAATGCTGGAAAACATCTATCGTCATGTTGAAGCGGGCTTAAGCCCGATACAGGCAGCATTTAAAGGCGCCAAAGAGATCGGCTTTGCAGTACTGGCTACCACCGTGGTTCTTGTGGCAGTTTTTGCTCCGGTTGCCTTCTCTGAAGGACGGACCGGCAAACTGTTTACCGAATTCGCTCTGACGCTTGCGGGTGCTGTGGTTGTTTCAACCTTCATCGCTTTGACCCTATCGCCCATGATGTCTTCGCGACTACTGAAACATGAAACACGTCACAGTGCGATTTTTAATCTGATCGAAGGCTTCCTACAGGGGCTGACAGACGGCTATAAAAACCTTCTGAATAAACTACTCCGTTCGCGTTTGTTGGCTGTTGTCATCATGCTGGCAAGTTTCGGCGGTGCTGCGTTTTACTACATGCAACTACCTCAGGAATTAGCACCTTACGAAGATCGAGGTACTATTCTGAACTTTGCCCTGGCACCTGATGGCTCTTCGGTCGACTATATCGACCGCTATACACGTCAGATCGAGGGCACTATCAGTCAAACCCCTGAAACAGACCGTTTCTTTGCAGTGGTAGGCTTCCCGTCCGAAACCAATGCGATGGTTTTCCAGGGTCTTGACCGCTGGGAAGAACGAGATCGTAAACAACAAGCTATTGCTCAGGAGCAAACACCCAAACTTTATGGTGGCATCCCAGGGATCATGAGCTTCTCGCTGAACCTGCCATCTTTGGGTCAAAGCTTTATCTCACGTCCGGTTGAATTCATTGTTAAGACCAATGGCACTTATGATGATCTGAAAAAAGTAACTGATCAGTTGATGGCAAAGATCTATGCAAATAAAGGCTTTGCTCAACCAGACTCAGACCTGAAACTGAACAAGCCCGAACTGCAGATTGATGTTAAGCGTGACAAACTCTCCGATATGGCTGTCAACGTATCGGATCTGGGACGTACGCTCGAAACTTATATGGCAGGCCGTGAAGTGACCCGCTTCAAACGCGAGGGTGAGCAGTACGAGGTTATCATCAAGGTTGCCGACGAACAGCGTCGTGACCCAAGTGATCTAACCGAACTTTACATGCGCAACCAACACGGCGATATGGTGCAGCTATCTAACTTGGTAGAAGTCAGAGAAACCGTAGCGCCACGCGAACTTAACCACTTTGATAAAGTGAAAGCAGTTAAGATCCAGGCACAGTTAGCACCCGGTTACAGTCTGGGTGAAGCTCTGACCTTCCTGGAGCAAAACCTTGCAGAGATTGCACCGCAGGCTACCTACGATTACACAGGGCCTTCACGGGAGTTCAAAACCTCAAGTAGCAGTATGCAGATCACTTTTGCCTTGGCATTGATTGTGGTATTCCTGGTACTTGCTGCCCAGTTTGAGAGCTTTAAAAATCCTTTGATTATCATGCTTTCTGTACCACCAGCCATATTCGGGGCATTATTTGCGCTACATTACAGTGGGGGCTCACTGAGCGTATACAGCCAGATTGGTCTAATCACACTGGTGGGCTTGGTAACTAAACATGGTATTCTAATTGTTGAGTTTGCAAATCAACTGCAGGATCAGGGCAGGGACCTTCGAAGTTCGATTATTGAAGCCGCTTCTCTACGTTTACGCCCTATTCTGATGACAACCGGTGCAACTGTACTGGGCGCGGTTCCTCTAGCCATTGCTTTTGGAGCTGGCGCTGAATCCCGCCAGCAGATTGGTTGGGTGATTGTGGGTGGAATGACCTTCGGTACACTTTTGACACTTTTTGTCATACCCACCGTATACAGTTATCTAGGTAAGCGAACTTTTAAGGAAGTTCAACCGGAACAGGTTTAAGGAAGCTTTATTTATGAACGTAAAACAGCTATTTCAGGTATCTTGCCTATCCTTGGCGATCAGCTCTACTGCTTCTGCTGGTAGCTTGTCTGAGATCTACCAACAGGCGCTAGCAAATGACCCTCAGCTAAAGGCCGCTGAAGCCTCGTATAATGCTGGCAAAGAGGTTGAAATACAGAACCGTGCTGCGCTATTGCCAAACATTGGCCTGACCGCAAATACAACTTCCTTTGACACCGACAGTGCCAATTACAACAACCACGGATACACTGTATCCCTGAGTCAGCCTGTTTTTAATGCAGCCTCCTGGTTTACCTTCAAGCAAGGTAAGGTACTGTCTGAACAAGCGGCGCTACAGTTTGATCTACAACAACAGAATCTGATTCAGCGTACCGTTGAAGCTTACCTTGGCGTTCTTCGCGCTAAAAGTGAACTACAGACTTCCGAAGCCCAGGAGCGCGCGATTAAACGCCGTCTTGATCAGGTTAACGCCCAGTTTGAAGTTGGCCTGATTGCAAATACTGATGTGCAGGAAGCCCAGGCATCTTTCGATAATGCCCGTGTTGCTCGGATTACTGCAGAAGGTGAGCTGGATAATAGTTACGAAGCGCTTGAGCGCTTAACAGGTCAAACCGTAGCCAAAACAGCAGAGCTGGCTGACGATTACCCAGTAGAAGAACCTGTACCAACTCAAGCGCAACCATGGCTGGAAAAGGCATGGAAAGGCAATCTGGCCCTGAAACTAGCGGACATTGGATCGGAAGCTTCCCGACGCGCAGCACAAGCGGCACGTGCAGGTCACTACCCGACACTGAGCCTGACTGCGAATTACGATTACGACAACGGTACTGCAACTACAGACTATGGATCGGATACTTCATCCATTGGCCTGTCCCTTTCAGTGCCTATCTTTAGTGGCGGTGCAACAAGCTCAAAATCCCGAGAACTTGAACAACGTCTGACAGAAAGCCAGTTCAATCGTGAAGACACGCTTCGTGAAGTCACCCAGACCACCCGTAGCCTGCTGCGTAATCTGCGAACCGGCGCGCTCAGCGTCAATGCACTTAAGCAAAGCATAAAATCCAGCGAAACAGCCCTGCAGGCGACCGAAGAGGGTTACAAAGTTGGAACGCGTAATGTTGTTGATGTCCTGCAAGCGGAGCAACAGCTCTATGCAGCACAGCGCGATTACGCGAATGCCCGTTTTAACTATGTACAGAATCTGATTACCTTTAAACAGCAGCTCGGCACACTCAATCCCGAAGATATAAACGAGCTGGATAGCTGGTTGAAATAGCAAGAACAGCGGGTGTAGATCACCCGCTTTTTCTTTGTATATCGGGGTTATCCTATATTCCCCCTAGCCAGCATTAGTAGCTACACTTCAACTTTATTCTTTTTCTGGTCTGAACAGGCAAGTTCGAGGAGTTTGTTTTGAAAAAGTTATTTATCGTCTCACTTTTAAGTGCTTTAGCCATCAATCCGGCTGTCACATTTGCTGAAGACAAACCTCTCCCTGCTGTTTTGGTCCACAAGGTAGAAACGTCAGACCTCACGCCTACCTTTAAATTGGTCGGCCGCATCCAACCGACTGAACGGGTTAACCTTCTGGCACGTGTTTCTGGTTTTCTGGAAGAGCGCCTGTTTACCGAAGGGCGGGATATTGAAGCGGATCAACCACTATTCCGTATTGAAAAAGACAATTACGAAATTGCCTTAAAGCAAGCAGAAGCAGACCTTGCTTCAGCCCGTGCAGGCCTAAAAAACGCGCAGGCTAACCTTAATCGGGTCAGTCAGCTACGTAAGCGTCAGGCCGCTTCGCAATCTCAACTGGATCAGGCGGCGGCTGATCGGGATCAATCTCGCGCCCAGGTTCTGAAAGCTGAAGCAGGCTTACGTAAGGCTAAACTTGACCTTAGCTACACAGAAATTCGTTCTCCCTTTAGTGGGCGCATAGGTAAAGCTAACTTTTCTGTCGGTGACCTGATCAGCCCTGAGAGCGGAACCCTCGCCACCGTTGTAAAAATCGATAAAGTGTATGTAGAGATGGCGGTCAGTGAAAAACTGATGCTGGATGCCCGCCGTAAAGGTATCGATCTGGATAACCCTCCGGTCGCGCCTAGACTCATTCTTTCCGACGGTAGCGTGTATGATCAGGCAGGCAGTTTTGATTTTATCTCTCCAGAGGTAGACACCAATACCGATACCATTACGCTGCGGGCCAATTTCCCCAACCCTAAATATCTGCTTCTGCCTGGCGAATTTGTCCATGTTGAGATCAAACGGAAACAGCCAGAAACCGGCATTCAGATTCCACAATCAGCTGTTCAGCGTGACCGTGAAGGTTACTTCGTACTGGAAGTCGATACAGACAATAAAATCAGTATATCCCGGGTAGAGATGGGGCCACAGGTTGAAGGGCAATGGCAGGTCATAAACGGATTGGAACCAGGTGACCTAATCATTACCGAAGGGTTGCAAAAGGTTAAACCTGGCATTCAGGTTAATGCGGTAGAGGAGTAAACCATGTTCTCTATCTTTTTTATTAACCGGCCCAAATTTGCGTTGGTTATTTCGATCGTATTAATGATTGCTGGCGGGTTGGCTATTTTAAGCCTGCCTGTCGCTCAGTTTCCTGATATCACACCGCCTAAGGTACAGGTACAGGCAAAATACCCTGGCGCAAATGCTGAAGTCGTTGAACAAGCCGTAGCCACACCGATTGAAGCTCAGGTGAACGGCGTTGATAACATGCTGTATATGTCATCAAAGTCTAACAATGATGGCAGCTATAGCCTGGATATTACCTTTGCGGTGGGAACCGACCCTGACCAGGCCGCTATCAATGTACAAAACAGAGTCGCTCTGGCTGAATCTTCCTTACCCCAGGAGGTTGTTCGACAAGGGGTTACCACCCGTAAACAAGCGACCAATATGCTGTTGGTCATCAACCTGTTTTCTCCTGAAGGCACCTATGACGAGTTATTCCTGAGTAACTACGCCACCCTTTACGTGCAAGATGCGCTAGCGCGTATTAACGGAGTAGGCTCAGCTTCTCAGTTTAGCCCCATGGATTACGGCATGCGGGTCTGGCTCGACCCTGACCGTCTGAAAGCGCTGAATATGTCGCCTAGCGATATCAGCAATGCGATATCGCAGCAAAATATACAGGCCTCAGTCGGTATAATCGGCCAGCCACCCCTCACTCAAAATCAACAATTCCAGTACAACCTTAGAGCAAAGGGTCGCTTAGAAAGCGTCGAGGAGTTTGAAAATATCATCCTCCGTACCGGCGAGAATGGTGCCTCCGTTCGCCTTCGCGATGTCGCTCGTGTAGAGCTGGGTTCGCAAAGTTACAGCGCTTCATCGATCATGAATGGCAATCAGGCAGCCACGATTGCTATTTATCAAAGTCCGGGAGCGAACGCACTCGATGTCGCCGATCAGGTTTACGCTGAGCTAGAAAGACTAAGCCAGCGTTTTCCCGATGACATGGACTATGCCATTCTTTATGACACCACACTCTCAGTGAAAGCGTCTTTGCAAGAGGTGGTAGAAACACTGTTTATCACTTTTGCACTGGTTGTACTGGTCACCTTCCTGTTCCTGGCGGATTGGCGGGCCACACTCATTCCATCGGCAACGATTCCTGTTTCGCTAATCGCAACCTTCGCTGTCCTTTCCGTACTGGGTTTCAGTATCAACACGATTTCATTATTCGCTCTGATTCTGGCCATCGGTATTGTGGTCGATGACGCTATTGTGGTTGTGGAAAACGTTAAACGTCATATGCAGGAAGGTCTATCGGCAAAAGAAGCAACAGCGGTATCAATGAAAGAGGTTATCGGCCCGGTTATAGCAACCACACTTGTACTGCTAGCCGTATTTGTTCCTGTCGCATTTATGCCAGGGATCACCGGTAAACTGTACACGGAGTTTGCAGTAACAATCTCTGTTGCAGTCTGCTTCTCCTCTCTGAACGCCCTTACCTTGTCCCCGGCATTATGTGGACTGCTTCTGAAACCTGCTCAGGAACCTAAAGGCTTGTTCCGTAAGTTTGACCAGTTGATCAGTTGGACCCGCCGAGGCTACGTCAATAAAGTCAGCTTTCTGAATAAACGCCTCTTATTAAGCATGGGCTTGCTCGCTGCCATGGGCGGTGGTGTTTATCACATGTTTAGTACGACGCCTACCGGCTTCCTACCCTATGAGGATAACGGTGCGTTCTTTATCAATATCCAACTGCCTGACGGTGCGTCACTAAACCGTACTGATGCTATCGTTGCGCAGATCGATGAGATCCTTGCAGAACAACCCGGAGTAGAAAACCGCATTGGTATTAAAGGCTTCAGTATTCTGGGTGGCGCGGCTCCCAACGCTGCACTGGCCATTCCTGTTCTGACGCATTGGGATGAGCGTACGGCACCAGAGATGGCCTGGTACCGTATTTTAGGAGAGCTCAACCAAAAACTGGCAACGATACCTGGCGCCAACATCATGGCCTTCCCTACTCCGCCGATTCCTGGCCTGGGTAATGCAGCGGGTCTGGAAGCCAACATTCTGGATATCCGTAATGGTTCACCCCAAGAACTGGCTCAGGCGACAAACGCTTTAATCTTTGCGGCAAACCAGCTTCCGCAATTCAGCCGGGTTTATTCCACTTACTCTGCCAATGTACCCCAGCTTGAATTAGTCATCGATCGTGACAAAGCGCTAGCACTGGGGGTCTCAATGAGCGATCTGTTCAGTACGCTTCAGGCGCAGTTAGGCACGCAATATGTCAATGACTTTAACCTCTACGGGCGCAACTATCGGGTGATGATCCAAGCCGATGCTCAGTTCCGCGATAATGTGGACGATCTTAATGACCTGGATGTTAAGAGTAATCAGGGCTATCTAATTCCAATCAGCGCGCTGGTTGATGTAAAACCCGTACTTGGACCACAGTCTTTAACCCGCTTTAACCAAGCACGTTCCGCCTCTCTAACAGCAATGGTCGGCAGTGGCATTGCGACCGGAGAAGGTATCGCTCTGATGGAGAAACTCGCTAAAGAGACACTACCTGATGGTTACGTACTTGAATGGACCGGCACGACCCAGCAGGAACAGGAATCAGGTGGCTATGTGATTATTATCATGTCGTTAGCCATTCTGTTTGCCTATCTATTCCTGGTTGCTCAATATGAGAGCTGGTCAATCCCAATGGCGGTGATGCTATCCATTACGGTAGCATTACTTGGCGCTATTCTGCCGCTTTGGCTTATTCCAGGTCTCACTAATAACCTTTACGCCCAGATCGGCATCGTTATGTTGATTGGCTTAGCCAGTAAATCAGCCATTCTGATTGTCGAATTTGCTAAACAGTTAAGGGAGCAAGGCAAGGGGATTATTGAAGCAGCAAACGAAGCAGCAAACCTTCGCTACCGAGCCGTTTTAATGACCGCCTTCTCATTTATTCTGGGGGTACTTCCGCTAGTCACGGCTTCAGGCGCAGGTGCAGCTAGCCGTATCTCAATAGGCTTTGTGGTACTTGGCGGTATGCTTCTGGCTACGATAGTGGGTATTTTCTTTATCCCCTCTCTCTTTGTAGCCATGCAATCGCTTAGAGAAAAACTAAAAGGCACAAGCCCATCAGAATAAGGCAGGTACATAATATGAAAACTAAGATCTTTCTTATCTGCGGCGCCCTGATAGTGACGGGTTGTCAAAGCCAACCTGAAGTCCCTTCAGGTGCGCTGGTTTGCGAGGAACCCAGACCGCAATTTTGCACCATGGATTACCGGCCCGCCTGCGGTTACACCCGTGACAAAGAAGCCGTAAAAACGTTCTCTAACGCTTGCGGGGCCTGTGCTGATAAACAAGTTGATTGGGTCATCGAGGGGGCTTGTCCCGAATAAAAAACTCTGTTTTACCGACGCCCGGTCGAGTACCGGGCAGCTTCCCAGCCAAGCATTGCAGCTTTCCTATCACTGCCCCATCGGTATTGACCTATTTCACCTGTCTCTCTAACAACACGATGACAAGGAATTAAATAAGCTATTTTATTTTTCCCTACCGCACTGCCCACAGCACGGGCAGCCTTCGGGGATTCACACAATCTAGCCAACTGCGAATAAGAGACCAGGTCAGCTTCACGAACCTTTAACAACGCTTCCCAGACTTTGATCTGAAAATTGGTACCTTTAAGAAGCAGATGCAAAGGAAGCGGTTTATCTGCAGGCGTAAAGATCTTTTCAGCCAAGCCAGATGCTTCAAGATCCTTCCGGCAAAATACTGCATTGGGCCATTCCTGCCGTAAACCACAGAATAACGAGTCAAAGACATCACCAAACATCAGATAACAAACACCCCGATCGGTCCAGGCGATAAGAACCTGACCAAAGGGTGAGAAAGCCAATCCATAACTGATATACAACCCTTCACCCTGGCGTTTGATCTCCCCAGGGCTCATTGCCTCACATGTCACCAGCAAATCATGCATTCGTCCCACACCTGAGACACCGGCTTCTTCAGCCGCATCCAGAACACTAGAAGTAGTGAGCAGAGCCTGCTTAGCTCTCTCCTTACCCAGAAACTGAATAAAGCGCTTGGGGGATATGCCAACCCATTGAGCAAAAAGGCGCTGAAAATGATAGACACTTAGCCCAACACTTTCCGCAATCTGCTCCAGCGATAACCCCTCAGTCTGGTTTTCAGATATAAACCGAATTGCAGCAGCGATCTGCTGATAATGTCTACTCTGGGTGTACAAACCATTATCAGACATGGGCAGACCTGTTTTTAAAAAGGTTTTTTGGCGAGAAGCCTGTCACCAGCATCGTTCCGATCACCACGATGACTCCTCCACAGAAGGTATGCCAGCCCATATTTTCATTTAAGAATAACCCGCCCCATAAGACACCAAACACAGGAATAAGAAATGTCACAGTTAAAGCGGAGGCTGCTCCAACGTCTTTGATTAAACGAAAATAGAGCAGATAAGCGATCCCGGTACAGATTACCCCGAGTGCGGTTACCGACATCAGTACAGCCCCTTCCGTTATCACCGTTACTTGTTCTGTAGAAGAGAACAGGATCACCATAGGCAAGAGAATCAAAGTTGAAGACCACATGGTCCCATGAGCATTGCTAAATGCATCATCTGCTTTAGCTCTACGGGTATAGTTAGAAGCAATACCATAACAGAATGCTGCACCTATCGCCGCCAAACAGGGTAACCAGCCCGCTTCACTGACGACTGCAGTATCAAAGCCAAGCAGCACACCCACACCGATAACCCCCAGAACAAGGCCGCTGAATGTCTTAACCGGAATTCGCTGCCGATCCAGAGCCGCTGCAATGACACACCCCCACAAGGGTGCTGTGGCATTCAGTATCGAGAGAATCGATGCGGACAATTGCAAGGCGGCATAACTAAATAAGATGAACGGTAGTGCCGAATTAAAAAAACCGACAATAAGATAATGACGCCAGTTTTCACCCACCCTTAAGGAACGCTTGAAAAAAACACTGGCCGCCCAAAGAAACATAGCCGCTAGCAATACTCTTATCTCAGCCACTAATGCAGCGCCTAATTCCGGCGCAGCAATACGCATGAACAGAAAGGATGCTCCCCAAATTGCGGCTAATAGAAGTAAACGAACAACACTAGCACCGTCCATGCTGATACCCCTGCGATATAATGCCTTAGGAACCTGCGAATAAGTCTTGGACTTTCTCAGTGGGCATAGAAAAGTCGTTCAAGACTTGTTTGTAGGTTCCATAGAATTCTATGGAACCTATTTTCATCAAGCCACCCGTTTCTTGCGCATTCGCGCAAAATAAAAAACTTTTTCAAACCCCTGAATAGCGTTAGGCTAAATAGCTATGGATAACACAATGATCGCTAAGGGAATAAAATATCTGGCATCAATCGATCCCGATATTCAAGATGCTGTTGAACTGATTGGCGCACCCGCACCACGTATCAGGCCCCATGGCATAGAGGCCCTTGTCTCAATTATCATCAGCCAGCAGCTTTCCACTGAAGCTGCAGCAAGTATCATGGCAAAAGTAAAAAACCTCCTGCCCGATATAAGCGCCAATTCCATTCTTAAAACACCTCCGGAGCAACTGAGAGCAGCAGGACTTTCACGCAGAAAGATCGAATATGTTTGCGCGCTGGCAGAAGCCATTAAAACTAACAGGCTAGATCTGGAAGCCTTAAAACAGATGCCCGATAGCGAAGCGATTAATCATATTACTCAATTACGGGGAATGGGCCGCTGGAGTGCAGAGATCTACCTGATGTTTTCACTGCAACGACAAGATATTTTCCCAGCCGACGATCTGGCTATCGTCATTGCTTTACAAAAACTAAAAGGTCTTGAGGAACGCCCCAGTGCAAAAGAGGCGCGTGTCATAACCGAACATTGGTCCCCATGGCTGAGTGTTGGATCACTTTTTCTATGGCACTATTACCGAGGCGCGCCATAAAAAGTGAATGCTCTTTCAACTGATACAGCTCATTATTTATTCACATAGGTCCATAACTACCATGCTGTCATTAATAAACTAGGCTAGACTGGTAAAATATTAGCTGATAACGAATTCATAAAGATGACGAAAAAGAATCAGGGATCTCAGATACTTTTCTACATCATCGGTTTCTGTTTGATTTTTTTCGCCTTCGCTGGCTCTTCAATCTATTTCTATCAGCAGTTCGCAGGGCTGCGCGACACCTTAGTCCAAACCACCAAAAATAATGACACACAGTTACGTGCGGCTATGGCAATGCGAGTCGCTGTCCGTGAACGAGCTATATTGCTCTGGCATATGACCCTTTCAGAAGATTTTTTTGAACGTGATGAGCTATTCGAGCGGTTCTACAATCATGGTTCAAATTACCAAAAATCCCGACTGGCCCTACTAAGCAGTGAGCTGGATTCGACCGAACGTGAAATCTTTACCACCCTCGATGCAGAAACCACACAGAGGGCACCTGTTTTGAGAAGGTTTGCTGATCTTCTTATGGAAGATGTCGAGCGCGATTACACACCTGAACTTAACAGAGTTCTTTCAGACCAGATCATTGTGGCCGACCAACTGGATAGCCTGATCGACCACCAGCAACAGCAAAATATTGCGGTTCGTGAAGCTTCTGCACTTAACTTACAGATTTTATTAAGGGATCTGATCGTTACGTTAATAGCTATAGTGTTCTGCGGATTACTCTTCGCTAGCATCGTTATATTTAATACCCGCAAACAGAGCATGAAACTGGCTATAGCTAACCAAAGGCTGGAACACATTGCCTGCCACGACACCCTGACAGGCCTCCCCAACCGGCTCTTTCTTCTGAACCAACTGGAGGTGGCCATCGCCTCATCAAAACGTAAAAAAGAACATACCGCTGTACTGTTTATTGATTTAGACAACTTTAAACCCGTCAACGACGATTATGGACATGACGTGGGTGATCAATGTTTAAAGCAAGTCTCCGAAGCGATGGCAAAAGCCCTACGAGGTTCAGATATTTTGGGTCGTTTAGCCGGAGATGAGTTCCTCGTTATCCTGACCGATATTGCCGCAGCTTCCCATGCAACAGTGGTCGCCAATAAACTTATTCACACTCTGAATAAAACATATTCTGTCGGCCCCTATCAGTTTTCATTTACCGCGAGCATCGGGATCTATATACACAACGAAGAGGATATCAGTGCTGAAGAGTGTATAAACCTGGCAGATAAAGCGATGTACCAGGCGAAAAAAGCGGGTAAAAACCAGTTTTTTACAATCTAAGCCCTGATCACAGGTCTTATTGCTCCTTGCCCCTGAACTGTTAGAATTGCGACCTCATTGTAAAGGTAGCAGTCATGTCCGAGTTTTCTTCACTCACTCAAGTACTTCGCCACAGCGGCGGTCAGATTCGTTTTTTTGATATGGGTCGCAGGGTCCAGAAAATCTCTGCTGATCTCTTCGAAAAAATTGAAAATCAACAAACCCCTTATCCGTACCCTTATCTTCAACATGCCTGGTTGGCATTGATGATCTGGAATCCTAAGAACAAGGATCAAGGTGTTGCTTGGTTTTTAAAGCTGCCACTTGATGAGCAAGGTTTTCTGATTCAGGCCGTACGCGATGATCTTTTGGGACGGTTACTGAAAAATGCTGGAGGTATTTTGCAGCATGAAGAAACCGGCGAGATGCCTGAAGACGCACTGAAGGATAACCCCTTCTCCTTTAAACCTGATCAGGAAAAAATGGCACTGTTCCATGCCTATTCAACGCTGGCAGCAAGCCAACCTGCTTCACAATACTATGAGAATGCGCAGCAATACTTTGCTGGCCAGGCAGGTTTCGATAACTGGCAAGCACTTGGATTCCAGGGCATTGCTGATCTTGCAGTTCGCCACGAAAAAGGCAGTAACAGTTCAATCCTGACTAAGGCCATCCCCCTACTACCGGATGTCCCTTTTGAGGTGCTGTGTACCTGTCTGGAAAGTATTGAGCCAGACCATAAGCTATTTGAGGCACTCTGTGTAAGAGCGGAACAAACCCTAACACGGGGCACGGCCAACGCAAATCATATTGCAGCCCTTACCCGCGGGCTTTCCAATGGAAGGCATTCGGATCGCAAACAAGCCATTATTAAAAATATTCTGGAGAGTGACTACGCACTGGAACCTGAAGTGATTGTTTCAATAGCCACGCGTTGCAGCGATAGCCTTCAAGACCCGGCGTTACTCGCCGTCTTTCTTGAGAAACTGGCAATTGGCAAAGCAGGCCAGGCTGGGTTTTCCAGGGTGTTATCCGATCTGATGTTCCTGCCAACTCTGAGGGCGTTGATCCTCATGCAGTTTAGAAATGGTGAGAGGAGCGAAGCCCTCACTCAAGCCATTGGAGAGATGTTTGGCGCCAATTTTAACTAGCCGACATCGCTAAGGTACGTTTGTAGGTCAGCTGGATTATAAGGGCATCGTTACTGGCACGATGCCTTTCTAACTTAAGTTCCTGAATCACCTGATCCTTTACTTCATGCCAGGATTCCATCTGACTTTCATTCAGGATCATCTCTAAAGGGCTGATTCTGAACTGCATTGGCAATCCGGCCCTGTAGAAAAGTTTGATCATCCAGCTTTGATCAACCACCCAACCATCACTGTAAACAGTAAGATTAAATAGCCGCTTATTCAGTTCCGAAGCGACATGCTCTGCAGTCAAACCAAAGCGGATTAGATTCTCTCGCGGGATCTTATGATAGGCCTCAGCCTCTTCACACCAGTGGGTCCACTCGGGTTTAGGCTGGATCAAACTGCAATATCGTTCTCCTTCATCCAGCGCAAGACCTACCTCAATAGGATAACTATCCGGACCAAAGCCAGACGCTTCCAAGTCAATAATATATGGATGAAGAAGTGTAGCGATTTTTATGACCCCGCATTATCGTAGTTATCAATGAGCCCTAAACTGAAAACTACACTAGGCGACTTGTACTGTCTATCAAGCCATTCCATTGCCACTGCTTTAACGACATATCCATTAAATGAATTTAAAACATTCCGAAAATAGATTTAAATCAATCTCATAGAACCCGATAACATGGTTATACTAAAAGCAAAGCCCGAGATGAGAATTACTGGAAATGGAATCATCCAGCTTTATAGGCCTTATTAATAACGTTGCCCTGCTCTTAGCGATGGGCATCGTCTATGATTCTCTGGGCTTACAGAATATACACCAGCGTTTCCTGCGTGAAGGAATAACAGGGATACTCGTCGGTCTGCTTGGTATGGCGGTCATGTTAACGCCATGGGAGCTGATCCCCGGTGTTTTCTTTGACGCACGCTGGGTCCTGATCAGCCTGTGTGGCTTGTATTTTGGTGTCATACCCACTTTGATCGCAGTAGTAATGACGGTCACCCTCAGGCTCTATCAGGGAGGCGCGGGCATCTATGTTGGTTCCGCTGTCATTATCTGTTCGGCTCTCATTGGGTTAGGCTGGCGGGCTTACATTGAGAAACACAATAAAGCCCTTACCTGGTGGCGTCTTTATTTTCTTGGTCTCAGTGTACAAATCACCGTGTTATGTCTGATGTTCTTTATGCCTGAGCATCTTAGATACAAAATTATTGCGGCTATCGCTCCAACCATCCTGATCTTCTACCCTATCGGCACTATGTTGCTCGGTATGATCCTTAGTCGGCAGGAGGAACGCCGTTTAGCTGAGCGAGAACTCCATATCAGTCGACAGATCCTAAATAGAGAACGAGGCCTGTTAAGAGGACTAATTGACGCTTTACCTGATCATATTTTCATTAAAGATAAAGAAGGTAAGTACCTCGGCTGTAACAAAGCATTCCAGAGTTTTACCGGGCATCAAGAGGCAGACCTGATCGGTAAGACAGATCAGGATTTTTCTGAAAGTAACCATGCAATAACCGATAAAAGTGACACGCTTCAGGTCATCAATAACTTACTGCCGATTAACCGCGAAGCCTGGACTCATGAACAAGATGGCTCTCCAATACTATTAGAGTCTCAATTAGCCCCCTTTCTGGATATGGATGGTGAGCCCCAGGGTATCGTAGGCATCAGCCGGGATATTACTGAAAAACGCAAGGCTGAAGAACGTATCCTGACCCTCTCTCAAGCAGTAGAACAAAGCCCTGTGTCAGTAGTGATTACCAATCTTAAAGGGGAGGTTGAGTATGTTAACAGTACCTTTGAAAGCGTTACCGGTTATTCACAAGCAGAAGTACTAGGTAAAGATTCGAGCATTCTTAAGTCAGGTAAAACACCGCCTGGGCGCTATGCCGATATGTGGGCCAAGCTCGTACAAGGGGAATCCTGGCAAGGCGAATTCCAAAATAAAAAGAAAAATGGCGAAATATTCTGGGAACAAGCTCATATCGCTCCGGTGCTTGATGCCGAAGGCGAAGTTCGTCATTTTCTTGCCGTGAAACAGGATGTAACCAAACAGAAGGCCCAGGAAGAAAAGATTCTTCACCAAGCTCATTTCGACGGACTCACCGAACTGCCAAATCGTTTTCTTGCTATGCATCGTTTAGAGACCATGATGCATGAGGCAAAGAGAAACCAACACCAGATCGCTGTTCTCTTCCTTGATATGGATGACTTTAAGAAAGTTAACGATACTCTTGGTCACGATATGGGGGATAAAATACTCGTTGAAGCCGCCAAAAGGTTACAGGGGTCGGTCCGGGATTCAGATACCATTGGTCGTTTAGGCGGCGACGAATTCATCGTTTTGATAAACCACCTTGAAAGGCCTGAACAAGCACTCCCTATTGCACAAAATCTTCTGCAACAGTTCCGCTCCTCCCTTACTATCGATGGTAGAGATATCCTGCTGACAATGAGTATTGGCATCGCCTTATACCCTGGCGACGGCACAACCCCTTCTGAACTGCTGAGAAATGCAGACTCGGCCATGTATCACTCCAAAGCGGCTGGCAGGAATAGCTTTCATTTCTATACGCAGGAGATGAATATCGAGGCAAACCGTCGCCTGCAATTGGAAGAGCAATTGCATAATGCACTGGATAGAAATGAACTTCGTTTGCTATACCAACCTGTTGTCGATCTGAAAACACGTAAAATCGTCGGTGCCGAAGCTCTGCTGAGATGGGATTCAAAAGAACTGGGAGCAATATCTCCAGAGGAATTTATCCCGGTAGCGGAGCATACAGGTCTAATTGTTGAGATAGGAAAGTTCGTTTTGGACGATGCCCTGCGCACCACAAGCAGATGGATAAAAACCTTCATCCCGGATTTCCATATCGCAATCAACCTATCACCACGCCAGTTTCGTGACCCTCATTTGATTGATAATATAGAATCTTTCGTAAATAGTTACGGTCTTGAAGGGCGCAACCTCGAGCTGGAAATTACCGAGGGCGTACTTATGTCACAACATGCCGATGTTGAAGAGGCCATCGCCAAACTGACCCAAAAAGGGATCAGTATATCCATGGATGATTTTGGTACTGGCTATTCATCCTTGAGCTATCTGCGAAGCTACCCTTTTAATATTTTGAAGGTCGACCGTAGTTTTATAAATGATATATCGGTTGATGCAGCCGACCTGGAATTAGTTAATGCATCGATCGATATGGCTCATGGTCTGGGCCTAAAAGTGATTGCAGAGGGGGTTGAGACCGAAGAACAAACAGCCCTTCTCTTAAGAAAGAACTGTGATATGGCACAAGGTTACTACTTCAGTAAGCCCATTCCTGCCGATGAATTAGAAGAGATCCTAAAAAAACAAACATCTCACTAAAACTTGGCGATCTCAGCAATTTTACCTGAGGTAATCTGCAGCAAATCATCTGCATGCATTTCGATCTCCAGCCCCCTCTTACCTGCGCTCATGCATATTGTCGGGTAATTGCTCGCACTGCTGTCCAACAACAACGGTAAACGTTTCTTTTGCCCCAGTGGACTAATTCCGCCGACAACATATCCGGTCGCGCGCTCTGCATCCTGAGGATTAGCCATACTGACTTTCTTCGCCATTAACGCTGACGCCATCGCTTTCAAATCCAACTGGCCTGAAACAGGCACAACGCCCACCGCAAGCTTCTTATTATCACCATTAATGGCGACCAGCAGCGTCTTGAAGACACGATAAGGATCTTGCCCTAAGGCATCAGCCGCTTCTTCGCCGTAAGAAGCAGCATTGGGATCATGGTCATATTCGTGAACCTTGAATTCAACCTTAGCTTTTTTTGCGGCATTAATTGCTGGAGTCATATTTGTCTCTTGCAAGAATTAAAAAAGCCGGCACTACGCCGGCTCAGTAGAGGATACTATTTTAATCTTAACTACCACCGCGTCCAGTTAGAATATCGGCGATATCAATAATATCGACAACGGTTCCTTCCCCTTTGCCCACGCGAATAATCTTATCTTTAAGCTTGATGATCTCGGTGGCCTGATCGCTACCCGGTAAACGTGAAAGAAGATCGTCAGGAATTGACTCAGCCTGACTACGAAGATCACTATCTAGCACTTCACCTCGAGCAACCTTTTTCTGCCAACCCGGAGGTAGTTCCCCCCCGCGTTCCAGCTTTTTCCTAAGCCCCTGAGGTAACTCTTTCTTTTTACCTTTGTGTTTGCCCGTCCCTGACGCTACCTTTTCATTATAATAATCACGAATTGTTTCTGTTTCTTCTGATGAGAATATATCGTCAAGAATCTCCTCGGTGTCACTCACGATACTTTCTTCTTCCTGCTTTTCCTTGTGATTTTTTTCAGCTCTCTGTTCCGACTTTTCAGCATGCTTACCACCCTTATTACCTGCCCATTCGGGCTTTGCGGCCCATGAAGAAACAGGCAGTAAAACCGCTACCATCAATACCATCAAACGTTTCATAAGCATTATTTCACCTTCTATTTCCGTGTAATTTTAGAGCCTTCAAGCGATAGGTTATACATCAAACCTTTATTTGAAAAAATAAAGCCAATAATCGGATCCTTAATCGTACTGGTATCGATTTCGCCACCAGCACCTAAGGTCACTACGGCAACACTTCCGTCCACCCCTGCTTCCCAACCATCACTTTGTTTAAACTGACGAAGCGCTTTATCCGTCATGAACAGAATAATCTCAGTTTTAACCTGAGCCCCCAGTTGAAAGCCGATTGAAGCGGCAGCAATGGAGTAATAACCAGTGGTTCTGCCGTTTTCTACCAGCTTACCTTCTCCATATTCCCCGCCTATGCCGAACCCCGCTTTATAAACTTCAGGAAAGATCAGAGCCCCTTTCGCCTGTTGAAACAGCTGCTTACCCGCAGAAGAGTGTCTATAAAACTCTTTTAGCGCCTGCTTTGATTTAGCATTTATCTCAGCATTTGAAGCCGCAATAGCTGGGGAAGCGATTCCCAAAAGGAAAAAAACAGAGAATACAATTGATAGTATTGATCTAAACATGAACTTACCCTTAAACGTTGAGCTCATGTTTTAGTGTATTAGATATCCGCGCGATTTCTATTTCTAAGGGGCTGTAAAACAGATTCAACACCATTGATACGAATGTCTAGCATCAGTTGCAAAAGGAAACCCAGCTCCCCTTGTGGAAAGCCCTTTTTTGCAAACCAAAGCAGGTACTCTTCGGGCAGATCCAGCAGGACACGTCCCTGATATTTGCCAAATGGCATTTTCATGTTTGCCAGCTTAATTAGGTGCTGCTTATCTAGGTCCAAATCGGGCTCCGAACTATCCAATCTCAATTTCAGGCAGTATGCTAAGGAGAAAAATATAAGGCAATAGCCATGGCCAACGAACAGCAATACACACCGATTAATTGTGAAATTCATGACGGCTATGAACTTGCGTGCATGCGTAAAGCAATCCACAACGTTGAATGGATTGATCAAGGCAAAACGCATTCAGAGAAGTTACGTTTCCTTGATCTTGAATACAGTAAAAAAGGTGAGTTTCTAATCGCTGAAAACGAGCAGAAGGAACCACGCAAGATTCGTTTGGATTCCATTTTCAGCCAATTGCCATACTGATCAGAAGGAAGACGATGTGTCAGAGGTAACACTTAGTTCCATCAATGTATTTCCCATCAAATCCCTCGGCGGGCTAAATCTTTCAGACGTCTTTGTTAGCGAGCAGGGACTCTCGTTTGATCGAAGATTTATGCTCAGTAATCCCGATGGCGAGTTACTCTCTGCTCGCCAGATCCCCTCCCTTCTTCAGTATTCAGTTTTACTGCGGGATGACGGGATAGAGGTTATTGCACCCGACGGTGATCATCTGAGTATTAAATACCCGGAACTTTTTCAGAACTATAAACAGGTCACTGTGTGGGGTACGGAGATTAATGCCCAACATTGCGGAATCGGTTTTGATGAATGGTTCACTGAAAAACTGGGGCGGGACTGCCATCTTCTGTTCTTTGGCGAACAATCCGAACGATTTACATCTAGAAGACCTGAAAAACCCGTCGCCTTTGCCGACGGCTATCCTATTCTGGTGATATCGCAGGCTTCACTAGATGACCTAAACAGCCGCTCATCGACGCCTATCACTATGGATCATTTTCGTACCAACTTGGTTGTAGATGGGTGCGAACCTTTTGCTGAAGATAGCTGGAAGCGTATCCGTATCGGTGAGGTAGAGTTTGAAGCAGTCAAACCCTGCTCCCGTTGCGTCATGACGACATTTAACCCTTCTACGGGTGAAAAAATTCCCCAGGGGGAGCCTATTAACACCTTGGCTAAGTATCGTTTAGGTGCTGATAATGAGGTCTACTTTGGGCAAAACCTTATTCCTCTCAACGAGGGAAAGATCAGCACAACAGACCGAGTGGAAGTTTTAGAGACTCAGGCATCTGAAACCTATCCAAACAATGCACCGATCATTCGAAGCAACGACAGCAGCATAGAGGAAAATAGCTGGCAAGCGGGACAGGAAGTGACACTTCAATGTCTACAACGTGTTGATGAGACCCGTGATGTTGTAACCTTCCGTTTTGCTCTACCAAAAGGGTTGCGAGCGGAATACATTGCCGGGCAGTTTATCACCCTAAATCTTATGATTGATGATAGCCCAGTCTCCCGCTGTTATACCCTGTCGTCTTCACCCAGCCGGCCTCAGGATATCGCGATCACAGTTAAAAGAGTAACGGATGGGAAGATATCCAATTGGTTGCACAAAAACCTTCAGCCTGGCGATCAGATACAAGCACTGGCGCCTATAGGCGAATTCAATGAAGCCGTAACGGGAAATGGATCGCTCCTATTGCTCTCTGCTGGTAGCGGTATTACACCGATGCTTTCGGCCGTTAGACAATTAACCGATACCCATAGCGAACGCGATATTGTCTTTTACCATCAGGCCCGAACTGAAGCCGATCTGATATGCGAAGATGAATTGCTATGGCTGACCCGGCAAAACCCTAAACTACGGCTTATCTTCAGCCTCAGCCAGCCCGAACCTGACTGGCTCGGTATTAAAGGCCGAATTAGTCGGGAACAGCTCATTCATCATATACCCGATCTACCCCAGCGCACGGTCATGTGTTGCGGACCGGAAGGCTTTATGTCGCATGCTAAAGACTATTGCCGCCAATTAGGTTTAGCTGAACAACGTTGGTTTGAGGAGAGCTTCGGGGCACCTCCTGGTATTGATCCCACAGCCGATTCACATAGTGTACAAGTGACTTTGAATGGCGACAGTTTTACCGGTGACAATCAACAAACATTACTGGAACAAGCGGAAGAGAATGGTTTTTCCATTCCGGCAGGATGCCGTTCAGGGGTCTGCGGTGCGTGCAAAGTTCAGCTGATTGCCGGTGACGCCCATCGAAGCTCCGAAATTCCTTTGACTGAGGAGGAAAAAGCCAAAGGGATTGTACTCGCTTGCAGTTGCACACCAGAGACGGATGTCGTCATTGAATACTAAACGTATTTAACTGCTGAATTTGGCACAACAGGCACAAAAAAACCGCTACCCAAGGTAGCGGTTTTTTAAATAGGTAGAGAGTAAGTCTGAACTTAAGCTACTTTCATCTCAGCAGCTTTCTTAGCCACTTCTTCAGCCATCTCAGTTGCTTGTTTAGTAGATTCTTCTACAGTTGCAACGTAAGCGTCTTTAGCTACAGTCATTGCAGCAACACCTTTTTCAGCAGCTTCAGTCATTTTAGCTTCAACAGACTTGTAGAACTTAACCTGCAGGTCCATTGCTTCTTTAGGATCTTTGCATTCGCACAGAGTTTTGAACTGCTCAACAGAAGCATTAGCCAGTTCTTCGATGTAAGCTTTCTGCAGAGAAACCAGAGTTTCTACAGTCTTAGTGTTTACTTCAGCCAGATTCTGCATTGGCTTGAACAGCGCTTCGATCTCTTTAGACATTTCTGGTTTGAAGAAATCAGCGAAAGGGTTGTTAGCAGCGTACATAGTTTTGTCTCCAAAAGTAATTAATGCTGCGGCGCAGCAATCCATTTACAGCAAAGATAAATCTTGTCTATTTTTTAGTCAAGCACTTTTTTGTGCATTGCACAAAATTATTTTAAGCGCTTGGCCAAAAAGCGATCCAAAGCATTCGCAAATGCCTGCCTGTCAGCCTGGCTAAAGGCTGCCGGACCACCCGTTTCAACACCTGAACTGCGCAACGTTTCCATAAAGTCACGCATCGACAAACGCTGTCGAATATTCTCAGGAGTATAGAGTTCTCCCCTTGGATTGATCGCCACGCCCTGGTTATCAATGACTTCAGATGCCAGAGGAATATCTTGGGTTACGACCAGATCACCAGGCGCCATCTTCTCAACAATATGGTTATCCGCGACATCAAAGCCCTGCGGGACCTGAACAGCATTGATCAGCGGTGATGGCGGCGTACTTAAAAACTGGTTAGCAACCAGGGTTACCGGTACCTGTTTACGATCAGAAGCCCGAAATAAAATCTCTTTGATAACTTTTGGACAAGCGTCCGCATCAACCCAAATGTGCATGTAGATCCTCTATTACATGAAGCATAAAGTGCTATGATGACAAAAATACTGCAACAGGCCCAATTATGAGTGAATTAAAAAGAACCCGTCGCTTACGCAAGTATGAAGCAGATGACAATCTTGGGCGACCCTCTCACTCAAATCCGACCACTGAACTGCACTCCCCTTTCGGGCCACAGATCGCAAAAACGACACTGCCCACGGCTGTTATAGATCGTTTAAACCAGTCCATTGACCCGCATATTGACCAGAATAAGAGTAGTGAAGCACTGCTCTCTGCTGAGGCCGTTTTCAGCGGCTCCCCTTCCCTGGCCTCATTAATTGAGGAACAGATCAGCCATTATGTGAAGGAGGTAGAAGGTAGCGAGGTTGAACATATTGAATTTGAAGTATTCTGGGTGGTTAGCCAGTATGAAGATACCCCAAGCCCGGTCCATTTCCATTCCGGCGATATCTCGGGTGTCTTCTATCTCAAAGAACCGACAAAGATCGACCCGCAGCAATATGAACGTAACTATATCTCGGGACGTAAAGCTGGATTTATCAATTTTATTGAAGGCAATAAACAGCGCTTTTCCAAATCCTTGATCAGTTTCGAACCCAGGGTTGGCGACTTATACGTCTTTCCAGGCTGGTTACTTCATGGCGCTGAACCCTTTATTGGCGAAGGTGAAAGACGTTCAGTCGCATTTAACGCTAATATCAGGATCAAACCGGATTAAATAACACCCGGCAGGGTTTATGCCGTGCAACTTAATGGAACCCACCCGCACCAAAACAATGCACCCAGCCACCAATCCATACCCTCATTTGTGCCCAACTACTTTGCACAATCAGTCACAAATTGCCCATAAAATGGGCGCTTAAGTTCTCTTTATCTTAAATTGGCTCAAGTTTTGCTCAAAGGTTGTCAGGAGAGCAAGTTTAAGGAGCCAGCCATGCTGTTTCTATCATTGGGTTACACACTGCTGAGCAGAGCATCACTTCTGCTTTCAGGAATCACTTTACTGTTGATCTGGATTGCTTTGTTTGCAGCCACTTATGCAGATCTTCCTCATGCGTATTGGCTGCTTTTACCCTTAGTCTATCTGCAAATCTGTTTTATCTTTCTTTGCCAACAGCGCTGGCAGCACCTTTCGCAGATTATTGCAGCCTTTGCCGATCAGGATCACCAATTCCGCAGCCGATATAACAGTGCTGACAAACCCTTATGTGATCTGAGCCAGCACCTGTACTCAATTTCACGTGATTATCAGGAGCTAAACTCCCTTTCAGATCAGTTATGCAGTGAGATGCGCTATTCAACTCACGAGTTAGAGAATCTAGCGACCCATACAGCCCATGCGGCTTCCGAACAGCAGAACCAATTACTAACAATCGCCAGCGCTTCTGAAGAGATGAGCCAGACGGTTCAGATAATCCGCGGTCACGTGCAGAATACTTACGACAATGCACATACCTCCCAAGAGATTTGCCAGCAAGGCAGCAGTGAAGCTGCTGAACTGAGTTACTCATTAAACGGGGTTTCAGAGCAGTTCAGCCAGACCTGCCACAAGATTTCAGAACTTTCAGAAGAAGCTCAGGCGATTCAAAATTTTGTCAGCACTATCGAAGAGGTGGCTGCACAAACCAATTTACTTGCCCTGAATGCCGCTATTGAAGCCGCCAGAGCTGGAGAAGCAGGGCGCGGGTTTGCAGTCGTTGCTGACGAGGTACGCCAGCTAGCGGGAAATACCGAACGTGCAACAGCTGATATCACACAACTGGTTGAATCTATGCAGAACCGGGTGCATGAAGTCACAAAAAGCATGCAGCAATGCGATGAAGTACTGCAACTGGGCTCAACTACCTGCAATAAAATGCAGGGACTTTTACAGAACATAGAATCCGGAAGCGATACCAGCCTGAAACTGATTGGTGAAGTGAATCTCTCAATTGATGAACATGCCCACGCTAGCAACGAGTTGAGTGAAAAACTTACTCAGATAGGCGATCTGCTTGAGCAGCATAGTCAACAAGCGGGTTCATTAACTGAGTTAACCGGCTACCTGGAAAAATTAGCAGAGAAGGCATCCTCTAAGGAGGCTGTAGCATGATTGAGACTATTATTTTCATCGGCTTAATCGCGCTAATCATCAGCGCAAACCTTTACAATAAATTTAGACTTCAGCGTAAAAACCATGCCAAGCTGCAAAAAGGGATCTACCAACTCTCTTTATTACTTAGTCTGATTCAGAACCTTCAGCGGCATCGCGGAGTTTGTGCAAACCTGGACCCGAACAACCGCCAACAGCAACAGCGCCTTAGCGCTGAAATTAACTCAATTTGGGATAGTCTGATTTCACCCGAATACGATGGTAACCAAACACGTTTACATATTCAGAAGCGAAACTGGGAAGCACTGGCAGCACAACCGGAAAATAGCTTTATGCCGCATTGTCAGCTGATTGAGATGCTACTCAATGAATTAAATGTGATTGCGGATACTTGTTCACTCACGTCAACCCAAACCAACATTAACCATTCTGAACTGTGGCAAAACCTTCTCGAACGTCCTATGTTTGCGGAGTCACTAGGTAAACTCAGGGCACTGGGGAATAAAGCGGCTTCTCTGGGCTACTGCCCTGCCGATATCCGGGTGCAACTGCATTATCAGTTACAGTGTCTGGCAAATAACTCTATGGACAGCACAACGTGCATAGAGATTAAATCTCTCATTGAAAAAGAGATACTTGAGCCGGAAAAAATTCATATAGAACCCCGGGTATATTTCCAGCGAATGACTCAAGCGATTGACGCCCAGATTCAAATCACTCTGGAACATCTAAACGAATTGAAGCAGGTGAATTAAGCTTCTACTAGATTACTAATCCTCCTACAATTGCAGAAGCTCTGAAGAAAACCTGATTATTTTCAGAGCCTTTTGTAGTGCAGGAGCGTGATCTATGGAAAGTGATAAAACCCCTCAACAAATCGGCAAAGGGATGTGGCTAGCCGCATGGCTGATCCTAATGGGCATTTTATTTGTTTATTTTGAGGATCTGATTCAGGAAAAATATGACCCGAATCACGCCCTGTCATCAGACGACTCTGGGGAAGTTATCCTCAAACGTAACCGGCAAGGGCATTACGTAGCGCCCGGTTTAATCAATGGCAAGCCGGTCGTGTTCCTACTGGACACCGGAGCAACAACCATTAGTGTACCTAAAAAAGTCGCTGACAATATCGGCCTTATTGGGGGTTATAAACAACAAGTAGGTACGGCTAATGGCATGATTGAGGTTTTTCAAACGCGTTTGGATTCCGTTAGCTTAGGAGGAATTACCCTTAATGATATTCAGGGGCATATCAATCCACATATGGATAGCAATACCGTGCTTCTAGGTATGAGTTTCATGCGTAACCTGGAGATCATTCAGAAAGGGAATACGCTAACGTTACGACGTTAGGAAACTTCGACGTACAATCTATATCCCTGTAATCGTTGCCTTAATCTTGAACCGCTCTGAAAGCCTTTATCCAAAGGGCATAGAAAAGTCGTTCAGGACTTGTTCGCAGGTTCCTTAGTAATCTTGATAGAGCTCTAGCAATAAAGATAAAGCGCTACGCAACTGTCTTATCAAGCCCTTGCGACCTAAGCCCTCTTGCCCTAGTTCTTGCCAACCATACTGCTGAAACGATTTTCTCAGCAGTAGAATCACCTCTTCATCCTGGAGAAGATGATCTAATTGAATAGCATCGACAACAGAGAGAAAGGAGCTGAGGAATTTGTTGATGCTCAGTGAACAGCTTTCGTAACTGCGATTGTGCTGTGTAAAGGCGATCAGATCGGCATACTCATGTTCAGTTAATTCGTACCTGTTAGCCCCTTTGCTTAACAAGTTACAAACCACTGCTATATCCAGCGAATTCAGGTCATCCCCAAGCCGATAATGAAACTGCTCCGTAAACCTTGCCTTTAACTGCACAGCTAACTGCACGGCCTCAGCTGAAATAGGCTGCATCACTAAGGCTGCATAACTCCCACTTACACTGTCTTGAGAAGAGCCCAGGCGAAGCGTTTGCCAATTGTTTTGTTGCCAGAATTTAACCAGAGCAGCGTTTACTGCAAAACTGGACCCTATATAGTCCCAGCCTTGCTCTCTTGAATAAGCTTCAACACTCTGTAGCAACTGAGAACCCAGCCCTTTACCATGGAGATGAGGATGCACTGCGATACGGATTACCCGGCCCGCCTTTAGGGGTGCGGCATTTTTTACCCCCTCCTGAGCAACCAGCGTTTGTGGCAACAAATGCCCTCTCGGCCTGCGCTTTCCTGACCAGATATCATCGACTAATTCTGCGTCCAATGGCCCTTCCTCAGAAACCATGACAGCCCCTGCAACCTGCCCATTGATACGAAGAATCCAGATATGCAGCCCAGGACTATCTAGTAAGATTCTGAGGTCACCCGGAGAGGTACGATAATGCGCTAAGACCAATAAACCGAACAGCTGATTCAGGGTCTCATAATCCTCAGATAACTGATCTCTATCAAGTTTTACAATTTCCGGAGAATAGTGATCACTGTCTCCTTTCAGCGCTTCAATACTGGCAGCCTGGGCATTCAGCAATAGCACGTCAAAAACCAGCGTTTCAAGAGGATCGTTTTCTTTCCAGCGAATAGGCTGCTTGAGATGGATCGATTTCCAGTTCGGTGTTATTTCCTGGAGAATCTGCCTAAACCGTATCGCAAATCCCTGACCATTGCCCTCATAGCCATGTATTGTCGATGCAAAAGCAACCCGCGGAAAATTCTCTAAACACTTCCTCAAAATAGGTACGGGTATCGCTGCGGCTTCATCTACAAACAGGACCTTGCCCTCACCTGTTTCAAGACAAGCAAGTTCGGGCTCAACAAACCGAATATGATGGTCGCCTTTACTCAATCGTCCTGGGCTATATTCGTAATCGGGAAGAAGTTGATGAGCCATTAAAAATGCTTCTTCTGCTGAATCGTATTCAGGCGCAGTCACCAGAATATCGGTAAAATCCAGACCAGAAAGCTGCGCTGCCGCTATACCCAGTGCAACCGATTTTCCGCGCCCTCTGTCCGCGGTGATCACAACAGGGCGACGTCCCCTTCTAAATTGACTGAGAATTAACTCAACACTAAGTTGCTGATCTTTTGTTTTATGCGGAGAAACAACTTCTTCATCAACAAGGTCGGTTCTATCTGACTGCTCCGGAAGCTCAATCTCTACACCGGAAAGCTCCTCTTTTTCACGATAGAGTACGGTATAAGCATCGTCCTCTAACAACAAACAGAGACGATTGATAAAGCGTCGGCCCGCGGCCGACGAGGGTAAAGGATGCGGAACTAAACTGCGATATTCTGGATCATCAAAGTGTCCCCATTCATCGAGTTCGGGGCACAATAGTATAAAGACTCCACCGCCTTGAAGAAGCCCGGCAGCCTGCCCAAAACTATCCGGATTGAAACCACTCCAGGCATCAAAAATAAGATGCTCTACAGTCTGGCCCAGCAAACGATGTACTTGTCGAGAACCGACACTTTTAGCAGGGCCCGAGTAGTCATTTCCTACCCAAATTACCCCTTGGATACTCTCTAACTGTTTGACCTGTTGATGGCACCAGTCCCGACTGCCACTCACAACGAGCAGTCTGCGATGGAAATGCGCAAGCGCATCTTTTGCTAAACGATCAAACAGAGAGCTGAGCATAGAACATTCTGCCCTGTAAATGACAATAGGCTTGTCGGTTTATAGTAGCTGCTTCAGCTCTGCCTTACACTCAGGCGACAAGTCTCTGCAATCTATCTCTTGCAGTGCTCCTTCAAGCGCCCATAACAGATTTAAGCTAACCTTTTTTCCTTTGACCGCACATACCATCCGATAGGTGCCTATGACACCCACCTGTTTTAGATCAGCCAGGTCGTAAACATCAACTTCAGCGAGCCAACGACGACTTACCGGGCCTATATTTCGCACAACTAGGCACTAAACAGAATAAGTCGCAGAAGGCTCGAGCGTAGACTCAGCATAAGCCTGATACTGGTCACCACCTGCTTCCACAGCGTTGTTTAGCTGTCGATCAGCCTGATCAAGCAGCGTATCAGGTGTGAGCATTCGGGAAGGCTGTAAGGTCGCAACCCCAATACTCAGCGTGACATAGTCAATATCATCAACACCCTCATGCGGAATTTTCCGTTGGTGCATGATCTCATTGCAACGCTGAGCGAGCTGCACGACCTGTTCATTTGTTGAGGGAAGGATCAAGCCAAACAGGCAACCATCTAATCTTGCAATAATATCCCCAGGCCTACCCACAGCTGAGCGAAGCGATTCAGACACCTGCTGAAGTAAGATATCAGCAGCCTGTACACCATAGCGTTCAGAATATTGCTCGTAATGGTCAACGCGGATCAGCATTAAGGTCAGCGGCGAAAATTCACGTACTGCCCGACGACATTCCACATCCAGTGTTTCATCAAAGTGGATACGATTGACCAGCCCTGTTAAAGGATCGTGCCAAGCGGTGTCCACCAGCTGTTCTGACATAACCGTTTGTTGTTCACTTAGATTATGTAAGTGATTTCTCACGCGCTTCAAATAGGAAGCAATTAGAAATGAAAGGAGTAATCCGGTAAGCAGGAACATTGCCGGGGTCCAGCTCATCGCTGAATCAAGACGATTACCTGATGCAACTAAGCGTATATTCCAGTCAGTCGCCAAAGGAAGACGCAGTGCCTTAACATACTCTGCCTCGCTCAACTCATCTGCAGAACCAATAGGCATTAATACCTCAGTACCCGCCAACAAAGCGCCACTCACACCGTTGAGTTCTTCGTCATTTATCGAGGTTTTCAGCAGTGTATTCAGATCCATGACCAAAGAGATTTGGCCACCTTGAACTAACTGTTGAGAAGCGACCGCCAGGGCACTACCTTCATGCTCAAACCCATTAAGTGACGGCTGTTCATTTGGGCCTAATCGCTGAAAGTAATCGGAAATAAAACGACTTTGTAATAACGAATCCTGTTTCAATGCAGAGACCTGAATAGCCCCTTCACCCGAAATAAATGCACCTTGCAATGAATCTCGGCGTTGAATAAAAGCGGCAAGGTTTTCTTCAACGACATTATCAAGTGATTCGTTTTCGACACCCAACGCGATCTGCAAACGGTCCAGGGCATACAATTCAGTTGTTATCTGCTGCTGAAAAGCAGCGGCTAACTGAGTCATCTCCATCTTAAACTGTTGCACAGAAGCATCTCGTTCCTGCTTAAGCATGAAGATAAAAATCAATAGTGAGAACAGAGTGCCACACAGGGCAAACATGACCGCTATATCGATCCGTTTTCCCTTAGGACCTTTGGCAACAGAAACCTCTGCTTCAGACATCAAAAAGCTCCGAATAATCAAACATTAAGGCTGAGTAAAACCTTTTTTCACTTCTCATGCAACGATAGTGCACTCCAGTAGAGTTTTCCAGCCTTTGCGCGTCTATTTACCGCCAATCTGATATAGTTTTCCTTTTTTGCGCTACCCCATAGGTTTATTGTGACCAAAATCGCCATTTTTGTTGATGTCCAGAATATCTACTACACCACAAGGCAAGCGTTCGGCGGATCCTTCAACTACAGAAAGTTCTGGCAGGCGATCTCAACACAAGGGGAGATTGTGGAAGCCAATGCATATGCTATTGAACGAGCGGATGACGGCCAGAAAAAATTCCAGGATGCCCTTCGTCACATCGGATTTAACGTTAAATTAAAACCTTTTATCCAGCGTAAGGATGGCACAGCAAAAGGGGACTGGGATGTGGGCATTACCATAGACGTTTTAGAACAGGCTGCACATGTGGATAAAGTCATCCTTTTATCTGGAGATGGGGACTTTGATCTGTTACTTAAAAAGATCCGCAGTACTTACAAGGTAACAACCGAAGTCTATTCAATCGAAGCACTGACTGCGAAGTCGTTGATCTCTGCAACAGATCATTACCATTCAATTCTTCCCGCAGATCTGATCATTAATAAGTAACTTGGGAAAAACACCCGGTAATCATTTGTGCAACTTGACGCCAGATAAAAAATGCTGAGATACTCCCAATCGTTATGAAAACAACTCCACAGCAAGGCCTGATGATTTTGAAAAATACGCTGCGACGTCGCGTATCGATCTCCTGCGCCTTGAGGAAAGTTGAATCGATATGTTAATTGCATAACCAATCACTATTTCTGAAAAGCCGCAGGTTAATCGCCTGCGGTTTTTTTTTGCCTAAAGGAAATTTGAGAAATGAATAAATCACTATTATCAGTGGCAGAACCACCGATCGAAAACCAGACTCAGCATCTTATGCCAATCACTCAAAGGCCGGATGTTGTCTTCACCAAAGGAAAGGGGCACTACCTGTTCGACGCTTCAGGTACCGCTTATCTGGATATGATGCAAGGATGGGCAGTTAATACCCTCGGCCACTCCCCCAATTTTTTGAAACATGCCCTATTGAACCAGGCTGAGCAGCTAATCAATCCTGGACCGGCATTTTACAACAAGCCAATGATCGAGCTGTCGAACACGCTTTGTTCCGCATCGGTATTTGATCATGTATTTTTCGCTAACAGCGGTGCTGAAGCGAATGAAGGAGCGATTAAGTTAGCCCGGAAGTGGGGACAGCTTAACAAACAAGGCGCCTTTGAGATTATTACGTTTAAAAATAGCTTTCACGGCAGAACCCTTGCGACAATGTCCGCCACTGGAAAGGCAAGCTTTGCCCCCTTATTTGAACCAAAAATCAGCGGTTTCAAGAAAGTACCCTTTAATGATCCACAAGCACTAATCAACGCTATTTCGTCGAACACTACAGCGATTATGCTTGAGCTTGTACAAGGTGAAGCCGGTGTCATCCCTGCCGAATACGATTTTGTCAAAAAGTTGGAAACCCAGTGCAAGCAACACAATTTGTTATTGATCGTCGACGAAGTACAAACCGGGGTGGGTCGGACAGGGAAGCTATTTGCTTATCAACATTATGGAATCTCCCCAGACATTCTAACCCTGGGCAAAGGGCTTGGTGGTGGGGTACCAATATCTGCCCTGCTGGCTAAACAAGCTGTTAGCTGTTTTGCTCCTGGGGATCAGGGCGGTACTTTTAATGGCAACCCTCTCATGTGTGCTTCGGCTTTGGCTGTACTGGAAGCGTTAGAGGCCGAGAATATTTTGAGTAACGTTAATAAGATGAGCGAATTATTGCAAACCGAGTTCTTTGAGTTGAGCCAGAAATACGGATTAGGCCAGATCAGAGGTCAGGGGTTGTTACTGGCGATAGATACCGGGGCCTATGATGCCCATCAAATTGCAGCAAGCGCATTCAGAAAACAGCTACTGATCAATGCTCCAAGAAGTAACTGTATAAGACTAATGCCCGCCCTGAATATCGGTCCCGAAGAGATCTACAAAGCGATGTCGGTACTCGAGGATTGTCTAAGTGAGCTAAGCTAGGTGTAAATTATTGGAACCTTTCGCAAAAACACCGTACTAAGAATGCAAAGCTAATTATGTGAGGAAATAAAATGGCTGAACCAAAGTGCCCTGAATGCCAGATTGAAGGAATAAAACATATCGTTTCTAAAGACAGCGAAGAACGTGCTCGCGATAATCACGCGTGGTTTCAGGTAGCTTACTGCGATGGCTGTGGACATATCTATGGCGTATTCGCTAAACACACCATTCCAGCTGGAAAGAAAGGTCCTCAGTTAGTGCTAAACCGATGAGGTTTACAGCGCTGTTCAGATCAGAAGATTAGCAGGTGCATTACGCCACGGAGTAACATCCCGAAAAGCCCGCCATACACCGCGAAGCGTACCACCTGCCCTACCCGTTTACCCGCGGCGGCAAAAACAGCAACGCCAACGATATCCAAGGGGTTGGTAGCAAAGCCCGCCATACGATTTAGCTCATTGGCCGTGATCGCCCCTTGATTGATCAGGTCGATAGTCACCCCCATATAAGCTGTACCGCCAGCAATGAACTTGGTCACTAAGGGAAGGACAGTCGCTTCAGGCAATCCAACTAACGCCAAAGCAGGCGCTAGAGCACTACTTAGTAGTCCTATTGCTCCAGTTTCTTTGAGGACATTCACTAAAAAAATCGCCAAAATGAGCATTGGAAGCATATCGAAAACAAGTTGCATCCCCTCTTTACCGCCTGCACCCAATATCTGAATCACGGTTTTTTTCTCTTCGGGTTGGCGCGCGACTTCAATCTCTTTAGCTTCAGGCTCCTGAATATGCCGAGTCAGTAAATAGTAAGTAAAGGCAGCAGCGGCTAAACCACCGATGATCGAAGTGATAAGGGTAACCCCAAGATTAAGCCCTACAGCACTCAAAGGGAATGTCGCATTGGCTTGGGACATCGCAAGTACCATCGCTAAAGTCGCCGCGATATAACGTTGCGAAGTACCATTTTTGTCCATTAACGCGAAAGTGGCGACCGGTGCGATGAAGCTAACAAAAAGCATTTTCAACATCGCGAAAATGCCTAACCCCGGTATACCAAAGATTCTTGAGACAGGAGCAAGCAGGTTGGAGATCCAGCTGAGTACCCCTTTAGCATCGAGAAGCTTCATCAACGCAAGCATCACGACCATGATAGGAAGCAGTATGTACAGGCCCATATCCAGACCCGCACGTCCGGAATCGAGTATAAGGGTGACTAACTGCTCCACTGTCTGCTCCTAGCAAATTAAACGAGGTTTAATTCTATCGAGCGAGAAAAAGCTAAGCTAGCGCTTTTATAATCTTTATTTCTATTGGTATGACCAATAATTACTAAAGTTCATAAGGCGCGATCTGGAAAGCTTCCATGCTGTAACCGGAAGTCGCCATATCGGTACTGACAGTCTCGGTTTTCAGCCGCCCTGTTACCCAAATTGCATCGTATAGGTTTTCAACCTTGGTACCTGGCTCAAAACGTACATAGATAATCTGATTTGAAGGTGGGGGTGGCACATGGATACAGGCCCCAAAATAGGGGACCAGGAAGAATTCGGTTACATTAAGCCCATCAGATTCCATTGGCACTACATAGCCTGGCACCTTGATCATTTTTCCATCTAACTCTGGGATCACGGGCGCCGACTGCATCGCCACCATCATTTCATCCAAGAGCTTCTGCGCACGTGGATCAAAATCGTCGATCATCGCCAGTTCATCGGATTGCTTAAAGATGCTTTCCAATGAGAAATCCGCAGGCATCAATTGATCCCACTCCATCTCCTCAACTGGTTGGCCATTCAGCATATTTTCTGTAGCTGAAGCAAAAGACGGCATTAACACCATCAGCATTAACACACAGCGGATTACCAATACTTTCATTTCTCTAAAGCCTTATCGCCATACCATCGATCAAAGATTGTTTATACGCTCGAATACCGGGTATCACCCCAACACAACTACCCGCTAACATCAGTATACCTAAAAGCTGCCACTGCCAAAGAGTTAACGGTTGAACGATTAAACGGAATCCCCATTCAGACTGGATCCACGGCGATAAAGTTCCCAAAGAAAGATAAAGTAACGCGACGCCAAATAAGACGCTTAAACAAGTTAAGAGTGAAGACTCGATCACAAGGAGCAGGAGAATATGCATCGGCCTCGCGCCGACCGATCGCAGAATAGCCATCTCTCGTCTTCTCTCATTGAGTGAAGTTAACATCAGGGCCAAGAGCCCGATAAAACTGGACAGGGCCACCAGCGCCGAAACAAACATCAGCGCTTTCTCCGCGAGACTAAACATCTGCCAAAGCTCTTGCAAAGCTAAGCCAGGTAAAATCGCCTGCAAAGGTTCAGATCGGTAGTTATTAATAGATCGCTGCAGGTGAAACACACTTAGGCGCGATTTTAACCCCAGCATAAAAGCAGTGATCTGCTTAGGTTTCAGGTCCATCCCCAGTGCTTGTTCTGCACTGATGTTAAGTCCTGGAATTTTAGTCCCGGCCTTCCAGTCAACATGGATCGCTTCAATGGCTTCAAGGCTGACATGCAATGTTCTATCAACCGGCGTACCTGTCGGTTTCAATATACCGCTCACCACAAAGGGCTTATCACCATGCTCGACAAGTGCAGCATTACCCATGCCATGGGCAATAACAATCGAATCCCCCAACTTATAATTTAGCGCCTTTGCGACCTCCGCCCCGAGAACCACATCAAACAGCCCGGCAAAGGGTTTACCTTTAGCAAAATCCAGATTTTGTTTTTTCCCATAACGGTAATGCGTAAAGTACGTCTGACTCGTGCCCAGTACCCGATATCCTTTATGGGAATCTCCCAGCGATAGCGGGATACTCCAATCTACTTTGGGGTGTTTTGATATCTCCTGGTAACTTTGCCAGGAGATATTATTTGTTGCATTTCCTATACGAAAAACTGAATAAAGCAGTAGATTAATCTGTCCACTGCGCGCGCCTACGACCAGATCGGTACCGGACACCGTCGATGAAAAACTGTCTTTGACCTGATGCCGAACCATATCGACCGCTAAAAGCAGAAAAACACTGATACTGATAGAGGCTAAGATCAGCAGCAATGTCGCTTTTCGGTTTAATAAACTAAGCCAGGTAAGGCGCAAAAGGATCATATGCAAAACCCTCCCGCCGGATTGGGTTGCAATACTTCTACTCGGGAAAAATGCTTTTTGAGCGATTCATCATGGCTAACAAACAGCAATGTGGAATGGTGCCGTTCACATTGCTGACTCAGCAACTCGATAAACCGATCACGATGCTCTGTATCCAACGCCGATGTAGGTTCATCTGCGATAATCAAATTAGGCTGTCCGATCAATGCTCTCGCTAAGGCAACACGTTGTTGCTGCCCCGTCGAAAGCTCTCGCACTGAGCGATTCAGGAGTTCTGTGGAATCCAGCCCCAGCTCTGCAAGTAACTCAATAGCCGCTTGCTCTAATGAGCCATAGTTTTCTTTGGCCTTAAGCAAACGTCGCCTAGAAAAGCGGCAAGGCAACGTGACATTTTCCACCAGATTAAGGTAAGGAAGTAGATTGAATTGCTGGAAAATCACCCCCAGGCGATCAGCACGAAAGTGATCCGCCTGACTTGAGGATAGATGGCCTATATTTTTACCCAAGATATTGATCGTTCCGGAATCCGGTTTAATCATGCCTCCTAGTAGATTAAGGAGTGTACTTTTGCCACTCCCAGAGCGTCCCTTGATGAACACCCTCTCACCTGATTGTATAGCAAGCTGCGGTATTTGAAGTGTTAACGCTTCTTTTTTCCAAGCGAATGATAAACTTTCAATTTCTATCGCAGCTTGCGACATCAGACCTTCCTTTAGATATTAAAGATCTATAGACCAGTTATTCTGAGTTAGTTCAACCTGGCGAGCGCCTTTCTCGGTGAGTAGATTAACATGAAGTGATTCCATTCCCGGGAATTTAGTGAAGAAATCCAGTTTCACGCTATTCAAGTTAGCAGGCTTAACACACTTGAACGTATAGTGAGCGTGGATATCACGGTGCTCTCCGTGTTCGCCTTCTTCGTGCTCATGATGCTCATGCTCTTTGTGGGCATGTTCTTCATGATCGTGCTTTTCGTGGTCATGATCTTTGTGACCGTGTTCTTCATGATCGTGCTTATCGTGGTCATGATCTTTGTGAGCATGTTCTTCATGTTCGTGCTTATCGTGATCATGCTTATCATGGTCATGAGCCTCTTCATCGCCATGCTCTTCGCCCAGGTGCACATCGACTTCATCAAGCATACATACAGCAGAATCAGGCAATTGAACCCGCGTATAAGCATCTTGAAGCGCCTTTTGAGCGTTGCTTAATATCGCTTTATCTTCATCGGAGGTAGCTTCATGCTCAAAGCCCGCAATATTGGCTAATGGCGACTTCAGAACCAATTCGATGACATTACCTTCAATGGCAACATTCATTTCAGCTTCACCATGAACATGGGCTTCATGCTGACGCTCATAAGCCGTTGCATTTGTTGCACAGATCGCCGCAACCAATAGAGATGATTTGAAAAGAGAATTAGACATGACCATTCCAATAAAAGTTATAATATAACAACAAATATATCAGTACTTATCCTCCCAATCCACAATCAATCATCTATGAATTCAGAGCTTGCCAAGCATCAATTCCAGAGGCCCCATATCCTTCTGATTATTGATGCTAATCAAGGCTCATGGACTATTATGGAGTAAGGTGAAAGTAGGAGTGTAGCGCAGGGATGTCGCAGTTGCCGCGTATGCTGTCGCGGCGGAGTTGTGCTATGAAAATCTCGCTAAGTTCCGACATCGGTAAGCAACTGGGTCTAATGACATTCATTGGCCTGGTCAGTATGCTGCTGCTTTCATACCTCTTTTATCAAGCGTTTAGTGATACCTACTATCAGGAACAACGTAATCAATCCCGACACCTAACCTCTGTCGCCTCTTCAATTGTAGAGAGCTTCCATAAAAAAAGTATGCAGGGAGAGCTCACAGAAGATGAAGCAAAACAGCTTTCATTACATGCCCTTCGCAACGCACGTTACGATATAGACGGCTATTTCTGGATCAATCACACCAACGGCAGGATGGTGATGCATCCAGTGATGCCCGATCTGGACAATACCGATGTCAGACCAGTTCAGGACAGCAATGGTCTATACCTTTTCCAAAAGTTTACTGAAACGGCGCAACAGGGAGGTGGCTGGGTAGACTACCTGTGGCCGAAGCCCGGTGACCGTTCTACTCATATTGAAAAAGTATCTTATGTTTCGCTGTTTGAACCCTGGGACTGGGTGATAGGAACAGGCCTCTACCTGGATGATCTGGATGCTAAGAAAAACCAGATCTTTATACAGTCTGCCGAGTTAATTGCTGCGGCTGTGCTTATTATGACAATAATTTCGGTAGTGATGGCTAAAAGAAGCACCTCTACTATCCGCAACATGGCAATCAGAGATCCGCTAACACAGTTGTATACTCGTCGTTATCTAAATGAAAGCGAAGACAGTTTTGTTCGCGAGGACAATCGGAATCAGTTTAACCATCTATATATTGTCTTCCTTGATATCGACTTCTTTAAACAGGTTAATGATACCTATGGCCATATGGTAGGTGATCAGGTATTAAGCAAAGTCGGCGAAGTACTAAGAACCCATACCCGAGCTCAGGACCTTTGTGTCCGTTATGGCGGAGAGGAGTTTGTTGTCATGACGTTGGCAAATTCTGATGAGCCCGTACTGAAGCTAACGGAAAGGCTGCGCAAACATACCCACGAATTAACTTTTGCTGAGGGCCAGCAAATCACTTTAAGTGCGGGAATTGCCCGCCGTGAAGTCGATGAATCATTTGCCCATGTACTGCAAAGAGCTGATCAGAATCTATATGAAGCTAAACAAACTGGCCGGGATAGAATTATATTCAATGACCCGCCTTTATAATCTCAGCCAAGCGGATAAGCGCTTTTACCCGGGGTCCTGACCAATTATGCGCAAAGCTCAGACGCAAACAGTTCTTAAAACGGTCCTGCGCAGTAAACAAGTTCCCCGGCGTAATCAATATTCCTTCTGAGCGGGCCTGAAGGTAACATTCGTTCAAATCATATCTATCCTCTAACTCTACCCACAAGGCAATCCCCCCTTGGGGCTGACTAACACGTACCTCTCCCAAGGGAGTCCAGTACTGATCTAACAAGGCAATCAACTGATCGCGTTGCTGCTGCAATAGAAACTTTTGCTTTCGCAGATGTTTGTCATAACTTCCGTCAGCAATAAAGTCGACCAAGCCTCGTTGAACGAATTTACAAACCGCCAACAGATTAATCATCTTTAAACGTCGCAACTGCCTGAACTGCTCTGTTACCACCCAGCCCATCCGGACATCACGACTCAGTGCCTTTGAAAAAGAGCCACAAAGAATCACCTTCCCCTGACGATCAAGCTGTTTGAGGGGGGGGATGCGCTGGGAAAAGCTCAGATCACCGTAGATATCATCTTCGATAACCATAAAGTCTTTTTCCTCTGACAACGCAAGCAACTGATGTCTTTGTGCAATAGGTAAACAAGCGCCTGTGGGGGTCGCAAAAGATGGCGTAACGACACAAGCTTTGATATTCCAGTTCTGTGCCGCCGTTTCAAGCGCGTTGATCGACATACCGTGCTGGGCCGATACGGGAATCTCCAGCACTTTCAGCCCCATACTTTCTATCAGTTGTAGCACACCATAAAAACCCGGTGATTCAACAGCCACAATATCTCCTGGCTGACAGCACATCTGCAGCGCAAGCGCCAAACCATGCTGACATCCTGCGCTCATAGTGACTTCTGACGAGGTAAAACGACAACCCAGTCGCTGATAGCGCTCCGCAATCTGTTCACGAATCTCGGCGACCCCAGCAGGCTCATCGTAGTATTGGTGGTCCGCTTCTTTCTGAGATCGCAAAGCCCTGGCTATGGATCGGTTAAGCTCAACAATTCCTGTCGGCAGATCACGACTGTGGCTACCTTGTGGCGCAATATCGAAAGCAGCGCTGTGCTCCATAATATCCCGCATCAGATCACTGGTATCCACCAACTGAGGCTCACTATGAACCAGCGATTCTGAGGGGATAGGTCGGTTAGTCCCCTGCCCTACGACATAGAAACCTGATTTAAACCGTGCTTCTATCAAGCCTGCAGCTTCAAGGCGTTGATAGGCATGAATGACGGTGGCTTTGGATAAGCCAAGCTGTTCACACTGATAACGAATAGAAGGTAATTTGCTTCCGGCAGGTAGCCTGCCCTGAAGAATTTCCTGGGCAAGCTCGCGCTCAAGATTCTGATACAAATAATTCATAAGCCCCTCATCTGTACCCATTATAATTATTTTTTTTATCCCTGCCCCTATTTTCTGGTTCGTTTATAGTGAGCTCAGATCAGATTTGAGCCTGGTGAGCACTATGCAACAATCAACTAAAAGTGAAATTCCCTTAACGAATATTCACGAAGCCCCCCCATTGCCTGGAAATGGTAAATTTCATGTACGGCTTGTCGAAGGTTTCTACCAAAACCTGCGGCGTTTTATAAGTTGGCCGCTAATAGGCCTGTTTTTTGCCATGGTTTGGTTCAAGATAGGTGACCGTCCAGCCGTATTGTTCGACTTTGAATCCCACAGAATTTTCCTCTTTACACTGGAACTTTCCTGGTATGACTTACCCATTCTGGCCGGCCTCTTAATTGCTGGCGCCAGCCTACTCTTCTTTATGGCCGTTGGCTGGGGGCGAGTATGGTGTGGGTTTGCATGCCCTCAATCTATATGGACTTGGTTATTCATAAGGTTGGAGGATCTGACTGAAGGAAAAGCGGCTTTCAGAGCCAAAAATGAAAATCGTCCTTTAACTGGCATCCGACTGTTACGCAGAGTATTGAAGCACCTAAGCTGGGGGTTACTCTCGCTGGCGACAGCGATCACCTTTAGTGCGTATTTTGTACCTGTAGAGAAACTGCTCTCTGACCTTATCAACATTGAAGCATCACTCTTTACGCTGTCGTGGATCACCACCATGGCCCTGCTAACTTATCTGAATGCAGGCCTTGTACGGGAAAAAGTATGTCTTCATATGTGCCCTTATTCGCGTTTTCAGGGTGTAATGTTTGATCCAGACACGCGAACAGTTACCTATGATGCTGTACGTGGCGAACCTCGCCGTGGCCTGAAAGATGGTTCAAGCACAGGCGGGGATTGTGTTGATTGCGGTATCTGTGTTCAGGTTTGCCCCACCGGTATAGATATTCGTGACGGCTTACAGGCTGCCTGTATTGATTGCGCCGCCTGTATCGATGCATGCGACACGGTAATGAAGAAGATTGGAAAACCTACCGGGTTAATAGAATTTTATTCCGAGAAGGAACTGGCTCCACAAGGCAGAACTAATAATCAGTCAGTTGAGAGTCAAAGCTCTATCTTACGCGGCCGGCTGCTTGGCTATCTTTCAGTTCTGGTCATCACCGTATGGGGAGTTGCTTACGGTTTATCAAACAGCAAGAGCCTTCTGGTAGAAGTAGCAAGAGAGCGAGGGCAACTCTATCAACAGGTTGAAGACTCTATTTGTAATAGTTATCAGATAGAACTACAGGCTTTTGATAAAAACCTTCGCCAGGTTGAGATTGGCATTAAGGGTATGAATGAAAATATTCACTACCGGTTAATCGGTCCGGCACAAATCAACCTGATCGGTAAAAGTACACAAGCTATTTATCGCGTTTGTGCGCCGGTTAACGAACTCAATTCCAGAAATGAGATTGCTTTTACCTTTAGCAAAGGAAAGTTTAATGCGACGAAGAAAAGTACCTTTATCGCCCCCTCTTGATCATGCTTGATATCTGAGGGATCAGAACCTGCTATGAGAAAACAGCCCGGTGAACAAATGTTCGAGAGGGCCTGGCTGTTTCCTCAGCCTATGCCGGAGTCAATCTCCGGCCCTTTTATGATTCCTCAGAGACCAGTGCTAGCTTTTTCTTCCTTGAATAACGCTTAATCTGATACTCACGCTTTGTTGCATCAGATCGATTCTCGTGGGGCTCTGACCATACTATTTCCACAGGCCTTCTAACACGTGTGTATTTTGCGCCTCCCTGCAACTCGCCATTGTGCTCCCTTTCACGGCGTTTAAGCTCCGTCGTTACACCTGTGTACAAACTACTGTCGGCACAACGTACAATATAAACATACCACTTGGACATCAGCTAAAAACCACCCAATCACCGAACACATCGTCGGTGAATAAAACACGATTTATCACACCCTACGATCAGATGTAAGGACCCACTTATTCCACAGCGCCTATATTACAAGGCTGAAACAAAGGCTAATAAATAATCTTCAAACAAATAAAATCCACATACTAAACAGACTACTTCACTCATGTGGATAAATTTTAAACAATTCGTACCTGTCATTTCCATTTCAGCTTAACTTATTGAAATTTAAAAAATAAATCTCAAGCACAAGATTAGTACAAATTGCTGAACCTCTAGAAACTGCGCGGCTTTCAGGAATCTACCCAAAAGTTACCCCATAAGTTATCCACAGATATTTTGGATAACTACAATTGAGCTTGGCCATCCTGCCTGCGACCCTCTGAACGAACTGCGCCAGGTGCAGTACCGGTTACCTTTTTAAAAGCTTTACGGAACGCGACCTCAGATAGATACCCGCAGCGTTCAGCAATCTCAATAGTAGATAAATTTGTGCTGCGAAGTAGTTCCGTCGCTTGAAGCATTCGCCATTCTGAGAGATACGACATCGCGGTTTTCCCGGTAAGCGCTTTAAATTCAGACGCGAAAGCAGCTCGACTCATGCCTGCTTCTCTTGCTAATAACTCCAAACTCCATGCCTTTTCAGGCTGAGAATGTATCTGTGAAAGTGACAGGCCAATCCTGGGATGAAACAACGCCTTTAACAAGCCAGAACCTATATTGTCTAACTGACTACGCAAAATATGAATAAATAAAACATGTGTAAGATGGTTTACAGATTGCAGATACCCAGGACCGTGCTCTTCAAGTTCAGCGATCAGAAGCTGAAGAAGTGCACGCGTATTACCTAAACGACTGGTATCACTTAACTCCAGAACAACTGCGTCTGGAAGTTTATCCAGAATAGGCCAGGCTTCCTGACTTTCAAATTCAAAGAAACCGCATGCCAGGCCGGTTATCTGCCCGTCCCCCATATCTCCCTGATTATTAAGTGTTTCCTCAACTAATGCTGGTGTCGGGCACAGGCTCTCACTGCTTAAATAATGCGTTGTGTCTCTTGGGAACATGACCAAGTCCCCCGCACTGAGTAATCGAGGTTCCTGACCTTCAAGATGTAACCAGCTTCGCCCACTGTTTACCAAATGAAAAGGCACCTTCCGACTGCCTGATGTATCTACAGCCCAGCAACCCTGGAAATCTGCATGAACATAAATTTCCGCTTTCAGGCGTAACCATTTCAGAATATCACTAAGCGCATCAGTATTCATAATTATACGATCTGCAATTATTTTTATACTTTATAGCATAGTTCGTACAAATATTTCGATTTAAAGTTAGCTTACTTCTTCACAACTAATCCAAAGGGTAACCAAGGAGAGCCAAATGAAATTCATTAAACAGATGACATCAGTTTTTATTCTGATCAGCGCATTTATTACCGCACCATTTGCGAGTGCAGCCACTCCAGAGACACGTGCAGATGGCGTGACCGTTATACACCTGGACGAATACAGCGGTTACTTTTCCGCAAAAGAGACACTCGCCGGTTTGAAAGCTGGAGAGTACGAATTCGTTGTAACGAATAAATCTGACAAGTTAGTCGGCTTCCAGATTCAGAACTTCAAAACCCATGAAGGTCTGGATATGTTTCCCCTGGAACCAGGTGAGCAACGTATCTCGCGTGTAACCGTGACAACCGATGGTGTGCGCTTCCGCTGCCCAATCAATCCTACGCCTTGGTACGACATCGACGGCATTAATTAATCATGTCGGGCGGCTATTCAGTCGCCCCTTTTAGGAGAGAATGTCATGAAAGTAGAGATATACACAAAAGGTTATTGCCCCTATTGCCGGGCAGCAAAAAAGCTCCTTAAACAACTAAACTGGGAATATAAAGAATTTGAAATCACCAACCGGCCTGCTCTGCAGAAAGAGATGAAGTTACGTTCTCGCAGACATACGGTCCCACAAATTTTTATCAATAATCAGCATATTGGTGGTTTCGACGATTTTTCTGTGTTCCTCAGCAATAAAGTTTCCTGAAAGTTCACGCCAAAATCTAAACCCCTGCTAATCTGAAGTAAAGGCAAGCAAAACATATGTGAAATAATGAGCCATACCAAATTACCTAAAGATTGGCTGGACTGGGTAGAGATAAACATCCAGAGAGATTGCGATCGCTCTGGGATGATAGAGATATTGGTAGAACATGGATTTAGCTATGAAGCCGCCTCAGAAGCTGTTTTTTGCTCAGAGGCGACATCTCCTCCCCCCCCACTATTCATTCCCTGTGCTGAGAAAATAGATACCCATAAGGCAGAGGTTTTTTATGTAAACAATTTTCTCTCGCCAGAAGAATGCGCGCAGATGATTGAACTCATTCAACATCACCAAAGGCCGTCAACAACGACCAATGAAACCGGTCATTACAAACACTACCGAACCAGCAAGACCTGTGATCTAAGTCTCCTTGAATCTACATTTGTAGCAGAGATTGATCAGCGTATCTGTAAGATGCTAGGTATTGAACCTAGCTATTCAGAAGGCATCCAGGGCCAGTGGTATGATATCGGTGAAGAATTTAAACCCCATACCGATTACTTTGAGCCCAAATCAGATGAGTTTCTGGAACATGCAGAAGCACGTGGCCAGCGCACCTGGACTTTCATGATCTACCTCAACAACACTCAGGAAGGTGGGGGCACTTTTTTCCCAGAACTAGGGCAGCGTTTTTTGCCGTCTCAGGGCAAAGCCGTTATATGGAATAACTTAACCACTGACGGTTCTCCTAATCCTGCCACACTTCATCATGGAGAACCGGTGAAACGTGGTTACAAGGCAATTATCACTAAATGGTTTCGCTCTAAAGGAACGGCCGATTCAGCGCAAAATAGAGAAGCCAATGAAAATTTCCCATGCCATAGCCAGACAGGCTTTCTCAAAAGTGTTATTCCCGAGGCACTGTTTAGAAAGCTGTTAGTGTTTCACCATTCAAATCAAAATTCCGCCATAACGGAATCTGTACCTGGCTTTATTCACTCCAAAGAGGGTGAGGCGAGTAGTCTAATCACCCTTTCCGATGATATGAAAGAAGAGATTCACGCAACCCTGAAACCGATTGCTGAAGCGTGGAGCGGCTGCTTGCTTAAGCCGACTTTTGTTTACGGTATACGAGAATACCATCAAGGAGCTGTTTTAGAGATGCATCGGGACAGACTTAACACCCATGAAGTCAGCCTCATTCTCAACATTCAGCAGAAGACGCAAGAGGATTGGCCTCTTACCATCGAAGATCACTTTTATCGACAACATCAGATAACTATGCAACCAGGGCAAATGCTTTTGTACGAAGGCTGCAGATTGCTTCATGGCCGACCTACACCGCTTAAAGGTAGTATTTTCGCCAATATATTCGTCCATTATTCCGTTGAATAACAAAAAGGCACCTAAAGAGGTGCCTTTTCCCACCGGATCTCCTGATTAATCGGTGTCGAGTTCTGTCGCAAATGTAGTGATATGCTTACCATCAAATGAGGTGATATCAGGTCCATCTTTTTCGTAGAACTGCTTATTAATATCTGCAATACCGCCAATACCCTGGGCTTCTGATCCATAGAATGTTGCATCAACGGTACCACTGATTGTTCGTGTAAAGTCCTGATTACCGAAACTTACACTCAAATCGTTTGCAGAGATACTTGAAGAGGTAATGTTAGTCCCACTGATGGTACCTGTCGCCGTGAATCCGATATGCCCTATCACGGCTGCAGTTCCCAGATTTTCCGGACCAAATTGCAATTCACTTGTTGTATCTACACCTCCGTTGAATGTACCTGTCCATGTTTGCGCGGTGAAATTCAGGTTCAGTGTTACATCAGCACCAAACCCCGTTGCCCCGGTATAGGTTGCAGTTTTAACGGCAAGACTATCCACAAAACTGTTCAATTGAGCCTGGGTGGTTTCTACGCCGTAGACGAAGGTTCCCAAATGCCCATCGAATAGTATTCGATCATCATCATTAGGATTGCGAGTCTCCTGAGTCGTAAATGATCCATCCCTCCAGGTTCCCTGGAACATATACACATCACTGACATTTTCAGTGAACAACCCATATTGAGCTGGCACAGCGAGCGTACTTATCCTTCCATCACCTTGATCAATGCTCACCAACAACGTGCCGTTGGCGTCAGTAGTTGGTGGATCGACAAATTCCAGTGAGGTAATCGAGCCGCCCCCATTAGGATTAATCGTGAATGCTTTAATCGTAGCAAGAAGCAATTGAGCCTCTTCACTATTCAGCATCACTGTATATGTGCCTACTTTAGGATCTGACACATCCGTCGCGTTCTTAAAGCGTCCCTGACCCTGGCCCCTCGCACAACCAGTAGGGCTTGGATTAACACAGTCAATATTGTCATTACCCGCATAAACACTCGAGTAGCCACTCAGAGTTGGAGACGGCGTCGGTGTTGGCGTCGGTGTTGGCGTCGGTGTTGGCGTCGGTGTTGGCGTCGGTGTTGGCGTCGGTGTTGGCGTCGGTGTTGGCGTCGGTGTTGGCGTCGGTGTTGGCGTTGGTGTCGGCGTTGGTGTCGGCGTTGGCGTTGGTGTCGGCGTTGGTGTCGGCGTTGGTGTCGGCGTTGGTGTCGGCGTTGGTGTCGGCGTTGGTGTCGGCGTTGGTGTCGGCGTTGGTGTCGGCGTTGGTGTCGGCGTTGGTGTCGGTGTCGGTGTCGGTGTCGGTGTCGGCGTTGGAGGTTCTTCGTTAGGCGGTTCTTCATCCGGAGGGTCGTTTAATGCCAAACTATCATCTGGCAACACATACTCATCTCCAGCCTCACCCGCAAATGCCAGTGCTACTCCGCCTCCGGCAGGATCACCTGCTGCTGTAGCAAATGGCAACGCCCAGGGCCCCCACTCTGCAACTGAATCAGGTTTATCTGGATCATTATTTTTTGGGTACGCTGCTCCTTGTGCACCTGCTGAAGCAACCAACCCACTTATAGTTGCCACTATTATCTTCTTCTGAGACCACATAAACAGCCTCCATTTATTCGACTACATTATTTCCTTTTAAACAAAGGGTTAAACTTCAGAAAACCCAACTAAAAAAGGAAGAAGAAATTAACCGTTTAATATCAATAAATTAATAAAACAAAACGGAAATCCATACCGCTTAGGCACTAAGCCAAACAGACCTATTTAAACAGTATAGTTGTTCTTGAATAAGCAAACAGAAACCGCTGATTGTTTTTTAATCAACAAAAACACATAGGGAAGAGAAAAATTCATGCGGAGAAGTGGTTATGACATTTTGAGTAGGTCTTTACCGTCTAAAATTCGGTTTTTTCTTTAAACTCACACAGATCTTCAATCATACAAGATCCGCATTTAGGTTTACGGGCAACGCAGGTATATCGCCCATGCAAGATAAGCCAGTGATGCGCATCGATAAGAAATTCCTTAGGTACAAAACGTAGTAGCTTCTGCTCAACCTCATTTACATTCTTACCCGGGGCAATTTTAGTCCGGTTAGACACACGGAAAATATGTGTATCAACGGCCATTGCAGGTTGCCCAAATGCGGTGTTCAGCACCACATTTGCGGTCTTACGCCCAACACCAGGCAAAGCTTCTAAAGCTTCACGGCTATCAGGCACCTGCGAATCATGCTCATCGATGAGCATTTTGCAGGTCTTAATAACGTTTTCAGCCTTGGCATTGAATAAACCAATGGTTTTGATGTATTCCTTTAAGCCATCAACACCCAATGCGTAAATTGCTTCCGGTGTATTGGCTTTAGGATATAACTTACGTGTCGCCTTATTGACCCCGACATCCGTTGCCTGTGCCGAAAGGATAACAGCAATCAGTAGTTCAAATGGTGAGTCGTATTCCAGCTCTGTCGTTGGGTGTGGGTTATCTGCGCGCCAGCGCGAGAAAATCTCGTGACGTTTTTGCTTATTCATATTTAGTGAAAGTAACTGCTATTCGGACTCACCAAACAAAGTAACCCAATTACGGCCACTCTGTTTAGACTTATACAATGCCTGGTCTGACTGCTCCAGCCACTCTTTGGGGCTATCATGTTCATAAGTCAGTTCAGAGACACCAATACTGATAGTAAATTTCAGCTGATGCTCCCCGTAAGGCACCACCAGCGATTCAATACGCGCTCTCAGGCGCTCAGCGAAAATCATCGCGTTTTCACCATTAGTTCCGGTAAGAATAGCGCCGTATTCTTCACCGCCATAACGACCCAGGATATCCGTTTTACGAGCTTGCTCTCGCAAAGTATCTGCAACTACTCGAATCACTTCATCCCCAGCCTGATGCCCATAGGTGTCGTTAACTCGCTTGAAGTGATCGATATCAAACATGACTAGAGTACTGGTCATCTGACTACGGTTAAAACGCTCAAACTCATTATTCAAGCATTCTTCCCAGTAACCACGGTTAAATAATCCTGTTAAACGATCTTCACGGCTTAGCGCCTGTAGCTTTTTGTTCGCCTGCTGCAATTCCAACTGGCTGGTTACATTGTCGGTAACGTCGTAGATCAGAATACCGACATGATCAACCTCCCCCGTCGGAGAGGTTAAAGGCGTCAGGGTAATATTCTGATACATAAAAGGCGCCGAACCCGTAATCGGTCGGTTACTTTTAAAATGAAATAGATAGGGCCTCTGTTCCCACGAGGTATAAGCAGCGTTACGTAATAGAAATACAGAATCCAGCTTTTGCTGTAACCAACGCTGAGGTAGCTCAGGGAACAACTGGAATAAGATTTTCCCTTCAACATTCGATGAGGCAACCCCTGAGTGGTTCTCCATGAAACCATTCCAGAGTTTCACCACCCCTGCCCTGTCTACAACGATCAGGCCGACCTCAAGATGATGAACTAAACCCAGAGTCCAATGCAGCTCATCAATTTCTTCAAAGTTGTAGGAATTCATCAGAAATAACTCGCTATAGTTTTGAGCTTCGGTATTGAGTCCGGGGTAAAAGCCAATAACAGGTCACACTCAAAATCATATTCTTGAAGATGATATTTAATTCGAATAGTGAGTGTTTCAGAAAAATGTTCTGAAGAAGCATTCATGCCTGAATAGTTATGGATGATCGCAGGAGTCGCTTTACTTAAAGTTAGGTCTAATTGTTGAGCCAGGCTAGAAAGAAAAGCCCCTGTTAGTGCGTTTGATAAAGACATCAGTAGCTCTGACTTTTTATCACCACCGGATACCTCAGCTTCCATCAGCTTGGCGACTTTATTGAGCTCATCAGGTGGGAGCAGTAACAAAGCTTCACCTGCAACACCACCGCCAATAAACCCCTGACTGGTAATTTCTGCCCCACTACTACTTAACTCAAACAAAGTGCCGTGTATCTGTTCAGCGCTTTGCATCTTCACATAGGGAATCGGAAGGTGGACAAAGGTATTCAATAGCCGTGCAAGCATTTCACCGGCCTGCCCCATGGCGACATTGGAGATCTCTTGATAGTACTCCGGCAAAGCTAAGGCTTTTCCGTCATCTCCTGCATCGAAACTTACTCCCTCCATTTCACTGAGCAAGCCAAACTGTTTCAGAACCTCGGATATCGCTTCTGGAGAAGTCGGCTTTTTAATGAACTCTAGAGCACCAAGCTCGAGTACTCGCTGACGGGCTTCCGGCTGTACGTCACCTGACACAACGATCACCATCGCGGGAAGATCATCCTTGCGGATACGCTCCAACGCTTGATAACCGTCCATAATCGGCATGGTAAGGTCTAAGAAAAGGATATCGCCTTTGCCTGCCCGAATAGCTTCAAGGGCTTCAAGGCCATGTTCGGCAAATGTGACTTCAACATTCCAACCACGTAAAGCAGATGCCATCTGCTTACGGGCCATACGGGAATCATCACAAATAACAACAGGTACAGGCTTGCTCACAACGATCCTTACTACTCAGGATTCTAATCAGATACAAAAGCCTAAATGATGCACAGACAGAAAACAATTCTGCCTGCGCCGTAAAATTGAAAAGTTACCCTGTAATTCTAACTCTTTCAGGGCGTGAACCCGGATCAGGCTCCTGCTCAGCTTTGCGTTGTTGCATCCGCATATCAAACAGGTTCTTCAAGGCAATCAATAACCCCATACCAACGAATGCACCAGGAGGCAAAATAGCAAATAGAAAACCGGTGTAATCATCCACCAAAGTGATCTTCCAGTTTTCAGCTATCGGCCCAAACAAAAGGTGCATATCGGTAAATAAAGTTCCCAGACCTAAAGCCTCACGCATGGCACCCAAAATAACCAACACGGCAGTAAAGCCAAGCCCCATCATGAGACCGTCTAGCAAGGATTCTTTAACAGGGTTTTTACACGCGAATGCATCAGCGCGGCCCATAATTGCACAGTTAGTTACAATCAGAGGAATGAAAATACCCAGAATAAGATAGAGCTCATAGGTAAATGCTTTCATCAGTAACTCAATAGCGGTTACAAATGAAGCAATAATCATAACGAATATAGGCAGACGAACAGATTCTGGCACAAACTTACGAAAAGCCGATACGGTCAGGTTAGACCCCAAAAGCACTAAAGTACTTGCTATACCCAAACCTATAGCATTAACGACGGTGCCCGTTACAGCCAGTAACGGACATAAGCCCAGTAACTGAACCAATGCAGGGTTGTTACCCCACAATCCGTCCATCGTAATTTTCTTGTAATCAGCCGCCATTATTTGGCTACCTCAGCTGTTTGTTCATTTGTTTGCTGCAATAAAACCGTTCGATTTTCAGTAAAGTAATCGACTCCACGAGATACCGCATTTACCACAGCACGGGGTGTAATAGTCGCTCCGGTGAACTGATCAAATTGACCACCGTCCTTTTTTACAGCCCAGCGATCATCATCTTTACTCGTTTTACTCAAACCATCGAAGCTAAAGATCCAGTCAGACTTCTTAGTGTCCACTTTATCGCCTAAGCCCGGTGTTTCTTTATGCGCCAACACCCTGACACCGGCAACCGATCCATCTGCATTAATTCCAGCAATAATGTGGATATTTCCACTATAACCGTCAGGTGCAACCAGCGGCAGAATCACCGTTTTAACAATCCCGCCTTTTCTTGCCAGGTATACCGTTGCAGGCTGTTCATTACCCTGAAGCTCAGGAGCAATCACTTCGATCGTATCTTCTAGCAGGTCATTATCGATGGTGCTTTTCGGGACAATTTCGTAAAGCGCTTTTGCGCGCTGCTCTCGCTCATTTTTAGCGATCTGATCTTTTGTCGTTACCTGAGTCACCGCGATCACAGCTGCACACACCACAGCAAAAAGGCTGATCGCCAGCGTACTGGTTTTCATTGCGCTATAAAACTGCATCATGCGCCTCCTTTCATACCGCGCTTAGCTTTAGCGTGCCCGTAGGTGCGAGGCTGAGTGTATTGATCAATAAACGGGGCAGAAAGGTTCATCAGCAGTACGGCAAAAGCAACCGCATCAGGATACCCTCCCCAGCCTCGGATAATGTAGATCAGCAAGCCAATTCCAATACCGAAAATAATCTTGCCACGGTTGCTGGTCGCCGAGGTAACCGGATCGGTCGCAATAAAAAATGCACCAAGCATGGTTGCGCCAGCAGTCAGATGGAAAAATGGATCCGCAAATGCGTAAGGATCAACCGCATAAAACATCGATGAGATCACAACCAGCGTGATCAGAATAGCCGCCGGCGTATGAATGGTGAACACTTTACGGTAGATCAGGAAAACTCCACCCATAAAGTAAGCAGCACTTACCGCATGCCATGCTCCGATCCCCTCTGAAAGCACAGGCAGAGAGTCCCAAACTTCTTCCGTTGTCAGGCCACCACGATGGCGCATCACATCCAGCGGCGTCGCTCCTGAGTAGCTGTCTACCAGCCCAGGCGCAACCTGCCCAAAAATGACGCTAAGAGTGTCGAAGAAACCCAATACATTCCAGCTACTGCCTTGATCAATCATGACAAAAGGCAGCGTCCAACTAGTCATCTGTACCGGAAAAGACACCAGCAACAGAGCATAGGCAACCATAGCCGGGTTAAACGGGTTCTGGCCCAATCCACCATAGAGATGTTTAGCAATGACGATCGCAACGAATACCCCCACCAGAGTCACCCACCAAGGGGCAAAAGGAGGCAGAGCCAAACCTAGCAGTAATGCAGTCACAACCGCACTGTAATCCTTTAGATAAAAGCCCAGCGGACGTTTACGGACTTTGACAATGATTGCCTCAAAGCCCACCGCCAGTAGTACCGCCCAGATCACATTAATCAGCGTTCCCCAACCAAAGAAAAAGGTCATCGCCGCCAGGCCAGGCAGGGTCGCTAACACGACCAAACGCATCACGTCAGACGTGCTACTGGCTTTGTGAAGATGAGGAGAGCTGGTACGTATCAACGCCATCAGTCAACAATTCCTTAGTGGGTAAAACGATTCAACGTCTGGTTTAATTTTTCCGCTTCCTGCTGTGCAGCCATTAGCTGCTGCTCAATCTCTGGAAGATCGTCCTGCTGGGCTTCACGTGCTTTATCTAAGGCACGTTCTGCTTTAGTCACAGCAGCACGCGCCATCGCAGCGTCAATTTTCAACTGTTTCAGATCGACACCTTCAGCCGCTGCTTTATCTATCTGCTCTTTTTCATAAGCATCAAAGGCCGCTTTAGCTTCATCATGAGCTTTGCTAAGACGCTCTACTTCCGCTTGAAGCTCCGTATCATCTTCAGATTCATCAAGTGCAGCCTGAGCTTTCTTCAACTTGGTACGCATGATCGAAACATTTTGTTTCAACGCTTTTGGGTCAATTGCCTTTTCCGGCTCAGGTTCATTAATCTGACCACCCGCAGAGACAAATTCCTGCTTTAACTCTTCGTATTTACCCTGCAGTTTCTCTACACCTGCCTTCATTTTCTCGGCAGCGGGACTACCCGAAGCTAATGCTGCATCCAGCGCTTTTTGCGCTTTCTCGACTTTGCCCTGCATAGTCTCCATGTCAGCCTTCAGCTCATCCAGGTTAGCTGAAGATGCTTGAGGTTGAACTTCCAGGGCCTTCTCATACTCGGCCTTAGCCTCTTCGTACTTGCCCTGAAGTTTTTCAACGCCGGCTTTCATTTTCTCTGCTGCCGGGCTGCCTGAAGCAATAGCCGCATCCAGCGCTTTCTGAGCTTTCTCAACCTTAGCCTGGATCGCATCCATGTCGGCCTTAAGCTCATCAATGTTCACAGTAGCAGCTTGCGCTGGAGCGGCTGAGGAGATGGCTCTTTCGTACTCAGCTTTGGCTTCTTCGTACTTGCCTTGCAGCTTTTCGACACCTGCTTTCATTTTATCTACAGCCGGGCTGCCTGAGGCAATCGCTGCATCCAGCGCTTTCTGAGCTTTCTCAACCTTAGCCTGGATCGCATCCATGTCGGCCTTTAGCTCATCAATGTTCGCAGTAGCAGCTTGCGCTGGAGCGGCTGAGGAGATAGCTTTGTCGTACTCAGCTTTTGCTTCTTCGTACTTGCCTTGTAGTTTTTCGACGCCGGCTTTCATTTTTTCTACAGCCGGGCTGCCTGAAGCAATCGCTGCATCCAACGCTTTCTGAGCCTTATCAACCTTGCTCTGAGCAGCATCCATGGTCTCTTTTAGCTCATCTAAATTAACTACTGGAGCCGCAGCCTGAGGCGCATTACCTGACTCAGCCTGATCATAAGCGGCCTGAGCTTTTTCAGTTTTAGCCTGCTGTTCAACCAACTTAGCTTTAAGTGCTTCAATGTCGCCCTCGCCACTTTCCTCGGCTTTAGCCAGGGCTTTCTCAGCCTGCTTAAGTTTAGTTCTGGCAACAGCAGCATTGGTTTTCAGCTGCTTAATATCAACGACAGGTGCTGGAGCCGGGGCACTTTGTGCCTGATCATAGGCCTCCTGGGTCGCTTTTTCTTTGGCTTCAAGTTCAGTCACGGTCTGGCGCAATTTATCGATATCGCCAACCCCTTTCTCTTCAGCCAACTGAAGGGCTTTTTGAGCTTTCTTAAGCTTAGTCCTCGCAACGGCCGCTGCCGTTTTCAGTGCCCTAAGATCAGGTTCGCCTGAATTTGTAGCTTTCTCAGTCGTTTGTGAAGCTTTATCTTTCTTAACAGCTTGCGCCTTCGCAGCTTCTTCAGCTCGCTGTTTACGACGAAGCGCCTTCTCTTCTTTTTCCCGTTCTAAACGTTCCTGACGTGCTTCAAAGCGCATACGGGCATGATCCGCTTTACGCTGTTCAGCCTCTTCAGCACGAATCTCGGATTTAGCAAAGCGATAGTATTGCACCAGAGGAATATTACTCGGGCAGACATAGGAACAAGCACCACACTCAATACAATCAAACAGGTTATGATGCTTGGCCTTCTCAAATTCTTTGCCTTTGGCAAACCAGTGTAATTGTTGAGGTAGCAACTCTGCCGGACATACCTGTTCACACATACCGCAACGGATACAAGGATTCGCCGCAGGAGCAGGCGGCATTTCATCATAAGTCGCCGCAATCACACAGTTGGTGGTTTTGATCATTGGGATAGACTGGCTATCCACCGTAAAGCCCATCATCGGTCCACCAATGACCAGACGATAGAGTTCTTTATCTTTAACTTCAGCCGCTTGGAGCAACGTTTCCAACGGTGTACCAATCAGGGCACGCATATTATGCGGATGACCCAGCGCATCACCTGTCAGCGTTACAATTCTGGAGATCAGAGGTACGCCGTTATAAACAGCATCGTAAATCGCAGAAGCCGTACCTACGTTTTGACAGACAATACCCACATCGGCAGGAATCTTACCGCTCGGTACTTCGACACCTGTCAGCAACTTAATCAGCTGCTTTTCACCGCCAGAGGGATAAACCGTTGGTACAACAATAATATCGATATCCAGCTTTGACTCAGCTACAGCCTGCTCCATCGCACGGATCGCCTGTGGCTTATTGTCCTCTGTACCGATCATTACGTGATGCGGTTTGAGCAGATGGGCGATAATTTCTATGCCTTTTACCACCTGATCTGCGTGTTCACGCATCAACATATCATCAGCAGTAATATAAGGCTCACACTCCATCGCATTGATAACGAGTGTATTTACAATATGATCATCACCCAGATGAAGCTTTACATCCGTCGGGAAGCCAGCGCCACCCATACCGCTTATTCCGCGGAAACGGATAAAATCAAGTAGTTCCTGCTTGCTGATCGACTGATAATCTTCCAGCCCTTGATGCTCGCACCACTGATCCTGACCATCGGTTTTGATGATGATACAAGGGGCCGTCATACCTGAAATATGCGGCACGGGTCGCGACTCTATGGCTTCAACAACCCCAGAGCTAGGCGCATGCACATTAACACTAAGACGCCCTACCGCTTCTGAGATAACCTGACCTTTAAGTACCTTGTCACCAACATTAACAACGACCTCTGAAGGTGCCCCTATATGCTGAGAAAGCGGTACCACCAAGCGCTCAGGAACAGGTGCCACCTGAATAGGCCCACCGGTTGATTGCCGCTTATTTTCAGGTGGGTGAACACCACCATGGAACGCGAACTTAGTACTCATTAAGCTGCATCTCCCTGGCTAACTTCACCGCGTTTATCGGTAACGATCAGTTGCACACCTGGTTTAGGCATATTCCACTTCCAAGTGTTCAGTGTTGTTTCAATTGGCAACATGTCAATACAATCGACCGGGCAAGGCTCTACACAAAGGTCACAACCGGTACATTCAGTTTCAATCACCGTGTGCATCTGCTTAGCAGCACCGAGAATAGCGTCTACAGGACAAGCCTGAATACATTTAGTACAACCAATGCATTCGTCTTCGCGGATATAAGCAACTTTCTTAACCGGCTCTTCTTCTACACCACCCTCAAGTGGAATCGCTTCGACATCCAACAGGTCTGCCAGTGCTTCAACGGTACTCTGACCGCCAGGAGGGCATTTATTGATTGCATCTCCTTCTGCAATAGCTTCGGCATAAGGACGACACCCGGGATAACCACACTGACCACATTGAGTCTGAGGTAAAATCGTATCGATCTGATCGACCAGAGGGTTCCCTTCAACACGGAAGCGTACTGATGCAAAGCCAAGCAGTAGTCCGAAAACCAATGCCAAGCCAAACAGAGCAGCGATCGCAATAAGAATTATGTCCATCAGGGCCCCTTATATCTGAACCAGACCGGTAAAGCCCATGAACGCCAGGGACATCAGCCCTGCAGTCACCATGCCAATGGCCGCACCCTGAAAAGGAGCCGGGACGTCCGCAACAGCGATTCGCTCACGCATTGCAGAAAATAGAATTAGTGCCAGAGAAAAACCTACTGCAGCACCGAAACCATAGACAATAGAATCGATAAAACCGTTCAGCTTTTTGATGTTGAGCAGCGCCACACCTAATACAGCACAGTTAGTCGTGATGAGAGGCAGAAATATGCCCAATACTTTATATAATAAAGGACTCGTTTTCCGTACCACCATCTCGGTAAACTGCACGACGACCGCAATCACCAAAATAAAGGTGATTGTTTGCAGATACTCAAGCGCGAGTGGTTGCAACAGATAGGTATAGGCAAGATAACTACACACGGATGACAGTGTAAGTACGAACGTTGTCGCCAGTGACATGCCCATAGCGGTTTCCAGCTTATTGGACACCCCCATAAATGGACATAGCCCCAGAAACTGAACCAGTACAAAGTTATTAACCAGCACAGTGCTGATTACGATCAGAAGATATTCTGTCATAAGATCCGTGTTAAATAGCTTATAAACCAGTGCGTTAAGCAAAGATTAGAAATTGCTAAAGTTTACCTTTTCTGTATTTGATAAGGTATAGCGTGAATCTGACTTAGCGCAAAAAACTGGGAGGTTTACCTAATACAACCTCCCAGGTTTCAGATCAGATGATCTCTTTTGCTTGCAACTGTGTTACAGCCGCCTGAAGTTTCGCTTTTGCTGAATCACCAGCAAGGCTGTCTGTATTCAGGTTAATGGCACCTTCAACTGATGCGTCAGATTCAATCAAAGAGATCAAACCTGCCTGATTAAACAGTGCTGCAACACCGGCAACCTGCGCTTTCAGATCACCCAACTGCGACTGATCAAAAGCAACCACAGCACGACCACGCTCAAAAAGAACCTTTTCCAGACTAAACAGCAGCGTCTCGCGAATCTCAGCATCAGAACCGCTAATAACGATGGCTGCAGCTGACTGGCCCAAACGAACCGCACGAGCAGATGCATCAACATCACTTGTACTGATCAGACTACCGTCCAGATCAATTTCATTCTGGGAACCATCATCGATGATCATACCTGCCGCAACCGTTGCGTTTGTCAGGCGGTCAACAATTATAAAGGAACCTGTACCATGATGGGAGCGATAATCATCTGCAACCACAGCACGCTCTAATGTAATTTCACAACGAGCGATCTCATTAAGCTCTAGTGTAGAAGCAGCAGACTGTTCCAGTGTGTTCACATCAACACGGTGACGTACATGGCTAATACCACCAGCAACACGAGTCGTGTTTAATTTCACTTCGTACTGACGACCAGGCTGAAGCGATTCTTCTGCCATCCAAACGACCATCGCATCAAAACGGTTCGTCGTATCAGGTACAGCATTACTGTGAACAAGCATATCGCCACGGGAAATATCGATCTCATCTTCCAGCGTCAGCGTCACGGCCATCGGCGGGAATGCTTCATCAATCTCACCTTCGAAAGTAACAATAGACTTAACTTTGCTGGATTTACCAGATGGCAATACAGTGACTTCATCACCCGGACGTACTACACCCGATGTCAGGGTTCCACAGTAGCCACGAAAATCAAGATTTGGACGGTTAACATACTGCACCGGGAAGCGCAGCTCATCGAAATTCTGGTCGTTAGCAATCTCAACGGTTTCCAGAGTCTCCATCAGAGGCTCGCCCTGATACCAACCCATGGATTCAGACAGGCTCACTACATTGTCGCCTTTCAGTGCAGAGATAGGCACGAACTGAATATCAGGCAGATCCAACTGCTTGGAGAACTCGATGTAATCGGCTTTGATCTCTTCAAAGCGTTCTTCGCTGAAGTCAACCAGGTCCATTTTATTAATGGCTACAATCGTGTGCTTGATACCCAATTGAGAAACGATAAAGCTGTGACGTTTAGTCTGAACCTGTACACCGTGACGTGCATCGATCAGAATAATTGCCAGATCACAGGTAGACGCACCTGTTGCCATGTTACGTGTGTATTGCTCATGGCCCGGAGTATCCGCGATGATGAACTTACGCTTAGATGTAGAGAAGTAACGGTAAGCAACGTCGATAGTGATACCTTGCTCACGCTCTGCTGCAAGACCATCAACTAGAAGCGCAAGGTCAAGCTCTTCACCAGCATTACCAACACGCTCATTATCCTTCTGGATCGCCGCTAACTGATCTTCATAGATCATCTTCGAGTCATGCAGAAGACGACCGATTAAAGTTGACTTACCGTCATCTACACTACCGCAAGTCAGGAAGCGAAGCAGTTCTTTGTTCTCATGCTGATGCAGATACTCTTGGATATCAGAAGCGATCAGATCACTTTGGTGGCTCATTGTTTTCTCCTTAGGAGAGCTCACCGGCACAATGGTCAGTGAGCTTAAATTCTGTTTCAGTACTTATTTCGGCGCTTAATCTGCTGACTACGCCCAACTCTCTAAAAGATGGCTTAGAAGTAACCTTCCATCTTTTTCTTTTCCATTGATCCAGCACTATCGTGGTCAATCGCACGACCTTGTCGCTCTGAAGTTGTTGTCAGTAGCATCTCCTGAATAATTTCAGGCAGGGTCGCAGCTTCAGATTCAACAGCGCCGGTCAGTGGGTAACAGCCTAAAGTACGGAAACGAACGTTTTTCATTTCAGGCTCTTCACCTTCATTCAAAGGCATACGTTCATCATCAACCATGATCATCATGCCATCACGCTCTACAACCGGGCGCTTCGCAGCATAATACAGCGGTACAATAGAGATATTTTCCAGATAGATGTACTGCCAGATATCCAGTTCTGTCCAGTTGGATAACGGGAATACTCGGATACTCTCACCTTTATCTACGCGAGTATTAAAGACATTCCAGAGTTCTGGACGCTGACTCTTTGGATCCCAGCGATGGTTCTGATCACGAAAAGAGAACACACGCTCTTTTGCTCGCGATTTCTCTTCATCACGGCGGGCACCACCAAAAGCAGCATCAAACTGATGCTTATCCAGGGCCTGTTTCAGCGCCTGAGTTTTCATAATATCTGTGTGCTTTGATGAACCATGTGTAAATGGCCCAACTCCCATATCAACACCTTCCTGATTGATATGAACGATCAGTTCCATACCCGCTTCTTTTGCCATCTTGTCACGGAACTCGATCATCTCTTTGAACTTCCACGTTGTATCAACGTGCATCAAAGGGAAAGGAGGCTTACCCGGTGCAAAGGCCTTACGCGCCAGATGCAGCATCACAGCAGAATCCTTACCGATTGAATAAAGCATCACTGGGTTATCAAACTCAGCAGCTACCTCACGAATGATATGGATACTCTCAGCCTCAAGTTGTTTGAGGTGCGTTAAGCGATGTTCAGGTAAAGCACTCATCAGTAAACACTCTTTCTATATAAATTTTGCGAATAGCCTAAGCAGCCCTAATCAGACACAACTATCCAATATTGCGGCGCATTATCGCAGCTCATTTAATAAAACACAAAAGAATATATAATTACTTTTTGATAACAAAAAAGAATATAAAACCTATAACCCACCAAAACACTAAGAATTACAACCAACAACACAAAAAGTTATAAACAGATTCCCAATTATTATTTTGAGTTATATAAAACCTCCTCTATTATGCCGCCAGATTATTTTGGACAGGTTTATCTGGATTTATGGAACTGGCATATAGCTTTGCAGGATTAGTAGTGGGCTTCATTGTTGGCCTCACCGGTATTGGTGGGGGCGCTTTAATGACGCCAATTCTAATCGTTGTTTTCGGTATTCCGCCTGTTGTGGCAGTGAGCACCGACCTGCTTTATGCAGCTATAACCAAATGCGGCGGTATGATTTCGTATGCCCGAAAGAAGTTGGTTGAATGGCGCGTTGTTCTGTTCATGTTGCTCGGCAGTATTCCTGGCAGTCTATTGACCATCAGGTACCTTCAGGGCTTAGACGGCCTTGAGCAGATTGAACATCTGATGAACCTAACCCTGGGCGTTTCACTGGTCCTGACGTCAATCGCAGTATTCCTGCGCAATAAGATCAGAAACCAGGCAATGAAATGGCAGCACACCAGTGCCGCTTCTCATGCCCGTAAATGGCGCCCTGTCGTAACAGTACTAATGGGCATGATTCTGGGCGCACTTGTGACGCTATCATCGGTTGGCGCGGGGGCACTAGGTACGGCGCTACTGATTCTGCTTTATCCGCGCATGAGCATGCCCACAATTGTCGGCACAGATTTGGTTCATGCGGTAGTTCTGACATCTATTGCAGGTGCTGGGCACTACCAGATGGGAAGTGTGGATATGGACCTGTTGATCTATCTGATCATCGGTTCATTACCGGGTGTATTCCTGGGCAGCCATATCGGCACCCGAATCTCCCCAAAAGTGATGCAGCCAATCATGGGATCCATTTTATTTGCTATCGGCCTGCGCTTTGTAATCGCAGGTTAAGAAAAGTTAATTAACCCTTAAAGTGAGGTGTTGGGTCAGTATCACTGTCCTGACAAGGGAATTAAGATATGTATCAGTATAACGAAGTCGATCAAAAGCTGGTTGACGAACGCGTTGAACAGTTTAGAGACCAGACCCGCCGATTCCTGGCAGGTGAATTATCCGAAGATGATTTTCTGGCCTTGCGTTTGATGAATGGCCTATATGTTCAGCGCCATGCACCAATGCTGCGTGTAGCTGGCCCGTACAACATGTACAACTCAGCACAGTTCCGCAAACTGGCGCATATCGCACGCACCTATGATAAGGGCTATGCACACTTTACAACGCGTACAAACCTGCAGTTTAACTGGCCTAAACTGGAAGAAGTGCCTGATATTCTTGCCGAATTGGCGACGGTTCAGATGCACTCTATACAGACATCAGGAAACTGTATCCGTAATACAACAACGGACCAGTTTGCCGGCGTAATCGCTGAAGAGGTGGAAGATTCCCGCCCTTACTGCGAAATTATTCGTCAGTGGTCATCCCTGCACCCTGAATTTGCGTACCTGCCACGTAAATTTAAAATTGCGATCTCTGCCGCTCCTGATGATCGAGCTGCAACGCAGGTACACGATATTGGCCTGCATATCATCAAGAATGAAGCCGGCGAAGTTGGTTTTGAAGTTATCGTTGGTGGTGGTCTGGGCCGTACACCAATGATCGGCAAACAGATCAATCCATTCCTGGCTAAAGAAGACCTGCTCTCATACCTGGAAGCGATCATTCGTGTTTACAACATGAATGGCCGCCGTGATAACAAATACAAAGCGCGTATCAAAATCCTCGTTCAGGCGATGGGAATTGATAAGTTCCGTGAAGAAGTTGAAGCGGAATGGGCACATATTCGCGATACGGATCTTAAGCTGCCTCAGGAAGAGATCGATCGTGTTAAAGCGTTCTTCAAACCATTTGATTACGATGAGTCCGCAGCGCAGGATAATTCTTTGGAAGCCAAACTGGCAGAAGATGAAGCGTTCAACACTTGGTACGAGCGCAACACCGTTGCTCATAAAGTCGATGGCTACCGTATCGCCTATGTATCCCTGAAACCGTATCTCAAACCTGCCGGCGACATCACTGCGGATCAGCTTGATCTGGTTGCAGATCTTGCCGACAGATACAGCTTTGGTGAAATCCGCGCGACACACAACCAGAACCTGGTTCTGGCTGATGTTAAGAAAGCCGATCTATACGCAGTTTGGCAGGTGCTGGCTGAAGCAGGCCTTGCCCGTCCGAACATGGGAACGATCACTGATATGACCGTATGCCCAGGTGGTGACTTCTGCGCCCTGGCAAATGCCCGTACTATCGGTGTAGCGGATCAGATTAATGAGAAATTTGAGAGTTTGGATTACCTACATGATCTGGGTGAACTCAAGCTCAACATGTCTGGTTGCATGAATGCATGCTCGCACCACCACGTTGGCCACATTGGTATACTAGGCGTCGACAAAAAAGGTGAAGAGTGGTACCAGATCACCCTGGGTGGTGATGATGGTTCCGATGCTGCACTGGGTAAGGTAATTGGCCGTGCAGTTGCTTCCGATCAGGTAGCTAACACGCTAGAGAAAGTTGTTGAAGTTTATGTTGAGAAACGCCTAGAAGGCGAACGTTTTATTGATACCTTCCACCGTATCGGTATGGCACCGTTCAAGGAGTACGTATATGCCCCTGCTAATTAATCGTGAAGTTGTTGAAGACAGCTGGACACTGATCGACGAAGAAAACCTGCAGCAGACAGGCGATATTATCGTACCTCTGGCGCTGTATAACGAACACAAGGCTCAGTTTGAAGCTCATTCTGGCCAGGTCGGCATTAAGATCAATGGTGACGACAATCTTGATGAAGTTCTGGAAAATCTCGACAAGTTTCCCCTTGTTGCGGTAGATTTTCCGGCTTTCAGAGACGGTCGTGGTTTTAGTATCGCTCGTCATCTAGTTCGCGCTGGATACAAAGGTGAGATCCGCGCAACGGGTGATGTGGGCCGAGATCGATTTGCCTATATGGAGCGCTGTGGTTTTACAGCGATCCAGATCAGCGATGAAGAGTTTACCCCTGATATGCTTAATGCATTCACGGAGATGAGCAACTATTACCAAAGTGCGGCGGATAACATTCGCGCTGTTTATAAGCAGTAATTAATAGTGACGGTGAGGTCCTATTTATGAGTGAGCAACTAACTGCAGAGCTGCAAGCTAAAGTTGAAGCAACAGCGGCTCTACTGAACAAAGGCCATGCTGATCATGAGGGATCGCTGGTTTTTGCAAACAGCCTGGGGGCTGAAGATGTCGTCATTGCTGACCTGATCAGCAAGCACTGTCCTGAAATTCGTAACTTTGTCTTGGATACAGGTCGCTTACCTGAAGAGACATTGAAGCTTCTCGATGATGTACGTAAGCAATATCCAGCGTTGCAGGTTGATGTTTATTACCCTGAAGCTGCGGATGTCGAAGGCTATGTCGCTGAAAATGGCATCAACGCTTTCTACGACTCTCAGGATCTGCGTAAGGGCTGCTGCTTTGTACGTAAAATCAAGCCCTTAAAACGTGCACTTTCCGGCAACAAGGCCTGGATTACAGGCCTGCGCCGTGAACAGTCCGTAACCCGTGATGAGATTCAGTTCGAAGAGTGGGATGAAGGCAACAACATGCACAAACTCAACCCTCTGGCTGACTGGTCTGAGAAAGAAGTTTGGGCATATATCAAAGCTTATGATGTCCCTTACAACGAGCTGCATGACAAGCATTACCCCAGCATAGGCTGCGCACCTTGTACACGCGCCATCTCAATGGGTGAAGATGTACGTTCTGGTCGTTGGTGGTGGGAAAACCCTGAAAATCGCGAGTGCGGATTACATCCTGCAACACCGCTGAATTTCAAGAAGTAAGCTGCAAGGAGCAGCCGGATGCTGCTCTGAACAGGAGACCAGGCTGTATTAGTTCTGACTAACAAAGTTATCGCCCCTTCTACCAGCAAGAATGCGCTATCTGGTCAGATTAATACAGCCACCTACTCTTACCCCTCCCTGCACCATCATGGTGAACATCAAGGCCACGCTCACCATTTTGGACACCACGGCGAACCAAAATAGCGCCACAGACTTGCTAAAATTTTCTATAACGTCCCCAAAGTGAATCTGCAGCTGATAAAATGAAGCAATATAACGAGAATATAGCCCTTAACTAACCTTCAGTTTTTTTTCTTAGGACAGCACGTTAAGGGCACACAGGTTGCATAGAACATGGTTATACAAAGCTATCTAACAGAAAAGCTATTACTGGTATAACCTCTGGAGAGATTTCGTGGATTATCTACCTCTGTTTTTCAAATTGACCGGTCAGAACGTGCTACTGGTTGGTGGCGGTAATGTTGCATTACGTAAAGCAAGACTGCTGTGTCGTTCGGGTGCATTGGTCACGGTCATCTCACATAAGGTTTGCGAGGAACTACAAGACCTCCTCGATGAAAACCAGGGACAGAGTATTATTGGTGAGTACCACTCTGCTCTTTTGGAAGGGAAAATGCTGGTTATCGCAGCGACGGATGATAATCCGCTGAACGAGCGAGTCCATTTCGACGCCGTAGAACGCAACATCCCAGTCAATGTGGTTGATAGCCCTAAGTTATGCACATTCGTATTTCCTGCTATTGTCGATCGCTCACCCATTGTTATTGGGATCTCTTCAGGTGGTAGTGCCCCCGTTCTCGCTCGCTTATTACGTGCACGGTTAGAAACCTGGATCCCTAAGTCATATGGCAAGCTGGCCAGCATCGCGAATCATTTCCGTGATCGCGTCAAACAGACCTTCGATACTGTTAATCATCGCCGTGTGTTCTGGGAAAATGTTCTTCAGGGCCAGATTGCGGAAAAGGTATTTGCCGGTCGCGAACAAGAAGCCATCGATCTGATTGAAGACAAGCTAACCAATGAAGACCCTGATCATTCAGTAGGCGAAGTCTATCTGGTAGGCGGTGGCCCTGGTGATCCTGAATTGCTGACATTCAAGGCACTACGTCTCATGCAGCAGGCCGATGTAGTTCTGTATGACGCATTAGTATCTGACGCGGTACTGGATCTCTGTCGACGTGATGCAGACCTGATCTTCGTAGGTAAAAAGCGTGATAATCATGCGGTCCCACAGGAAGGTATCAATGAGCTGTTGGTAAAACATGCCAAAGCAGGACAACGTGTCGTCAGACTAAAAGGCGGTGACCCATTTATCTTCGGTCGGGGTGGCGAGGAGCTGCAAACCCTTAAGGCCCATGATATCCCATTTCAGGTGGTCCCAGGGATCACAGCTGCCAGCGCTTGCTCAACCTATGCGGGTATTCCACTTACCCATCGCAACTATGCACAATCAGTCAAGTTTGTGACAGGGCAATTAAAGAACCGCACCAGTGATCTGAACTTTGCAGAATTGGTTCACCCAAACCAGACGGTTGTGTTCTATATGGGCCTGCATACCTTACCAACACTCTGTGCAAAAATGATCGAGCATGGCAAACCGGCCAATACACCAACCGCAATTGTCTCACGTGGAACCTCGGCCGATCAGAAAGTGCTAACAGGCACTCTGGAGAACATAGCTGAACGTCAGGCTCAGGCTAAACTGCCTGCCCCTGCGTTGATCATCGTCGGTGAAGTTGTTGAGATGCATGATAACTTAAGCTGGTTTGGTGACGAGGTGCTGGCTCAAAACCTAACACCGGTAAAGGCCGAGCCTTAATACCTGACTCTCGCACTCCAAGGCGAATCTCTGAGAAACCTCAGGGTTCGCCTGTCACTGGAGCTTCATCCCCGCCAAGTTAGATGCTTTCCCTAATAAAATCCTGAAAACCCTTATAACCCTATAAATAAAGCGGCTTATTTGTAGTTACTCACATTTTCTGTGGATAACTCAGTTAATAGATTATGGGTAGATTGCTACAGACCGCATAACTACTGGAACTTCTACAAATTGCACCATATAAATGCAGAGAAAATTAATCCTTTATTTTCAATTAGTTAAAAGAAAAGCAATGGTCTATTTATCTAGCCATTAATTTTCTGTATAACAAAAATCACCCCCTTCTTACTCCTGTGGGCATTTATTCTCGCGGATTCCCCCAAAGAACTAATTTATCCGTCATTTCTAATATACCTAGACCAAGGTGCAACTTAACTGTAAGTAATATCATGTATAGTGGATTAAAAGTTGAAGCCCTCAGAACTCAGTAGTGAAACGTCTTCTTAGTTTACTTATTACCCTAGCTGTTCTTGGTGTTGGCCTGATCCTCAGCCTGACACTGTTCTTCGTGGGAAAATACGAATTTGAATCACAGGTTGAACAACAAGTAGGGCATGTTCATCAGCAGGTCAGGGAACGCTTCAGAGTGTTTGATGAGCTAATCGCCAATGATGAGCGAGAGCTACATAAACGAGCACGGCGCGCTCTACTCCGTTTATCCGAAGTCATTCTCCATGAAAACTTCGATCCCAAAGACTGGGATTCAGAACGTCTAGCCCAATTATCAAAAGATTATGGCGTCGATGCTATTTATATAATCGATCGCGATACGCGCGTAGTCGCGACAAACTTTCTTCCCGATATGGGATTTCAATTGGGGACTATCTCTGAAGCCTTTGAACAGCATTTAAAGAAGATGTTCGGTACCGGACGACTTGAGATTGATCGAATAAATGTGTCTTCCAAAACCGGGATCCTGCAGGTTTATGCGTACTACGCACCATTAAACTCTGATTATATGCTGGAGGTTTCTTATGACGTCAAAAACTTCCTCAGTCATAGCCATTCATCAAGATACGTCGAGTTTCTATTTGGTGATTTCTTTACTGAACTGGAAAAGACCAACCCAATGCTTGAAAAGGTTGATGTCTATCTAGTTAATAATTATGCCGCATTTCCTTTCCTACAAAATACGGCGCCAATCAACGCTTCTGATCTCCCCTCCCTTCCAGAGAAAGGGGTTACAACAGTCAATAAAGAGAACCATATTGTTCATCATTACAGCCGGGCGGACCTTAATCGATCCACCCTGCACAGTGCGGAGTATTTGGTCATCCGCTCCACCTTCAATCTGACGCCAATCTACAGTCTGATGCATAAGTTTCTCGGCATCAGTTTGGTGATCATTCTTGTTGTTCTGGGAATTGCTTTCTTCTTGCTATCTTTTCTTTTCGAGAAATGGATCTTACGGCGAATTTTCAGAATTATCGCAGCTCTGGAACGAAGTGCTGAAGGTGATTACGCCGACCAGATGATCTCCGACAGAAAGGATGAGCTTGGGCTAATCGCTGACCACATTAATAGCATGAACCGACGAATTGCCCATCGTGATGTAGAGCTTAGAGAAGCGAGAAACACTTTGGAACATCGGGTTGAAGAAAGAACCCGAGACCTGCAGCTAGAGGTTAATGCCAGAAAGAAAGCGGAAGAAGAATTGATAAAGCTAGCTTCGACGGATCCGCTAACCCGGGTCTTGAACAGGCGCGCTTTTGATCAACGCTCCCGTGAAGAGATCGAACGCTCCCATCGATATAACCGCGAGCTTGCCATCATCCTCTTGGACATTGATCACTTCAAACAGATAAATGATCAGTATGGCCACCAGTTTGGTGACAAAGTACTTATTGATGTGGCTAACCTCATAGGCCCGAGCTTAAGAGCCGCGGATTGTCTTTGCCGACATGGCGGTGAGGAATTTATCATCCTACTGCCCGAAACAGATGAAGCAACGGCTTTACTGATTGCAGAAAGGGTAAGAAAATCGATCGCTCAGCATAAAATCACTGATCGCCATGATTCTTTATCAATAACTGCAAGCTTCGGTGTAGCGGTTTGGCGAAGGGAAGAAGGCGATATTCAGCCTGCTGTCTATCGGGCAGACCAGGCTATGTATAAAGCCAAGAATTCCGGCAGAAATAAGGTTGTCGCTTTTACTCGAGTGATACAGAGTTAGTATGACTAACCCTGCTTATCCATCTGTTTCTGCTTTACCTGATCCAGCAGAGCTTCCGTGACACGATCAAGCCCCTGACTACGTGCAGCTTTCTCTACTTTATGACGGATTAATTTACGGACAAAAAATGGTGCTGCGTCTACACGCTGTTTTGCCGCGTCATCCCACTCAAGCTTATCTGCCATCTTCGTTATTACTCTTTCAAAATATAAAGGCGAGCATTATACGCGCTCGTTTAGAAACAAAAAACTCTGAGCTAAACAGCTTAGGAACCTGCGAATAAGTCTCGGACTTTCTCAGTGGACAATAAAACGACTTAGTGCGCGAAAGGCAGTGCAGTGTAATGACGGGTCCTTTCCAAACTGCCTGACAAAGCAGGAAGTCGTTTTAGCGCCCACCCAAAGGGGCTTACAGAGCGATTCAATCTCTACGTTAACGATTTTCAACGTACAACCAGTATGTCTGCAATCGTTGCCTAGATCTTTAACCGCTCTGAAAGCCTGAGTCGCTCAGGACTTGTTCGCAGGTTCCCTTATCAATGCTGTAAGTTTGAGAACATTTCATCCAACAAACTTTCGATCAATTTCGGGCTTTGGCTATTTCTCATGTAAGTACGCAGCCCCATAATCTGCACCATCAGATAACTTGCAGTATGCGAACAGCTTTTGTGCTTCGAAAACTCACCTTCCTGCTGAGCTTTCTCTAATAGCTGGGCGAGCTGCCGTTCGGTATTTTTCAGCAGCTCCCGGCTCTGTTCTAACAGCACTGAATGCTCATCGGTCAGTTCTGCGATCGTTTTGACTAGCATGCACATTTCACTGGGAGCTACTTTCTTACGCCCCAAAATAATGCCCTGCATGAAAGCTCGAATCACTCCCATAGCCGAGTCATTTTCTGCTGACATATTCAACAAATAGTCATGAGACTCGCTTGCATAAAGCTTTAATGCCTCACTGAAAAGCGCTTCTTTGCTACCAAAAGCCGCATAGAAACTGCCAGGGCGAAGATTAACTGCATCCTGGAGATCACGGGTGGAAGTTGCATTAAAACCCTTTTCCCAAAACAGCATCATTGCCTTATGAATCACTTCGTCCCTGTCATATTTCGCTACGTTAGCCATTGCATTACCGATATTGAACAGTTGATCAATTTTAACTTGATCAATCGATCAAATACAAATATGATCCAATTATTGACCAATTGATCAATAATAATTAATCAGGAAATGACTAATGAATAATCTAAAAGTTCACACCTACGAAAGTGCTCCTGAAGCCAGCCGTCCACTTCTCGATAATTCGATAAAAGGGTTTGGATTGATCCCTGGTTTACATGGAGTGATGTCGGAATCCCCTGAACTCCTTGAGACCTATCAGATTCTGCATAAGAAATTTCAGGAAACATCTTTTGATAAAGAAGAACTTACGGTTGTTTGGCAAACGATCAATGTAGAACACGAGTGTCATTATTGCGTTCCTGCCCATGCAGCAATCGCCAAAATGATGAATGTTGATGAAGCGCTAACCGCTGCATTAAGAAACAAGGAAGCGATGCCAACACCTAAACTCCAGGCCCTTCACGATATGACTCTGGCTATCGTTCGCAACCGAGGCGTTGTCTCTGAGGCAGAAGTTGCTGAGTTTTATGCTGCCGGATACGGTCCAAAACAACTGCTGGAGATCGTATTAGGTCTGGCACAAAAGGTGATGAGTAACTACACCAACCACCTAGCGGATACTCCGCTTGATGACCGTTTCAAACCTTTTCTCTAGTTGTAACGGTTAGATGAAGGTGGATCCCATAGGATCCATCTTGCACACTTGTCCGTAGGCTACTATTAATTAACTCATTCCCTTTGGAGTTATGACTATGTATCGCCTCATATACAAAAGCCGTCCCAATGGCACAATGGATTGGGAACAGGTGAGGACAATCCTTCATCAAAGCGAACAAAATAACGAACAACACGGGATTACAGGCCTATTGCTTGCAACCCCCAACCATTTTTTACAGGTGATCGAAGGTAAGTATGAGGAAGTTAACAAGCTCTTTATGAAAATTGCCCACGATCCCAGACACGGGCAGATACAGCTTATTTCATTTGACCTGATAGACAGTAGATTATTTGCGGGATGGGGAATGAAAGGGCTCGGCTTATTTGATTTCAACAATGAGCAAGCCAAACTTCTCAAAACAAAATACGGTGAATCGAACGGAGATATACAGTTCCCGCTCGACAGCTGGCAGGCACTTGCTCTGATAAATGATCTACAGATGCTACAAGCGCCTCCCGAGTGGAAACAAGCCCAGTAAGATTACTTTTTCACTTGTTAAAAAGTGAAGGGCGAATCGCTTTCTTACTTTTATCCGGCTGATAAGACTCAACCTTTTTACGCTTTTGCTGCTTTGCCTTAGCAGGCTTTCGCTTCATGGGTTTATCTGCAAAATCATCAATTTCCAGCCGTTTGCCATCTTCAATTCTTGGTACGGGGCGCAGTTTTATTTTTTGCTTAATCAGTTTCTCAATTCTCTGCAGGAACTCACGTTCTGCTGGAGCCACTAATGAAACAGCTTCCCCAGTCTCCCCTGCTCGACCGGTACGCCCAATCCGGTGCACATAAGCTTCAGGTTGATTAGGCAGATCATAATTAACGACATAAGGTAAAGACTCGATATCCAAACCTCGCGCTGCCACGTCAGTCGCCACCAGCACATGTAGATCCCCAGCGATAAACTCATTAAGCATACGCACACGTTCTCGCTGACTCTTCTCACCGTGAATAGCGGCTGCGTTTATTCCCTCTTTGCATAGATATTGAGTCAATTCATCCACACGCTTTTTAGTCCTTACAAAGACCAGTGTTTGACCCCATTTACCCTCTGTAATCAGATAACTGAGTATATCTGCCTTCTGCCCATAATCGACCTGATAGGCAAACTGTCTGATCTGCTTCGCGGTAGAGTTACGCGGCGTCACTTTAATTTTGGTTGGGTTATTGAGGTAGAATTCGGCTAATACCTCAACACTTTCGTCGGCCGTAGCCGTAAAGAGTAAGGTCTGACGATCATCTGCTGCATAATCCATGATTTTCTGAATCGGGTCGATAAAGCCCAGATCCAGCATACGATCAGCTTCATCGAGCACCAGATATTCAAGCTTTTCCAGACTGATCGCTTTTTGCCTTAATAGGTCCAGTAATCGCCCCGGCGTTGCCACCAGAATATCGGTCCCACGCTTAAGCCGTTTAATCTGGTTCTCTACCGGCACGCCCCCGTAAACGGATATAACTCGCATACCCAAATCACGTCCGTATTCCAGGGTATTATCCGCCACCTGTATCGCCAATTCACGGGTAGGAGCCAAAACCAAGGCGCGCACAGGGCGATAACCGTCAATGGGGTTTTTACTCAACTTCTCAATAATAGGCAGTGCAAAACTGGCCGTTTTCCCGGTCCCGGTTTGGGCTTCTGCCAAAAGATCATCCCCTCGCAGCACCAGCGGTATCGCTTGTGACTGAATCGGCGTTGGTTGCTCATAACCAAGATTCTTAAGGGTAAACTGTAACTCTGGACACAGAGCCAGCTCAGCGAAAGATGAAGCACTCATAACGAAACCCAACAAGGAAGGAAAACCCTATTTTACCTCAACTAGGCTTTATCTCGCAGTGCTTTGTAAAGAGACGCGACCTCCTCGATACCTGGCTTAATCACTTCCTCTTTATCCACACAGAATCCTATAACTAAACCATTCATTGACTGACCTTGTTGGCAGTAACCGGATAACGCACGAATTCCAAAGCCTCTTTTATCCAGCTCACCAACCATTGCCCTGTCATCGATACAATCCGGTAGCTTTAAAACCAAATGCATCCCCCCTGGCGCACTAATCAGCGCTAGCTCGCTTAACGAAGTTTTCTCTATCTGCTTAAGCATATGATCCGCCTGTTTGATATAGTGTTGGCGCATTTTTTTAAGGTGTCTCGAGTAAAAGCCCTGTCCCATAAATTCAGCCATGGCAACTTGAACCACCTGAGAAAGCCCACCGTCCATATACCTACGCGCCCGGGTAAAAACTGTCACAAGCTTAGGCGGCAATACCATATAGCCCAGCCTTAGCGCAGGAAACATACTTCGGCTAAAAGTCCCCGTATAGATCACCCGATCACTTTCGCAGATAGAAAGCAGTGCCGATACAGGGTAGCCCTCAGCAAACTCGGAATCATAATCATCTTCCAGCACCCAGCTGTTATTATGTTCTGCCCATTGCACCACCTTGAGACGCTGTGAAAGCGACAATGTATGCCCTAGAGGAAAATTCCGCGAAGGGGTTAGATTTATAAGCCGGGCATCACTATCAATGCTGACAGCCTCTTCCATATTTAATGCGTCAATTTGGCAGCCTAAGCTGGAGAAAACACCGCTGGTTCCAGGAAACCCGGGCGTTTCAACAATAACCTTTTCACCCTTGTTCAATAGCAGCTGCGCTGTTAAAAAGGCAGCCTGTTGCGAACCCGACGTAATTAACACCTGCTCTGGATCTGCCTCAATCCCCCGAAATTTCAGCAGATAATCAACGATCTGTTCACGTAGTTTCAGATCGCCCGCAGGCGGAAAAGACTCCAGGGCCTTAAAGGAAGAGGCAAAACTCAAGCAACGTTTCCATTGCCCCAGAGGAAAGTCTCTTAATGCCGGAATACCCGGTTGGAGTATCTTTCGTATGTCCGAATTAAGGGGAGGCAGTGAAATATATTGCTGAGCGTATTCAGAGAGAGGTAAGTCGGCCCTGGCCTTCTTACTTTTATGACCCGGATTTATTAGATCCTGAGGGAGTTCAGCTACATAGCTCCCATCTCCCACCCTGCTTTCGATATACCCCTCTGAAAGCAACATCTCATAAGCAGTTTTAACCGTATTTCTGGCAATACCCAGCGCCTCGGCCAGAAGGCGTGTAGGCGGTAGTTTAAAACCAGCCTCCAGCTCCCCTTTTCTGATAGCGAGCTCTAAACAGCGAAATACCCATCGATAAAGGGTTTCTTTGCCCGAAAATGAGGAACGGCTAAAACACTGAGCAATCTTTGGTTGAAGCAAAACTGGGCCCATCACCTTGCATTATATTGGATCTTTTATAGACCTAATTTAAAGCCTATCCTACACGGAAATCAATTCAGCAGGGAGTAGAAAAGTGAGTAATAACTATCCTGTCACAGCCAGGACACGCGTAAAGAGAGGCTCTAAAAGAGCTACCTATGATAAAGAAGTTATCCACGCGATCATGGATGAAGCGCTAGTCTGCCATGTGTCTTGTAATTGGAATGGACAACCAATGATCCAGCCAACTATTCATTGGCGTGACGGTGACCTTCTCTATATCCATGGATCTAGCAAAAACGGCCTTTTCCAGGCTTTACTCGATGGAGAGGAAGCTGCCATCGCCATTACACTGCTTGATGGGCTGGTCTTTGCACGTTCTGCTTTCCATCACTCAGTAAACTACCGTAGCGTTATTTTGTATGGGCAAGCAGAACTGATTGATGAGGAGTTTGAAAAGCGTCGACAGTTAGATCTGATGCTGGAGAAAGTAAAAGAGGGGCGCTCTGCAGAAGCACGCCCCGCTAATGAAACAGAGCTAAAAGCTACAACCGTGCTGGCCTTTAAGATCAAAGAGGTCTCCGCAAAAGTTCGTGACGCTGGCCCCGAGGACGACCCAGAAGATATGGAGCTACCCGTTTGGGCCGGCGTAGAACCGATTACCCGGGTTAGGGGGGATATTATTTACGATTAAAACGTAAAAAATATCGGCACGAAAATCAGAGTGAGTACCAATGTAACCAACTGCAGAGGTACTCCAACTTTGACAAAATCTTTAAAACGATAACCGCCAGGAGTCATCACCAATGTATTAACCGGCGATGCAATGGGCGTTGCGAACGCGGTCGATGCGGCTATAGCTACCGTCATCAGCAGAGGCTCCGGGTTAAGCCCTAACCCTTGAGCAGAGGCTAATGCAACCGGTGCAACCAGTACCGTCGTTGCAGTATTTGAGATGAATTGGCTGAATACAGTCGTGAAAAGAAACAAGCCTGCGCAGACCAATAGAGGACTTCTACCTTCCAGCAGCTCAAGTAAACCATTTACAACTAAAGCCAGAGCACCACTTTTCTCCATGGCACCTGCAAGGGGTAACATCGCCGCGATAATAATCAGGCTGGCCGGATTCAGGGATTTATAAGCCTCATCCATTTTCAGGCAACCCGTTAAGATCATCAGAATGGCCGCCAATAGCACCGCGGTTAAGCTTGAAACGGCACCCGAGACCATTAAACACAACATAAGCCCTAACACACCTAAAGCGATAGGAGCCATCTCTCTATGGGCTGGCGCTACGCTTTTTTCAGCAGGCGTATTCAGTACCACCAGATCATGTTGTTTTGACAGCTTTTCGATATATTGCCAATCCCCACAGAGCAGCAATGAATCCCCCCCTGTTATAGGAGTGGTCCGATATTCTGTTTCGACATTCTCAATACCGCGCCTTATACCGATAACACTCAGCTTAAAGCGGTCACGAAATCTCGCCTGTTTTAAGGTTTTACCTATTAGATGGCTATCTGGCTTAGGCATCACCTCTACTACACCAAACTGCTGAGCCATTTCATCTCGCTCACTTTCGGCAAAACCACGATAGGAGAGAGATTTATAACCACAGAGCCGCTCAACATCCTCTCGCCTGCCGAAAACCAGTAACTCATCATGCATCGCCATCTCTGTCGATGAGAGCACCGGCATCATACTGCTTAATAGCCGCTCTTTGCGCCTGATTGCAAAAACGGTTACTTCAAAGTGAGTGCGCAACCCGGCACTAGTCACCGTCTGCCCAATCAATGTTGAGCCGGGCTTGATCCTCAGACTATGCAGATGCTCAACCACGCCATATCGTTCTGCCATCTGCTTTAGCGTGACTTGCTCCTGTAAAGAATCCCCGCCACCCAACTTGTTCAGTAACCATCGTCCTATGGTCAACATATACAAAGTACCGACAAAAAGGACAATCAGGCCCACTGGGGTAAAGTCAAAAAAGCTAAACCCAGCCAAACCCACTTGCTCAAGCTGCCCACTGACAACAATATTGGGTGGGGTGCCGATCAGCGTCAGCATGCCGCCCATTAATGAAGCAAACGCTAGCGGCATCATAAGGCTCGCCAAAGGGATGTTTGCCCTTCTCGCAATACTGATCACGATGGGTATAAACAACGCAACAGCACCTGTAGAGCTCATAAAAGCTGATATTAATGCGACTGCCGGCATGAGGATAAGTAACAGCCGGCTCTCACTATCCCCACCAACTTTGAGCAGCAGATTGCCCACCGAAGCGGCTACTCCCGTTCGAAACAGTGCTTCGCCGACAACAAATAACGCGGCAATCATCACAACAATCGATTGCCCAAACCCGGAAACGGCCTCAGATGGAGTGATAATTCCACTAAGACATAGCGCCAACACCGCCATCAACGCAACCAGTTCCATCTGAAAACGATCCCAGATAAACAGAGCGATAGTGCTAAACAAGATAAAAAAAGTGAGTGAGATATCCCAACTCATTGGGCGTTCCCTTGAAATGTATGAATCTGCTGATTGTATAAGATAGTCTGAAGATTGATAGCTTGGCAGCGGGCTTATCAATTGAGTAAGCTCAATGGATAAGCTTTATTATGAGGTCAGAGGATGAATCAGCGTCAAAAGCGTCTTAGTAAAGTAATCTCCCGAGTCGATGGTGCGCTCCCCGGCTCAGGTTTGGGAAAACACAAAAAAATGGCGATCAGCCCCTTCGTTATGCTGAGGGGGGCCTCTTCTGTGTTTTACGATGATCTGGCCTCAGGCGTCATCACTTTACCCCATTCTCTCAAAAGTATCCCAACAACCGCGATTATCGGCGACTGCCATATTTCTAACTTCGGCCTTTTCAGTGAAGAAGGTTCCCATGGTGACCGTACCATTTTTGCCCCCAATGACTTTGATGATGCCTGCATAGGGCGCGCTGAATGGGATCTACTCCGCTTCGCTGTGAGCATGATTCTCTGCGCTGATCACTGTAAAGGGATCAAATCTGGCCAATACTTTGCAGCAGAACCTGTTGAGAAAGTATGTGTCGGTAGTAAGCAGGTCAAAGCGGCTATTTCTACATTCTTCCAAAGCTATGCAGAAAGTTGCCACGATCTGGCAGAAGACAAGCTTAGCTACCGCTATGTACTGGAAAGCTTTGAGCCCAATCACATACTTTATAAACGCTCCTTAAAAGCCCAGGCTCGTACCTGCGACGGGACAGAGTACCTGCATAAAAGCTCCCTGGCTAAAGCCATTGATCTGCAACGAAAGCCTTTGAGGTTTCGAGACCTTCCGGAAAAATTCTCTCGGTTAACTCAAGAACAGTTCCAGGAAATCAAAGAACAGTTTGCGCCTTATGTTGATGATCAGATTATCGATATCGCTATGCGCTTAGGCGCAGGAACCGGTTCGGTCAACATGGAACGTTATTACCTCTTAGTTGGACCAAATGAAAACCCCGACCTCCACGAATTTCCGCTCTTTCATATTGTGGAAATAAAAAAACAGCGAGATGCTGCGCCACTGTTCAATTTTGACAACTTAAGTCCGGTTAACCTGCTCAATCCGGCCCACTTAACAGTCACTTGCCAACGCCGAATGCAGCGCAACCCCGATCTGGTTCTGGATGCCGTCGCATGGAAGGGAGCCCATTGGCTAGTGCGCTCCCGGCATCACGCTAAGGTAGGCATCGACCCCGAACATATAGCGACAGGTAAAAAAGCAATCAAAGGAGGGTTTGTTGAATACGCTCAAGCTTGCGCAAAAGCATTAGCACTGGCGCATGCTAGAGGTGACAGGCGCTCTAACTATTTTGAAGCTGCGGCAGGCAGATTGATTTCACAAGAATCCGAAGCGCTTGTTGAGGCGGCGTATGACTATGCTAATCAGGTCATTGAAGATTGGAAATGGCTGGAGTCAGTAGAAAACTGACCCCAGCTTTATCACGATGCTATTGTGAAGTCTCAAAGCTCTTCTAATTGACGACGAATGTCCTCAATCTTACGAGTCATGACCTTCTCCAGATGATCAATTTCATCTAACAGCACCTGCTTGCGGCTATCAGCATCATGTTCAACTTTAATCAGTTTCTCCAGCTCAGATAGCGCCTTAAGGAAGTAGGACGAAGGGGCTGAAGCAGCACCGTACGCAGTTCCCATCTCTACCGACTTATCAGAACGTTTAAACTTGAACTTCTTGCTTTTGGATATCCAATCTCCCTGCTGTTTTCTCAGGTAGATTTTCAGGATATCCATATCCCCTTCAGTGCGCGTTGTAAATTTCTCAATCGCCATCGGGTCATCAAAGCCCATCTCTTTCAGGACTTCAAACTGCTCAACCATCTCTCAACTCCAGTTCCTTTAGTTATTCCAAATCACAATTTATTGTAGACAGGTTTTCAAAATCCAGCGGTAAAAATAAGCGCTTTATTGATATTGAGCCTGCATTGGCTGTGATTTTGTTTCTGTTAATCCTCGAAGTCTATACTAATAGAGAAAGCTGGTAGCTGACTATAAAAATACGTTCTCACGAGTAACGATATGACTGAATATTCAGAAAGTGAACAGGTAATCAGGCGCTTATATCAGATCACAAACGATTATGACGAAGGCTTCGATAACCAATTAAAATCGATCCTTAAGATGGGCCTGGAACGCTTTCACCTTGATATAGGCATCCTTTCGAAAATCAAAGATAACGTATATGTGATTAAACAATGCGTTTGTCCCGATGAAGTGCCTTTAAAACCAGGGAATCAATTTGAATTAGGGCTGACCTACTGCTCTGTCACATGTAATTCGGATACTCACCTAGCCTTAGAAGAAGTCGGTAAATCAGACGTGTTAGGGAAACACCCCGCCTATATGGAGTTCGGTTTGGAATCCTACATAGGGATTCCCATCCGCTTTAAAGGAGAGATCTATGGAACGCTTAATTTCTCCAGCTCAGCAGCCTATCCTCGTAAATTCAAAGATATCGATATTGATTCATTGCAGCTGATGGCATCCTGGATCGAAGTTGAACTGATCAGACGTCATCAAGAAAAGCTGCTCATCGAGCTCAATCGTAGGTTAGAGGAAAAGGCCTCTACCGATAGCCTGACCAAGATCCCTAATCGCCGCTCCCTCTACAAACACCTCCGCAAAGAGGTCAACCGGGTCAATAGAAATCACAGCAGAGCGGCGCTGGTAATGATCGATATTGATCACTTTAAAAAGATTAACGACAAATACGGTCATCAAACTGGCGATAAAGCCCTCATTGCTGTGGCTCGTGTTCTGCAAAACGCCCTTCGTGATTATGATTTTGTCGGTCGTTATGGCGGCGAAGAGTTTATGCTGTGGCTTCCCGAAGTTGAGCCTGGGCAAATAGACAACATCTGCGCGCGTTTAATGAAAGACATCGCTGAGATATCTTTACTTAAAGAACCAATGACCATTAGTTCAGGCATCTGTGCTTTCAGTTGTGCGACACCTTATATTGGCTCTGTTGACCATATGATTGATCGTTTGACCGCTAAGGCCGACCAACAGCTCTATGAAGCCAAAAGTGCAGGAAGAAACTGTTATAGGCTCGAGTTAATCAGGGCTCACGAGATTGAGTGAGCCATTAATCACAGGAAACTGTTCTGTCTTCCGCCCATAACCTTAATTCAGCGATCTGTTCAGCCATTACAACAGACAAAGGCTGTGTCTTTCTTAACTCTGCAATCAACAAGTCCTGATCAAGCGTGATTTCCCGGGCATGGGCCGCATAAAAGGCAGAAATTACCGCCTGTTCAATTTCTGCACCTGAGAAACCTTCGCTTTCCTCAATTAACCGGGCGAAATTGAAATCAGCAGGGTCGACTTTCTGCCGTTTGAGGTGGATATCAAAAATTGCAAAACACACTTCATCATTAGGAAGGTCAACAAAAAAGATCTCATCAAAGCGGCCTTTGCGCACAAGCTCAGGTGGCAAGGCTTGGATATCATTGGCGGTGGCGACCAGAAATACTGGTGCCTTTTTTTCCGCCATCCAGGTCAATAATGTGCCCAGCATGCGAGTAGCCGGCCCGCCATCATCGGAGCCACTGGCAATACCTTTCTCAATTTCATCAAGCCAAAGCACACAAGGGGCCATTACCTCGGCAGTTTGCAATGCATCTCGTAGATTTTTCTCAGTCTCTCCGTAAAACTTGTTGTACATCGATCCAAAGTCCAGACGCAATAAAGGCGCATGCCAACTTCCCGCAACCGCTTTAGCTGCGAGGCTTTTACCACACCCCTGCACACCTAATAACAGCATACCTTTAGGAGCAGGAAGACTTCCGACACCCTCCCCTCCATTAAAGAACGCCTGACGTTCTCCGAGCCAGTGTTTTAAGCGTTTAAATCCGGCGACATCAGAGAACTGCGCGGTATCATACTCAAAGTGCAGGTTGCCCTGCTCGCTAAGCAACTGATACTTTGCTTCATTAATTTTAGGTATATCGCTTGCGGTAATAGCGCCGTCGTCAAAAATGGCGTTGCGGGCCAGGCGACGCACCTCAGTACGCGTTAATCCGGTTAAATTATTAATCAGTAACTTAAGGTTCTCTGTGTTAGCCTGAACCTTATCACCCGAGTTCAGCAGCCATGCTTTGGCTTCATCGCGAACGATTCGCTCCACCTCTTTACGCTCAGGTAACGCGATATCAAGCTTGGCACTTAGCTTCATCAATTCCACAGGAACTTCAAGCGCATGGCTTAAGAGAATAAGGGTGTGACCCAGCTCATTAAACTTGAGCGCGATATCCTTTAATAAACGAACATGCATGGCTTCATCCAGAAACGGATGCAGGTCAGCCATAATATAGACACCGGGCGTAGAAACCGACTTGATATGCCCCAGCGCATCAACGGGCTGGGAGAATAGCTTCTGCGATGGCATATCCCTGTCCATTCTTTGGATACCCTCTGTCAGCGTCCATTTGAAAAGGGGGCGCTCATACACAGGCTTCAGCTCAAGCAGCATATCTACCACCTGATTCTCTTCGGTGCTTTCAATAATAATCAGGGGGATTTCGGACTTAATAAGCACTTCAAGCTGATGCTGCAACATACCTAATTCCTTCTAACTGTATGAAGCATCACTCTATTACACTTGCTTTGGTTATGCCAAGGTCTTCGATTCTTACGAACCTGCTAACTCTTTCATTATTTTGAGCTTTTTAACAAGCTCTTAGAGTTCAGCATGCTCTTTGATCCATGCATCCATCTCTTCTGAACTGAGATTAGCTTTATTTTCAGTCCATTTATCATGAATCTCCTCTACCCTATCTCGATACTCCTTACGCAACTGCTTTCGCATGCTAGCAGCTATATAGCGCTGTTTATCTTTATCTGTTGTTAACTTTATTTCAGGCACCGCTGCAGCATTGCCTTCGGCATCGACGGCCACCATGGTAAAAAAGCAGCTGATCGTATGTCGCCGCTCCCCTGAATGGATATTCTCAGCAATGACTTTAACACCAACCTCCATGGTCGAATTTCCCACATGGTTGATCGAAGAGTAGAAGGTCACCAATTCACCCACCTGAACCGGCGCTTTGAAATAAACCTGATCGACTGACAAGGTCACGACATAATTACCGCTGTAGTGAGACGCGCAGGCATAAGCAACCTGATCAAGAATTTTGAGTAAGGCGCCACCATGCACTTTACCTGAAAAATTTGCCATATCAGGGGTCATTAGCATGGTCATCGTAATAGGATCACAATAATTGATCTTTAATTCGTCTGGCCTTTGCATCCTTCCGCTCCTTAACTGGATTTAAAAGCAGTATAGGACAGAGCGGAAAATATGAAGTATGTTCACACTACTCGATCCATTGGCGACTATATGAATACTGAATACGCAAAAGGCTTCCTGTTAACAGCCCTCGGTGTCATCGTACTAAGCTTTGATGCACTGCTTATCCGGCTGGTAGATACCGATGAGTTTAGTCTGCTGTTCTGGCGGGGGTTATTAATGACCCTGATGGTCAGTCTATGGACTCTATACCGTAAACCAGAGCTAAAGCTTGTCCAGTTAGATCTCCCCTACATTCGCTCAGCCATCCTATTTGCGTTAAGTTCAATCTTTTTTGTTTCCGCTATTCATCACACTTCCGTCGCGAATGTTCTGGTGATCATTAGTGCACAGCCCCTGTTTGCAGCAATCATTGCTCAGTTTACGATTGGTGAGAAATCGCCACCGATTACCTGGTTAGCAATTGCCATCTGCATGCTGGGAATAGGCTGGGTTATGCAGGACTCCTGGTCCACCCCTAACCTTACCGGTGATTTATTGGCACTGGCTTGTGCCCTCAGCCTTTCCAGCAAGTTCGTTAATGACCGGGCGGTTAAAGACCGAGATATGACACCAGCCTTAGTTTTCGCAGGCGGCATTATCGCGCTGGTCGGATGGCTTTGGGGAGCGCCTCTCTCGTTGCAAGGCAACCAGTGGGGTTGGATGCTGTTACTCTGCCTGATCGTTATCCCCATCGCCTTTATTCTGATTACTTTAGGCCCCACCCGTATCCCTGCCGCAGAGGTAGGTATGCTGATGCTACTGGAAACAATTGCCGGCCCACTGCTGGTATGGCTTTTTCTCTCAGAGGCCCCAAGCGCCAATACCCTGATTGGAGGCTCGATTGTTATCCTCACTCTGTTCACTCACAGCTTGCTCAAACTTCGCAGTAAACACGCCACCGCCCGTTGATGCAGCACATAGAAACTCACTTTAATCACTAAAGATCGCAAGAAAGATCTCAGTTGATAACGATCCCCAGCTCCTGTGGATAACTCAGTGAATAGTTTTGGGGTAGATGGCTGAAAAGCACGTTTTACGTAGAATTCAGCAAATCGGTTATTTTTTAATCCATCAAAAAATAACCTTTATTTTTCAATACGTTATATAAATCAACAGTTTCAAAATAAAAAATTATTTTTTATTTTTCGGCTATTGACAGATGAACATTGAGGCTGTGTAAAAAAAACGAGAAAAACGGTGAAGCCATCGAGGCAGCACCGTTTGGGATAACTTAAATTGTGAAAAACCCAGGTTATAAGAGTTAAGGAAGTACCTACTTACTCTTCAGGTAGCTCCAGCTCTACATGGGTCTTGGGGATACAGCAGCAGGTAAGAATTTCATCATCCTGCATATCCAATAAGCTGTCTTGAACATAATCCACTTCGCCTTCAATCAGGCGCACTTTACAACAACCGCAGTATCCACCACGGCAGTTGTAAGGCGCTGGAATCTCTTGTGCTTCCAGCGCATCCAACAAGGTCGGCTCATACTGATAATAAAACGTATGATGATGATTTACTTTGATCCTTGATGGGCCAGCCATAGTTCTATCCTTTATAGATCAAAGCCGTCGAAGTCACCTTCATCTACTTCGTTGTCAATCTGACCAACGAGGTAAGAGCTGATCTCCGCTTCCTGCGGTGCAACCTGTACATTGTCACTTACCAACCACGCATTCATCCATGGCAGTGGATTCTGACGTGCCGGGAAGATCTCTTCCAGATTCAGCGCTTTCATACGCACATTAGTAATGTACTCAACGTAATCAGAAAGAATCTGCGCGTTCAAACCGATCATGGAACCTTCACGGAACAGGTACTGTGCCCAGTCTTTCTCCTGCTGCGCAGCTTCCTTAAAGATGTTGTAAACATCCTGCTCGCACTCTTTAGCGATATCCTTATAGTCCGGATCATCTGCACCCGAAGCCATGATGTTCAGCATGTGCTGAGTACCAGTCAGATGCAGAGCTTCATCACGGGCAATCAGTTTAATGATCTTGGCGTTACCTTCCATGATCGCACGCTCTGCAAAAGCAAAGGAGCAAGCAAAGCTGACATAGAAGCGGATCGCTTCAAGAACATTGATCGATACCAGTGTCAGGTAAAGTTTCTTCTTAAGGTTACGCATTGATGTGTCGTAAACCTTTCCATCAACCGTATGCAAACCTTCACCGTGAATACTGTGTACACTCGACAGGTTAATAAACTCATCGTAAAGACGTGTTACAGAATCGGCACGACGAATGATCTCAGGATTGGTAACGATCTGGTCAAAGACTTCTGAAGGCTCAGTAATGATATTACGGATAATATGCGTATATGAGCGGCTGTGGATCGTTTCACTAAATGCCCAGGTCTCAAACCAGGTTTCCAGTTCAGGCAGAGATACAACCGGCAGAAACGCGATATTCGGCGAACGCCCCTGTACTGAATCAAGCAAAGTCTGATATTTCAGGTTGCTCAGGAAGATATGCTTCTCATGCTCTGGCATGTTCATGAAGTCTTTACGGTCAGTTGATAGATCAACTTCCTCCGGACGCCAGAAGAATGAAAGCTGTTTCTCAATCAGCTTTTCAAAGATTGGGTATTTCTGCTTGTCATAACGGGCAACGTTAACGCTGCGGCCGAAAAACATGGGTTCTTTAGTTGCGTCGTGAGTACTGTGACTGAACGTGGTGTACGCCATCGGGGTATTCGTTCCTGAAACCTTGGATAGTTCTAATTATGTTGCCTACCCCTTTCAGGGCAGGCCGTTATCTACTCTGGCTGAAAAGCAGGAGGGCAAACCTTACAGTTTGCACGCACCGCCTTCGCAACCACCGTCATCGGCCTGGTCAGAAGCGCCGTCACGGGTGTTGTGGTAATAAAGTGTCTTGACGCCGTATTTATAGGCCGTCAGCAGATCCTGTAGCAGCTGTTTCATCGGAACTTTATCGTTCGGGAACAGTGATGGATCATAGTTAGTATTTGCAGAGATAGACTGGTCCACAAACTTCTGCATGATACCAACAAGCTGCAGGTAACCGGTGTTGTTTGGAATATCCCAAAGTAGTTCATACTGCTCACGCAGCTCGGTATAACCAGGCACAACCTGCTTCATGATGCCGTCTTTACTTGCTTTAACCGATACGTAACCACGTGGTGGCTCAATACCATTGGTTGAGTTTGTAATCTGTGAAGAGGTTTCACATGGCATCAGTGCTGTCAGTGTACTGTTACGCAGACCAAATTCTTTGATATCTTCGCGCAGGGTTTCCCAGAAGTAGTGCAATGGTTCTTCACAGAACTCATCAACCTCACGCTTGTACGTATCGATTGGCAGCAGGCCTTTAGAGTAAACAGTCTCATCAAATTTAGGGCACTTACCACGCTCTTTCGCCAGCGCATTAGACGCTTTCAATAGATAGTATTGAACGGCTTCAAATGTTTTGTGCACCAAACCATTAGCAGAACCATCCGAATACTTAACACCATTCTTCGCCAGGTAGTACGCGAAGTTAGTCACACCTACACCCAGAGGACGACGGTTCATCGTAGAAGTATGTGCAGCAGGGATTGGGTAATCCTGATAATCCAGCAGGTTATCCAGCGCACGAACAATCAGGTCAGCTAGGTTGTCCAGCTCATCCAGATCTTCCAATGCTCCCAGGTTAAACGCAGACAGCGTACAAAGAGCGATCTCACCCTCTTCGTCATTAACGTGCTGCAGCGGCTTAGTTGGCAGCGCAATTTCCAGACACAGGTTAGACTGTTTAACCGGTGCAACTGTCGGATCAAATGGGCTGTGAGTGTTACAGTGGTCAACATTCTGAATGTAGATACGGCCTGTCTGCGCACGCTCAGCAGCCAGAATACCAAACAGCTCAACCGCTTTAATGGTTTGCTTACGGATATTTGGATCGTTCTCATATTGAACGTACAGACGCTCGAACTCATCCTGATCGGCAAAGAATGCATCGTAAAGCCCCGGTACTTCATGCGGGCTGAACAACGTGATATCACCACCTTTGATCAGGCGTGTGTACATCAGCTTGTTGATCTGAACACCGTAATCAAGATGACGAACACGGTTCTCTTCAACACCACGGTTGTTCTTCAGAACCAACAGCGATTCAACTTCAAGATGCCAGATCGGGTAGAACAACGTAGCTGCACCACCACGAACGCCGCCCTGAGAACAAGACTTAACTGCTGTTTGGAAGTGTTTGTAGAAAGGGATACAACCCGTGTGGAATGCTTCACCATTGCGAATCGGGCTACCCAACGCACGAATACGACCTGCATTAATACCAATACCTGCACGCTGAGATACGTATTTAACAATGGAAGCAGAAGTCGCATTGATAGAATCTAGGCTGTCACCACACTCGATCAGTACACAAGAACTGAACTGACGCGTTGGTGTACGTACACCGGCCATAATAGGTGTAGGTAGCGATAGCTTGAACAAAGAAGTCGCATCATAGAAACGCTTCACATAATCCAGACGCGTTTCTTTTGGATAATCTGCGAACAGACAAGCAGCCACCAGCATATACAGAATCTGAGGGCTCTCATACACTTCACCTGTCACACGGTTCTGTACCAGGTACTTACCTTCCAGCTGCTTCACAGCTGAATAGGAGAAATTCATATCACGTTTGTGATCCAGATAACCGTTCAGCGTTTCCCACTCTGCTTCAGAGTAGTCTTCAATCAGGTGTTTGTCGTAACGACCAGCTTCGACCTGAGCGGATACATGATCAAACAGACGTGGCGGTTCAAACTGCCCAAACGCACGCTTACGCAGATGGAAGATAGCCAGACGCGCGGCCAGGTACTGATAGTCAGGAGCATCTTCAGAAATCAGGTCGGCTGCTGATTTAATCAGCGTCTCGTGGATATCGAAGGTCTTCATACCTTCAAAGAACTGAAGATGTGCCTTCAACTCTACTTCTGATGGGGAAACCGCGTTTAATCCATCCGCTGCCCAAATTACTACTTTGTGAATCTTTTCCAGATCCAGCTTTTCCTGTCGACCATCCCTTTTGGTAACCATCAGATCTTGCTGCATGCGACCTTCCAAATAAACCTAATCTTGTGTTTGTAATTATGTGCTGCTTATTTCCTGATCAAAACCCATCTTCCAGGCATCGCTTTGTCAGCAAAGGCCGCTGTTTCGGGGCCTGCAGCTTATCTACTCTAGCTACGCGTAAGACACTATATGTAGTACCGCGGATTCACTAAGACACTAAATATAGTGATCCCAGAGGGTAATGCAATACTTGATTTTGCACTTTGTTGGGTGTAGGCAAAGCGGTGATTTTCACGCAAACATTGATGTTTCGGGGCTTGTAGCGCGACGAGACTATAGCAGCTGAATATTACTTTTTTTTAATTTTTTTTTGTCAAAATTCAGCCCTCAAATTCTGTGCCAAAAAACCATTGATAACGATCAAAAAACAATCAGAATTTCACCACCAGTTCGCACAACTTTAGAGCACGCTAATAAAGGAATGCAAAGTACCTTTCAGCGGGCTTTTACTGTACAATCCGCAACCAATTTTTTAATTCAGACCCACTCGAGGTAGCCTGACTATGCGTTTAGCAGAAATGGAAGCGATTGCCCTCAATATAGGACTGGCAGTATTCGCCGCATTTATCTTCTTCATCATTTATGACCTGGCGAAGAAATCTAACGCGGGCAGGTTTGGTACCTTCATTCTGTTCTTCGCACTGGGCCTGGGCCTAGCGGCATTTCTGGTGAAAACAGTGGTGGTCGAGATGATGGGCGGAAGTGTCTAGCCTTTTCCCTGCTTTAGCTTTTCTTCATCTATGTGGATCAAAGTGCCGGACACTGGGTCCACATCATATGCTTTCCCAAAACCCACAACATAACTTCCTCGCTCTGGCTCCAGACAGAACAAGTGGAAATCCTTAAGGGTTCGCAACATCGAGATCATATTCCCGAACTCAGCTTCCATAGCGTCAAGCTGGGTATGATATAAATCGCTTTCATTATCGACCTCAATGCTGGAACACTGATAGATAAGACGTTCTCGGGCAAAAAGGTTGCGGCTCTCCGATTCTTCATTGATAAACATCACCGATGCCTTAGCCGTGTTCATAATATTTTGCGTATGGCTAGCGAGTTCGCTGATAAAGATAAAAAACTGTCCTGATTCGTTACGAACATAAGGGGCATAACTGATCTCAGGAAAGCCTTCTGACGTAACAGTAGATAGCAGAAGTGTTTTTCGAGAATTCTGTAGTTTCGATAAGCTTTCTTGCAACTCTTCTAGTTTTTCCTGGTCTATTTGTGACATGAACGCTCCAATTTAGAAAGAAAGCTAAAAGATTAACAACACTGCCGATATATTGATTAAGACGGCTTTAAAAATCAAAGCTATACTAGACATTGCTGATAAGGTGATTGTCATGGGCGACGCAAAAGTATCTATCCGCCATCCCGATGAGTTCCCTATCGAACTCAATATGCAGGATTCAAAACCGAACCCTCTAACACCTGCTATTTTCCAGCTCATCTGCCATTCCTCCCAGCCATATAGCTATGGTGATGCAATCGCAATAAAAATCCCAAGCGTTGCTAACCATCTGGAAGTCCGCGGCACAATTCAAAGCTGTGAAGGTCAGAATGGATGCTATGAGTTAGAAATCGGCTTTAATTCCGAAGATTCCCTGATGAGAATCCGCATGCTTGAACAGCTGTGTTATATCCAGCGCTATCGCAGACACATTCTCTCTACAGAGGGGCGGGACCTAACCGATCAGGATGCAGCACTGGAATGGATTGGAAAATACGCCCACCTGTTCCCCGCGTAAACGAAAAAGTTGATCCCCCCTCTCCTTCTGCATCCAGATGCAGTTATAATACCCCTTTCTCTATTTTTGACGGATGATGAAGATGCAGCAAAAGACTGTGCAGGTTGCAGGTATTGAGATTGCTAACGATAAGCCGATGGTACTTTTTGGCGGTATGAACGTTCTGGAATCACGCGATTTAGCCCTTAAAATCGCTGAGTACTACGTTGAAGTTACGCAAAAACTTGGAATCCCATACGTTTTTAAAGCATCTTTCGACAAAGCTAACCGTTCATCCCTGACATCTTTCCGAGGCCCAGGCCTGGATGAGGGTCTTAAAATCCTTCAGGAGATTAAAGACACCTTTAAGGTACCTTTGATCACTGACGTACATGAACCCGATCAAGCAGCGCCTGCTGCCGAAGTCTGTGACATTATTCAGCTGCCTGCTTTCCTGTCACGCCAGACGGATCTTGTTCAGGCCATGGCGCAAACCGATGCCGTTATCAATATAAAGAAAGCGCAATTCCTGGCCCCTCAGGAGATGAAACACATCCTGCACAAATGCGAAGAAGCGGGTAACAGCGACCTGATCCTGTGTGAGCGAGGTTCCTGCTACGGTTATAACAACCTGATTGTAGATATGCTGGGCTTTTCGATTATGAAAGAGTTTGGTTATCCAGTGATGTTTGATGCGACCCATGCTTTACAGATGCCTGGAGGTCGCACGGATTCAGCAGGTGGCCGACGCGCTCTGGCTGCACAGCTTTCTCGTGCCGGACTTTCACAAGGAATTGCGGGATTGTTCCTTGAAGCCCACCCAGATCCAGAGCAGGCAAAATGTGACGGCCCATGTGCTCTTCCACTACATACTCTGGAAGCCTACCTAAGCCAGATGAAAGCCGTTGATGATCTGGTAAAAAGCTTCCCAGACCTGGATACATCAGCTTAAGCAGACAGCTCTAGCAGATCTGCTTGACCAAGCAGATCTGCTGAATCGATTAAACGTCACAAAATCAGCACATTACTGCTGACTTATCCCCCCACCCTTGTCTATGATATGTAGAGAATTCAGGAACAGGATGGGTCCAGATGAGCACTACCCCAGAATCAATCTTCGAAGCATTACAGGAAGGTTCCGAGATCGGTCCGGACCACCATCGCTTCAAGCTCGTCAAACAAAGTAAAGCACACCCTTTAGGCCAGCTATGGCAGGCCGAAGATGTCGGCGTTGCCGGAAGCCCTCTGGTGACTTTGCTTATTGTTAATCCATCTCTACTGAAGCAAGTAGCGTTTGTTGAAGCAATTAAAAAACATGCCACGCTGAGTAAACAGCTGCAAAATAAGCATATTGCCGAATGCTATGGGTTCTTTACCCATAAAGGTGGCTTGCTGTTCCTCTCTTATGAAAAGCTCGATGGCTTAACCCTGAGATCGATGCTTGAAAAGGGTAATCCGCTTCAGCCAAAACAGAGACTAGGGCTAATCAAGCAACTTGCCTATGCTGTGGATATGGGCTTCCAAAAGCTTCGAATGGCGCATGGTTGCCTTGATCCGGATTTCGTTTTTATTAACCGAAAAGGCGGTGTGAAGCTTTCACTGTTTGCTCTGCATGAAAGCTTTGAGGCGATAAAAGATCAGGTAAGCCCGGCTTTTACTTATCAGCAGTACCAGTCACCTGAAGCGTTTCATCCAGGAAAACTGTCTCGTAAAGCGGATGTTTACTCCTTCGCCTGTATCGTGTTCGAACTTTTCTCTGGCAAACCCGCTTTTAGCGTTAAAGACACCGAAGCAGATCGTGTTCGAAAAGAGCTAGCCAAACCACTCGAACTGGATGATGAGCAGTGGGATGCTTTTCAAAGGGCGATATCAACGGATACAGAAGAGCGCTTTGCTAACTGTACCGAACTTGTCAAAGAGATGTTTCCACCCGAAAAAGAACAGCCTGCTGAAAAAAGCGAAGACGAAAAACCTAAGGATAAAAAAACAGATTCTGCTGACGCTTCGGCTGAAGAAGCGGCTGACACGGAAGAAACCGATAAGCCATCGTTAAAAGATAAGCTTAAGGGATTGAAGCTTCCGGTAATCTCAAAGCCTGTTCTACTCAGTATTGCGGGAAGTTTTCTATTTGTTATTGGTTATTTCCTAGGCTGGCTGACCTCTGACTTTTTCAACTTTCAAGAGAAGGACTTTCAGGCACTACAGATCAAGAAGCAGCAAGAAGCGCTTCAACAGATGTATGATTCTCTTCAAGCTCAACAAGATCTGCAGAAAAAGCGTGACAGCGAGATAGAAGATCTGAAACTGGATAAAACTATTCTCCAGCAACAACTAGAGATCGCGAAAAGTAAAATAGGCAACGGCGATCCTGAAGACCCAGGCCAGCAGGTATTCAAAGACCAGATTGACGATACCCAGTATGGTCCGGAAATGGTGTTATTACCGTCCGGGCAATTCCGTATGGGCGATCAAACAGGCATTGGCGATGATAACGAGAAACCGGTTCATGTCGTAACCATAAGAAAGCCCTTTGCCATCTCCCGTTTCGAAGTCACCTTTGCCGAATACGATCATTTCGCTAATGAAACGAACAGAGCCCTGCCTAATGATAATGGCTGGGGACGCGGCAACCGTCCCGTTGTCAACGTAAGCTGGCGTGATGCTGTTGCTTATGTCACCTGGCTAAAAAATGAAACAGGGCAGCCTTACCGCTTGCCATCTGAAGCAGAATGGGAATATGCAGCGCGTGCAGGAAATCTGACCACCTACTGGTGGGGCGATGAACTGAAACCCAATATGGCTAACTGCGCTGGCTGCGGAAGCGAGTGGGATGGTAAGCAAACCGCACCGGTGGGTAGTTTTCCGGCAAACAGCTGGGGGCTTCATGATATGACAGGCAACGTCGATGAGTGGGTTGCCGATTGTTATCTGGATACTTATGACCTGGTACCGATCGATGGTTCTGCATATAAACAAAAAGCTTGTAAGAACCGTGTTATGCGCGGAGGCTCCTGGTTTGAAATCGATCGACTGATCAGACCAGCCAGTCGCTACAGACACCCTCTTGATTCCAAACGCAACAGCTGGGGTTTCCGGGTTGCTCTGGATATGGAGTAAGGCTCGATTCAGGCCTATTAGGTAAACATATCAATGGAAGAAACAGTTTGCGCTGAGTAAGAGGATCTAACGCATGCAACTTCAAAAACTAAGCCTGGGTATTTTAATTGCGAGTCTTTCCCTAACAGGCGCACAAGCACAGTCTTTGCAAATCGGTTCAGAGCAACGTAAAGCTGTAGCCCTAACCTTGTACAACCAGAATCTTGGCCTTGTCCGAGAGACTCGCGAGTTACCGCCACTGCGCTCACAGCAAGAAGTAACCTTGGAAGATGTTAGCGAGCAGATGCAAGTTGAAAGCTTACGCATCGATAATGCTGGGCAGATACTCGAACAAAATCTTAATACCAACCTGCTTAACCAGCATAACCTGTTGAAGCATTACGTTGGAAAACGTTTACAGCTGGCCCGATTGAACCCTGTATCAGGCCAGGAAGTGGTAACCGAAGTTCAGCTTCTCAACATCGATGGAAACCGGGCCCTTATTAAGCGCAACAACCGCTTTGAGAGCATTCCATTAAATAATCAGTGGCGATTCATCTACCCTTCGCTTCCCAGCAACCTGCTCAGCAAACCCAGCGTAAACTTTCGCTCTGTGGGTACTTCCCGTAGCCAAGAGTCACGTATTAGCTATCTGACCGGGGGCTTAAGCTGGGGAATGGATTATGTGCTTACATTGAATGAAGCAGGCAACCGAGCCACTCTGGATGGTCGCGCCAGCCTCACCAACCAAACCGGCACTGATTTCAAAAACGCGCAGATATCTTTGGTTGCGGGCAATCTGAACAACCCAGGCAACGCGCGTCATGCCGAGATGCTACAAGCAGATTTTGCGATGGGCGCTGCGGTGCGCTCTGCCCCTAAGGCAATGGCCCAGGAAGAGCTGGGTGATTTCCACCTCTTTGATCTACCCAATAAAGTTGATCTGCTTGATGGCCAAGTCAAGCAGGTCGCTTTTATGAATGCAGATGGTATTCCGGTCGACCGCAGTTATAACTATGAATTCCTCGTTTACCCTACTCTGGAAAGAAACCAACACCGGGTTAAACCAGAACTGACACTGAAGTTCCGCAATGACCAGAAAAGTAAATTAGGGCTGCCACTCCCAGGTGGGAAGATCCGCACATTTACCCCAGACAGCAAGGGCATGCTTCAGTTTGCCGGTGGCAGCCGAATTAGTCATACGGGTAAGAATGATGAGGTCGAAATTCGTCAGGGCAAAGCTTTTGATCTTTCGATCCATCGAAAACAAACCCACTTCAGCAAAACCTTTAATGGCTTCCTGGTTGGTCAGGAGCTACGTATTACCAATACCCGCTCGACTGCAGCCAAATTAGAGATGACAGCAAATTTCCCATTAACCTGGAAGATGGAAAGCAGCAGCCATAAATACGAGAAAGTCATGGGTGGCAGTGCGCGCTGGATAATTGATGTGCCCGCTAAAGGGGATGCTCTTCTGAAATTCAAAGTGCAGATGGAGAAGCGATAACTCTTGGCTGATCAATACTGTCAAAGTTGTGGATTAGCGCAGGCCTGGTGCTGCTGTGAGCTGATTACAAATGAACATACTCGATTGGAGTTCGCGCTGCTATTACATGAAAATGAACCAGCGCGTCCCACGACCACCAGCAAGATAATCCAAAAGGTTCTTCCGCGTACAACAAGCTATATCTGGCAACGTAAAGAGCCTCCTCAACAACTGATTGAAAGAATAAGCGCCCCAGAGACGAATGCCTGGCTGCTTTTCCCAGCCGACAGAGAGGATCTGATACCCCGAAGTCAAGCGTTCCGTCCGACCAAAGAAGGCCAAAAGCCCCTTATTATCGTCCCTGATGGTACCTGGAAAGAGGTCCGAAAAATTATCAGGAAAAGCCCCTGGCTGGATCACCTCCCCCTGTTAGCTTTCGATCCTTCAACCCCTAGCCGATACGATCTCAGGCGTAACCCCGATGCTGATCATCTCTGTACGGCAGAAACAGTCGCGGAATTGCTAAAGCTCAATGGGGAAGAACAACAAGCCTCGTCTTTAAATGAAGCACTAGACCTGTTTATTGAACGCTATAAAGCCTCCAAGCTAAACTAAACACTGGCCAACAGAGCAGCCTCAAAGGAAGCGAAGTTGCTCTACTTAAAAATACTATCAACCGAATAAGCGAAGGAATGCCTGTAATGAGTCAATTGCCCCCCAACCTAAATAGCACTGATAAAGTGATTCTTTTCGATGGTGCCTGTAAGCTTTGTAATGGATGGGCTAATTTTATTATTAAGCATGATAAAGCCCGCCAATTTAAGCTCTGTTCAGTGCAATCGGAGCAAGGAAAAGTGATTCTGGAACACTTCGGTTATCCCCGTTCATTCTACGAAACCATGCTCTATGTTGAAGGCGGACAGTGCTTTGAAAAAAGCGAAGCGTTCTTAAATATCGTCCTGCAGCTTGGCTACCCCTGGAAAACACTCAACCTGTTTAGAGTGCTCCCCTCAGCTATACGCAACTGGCTATACGACAGAATCGCGCTGAATCGTTATAAGCTATTCGGCAAGTATGATTACTGCCAGCTTCCCTCCCCCGATTATCAAGGTCGATTCCTCGATGACAACTAATTTGATCTACCGCCTAACCTTGGGCTTACTTTTTATCTATCACGGCTTAGTGCCTAAAATAATCTGGTTAAGCGAGATAGAAAAACAGCTGATTGAAGCAGGCGGCTTTGCCAAAGAAGATGCAACTTTCCTGTCACCTGCAGCAGGTGCCATGGAGGTCATTCTGGGTTTGATGATTATCTTTTTAAGAAAGCAGCTATTCCCTGTATATATCGCCGCTTTCTCTTTGATCGGTTTACTTAGTTTCGTAGCTCTGGCAAGAGCAGACCTTTTGATCGAAGCGTTTAATCCAGTCTCTACAAACTTAATGGGGCTTGTATTCTGCTATCTCATTATCCGCAGCGCCAATGAAATGAAGCACTAAAGCTGAGACTGTTTAGCCTGCCATTTAAGCACCAAATCTGGATCAGGCATTTGGCCTAGTTCTCCATCAGTGTATGTATCGATTAAACGTCGAACGGCCAATGAATGCCCCTGCTCTGCAGCTAGCTGGAAGAAACCAAGCGCTTTACCTTCATCGGGCTGAAAGTAATGTTCAAAACCTGACTCGTAGATCTTACCCATCTGGTATTGGGCTTTTGCGTCCCCCTTTTCAGCTGCCTGCTGAAGATAGATCCCTCCTTGGATACGGTTTTGCGCACCATCCCCTCGGAAATGTAGCAAGTGCCCGTAAACTGAAAGCGCTTTTTTATGTCCATTGTCCGCAGCAAATCGGAATAATTTCATCACGAAGTTATGTTTTTTCAGCGACTTCTGCTGAAGCGATGAACGAAAAAGCGTGTAGGCGATAAAGAAAATAACAGGGGCTAACAAACGATTAAAAGTACGCATAATTCACTCTGAGGCAAAAACCAAATGGAATAATATCAATACACTCTAATATTAGAAATATTCTAATAGAAACAAAAACACCTTGATCCGTTCAGCCATTCTGCGATAAAAAGTCTAGACTTCAAGAATACATAAAAAACCAGAATTATATTCCCACAAGGAATATAGATAAATTCAAGGATTAGTTGGGTAGCAGAATGAACATTTACGAAGATAACTCCCTTACGATTGGTAACACGCCACTGGTTCACCTGAAGCGACTGGCTCCAGGCCTGAATATTTTCGGTAAGATTGAATCTCGCAACCCAGCAGGCTCGGTAAAATGTCGTATCGGTGCAAATATGATCTGGTCAGCCGAGAAAAGTGGCGCCCTTAAGCCGGGCATGACCATGGTTGAGCCAACAAGTGGCAACACCGGTATCGCATTGGCATTTGTCGCTGCATCCCGAGGCTATGACATTGTATTCACGATGCCTTCTTCCATGAGCCTGGAACGACGTAAGATCATGAAAGCACTGGGGGCTACGATTGTTCTGACAGAACCTGCTAAAGGCATGAAAGGTGCAATTGAGAAAGCTCAGGAGATCGTTGATCAAAACCCTGACACCCATATGATGCTGCAGCAGTTCGAGAATCCTGCTAACCCTGAGATCCATGAGAAAACAACGGGTCCTGAGATCTGGAATGATACCGATGGCACCGTTGATATTCTGGTTGCTGGTGTAGGTACTGGCGGTACTATCACGGGTACCTCCCGCTACATTAAGAAAGAACAGGGTAAAGCGATCACCTCTGTTGCTGTTGAACCTGTGGACTCTCCTGTTATCACACAAACAATTAATGGCGATGAAGTTAAACCTTCTCCGCACAAGATTCAGGGCATTGGGGCAGGCTTTGTACCAAAGAACCTTGATCTTGAGCTCGTCGATCAGGTTGAACAGGTTAGCAATGAAGACGCTATTGCTACCGCACGCCTGCTGATGGAAAAAGAGGGTATTATGGCGGGTATCTCTTGTGGCGCGGCTCTGTGCGCAGCCCTTCGTGTAGCAAAACAACCGGGTAACGAAGGCAAAAACATTGTCGTTATTTTGCCAGACTCTGGTGAGCGATACCTTTCTTCCGCTCTGTTTGAAGGTATGTTCAGCGATAACGAGATGGTTCAATAATCTAATTCAAAACGCCTGCCACAGGTCCAAAAACAGAAAAGCCAGAGCGACAACCGCTCTGGCTTTTTTATATCTTTTTCTGGATTATCAGTTCAGCAAGTCGCGAATCTGCTGGTGTGAAGGGAACTCGTCTAAATGTTCCACTTGAACTGAGCGATCACTGGATTTAACTACGTTATACCACTGCGCTTTACGCTGCTGACCCTGATAACATCCATCTACCTGGTAACTCTCGCCATCGATTTCAAGGATAGCAATCGTGCGAGTATTCATTTCCATCTGCATCTTCAACTCTGACCTTCTTATATTTTTTCATTTATTGTAATTTTTCTACATAAGAGCATAGCTTAATTGAGAATTTTTACAACAAAATGACTAATATTTGAACAGATAGAAATGATTTATGTAAATAGACTACCTAATAATCAAAGGCTCTCCAGAAACGCAACGGAAGGCGCAAAAAAGGCCTGGCCTGTTACTGCACGGGTATATTTCAGCAGGTGATCACAATGCCCACTACCATCCCCTTCAATCATGCTCTTCAGCATTAATGTGAAATTCTCCGGAGATCGGCAATAACTCGCGAATAGCAGACCACACTCACGAGTATCTCCATAAGGCATACTGTGCCTGAGTATTTCGATCGATCGGCCCTGCTCATCTTTAAGTGATGTACGCTTGGTATGCGCTGTCATTGCTTTCGCAGCAGACGCATATTCCACGTTATCTGCCTTAGTACGGCCAATGGTATCTTCCTGAGTTTTTAACGGCTGCTTGTTCCAGAACGGCATGTTATGAACATAACGCTGCAAATGGATATATGACCCTCCAGCAAAGTCAGGATCTTCTTCGCCCACCACAGCCACATTGATACGATTCTCGCCTTCGGGGTTTTCTGTCCCATCAACAAAACCCGTCAGGTCTCTGGAATCCAGATAGCGAAACCCTTCAACCTCTTCAACAAGTTCCACCGCATCACCTAATTCCGTCGTGAGGCGCTGGGCTAACATAAAGTTCAGATCTTTACGTTCAGAACGGATGTGGAATAGCAGATCAACCGGGGTATTGGGTGCAATCATTTCACCGTTTTCAAGACTTGGGAAAGGCTGCAACTCGCTCGGAACGCCTGTTAAGTTGAGCTGTGACCAGTATGCACTGCCAATCGCCGCGACGATATGCAGATTCGCACCAGGGTTACTTTGATTAAACAGCAGCTCAAGCGCGGGAATTTTTGACAGGACCGCCTTTACCTTCTCCTGAGCACCATCACTTCGAGTTTGATTGAAGGTTAGAAACAGCGCAGCTGGATTCGCGTCTGCAACAATTCCGGTTTGGTACAGTGCCATAGATTACTCCCCTCTTAGGTACCAATAGGCTTATACAATACCACCAGTATAGAGAGGCGAGGCAGAGAGTTAAATTTAAGAATGGTGATTAGGGTCATTGGAATTCACTATCACTCTCTGCCGATTAAATACTATGGAATTATTTTCTCGATAGAAGGTCTTTAGTAAAACCCATTACAAAACAGGTTTCACCCGAGATCATGCTGCAACGACTACTTCTGACACTTTTACTTATGCTAGCGATGCCTTTGCATGCTGCGCCGAAAGCCGATCTATGGCCACATTGGCAACAAAACACTCCGCAGAGTGAGCTTTTGATCGATCATAGTGACTGGCAGAAGTGGCTAACTACTTATGTTGCCACTGATCCCTCAGGCTATAACCGGGTCGCCTATTCTCGGGTCACCAATGCTGATAAGGCTCTGCTTAGTAATTACCTCAACTATTTGCAGTCTTTAACGATCAGCCACTACACGCAAGAAGAACAGATGGCCTTTTGGATCAATCTTTATAACGCCCAGACGGTCGCCCTTATCCTGGAATACTATCCAGTGAAATCCATTACAGATATTGATATCTCCCCAGGCTTTTTTAGTAACGGCCCATGGAAGAAGAAGCTATTGAGTATAGAAAATCAATCATTAAGTCTGGACGATATCGAACATCGAATTCTACGCCCAATATGGCAGGACCCTCGCATTCACTATGCAGTGAATTGTGCATCGGTAGGCTGCCCTAATCTGAGTGATCAGGCATTTACTGCTGCAAACACAGAACAACTCCTAGACAAGAATGCCCGCCTCTATATCAACCACCCACGCGGCGTTTACATTGATAATGAGAAACTCATCCTGTCTAAGATCTACAGCTGGTTTAGCGAGGATTTTGGCCGTTCGGATCAGGATATTATTCAGCATATCGCAATGTTTGCTGATCCTGCTCTTATGCAGCAGCTGGAAAAACACACCAGGATTGATGACTACGAGTATGACTGGTCTTTAAACGAGATTAGAGATGCCAGTCAGTGACTGGCGTTTACTCACCCTTAGCGACAGGGCGTTTGGGGTCTCTAATCCATTCGCTCCAGGAACCACTATACAAACGGCTTCCCGTAAGCCCAGCTATTTCCATCGACAGTTGGTTATGACAAGCGGTTACACCAGAACCACACATATGAACCACTTGCTCTGCTGGTTGATCGCCTAACAAAGCAGCCCACTCAGATTTGAGCTGCTCCGGCGCTTTAAAATAACCATCCGCAAGGTTGTCTGTTAACGGCCGATTTAATGCCTCAGGCACGTGCCCTGCAATAGGATCAATGGGTTCAACCTCTCCACGAAAGCGTTCCGCCGCTCGCGCATCAACCAATATGGCACTACCGCCCATCCGCTCTTCCTGAAGTTGATCAACGACAAGATTCGCATCCCTTTGCAGGCTAGGCGGAAAGGAAAGATTAGCTTCGATCGGTAGTTTTTGGTCAAGCTTCCCGCCAGCACGTTGCCAGGCCTGTAACCCACCATCAAGTAACGCCACAGCATCGTGCCCCAGATATCGAAGCAGCCACCAGCAGCGCCCTGCCATCATGCCACTGCAATCATCGTAAACCACGACCTGCGTAGACTGGGTTATACCGCAACGACCCAGCTTTTCGGCAAGCTCATTCGCATCAGGTAGAGGATGGCGGCCCGTTTCAGGGGTGATACCTGAGGACAGATCCTCATCAAGGTGCAAATAGAACGCACCGGGGATATGCCCCTCTGCATAAGCCGTTCGTCCGGCAGCGGTATCCATCAGGTTAAACCGGCAATCCAGAATCACCCAGTCTGGCTGAGTAATGGATGCCTGTAACGCTTTAGCACTGATAATGGTTGTAAACATATCCCGCCTCGAAGCCTAGTCGTTGCCTGATTTAAAGATATTGAGCTAGCTCTTCCGTAAGGAGGTCCAATTCATTCTGCGCTTTCTGCTTGGCTTTTTTCTTCAGACCTTCAACTTCGGAAGTTTTATCCGCGATAATCGCTTGCGCTGCAACGGCCTTATCATCGGCCGCTTCAACTTTTTCCAGAAGCGGTTTGAGCTGCATCAGAATCGCACGACGACGGCCCTCTTCAGCTCGCGCCATAGCCTCAGCAGACTTCTCTTTCTTCTGCTTTTCTTCAGACTTACTTTCAGCAACATAAGTCAGAGGACGAATACCCGCCGCAATACGCGCCTTATCCATCAGTGGTGTTGCAACTTCACGCGCCTTATCAGCCCCTTTTAGAAGAACTTCCTCTACAGCGCCCAAGTCATTCATCAACTCGTTATAACGCGCGCGGGGTTCAGCGAGTTTCGCATCCAGGAATTCAAAGAGTTCTTTCTTCGCATCACCCCAGCCAATGCCATCTTCAAAACGGGTGCGCATAGCTGCAGTTTCCAGATCATTGGCAAAACAGCTATACAGCTGAAACAAAGAGCTATTGTCCGCATCTTTTGGTTCACCCGGCTCGCGAGTATCGGTTTTGATCTGTTTGATCAACTTATACAGTTCATCAGCTGAGCAGAACAATGGGATCGTATTGTCGTAGCTTTTTGACATCTTACGACCATCCAGGCCCGGGATCAGTTGGGTAGCCTCATCAACCACCGCTTCAGGCAGGGTAAATAGATTTTCATAAGTATGGTTAAAGCGCCCCGCTACATCACGGGCCATTTCGATATGCTGTATCTGGTCTTTACCTACAGGAATTAGATCGGCATTGAACATCAAAATGTCAGCAGCCATCAGAATCGGGTAACTAAACAGCCCCATCGTTACGCCATCATCAAGGTCTGCCTTACCGGAATCACGGTTGGCATCAACTGAAGCTTTATAAGCATGGGCACGGTTCATCAAACCCTTTGAACACATGCAGGTCAGAATCCAGGTTAATTCAGTAATCTCAGGGATATCAGTCTGACGATAGAACGTGGCTTTGTCAGTATCCAGGCCCAACGCCAACCAGGTCGCAGCAATTTCGCGTGTGGACTGAGCGACACGCTCTGGGTCATGACATTTGATCAAAGCATGATAATCAGCCAGGAAGTAGAAGTTGTTGTACTCACCACTCTGGCTCATTTCGATTGCCGGCTTGATTGCCCCCAGGTAGTTACCAATATGCGGAGTACCTGATGTAGTAATCCCCGTCAGAACCGTTTTCTTATCCATTAACCTTTCATCTCTTATTGCCTGCCATCTTACCCAGCAGGGCTGAAAAACCTGTATAATGAGCGGTATAATACCGAAAAACACACATGGTTTCGCCCTTCAATAGCCGTTAATTCCACCAGCCGATACGTCTTCCCGACCTCAACCAAGGTAGAGATGACACACATCAGTAGTTAGTGCTACAAAGGACGAAAATAATAACAATCAAAGAATACAATTATGTCTGAATCAATTGCTTCCTGGGTGACCCTCTCCGCACTTATTGCCAGCATTGCCTGGTATATTTCCCAGACCCCCGACAAAAATATCAACCACATCATGATGGCTGCGGTATCAGGCGTGTTATGCCTGTTTGGTGGATTTCTAATCTCTGGCGCTATCATGAAAGTGACCGGTTCATTTGAAAATGCGCTTGTTCCGGCTCTATTGGTATGCATTGGCACCGCCATCTGCGTTGTTGCTCATAGCATCTACAAACGAAAACAAGAAACACGGACCAAGCCAGAATAACTCATCCTCAACCTGAGCAAATACTGATAAGTAACCGAATCTCAGGCGACCAACTGTTCCATAGTCAAAAACAATAAAGGCCATTAAAAAAATGGCCTTTTTTGTCTGCCTGCCCAGCGTTATGATGGGCAGATCATTAATTTGGATAGAAGCAATATACCTATGCTGATCGTTGTCTCCCCTGCTAAAAACCTGGATTACGAAACTCCTCCAGTCACAGATAAATTCACACAGCCTGAATTTGTTGATCAGGCCCAGACTCTGATTGATGAGCTGAAGAAACTATCTGTTCAGGATGTCGCTGAGCTCATGAAGCTGAGTGATAAATTAGCCAGCCTTAATGTTGCTCGTTATGAATCCTGGGTACCTGATTTCACTCAGGAGAATTCCAAGCAGTCGGTATTAGCGTTCAATGGCGACGTCTATACAGGTCTGGATGCGGATAGTCTGTCCACTGAAGATCTGGACTTTGCTCAAAGTCACTTACGTATATTGTCCGGATTGTACGGTGTGCTAAAGCCGTTGGATTTGATGCAACCTTATCGTTTAGAGATGGGGACCAAGCTGCAGAATAGCCGTGGTAAGAACCTTTATGAATTCTGGGGTACTACCATTGCAGATCGTTTAAACGCTGAGCTGGAAAATTCAGCAGAGCCGGTATTGGTTAATCTGGCGTCTAATGAGTATTTCAAAGCTGCAAAAGAGAAGAGCCTGAATGCGCGGGTTATCACACCAGCATTCAAAGACTGGAAAAACGGCCAGTATAAGATGATCAGCTTCTATGCGAAAAAAGCCCGCGGCCTGATGGCCCGTTATATTATTCAGAATAAGATTGAAGATCCTGAACAACTTAAGGGGTTTGATTTGGATGGCTATCGATTTGCAGAGAGCATGTCGGAAGGAAATACCTGGACCTTCATTCGCGATCACGAAGAATGATCCATAAAAAAACAAGCTGAAACAAAAAAGCCAAAGCAGATTGCTTTGGCTTTTTTCATTCCAAATTCAATGATTAGTTCTGTTCTATACCCACGATAAACCAATCAGCATTCTCAACGCTCATATCACGTGACAGGTGCCAGGTTTCATTAAACTCCGTTGTCTCTTCAGAGTTCTCTTTCAACCAACCGTAGAAGTTGATGCTAACAATCACTTCAGATTTCTGATCAATAAAGTTAGCCACTTCAGCCATGACTGATACAACTTCTGTCGTCTGATCTGCAGGATACTTAGCGCGTTCCTGCTGCAACGCTTGGAACAACTCATCAGATGTATATGTACGAATCTCATCCCAGTTGCTCGCATCCCAGGCTTTCTGTAGCGTTACGAAGTGGCTTTTTGCACCTTCCAGGAACGACTCACGGTTAAACCATGAAGGCAATTCAAATTCTTCAGAGTTGCCCCAGCCAGAGTTAAATGAAGGCATAGGCTTGAAGTTCGAATCCTGCTCGGGTGCCGCTTCACGCTGCTGCTGTTCAGCGTGCGGCTTAATCTCATACTGTTGCGGACCATTGTTAGCGTAAGTTGGCTGCTGAGCTTGCCTGCGCATCGACATAATCTTGAAGATCAGAAAGATCACACCGGCAATTAACAGAAGATCCATAAACTGAATACCTTCAAAGGCACCACCAAATAACAGCGCACCGAAGATACCACCAGCCAATATACCCGCCATCAGCCCACCAAAACCACGCTTTTTAGTCGCTGCGGCATTCGTTTTTTGTTGTGCTGCGGTCGCTGATGACTGATTTTGAGCCGGGGCAGCTTGTTTTTTCTTAGGTGAAGAGAAGCTTTTACCAAAAGATGAACCACCGCCTAAACGCTTAGCTTCTGCTGTTTCGGCGATCGGCAGTGAGATCAAGAAAACTGCCATAAGTGTAACCAAAAATGTCCGCATTATTACTCCTAACTCTTCTGTTTTTTGCCTGATATCACGGCAAGATAAATACCACTAAATATTAAAACGATCCCCCAAAAATGGAAAGCGTAAAGCTTCTCCCCCAAAAAACTTACCGATAAGATCATTCCCCATAACGGGACCAAATGTATAAATAAGCCCGCAGCATGTGCACCCAGCTTCTCAACACCATAATTCCAAAACAGATATGCCAAGATAGAGGGGAACACTGCAAGATAGCCAATTAGGTAGTATAGATCTGTATTCCATACAATTGGCGCTTTATCTTGCATTTCGACAACGGCCAAAGGTGCAAGGATAATCACACCCACCATGAGAGTTACTGAAAATAAAGTAAACCCCGACAATCCTTTGGGACGCCAACGTAGAAGAATACTGTATATTCCCCAGACCAACATACCCAGCAATACCCAAAGATCACCTGGATTAAACTGCAAGCTTTTGAGCATAGCCAAATCAGCTCTGCTAATCAGAACTAAAACCCCGCATAGAGAAACACCTACGCCCAACCATTGCTTGACTGAGGCAACTTCCTTTAAAAAGATTGCACTCAGTAGCAATATCATTATCGGCATTGAAGACTGCATCAATGTACCGTTAACCGCCGTTGTGTACTGCAGGCCTATGTAAGCCAGGGTATTGAAAGCTCCCACACTCAAACTACCTAATAAGATCAATATTGGCAGATGCCTTTTGATAATCGGCCAATGTCGATAGATCGTAGGTATTACGAATGGGAGTAACAGGACCAATGCTGTCGTCCAGCGAATGGAAGCCATGGTGATTGGCGGAATCTCAACCGTAAATGCCCTCGCCAAAACAAAATTACCCGCCCAGAACAGAGTAGTCAGGCATAACAATAGATAAGCCAGAGATCACCTCAACAATAGATTTAAATTAGGAGTTTTTCTGTAGAAAGCGCGAGAGCAGATTATTACTCGCGTCATTACCAGTAATTATATAGTGCAGCACGTTATAGTTATTAACTGTCCAACGCATACGTCGATTTGACTTGCTCAGACCACAAATGAGGACCTCGTCCCCCTCTTGAATCTCGTCAAGCTCACCTGGCAGCATATCAACCATACCGTCTCGGCGAAGCATCAGAGGGAAAGCGTGCAGGTTACGCTTACGATTATGCGGATCTTTAAAAAACAGCGACAATTTCAAATCAAAGCCCTGCCTTTTAGCCTCCATCAACGCGGGAGTCTCCTCCTCGCCCACAACATAAGCCCAGCTATCCAACTCCTCATCACCGACAATACTGCTCATACGGTTAATTAGTGTATGCGCCCACACATCATCATATCGCTCAAGCATCTCTTCGATAAAAGCGGGTAGTAAAGGCGATTTCACATGGGCGAGAATCCTGTTCGCTATGATCCGACCAGGCTCCATCACAAAATCGGCGCGGCTATTTTTGAAA
>NZ_CH724125.1:1454281-1470577 GCF_000153345.1 Neptuniibacter caesariensis
AAAGCTCGCCCAAAACGCCCATGCCCGCAGATAATCCAATCACCTTTTGTACGCTGATATACACTGGCCAGAGAGCGATGATAGGGATTGTGAATCCAATCATAAACAAGGTGCATATAGGGAGCGTGCGCAGCTAAAGAAAGATACTGTGCATAAGTTCTGAACGGATCAACAACTAAGTCTGTACCAAAAGATTTAAGGTTTGCCGTGGTAACATCAGACTCCGTTCGACTTATCACCAAACGTTCTGGGCACAGCAACTTACTCGCAATAGCAATCGACAGGTTCGCCTGATCATTATCGGTGAGTGCCATAACCCCGATACATTTATCATGCTGCAAACCGGCTGAATCGAGGACATCAGGCAAAGAGGCATCTGCACACAGCGCAGGTACCGAGACCGGAAGCTCATCCATTTCTAAAGCATCGATCCGCTCCTGATCAATTTCCAAGACCACGACCCGAATTTCACGAAGTGACAACTGACGAACGATCACACTGCCCGTCACCCCATAACCACAGATCAGATAGAATGGTTCATTAATCTGCCGTACTGTTGCCGAGAATGAGCGTCGGCGTAACATGCGTCTGAATACAGGTTCCTGCAAAAGTGACAACGTGGTACCAATGCCATATAACCAGGCGATTACCGTGGCATAGATACAAAAAAGCGTCCACATCCGTTGTGCGGAAGTAAACTCATAAGGGATCTCACCGAAACCGATCGTTGAGCCCATAAATGAGACAAAATAGAACGCATGAAAGAAGCTCATGCGATAAACGTTACCTTCGTCATCAAGCCCAGGTATCAGAACAAATCCCAGAACCGAAATCGAGTAAACCGTAATAAGCGTAATGAGCGGTGCACGCAAACGGCGCAGAAACAGGTAGATAACGTTATTCATCGTTATGGCGCCTTTCTTAGCGGCGTAACATCGCTGTTTCTACAACCAGAAGAATAACCGAGATAATGTTAGCCAGCAGTGCCCCCCCACTCAGGGAAACAATGCTCGACATATTAGACGCATCCATCCCCACACCACTGACTTGCTCAGCGTAGCCCCAGATACCCGCAGCTACGACCAGTTGCAAATCGGCAACCAATGAAGTCGCCAGCATCAGCGCCCCCAAGTGAGTACGATCACCAAACTTAATGACGGTACAAATCATGCTGACGACAAGGGCAGCAAAAAACTCATACACATTGTGGTGGGCAGGATTATCAATTTCCCCCAGAAAGAAGCCAAAGTTCAGCGTTAATGCCAGTACAATAAAAAATGCAAAAATCACTTTCTCTTTGTTCATCACTTCCTTCCTGTCGATAAAACCGCTAAGTATCTCCGATTGTAACACCACCTCAGGGATGGATTAAGGGAACCCTTATCGCTATCCTTTGTCTCAAGCCAATATTTTCTTTTTTTTCTAAAGGCGCGTTGCATGTTTACCTCTTCTGCCTCTGCTATGAAGTATATCCTGTCTCTTGTTTTACTCTGTCTTAGTGTCGCCATTTCCAGTTCCGTACAAGCAACGGTTCAAAAAAGTCCGAATGACACAAAAAACTATCGTAGTATTACTCTGGATAACCAACTACGCATCTTGCTCATTTCTAAACCCGGCAGCGATAAAGCTGCGGCCTCAATGAACGTCGCTATAGGTTCTAGTGCCAATCCAGAAGATCGAGCGGGTCTTGCTCATTTTCTTGAGCATATGTTGTTCCTTGGCACAGAAAAATATCCAACAGCTGATGAATACCAGAGTTTTATACGTGCTCATGGCGGCGGTCATAACGCTTATACGTCTCAGGAAAATACAAATTACTTTTTTGATGTTTCCGCTGACAACCTGGAACCCGCTCTAGACCGTTTTTCCCAGTTTTTTGTTGCTCCGCTATTTAATGAAAAATATGTAGACCGCGAACGTCATGCGGTTCACTCGGAATATCAGGCAAAAATAAAGGATGATTACCGTCGCAGCTACGCGGTGACCAAATCGCAAATGAACCAGGAAAACAGCCATAACCGTTTTGCTGTGGGCAGCTTAAAAACGCTAGAAGATCGTGAAGGCAAGCCGGTACGAGACGACCTTCTGCGCTTTTACAAAAAATACTATTCAGCAAACCTGATGAGTTTGGTGATTCTGGGCAGAGAATCACTTGATGAACTTGAAGAGTTAGCGCGTATTAAGTTCAGCTCAGTGAAGAACGTCAACGCAGAAGCCTTTCAAAGCCAGGGCAGCCTTTTTAACAAAGACGCTTTGCCGCAAAAAATTGAGATCCAGAGCGTCAAAGATATACGCTCCCTGACACTAACCTTCCCTATACCAGAAACCCGTACATTGTGGCGCCAGAAGCCTGTGTATCTGATTAGTAGTCTGATCGGCTACGAAGGTAAGAGCAGCCTACTTTCATTGCTTAAGGCTAAGGGATGGGCAACCGCTTTATCTGCCTCTCAAGGGCATAACCTGCATGATCAGGCCTCGTTTATGGTGAATATTCAGCTGACAGAACAAGGTTATGCGAACTACCTGCAGGTCAGCCAAACAGTTTTTCAGTATATTGAGCTACTGAAACAGCAAGGGATAAACCGCGAACTATTCGAAGAAGAGAAGCAACTCAGCTCGATCAGTTTCAGATTTAAGGAAGAATCAGAACCGATTCATCTGGTCAGCGGGCTTTCTCAAATGATGCAACATTACCCTACCGAAGAGGTCATGATTGCTGAACACGTCTTTGAAAATTATGACCCTGAACTCATCGAGGATTTTCTTAGCTACTTACGCCCTGATAACCTTCAACTTGTACTTAAATCTCAGGCTATTAACGGCACTCAAACAGAGCCGGATTATAAAGTCCCCTTTAACAGTGCAAAACTATCAGAAGAAGAGATTAAACAGCTTCAAGTTCAAAGTATCGATTCAACGCTTAGTGTCCGTGAAATAAACCCTTTTGTTGCCAAAAATCTGGACATGTTAAGCACAAAAGACGGCACCAAGCCGAAGCTGCTATCAAAAGCAGAAGGCTTTGAGCACTGGTATATGCAAGACACCAGTTTCGGTACGCCAAAAACCAACGTCTATTTCACGCTTCAATCAGAATCAGCCAACAGTTCAGCAAAGCAATGGATCCTGAACAACCTATTTGTTGATATGCTGCAGGAACAGCTGATTGAAGACCTTTATGACGCGTATATGGCGGGATTAAATACTCAGGTTTACCCACACCTGAAAGGCTTCACCGTTCGCCTATCCGGCTATAGCGACAACATCGATCTACTCCTACAGAAAGTCATTAACGCGATCATTTCAGAGGAATCAGCTCCGCAACGATTCGCCATTCTTAAGCAGAAATATCTGGATGACTTGGCTAATGAGCTAAATGATAAGCCGTATAATCAAACCACTAACCGCCTATACGAACTACTCCTGCCGCAATGGGAAAACAGCGCTAAACGCACAGCCCTGGAAAGCATCGCGGAGGAAGATCTTCGAAAATTTGCCAAAGGGCTATTATCGAAACCGAGCATCAAGCTACTGACTCACGGTAACCATAGCTCCAAAGGAGCACTGGCCCTTGAAGCGATGATCACCACCCCTTTGCTCGCCAAAGAGCCTGAAGCGGTGCCTGCTATCAATGTCGCTGAAATTCCACAAAACAAAACGGTGGTAGAGCAACTTGCGATTGATCATAACGATTCAGCCATCTCTGTACTTCTACAGGGTGAAAATAACTCTCTGCAAAGTCGCGCAGAGATATCGGTGCTTAGTGAGCTTTTATCAGCCCCTTTTTATAACGAGATGCGCACCGAAAAGCAGTTGGGCTATATTGTGTTCGCAACCGCTTTACAGATGAATAAAACGCCGGGGATCGCGTTCATCATTCAATCCCCTTCAGCAGATGCAAATCAGTTGCGTGAAGAAGTAAATAACTTTCTGAATAAATCAGAAGCCACAATTAGCAACTTAGATGAAGCAACCCTGACTAAATATAAGCAGAGCGTAATCTCACGGATCCAGAAAAAGGACAACAAACTTAGCAGTCGAAGCAAACGTTTCTGGCGTGAAATTGATTGGCGGGAAACCGACTTCGATAGCAGACAAAAACTTGCTGACAAGGTACGGGGATTAAGCCTTGAACAACTGAAGACCTGTTTTGAACAATTACAAACACGCAAACTTGTTGTTCTAAATAACGGCAACAGATTTAAGACCGAAGTGAGCTCAACCCTGAATTCGAGCGATATCTTTAATAAGATTAAACGTAATGAACAATACGTGCCTGAGGCTTAAATAGTACGAGAGATTATTCCGGCTGAATAATCTCTCGCTTCTTAGTTGAAGTGTCGCCACCTTGCTGTTCTTGTAGCGCTTCAATTGGCCTGAAATAGACCGAATCTTTAACCTCCGGCTCAACCAAATCTTCACAGCCTTGGCCCAGAATAAAGCAACGCGCTTCTTTCTCATCTTTGCCAATTTGAACAAATATTTTATCTTCACCTTTTAAAGGTGGTTGTTTAGGTTTCCCTACCGGCACTTCATTCACTTTCGGTTCGACATAGGGAATGATAACCGGCTCAGGCAGATTACTTGGCAGGTCTTTTGGCTGAACCTCGATCATTCTCTCTTTATCAAAAGTGCCACGACGCCAGTCCTTATAAGCCGTTTCACCATCAACTGTGCCATAGTAATAGCCTTTTGGAGAGGTAACCCGATACTCAATAGGTGCCTCAATCTCTTCCGACAGTGCATTTAGCGGAATCAATAGCGCACTTACAACGAGTATCTTAGTAAGCTTCATCAAATGAATCGTCCATCGGATAAATTGCTTCAGCATAAACGGCTAACTCTTCAAGTATATGCTTTCGCTTTTCATCCGTTTCTGCCTCTGCGTATAGTTCATTTAAACGCTGATAAAATTTCTCCATCGTCAGATGCCCTCCTTCTCCTTTCAGGAGTTTACGCTGACGATAGGTTTCCCATTGCATCTGATCTTCATGATTAAGCACATGCGGGCAATTTCGCGCTTTGTAACGTAAAAGCATCTCTTCCAAACGCGGATCCTGAAACGGCAGATCCAGTTCTGCTAACTGATCAGGGCCTGACTCCCGAACCTGGTCCATCAACTGCCGATCAGAAGGGGTGAAAAAGCCGCCGCTATAAAGCATCTGATCAGGATCGCTGTCTGTATCAAAAGGGCTTTCACTATAGATATCGGCCAATTTTTCCCTAAAACCAGTATAACTTCTTAACATCTGCAAATGAGCTCTGCACTGATCGCCGTTAATCTGTAATCTGGCAGCCTCCTCAGAACTGATCATTCCTGCTGGGGCGATAATCGGGCATTTATTTATGTGAACCTGCTTCAGAGCAATACGGGGGTCACTATCATCTAATTCCGCTCGAGGGGTATACAACAACTGTCTTAGCTCTTCGGCTGAGAGCTGCATCAAAGGCTCAGGATTAAATCGAAGATCCCAGACAATCACGCCATTTTTATTGACAGGGTGAGTTGCTATAGGTGCGACTACAGCCGTATTACCATACTCAATCGCATATCGAGAAGATATATGAAGTACCGGTTTAAAGCTTTGCGTATCCAGAAGGGATTGAATGCTTTGCTTGCTGCGATTATTGAGAACGTAATTGAATAATTTTGGCTGTTTCTCTCTAACAAGTTTCGCCATCTCTATAGTGGCATACACATCAGACAAAGCATCATGGGCATGACCATGATCTATTCCATTTGCAACAGTGAGGTCTTCAAGCCTTAAACTCGGTGTACCATCTTCGTATTTAGGCCAGACGATGCCTTCAGGGCGGAGCGTACGGGTAAGCCTGAGCATATCGATGATATCCCAGCGAGAGCAACCATTTTGCCACTCTCTTGCATACGGATCGAAGAAGTTCCTGTACAGACCATACCGGGTCACTTCATCATCAAACCGAATACTGTTATACCCAACACCACAAGTACCTGGTCTGGCTAACTGTTCATGGATTTTGGCGAAAAAGTCTGCTTCACACAGACCTTCATCCATCGCTTTCTGGGGGGTGATACCTGTTATGAGGCACGCTTCCGGATACGGAAGCTGGTCATCGCTCGGTTTGCAATAAACCATCAAGGGCTCTTCAATGACATTTAAATGCTCATCGGTTCTGATACCGGCAAACTGAACCGGCCAATCACGCTTAGGATCAGCACCGAATGTTTCGTAGTCATGCCAGTAAAATGTAAGAGGCTGATTAGCCATAAAGAATCCTTGCCAAACAGGTAAAACTGATAGATATAATGTGCATTAGGGAATATGCAATTAACAGCCACTTAAATTCGGCTAATGAGAGCGTCCCCATGCAATGACCAAGTGATATGGATATTATCAGGAAACGGTCATTAACTCAGACTAACTTTTCAGTGTGAAGGTTACACCCATGTCTTATGATCAGGAAGTAATGGATAAATCTTGCCCCTGCGGTTCTAAAAAGCCATTCGATTACTGCTGCAAACCGCTTGTTGAAGGTCAAAAGAGTGCGCCTACAGCTGAAGCGCTTATGCGTTCTCGCTATACCGCATTTGCACTTGGAGCAATTGATTATCTGATTGATACTACCGCACCTGAAAAACGTAACGAAGACGATGCAGAAATACTGGCCGACCAGGTTAAGTACACCAACTGGACAGGCCTGACGATTTTGCAAACAGAGCAAGGCGCTCGTGCCGACGAAACCGGCATGGTTGAATTTGAAGCCCAATTTGAGACCGACGATCAAAGCGGAACTTTATATGAGCGTTCCAATTTCAGAAAGACCGATGGGTTTTGGTTGTATGTCGACGGTGAAGTAGAAGTACGAACTTAACTAGAAGATCAAAATTCAACTTAAGATTAGTGATTTTCATATAGAGAGCTAATCAGCTCTCTATCCCTCTTATACCGGCCAATCGGTCGCGAAGTCACATAGATTTTTGCCCGTTTATTTCGCTCATTACAAGACTTTCACCTAATGTCAACGCTGTCAGATTCATAATTCTGAGGTAGAATAGCCGGCCACAATGGTCCTGGCGTTCCATCTCATATGCGCCCGACCGAAGATGTTCAGGTAGTTATGCTAGGCAGATTTTTCAAACCCAATTGGCAGCACGCGAAAGCAGGAAAACGCATAAAAGCGATTTCCAAACTAAGCGTAGAAAAAGCCGAAGATCAATCGATCCTATCTCAGTTAGCGTTAACTGATCAGGACGATTTAGTGCGCTTAACCGCAACAGAAAAGCTGATTAATCTTGATCTACTTATCAAAATCAGCAAAAAAGATGCGGCACAGAATAACAGAGAACAAGCTTTACATCGCATCAGCCAGATCTTGTTAAGCAAAACAGAATCCCCTAGCCACGATGAGAAAAGTGCTGCCCTCAGCGCCCTTTTCGACAGCAATTTCCTCACTCATATAGCACTGAACAGCCCGGATGAAACGCTGCGGCAACAAGCCGTATCACAGCTTGACGATGATACTTGCTTATCGGTTATTGCTGAAAAAAGTCAGCGAGCGAGTATCCGAGTTCAGGCCACTGAAAAAATTTGCACAACTGATACGCTTGAAACCCTTTGCAAAAAAGCTAAAAGCAAAGACAAGGGCGTTTTTAAGACCGCCAAGGACAAACTTCAGGTTATCCGTGAGCAAGAAAAGTTAGTTGAAGAGAACCGAGCCGCTTTAGACAAAACAATTTCTGCAATGAGAGTACTGCAAACTAGTGAGTACTTCCCATTATTTGGAGCTAAGCGTAACGCACTTGTACAGGAGTGGGATCAACTTTCCGCCTTTGCCACGCCTCAACAGGAAGAAGACTTTGCCTCTTCTGCAAAACAAACGCTGTCGGTTCTGGAACAACAGAAGCAACTAGAAAAGTTAGCGGCGGAACAAGAAGCCGAATTACTTCGACAGAAAGAACAATGCCACAGCCTCTATTCTGAACTCTGTGTCCTCAAAGAAACCAGCTCACAGTTGTTTAGCGGCCCTTCTGAGTTAGAAGCATTCCAAACTCAGCTAGATAAGCTGATCAACAAATGGCAGCTTATCAACCAACATAGCGCCGAAAGTGAGCTAGAAAAATTTTCCAAGATATCCACTCAGTTAAACAGCCTGATACAATCTTATAAAGACTTTTACGTTTCTGAACCGCAGATAGTAAGCCTAAGTGAATCGCTGGCTGAACATACCACTTGCTCTGAGAAGCTAAAAAGCCAGGCCAAAGAATCCCGCAAACTCATTGCGAAGATAGGTTGGTCAAAACAACATACCAAACCAGATTCTTTAAACCGACTAGAATCGGCTCTGTCCAGAGCCCATCAACTGCTTGATAAGCAGAATAGCCATACCAAACAGTTACAGAATGAGCTGGGCGAGCTGCTGGATGAACTAAAGCTAGCCATCCAAAATGGCGAGATCAGAACAGCTGACAAGCAGATAAAGAAAGCTGAACAGCTAAGTAAACGCTTAAACGGAAGCCTAACCAACGAACTTGAGCAACGCATCAAAACGCTTGGTTATGAACTTCAGGAGATCAGGGACTGGCAAGCCTATGCCGTTACCCCGAAAAAAGAGGCTCTCTGTAATCAGATGGAAGCCCTGATTGAAAACGATCTAGGCGTTCAGGAAAAAGCCAATCACATCAAGCGTCTGCAAAAAGAGTGGAAACTACTCGATGCGACTGATTCTGTTCATTCCCAACAGCTATGGAAACGCTTCAAAAAGGCTTCAGACTCTGCCTACGCACCATGTGATGAGTTCTTTGCAGAACAGCGTAACATGAGGCAAGAAAACCTTCGGGAAAGGGAAAAGATATGTGATTCCCTGGACCTATTATCTATTCCTGAATCGGATTGCGATGCAGATGACTGGAAAACATTCGAGAGCAAGATCCGTGATGCCAAGCAAGCCTGGAGAACCCACTCGCCAGTAGACCGCGCCCCAGGTAAAAAACTTCAAGCCCGCTTCGACCGTCAGCTTAGCCAACTGGAAGAACCCATTAAAGCGGTTCGTCAGGATAATGCTAAAAAGAAACAAACGCTGATATCAGCAGCGGCTGAGATCCTCAACACAGCACATATCGAAGGCTCTACAGAGCAGATAAAACAGCTCCAACAGGAATGGAAAAGTCTGGGCCAGGCTCCACGTAATCAAGAGCGCAAGCTCTGGAACCAGTTTAGAGAAATCTGCAGCGCTGTTTTTGAAAAGTACTATGAAACGCCGAGCCATGAACGATCTATAGATCTCGATCATCAAGCCTTAAGCGAGCTTTGTGATGAGCTGGAACAGTTGATACAGTCAGCATGTAGCCTCTCATTGCTGGAATCCAAATTACAGCAGGCACGCGCTTTACTGAGCAAGACTTCAAGCTCAGAAAGCAAACGAGTTGACGCTGTCGTGAGCTTTATTGAAGAACAAAAGCATAACCTGAATAATTTTGAGTCAGCGTTAGACCACCAGCTACAAACTAAAGCCAATATATGCGAGCAGCTTGAACATGCGATTCTTGAACAAGCTGAAGAGGATCAACTTGAAGCGATCCAGCATAGCTGGCCGCAATCCGATGCCGAAATCAGCTCAAATATAAATCAACGCTACAAGACCTTAATCAATCTGGCAGCTCACCCTGATCAAATAGATAGCATTCTTAATGAGCAAGAGCTAAGGCTGCGTCAGCTTTGTATTCGCCTTGAGATTGCATCTTCTCAACCCTCACCTACTGAAGACCAGGCCCTGCGTATGGAATACCAGATGGAACGGTTGCAACAGGCGCTGGCCGAGCAAGAACAAGGGTTTAATCTGGTTGAAATCAGGCAATTGGAACTCGAATGGCTAAGCATTCCATTTGCAGGACATTTTGAAGAACTCAGCGAACGATTTGAACAGCAGATACAAAATCTGCTCTAGATCCGCTAACTTACGCTGCTCAATATCAGACACAAAAAAGCCCGCAAATGCGGGCTTTTTAATAAGAAAGTCCAGATTAGGACATGTGCAAACCGCCGTTAACCGACATATCAGCACCTGTGATATAGCCCGACTGGTTATCAGATAGGAACGCACACATACGACCGATCTCTTCAGGCGTACCAAAACGACCTACTGGGATGCCTGCACAGATCTGATCCTGAATTTCCTGAGCAATTTTCGCAACCATAGCGGTCTTAATGTAACCAGGGGAAACCGTATTAACAGTAACACCCTTACGCGCAACTTCCTGTGCCAGCGCTTTAGTGAAACCATGAATACCTGCTTTAGCAGCTGAGTAGTTACACTGACCAAACTGTCCTTTCTGCGCATTTACAGAAGAGATATTGATTACACGGCCCCAGCCTTTATCAACCATGCCGTTGATGACCAGACGCGTCATGTGGAACATTGAGTCCAGGTTAGCGGTGAGTACTTCATCCCACTGCTCCCAGCTCATTTTCTTGAACTGACCATCACGTGTGATACCTGCGTTGTTGATCAGGATATCAACTGTGCCACCTGTAAGCTCCTCTACTGTAGCGATACACTGGGCACAAGATTCAGCATTCGTTACATCACCATAGGCTACATCGATATCGTAGCCATCTTTCTTCTGTTCTTCCTGCCATGCCTTGGCTTTATCATGGTTACCACCACTGTTGTAGCCTGCTACAACACGAAAACCATCATCTGCCAGTGAGCGACAGATCGCAGTACCTAGACCACCAGTACCACCAGTCACGAGTGCAATTTTCTGACTCATGCTTACATCCCCTTTAATTCTTTAGTTTCTTGAGTGGTTTTATATATTCTTATTATCTTCTCGGACAATTCCTTGGCCTTTCCTCGATCATAATGCCATCTCTGCAAAGATATTAATATGACTTTGGTTGAAGAGTTCTTAACCTACATCAAGGCTATGAAAATATAATGACACCCGTATTTGATGGGGATATGCGTAGTGCAGCCGCAGCATTACAGGGTTTTGAAAAAGCGCTGCATCGTGCCCCAAGCGGTCAGGGCCACAAGGGCATTAGCGACAACCAAGCCAATAAACATCCCTTGCAAACCATAGAGTTGCGAACCAATAAGAGCTAACGGAAGTGAGAAAACAAAAAGCCTCATAATACTGATTCGCATCGCCCTCATTGGTTGATGCAATGCATTAAAACTAGAGGCTGTCAGGAAGGTTAATGCCTGGAATGCAAAGCCGCATGGCACGATAAATACCCACAAAACTATTAGTACTTTTACCGCGTCTATATTACTAAAGATATCTGCAATACGATCTGCAACAACCATTAGCAGACCAAAAACCAACATTTGCCACACAAGTGCAAAGCCAGCCACCTGCTTGTAAGCCTCTTTCACCCGCTCGATATTACCTGCACCAAAATTCTGACTAATAAACGGAGGCAGCGTCATAGACAAAGCAAGGCAGACAAGCAGAGAGAGCGATTCGATACGATTCCCAACACCAAAAGCAGCGACCGCTTCAGGCCCATGACGGGCAACTAGATAGGTCAGAACGGCCTGTGCAATCGGTGTCATCATATTGGACAACGCCGCAGGTAACCCAATCTTCATTACACTTCGAAAGTGCCCCCACACACGTTGCTTGTCGAGGCTTTGGACAACCAGTAGTTTCTTTTTGTGGTAAAGGATATGCAGTGCAATCAACGTAGTGACCGACCAGGCAATGATGCTAGCGGCTGCCGCTCCCTCTATACCAAACCCCGGGATAGAGCCATAACCGAAGATAAGAAGAGGGTCTAAACAAAGGTTCATTAGTGAAGAGCCCGCCATGAGTAAGGCAGGTGTTTTCGTGTCTCCGCTTGCCCGCATGCAGGCATTACAGACCATATTCACTACAAGGAAGACAGAACCTATCAGCCAGATCTGCATATAACTACGAATAACCGGCATAAGGTTTTCCGCAGCGCCCATCAAGGTAAACACAGGGTCGATCAGAAACTGCAGCACTATAGATAGCAGAGCGACCATTATCGCAATCGCCAATAAGTTATCGGAAGCTAATGAGCTGGCCTCGTCACTTTCACCGGCCCCCAACAAGCGCGCGAGAGTTGCAGACATGCCGATACCCAGCCCAATGGCAAGGCTGATAACAGTGAAGCAAACCGGGAAGGTAAACCCTAAAGCCGCCAGCGCATCCGTCCCTAAGCGGCTGACAAAGTACAGGTCGGCTAAATTGAACAGCATCAAGCTGACAATGCCCATCATCATCGGCACTGTCATTTTAAAGAGGGTAACGCGAATATTATCTTGAAGCAGATCAGGGCGTGACATAAAGCACCTAAATGAGTAATGGGTGCCTATGCTAATTCATTGCCAATGGTATTCCTATCCTGAAATAAGTAACTCAGTGTTGCAAATAACGGCGAGCTGACGATTATGCATTCACGACTTGAGCCTGAACAACTTCAGCTTCCTGAAGATCACAAACACCGGTCTCAGGATCGCATAACGGGAAGACAACCAGATGATCCAGCTCGACACTCAAGCCTAGCATTTCCCCAACGCCATGATCGTGATGGCAAGCCGTAATACAAGGCAACACTTCACCATGTTCCAGTTCCACATGGTACAGATAGTGCGACCCCCTGAACCATTTCTTCACGATCGTTCCGCGCAGCGGACCATCCTCTGCATGCTGAATATCATCAGGACGAATCAGGAGTTCAACCTCTGTACCAGCGGGGAAACGAAGAGGCTCATCGCCCTTAAGGCAGCCCAGGGCAGAATCTACAGAGAACTCATCAATAATTGTCGCTTTGAGGAACTCACCCAAACCGATGAAGTCCGCAACAAAACGCGTCTTTGGTTCATGATAAATATTGAAAGCACTGCCCCACTGCTGAATTTCACCCTGCATCATAACCGCTACTTTATCGGCCATGGCAAATGCTTCCATCTGGTCATGAGTCACCAGAATCGCACTCATTGACTCATGCTTAAGGATATCTCTAATCTCCGGCACCAGCGTCTCCCTAAGGTTCGCATCCAGTCCAGAAAACGGCTCATCTAACAATAACAGATCAGGTTTAGGCGCAATTGCTCGAGCTAAAGCGATACGCTGTTGTTGCCCACCGGATAGAGAATGTGGATAACGTTTTTCAACACCAGGCAAGCCAACCAATTCCAGAAGTTCAGCAACACGTTTAGCTTGCTCGGATTTAGCCCAATCCTTTATTCCAAAAGCGATGTTATCGGCAATACTAAGATGAGGAAACAACGCAATATCCTGAAACACCATGCCGATATTACGTTTCTCAGTAGGTACGTTCTCAGTCTGAGAAGAAAGACATCTACCGAGCATTTTGATCTCGCCAGCCTTTACCGGCTCAAACCCAGCTATTGATCGTAAGAGCGTAGACTTGCCACATCCGCTAGGCCCGAGCAAACAGCCGATTTCGCCATGCTTCAAAGTAAGCGACACGTTATGGACAATCTCAGTTTCTCCATAGGCCAAAGTCACATCAGCCAGGTTCAGATGTTCTGTTGCACTCATAATCAACTTCCAGCCCGTCCTTTAGAGATTGAACGGCTTAATAAAATAACCGGTAACAGCCCTACCGCTACGATAAGTAAAGATGCTGGCGCCGCATCCACTAAACGCTCATCAGATGCCAACTCGAAAGCACGCACAGCGAGGGTATTAAAATTAAAAGGCCTGAGGATAAGTGTAGCTGGGAGCTCTTTTAAAACATCCACAAACACGATCAGCAAAGCAGTCAGTACAGAGCTTTTCATCAAAGGTACATGCACCTGTTTCAAAACTTGCATAGGTGTGCGCCCAAGCGTTCTTGCTGCACCATCCAGGCTTGGTTTTATTTTGCTAAGACCGCTCTGCACCGCTCCCAGTGAAACTGCCAGGAATCGAACAGTGTATGCAAACAGGAGCGCAACTAATGTACCAGAGAGCACCAACCCCAGATCAATACCAAAAAGCTCTTTAGCAAAAGCAATCAACTGGTGATCCAACCAGGCAAAGGGAATAATCACCCCAACGGCAATAATCGTTCCTGGCAAAGCATACCCCATACCGGCTGTACCAATCGCTGCTCGCACCGCTCTGCTTGGGTTAAGACGCCCAGCATAGGCCAATAACAGTGCAAAACCGACTGCAATCAATGCGGCTAAAAACGCCAGATAGAAAGAGTTCCAGGCTAATTGAGCAAAGGCTCCATCAGATAGGTCCGCTTGAGTAAGGCTCCAGTAGGCCAGTACAGAAGCAGGTATAAGAAAACCAAACAGCACCGGAGCCAGACAGATACTAAAGGCAAGAAATGCTTTATAACCTTTAAGCTCGATCAATTTGGCTTTGGCTTTATATTCAGCAGAAGAATGGTAACGCGCCTTACGTCGCGAATACTTCTCCACCAGCACCAATAAGGCAACAAAGCCTAGTAGAAAAGCCGCTAATTGTGCCGCTGCTGCAGAGTCACCAAACCCATAGAAAGTTCGAAAGATACCGGTCGTAAAGGTACTCACACCGAAATACTGAACCGTGCCGTAATCCGCCAGCGTTTCCATTAGCGCTAAGGTTAGGCCCGCAATAATTGCGGGTCTTGCCAGCGGTAAAGCCAACCTGAATAGCCCTTGCCACTGGTTATACCCAAGCGTTCGGCTCACCTCCAACGTACTGGCGGACTGCTCAAGAAAAGCCGCTCGGCTTAAAAGGTAGACATAGGGATACAAGACTAAGGCGAGCATGAGCATAGCCCCACCCAAAGAGCGGATTTCAAAAAACCAGTATTCGCCATACCCTAAGCCAGTTATATCACGAATGGCTGTTTGTACAGGACCTGCAAAATCAAGAAGCCCGGTGTAGGTGTAAGCGATGATATAAGCGGGAACCGCTAATGGAAGTAACAGAGCCCAGGCGAATAGCTTACGTCCCGGAAAATCACAGACACTGGTTAGCCAAGCGGTAGGAATACCCAGTAATAGTACTCCGATGCCAACCCCCAGCATCAATAGCAATGAATTACCGACGTAGTCTGCCAGAACCGTTTCGAACAAATGTTTAAACACATCAGCTGAACCGGCAAAAACAAAACCCACAATAACCAGAATGGGCAGCATGAGTAATAACGCGACACCCACCGAGCTAATCGATAAAAAACTCAGCTTTTGTTTTGTCTTGGCAAATGAAACTACAGACATGAATCCAGGCCTTTAACACAGAAAACGCCTGCAGCTCATAACAGCGGCAGGCGTACAGAATCTGCTTTTTTATCACTTAATCATCAATGCTTTTACCGGCCACACCATTATTTCCAGCCAGCGCGATCCATCAGTTGCACTGCCGCCCGGTTATTCTCACCCAGCTTACTCAGCACAATATCATCAGCTTTGAACTCACCCATAGTCGCAAGATTAGATGGGATTTTAACCCCTTCCACAACAGGGTATTCATTATTCACTTCGGCATACCACATTTGTGAAGCGTCAGATGTCATAAACTCCATCAGCTTCACCGCATTCTCAACATTACGTGCATGCTTAGTGACACCAATGCCACTTACGTTCATATGTACACCGCGATCATCCTGATTTGGCCAGAAAGCTGCCAGCTTAGAAGCAAGCGCCTGCTTCGCTTCATCTTTACTGTTCAGAAGGCGACCGAAGTAATAGGTATTAGCAATAGCCAGATCACATACGCCCGCAGCAGCAGCTTTCAACTGATCTGTATCGCCACCTGAAGGCGGCTTAGCAAAATTCTTAACAAGCCCCTTAGCCCAGGCTTCTGTTTTTTCTTCACCGATCGCGTCAATCATTGAGGCAACTAACGATTGGTTATAAATATTGCTTGAAGATCTTACGCAGATACGGCCCTTCCACTTAGGATCAGCCAGGTCTTCATAAGTAGAAAGTTCGGAAGGATCTACCTTACCTTTAACATAGAAAACGGTACGTGCACGCTGAGTCATACCATACCAATAACCATCAGCGTCTTTCAGGCTAGCAGGAATCGCCTTATTCAGCGTTTTACTTCCCGATACCTGGAGCACACCGGCCTCTTTCGCACGATGTAAACGGCCAGCGTCGACCGTTACAAAAAGATCCGCCGGACTTGCACTACCCTCAACCTCAAGGCGCTTCAGTAACGCATCCGCCTTACCAGTTACCAGATTAACAGTAATACCGGTCTGTTCAGTAAAACGTTCTAGCATCGGCTTAATTAACGCTTCTTTGCGAGCTGAGTAGACATTGACTAAACCTGCTTCTTCAGCAAACACTGAAGTAGGTAGTAAGCTAGCAACAGAAACCAATGCAACAGAACCAACA
>NZ_CH724125.1:1470677-1474741 GCF_000153345.1 Neptuniibacter caesariensis
CCGCGCTGATCAATCAATCAGGCGCATGGAAAGGTCTATCGCCTGGCAATGCTTAGTCAGCGCTCCAATGGATATGTAATCGACGCCGGTTTCAGCAATTGGGCGTAATGTCTCATCAGTAATGCCGCCTGAGGCCTCTAGTTTAGCCACGCCACGTGTTATCTCTACAGATTTACGCATATCTTCAAGCGAGAAGTTATCCAGCATGATGATATCAGCTCCAGCATCGAGTGCCTGTTGCAGCTCATCCATAGTTTCGACTTCAACTTCTACCGGCTTTCCAGGTTCGTTGTTTTGCGCTGTCTGAATAGCTTCTTTGATGCCTCCGCAGGCCATGATGTGGTTTTCTTTGATCAGGAATGCATCAAATAGTCCGATACGGTGATTGAAACATCCGCCGCATGTAACCGCATACTTCTGCGCAAAACGAAGTCCCGGTAGAGTTTTACGGGTATCCAGAAGTTTTACTGAGGTGCCTGCTACTTTGTCTGAATACATTTTGCTGACAGTGGCCGTACCTGAAAGGGTTTGCAGGAAGTTGAGTGCAGCCCGTTCGGCTGTTAAAAGGTTTCGTGCAGATCCTTTAGCCCAGAATAAAACCTGATCTCTCTGAACCAGATCTCCATCATCAACCTGCCAATCCAGTTCCAACTCGGGATCAACCTGGCGAAAGACTTCGGTTACCCAATCGACGCCACAAATAACCGCTTCCTGGCGACTAATGATGCGTGCTGTTGCTCTCTGCTCGCTGGGTATCAACTGTGCGGTTATATCGCCTGTACCTATATCTTCAAGCAGCGCATTTTTTACAGCATCAGGAATAAGGTGTTGAATATCAGCGCGAGTAAGCATGTTAAACCCTGGAATTGGCTGGCCTGGATTACGAACTGGCCTTTGTTAAAATGAACGGGTAATTCTAACGAAAATGCTGTCTGGCGGGTAGGGGAATGGCCAACAAAGACGAACAAATCTGGCAACAAGGTGTAGAGGTTGTTCCATCGCCTAATTTTAATGAGCGTCCAGTGGATAGTGATATATCGCTCTTGGTTATTCACAATATAAGCCTGCCGCCAAAGCAGTATGGTGGTGGCTATATTCAGCAGTTTTTTCAGAACAAGCTGCCTGTCGATGATCATCCTTTCTTTAGCGAAATTAAGAATTTGAAAGTTTCAGCCCATTTATTGGTGGAGCGCGATGGTACTGTTACCCAGTTTGTTCCCCTGAGTAAACGAGCCTGGCACGCTGGTGTATCTGAATATGAAGGTCGCGAAGCTTGTAATGACTTTTCTATCGGTATTGAGCTGGAAGGTTGTGATGACGATACTTTTACCGAGCAACAATATCGAGCATTAGTTCGATTAACTCGCGAGATTCGGCATCAATATCCGGCGATTACGGAGGAGAGGATTACTGGTCACTCTGATATAGCGCCTGGGCGTAAAACCGATCCAGGGCCGGGGTTTGACTGGGAAAAATATTTTGATGCTTTAGGAGTGAGTAAATAAGTCGCATACTTTCAGCTGGAACTATCAATATACCGAAAAGACTAATATATCGGCACGGGGCGAGCCTCGCTACAGTGGTTCTTTAAGTAAATGTATTGCGCATAGTTGGTGTTCTATACCTGTTCGTAGCTTTATTAGATCGGGAATAGTCTTGATAACAGTGCAGGCACTGCGGTTTCTACTCTCAATATCCGTTCGCCAATATGGGCAGATTCAAATCCTGCTTCATTCAGCTTTTCGATCTCATAAGGGATAAAACCACCTTCAGGACCTATCGCGAGTGTTGTTAGGGTGTTCTCTGCTGTAGGGCAGGGTTTCGCCAGGTAGGGGTGGGCAACAATAGCTCTACTATTTCTAGCAATATCCGGCAGTTCATCTTCTACAAAGGGTTTGAATCGCTTTCTTAAATGAACTTCCGGCATCACCGTGTCTCCAGCCTGTTCAAGACCTAGCAACAGATGTTCATTAATCTGCTTTTCAAGTACGGGGCTGCTCCAATAGCTCTTATCCACGCGGTAAGAGTTGATCAGATAGAGTTGCTTGACCCCCATGGCAGATACAGTTTGCAGAACACGTTTAAGCATCTTTGGCCGTGGTAAGGCTAAGAGTAATGTGCAGGGTAGTGGTGCAGGGGGCTGTGAGTTCAGGATAACTTGGAATTTGATACTGCTTTCATCTATGGCTAATACCTGGCCAGTTCCCATATGGCCGTTTAGCAAGCCAACCTTAAGCGTTTCCCCTATCTCGGGTTTCTGAATCTGCGAGATATGCTGGTAACGGCGATCAGCAATGACGGCGATATTCGAGGATGTGAAGTCGGATTCAAAAAGAAGAATGAGATTCATGTCTGGCCTGCCTGGGATTTTGTTGAATTTTATAGGGCAGGAGAAAAAATAAAAACATTAACATAGATCAAATAATTATATTGTTTATCTTAATGAGAATGTTTATCGGTAGTATTCTCTTTTCCTCTATGATAACTTTCTTGCCAAATTTGGATGTTCCTCTAAGTCATATCAATTTAAGGGGTTGTTAGGTGAAACTTAAGGTTATTGTTTCTGCAGTTGCTCTGGCTGCTGCTTCTCAGTCGTTCGCTGCTCAGAACTATGCGGATTTCCCGGTTACAGTTAAAGATTACAAAGGTGATGCTAAACACTCTGTTGCATACACAGGGCAGGCGGCACGTCAGGTATTACATACCAGCCTGAAAAAACTGGCAGGAAAAGGCAATGGCCAGCCTAATGAAGAGCTTAAAGCTCAGATGCTTGCATATTACGCGGGTAAAGATGCAGGTCGTGACATTATTGCACCAGCGACTAAAGGTGGTTTTGTTGTTGCTGAAATCAAAGTTGACGAGCTGTCTAAAAAGAAAAACCTTGCGGGTAAAACTTACAAAGGTGCCGTAGCGGGTTGGCCGGGTAACATGACTGGCGAAGAAGTGCTGACATTCATGATTGAAAAAGCAGCTGTCGCTAACAAAGGCTACGATCCACTGGCAGGCTATGATTATGCACAGTTGATCTCTAAGTTTGCTATGGGTGCAGTATTCTATAACCAGGCTGTTGATAACTACCTGGATGAAAAGCTTGAAGCTGATACTAAGCCAAATAATAAGGCGTACAAAGAAGGTAAGCCTTACACAGGTAAAGAGCATGTTTGGGATGAGGCGTTTGGTTACTTTGGCGCTCCAGCGAATGCGCTGTCTTTGGCACCTAAGCAGGCTTACAGTGTTGCTAAGCAAAAAGATGATGCATTTGCACTAGCGGATGCGAATAAAGACGGCAAAGTATCGCTATACAATGAGATGGTTTTTGCTCATGCTTATTATGCTGCGGGTGCTGATAAGAGCGGTAAAACTAACTATTTTCACACCATCACTCAGGCGTTCATTGATGGTCGCCAGTTGATTACTGATGCTAAAGGTGAAGCGTTGACAGATGCTCAGCGCAGTAAGCTGAAAGGCTACGCTAAGACCATCGAAGCAAACTGGGAAAAAGTGATCGCCGAAGCGGTATTTAAATACGCGGGTTCTACTTATAAAGATCTACAGAAACTGGATAAGCTGATCGAATCCAATGGTGATGTAGCTAAAGAATTCCGTAAATATGCTAAGCATTGGGGTGAACTAAAAGGCTTCGCAATGGCATTGCAGACAGGTAAGAAAAACCTGGGTGGAACGGCTGTTAAGCTGAACCGTCTAATCGGTTTCAGCCCGGTTCTGTTAGGTAACACTCAGGTGACAGGCATTGATGCTAAAGGTAACTACGTTCAGTCCTCTTCTATTACTATGAAAGAGTACATGTTGCACATGCTTAAAGTTCAGAAACTGATGGTTGATGAGTTTGGCGTAGAGGCACGTAGCAATGATGTTATGGCTGATCTAGGCGGCCTGGCCGATAAATTGAGCTCTGGTGCAAGCGTAGAAAACGACTAAGTATTAAGAGTTAAAAGGTGGGATAAGGAATACTTGTCCTAACCTTTCAAGCCAGCCCTGGCTTCCATGGCTGGCTTTTTCGTATCTGAGGTGGTTGTGTTTGAATCCGTAATAACTCCTTTTTT
>NZ_CH724125.1:1475053-1486247 GCF_000153345.1 Neptuniibacter caesariensis
CACCCTGCTTTCGAAGGTCGCAATATGGAATCCTATCTGGATTTCTCTAGTACCTCTTTTGTCAAAGAAGTAAGCCGTGCACGTACTTTTGGTTTTATGAGCGATTATGAATATCTGCGTTCGCAAAACCTGGCCTTGGGCGGTAGTTTTGATAATGCGATCGTCGTGGATGATTACCGTATTCTTAACGAAGATGGCCTTCGTTATGATGATGAATTCGTAAAGCATAAAGTCCTTGATGCGGTCGGCGATCTTTATCTGCTGGGTAAGAGTCTGATTGGTGAGTTTTACGGTGATAAATCAGGTCACTTCCTGAATAACCGTTTGCTTCGAGAGCTTTTGGCGAATGAAGATGCTTGGGAAGTGGTGACTTTCGAAGATAACGAAGAAAGCGCGCCAATCTCTTATCAGAAGCCTGTACTCGCAGTTTGAGTGCTGAGTAAGACGATTAAGAAACCGAGCTTGTTAGCTCGGTTTTTTTTCGCTTAATTTTCTGCTTTTTTGCCTTTTTTTATAAGGTTTTATTTATTTACCCTTTTAGATTCATTTTCTGCCCCCAATAAAGGTAGAATGCTGAGTTAATTTTCACCGCCAGAAGGTGCGGCGACTAGGTTTTTAGACTTCACAGGTATAAGTCGAGATATGCTGACAGGACTGTTAAAAAAGGTTTTTGGTAGTAAGAATGATCGCGAATTGAAGCGCATGGGTCGTATCGTAAAAGCGATCAATGCGTTAGAAGTTGATCTGGAAAAGCTAACTGATGATGAAATCAAGGCGAAGACAGTAGAGTTTCGCCAGCGCCTTGAAGATGGGGCGACTCTGGATCAGATTCTGCCAGAAGCGTTTGCGACAGCGCGAGAAGCATCAAAACGTGTCATGGGTATGCGTCACTTCGATGTGCAGATGATCGGTGGTATGACGCTGCATGAAGGTAAAGTAGCGGAGATGCGTACGGGTGAAGGTAAGACGCTGGTGGGAACACTCGCGGTTTATCTGAATGCATTGGCAGGTAAAGGTGTGCATGTTGTTACTGTGAATGATTACCTGGCAGGGCGCGACGCTGAGTGGATGCGTCCACTTTATGAAGCTCTGGGTATGACAGTAGGTGTTGCGTTATCTGGTCAGGATTCAGAAACCAAACGTGCAGCTTATGCAGCTGATATTACCTACGGTACAAATAACGAATTCGGCTTTGATTATCTGCGCGATAATATGGCCTTTAGCACGGCAGACAAAGTGCAGCGAGGTTTCAACTTCGCAGTAGTTGACGAAGTCGACTCGATTCTTATCGATGAGGCGCGTACGCCACTGATTATTTCAGGCCCTGCTGAAGACAGCTCGCAGTTATATATCACTATTAACCAGGTAATCCCGAAGCTCAGTCGATTTGATGGTGAGATTGATCCTCAGGATGAATCTCAGGAGATCAACGAGCACTTTGCTGTTGATGAGAAAAACCGCACAGTTGAATTGACTGAAGCTGGCCACGCTGCCGTTGAAGAGCTGTTGACTGAGCTTGGTTTACTAGCCGAGGGTGAAAGCCTTTACGCTCCACAGAATCTTAATCTGTTACACCATGTTCTTGCAGGGCTTAAAGCGCATCACCTTTATCAGCGCGATGTCGATTATATTGTGCAGAACAATGAAGTGGTCATTGTTGATGAGCACACCGGCCGTATTATGCCGGGCCGTCGCTGGTCTGAAGGCTTGCATCAGGCGGTTGAGGCGAAAGAGGGCGTTTCTGTTCAGAATGAGAGCCAGACGTTTGCTTCGACAACCTTCCAGAATTACTTCCGTTTGTATGGCAAGCTGGCGGGTATGACAGGTACGGCTGATACAGAAGCATTTGAGCTTCGTCAGATTTATGGCCTGGATGTTATTGTTATTCCTACGAACAAGCCGGTCGCTCGTAAGGATGAGAACGATCTGGTTTATCTGACGGTAGAAGAGAAGTACGAAGCGATCATCAAAGAGATTCGTGCTTGTCAGGAAGCAAGACGTCCTGTTCTGGTCGGTACAGCTTCTATTGAGTCGTCAGAATTGATTTCGACTTTGCTGAATAAAGAGAAAATTCAGCATAACGTGCTTAATGCGAAAAACCATGGTGGCGAGGCAACGGTTATTGCTGAGGCAGGGCGCCCTGGTGCGGTGACCATTGCGACTAACATGGCGGGGCGTGGTACCGATATTGTTCTGGGTGGTAAGCTCGAAGCTGAGATAGCGGCTTTGGATAATCCTTCAGACGAGACGATTGCTGAACTGACCGCTGCTTGGGAAAAGCGTCATCAGGAAGTGCTGGATAACGGTGGCCTTCATATCGTAGGTACTGAACGCCACGAATCCCGTCGAATCGATAACCAGCTACGTGGTCGTGCTGGACGACAGGGTGATCCGGGTTCTTCTCGTTTCTTCCTGTCTCTGGAAGATGACCTGATGCGTATCTTTGCCTCTGACCGTGTGCGTCAGTTGATGCAAGCGCTGGGTATGGAGCGTGGAGAAGCTATTGAACACAAGATGGTAAGTAATGCCATTGAGAAAGCTCAGCGCAAAGTTGAAGGTCGTAACTTTGATATTCGTAAGCAACTACTTGAGTATGATGATGTTGCGAATGATCAGCGTTCGATTATTTACGAGCAGCGTAACGACCTGATGGCAACTGATGATATCTCAGAAACAGTCAATGCTGTTCGTGATGAGGTCATTGCAAATCGCTTTAGTGAATTCGTTCCTCCGCAAAGTCTGGAAGAGCAGTGGGATGTTCCAGGGCTTGAGAAGGCACTGGAAACTGATTTTGCAGTTAAGATTCCAGTGCAGGCTTGGTTGGATGAAGATGATTCTCTACATGAAGAAACCCTGCACCAGAAAATCTATGACTACATTGTGGATGTATACGCTCAGAAGGAAACGCAGGTTGGTGAAGCAACCATGCGCAACTTTGAGAAGCAGGTGATGTTACAGGTGCTGGACACGCTTTGGAAAGAGCACCTTCAGACGATGGATCATCTGCGTCAGGGTATTCACTTGCGTGGTTATGCACAGAAAAACCCTAAGCAGGAATACAAGCGTGAGTCTTTCCACCTGTTCCAGGACTTGTTGGATAATATCAAGCGCGATGTGATTCGTATCCTTTGCCATGTTCAGGTGCAGCAGCCTGAAGATGTAGAAGCGATGGAACAGCAACGTCGAGAACAGGCCGAGCGTCAGCAGATGGATTTCAAGCATGACCAAAGTTCAGCGATGGGTGGTGAAGACACTTCTGAGCAAGAAGAGGCGCAGCAAAACGAAACATTCGTGCGTGAAGAGCGTAAGGTGGGGCGTAATGAGCCTTGCCCTTGTGGCTCAGGTAAGAAATATAAGCAGTGTCATGGCAAGCTGTCTTAATATTTAGCAACGAATACAACTAAAGAAAGCAGCCATAGGCTGCTTTCTGTATATCTGGAGATTGAAAATGGCAGTTGGTCCAGCAACTTTTCCTGAAAAAATGCACCCTGTATCGGGGTTTAAATTGGGCACTACTTCTGCGGGCATTAAAACGCCTGGCCGAAAAGACCTGGTACTTATGGAAGTGTGCGATGGTGCGACCGTAGCAGGTGTATTCACCAAAAATGCCTTTTGTGCAGCTCCTGTACAGATTTGTAAAAGCCATATGGCTGAAGTTTCTCCTCGTTACCTGGTAGTGAACACCGGAAATGCAAATGCCGGTACTGGTGAAGAAGGGTTTTCAGATGCGATGCTGACTTGTAAAGAGGTTGCTGACCTTTGTGGTAGCGACGAACGTGCAGTATTGCCATTTTCTACCGGAGTGATTGGCGAGAAGCTTCCTGTCGAAAAAATTATCAGCGCTTTGCCAAGTGCGAAAGAAGCTCTCTCTGAGCAGGGCTGGGATGCAGCTGCTGAGGGTATTCTTACCACGGACACGCGTGTTAAAGGCGCTTCACTGCAAATTGAATATCAGGGGCAGACTATTACCCTTACTGGTATTTCTAAAGGCTCAGGCATGATTAAGCCAAATATGGCGACAATGCTTGGCTACGTAGCGACTGATGCAAAGATTGAGAAAGGGTTGCTACAAAAATTGCTGACAGAAACGACAAATTGTTCGTTTAACCGTATTACAGTCGATAGTGACACCTCAACTAATGACTCTTGTATGCTGGTGGCTACCGGGCAATCATCCGTTGAAGTTTCTGAGCAAAACGCAGAGCTCTTTGCGCTGTTTAAAGAGGCACTAAAGGATCTAATGCAGCAACTTGCTCATGCCATTGTGCGTGATGGTGAAGGTGCAACGAAATTTGTCACTATTACTGTTGATAGTGCTGAAACTGAAGAGGAAGCTCTGAGAACAGCGTTTGACATTGCTCACTCACCGCTAGTCAAGACGGCTCTTTTCGCTTCAGATCCAAATTGGGGGCGTATTCTGGCTGTTGTAGGGCGTGCTGGTATTGAAAATCTTGATCTGGATAATTTGCAGATCTACCTCGGTGATGTTTGTATCGTTAGCCAGGGTGGTAGGGATGCTGCTTATACCGAAGAAGCGGGTCAGGCGGTAATGGATCAGGAAGAGATTTTGATCAGAGTTGTGCTAAATCGTGGCGAAGTATCTGAGACGGTTTGGACAACTGACTTATCTCATGACTATGTCAGTATTAATGCAGATTATCGAAGCTAATGACTAGAAAGCTCATCCATGTTGCTGCAGCGGTTATCAGAAATGACGCTGGAGAAATTTTTATCGCTAAACGCTCTGATGATAAGCACCAAGGCGGACTTTGGGAGTTTCCAGGTGGTAAGGTAGAAGCGGGTGAGCCAGTCAAACAGGCGCTTGCCCGCGAGCTGGATGAAGAGCTCGGCATTCAGGTTTTAGATTGTCGGCCTTTGATTCAAATTCCCCATCATTATTCTGATAAGTCAGTCCTGCTGGATGTTTTTGAAGTCGGCACATTTTCAGGTGAGCCTTATGGTCGTGAAGGGCAGCCAGTAAAGTGGGTTTCCAATACAGAGTTGGTGTCGTATGAGTTTCCAGAGGCGAACAGGCCGATAATTGATGCTTGTTTGCTGCCTTCTACATTGGCGATTACCCCTTTTAATACAAAGCCTGATGAGCTTCTTTCATTTGCTGAAAGCGCTGTGGCTAAAGGGGCTGGGGGCATTGTATTACGCTTCTCAGGGCTAAGTGACCAGAGTGAAACGCTTTCTGCTGAAGTGGAAGTCGCTTGCCGATCGCTTATTGGCTATTGCCATGAAAAGTCGATTTTTCTTTCATTGAATACAAGTGTTTCGATAGCGAATCATCTTGCTGCTGATGCGATTCATCTTAGTTCTGAGCGATTAAAAAGTCTTAGTCAGCGTAGCGATTTCGCAGGTCGATGGTTAAGCGTATCTTGCCATAATGCAGCTGAACTGAAGATAGCAGAAGAAAAGGGCAGTAATTTTGTTTTTCTGTCCCCTGTTACAGAAACTACTTCTCATCCTGATGAAGAGTCTCTGGGTTGGGAGTCCTTCTCCGCACTGTTAACTGAAGTGAAGCAGCCTGTTTATGCGTTGGGTGGGGTCGGGCCTGATGATGTAAATCAGGCCCAGATTTTTGGTGCACAAGGGATTGCTGCGATTAGTGCATGGTTGGAGGAATAGGTTGATCTTTATCGATCTGCTCCTCTAGTTCCCCGCTACTGAAGTCACTCGCTGATTTTGATTCAGGAATTGTATATTCCTCATTGGCCCATGCGCCAAGATCAATCATTTTACAGCGTTCACTACAGAAGGGCCTGTGTGGATTGCTGCTGTCCCATTCCTGTTGTTTTTCACAGGTGGGGCATTTAATGGTCGGTTTGCTCATCTGTTCTCTGGCTTAGCTCAGTTAAATCAAGGTGGAGTTGTTCAACTTTATTACGAAGGCTATCTAAGCCTGCGTCATTACAAATAATTGTATCAGCTTCCTGTAGCTTTTGTTCGCGGGGCATCTGCGCAGCAATAATTGCTTTGATTTGCTCTGCTGAGTTGCTATCCCGCTGCATGGTGCGGCTAACTTGTAGCTCTTCAGGTAGGTCGATTACTACAATATGGTCGGTAAGTGACTTCTGGTCTGTTTCAAGTAATAGGGGAGATGAAAGGACTGCGTAATTGCCCTCGGAATGGTTGAGCTGTTCGATAATTCGGTTTCGAATAATGGGGTGGAGTAGTGTTTCCAGCCACTTTCTCTCTGCGGTGTCACTGAACACCTTCACGCGTAGAGCTGCTCTGTCCAGTTCTCCGGACTCGTTAATAATGTCGTGACCAAAGTGTTCTGCGATTGCCTCTAAAGCGGGTTTTCCTGGTTCAACGACTTCCCGTGCAACGATGTCCGCATCAACAATCTTTACGCCATAGGTGGCTAAAAGGTTGGTTACAGCTGTTTTCCCGCATCCAATACCGCCCGTTATTCCAACTATAAACATCAGAAACCTGCAAACTTTAGGTACATACCGGTGATTTGGTCACCCCATAGAATCGCTATCCATCCAGCTATGGCAAGGTAGGGGCCAAAAGGAATGGGCTGTTGGCTTTCATTCTTCTTAGTCACAATCATCGCAATACCGAAAATAGCACCGACTAAGGAACTTAGTAAAATAATCAGAGGGAGTTGTGATAGTCCGGCCCAGGCTCCAAGCGCAGCCAGTAATTTGAAATCTCCATAGCCCATGCCTTCTTTACCGGTGAGAAGTTTGAAAGCCCAGTAAACACTCCAGAGACTTAGGTATCCTGCAATTGCACCATAAACAGCACTCTCAAGTGAGGTAAATATATTGAAGCTGTTTACTAATAACCCCAGCCATAGCAATGGAAGAGTGATGCTATCAGGTAGTAACTGATGGTCTATGTCTATAAATACCAGGCAGATTAATGCAAAGGTAAGGAGGGCCAAGGATAAGCCTGCTGTATTAGCCCCAAAAATATGCACTACATACGCAACGCTGAAAGCGGTTAGCAGCTCGACAAAGGGGTAGCGAAATGGGATATGAATACCGCAAGAGCTACATTTTCCTTTTAGCCAGGCATAACTAAGAACCGGAACATTCTCGTACCAGCGGATGCGGTGCTTGCATTTGGGGCAGGTCGAAGCTGGAACTGAAAGGTTGTAAGTTTCTTGATCTTTATCTGGTTCTTTCATCGCTTCCCATTCTTTCTCCATCATAATGGGAAGTCGATGGATAACAACATTCAGAAAACTGCCAACGCACAATGCCAAAATAAAAGCGCAGGCCGAAGCCCACGCTGGATCCATTGGAATTTCAAACATTATTCTTTGATTGCTCTCTTATACAACTTGACCGAGCTGGAAAATTGGAAGGTACATGGCTATTACCAGACCACCTACCAGTACACCAAGAACTACCATAATTAAAGGTTCTAAGAGGCTTGAAAGGTTGTCGACTGCGTTATCAACAAGTTCCTCGTAAAAGTCAGCCACCTTTTCCAGCATCATCTCTAATGAGCCGGCTTCCTCACCGATTGCTATCATTTGCACTGTCATGTTAGGGAAAATACCAGTCATCGTTACGGCATCTTTTAGCGACTGTCCTGTCGAGACCCCGTTCTTTATTTGGATAATTGCGTCTCTATAGAGAGCATTACCTGAGGCACCAGCAGCTGATTCAAGGGCATTCACTAATGGTACCCCTGCAGCGAAAGTGGTGGCTAAGGTTCTGGCGAACCTTGCAATTGAAGCATTATGCAAAATTTGCCCAATGACAGGTATTTTGAGAACAGCTTTGTCCACATTGTCGCTAAACTTTTGAGATCGGGCCCTGGCCTTTGAAAATGCATAACCCGCTACACCTGTTGCGATAAGCGCAATCCACCACCATTTTTGTGCGGTTTCTGATAGCCCTATGACAAACAAGGTAAAGGCTGGCAGGTCGGCGCCAAAGTTTTGAAACACTGACTCAAACTGGGGCACTACTTTGACTAACAAGATTGCAGAAACAACTATTCCTACAATAACAACCGCTGTTGGATACGTTAGGGCTTTCTTAATCTTAGCTTTAAGGCTCTCAAGCTTCTCTTTATACGTGGCTATTCGATCAAGCATTGTTTCTAATGCACCTGATTGCTCGCCCGCGCTGACTAAATTACAGTAAAGGTCATCAAAATGATCGGGATGTTTGGCCAAAGCATTAGACAGATCGATACCTCCATTAACATCATTTTTTATTTCATAAATGATGTCTTTTAATTTTTGTTTATCAACCCCGCCAGCTGTTATCTCAAGCCCTTGTAGCAACGGGACACCGGACTTAAGCATAGTGGCCATTTGGCGTGTAAAGAAAGCAATATCTACTGGTTTAATTGGCTTGTTTTTACTGCTGAATAAACCCGCGCTTCGTTCTTTGGCTACTTTGGAAGGCAGGATACCCTGTTTGCGAAGTTGTGCCTTCGCAATAGATAAGTTGGCAGCATCAATTTTTCCTTTACTTTGATTGCCACTTTTATCTTTGCCTTGCCAGGTGAATGTCTGTAGCTTGGCATCTTTAGCCATGTCTTGAATCCTTTATCAGGTCTTGATCACACGATTCATCTCTTCAAGGCTGGTAAGGCCTTCAATCACTTTCTTTAGTCCGGACCTTCTCAAAGTTTGGAAATTTTGAGATTCCGCAACCTTAAGTATATCTAGAGATGTTCCGTTCTCCATAATTACTTCTGCTATTTCCGAACTCATGGCTAGCATTTCATATATACCTACACGTCCTTTGTAGCCTTTGTTGCATTTATTACATCCGTCCGAATTAGGTTCGTAGATGGTTAGACCCTTTATTTCCGAATCAAGGAAGCCTTCTTCTTTGAGTGTTGCTTCAGGAAGGCTGATCGGCTTCTTACAGTTTTCACATAAGCGGCGGCCTAAGCGCTGAGCGATGATTAAGCTAACGGAGGTGGCTATATTGAACGCAGGAACGCCCATGTTTCTCAAACGGGTGAGTGTTTCGGGTGCACTATTGGTGTGCAAGGTAGAAAGTACCATGTGACCTGTTTGAGCCGCTTTTATGGCAATTTCCGCTGTTTCAAGATCTCGAATCTCACCAACCATAACCACATCAGGGTCTTGTCGTAGGAAGGCACGAAGTGCCTCGGCAAAAGTTAACCCTACTTTAGCATTTACATGAACTTGGTTAATGCCTTCAAGGTTTATTTCCACTGGATCTTCAGCTGTGGATATGTTGCGTTCCTCAGTGTTCAGGATGTTCAGGCCAGTATACAGACTGACGGTTTTACCACTACCAGTAGGACCTGTTACTAAGACCATCCCTTGTGGGCGGTGAAGTGTTGATAAGTAAAGGTCTTTCTGGAACTCTTCAAAGCCTAAGGCTTCAACTCCCATTTTGGCGCTACTTGGGTCAAGGATACGCAATACAATCTTCTCCCCCCATAGCGTTGGTAAGGTATTAACACGGAAGTCAATAGCTCGGTTTTTGGATATTTTCATTTTAATGCGTCCATCCTGTGGGACGCGTCGCTCGGATATATCCATCTGTGACATAACTTTCAAACGTGCTGAAAGTCTTGAAGCCAGGTTTGACGGTGGTTTTGCTACCTCTTGAAGTATCCCGTCGATTCGGCTGCGAATTCGATAACTTTTTTCATAGGGCTCAAAGTGAATATCGGATGCGCCGTTTTTGATTGAGTCTAGTAATATTTTGTTTACAAACCGTACAATAGGGGCGTCATTAGCAGCATCTTCGCCACTATCTTCTTCTTGATCTCCGGGAGTGGTATCGTCAATTTCAAGATTGTCAAGGTCGCTATCTTCTAAGTCGTCAAGTGCAGAGCCTTGATTATCAAGAAAGGATTCTATTGCCCGGCTAAGTTTATCCTCTTCAACAATAATTGCTTCAGTGGTTATGCCGCTTTGAAATTTAAATTCGTCAAGCGCCTGAATATTCGTGGGGTCTGAAATTGCGACAAACAAGCGGTTATCGCGTTTTTGAAGGGGGAGAGCGTGGTGCTTTGTTATTAAACTATCATTGATTAAGCCTTGGGGAAGGCTTGTCACATCTAAAGCATCAAGATCAAGTAAGGGAATGCCAAACTCTTCTGAAGCAGCAGCCGCTGCCCGGTACGCACTCACGAGCCTTTGCTCAATTACATACGAAATGAATGTTTGCTGCTTTTCTCTGGATTGAATAGCAGCATCAGCCGCTACTTCTGCAGAGCAAACGCCTTCGTTTACAAGTCGTTTAGCAAGTCCAGTTAATGGCTGGTTTGGTTGCAAAAGAGTAACCCCTTGATCTTTCCATGATTTTTACATAACTCACTTCTAAAATAGCATTTGCAACCGTTTTTGAAAATGCGCACTATACTTAAACATATAGGTTTTACGGTTTTATCACTGGCGTGTAATAAAAAATGCGCTACAATCAAAGGACTTGGTTGATCCAAGTGTCAAATTTCGCTGGAGAAATAAAATGAAAAAAACACAACAAGGTTTTACCCTGATTGAATTGATGATCGTAGTAGCGATCATCGGTATTCTGGCAGCAATTGCTCTACCTGCTTACCAAACCTACACTAACCGTGCTAAGTTTTCTGAAGTCGTTTCTGCAACAGGTGCGGTTAAATCGGCTGTTGAATTATGTGGCCAGACTGTTACCGCAGCGTCGACTGATTTCGGTGCAAGCTGTTCAGATGGTAACAATGGTGTAGTCAGTGCGGGTGCTAGTGGTTACGTGACAAGCGTTGTTGCTGCAGATAACTCAGCAACAGTCGTACGTGTTACTGCAACTGGTGTCGCTGCGCTGAACAGCGATACTTATATTTTGGATGCTACTCGTCAGGCTAGTGGCCAGGTACTTTGGACTGTTGTAAGTTCAAGTACATGTTTAGCTTCTGGTCTTTGCTCTAGTAACTAATTTCTAGTGCACATAGAATAAGAGGAGCTGATGCTCCTCTTTTTTTTTTTTAAGACGCCCATAATGAAACGAACAATAATTATTATTCTTATCGCCGCTTGTGTCGGCGTGACTTGGTATATAGCCAATACGACTGAACGTTTATCCCCTCAAGCTAAAAGTGCTGCTGAAAATGCATTGTTGGAAGAGGCTGAATTTCCAGCTCGCCCTGTGTGGTGGCACGATGATGCGGTAATGGCCATTGGTGTAGTTAAAGGTCAGACGAACCCTCCCCATGCTGCGGATAAAGCGTGTAAGATCCTAAAATCTAAAGG
>NZ_CH724125.1:1487351-1510427 GCF_000153345.1 Neptuniibacter caesariensis
GATGATGGAGTACCTAGATGAGCGTTTTCCGCATCCGCCGTTGTTGCCTGTTTATCCGGTAGCGCGTGCTGAAAGCCGTCTTTACATGTATCGCATCCAGCGTGACTGGTGTGATCTGGCTGATAAAATCATTGAAGCGTCTATGGCTGATGATGAAGATACTGCTGAAGAGGTTCGTAAAGAGCTTCGTGATAGTCTGGTATCTATTTCGCCAATTTTTGCAGATAAGCCATTCTTCATGAGTGAAGAATTTACTTTGGTTGATTGCTGTCTGGCTCCGCTTCTGTGGCGTCTGCCATTGCTGGGTATTGATATTCCAGAAGAGCAGTGTAAGCCGTTGGTTAAGTACATGGAGCGTTTGTTTGAACGCGAATCTTTCCAGATCAGCTTGTCAGAAGCTGAAAGGGAAATGCGAGATTAAGCTGTAAGCTTATTTTTTGAAAAGGGATGATTTATCATCCCTTTTTTGTTTCTGTAGGTTCTTGGTGGTAGTTATGAAACCTAGTCGCCCTTATATTTTGAAAGCGTTGTATGATTGGTTGTTAGATAATGATCTGACGCCGCACCTTATGGTTAATGCAGAAGAGGATAATGTTACTGTGCCTCTTCAGTTTGTGGACGAAGGGCAGATTGTTCTGAATATTAATCCATCAGCCGTGCGAAACTTCTACATGGATGATGAGGCTGTGTCGTTCAACGCGAGATTTTCCGGTCAGCCTATGGATGTCTATGTGCCAATGTGTGCTGTTATGGCGATTTATGCCCGGGAAAATGGCCAGGGAATGGGTTTTGGTGGCGAGCCGGGCGCTGAACTTTACTTGCAGGAAGAGGTTGCTGTCGAGGAGGTTGCGGAGTCGGCAGAGAAGGTTGAGCCTAAGGGCGATAAGCCTAAAAGGCCTTCCTTAAAAGTTGTTAAATAAAAAAGCCGCCCTTAGGGCGGCTTTTTTATTTGTGTTGTGCCACGTAGTTTAGCGATCAACGTATTCGAATACCTTAACGATTTTCAGAACGCCAGTGATATTTCTTACGATATTGATCGCTGTGTCGGCTTCTTGTGCGCTAACTAATCCCATTAGGTAAACCGTGCCGCCATCTGTCACTACTTTAATGCGAGCACCATCAATGGTTTCATTCAGCAGAAGCTCACTTTTAACCTTTGTTGTAATCCAGGTGTCATTAGTACGCGACATGGCGGAAGATACACCCGAAATTTTAATTTCGTTATGAATCTTGCGTACTTTACGTACCTGGCTAACGATTTGCTCTGCTTCTTGAAGTGCTGCATCGCTAGGAGCCTGGCCTGTTAGCAAAACGATACCGTTGTAGCTGGTAACGCTAATGTTGGAGGCTTTCATTAGCTCTGAACCCTGGTTGATGTTTACAAGGGATAGGGTTTCGATTACTTCATCATCGATATATGAGCCAACTGTGCGGTGGCCAGGGTCTTCCTGAATAGGTGCTTCACGACCAGCGCTAACCAGATCAGAACAGCCGCTGATAAGAACTGATAATCCTAATCCCGCAATAAGAGCAATTGTTTTGGTGTTGATCATCATTACTCGCTTCCAAAAAGTTGATAGTCAATTAAGTCACAAAGTGCATGTATTACTAATAGTTGTGCGTGGTGTACTAAAGCGTGGTCATCGCTGGGTACACAGATCTCGATCTCTTCCGGGCTTAAGAGGGCGGTGATATCGCCGCCGTCAGAGCCGTTAAGTACAATAATTGTCATGTCACGATCATGGGCAGCCTGAATGGCTTGGACCAGACTGCTCGAGCGCCCGTGTGGAGTAATTAGCAGTAGGATATCCCCTGGTTGGCCTAATGCATGTATCTGCTTGGCCTGGGCTTCCATAAAACTGCTGTCTTCGCATATTCCACTGAGCGTTGAGCCATCAGAGTTAAGATTGATGGCGGGTAGTCCTGGTCGTTCATGACTGAAGCGATTCATCAGCAAGGATGTAAAGTGTTGCCCCAAAGAAGATGAAGCGCCATTTGCACAGCAAAGGATCTTGCCTTCACTGACAAGACAATGAAGCAAAAGTTCGCCAGCGTGAGCAATTAATGGGGTGTACTGTTCAATGGTGATAGCGTTAATCTCCATTGAGTTGTGAAACTGGCTGACAATGCGGTCTTCTAGTTCCATGCTGTCCTTACTTTTTGACCTTATATTCTGAAGGCATCTTTATACCATAGCGGATGCGTTGGTGCTGCATCATATTCATATGCGATGACATCAAATCTACAATTTTTGTTCTGCAATCTTGGGCGTTTGCTTAGATATAGCTGTGCAGTCTTGATTATCTTTCGTTGTTTTGTGGTTGTTACGGAGGCAGCAGCTCCGCCAAACTCCGCATGAGTGCGCAATCTAACCTCAATAAAGACGATGCTTTCACCGTCCTGCATGATTAAATCTATCTCGCCAAAGCGGCAGTTGAAGTTTTGCTCTATGAGTCGCAACTTTTGTTTGCTCAAGTAGACCAGGGCGTGTTGCTCGGCGTCCTTGCCGCGTTTTCGTCGATCCATGATAAGTGTTATTCCGTAATTTGAGGTATGCCTTCTTTATAGGTAGCCCATAATAGGGTGCGTGTTACCTTGCCGGTTTGGTCGATGCTTAGGGTTCCTGTTTCCCCTTGAATCTCGGCGTTTGGCAAAGAACCTAGTTGTTGTAGGTAGGGGTGGATGCGGTAGGCATCTAAGCCCAGTGCATAGAGTCGACCGAAGCGAGAAGTGGTGTTTGCACGTTGTTGTGATATCAGGATCTTATCCTGAGAAGGTGGCTTCAGGCTCCAGGGAGTGTCCAGGAATTGCACTTTGTTCAGATCCTGGTCCTGGATAGGATCAGCGCTACCTGAATGTAAATGTGATGTCGCGTAAACGGGTAAATCGCCAGCGAAATTGAATGCCAGAATCGGGAGGATTTGGCGAGCATCGTTTGGAAGTGCGGTTAGCACAATTGCATCGATATCCTGACGACGGTGCTCTTCGAATTCGATTTTACGGGTGTAGACAAGTTGGCGAACTTTCTTATAGCGCTCTTTGCTGGCGTCTGTGGATAAAAATCGAGAAATGTCGCTGGAGAATTCGCTTGTTTCGCCGAATGTATCGCGTGTGACAACTTTTCCGCCCATAGCACTATAGTGCTCGGAGAAGGCGTCTGCTATTTTTTTGCCCCAGTTACTCGCGGGTGTTAAGACGGCGGCTTTTGATGCGCCGTCTTTTATTAATTTTTGCGCAATCTGCTCGGCCTCGTCTTCTGCTGATAGCCCGAACTGGTAAAGCCCTTCGCGGCTGGCTGCGTCGGTGTAGTTAAGCGCAAGAATGGGTGTGGATATGTGGCTGTCTGTTGCTAGTGAAGCTACATATTCTTTTGTTAAGGGGCCTATTACCAGGTCGGCATTCAGTTCTTTAAGGATCGCGGCTAGTTGCACTGGCGTGTTGATTTTGCCTGAATCGAGGAACAGTAGCTCCGGTGTGGTGCGGCCAGGGGCCTGACTGCGGAAGTGGGCCATCATTATGCCTTCCTTAATTGCCTGGGCTGGTTTTGCTAGTTTTCCTTCAAAGGGCAAGAGGACTGCGATTTTGTTGACGCTCAGTGTTTCTTGGCTAAGGCCTTTTAATGGGGTAGGCAAAATAGATCTTGCTGGGTGAGCTTCCCAGAGTTGAGCCCAGTTGCTGATAGCCTGGTGTTGTGAATCCAGCTGTTTGTTGCTGCTTAACTCATTTATTAGTTCTAACCAGCCTTGTTCAAAGTATGTGTTAGTTCCAGCTCTTAAGCGGTTGCTCACGGTTTCAGGGTCAAGTGTTAGCAGTTTCTGCCAGATCTCGTCATGAAGTTGTTGTTTGGCGGCTTCTGTTTCAAGGAGAGTGCTGAGTCTGATTAAGGCATTAATTTCAGATATTATTTCATTCTGAAGGCGGAATGCTTCGGCGCGTAATCGAAGTAATGAGGCTTCCTGTTCAGTGAGGAGCTGGGTTTGATTGCTGGAGGCGAAGCGATCGAGTTGATCCAGTGCTTTTTCCGGTCTGCTTTGTGATATTGATGCTTCGGCTTGTAGCTTGGCAATATCAAAGCGCATAGTCGGTGGCAGCAGTGAGACATCAATCTGCTCCAGAACAAATGCGGCATCACTTTGCTTGCCCATTTGCAGTAGCAATTGGGCTGCTTGCGCTTTGAGTTGTGCGGCTTTTATGGGTTTCGATTTGTCTGCTTCTGTGAGTAGTTCGTCTACTTGCGACTGGTTACGCTCAGCAGTTGTTTGTGGAGGTTGGGTTACCGATGTGGGAACAGAACAGCCCGTAATAATTGCACTGATTACGATAGCTGAAAGAGACAGGCGCCACTGAAATTTCATATACTTCTCAACCCAGAATTTTAAATGGTATCGATAATGTTAGAACCTGCACTGTACGTCGTGGCAACACCTATCGGAAATTTGTTGGATATGACTCCTCGCGCGGTAGAGGTATTGCAGCAGGTTGAGCTTATTGCTGCGGAGGACACACGTCATAGTGCCCGTTTGATGGCGCATTTTGGGATCGATACCCGCCTTGTTTCCGTCCATGAGCATAACGAACGCCAGCGAATTGACACGATTGTACACCAGTTGGCGTCAGGTGCCAGTGTTGCGCTGATTTCCGATGCTGGTACGCCGTTGATTTCAGACCCCGGATACGTTGTCGTGAAGGGGGTTCGGGAGCAGGGTTACAGAGTCGTTCCCGTGCCGGGTTGTGTTGCGTTTATTGCAGCGCTTTCAGCGGCAGGGCTGCCTACTGACAGGTTTGTCTTTGAGGGATTCTTGCCGCATAAATCCGCAGCACGAAAGCAGCAGCTTAAGTCGTTGAGTGATGAAACGAGAACGTTGGTGTTTTATGAGTCCCCGCATCGAATTCTTGCTTCACTGAAAGATATGCAGGAGGTCTTTGGTGCTGATAGGCAGGTGGCTATTGCTCGTGAGATTACCAAAACCTATGAGACGATCCGTTCAGATGGGCTCGCAGATCTTATTGCCTGGATGGAAGCGGATTCGAATCAGCAACGAGGGGAGTTTGTTGTTTTGGTCCACGGGGTGGAGCAAAACGGTCCAAAAGAGCTGGATGCTAATGCAAAGCAGGTTCTGGAAGTGCTGCTATCGGAATTGCCGGCGAGTCAGGCGGCGTCATTGGCGGCTAAAATCACTGGCCTGAAGAAAAAGGTGCTTTATCAGGCAGCTTTAGATCGCTAACTGAAATTGCTTTTGCTAGAATGCGCGCCGAGGAGTTTGCCAGGCAGTCGCTGCCCTTTCGGGGGTGGAGGAAAGTCCGGGCTCCAAAGGGTAGAGTGCCAGATAACGTCTGGGCGGCGCGAGTCGACGGAAAGTGCAGCAGAAAATATACCGCCTACGTATCTCGATTTTCGGATCGGGATGCCGGTAAGGTTGAAATGGTGCGGTAAGAGCGCACCGCGTGGGTGGCAACATTCCACGGCATGGTAAACCCCACTCGGAGCAAGACCAAATAGGGTTCCTATAGGCGTGACCCGCGCTGGAACCGGGTAGGTTGCTTGAGGCCTGTAGCGATGCAGGTCCTAGATGAATGACTGTCCACGACAGAACCCGGCTTACCGGCAAACTCCTCATTATTCTTTGTTTTCACGTTGCTTTACTCGCGCTTTATCTGAGCGTGTTCTGTGGTTTGTTCTAATTCCTTGTTTTTTAAGGTGTCTTTCTGGAAGGCCTGTTTTAAGCCTCTTTTCAGTATTTATCTGCTTAATATTTCTTTGTTCTAAAGCCTGTTTTAGCGGGGCTTCTGCCTTGCTTTAGTTGGGGTTAGTTTCTATAGTGTGCTCTAGTGGGATAAAGTGGGTAAAAGTGGGTAATTCTGTAATTTAAGTGGTGTGAAAGGGTAAAAAATGTTCAGGGGTGTCAATCAAATCAATCTGGATGCTAAGGGACGCATGGCGATTCCGGCACGCTACCGCGAGAAAATCGCGGAGTGCTGTGATGGTCAGCTCGTAGCGACGATTGACACTGAAGAACGGTGCCTTTTGCTTTATCCGCTGGAAGAGTGGGAAGAGATTCAGGCCAAAATTGAAAGCTTACCCAGTTTTAATCCACAAGCACGAAGAATACAGCGTTTGTTGATCGGTCATGCAACAGATCTGGATATGGATGGCAATGGGCGATTGTTGCTGCCTGCGCCTCTGCGTGAATATGCGGAATTAGACAAAAAAATTGTACTTCTTGGGCAAGGGCAGAAATTTGAGATCTGGAGTGAATCCAGATGGTTGTCGACCCGAGAAGAGTACCTTCAGGAAGTTGAGGGAGGCATGGATATGCCGGAAGAACTTCAGAATCTATCACTTTGATTGAGAGACGTGGGACAGATGAGCCAGGAATTTAAACACATAACTGTACTGTTAGATGAGGCGGTCGATGCGCTCGTCCAGGACAAGTCTGGCTTTTATGTTGATGGCACCTTTGGTCGTGGTGGTCATTCGTCGTTGGTTTTGCAAGGTCTGGATGAAAACGGACGTTTGATGGGGATTGATAAAGACCCAACGGCTATCGCTCATGCGCATGAGCGTTTCAAGGACGAAGAGCGGTTCTCTATCGCCCATGGAAGTTTTGCTCAATTACAGCAGTTTGTTACAGAGCGAGGGATGGATGGGAAAGTTGATGGTGTCCTATTGGACCTGGGTGTGTCGTCACCTCAGCTGGATGATGCTTCGCGTGGTTTTAGCTTTCTGAATGATGGCCCGCTTGATATGCGTATGGATACCTCGTCGGGTGAAAGCGCGGCGGAGTGGATTGCAAGGGCGGAAGAGTCTGAGATCGCAGATGTGATTTATACCTACGGTGAGGAAAAGTTCTCACGTCGTATGGCTAAGGCAATTGTGAATTACCGAGCTGAGACGCCAATTACTACAACAGCACAGCTAGCGAAAATTATTGCTGAAGCTAATCCCGCCTGGGAAAAAGGGAAAAATCCAGCAACGCGTGCTTTTCAGGGTATTCGCATCCATATCAATAAAGAGCTGGAAGATTTAGAAAAGTGTTTGGATCAGGCGCTGGATATGTTGAAGGTTGGCGGGCGTTTGGTCGTGATTAGCTTCCATTCGCTTGAAGATCGAATTGTTAAGCGTTTTATTCGTCAGCACGTTAAGGGTGATGAGCATCTTCCACCGGGCATACCTTTTACCAATGACATGCTGAAGATTCGAATGAAAAATGTGGGCAAGGCAAAAAAAGCCAGCGCCGGTGAAACGAAAGATAATGTCAGAGCGCGAAGCGCAGTAATGCGAGTTGCTGAAAAGGTTGCTTGATGAGCCCCAAACTCAGGCAGAAGGCCATGCAGGCTTTGGCAAGTGGGCCAGCTGAGAATTCAGCTAAGTTTCGCAGCCTTGAAGAGTTACTAAGAGGTTTTTTGATCGTTTTTGTATTGGTTGTCTTGATATTGGTATCTGCGCTAGCTGTCATTATGAGCGCATTTGAGTACCGACAACTGTTTAACCAATATCAGGAGCTGGTCCAGGAAAGGGACGAATTACAGGTTGAGTGGGGCCAGTTGTTACTCGAACAGAGTGCCTGGGCGGCAAATAACAGGGTTGAGCAGCAATCAACGTCGAAGCTTGGCATGAAAGTGCCTGAAGTTGACCAGATTGAGGTTATTAGAAATGAGCGCAAACAGTAGTGATGCAGCAGTAGCAAGAGGGTGGCGCCTGTGGTTGGTGCTTATTCTGCTATTGCTTGTTGCGGGTGGGATCACTGCCCGAATGCTGTTTCTGTACATTGAAGAGCAGGAGTTTCTGCAAACGCAGGGCGATGCGCGAACCCTAAGAACAATTCAGGTGCCTGCTCATCGTGGAATTATTACCGATCGCAACGGTGAGCCGCTTGCTGTGAGCGCTCCCGTGGCAACAATTTGGGCTGACCCTAAGCTGACTGATTTACAGCACGACAGTCTAAGTAAACTGGCTGTTTTACTGAAAACGAACAAAAAACAGCTGACAGCGAAACTGGCGGAAAATCGTTCGCGTCGATTTATGTATTTGCAACGTCAGGTAACGCCAGAGCTGGCTGAGAAGGTCAGGGCTTTGCGGGTACCAGGTATTCATGTGGACCGTGAATACAAACGTTACTACCCAGCGGCTGAGGTGACAACGCATTTAGTTGGTTTTACCAATCTGGATGGAAAAGGCCAGGAAGGGCTGGAACTTTCTTACGAGGACTGGCTGAAGTCTGAAGCGGGTAAGCAGCTGGTCATGAAAGACCGGTTAGGGCGGACAATAAAGCATATTCGTGAAGTTCAGCCTGCTCAACACGGCAATGACATTCAGTTGAGTATAGATTTACGCCTGCAGTACCTGGCGTATCGAGAGCTGAAAGCTGCTGTGCAATCCCACAAGGCTGATGGCGGTTCTCTGGTGATGCTGGATGCTGCGACCGGTGAAGTATTGGCGATGGTGAATCAACCATCCTATAACCCGAATGATCCGCGTCAGCGTATTTCCACTGCGCTACGAAACCGGGCGTTAACGGATACATTTGAGCCGGGGTCTACGGTTAAACCGATGACGGTTGCGGCGGCGCTAATGAGTGGAAAATACACACCGGAGACAATGGTTGATACGTCCCCTGGGTATATGCGTGTTAAGCGTAAGACGATCCGTGATCACCGTAATTATGGGGAAATTGATGTTTCCACCATTATTACTAAGTCCAGTAATGTGGGGGTGACCAAGCTTTCGTTCAGCTTACCTGAAGGTTCGGTGCGTAACCTGTACCACAATTTGGGTTTGGGGCAGGCGACAGGTATTGGTTTCCCAGGTGAGAGTACAGGTTATTTGCCGTATTTGAATGAGCGTCAGAAAGTGGAAAGGGCAACGCTTTCCTACGGCTATGGTTTGTCAGTGACGCCATTGCAGTTGGCTCAATCTTATCTGGCGTTGGCGAATGATGGGGTAGTTAATCCGGTCAGTTTGATAAAGCAGGATGAGCCGGGTAAAGCCGTTCGGGTCATGCCCGCACAAGTCGCGGTTGATGTTCGCGAGATGATGGAAACGGTTATTAGTGTGAAAGGAACAGGGCGTAGGGCTGCTGTTCCAGGTTATCGCGTTGCGGGTAAAACCGGGACCGTACACAAAGTAGGGAATGCGGGCTATCTGGATGATCAGTACATCTCTACGTTTGCAGGTATCGCGCCTGTAAGCAATCCGAGGTTAGTAACTGTCGTCATGATCGATAACCCCAAAGGGCAAGAGTATTACGGTGGTGAAGTTGCTGCGCCAGTTTTCTCCCGAGCGGTGGGTGGTGCATTACGCCTGATGAATATACCACCAGATAATCTGCCTGAGGCAGACAAGCAAATTGCAAAACGCTAGATAAGAGACTGATAGATGCTGAAGATAAGCAAGACATTAGCAGAGTTATTACCTGAGTGGGCAGAGCCTACCCATTCGGGTATTGCTGTGTCTGCTATCTCGCAAGACAGTCGAACCGTCGTACCTGGAACTCTCTTTGTGGCGCGTTCTGGATTAAAGCATCGTGGCGTTGATTTTATTGAAGGTGCAGTAGCCGATGGTGCGGTAGCTGTACTCATTGATTCATCGGAACTGTCAGATTGCCCCAATGTGGATGTGCCGGTCATTGGAATCTCAGATTTGGTTTCAGAGATTGGTCCGGTTGCCGCAAGGTTTTATGAGCAACCCAGTAGAGCGATGACAGTGGTCGGTATTACCGGAACCAATGGTAAAACCTCATGTGCACATTTTGTAGCTCAGGCGATGAATAACATTGGGGTAAAAACTGCCATTGTGGGAACGGTCGGAAATGGTTTCCCAGGTTTGCTTGAAAAGGCGACTCACACGACTCCTGATGCGATTGGGTTACAAAAACTGTTTGCTGAATTGAAAGCCGCAGGTGCTGAAGCGGTCGTTATGGAAGTATCCAGCCATGCGCTTGAGCAAGGTCGGGTTGCCGCAGTTGATTTTGATTATGGACTCTTTACCAATTTGAGCCGTGATCATCTCGATTACCATGGTTCCATGGAGGCCTATGGAGAGGCTAAGGCACGATTATTTAAAGAGTTTAACTTAAAAGCAGCCCTGATAAATGGCGATGACAGTTTTGGTCGTAAACTCTTGCGTGATGAATCAATCGAAGCGCGTAAGGTCTCGGTCGGTCGGCTGTTTGGGCAATATCATTTTGCGGCTTATCGTTTAGCTTTGCATGGCATTGAGGCGGAACTGAAAACGCCGGCAGGTAATTTTGCGTTTGCCAGCAAAATCATAGGTGAATTTAATCTTGATAACTTGCTGCTGGTCGCAGCTTTATTAAGTGAGCAGGGCTTTAGTAAAGCACAGGTGATGGAGAGCCTGTCTCAGTTAGATTCAGTTCCGGGGCGAATGCAGGCTGTTGTCGCTGCAGATAAGCCGTTGGTGATTATCGATTATGCTCATACGCCTGATGCACTAGAGAAAGCTTTGAGCGCTGTCAGGGCGCATACCACCGGCACTTTATGGTGTGTGTTTGGTTGTGGCGGTGACCGAGATGCGGGGAAGCGTGAGCTGATGGGACGAATTGCCGATCAGTTGGCGGATCACTTGGTAGTTACCAGCGATAACCCAAGAACAGAGTCACCTGAGCGTATTATTGAGATGATTGAGCAGGGTATTTGCCAGCATGAGCCAGCGATTGAAGCTGACAGAGCTGCTGCGATTAGACTCGCGATTATGCAGGCTTCACCGGAAGATGTTGTGTTAATTGCCGGAAAAGGGCACGAGGATTATCAGGAAGTGGGCACGAAACGTTACCCGTTCAGTGATTTGGAAGTAAGTATGCGATTGTTAGGGGTAGCGGCATGATCGGCCAATGGTACCTGAATCAGTTAAAGGACCAGTTTGGTGGTCTTGTTACTCAGGATGTTGAGTTTAGCGGTGTAAGTACGGATACCCGCTCGATAACTAAGGGTGATCTTTTTGTCGCGTTGGTTGGCCCTAACTTTGACGGCCATGACTATGTTGAGCAGGCTTTCTCTAAAGGAGCTGTCGCAGCGGTTGTATCCAGGTCAGACTCCGTGTCCCGAAAGGCTGCGTGGGTTGTCGACGATACCCGAATTGCGTTGGCGGATATTGCAAAAGCTAACCGGCAACGATTTGAAGGGCCGGTTTATGCCGTCACTGGTAGTAGTGGAAAAACCACTGTCAAAGAGATGCTGCATGCGATTTTGTCTCAGAATGCTGAGGTCTTGGCGACAAAAGGTAATCTGAATAACGATATTGGTGTACCGCTGACTCTGTTCAGCCTTAAAGACCAGCATGAAATTGCTGTTATTGAACAGGGGGCCAGTGCCCGTGGAGAAATTGCCTACACCACTGATATTTCTTGCCCTGATGTGGCGATCCTAAACAATGCGATGGGTGCACACCTTGAGGGGTTCGGCTCATTGCAGGGAGTGGTTGAGTCTAAGGCAGAAATTTTTTCCAGACTATCGGAAACGGGTGGGCATGCGATCATCAACCTGGATGATCCCCATGCCGATTGGTGGTTATCACATACAGAAGGTTTACCGCGCCTGACTTTTTCAGCGCGAGGTGACTTAGAAGCGGATCTTTGGGCGTCCGATCTTGCTCCGTCAGATAACGGTTGTTTTGCGTTTGTGCTGCATCGAAATGATGAGCAGATTGACGTGCAGCTACAAGTGATGGGCCAGCACAATGTTGCCAATGCTTTAGCCGCTGCTTCTGCTGTCAGTGCGCAAGGTATGTCTTTAAAAGACATTGCATCAGGTCTGGGTTCGTTTTCGGCGGTATCCGGCAGGATGCGCCCGTTGAAATCAGCACGGGGCGCTTTGGTTATCGATGATAGTTATAACGCCAACCCCGGATCGGTGAATGCAGCGATGGATCTGCTGGTTAGTTTGCCGGGCGAATCGGTGTTGGTGTTAGGAGATATGGCTGAGTTAGGGGCGGATGCCGCTGAACAGCATGAAAAGGTAGGTTGTCGGGCAGCGCAGAAGGGGACTGATCGTTTTTGGGCGATTGGTGCGCTGTCCCGGCACTCTGTAGCTGCATATGATGCGGCTGCAGGCAAGCAGGGACAGCATTTTAAATCACATGAAGAGTTAATCGCGGCATTGGCGGATATCGCTGAGCAGGGTGTGAACATCCTGATCAAAGGGTCCCGAAGCGCAGCAATGGATCGGGTCGTTAAAGGCCTGACGGAAGGGGAATAGAAGGCAATGCTACCACTGCTGGCAGAATTTTTATCCGAGTATTACAGCGGATTTGCAGTATTTCAGTACCTCACACTACGAGGGATCCTAGGGGTTTTGACCGCCCTAATGATCTCCCTCCTGGTGGGGCCATATGTGATTAATAAGCTGCGTAGTAATCAGATTGGGCAAGCGGTCCGTGATGACGGTCCACAGTCTCACCTGAGTAAAGCGGGTACGCCAACAATGGGTGGCGCATTAATACTGGTTGCTATCGCGATCAGTACTTTGCTATGGAGCGATCTGAGTAACCCTTATGTCTGGGTTACTCTGGGCGTTACGCTTATTTTTGGTGCCGTTGGATGGGTTGATGACTATCGCAAGGTGGTAGAGAAGAATCCACGTGGGTTGCCGGCTAAATGGAAATATCTATGGCAGTCTGTGGGTGGTTTGGGGGCAGCGATTGTGCTCTATGCCATTGCTGATACACCGGCTGAAACCTCATTGCTAATTCCTTTCCTGAAAGATGTCTCTATAGAGTTAGGAATCTTTTTCATTGTCTTCACCTACTTTGTGATTGTGGGAAGCTCGAATGCGGTTAACCTGACCGATGGCCTGGATGGCTTAGCCATTTTGCCGACGGTAATGGTTGGCGGTGCATTGGGCGTGTTTGCTTATCTGTCTGGTAACTTTAATTTCTCCGAATACCTGTTGATCCCCTATGTGCCCGGTTCTGGTGAGTTGATCATATTTTGTGGCGCTATTGTCGGGGCGGGTTTGGGCTTTTTATGGTTTAACACATACCCTGCGCAGGTCTTTATGGGGGATGTGGGGGCGTTGTCTCTTGGTGCGGCGCTAGGTGTTATTGCTGTCATCGTTCGTCAGGAGCTTGTGCTTTTCATCATGGGCGGCGTTTTTGTTGCTGAAACGGTTTCAGTCATCTTGCAGGTTGCTTCATTCAAGTTGACTGGACGCCGTATTTTCAGAATGGCGCCACTGCACCACCACTTTGAGTTAAAAGGCTGGCCAGAGCCTCGGGTAATTGTTCGTTTCTGGATAATCACCGTAGTACTGGTGCTGATCGGTTTTGCGTCACTGAAGATTCGTTAAGGAAAAGTAGATAATGGGTTTAATCGCCACTGATCAATTCACGATAGTTGTCGGTCTTGGTAAGACTGGTCTGGCGTGTGCGCGATTCTTAGCGAAGAAGGGTGCTTCATTTGCAGTGCTTGATAGCCGCGAAAATCCTCCTGGTTCGGATGAATTAAGAGAAGAGATGCCCGACGTTGATCTTCTTTGTGGGGAATTCGATGCGGATTTTTTAAGCCGTGCAACCGAAATTATCCTAAGCCCTGGTGTGGCTAAGAGCCATCCGGCTATACAAGCAGCTGTAGCGGCTGGAGCCAAACTGAGTGGCGATATTGATCTGTTTTGCAGAGAGATCTCTGCGCCTGTTATTGCGATTACCGGTTCTAATGCTAAAAGCACTGTGACGACACTGGTCGGAGAGATGGCTGAAGCGGCTGGGATCAATGTGGGCGTATGCGGAAATATTGGTACTCCGGTATTGGAGATGCTGGAACAACCCGAAAAGGACCTGTATGTCATTGAGCTTTCGAGCTTCCAGCTTGAGACTACTAATGACCTGCGGGCCGAAGTGGCGACAGTGCTGAATATCAGCCCTGATCACATGGATCGTTATGATTCCATGCAGGATTACTACAAGGCTAAACATCGTATTTTCCGTGGGGCTAAGAATGTAGTGGTCAATCGCGATGACTCGTTAACAGCCCCCTTGTTACCGCAAGGTGTTAAGCAAACCGCTTTTCATCTGGGTAAACCAGATCTGAAACTGTTTGGATTAATCGAAGATCAAGGCGACGTATGGCTCGCGCTAGGGTTAGATAAACTGATTGCAGCCTCTGAGCTAAAAATGCGTGGCCGCCATAATCTGGCCAATGCGCTGGCGGCTTTGGCATTAGGTCAGGCGGCAGGTTTACCGATGGATGCCATGCTAAATGCCCTTAGAGGTTTTACCGGGCTTCGTCACCGCTGTGAATGGGTTGCTGAGCATCAGGGGGTAACCTATTTCAATGATTCCAAAGGCACTAATGTTGGGGCGACTGTCGCGGCATTAAATGGTTTGGGCGGTACGCTTTCAGAAGAGAATGGCATTGTACTGATCGCTGGAGGTGACGGTAAAGGGGCTGAATTTGTTGAGCTGGCTGAGCCACTAAGAAACTATGGCAGAGCCTTGGTTTATATCGGTGTTGATGGTGAACGACTTGCTTCACAATGTGGGGATATTAACAGCAGGCCAGCTGCAACTATGGATGAAGCCGTTGTTATCGCTTCACAGTTAGCCAAATCTGGAGATATCGTCCTGCTTTCTCCTGCCTGCGCGAGTTTTGATATGTTTGCAGGTTTCCCTCAGCGTGGTGATGCTTTCGTTCAGGCAGTGGAGACCCTTTGATGGTAGCAGCGGTTTGGAATTCCCTATCTGAAAAACTGCCGTTTTTAAAAACGGCAGAGACAGATAGTGGGCCGAAGAACCTTGCCCAACAGAATGTTTTACCGTTTGACCCCTGGGTTTTATGTAGTGCATCTGCGCTGGTACTGATCGGTTTTATTATGATCAGCTCCGCATCACTGGATGTAGCATTAAAGAATAATGGAACGCCTTATTTTTACGTGTTTCGCCAGGCCGCCTTTATTGTCATTGCTTGTATTGGTGCAGCAGTAGTTTGGAATATCCCTTTGAAATTCTGGGAGAAAACCGGACATTGGTGGATGCTTGGCGCGGGTTTTCTACTGATTTTGGTTTTAATTCCGGGCGTGGGCAAAGGAGTGAATGGTAGTCATCGCTGGTTACCTCTGGGTCCTCTCAACTTACAGGCTTCAGAAGTCGCGAAGTTCTGCATGGTTATGTATATGGGAGGTTATCTGGTACGGCGTTTAGATGAGGTTAGAAATAGCTGGAAGGGCATTGCTAAGCCGACTTTACCGCTGGGTTTATTTTGTGTGTTGTTATACCTGGAACCAGACTTTGGTGCTCTGGTCGTGCTGATGGGTACGGTTATGGGGATGATCTTCCTCGGAGGTATGCGCTTTTCTCAGTTCATTATGGTTATCAGTGGCGTTGTGGGGCTTTTGGTCGCGGTAGTGGGTTTGCAGCCATATCGAGTTGCTCGTATCCAGAGTTTCCTGGATCCGTGGTCGGATCCATTTGGTACTGGTTATCAGTTGTCCCAGGCGCAAATCGCATTTGGCCGAGGTGAGTGGTTTGGTACCGGGCTGGGTAACAGTGTGCAGAAGTTGTTTTACTTGCCTGAAGCGCATACTGACTTCGTCTTCTCAGTGCTCGCAGAGGAGTTGGGCTTTTTAGGGGCAGGGGTCGTCATTGTTCTGTTCGCGATGCTGGTGTTGAACATCTTCAGAATAGGTCGCCGCGCTGAGAAAGCTAAAGCTTTTTTTAAGGCATATGTTTGTTATGGATTTGGGATCATTTTTGCCGGGCAAGCATTGATTAATATCGGCGTAAATGTAGGCGCCTTGCCGACCAAGGGGCTGACGTTGCCGTTGGTTAGCTACGGAGGCAGTAGTTTATTGGTCAGTTGTGCCATGCTGGCTGTGATTTTGCGCGTGGACTATGAACTTAAAGCTGGCATAGATAACCCTCGTTTCGAGGAAAAAGAGGAAAAGAGTAAGGTGAAGTCTCAGGAGCAGCAGGCATGAATCGCCAGGATAAAGTGGCTTTGGTTATGGCTGGTGGTACTGGCGGGCATATCTTCCCGGCGTTGGCGACTGCAGAAAAGATGCAGGAGCAAGGCGTTCATGTAGAGTGGTTGGGTTCCAGCAATTCTATGGAGTCAGAGCTGATTCCAAAAACGGATATCCGTTTTCATGCAATTGATATCAAAGGGTTGCGTGGAAAAGGGAAGCTTAGTTTATTGCTAGCACCCTTTAAATTGCTTCTTGCTCTTGTGCAGGCATTAAAAGTTTTGCGTCAGGTAAAGCCTGATGTCGTTCTGGGGATGGGGGGCTTTGCATCAGGCCCTGGCGGTTTGGCTGCATGGCTATTGCGGGTACCCTTGGTTGTTCATGAACAAAATGCCGTTGCTGGTATGACGAACAAACTGTCATCCAGGATGGCTAAGTATGTGCTGGAAGCCTTTGAGGGGGCATTCAAAGGGACTGTTCAGGCTCGCTCGGTGGGGAATCCGGTCCGAGGAGCGATTCTAGGGGTAGATGATCCTGAATCCCGCTTTTCAGAACGTACAGGACCTATTCGCTTGCTCGCAGTGGGTGGAAGTCTTGGGGCTAAAGCGATCAACGACTTGTTGCCCGAAGTGCTGGCAGATATTCCAGAAGAAGATCGCCCTGAAGTTTGGCATCAGACAGGCAAACGTAATATCCAGGAAACCGAAAAGCGCTATCAGGAGCTTGGCGTAGAGGGATGTCGAGTTGTGCCGTTTATTGAGGCAATGGATGAAGCCTATGAATGGGCTGATATTGTACTTTGTCGAGCGGGAGCGCTTACCGTCAGTGAGCTAAGTATTGCTGGTGTAGCTTCGGTATTGGTTCCTTTTCCGTTCGCAGTGGATGATCACCAAACCGCAAATGGTCGTTATTTGGCGGATCATGATGCGGCTGTTCTTATTCAGCAGTCAGAATTAGACCGTGATCTATTGAAAGAATTATTAACAGAAAAACTGAATCAGCGAGAAACGCTGATCACTATGGCGAATAAAGCGCGTTCATTAGGTAAGCCCGAAGCCAGTGATACGGTAGCCAATATTTGTCTTGAGGCGATGAAATAATGAAACAGCAAAGAGCTTTAACCCGATTTGAGATTCCTGAGATGCGCCGTATCAGCCGTATTCACTTTATCGGTATTGGCGGTGTAGGTATGTGTGGTATTGCTGAAGTGCTGTTGAATCAGGGTTATGCAATTTCAGGCTCAGATATTAAAGATTCAGCGACAACACAGCGCCTTAAAAAGTTGGGTATGTCTATTTATATCGGGCATGAAGAATCGAATATCGTCGATGTGGATGTTGTTGTCGTTTCAACCGCGGTTAATGAAGAAAATCCGGAAGTAAAGGCAGCTCGTGAGAAGCGTATCCCGATTGTACGTCGTGCTGAAATGCTGGCTGAGTTGATGCGTTATCGTCACGGAATCGCAGTAGCAGGTACCCATGGTAAAACGACCACGACAAGCCTGTTGGCCTCAATCTTTGCTGAAGGTGAGTTAGATCCTACCTTTGTTATCGGCGGGCGTCTTAATAGCGCGGGTACCAATGCCAAGATGGGTACCAGTCGATACCTTGTCGCAGAAGCTGATGAAAGTGACGCTTCATTCCTGCATTTGCAACCTATGGTGGCAATCGTAACGAATATCGATGCCGATCATATGGAAACCTATGAAAACGACTTCTCGCGTTTGAAGAAAACCTTTGTCGAATTCCTGCATAACTTACCGTTTTACGGGCTCGCGGTTATGTGTGTGGATGACCCGGTTGTTTGCGAAATTTTACCTGAAATTAGTCGTCCCGTTCTGACTTATGGTGTTTCTGAAGATGCAGATTACCGTGCTGAGAATATTCGTCAGGAAGGTATGTGCACTCGCTTCACGGTGAAAAGGCCGGAAGGTTTTGCTGATCTTGATGTTTCACTGAATATGCCAGGCCACCACAATATGCTCAACGCTTTGGCGACTATCGCGGTGGCTTCCGACGAAGGCATCTCCGATGAAGCGATTTGTAGTGCGCTGGAGAAATTTGAAGGCGTCGGGCGTCGCTTCCAGGTTCTGGGTGACGTGTCTGTGACTGATGGTACGGCGATGTTGGTTGATGATTATGGTCACCACCCTCGAGAGGTCAATGCGGTCGTGAAAGCAATTCGGGAGGGTTGGCCTGAGAAGCGTTTGGTTATGATCTATCAGCCGCATAGGTATAGCCGTACACGCGATCTGTATGAAGACTTTGTTGAGGTGCTTTCAGAAGTTGATGTGTTACTTCTTCTGGAGGTTTATGCCGCAGGTGAAGAGCCTGTAGCGGGAGCAGATAGCCGTAGTTTATGCCGCAGTATTCGCCAGCGTGGACGCCTGGATCCTGTTTTTGTCAGTGACAAAGATAGTGTTGCCGATGTGCTTAAGGATATTCTTCAGCCCGGTGATCTGTTGTTGACTCAGGGGGCGGGTGATATCACTGCCTTGGCACATCAGCTTAAGCAGCTCTCTCTGGTAGCAGAGGAGAAGAGTGAATGACATATCAGATAGATCAGACACTCCGATCTGAACTGGGTCGTGTTGCTGTTATCTATGGTGGCAATTCTTCAGAGCGTTCGGTGTCTTTGAAAAGTGGAGCTGCTGTTTTGGGGGCATTGTCCCGAGCGGGTGTCGATGCTTTTGGAATTGATTTGTATGGTGAAGACGGAACAGAGCAGCCGTTAGTACAGTTACAGCGTGAAAATTTTGATCGAGCATTTCTGATTTTACATGGCCCTGTTGGTGAGGATGGTACCTTGCAGGGGGCTCTGGATATGCTGGGTAAGCCTTACACTGGCAGTGGTGTGGCTGCTTCCGCTATTGGCATGGATAAGCTGCGCACCAAATTGATATGGCTGGGTCATAATATTCCGACCCCCCCGTTTGCTGTGATTGAGCAAGGCCAGGATCTGGCGGAGGTCGCTGAACGGCTGAAGTGGCCGATGATAGTGAAGCCGGCTCATGAAGGATCGAGTATCGGCATGAGTAAAGTTTCCTCACAGAAAGAATTGGAAGCTGCTTTGGGTACTGCGGCTGAATACGATCGTACCGTTATTGCAGAAAGCTGGATGAGTGGTGGCGAGTATACGGTGGCCATTCTTGACGGTCAGGCGTTACCTCCAATTCAGTTAATAACTGATCATGCTTTCTATGATTTCGACGCTAAGTATGTAGCAAATGACACCCAGTATCGTTTCGACCTTGATCTGACTAGTGAGCAGACAGATGAGTTAAAACGGTTGGCTGAGAAAGCATTTTCTGCCGTTGGTTGCAGGGGATGGGGACGAGTAGATGCGATGCGCGATGAGTGCGGTAACTTCCAATTGCTGGAAGTTAATACTGCGCCAGGCATGACAGACCACAGTCTTGTGCCGATGGCTGCTAAAGAAGCCGGGATAAGTTTTGAAGAACTTGTTGTAGAGATACTCAGAACGGCTGGGTGATATGAGTTTTTTACGCTGGGGTAACAAGCAGAACGATGAGCCCGAAGAGGAAGAAATTCCCCGAGGGGCTAGCCGGGAATTCCCTGAACGCAATGTGTCTGATGAGCCGGCGGAGAAAGAGCAGGAAATCTGGTGGAAGCCTTTTTGGACGTTTTCAACACTGTTGATTTTCTTTGTAGTGCTCTGGGGATTGGGCCAACAAGTTTGGCAGATGCTGGATAAGCCGATTTCTCAGATTGTTGTTGAGGGGAAGGCGAGACATCTGGATCGCAATCAACTGGCGATCAGCATCGGCGAGAGGCTTGAGGAAAGTTTGTTAAGCGCCAGGCTGGAAGATATTCAGCAGTTGGTAAGTGAACACCCCTGGGTCAGAGTATCGGCAATAAAAAGGAAGTGGCCAGAGACGCTAGTTGTTCAGGTGGAAGAGGAAGTCCCTGTAGCCAGATGGGGTGAAAGGGGGTTGCTTAATCATCAGGGAGATATTTTCTGGCCCGAGCTGAAAGAAGAGTATCGAGCATTGCCCCGGCTGAGTGGGCCGGCGCCGGATACGGAAAGGGTTATGTCTCAGTTCCACGATCTGAATCAGATGTTCAGACCGGTTGGATTGAGTGTTGTCAGTTTGGATTTAGAGGCGCGAGGTGCCTGGACGTTAGAACTGGATAACAAAATAAAGTTGGTCATTGGTCGCGAAGCGGTCAATGAACGCTTAGAAAGGTTTCTGGATCTATACCGGTTGACCCTTTCTGAACGATCAGAAGAGATAGAACAAATTGACATACGTTATACCCATGGTGTGGCGGTTAAATGGCGCGAAAAGCCGGAATCAGAAGATGCAGGATAAGAAATGAGTGCCTCGATGGAAAACAATATGATTGTTGCGCTGGATATCGGAACCTCCAAGGTCCTGTGCCTTGTGGGTGAAGTCGGTATTGATGGCACCATCGATATTATTGGTATCGGTTCCCACGCTTCACGAGGCTTGAAAAAAGGGGTTGTCGTTAACATTGAGTCCACGGTCAGCTCGATTCAGCGTGCTGTCGAGGAAGCTGAGTTGATGGCAGGCTGCAAGATCCACTCGGTTACTGTAGGTATCGCAGGAAGTCACATCAATAGTATGAACTCTCATGGCATAGTGGCTGTCCGCGATAGAGAGGTAACGGAGTATGATTTGGAGCGAGTGATTGATGCAGCCAAGGCCGTGCCTATTCCTGCGGATCAGAAAATTCTCCATGTTTTACCGCAGGAATATGAGATAGATGGTTCCGAAGGGATCAAAGAACCGCTAGGCATGTCGGGTGTGCGCCTTGAAGCCAAAGTGCACTTGGTAACGGGTTCGGTCAATGCGGCCCAGAACATCGAAAAATGTGTGCGCCGCTGTGGCCTTGAAGTTGATAATTTAGTGCTTGAACAGTTGGCATCCAGTTATTCAGTTCTGACTGAAGATGAGAAAGAGCTGGGTGTATGCATGGTCGATATTGGTGGCGGTACGTCAGATATTTCGATCTTCACCGGTGGTTCAATTCGACACACAGCGGTTATTCCTATCGCCGGGGATCAGGTGACAAATGATATTGCTATGGCACTGCGCACACCGACGCAACATGCTGAAGATATAAAAGTTAAATATGCTTGTGCTTTGGCGCAGCTGGCTTCAGCGGGTGAGACAGTTAAGGTCCCCGGAGTAGGTGACCGTCCTGCGAGAGATCTTTCGAGACAGTCTCTGGCAGAGGTCGTCGAGCCACGTTATGAAGAGCTGTTTACGCTGATTCAGGCGGAACTAAGGCGTAGTGGTTTTGAGGATCTGGTCGCAGCTGGTGTTGTTCTGACCGGCGGCACTTCAAAGATGGAAGGCGCAGTTGAACTAGCTGAAGAGATCTTCCATATGCCGGTGCGCTTAGCGACACCTCATGGCGCGCGGGGAATGGAAGATATTCTGGATAGCCCTATATACGCGACAGGGATCGGGTTATTGCAGTATGCACGACATGATCATGTCGTTGCGGCAGAGGAAACAACGGTGGGGGTGAATGAGGTCGTTAATCGCCCCCAGGTAAGTGTGTTAGAAAGAATGAAAGCATGGTTTCAGAGTAATTTCTGAATCCTGGTAAGAATAATTGGGGTTAATCAGCCTGATGCTGAAATTAGTGGATAGTGCTTGGCAGGGCACTAAAGGAGCTAACAATGTTTGAAATGTTAGATAGTGTACCGCAGAACGCTGTGATCAAGGTGATCGGTGTTGGTGGTGGTGGCGGAAACGCTGTAAAACACATGGAATGTGGTGATCTGGAAGGGGTTGAGTTTGTTTGTGCGAATACAGATGCTCAGGCGCTTTCATCAATGTCATCTCAAACAGTTATCCAGTTAGGTAATACGCTGACAAAAGGGCTTGGTGCGGGTGCAAATCCGGAAGTAGGTCGTCAGGCTGCGATGGAAGATAGGGAACGTATCTCAGAGATGCTTTCCGGAACAGATATGGTTTTCATTACCGCGGGTATGGGTGGTGGTACAGGTACGGGAGCTGCCCCCATCGTTGCTGAAGTGGCTAAGGAAATGGGGATTTTGACCGTCGCTGTTGTGACCAAACCGTTTCCTTTTGAAGGTCGAAAGCGGATGAGCATCGCGCTCGAAGGTATTAAAGAGCTGCGCGAGTGTGTTGATTCCCTGATTATTATCCCTAACGAAAAGCTTATGCAGGTACTGGGACGTAACTGTAGTTTGCTGAACGCATTTCAGTCTGCCAACGATGTATTAAAAGGTGCTGTTCAGGGGATTTCTGACCTTATTACCCGTCCGGGTATGATCAACGTCGACTTTGCAGATGTGCGAACTGTCATGTCTGAAATGGGGATGGCAATGATGGGCACTGGACATGCGAAAGGTGAAAACAGAGCCGCTGAAGCTGCAGAAAAAGCAATTAAGAGCCCATTGTTGGATAACGTTGACCTAAGAGGTGCCAGCGGTATTCTGGTTAACATCACGGCGGGTATGGATCTGAGCCTTGGTGAGTTCACTGAGGTCGGTAATCAGGTTGAGGAATATGCCTCTGAGAATGCGACTATTGTGGTGGGAACGGTTATTGAGCCGGAAATGTCAGATGAGATCAAAGTTACTGTAGTGGCAACAGGCCTGGATAAACCGCAGGAAACGGTACGCCCTGTGACAGACTCTGTGAAGAAAATTGATGGAAGTCTGGATCTGGAACAAATTGATCTTCCTACTGTGTTGCGCAGAAAGAAGAATGAAGCGTTGGATGGTCCTGCACAAATTCAGGATGAAGTACTTCAGCAAACAGGAACAGAGGGGGAAGGGGCTTATCTAGATATCCCAACTTTCCTAAGAAAACAAGCGGATTAAAGTAGCAGGCCTTTCTATAAGGGCATTTCTTTGTTACTATCGCGCGCTAGTGTGGCCCACTTTTATTTTTTTGGCAGGTAGCATGATAAAGCAGAGAACTCTAAAGAACAGCATTAAAGCAACAGGCATCGGTTTGCACACAGGTCAGAAGGTATATCTGACGCTGAAACCAGCGCCTGTTAATACAGGTATTGTCTTCCGTCGTGTAGATCTGGATCCTGTAGTAGAGATTCAGGCTCATGCGCATAATGTTTCTGACACTACGCTGTCAACTAATCTGTCTAAAGATGGTGTGCGCGTAGCTACGGTTGAACATTT
>NZ_CH724125.1:1511020-1550774 GCF_000153345.1 Neptuniibacter caesariensis
TGTCGAACTCTTCTGGAGACAACTCGCCAGTACCTTCTTGAACAGATGCACAATTGCTCAGCGGTGTATTTGTCAGCGGATCAATTTCATTACCGCCACTCATACCATGCAAATTCATGTCTTCCCAAGAACAGTTTGCTGTAACAACACCCTGTAATGGACCCAACACGTTAGGCATACCCACATCTTTAAATACTGCGTTGTTCACGCCCCATGGACGGGAATCATCAGCATAGAAGCTGCGCAGGTAAGTGTACAACCAGTCAGGACCACGCAGACGCGCTTCCAGAGTCAGATCTGGTGGAGGGTTACCGAACCACTTACCAGCATCCGCTTTAGACATAGAGATTGTCATCTGCTCACCAACCTTGGTATCACCAAAGATCATGTGCTCAGCTACAAGCTCAGGGTTCATACCCAGATCCACTGCTGCACGCTCATAGCGCTGATATTCAGCAGAGTGACAGCCCAAGCAGTAGTTTACGAATGTCTTCATACCACGCTGCAGAGATGCCTGGTTATGCAGATCAACATCCATCTCATCTAGGTGACCTTTAGCGCCACCTGCGGCAAATGCTGTCATCGGCAGCATCGCCACTACTAATGCAATAAGAAACTTTTTCATTAGCCTGTAACCCTTTCTGGAACCGGTTTAGTACTTTCCATTCTGGTGTAGAACGGCATCAGGAAGAAGTATGCGAAGTAAAGCGCAGTACAGATCTGAGCCACCAGTGTACGAGTCGGTGTAGAAGAAACAACACCCAGGTAACCAAGGATGACGAAGCTCACACAGAAGATGACCAGCATCACCTTACTCATCCAGCCCTTGTAACGAATAGACTTAACAGGGCTACGATCCAGCCAAGGCAGTACAAACAGGATAGCAATCGCTGCACCCATCACAACAACACCTGGGAACTGAGAACCCAGAATTGGCGGAATCGCACGCAGCATCGCGTAGAATGGCGTGAAGTACCAAACAGGCGCTATATGCTCAGGCGTTTTCAGCGGGTTAGCAGGCTCGAAGTTAGGTGCTTCAATCAGGTAACCGCCACCTTCAGGGAAGAAGAAGATAACCGCACAGAACACAAACAAGAACACAACCACACCCACAATATCTTTAACAGAGTAGTAAGGGTGGAATGGAATACCATCAACAGGTACGCCGTTCTCATCTTTGTTGTCTTTGATCTCGATACCATCTGGGTTGTTAGAACCCACTTCATGCAGAGCAATAATGTGCAGTACAACAAGCGCCAGCAGTACGATTGGCAGAGCAACAACGTGCAGAGAGAAGAAACGGTTCAGAGTGATACCTGAGATCAGGTAGTCACCACGAATCCACTCAGCCAGCTCAGGACCAATGTATGGAACAGCAGCAAACAGAGATACGATTACCTGCGCACCCCAGTAAGACATCTGTCCCCATGGTAGCAGGTAGCCCATGAATGCTTCAGCCATCAGCGCCAGGTAGATTGTCATACCAAACAGCCATACCAGCTCACGAGGCTTACGGTATGAACCGTACATCATGCCACGCAGCATGTGCAGGTAAACAACTACGAAAAATGCAGACGCACCGGTGGAGTGCATATAACGCAGCAACCAACCGTATTCAACGTCACGCATGATATATTCGATAGACGCAAACGCACCTTCCGCAGAAGGGTTGTAAGACATAGTCAGCCAGATACCCGTCAGGATCTGGTTAACCAGCACTAACAGTGCCAGGGAACCAAAGAAATACCAGAAGTTGAAGTTCTTTGGTGCGTAGTATTTAGACAGGTGATCTTCCCACATTGCTGTCGCAGGGAAACGATCATCAATCCAACCCATGATACCTGGGTTTCCTTTATTACGAGTGCCAGCCATTATGCAGTCTCCTGATCTACACCAACGATGATCACATTGTCGCTCTCATAGTGATGAGGCGGGATCACAAGGTTACTTGGAGCCGGGGAAGCATTCATTACACGACCAGACAGGTCAAAACGAGAACCGTGGCATGGGCAGTAGTAACCGCCAACCCAGTCTTCACCCTGTCCTGAAGCAACACCCACCTCAGGTAGGTATGTCGGAGAACAGCCCAGGTGCGTACAGATACCAACCAATACAGCGATATCTTCACGTAGTGCACGCGCTGGAGTTTTTGGAATGTAATCAGGCTGCTGTGCCGCATTTTCCGAATTTGGATCCTGCAGGTTATCTAGCTTAGCCAGATTCGCCAGGGCTTCTTCGCCGCGGCGAACAATCCATACTGGCTTACCACGCCATTTAACAACCGTCTGCTGACCAGGCTCCAACTTACTTACGTCCACCTTAACAGGCGCACCAGCAGTTTTTGCCTTTGCACTTGGGTTCCAGGAAGCTACGAATGGGACAGCTGCTCCTACAGCACCAACCGCACCAACTGCGGATGTAGCACCGATCAGGAGACGGCGCCGACCCTTATTCACGCCATCATTGCTCATTAAGATTATCTCCCCTCAATCGACCTTATTTTTTATTTCAGCAGGTGCTGAAATAAGCTGGCCGCTAAGAATTGTAAAGCTACGAATTCGTCTATCTTAAAAATGGCCCAAATAGTAAAGAAATTACCCCTTTCTTACAAGGTGAATTACCGTTTTTCGGGGCAAGTTAGGCCAAAGTATTGACTTGATACATGGCAAAAAAAAACGCCTGCTCCCAAAGGAGTAGGCGTTTTTTCTGAATCCGGATTTCTCGGCGAAATTAACGCTTGGAGAACTGTGGCTTCTTACGTGCTTTACGCAGACCAACTTTCTTACGCTCAACCATACGAGCGTCACGAGTAACGTAACCCGCTTCACGCAGTGCTGGACGCAGAGTCTCATCGAATTCCATCAGGGCACGAGTGATACCGTGACGAATTGCACCAGCCTGACCGAAGCCGCCGCCGCCTTTTACAGTAACCACAACGTCGAAAGCTTCCAGATTGTTAGTCAGTTCTAGTGGCTGACGAACGATCATGCGAGCTGTTTCACGACCGAAGTACTCTTCGATAGCTTTGTTGTTAATTGTGATTGCACCTGTACCTGGACGCAGGAAAACACGAGCAGTAGAAGTTTTACGACGACCTGTACCGTAATACTGTGTAGTAGACATGATTTTCCTTCCCCTTAGATGTTCAGTTCTTTAGGCTGCTGAGCCTGGTGCGGATGTTCTGCACCAGCGTAAACTTTCAGCTTAGCGTACATAGCGCGACCCAGAGGACCTTTTGGCAGCATGCCTTTAACAGCCAGCTCGATAGTGCGCTCAGGGAAAGTTTCTACCATTTTTTCGAAAGAAGCTTCTTTCAGACCACCTGGGAAGCCAGTGTGGTGGTAGTAAGTTTTATCCTTACGCTTGTTACCAGTAACGCCTACTTTCTCAGCGTTAACAACTACGATGTAGTCACCAGTATCAACGTGTGGAGTGTATTCTGGCTTATGCTTACCACGCAGACGGCGTGCAATTTCAGTAGCCAGACGACCCAGAGTTTTACCTTCTGCGTCAACAACGTACCAGTCGCGTTTTACTTCGGCTGGCTTAGCGACGAATGTTTTCATCTGTATAGCCTTTTACTTGGCTCAGATCTCGTTGATTTTATTAATAAAATCGACCGATCTGACTTATAATTATTTGTTGCCTCAAGTGACTTAAGACAACTCTCTTTGCCCAAAATTTAAGCAAACCTAAACTTTGGGAGCGCGCATTATATATATGGTTACCAGATGCCGCAAGGGAAAAAGCAACCAGAAACACAATAAAACCAGATTCAAATCGCGACGGGGGTACCTGCCTCGAAAATCGGCGCAAGATGCACCACCCACACAGAGGATTCACCCTATGAACGGCAACTCAACGCGATTAACTGACATAAACCTCGCCGCGAGGGCGCGCCTCCTACATCGAATAGCTCCTCTGGGAGCGACGTTGCTATGCCCCTTGGGTACCCTCGTCGCGAAAAAAATGCGCCATAAGGCGCATTTTTCAATATTTAGTCTCAGCTTGCTTTAAGCCCTATGCTCGCGAGCCAGGTACTCATGCGACTGCATCTCTAGCAAACGACTCTGAGTTCGTTCGATTTCGAACTCCAGACGCCCTTCTGAATAGATCTCATGGATAGGCTTCTCAGCACTGATGATCAGCTTAACGCCGCTATCATAGAACTCATCGACCATATTGATGAATCGGCGCGCCGCATCATCATTTGAGCGACCAAGCTGCGGTACGTTACCCACCATTACAGCATGAAAAATCTTACCCAGCTCGATGTAATCATTCTGTGAACGAGGTCCTTCACACAGTTCCTTAAAATCAAACCAGACAACGTCTTCACAGCAACGGCGTGTTTGCATATTACGGCCATTGATATCCAGAACCTCAGCTTCAACCACCTCTTCCAGATCAGGTGCAAGGCTTTCAAAGCTTCGGTTAAGGCTCTTATCTGCCTCATCATCTAATGGGAAGTGATAAAGCTCAGCCTGCTCCAATGCTCGCAAACGGTAGTCGACACCACCATCCACATTTACAACTTCTGTGTAGCGATTAAGCATATCGATCGCAGGAAGGAAGCGCGCACGCTGCAAACCGTCCTTATAAAGCCCATCAGGTACAATATTCGAAGTCGCAACCAAAGCCACGCCATTTTTGAATAGCTCTTGCAAAAGACCACCCAGAATCATGGCATCGGTGATATCTGTAACAAAGAACTCATCGAAACAGATAATTCTTGCTTCCTGAGCGTATTTTTTACCAATCTCAACTAACGGGTTAGCCGTACCATCCAGTTCTTTAAGCTCAGCATGTACACGCTGCATAAAGCGGTGGAAGTGAGTACGCATCTTCTGCTCAAACGGAAGACTGTCGTAAAAAGTATCCATCAGGTAAGTCTTACCACGACCTACCCCACCCCAGAAGTACAAACCTTTAACCGGTTCTTTGACCTCCGGCTTTTTAAGCTTGCTCTTCAGGCGTCCCATCAAACCAACTTTAGGCGCTTCTTTCTGCGCTGCGACAAGATCATCATAAAGACGCTGCAAATGCTCTACAGCCATCTCCTGGGCTGGATCATAAGAGAAGTCATCCCGCTTGAGGTCTTGCTTGTATCTTTCTAATGGAGTCATAAGAGAGTGCCAGTTTGATCTACTTTTTAAACAGCGCGAACTTTACCGGCGAAAGCACCATTTAGCAAATGCAACATAAGGAGGGGGGTTTATTTAAGAGTCTAGGAATGAGCTTAGAGAAGCGAGTAAATCATCTCGCCGCGGGGGCGCGCCTCCTACAAAAAAATCACCACCCAGCGGAGAGGCATTTGCTATGCCCTAAGAAGAAGACTGTGGGAGCGACGTTGCATGCCTCTTGGGTGCCACCGTCGCGATTAATTAGCATAAGCCTCGCCGCAAGATGCGCCTCCTACCACTCACTCCCTGTGGGAGCGACGCCCTCGTCGCGATTAATAGTTAACTGATCACAACCCCAGCAAAGGCACCAAAACAGGCAACATAAACGCCGTAAATGCCCCGGTCATCCCCATAGCCAAGCCACCAAATGCACCTGCTACCATACCGTATTCAAAGGCAAAAGCCGTACCCATGGCATGCGCGCCTACACCGAGCACAAAACCTTTCACCGACTCATCTTTTATACCCAGAACCCGATAAACGAACGGCGCAATCAAACAACCCATGGCCCCTGTTATTAATACCAGACCTGCCGCCAACGAAGGAAAGCCCCCCATTTTCTCAGCCACAGCAATGGCAATCGGTGAAGTCACCGACTTAGGGGCCAGTGTTAGCAACAACTGATCACTCAAGCCAAACGCAACACCAATCATGATCGCTGAAACAGCGGCTACGATTGCCCCAACAACACAACCCACCAGCAGAGGCAGCAACAAACGTTTAACAGTCGCCAGGTTGTCATAAAGCGGGATAGCTAAAGCAACAACCGCAGGCCCTAAAAGCAGATGAATATACTGCCCACCCTGCATATAAGTCGGATAATCAGTCTCGGTAAGCTTCAGTACAACAATGATCAACGACAAAGAAACCAAAACGGGGTGGAGAAAAGGAGTTTTACCCGCTTTAGCATTGACCCATGAAGCACAGAGAAAGACCACCAGTGTAACCACCAGCCATAACACAGGGAAAGATTGGAAGTGATTCCAAAACTCAATCATCGCCCTCTCCCGAATTATTACCTGATACTGCCTTTTCTTTCGAAAGCAGCTTCAGTAGCAAGGCCACAACAAACATGGTTACCAGGGTGCTCACAAACAACGCAATCAATAATTCCCCCCAATACACAGAGAGCAGCTCAAAATGAGTCATCAAGCCTACGCCCGCCGGCACAAGCAACAAAGGCAGCACTTTAAGTAATCCCTCTCCAGTCAGGCGAAGCCCCTCAGGTACCTCCCCCCGGATTATCAGCCCAATGAGCAACAGCACCATACCAACGACTGAGCCAGGGATAGGCACCTCCAATAGCGTCACCATCAACTCCCCTAAGAGCTGACACACCAACAAAATCAGAAACCCATGAACCATACTCACCTCAAAGCACCAACTGAGCTAACTGCCAGAAAGCGATACCCGCAAAAATAATAAAAAGCACACCCGCACCGCGATGTATCCACATAATGGAAAGCTTTTGGATCAACACCCGACCTACCCATACGCCCAACAAGGTAGTTACACATAAAGCCGAGGTTCCTGCGAACCAAACCACCCAGGTGTTCTCAACCGCAGCCAGCCCCGCAACAGACAACTGGGTTTTATCCCCCAGCTCCGCAAGGAAGATCAACGTAAAGACCGAAAGAAGAAGGTGCCTACCCATTTTAAGCTCGCCTTCGTCCTCCTCATCCTCCGCTCGGAGTGACTGAATACCAAATATCAAAAACAATATCCCCACCAGCCCAAAAATCAAAGCATCAGGAAGATACAGGCTGATTGTCGCTCCAAACAGAACCGCCAAAAGGTTTAATGCAGAGAAAGCAGCGATACTTCCAACCAGAACAGGTAACGCACGGTACCTGGCTGACAAGGTCATGCATACCAGTTGGCTTTTATCACCAAATTCCGCAAGAAAAATTAAAAGTGCAATATTTAGGTAGGTTACAAGCAAATCCATCAGGGGGTATCTGAATAGTTTATCTTTGAGACTGCAACTTTATATTTATTTCACTTAGAAACAATATAATCCGACAATCTTGATGATATAATCCTATCTCAAACAGTGGATGTACAAACCCTAAAGGGTATGAGCACTATATAGAATTATAGGGATATATTGCTATGAATAAGCAACGCTTACTATTATTTTCTTTTTCACAATCAATTCCAGGCAATTTCAATCTTTAGATCCACAAAGAATCTTCAGATATGCTGTCTTGGATAACTCCCTTTTTTGGTGCAAGTATTATTTCTGTATCACTTGCATTCGTATTTGCTATTCAGTTTTATCGCAAACGTAGCTGCTATTCCCTTACACTGGCTGCACTTTTCAATTCATTTTGGCTGTTTAGTCTATCCCCTTCTGACGGAAACCTTAATTTTCAGGGTAGCCTAAGTCTTTTTTTCGAGTGCATGCACTACAGTATCTGGATACTGGCAATATCACGCGCCTTCCCTGAATCCAGTTCACAAGAACAACTAAAAGTTCATCAAAGCATTTTCTGGCTTGCCTGGGGTATTACCCTATCTGTTTGCTTACTCCCTTACCTTGGTATAACAATCAACCCCGCTTTAGGCAGTCTGCTAGCACTGGGACTCACTTTTTCCACTATTTGGTGCACAGAAAAGCTTTATCGCTTCAGCAGTCATGACAGGCAAATTAAAATGCTGAGTATCAGCATAGGAATTCTGCTCTTCTATGATCTGTTTTATCACTCTTACTCAATGTTTGATTCCAGTAATAAGGTAGAATTAACCCACTTACGCGCATCCGTGTATCTAGCGGCCTGCTTTATAATGGCCATAGGTTTGATGGTTCTACCTGGGTCACATGAAACACCCCCTTCTACGATAAAACTATCTCAGAAAGCCGCTTTTTATGGCTCAACTCTTTTAACGTCTGCTCTTTTATTAACCCTGATTTTTCTGGGTGGATACTATATTCAAAGCCTAAGCGGAAGCTGGTTAAACACACTGTTTATTTTTGTAACTTTTACGGCCGTTTTTGCCATCGTAACGGTTTACACATCAAGAAAAGTTCGCGCAGAAATAGTTGTATTTATTAACAAGCACTTTTATAGCCATGTATACAACTATCGGGAAGAGTGGCTAAAAATCAGCAATATCCTTTCTCAGAACAGCGATAGATCTCCCTATGAACTTTCGCTAGAGATCATGACAAAAGCATTTAATTGCGATCACGGCATGATCTGGGTGAAAAGCGACTCTAGCTTTACCCCCAAATTTTCTACGAAAGACTTTGGTGATATCAATCTGCTTGCGGAACCAGCAGACTCAGAATTTGTAAACTGTATGATTCATCATGATTGGATCTTTTACCCTGCTGCGACTTGCTCTGAAGAGATAGGAGCACACAATAACTCACTACCAGCATGGGCGCCTGACATCCCAGACCTATGGATTATCTCGCCCCTTTTAACCAATAATGAAGTCATTGCTTTTGTTGCGCTAACCCGTATTCAGGACCAACGCCCCACCTGGGAGGATTTGGATTTACTCAGAACAATCGGCTCACAGCTAGCCGCCCACATTAAACTGCATATACAAGAAGAAAAGCTGGAAGAACAATTGCAGCTCAATGTCTATAACAAGCTGAGCTCATTTGTTATGCACGATCTTAACAACCTGATTGCTCAACAAGATCTGGTCGTTAAAAATGCAGATAAGCATATTTCAAATCCCGCTTTTGTTGCCGACGCGATCAGCACTGTTCAAAACTCCGTAAAACGGATGAAAGCACTGTTATACAAGTTAAAAAGCAATAAACCTGAAGATCTGGAACAAACCAATCTTCAAAAGGTTATTAAACAGGCCATACAACACAATATCAATAACACTCCTCATCCTGAATTAAGCTATTCCGGAAGCGATTTCACTGTTCTGGCAGATAAAGAGCGGTTGATGATGTCTATTTCACACCTCATTAAGAATGCTCAAGACGCCACACCGGATGACGGCAACATTTTCATCGATGCAACCCAAACCGGAAACAAGATCTACCTTGTAATCCGCGATACTGGCGTGGGTATGAGCTCAACCTTTATACGAGACAAACTCTTCAAGCCTTTTGAATCCACAAAAACAGACCTTGGAATGGGAATTGGTGTTTATCTGACCCGTGACTACATACAGCAACTGGGCGGAAACCTTGCAGTCAGCAGCCAACCTGGTAAAGGCACCACTTTCAAAATTGAGCTAGCACATTTTAGTGATACATATGAATAATATTGATCAACCTACAATCCTAATCGTTGAAGACGATGAGGGACTATTAAAGCAGCTCTGCTGGCACTTCGACCAATATGAAATAATTACAGCAAGCACCCGCGCGGAAGCACTAACGGCAGCTAAGCAGTACACCCCGACCATTATTTTACAGGACTTAGGGCTTCCTCCTGACCCTGATGGAGTCTCAGAAGGCATGAAGTGCATCCAATCATTACTTAGCCTTCAACCCAATTGTAAAATTTTGGTCATGACAGGGCGCTCAGAAGAAAAAAATGCTCTGAGAGCAATTGAATTAGGGGCTTATGACTTTTTCCCTAAACCAATCAACACTGACACACTCGATCTAATTATTGAGCGAGTTATTCGAGTTCATTCGCTCGAAGAGAAAAACAGACAAAAACGTATATCATCTTCAAGCAGCATCCCAAACCTTATTACCGCAGATCCAACCATGCTGGATGTTTGTAATCTAGTAAGAAAAATCGCCCCTACACCTATTACATGTACAATTCTTGGCGAAAGCGGTGTGGGCAAAGAAGTAATCGCCAAAGCTCTTCACAACCTTAGTGAGCGGGCTGATAAACCATTCATGGCCATTAACTGTGCTGCAATACCTGACAACCTCATGGAAAGCGAGCTATTCGGTTATGAAAAAGGTGCGTTTTCAGGCGCGATAAAACAAACCATAGGGAAAATAGAAGCCGCTGAAGGCGGCACACTCTTTCTTGATGAAATCGGCGATATGCCGCCAAGCCTTCAGGTTAAGCTATTACGCTTCCTTCAACAGCGAGTGATACAACGCGTAGGGGGAGTAAAGGAGATTGAGATCGATGTCCGGGTTGTATGTGCCACAAACAAAAATCTCAAGTCCATGATCGAGTCAGGCGATTTCAGGGAAGACCTGTTCTATCGTATTTGCGAAATGGAGATAGACATCCCTCCCTTGAGAAACAGACAAGGCGACAAGACTCTTTTAGCACGACATTTTCTGGATCGAGTAAATCAGGAAAACAACCTGAATATCAAAGGATTCACTGAAGAGGCGCTCAATGCCATTAATCAGTATGACTGGCCCGGCAACGTCCGCGAAATGGAGAATCGCCTAAAAACCAGCGCTATCATGTGTAATAACAATTATCTGGGTATGGATGAACTGCTTATAGAGCAAAAAGCAGAAGGGGTATCAACCGACCAACTCAAAACGTTAAAAGAAACTCGAACACATGCTGAAATTGGGGCTATAACTCAAGCCATTGCCGCTACTAATAATCTATCAGCAGCAGCAAAACTTTTGGGTATTTCAAGGCCAACCCTATATGACATGATTAAAAAGCATGAGATCCCTCTAAGCTGAGGTCAATGCGTCTAATCGTTCAGAACCTAAAATGGAGTTTTGAGAAGGGAGTTTGGAAGCTCCCTTCTTTTTCGGTTCAAAGCCCAGAGCTAGCAAACCACCCTCAGCCCTGTCTTTTATAACACTCACGATGTAACGTTCATCAATTTCCTGTTTGCCATCAGCAAAACCATAGGAAAGCACTGTATCGCAAATCACATTAATGACCCGCGGAACACCATCGCTTAAGTAGTTAATCATGCCCAGAGCTTTGACTGTAAATAAAGGCTCTGAACGGCCTACCGCTTTAAGGCGATGCTCAATATATTTAGCCGTTTCCCCCCGATCCAAAGAAGGAATATGATAATCAACAGCGATTCGCTGAACAAACTGCCGTAAGTTGGGGTGTTTTAGCTTATCCCGAAGTTCAGGCTGACCCACCAAGATAATCTGCAACAACTGGTCTGCACCAAAGTTCACATTGGAGAGAGTTCTCAGTTCTTCAAGCAAGCTCAAAGAAAGATTCTGCGCTTCGTCTACGACGAGAATAACCGTATGACCTTTACGTTTCGATTTTATAAGGAAGTTCTTAAAAATGTCATACTGCTTAATCTGACTTTCCGCGCTGTAATCTAAGCCAAAAGCATGTAATACCCAGGGTAAAAGGTCACCCATATTTTCGTGAGTATGGTTGATACACCCCAGCACCTGCCGAGAGCCTATGCCCTCTAAAACACGGGCCAGGAGAGTTGTTTTACCACAGCCAATTTCACCCGTAATTACAGTAAAACCGGCCTGGTTCAACAACCCATACTCAAGCATAGAGTACGCCGCAGTATGCACCCCCCCCATATAAAGAAGTCCCGGGTTGGTTTGCAGGGTAAACGGTTTTTCTTTGAATCCGTAAAACGCTTCGTACACTGAATTACCTCTATCGCTACATCTGATCTACGATTTTAGACACTTCATCTTCCCACAAGTGCGTTTCGCTTTTAGCAAGTTCCAATGCTTTTTCCAGTTCTTGCTTAGCACGAACAGATTCGCCAGCAGCCCTATAACTCATTCCCAGATGATATCTAAATTCAGCAAATTCAGGCATAGCTTCAACCGCACTTTCATGATAATAAAGAGCATTATTAGTGTCCCCTTCTAAATAGTAGATCCAGCCGAGGGTATCTAAAAAGTATGGAATTTTAGAGTTTCTAAAACGCTTTGCTAAAGACTTTGCACGCTTGAGATCAAGATGTTCATCGGAGGATAGAATTACTGCAAGATTATTTGCAGCAATATCAAAATTGGGCTTTTGTAATAGTAGCTTTTCGTAGGTTTTAATCGCACCCAAGAAGTCACCTCGATTCTCCTGCAGACCAGCTTTGTAAAGTTCAAGTGATAGACTATCATCAACGTTTACTATCCCTCTATCTAAGACTTCTAAGGCTTCACTTATTCTGGATTCCCTACTTAGAAAGCCAGAAAGTTGTCGATAAAAAGTTCCTTCTTTAGGATAGTTGTTCATACCTTCAACCAGCAGTTTCTCCGCTTCCTCCCTTTTATCAATAAGGAAGTAAACCTGAGCTAGCAAAGATAGAGCCTCCCTGTTATCAGTATCTTTTTCTAATACGGACTTCAAAAAGCTAACCGCATTATCTATTTGCTTTGCCGCCACATATGAACCAACAAGTGCTCTCATAGGCTTTACTTTACTCTGAGAAGCCTCATACGCGCGCTCAAAAGCCTCAATACTCTCTAAATTCCTCTTTTGGCCCAGCAAAGCTGCCCCACGTATCTGTTCAGCTTCATCCGCTTCAATATTCAGTTTATCGATACGATCTGCTATTGCTTGAGCTTCACCCCATTTTCTTAGCGTAAGCTTTACCTGAGCGGATATTTTGAGAGCATTGATATCACGTGGATTAAGATGGAGGTATTTTTCAATTACACTTTCTAACTTCGTATATTGCCTTTGCGATAAGAGGATCTTTGCATAAGACTCAAGAATCAATTTATTACCTGAGTCTACCTCATAAGCCTGACTATAGTGATCGAGTGCTAGCTCAATTTTACCTTGCGCCTCATGAGCCTGGCCCAATAAGCCTAATATAACACTTGATGAAGGGTTATCTCGCAAGACTTCCCGAAGAGTGGAAATAGCCTTAGCTAAATCCCCCTTTACCATTGATCTTTGAGCATTCAATACGATAGCTTCCTGATTGCTTTTATCCAGCACTAATACCTGCTTAACGTATTGGTCCCCAGAAGAAAGATTTCCTGCTTGATATTCAATTTTTGCCAGATGATTTAAAGCTTTTAAGCGAGCTTCCTGGTTGCTGAAAGCTGCAATTTTCAAAAGCAGCTCTTTCGAGTCATTCCCGTGAGGGGATTGCTCGTAAAGCTCAACTAACGCAAAATTAAGTTTAAGATCTTCAGGATGATAAATAAGTTCCTGCTTAATTAGCGCTACCGCCCTACCAAGCCCATAGAACTCCTTTAAAAAATTAGCATAAGAAAGTTTAACTTCTATATTATCTGGCAAGTCAGTCAAGGCTCGTTGCAAAACCTGATCCGCTTTTTCCCTTTCCCCGAAAAGAAGAAACTGTTTTGCCAAAGCCAAATAATATTTTTCGTCTTGAGGATACTGTTTAATTAACTCTTCAAAGGTTTGAGTCGCTCCGGCTAAATTTTTCTGCTCATTAAAGGCTCTTACCTTCATAAGTTGAACAAGAATGTTATCTTGCTTGTCTGCTTCATTTAAATAATCCAAAGCACCTAATGAATCACCTGCCTTCAAGCGCTCTGAAGCTAGCAATAATATGGCATCAATATTCTCAGGATCAATTTTCAGGGACTCAAGCGCTTCTCTGACTCCCCCTTCAGCATCGCCTAGTTTAAAAAGCACAACCGAGTGAAAAGACCTTACTTTTGCGGAACCAGGTGCGACTCTCATTGCTTTTTCACTACGCTCCAGTGCTTTATCCAATTGCTGGGCCGTTAATTCAATTCCACCAATTGCAACTAACGCATCCACGTGATCAGGCTGAAGCTCTATCACACGCTCAAGATACCTATGAATTTTTGCCCAATCTTTTTTTTGCTCAAACACTTTTGTAACTTCGTAAAGCGCCTCTACATGATTAGGATTTATCTGCAATGCATTACGAAACTCTATATGCGCAGCTTCATAATCACCTTTTGCGATATGCTCTTTAGCATTGGCAACATATACAGCGACCTTTTCATCCGCAGACTGGCAGGCAGTCAATGCCAGACAACTAACGAGCATCAACACTTTCAATTTCTTATTAAACATATCCTTCTCCGGGCTGGAATTAGCTAGCCGTCCTTTAAATTCGTCATTGGGGTAAAAAATGTCCGATGGAGCCTGACATTCCCCTTATAAAATTTTGCAACTGGATATCAGCCGCCAAAAAATCCTGATCACTTACAACAATATTGACTCGAACCAATGAACCATCTGAACGGTTTTGCATAACCGCATTTTTGATCAGAGAAGCTCTGGCCAAATACTCATTGGTATATGAAACGCCCATCTGATCGATCCAGTAATAAACCAACTGAGTGAGTTCGCCTTTACGGATAACCACCCTATTCACCTCAAGGTCACCACCATTGAGGTTAAAAGCCTCTATACGCTCATCCTCAACAACCCACCCGCCTCCGGGGATGCAGACTTTAGGGGAATGCAAAGCACTTCCATCCTTTTGTTGCGCGTAATAGACCATATATAACCCAACTGGGTTATCCACTTTGTTGTGATAGCTACCAATGAAGTAATCATCTGGTTTGAGAATATCCAGCACATCCTGGCCAAAGGAATCTAAAACAACATTACGACCATCAATCCGCATGGGAAACTCAGCGAATAAGCTGCGCTCGGGAACCCTTAACTCTGAATTAAATGCGAGGTAGAGTGCACTACCGCCAATGAAAAAGGTCAGAGCAATTGCACTTAAACATGAGCGCAAAGAGAGCTGACTAACAACGCTTTTTTCAGAAGATTCAGTGGAACTAAAATCAAAAAGGTCATGAAGCGAACCTTTTCGAATAAAAATAGCTTTAAACAACCACACCTCTGCCATAAGGCAGACAAAAGCAGCAAGAAAAACTACCCATCCTTCGAAATCGTGTAAAAAACCTTCTGCTACTTCATTTCCATACTGATTTACTAAAACTCCGGTAATGGCTATCCGCAGGCTGTTCATAAAAATCGTGACCGGAATGGTGGATAGCACAATAAATGCCTTGAACCAAAGCGGAGTTTTTAGAAAATAGGCTACAAGTAAAGAGATACTAAGTAAGGGATAGAGATAACGAAGGCCACTGCAGGCTTCAACCACTTGAAGCTTATAGGTCCCCATATCAATAATGTTACCCTCCAGAAAAACAGGAATGCCAAAAAAGCGTATCAGTCCGGTACCCAATTCAGAAGAAACAAGCTGCAAACCCGCTGTTAAGGAGGAAATCAGAAGGTAGGGCAGTGGAATCACTAGAAATAATAACAGCAGAGGAGTTAGGGCTATTTTTAGAAAACGAAAACCACCGTACAAAAGTATTAAACCGGACAATGCTATACAAAAGCTGTAATGCTTTATCGACTCGATATCCGCTAACGTCGCCGCTAACAAAAGAGACAACGCCGCCAACAGCATAAAAATACCAAAGACAGAAGATTGCAGGGGTTCCTTCGCTAAAAACGGCAACTTCCTGTATATCATGTACCCCACAACAAAAGGCATGAACAAGCCATGGCCATATTCAGGGCTATTCCACCATTGCTCGAACAAATTAACCAGACTTGGCGCATAAACGCAGAAAACTAGTGCGCCTAGCGCAAAGAAATAGCGTGAGTCTATGTTTTTCGCTGTATCAGCGGGCTTTGTTTCCGTTTGTACAGTCATGACCATCAAAATCCTTTTTCAGAAAATCCTGTATTCTATTTACCAGACCTGATGAGACTTCAAGTTTTACTGCTTCATCATTCTCGCTACGCTTTAACAATGTTTCCATCACTGCAAAAAAATCTTCATTCGAGTCGACAATATTAACGCTAGGCAGTGTGCCAAATTGTTTAGCCGTCGCCAGTTGGTGATCATTTCGATGCTCACCCTTTGCCGCATGGCGAGGCATTAACACCAATGGTTTAGCATGTTTAACACCGGAGATAATGGTGCCCATACCCACATGACCAATAATTATATCAGCGCGGGAGAGCCAATCATCATACTCTGTTGGCGACATGCTGATCGTAGTTCTAAAGTGCGAAGGCTTATACTTGGTCTGTCCAACCTGAGCAAACACTTCTTGATCAGGATGTTCAGCCACCCATGCATCGACAGTCTCTAGCAAGCGTTCGAAAGGTAACTGTGTACCGACAGTGACAAAGATCATATTACCGACCCCGCATATTCCGGACCATCACTACCAGCCAAATGCTCCCACTGGGTGAGATACAGGTCTGCATAAGGCTTAACCTTCTGCCCACTGAGCGAGAGCTGCTCTGAATTAGCAATGCTATCGACCCATATAGTTCGGTAACCAAGCTTTTTACCCAACACTATAGCAAACAGGCCAACGGAAGCGCCTGTAGATAAAACCACATCCGGCTTAACCTTAAGCAAGGTTTTTAAAACGACAAAGGCCTGCCATAACAGCTTAAGCTTATTCCATCGGGATGCATCAGGTATATAGTAGAAAGGTTGCCCCGGATGGTGCTCATGATAGCTTTCCTCTGTAGAAGCAAAATGAAGCTCACAATCCTGAAAAGAGGATTTTAAACGGCACATCTGCACCCAATGACCGCCCGACGAAGATATGAGTAAAACTTTCATAAAAAATCCTTTTAACTCTTAGGACGAGAAGACTCATCCCGCTCCCATGTAGAGTAATCTCTATTCCTAAGCCGCTTTCGAACACCTAGTCGTATTCTGAAGTTGACATAGACATAAACGAAAATGCTAGGCAACAACCACGGAGATTTTGCGATCAACCCGACTAAACTGCCTGAGGAGTTATCCTGCGCATAAGCTAACTCAGGAAACTTCTCTTTTAGCTCAACATTCCCAAAACGGGAGCGGGTTTTTATTTTGATCAGGTCTCTCAGATTAAACGGAGCAATCGCGGTAAAACTGCAATCATCAGGAACTAGGCGCTCATCTTGTGAAAATTGCGCTCTAACAAAAGCATCGTCTGCAATAATCTGAGGAAAATGGTGAAAACGGCTTCTTGCCTGTTCAGATAAGCCGAAAACCCCTCCCAAACGAGATGCATAATAAGGAAGTCGCTTCCAGACTCGATGATATGCCTTAACTGGCCAACTAGACCTGGATTCATCAATAATCATTCTCGGCGCGACAGCCATCGCTCCGTCATTACGTAGATAGGAGGCAATCCGTTCCAGTTCAGCCCCTGTAATAATGAGGTCCGAGTCAACATATATCCGTGGAAAAGCACTAACCTGTAACTCAGCAAAATTGATTGCATTTACTTTAGAAGGGACATCAAGCTCATAAACTTCTACTTGCTTAAACGCCCTTGCGAGCTCAGCTGTATTATCAGAGCATCCATTGCAAACAACAACAATCTCCACATCTTCGTTCAACCCTGTTGTAAGTGCGTCAAGGCAGCGTGTAATCACAGCACCTTCATTATGTGCAGGTATCACAACACTAAACATTGCTACTGACTCCAGCAGGTTTAGAGTAACTGCCAGCATATCCCTTGAACCATATTTTTCGTCGTTTCCAGACCTCCTTCCATGAAAGAAGGTTTTTTGAGCCAGGTTTAACAATTGATAAAGCTATGATTCTGGTCAAGACCCATAAACCGAGCATTAATTTTCCTAACGGTTGTTTCCAACGAGGCCAATAACTTTGAATCAACTCCGTTTTAGCCGTTAGAAGCCGCACCATCTTATCGGCACGTACGCCTTCAGATGCACCGCCATAATGAATGATGGTTGCCTCAGGGGTGATCATCGGATTCGCGCCAAGTTGCCTTGCACGCAGACACAGGTCTGCATCTTCAGCATACATGAAAAATTTTTCATCAAACCCTTGCAATTGCTCCCAAAGGGACCTTTTTATAAGAAGAAAGCAACCACTTACAATGTCGACCTCTCTTACGGAATCACGCTGCCAGCCACCAAACTCCTCAGAATTAAAAAAATCTGTCTTTTTAAAAATCGCAGCCAAGCCTGAGGCACGACAAAATTGATTCCATAGAGTCATACGTCCAAAGCAGGACAAAGGATTAAGAGTACGATCGCCATATAAAGTCCGCCCTCCCCAAATTCCTGCCTCTGGGTTATCTTTGGCAAATGCAAGAAGTTTATCGATTGCCCCGTCTAAAACCACAGTATCTGGATTAAGAAGAAGGATATATTCAGCCTTGGATTCTTTAGCAGCAATATTATTAGCCAATGCAAATCCATAGTTGATATCTGAATTGATTAAATGAAGATCAGGAAAATTAAACTTCAATTGATCCATTGAATTATCAGTTGATGCATTATCAAAAACAATCAGGTCTTTAGACGACATATCCGTCTGATCATAGACTGACTCCACCGCCGCAACAGTCAACTTAGCTGTATTGTAACTTACCAAAACAATGGTTAATTCGGCCATCCTTTTCCCCTGACAATTACTGTCTTCTCAAATTCAATGTGTCACTATTTTGAATATAGCTTTCATCTTGTGTTGATGTACTGGCATTGTTCCAATCGCCATAGTAACTTTTGTAAACCGAATCCAAAAACTTAGAACCTAAAACATATTTTCTCGTACCGTATTTAAACGTAGGATAATACAACCTGATAGTTTCTAACCCTGAACCATTTAAACTTTCATCAATCCACCTATCTAAATAAAGATCCAAAGCGTTTGAAGGCCAGTATTTCTCAGCCCCTATGATCCTGGAAGCCAAAGCCATCCCGAAATGAGGTTTACTATCACAACATAACCTATAGGTTTCCTGCTTTATTCCACCTCCATTTGTCACTTGCTTCCATTCTGATGGGTGAAGATGATCATGCTCTGTCGTACCATGCTTTTTCCTAAATAAAACCTTGTAACCATTCCAGGAACCGTTGTTTTTATTAAGGTTACTCGAAATAGAGCTTGTCCTATTTGAATAAAAATAGAATTTATCCGCAGCACGACCAAGTGTTTTTGATTGACCATCCTTCCATACCGAGGCCATATCATCATCTTTTAGCAAAAGCCCTGTAAAAATTGACTGAAATTCAAATGTTGCGCTATCTGCACTACCATTAATAATTGTGTAGTAGTGATCGATCCCTGTCTGAATATAACGATAAAGTAGTTTCTCTGTAGCTTTATCAGTTAAAAGTATCAGGGAAGCATCAGATAAAAAATTGCCTACTTCTCGATGGTAGTTAGGCATATTTTCAACAGGATGCATTTTACGAGCCGTCCAACCAGGCAAGTGCATCAACCATGGACGCTCAAGCCCGCGTTCATAATATGAAACATTTGGCATATAGGAGGGTGACTTTATCTTTTTATAATAAGTTTTATCAATATCAGAAACATTATAACTAACCTTATTGTTTCCAATATAGGGAGGTCTAAAACTGCCTATTTTAGGAACTTGAGATACTACAGTTAAAACTGACGCCCCCATTAACTCAGCATGACCGAGCCCCTTAGTTGAGCGATACCACGAAGGAAATACTCTGTCATATTGATTCAAATCATTTTCAGTCTTACTAATAGTACTTACTAATGAATCACCACCATTAAGGAGAACAGGGAATTTAACCGCCAAATTGGATTTATAGGCATATATATCTGCATCATATGCTTGAGCACCTACGGTTGGGTTAACCATAGAACCATTTACCCCATCGTTTGGTATGGGAGTAACTTTTTTAATAGTTACACCTGTCCCTTTATCTAAAACCCAGAAATCTCCATTAACATATTTGCCGTAAGTTACCGGTTGATCGAAGTACCACGTTATACCATTCTTTTCTAAAGAATATGTGCCAAACGATGGAGCTTCACAGAAATCAAGCATCCCTTCATCTAAAGCCAATAACCGCTCTTGACAGTCCCGATCACACTCCTCACTTAGGCATTCACCTGAAGCATGCAATGAGAGCAATAATATTAGCAACGCACTTAGTGTATTAATTATCTTCATTTTAGACACCTCGCCTTTAATGACTTGCACACCCTAACTAAAAATTTTGGTATTAACTTAGTAAGGAAATGAGTAGAACGGCTATACCTGATATCAGCATAAATAGGGGACAGAACCCTGGTAACATCGTAATGCCAATCATTTTTTCTCAAATCAGAATCAGGAAGCGCTCTGATATATTCGAACAACTGTCGAGAAGCAAAGGGCGTAAAAGATGAATAAATCATCGAAGAAGCCCCTTCCCCGATACCCATCCACCTCCCTCCTCTTTGTTCAAGATACATAAGATTACATTTATCCGTATCGGATATACCTTCAGGCAATGACCGTAACCAAGTACGTATTCCAGAAATTTTGTCCTCAGATAAAGAGGTAAAATCAGAAAGCAAAGACTTTTCATCACAATGGGAATCGGCATTGATAGGCCAATAGTAACATTTACCAATTGCACCGAGATTTCCATTTATATGAACCAGCCCTTTGTCTCTAAAACCAGTTAAGCTGGAAATAATTGTGCGCCTAGCACCTACTGCATATCCACCTGAAATAGCGTCATAAATATGAAGATCATCAACTGTTGGATTAATGATTGGTAGAAATCTGTGAACAAAACCGTTTTTTTGACGCAAGCGAGTGACAACATCAATATCATCACTTGCTACACCTTGACCAGTTAGCGTAAAAAATTCTGGCTTTTTCTGTAGTTGCTCACACGCAGCTAAAATAACCCTGCTGTCACGCCCCCCCGTAAGTGAAGCGATACAACTGTATTTGCTACTAGCAAGGGAAATGGTCTCTTTGATATGAAGAGCACATTTCTCAACCCCAACATCCCAATTCAAGTTACCATGACCAGATTCGGGCCAAAAGCGTGAAACCAGATTGTTATTCAAAGATAGCGAATGATTCGCCATTAGATATCTAACTCCTCTCAGAGGAGTCACATCTCCAGTGAACCAATCATTTTCTAAACTGAAATTATCCTTTACACCATCATTATAGTACTGTGGAAAGAAACTTAGGGATGATGCGATCACTCCTTTCCCGTAATAGATATTCATTAAACCGGCTGGATCAGTATATATCTCAATATCATCGTTATAGCACCTGATAACACAATAGCAACCTACACATGAAAACAGCCATTCCTTAAAATTGAAGCCCTCTGAGTTTAGAAGTTCTTGAGGATATACAATTGCCCCTAGCGTGATGATTAGATCACCATTCCTATTGAACTGTTCAAATTTAGTTCGCTTATCAAAATGAAGATAATATTTAGAGTTAATTTTCTGTATTAAATCTAAATTATAGCAATTTAATTCATTCGCACTTATAAGCCACTGAGAGGGATAGTTCACAACAGCGCCCCCTTATTAAGTAAGGCTTTATCATTTTCTTTTTTTCGCACATAAACACTATGCAAAAGCATACAAACCACAATAGAAAAAAGAAAGTTAAATAAATAAACCGCTTGTCCAAAATAGGACACACCCAAAAAAGACACACAGCTCACAGACATCGCACTAAAAACACCCCAAGAAAAAACCTTATATTGCGAAACCCTAACGATAAAATATATTTTTTTATAAAATAACCACAATAAACAAACAAACAAAAACAAGCCTAAAAATCCACTTCTCACACCCACAAGAACAAACTGATTAGTTAAGTCCTGAGCCCCAAAAAACCAATGCGCTGTGCTATTTGTTCCTAAAAGAAACCATTCATGGCTGTGAGAAATAAACTTATCAATAAGCATATATCTGAAATGTGAAGTAGACCCCCCTACAGCCCCAATACGTGACAGCAAATGCCAAACGGGCGCACTCATAACCATATGGAGACAGACAAGGCACGCTAGCCCAGAATAAAAAAGCAGCTTTATATGCTTACGAACTAGGTATAAGCTCATGAAAAATGGCGCACTAAGCAAAGCTAACAAGGTTGTACTTGAAGCAGTTGTTACTACAATAAAAAAGGCACAAACACATGCTAGTAAGTATTTTTTCTGTTTGAATTGGATATACATAGAAAGAAATACTGGGAACAAAATTGCCCAAAAGCATCCGGCTATTATAGGGTGTGGAAAAGGCCCCTGACATCTCAAGCGGCCTTCTCTAATTTTAGTAAATTCTGGAACCCCACCTAGAACTGAAAAAAAGTTTCTTCCTGTAATAGCTTCAACTATAAAAAAACAACAAACGGGAATACTTAACAACGAAAGAAACCTAAAAACTTTAATTACATCGGGGGTTGTCCTGGCAACACTCCGGACACAAAAGTATAACAATATAAGTTCTACCCCCTTAGCTATTGGGTCACCCAAGGAGCCACTTGAATAAGCGTAAATCAAAGAATAAACAACAGTATAAATAAAAAACAAAACATCAAATGGCTGGACCACAAAGAATTTATTCTCTCCTTTCATTAACACTCGAATAAATAATGTTAATATCGCCAACCGAAAAAAATTAAAATCAGCACCTGCTACAACTATTCTCTGTGCAGGGGATATAAAGCATAAAAGCAGAAAAAAAGGTTGAAGTACCTTATCTCTATTAAATGCTAATATTGCCAGTATGCTTATCCCAAGCACAAGAACCCCAATAGGGTGTAAGGTTGTATTTCCAACCCACTCACCTTGTCCGAAGTTCTCAGGCATCACTCGAATATTCATATCAGCGTCTCAAACGCCTATATAATTTTCTTTTATATATTCGCTTAAACGTCCCCGCAAAAGAACTGAATTTATCTCTATAGTTCAACTCTGACCACCAAAATTGAAAGAAGCTATACCCTTGATACTTTGGTATTTTGCAGCCACTAAGCCTTAGTGCGAATAAACGGCCCAACAACGCCCCTCGGGCTTTTAACAAATTCGGCTGAGAAAGGGGAAGAATATTTAAATCTTCTCGCTCAAGCGTTATATAACCAGAACTTACAGCTTTATGCAGAGCTTCACGCCCCCTTTCAGTCCTAACAACAATCATAGATTTGCCCAGATCACCTTCCTCTGGGGCATTATGCCAAGGGTCTCCAAAGGAGATATCTGAAAACTCACCTGAATGATCTGGACAGATATAACATCTCCACTGCCGGTATTGTTGCAAATACCCCCAAGAATCTGCGTATGTTAGTTCTTGGCATTGACCATCAGTTTTTATTGCACGCCATAAACCTGGCCAACCTTCTCCACGATATTTCAAGCTTTTAAGATAGTTAATAGCTATGCCTTCCCTCTCTACCAATGAAACATTCCCTTCAGAAGAAGGCGTTCCGGCACAGAAAAAAGATATATTGAGAGCAACCTTACTTGCTAAAACATCATCAGTGTTTGTCCTAAGTCTGAGAGCAGCTGAATCACAAGGCTTGCCAATAAAAACTGATGAGCCTTCATTTACAAAAATCTCATCTACTCCCTCACAAGGGCTGGAGGCACAATAACGTGATCCACTATGATCTAACAATTCTTTACTTGATTTACTGACAACTGTTTCAGTTCGACATGCAGAACTCTTATTCTGTCCAGTATGAATAACTCTTGTCGCGGAGTGACTATCCAATAAATATGATGCTAGTGCTGTAATCCCACCACCACTCGAGGCTTTATACCTTATACCTTCATCAGAAGCGTACCCTTCCCAGACTTCTAGCACTGGCCCCCAAGCATCGAACAATACCTTAGAACTATCTGGCAAGTTATCTGGTTTACTACGTTGCAAACCTGCACCTGGGCAATAATCTGGGACATGTTGATCTATGCTTTTTCCATCTGGCCTTTTTCCTAGATCGATGACCTCTATCATCTGAAGGTCATCCGTTTGCACCGCACACATTCCACAACCGGCGCAAAGCTGATAATCAACAACATCCTTGATTGTCTTGATCTCACTTACCATATCCATTTCCATTAGCTTCAAAGGCGGACTTATTATTGATAACGTCTAAAATATCGAGCGGCTCCATTTCCCACCATACATTACCTTGAATATGCATGGCTTTTTCCACATCACGCTGGCCAATTTCTTTCGCAGGATTACCAGCAATTACAGAAAAAGGTTCTACATCCGATGTAACAACAGCTCCGGCTCCAATTACTGCGCCATTACCAACAATTCTACAACCTGGCAGAATAGTTACATTGGCTCCGATCCAGACATCATTACCAATCACCAGCGGGTTTTCATCATTATTAGGGATCGTGTCCAATTTCACATAGCCAAGCATCGAATTATAGAAATATGGGTGAGTACTAAAGGTATCTAAAGGGTGATTCCTTCTGAATATTTTCAACCCTTCTGCTATTGAGGTATACCTGCCAATTATTGTTCCTCGAGGCAAAGCGTCTTTTCGTAAAAAGCCGTAGCTGTGCATACCTACTTCTACAGCATGAAATCTCATAAGCAGCTGACGAACAATCTCAGATTTCATTTGTACTTCAATACTATGTTTAGCCCAACAAAGAATGATCTTTCTTAAGAACGCAAACCGCAATATAAACCTAAACACAACAGACTCTCTTTTTATAATCAAAAAACAAATACAAAAAACCCAACAAAGATAAAACCAAAACCAAAATAGCCATATAAAACATAGCCAAAAAGTCATAAGCTTTTGGCACAAAACCTGTATAGCCTAGAACCACAACTAAGACCAAAAAAGCAAACAAACAATAATCAAATCTGCCAATATTAATTTTAGACCCTCTATAACTAACAAAATAATACTGATAAGAAATTGCTAATAGTTCTCCAAGACCAGCACTAGCCGCCATATATACTGGTGAAACCCCAACGCTAGCAAAAATAATAGCAACCAAAAAACCTATCCCTCTTACTACATTTGAATAAAGAATAGATTTTGTATTTGCCACACTTGTGGCGATTACAGCAGGGGCAATCCTAATTATTCTAAATGAGTGAACAACACCAAGCACTACCAAAAAAACTGCTCCTGAATGATATTTTTCTCCAAAAACAGCTCTATATAAAAACTCTCCTCCTACGCATATAAAGAGAACATAAATAAATGCCATAAATATGCATATTCTAACCAGCAGCTCTCTATAGTAGAAAACCTGACCTCCACGACTTAATAGCGGCAAAAAAAGAGAATTAAGAAACTTACCTAAAATCACCGTCGGCATAATTGATATAGAGAAGGCAGCACTAAACAATCCCAGCAAGGTCATATCATAAAAAACAGAAAGCAATGCACGATCACCCTGCATAAAAAAGTACAATAAAAAACCATTAACCATCAAAGGCCAGCCAAAAACAAAAATAGACTTCAATATATCTAAATCAAAGCAAATTGAATATCTATACAACTTCAATATATGACTCAAAACGACCTGAAAAATAACCTGAAATAAAATCAAATAAAGATATAATGTAAAATCCTTAACGAACTCACTAATCACAAAGAAAAGAATAAAAGACAACAATTGAGGTAAAAGCTCCATTATCGAAGTTTTAAGGAAAACAGATTCCCTTTGCTCCGTAACCGAACTCCAATTCCTAAAACCTCTTATTACAGGAACAACAGATAACACCTCAAAAGCCCATTGAGCCTCCCCTAATTTAAAAATATTTGAAAGAAGTGGCGCCAGCAGATAGAGCCCCATCCCCAAAAACAAACCTTTAAATAACTCAAAAAAGTGGACATTCGAAATAAACCTTCGTCCGCCGCCTCTTTCATCCTGAACTATTTGACGGTCAACAGACAGATTGCTTAACATTTCCAGAAAAGTTAAAACTAAGACAAAAAGCGCTCCAATACCAAAGTCTTCCGGCATCAATAATCGAGCGATAAGAATATTTCTTACCAATGAGACCATGGAGCCAATAAGATTAGCTCCGAGCAATAAACTTCCCTGCTTAATCATGAATACTTAACCGGCACTCTTAATGAATGAACAAATATCATTCATTTGCTGCTCTGCTTTCTCCATAACACAAGGAACTCTAGATAAGAGCTGTTGCTTTGTCATAGAACGGATTTTCCATGAATCTAACAATCCAACCAACAGGTCTTTAAGATTCATCACTCTAGCATCAAGTACCATATGCCCTTGATTTACTGTCTCAAATACGCCAATTGATTTATCACTGTAAGCAATATTAACTACTGGTACACAGGTACTTAAAGCAGCTATTGTTGAATGCATCCGCATGCCACAAAACCACTCTAATTGAGAAATAACCTGCTTTGCCATAGATTCATTATAGTTATCATCAACCTCAACGATACTTACGCGGTCTTTATATTTAACATTAAGACTTTCCTTTAAATCACAAGCTGCTTTATAGTCACACTCATTTGAATATTCGCTTACAACATGAGGAACCAGCACAATATTCTCAGAAGTTGTTTCACATACTTCCTTGATAAACTCCATCAACAGCCGCTTATAATCTAATTTTATCCCAAACCTTTCAGGCTTATTATTATAAACCAGACCACTTACATTTATACCTATACGAGCATCAATTTTAGGTTTATACCCCTCATCCTTTTCCAAAAGAAATGCAACATCAACTCCTTTTTTAATTCGTTTGGGATCAAAACTTTCCCCTAAAATTTCCTTTGCGTATTCGAATGACCTTTCATCTCTGAAATATGCAAGAGATACTTTTTCCAGAACGTATCTTACCTTTTCAAGGCTTTCCTTTTTACAAAAAGGCCCTAATGTCTGAGGCAGCAATACAAGAGGCTTTGAGTTTTCTAATGCAATTTTTTTCGGATAAAAAATGCCATTAAACCTCCGATCACCATAAATATCCGTAAAGCTATCTCCACCACTAATATCTAGAACAGCATTAGCATCTAAAAAGGTTTTTGCCCTTTCATTCCAAAGCCCGTTACACTTTGCACTAAGATATATATTTAAATAATGATTATTTTTATAAAAGCGTTTGCCATTTGAAACTCCCATAACAGTGCAAAACTGCCCTTCCCTAACTTCGTACCCTCTTTTTTCATAAATATCACCATAACTTAGAATAGTTGCATTTATACCCTGCTTTCTTTCATATACACCCATAACAGTTGCACGACATAAAGCAGATACCCCAAGATTACCTGTATTAGGAGCGCAACCTGCAACAATTACATTTTTCATATTCTTAACTCAATATACATAAACTTTTCTATGATCAACTTCCTTATTAAGCACTGTACCTAGCAATGGTTTTTCTTTTGCAATAAGCATAGAACTTTCAATCTCTTCGCGTGTATTTTTTCCACTTTCTACAACCAATAAAGAGCAATCAACATAGGGAAGGAATACCATCACATCATCTGATACCAGTAGTGGTGGCAGGTCATAAATCACAATCCTTGACTCGTACCTATTCTTTAGCTCTTCTGTTAATGCCTTCACCTTGGGTGATGCAAGCTTTTCAGATGAATTCAGCATACGCTTTCGTCCAGGGATAATAGAAAGGCGTTCAACCCCTGGGTTAATTAACATTTCCTTTACACTGACATCATTCTCAATATAATCCTGCACCCCATATTCGGGCTCTATAGAAAAGTATTTATGTAGTGACGGTTGGCGAAGGTCCATATCAACAATAAGCACCGTCTGATTCACTTCCATCGCAATGCTCATCGCCAAATTAACCGTGACTAATGACTTGCCAGCCCCTGGTGTCGGGGCGGAAATAGCCAGACTGTTCCAATTATTATCGCGTAATTCTTTTAATACCTTTGCTCTCAACATATGAAACGGCGTTGAGCGAGGGTCTTCTTTATTCTGTGCAATGACCCGATTCGCGGTTAACGTTTCATTAGAAACATTAACAACTTTAGTCGTTGTATAAGTAATCGACTCGTGACCACTGCTATCTGCTTGAATCGGTTTACGGCTAACCTGCTCAATCTCTTTTTCAACGAGCTGATTCTGTTTAGCGTGTTTAACTACATCTGCAATTGTTGCCATCATCTATCCCTTACGACACGCCTAATTTATACATCAGTTTGTACATCAACATATCCAGAGGCTGGTACAAAAAGTGAGTAGCAATAACTATCGATACAAACCCTAATAAAACAGCGATTATTGCCTTTATTTTCCGATTTCGCTGACGCTGTAGCTCCTCCTCAGTTTCAATAACGCCTATCACGACCAGCGGCGCATGCCCTGTAATCATCTCGATTGAATTAGCCCCTCGAATCGATTTATCCATAAACGCTAAACCAATGACTAGGCCCAGAGGTAGAAACAAAGAAGCAGCAAATCCTGCAGCAAGAAACTTCTTGCGATCCGGTTTATATGGTTGATCTGGAAGTAATGGCGGTTCCAGTATCGAGAAACGTTCTGCTTTCCTACCTTGCTCTAGGCTTTCAGCCATCTGAGCTTGCATAGTGTTACCAACTATCTGATCATATTGCTCTTTTACTGCTTCATAATCCCTGTTTAAACTCAGCAAGCCTCTTTCAACTTGAGGTATATTGATGATCCTCTGCTGAAGGCTTGAGATCTGCTCATCAATCTTTTCGCGCTGCTCTACTAACAATGCAATCTGGCTTTTTGCAGCAGTTATCTCCTGCCTGACTAATGAGTTTGCCGTTCTTCTGGGTGCTGCAGTTTTTAATTGATCAATCTCGCTTCTTAAGGTAACCAGATCGGGATGGCTCTCTGTATACTGCACTGAAAGCTCGTCATATTTTTTACGTAGATTATTTAAGCGCACCTGTTGTTCAGAGATGCCGCCCGACGACCGCGTCTGAAGCTCTAATAATGATTTTTGGCTTTTTACAGTTTCTAATTGTCTGGCAACTTCAACCCTAGAATTTTGTGCCCGCTCTAACATCGACATGTAAAGATTTAGATGTTCCGGCAGCGATTCTTTGAACTGTAATTTATAGTCGGCTATTGCCTGTTCTGTACCTGCTAACTTTTGCTTAAGTTTTTCCGCCTCATGCTGTAAAAAATCGGTTGTTTCTGAAGCTCTAGCCGTTCTAGCTTTGACATTTTCATCTAGGAACAATGTCACAAGGTCATTTGTGACCGATTGCGCAACTGAGGGGCTAAGTGCATCGAAAGCGACTTTGAAAGCAATAGTTGTTGCATGCCTTCGTCTTGAATTTTTATTTCCGCTTATTAATTGCACGGTAATTTTGCTGCGCATATCCGATACAAGATCAGAAATTAGTGGGCTTCTGACCCCATCTTTTAATGAAGGGTGTTTATTTGCGATCTCCAGGAGTTTATCCCTTGTCATCACTCGCTGTTTAATGATCTGGATTCGTTCAGCCGCGATTGAAGTGACCGTAGAGCGTACTAGATCATCGGGTATTTGTTGGGTTTCAACTAACACGATACCTTCAGAGCGATATACTGCTGGGATAATTGAAACCACTATGGAAGCGAGCGCAGCAAGCACAACTACACCCAATACAATCCACACTTTGTATCGTGAGAGCGCAGCTATATAGTTAGTAGGGATTTGCAATTGATCGTCTTCGTCGTACGACACACTTAATTCCTTTTATCCAAAATACCCAAATAATTTTGTTAATAAGCTCGGCTATTAATTAACGTCAACGCAGTGCGGATCATAATCATAATATCCAGCGATACAGACCAGTTGTTGATGTATTCAAGATCACTTTCAACACGTTTACTCATCAGTTCCAACTCCTCTGTTTCACCGCGAAGCCCACGAACCTGAGCCAGGCCTGTAATGCCCGGCTTAATGCGGTGCCTACAGAGATAGGCGTTAATTTGTGTAGAATAAATCTGGTTGTGTTGAACCGCATGAGGCCTGGGCCCTACCATTGACATGTTACCGATCAGCACATTAAACAACTGCGGCAGCTCATCGATACTGGTTTTACGAATAAACCGGCCGACTGGCGTAATGCGATCATCATGACGGGTAGCCTGGGTCACCTTATCCGGTTCTTCCTGATGAACCTTCATGCTTCTGAATTTCCAGATCATGAACTCTTTGCCATCCCAGCCTGTGCGCGGCTGCCTGAAGAAAACCGGCCCAGGCGATGTCAGCTTTATCGCCAACGCGGTCCCGAGCATCAGCCAAGACAATGCCAATAAAGCAATTAGAGCCAATACCTTATCCACAACCGCTTTTTTTAGATGATGGGTACCAATTAATGGTGTTTCTGACAGGGTCAATACTGGATAACCTGCCAGTTCTTTAACACTCGGATTAATTAACTGCAGTTCATGAATATCAGGTATCCAATGCACATCAACATTCAGCTCCATCAGCTCTTTATAGAGGTCCTGAACCAAGGCCAGATTATTAAAAGGCAAAGCCAGATAAACTGAACGAATGTCATCATTGCGAATAATCTCTTTCGCTTTATTTATTGAGACATTGCATAGAAAATTATCGGGTTCGCTCAGGCTAGAGAGTTCAATACACGCGGAGACTTTCTCTCTGACCCACGGATTGTTGTTTATTCTTGTTTTCAACCTATTAGCAAAGACCTGATCACCTATGACCAACGCATTAACCTTTGCTTTTGATGAACGAATCAGATGAAAACGCCGCAGAAAAAGATGCGAGAGCAACTGCAAGGTAAACGCAGCAACCGAGAACGGTAGGATAAAATCAGGCGCCAGCCCATCTAATGCTTCGAGCAGATAAATAAACGCCAGTGAAATCGCCAGTGAGAAGCACCAGGCTTTAAGAAGATCGAAGCTTTTGCCTAAATTTGAACGATTTTTACGATAAATACCCATTCCATCGTAAATAACCGCCATAGAGCCCATTAACAATAGAACGAAAATCACATGGCTATAGAGCAGTACGCCCTGAGTGTACTGAACAAAGCCAACAAACAGACACAATACCAAAAAGGCATCCAATAGCGCCTGAAACATATTGGTCAGGGAATTCCTCCGCTGTAATAACGGCCGTCCCACCTTAATCATACCTTCAATATCTTCCATGTATCCCTTTGCCACATTATGTGATCCATCTGGAAGGGAGCCTCCCCCCAACCAATTTTCCAACACCGACACTTCCTAAACCGGCTAATCAGAATAATGCACTTATATTACAAATTATGCATTTATACCTTTCGCTTAAACGCAGAAAAGAGGGCATGAAGCCCTCTCTTTTGTAAAACGCTTAAAGCTATAGTAATTAGGACACCTTACGGCGCGCAGAGAAACCTGCGAAGCCTAGCAGAGCCGAACCGAATAGCAGCGCCGCTGCTGGCACTGGCACTGGAGAAAGATTACTGACAGTAAGCTTGGAACCTACTACATCATCATTCACATCAACAACACCAATAACATAAGTCACAAAACCATCAGCAATCGCAGTCCAGCTAAATGAACCTGTCGACAATGCGCCATCATTCAAAACAGTCGCCAGTAGCGGTGTAATCAGGCCTGACTGACTCAGAGACACGAAGGCAAAGTCATTGTAAGTAATACCAGCAGCAGGCTCATCAGACTCCCAAATCCAATCAAAAGTGATTGACTGGCCAGCCTTTACATCAGCTGTATATTTAATTGCTGAGCCTTCTACCACATCAAGACCTGATGCAGAATCTAGGTACCCAGGGAGAACACCTGCAAAATTTTCCAAATCAGCCTGACTGACACCTGTCACTGCTGAAGGGCTATAACCACTGGATACCACATAGTCCCCACCAATAGTAGAAACATCACCAATGGATACTGCAGCCGCATTCACACCCACGGCGGCACACGTCAAAAGAGCGCCTACTAAAACCTGTTTAACTTTAGAGAACATTTGTTAACTCCATTCTTTTTAATTTTCTTTATATCGCAGCTGTTTTGCAAACTGCTCCACAACTCATATTCCTGACACAACAGGCATAGCAAACCACGTACCAACTAAAAAAAAACCTTAAAAATCAAGAAGAAAAAACAAAAAATTAGACTATTAACCAACCCGCCTCTTTTTTTAGTGACCATATCCACCACGCCATGTAAAAAAAGCCGACAGCAAGCCACTCCCTCATTAGAGTTACTGTCTACCCAACTCTGTTACTGACGCTTTTTGTTAATAGCTGCATCTCCCACTCAAACAAAACAAGCACTTAGCGTCACCAGCACCGACGTCGGTTTTTTTTACATTCCTACTGTCGGTTTTTTTTACATTAGAAAAAGATTATAAATCTGCCTAATTTCTACTTTACACGAGGTTAAATTTGCGCAGAAAATACAGCTATTCTTTTATCGCACGCTATATTCGGGCCGGAAGAAATACGCAGGATTCGCGCCCCATCAGGGTTAAGCAAAGGACAATTGCAATGAATAAACGCTCAACACTACTCACGTTCGCGCTAATTAGCCTGGCTGGCTGTACTTCAACTAAACAAACCTTTGTCGCTCCTGAGGCATATAGTGCTCCGGCTTCCGCATATGCAATAGGGAATGGAGACAGACTTGATATCCGGGTCTGGCGAAATCCGGACCTTTCCGTTGTCACACCAGTCCGACCTGATGGCATGATATCTGTGCCACTAGCAGGTGAAGTGCAAGCAACTGGTAAAACTGCAGAAGAGCTTAAAGCGGAAATTAGCAGTAAACTTAATGACTATTTAAAACAGCCGAATGTGACAGTCATTGTCACCGAAGCTAATAGCATTGCCTTTACACAACGGGTGAGGATTACCGGAGCCGTGGGCAATCCGTCCTCAACGCCATGGCGCCAGGGCATGACCGTGCTGGATCTGGTTTTACTCGCAGGAGGCTCCACCGAATTTGCCGATGAAAACAAAGCACGCCTTTATCGTAAAACACAAGACGGGATCCAGACCTACCCCATCTACCTGGAAGACATTTTCAAACAAGGCAAACTAGAAACTAATTACGAGCTAGCGCCGTCTGATATCGTTTCCGTTCCTGAACGCTTCTTCTGATCAGCCTTAGGCATAGCTAATGTTACAGAAAACTATTTCAGCTTTTTTAGGCGCTATAGCTCTAATCCCTCTCTCTAGCGCCATTCACGCTGAGACCGAGTTAGAACTGAAACTTGAATCTGGCTTCAGCAATAACGCCAACAAGACAAATAAAGCAAACGCCATTAAAGAAAGGCAAGATGTCGTTACTGCGCGGATCAAAAGCAGCCGAATAAACAGCACATCCAGTGCCATTGTTGATTACTCAATCGAACATGAGAATTACAGTAAAGATTCTCAGGAGAATGAAACCAATCTTGAGGGCAGTGCAAGCGCTAGATTTAACCTTTCCCCCAACCTAAAGGTCAATTTAAATCACAGCGCCAAACGTCTGATCAACAACCCCTCTGAAACGGCCATAAGTAACAATCTGCAAAACCGAAATATCTTTTCTGCTTCCGTAGACGCTAAATTCCATGTCACCCCGCTCCAGGTGGTTACTGTAACCCCTTCTTTAGCGGCTATTCGATATAGCGACGATAATAATCAGGATAGCGATCGCGCAACTCTTGATATGAGTTGGGTTTGGAGGTTACAAGAAAAAAGCCGAATCAAAATCAACTTGCAGAATAGTGAAATTGACTACAGATCTGCTGCGAACCAAAGCTACCAACAGCTAACCCTCGGCTATGAACGCGAGAACCGGCTACTAACCTACTCTGCTGAAGCTGGAGTCAATCGATTCACGACTAGCTCAGGGAGCAAAAATGGCCCGTATTTCAACCTACAAGCCACATATGATAACCAAGGCCATAAATTTTCCATTAACGCAAGACGTCAGCTTACCGACACCTCATTTGGTAACGGTAATCAGAACCTGACATCATCAAGCAACATAGATAGTGCTGGTACCAACATTGACCAGATCGAGCAGGATTCATTTATCCTCTCCTACAGCTCCAGACTCCTTTGCGTACGTTGCAGCTTCAAAGCACAGACAGAATTTAAAGACGAAACGCATGTAAACAATCCACAAGAGTCATTAAATGAAAGAATAATCGCTTCCAGCATCAGATACTTACTGAATGAACGATCTAACCTAAGTAGTTCTATCAGCTTAAAAGCCACTGAGTACAAGCAAGGCGATAGTCGGGATTTTGATGAGCTTTCAGCACGGCTTGGTTATGAACTCTCTCTTAGCAAAGCCAGTTCATTAGAGCTGTTTTCTGAATATGAAACCAAAGATGCATCACAGCCAATAAATGACTATTCAGAGTTAATTTTCGGTCTGTCTTTTATTTATAGGCTGTAACAAAGCTCTCTATAAACTTAGTTATCATCACTGTAGAATCGTTTAACGTTGTTTACCTCTAACCGGAACATAATATGAGACGTGTTACAAAAGCCGTTATCCCCGTTGCTGGACTTGGCACCCGAGTACTTCCTGCCAGCAAAGCTATACCTAAGGAAATGATGCCTGTTGTTGATAAACCTGTGATTCAACATGTTGTTGAAGAAGCGGTTGCTGCTGGCATTAAAGACATAGTGCTGGTTACACGTTCGGGAAAGGCCTCTGTTGAAGACCACTTTGATTGCCACTACGAGCTCGAAGCAGAGCTGGAGCGCAAAGGCAAGACCTCTATCCTTGAAGCGGTGCGCAATATCATCCCTGCTGATGTATCAATCAGCGCAGTACGCCAGCATAAAGCACTTGGCCTCGGCCACGCGGTATTGTGTGCTTCACCAATTATCGGCGACGAAGACTTTGCCGTACTGCTACCCGACATGCTGATCAATAGCCACGGTTTACCGAAAGCAGACCTGACAGCCATGGTTGAAGCATATCAAGACAGTGGCCACGGCCAGATCATGGTTGAACCGGTGCCGATGGAGCACGTCGATCGTTACGGCGTTGTAGATTGCGAAGGCGTCAGCATTTCAGCTGGCCAGTCCGCGGACATCGCACGTATGGTCGAAAAACCACCTGTTGATGAAGCCCCATCCAACCTAACGATAAACGGTCGCTATATTCTCCCTGCACGCATCATGGAGCTGTTAAAAGACACCAAGCCTGGTGCAGGTGGAGAAATACAGCTAACCGATGCCATGGCTGATTACTTATCTGAAGGCAATCTACAAGCCTTCCATATGAGCGGCAAAACCTACGACTGCGGCAATAAAGCGGGTTACCTGCAAGCTAATGTTGTTTATGGCCTTCAGCACGCCGAAACGGCAGAAAGCCTGAAAGCGTTCATTAAAGAGCTTGATCTTTAAATATTCGAGAATATTTCGCCGCGAGGGCGTGCCTCCAACCACACTATCATGTGGGAGTAACGTTGCTATGCCCCTTGGGTACCTCCGTCGCGATAACCCGTAGCGGGAAGCCCCCTCGGGTCCCCAGTCGTAAATAAGATACCTCTCGTTGTATCAGAGATATCCAGGGAAGGGTTTTACCTGCCAGCCAAAGAGCAGGTAAAATGCCGTATTAGCATTTTGCTACAACTAAGGAACACCTGATGCCTGCAAATGAATCTGTAGCGTGGAACGATCTTCAGTCTCATGCCTACTACATGTCTCAGTCACACATCAGCACTCTGTTCAGAGAAGAGACTGATCGGTTTAGCTTATACACTTTTGAACAGAACAAATTTCTTCTCGACCTATCTAAGCAACGCATTACTGAAGAAACGTTAGCTTTGCTGATAAAACTGGCTGAAGAAAAAGGCCTTCAGCAATGGATTCAGAAGCTATTCGATGGTGATCATGTAAATGATTCAGAAGATAGGCCTGCCCTACACACGGCCTTAAGAACACCTGCAGACAGAATCCTGTCGATCAACGATAAAAACATTATTGACGAAGTTCATAGCAATCTGTCACGCATGGAAGAAATTGTGGAGCGTATCCACTCAGGTCAGTGGCGCGGTTTTACCGGGCATTCAATCGATACCGTTGTTAATATCGGCGTAGGCGGCTCAGATCTTGGCCCGTTTATGGCTTGTAAAGCTTTAGCTGAAAATCAGGCTGATACCGCTAAAAGTCTAAAGATTCATTTTGTTTCCTCAATGGACGGTAGCCAGCTTGCGGAACTTCTTAGTGAGTTGAACCCCGCGCGAACGCTTTTCGTCATTTCCTCAAAGTCATTTACGACAATAGACACACTGGCAAATGCGCAAACGGCAAAAGAATGGCTGAAAAAATCCAGCTACGCAGCCAGCGAAGAGACACTGATTTCTCGCCACTTTATCGGCGTTTCAGCCAATCCAGATAAAGTCTGCGAATGGGGTATACCCAAAAGCAACCAATTAGAGTTCTGGGACTGGACCGGCGGCCGTTATTCAATGTGGTCCACTATTGGGTTACCCATAGCGTTAAAACTAGGTATGTCAGGCTTTAGGGAGTTTCTTAACGGCGCTCATGAAATGGATGAGCACTTTAGAAACGCAGCGTTTTCAGAAAACCTGCCCGTTTTACTTGCGATGGCGGGAATCTGGAATATCAACTTTTTAAACATTAATGCCCACGCGATTCTTCCCTACGATGGCCGTCTCAGTCATATCCCGGCATACCTGGAACAGCTTGAGATGGAAAGCAACGGTAAGTCCGTCGACAGGCAAGGTAACAACGTTGACTATAAGACCTGCCCCATCTTGTGGGGAGAAGTAGGCACAAACGCTCAACACGCTTTTTACCAACTGCTCCATCAGGGAACCGAAGCAGTCATGTGCGACTTTATCGTCGCCGCCAGAAGATATCATGATACGAACAACCCAGAGCTGCAGCATCAGCACCAGCTAAACCTGGCAAACTGCCTTGCTCAGTCTCGTATTCTCGCTTTGGGTGATTCTGTTTTAGAAGGTGCTGAAAGCGCTCCTGCTTTCAAACGCTATAAGGGCAATCAGCCCTGCACTACGATCATGCTGGATGAATTGAACCCATTCTCTTTTGGCCAGCTTATCGCCCTATACGAGCATAAAGTCTTTGTGCAATCGGTTATCTGGGATATCAACCCGTTCGATCAATGGGGCGTAGAGCTAGGTAAAAAAGTAGCGACATCATTATTAGACGCGCTAGGGACAGAAAGAAAGCAACCCGATTTCGACAGCTCAACCAATGGCCTTATTAACAGAATTACAGAGAGAGGCGAGTAAATGAAAGTAACCATTTGGGGCAACGAATTACTCGCCTGGACCGCTGCAGCAGCCTTAGCTGAAAGCGGAAATCATGTTCTTCTTGTAACCAACGAACATGAAGTACCGAACGAAGCCGAAACTGAATTTAAAGTGAGTAATGAGCCAGGCCTGGAACAACTCATTACTGATAGCAAAGCCTGCGGACGCCTGAAAGTTGGATCAGATGAAGAAGGTGTTATCCACGCATCTAATCATATTCTGGCGCTAAACCCGGACCAATTTGTCACAGCAGAACGATTGGTAGCCAGATTAAGCCAAACGCATTCCAGTAATCTATTGATCATTAACCAATCGAATTTTGGTGTGGGCAGCTCTGATCGTTTGCAGAGCCAGATAGGTGAAGCTAATAACCAGGTTATCTGTTATATCCCCGACATGCTCGCTGAAGGTTCCGCACTGCAGGATTACAAATGGCCGCAGACCTACATTATTGGCTGTACTAATGATTGGGCCATGCTCAATATCAAAGCGTTGTTCAGACCTTTCAGTCAAGCCGTTAAGCAATGGATGATTATGACGGCGAAAGAGGCTGAGTTTACCAAGTTTGCTAACACCGGCATGTTAGCCCTACGACTGGGCTATATTAATGAACTAGCCAACCTTGCCGATCAGTTGGAAGTGGATATAGAAGTCATAAGAGAAGCGATGGTTACAGATCCCCGAATCGGTCCTCACTATCTTCACCCAGGCTGTGGCTTTGGTGGCCTGCATTTCCAGCAATACATCGAAGCCCTGTCCGAACTCATGTCAGAAGCACGTAACTCTAAGCTTCTGGACACCGTACTTACGGAAAATGAAAAACAGAAAGAGCAACCGTTCCGTAAACTCTGGCGTCATTACGATTGCGATCTGGAAAACCGCGTAGTAACCATCTGGGGCCTGTCATTTAAACCAGGGACCGCCAGTATAGATAATGCCCCCAGTTTGAAAGTTATCAACACGCTGCTGGCGCAGAACTGCAGGGTTCAGGTGCACGACCCGGAAGCGATGGGTAATATTCGAGAGCATTTTGGCGAGCAGCCAAACTTAGCCTATTTCGACAACGGTTATGACTCCCTGAAGAAATCTGATGGCCTGCTATTACTCACAGACTGGCCTGAGTACTGGTCCCCAGATTATGATGAAATTCTCAATCAGATGAAGTACCCATTGATTATCGACGGCAGAAACATCTTTGATAAAGAGATGCTCGAAAGCCTGGGCTTCATCTACTACGGCGTCGGCCGTTAGAGGTTGAAACCATCGCCACGAAGGCACACCTTCTTTTTTGTGGGAGCGCCGTTGCTATGCCCCTTTGGTACCACCGCCGCGGAAAACTAATCGGCGCATGATGCACCTCCTAAAGGGCCCAATATTGCAGGCGAGGCGCCTCACCTCGATTAATCTTTACCGCGGTAAAGCCCTAGGCCCGCCTCGACAACCCAGAACTGAGAAAGAAAACTTGAACAACTCGTTTACCCAAAAATACAAAACCATCATCTGGGTGATTTTCCTTCTGGCCCTCGCCGCTTTGGCTTACGGTATATTCCGCCCGGCTCCGCCAGAAAGGATCTTTGAAAATTCAGATAAGGTTGGACACTTTATGGCGTTTTTTGGAGTCTCATTTATGGGAAGGCTTGCCCTATATAAGATCCCTGGCTGGACCTACTGGAGCAGCTGGTTTGTACTGGCAGGGTTACTCGAATACCTACAAGGTGTATTACGCCCACTTAGACACTTCTCTATCGAAGATGCCTATGCAAATGCCATAGGCGTACTCATCGCAATTACGGTTTACATTGTGGCAACAAAGATTTCAGAGCGAGCTGAATAGCATCAATCGGCGCGTGGCGCGCCTGCTACACTAGCAAGGCCTAAGGGAGAGGATAGTATTTGCTACCCCCTCTTTCCCTGTAGGAGAGGCTTTTGCTATGCCCTTTAGGTACTAACGTCGATAATCACCCCTAGTTACCTCAATGAAACTCAATTACTTGCTATACCCCACCAGCTGGCAACGATGCCCTTCAAGGCTCACTTCATCCAGCTCATAAGAGGCATCTGCCTTCATTAGGATATGCATAGAATAATCCCCAGAAGATTTCACCACCTGATGCTCTAACGTCTGGTTAACGGGTACAGGAATCATCTCACCATTTCGGGTTTTAGCTACCAGCTCAGCACTGCAGTTAACCTTAATACGCTTCAAACCGGCATCCTGCTTCAATCCATACTGAAGATGAAGATCGCACCCCTGAACCAGCTCAGTGCCCTCCACCTTCTCACAAGCCAAGTCTGCGATGTTATCAGTTAACAGAAGCTCTTCGGGTGTATTTTGCTTAACAACAGCCTTCTCTTCTTTCAAGAAAGAACTGTGCATCCAACCCTCAGTTTGGTTAGCCTGATCTTCGCGCCCCTTAAAATAAATTCGAGTCCATTCACCCTTATCTTCAACCTTAATAACCAAATGGCCTTTGTTGAGCATCAACATGCTCCGGCCATGCAAACCGGGCTTTTCCCGAACCCGAACACTATCCGCGGTAACAACCAGATATTCGACAGCTGAAGCTGAAATAGGGAACAAACAAAATAACGCGAAAAGATACTTATACACCTGAGAAACCTTTCCATGGGTAACGGGATTTAAAAGGATTGTATAGAGGCTTAATGCTGATTTCCAATTCTCCGAAGCGGGAGCTTCTGTGAGAGAGGCTTTTCTATGCCTCATGGTTACCAGCCTAGAAAATCGGCGCAACTACCCGAGGGGCATAGCAAATACAACTCCCACATCA
>NZ_CH724125.1:1552030-1657981 GCF_000153345.1 Neptuniibacter caesariensis
TACCCACCTTGCGGCCCATACTTCTGAATATCCCTTCCCGGCGTACCTTTTGCTTGATAACCAACAAACAACACATCAGTTTTCGGATCATCCAACAAAACTTTCAGGTAATTTACGATCCGCCCTCCGACGCACATACCACTGGCAGCAATGACAATGGCAGGCCGGCCTGAAGCTTTTAAATACTCAACGAGCCGCAGATGATCTTCGTGACTATCAATGGTAATTAACTGCTCAAAAGATAGCGGGTGCCGTCCTGCCTCAACACGCTCTGAAGCTTCGTCATCCCACAACCCTTTGAGTTCTCGATAATGCTCAGTAAATTTTGCTGCTAAAGGGGAATCGACAACCACATCCAGGTTTTCCCAATCTCTACCCACCTTATGAATAATATGCTCTATCTCATAAAGCAGTTCCTGAGTGCGCCCAATACTAAACGCTGGGATCAGTACCGTGCCCGCATTGCTTAAGCAATGCTCTACAACACCTCTCAAACGATTTGCTCTATCTTCTCTGGATTCGTGAAGCTTATCCCCATAAGTACTTTCAATTACTAACGTATCGGCATACTGGGGAGGCTTAGGGGAAGGTAACAACGGCGAATGAGGAGCTCCTAAGTCTCCGGAAAATACAACGCGCTCAGTAGGCAACTGTACCTCCACATAAGCGGAGCCCAGGATATGCCCTGCAACCTGAAAGCGAATACCCTCAGCATTGAAACCGGGAACCTGAACCCATTCGTTATACTCGACAGGCACAATCAGAGAGCTGAGCAAATCCAAGACTTGCTCTATAAGCTGCTGATCTTTGGTAAAACCAACTTTCAGCGCATCCTCAATAACAAGTGGAAGCAATTTCGCGGTAGCAACGGTCACAAAGATAGGTTTATCAAAGCCCGCTGCTAATAGATAAGGTATTCGGCCCACATGATCGATATGGCAGTGGGTGACCACCAGGGCGCTAACCCTACTGAGCGGGAACTCAATATGGAAAGGCTTATCTTCTCCAGAGCCAACCTCAGCCCCTTGAAACAATCCGCAATCAATTAGAATAGAGTTGTCATCATTATCAAATAGCTGATGACAGGAACCGGTTACGCCAGTAACCGCTCCATGGTGAAGTATTTTTGCCATATAACGTCCTTGTTATAGTTAGATGCAAGAGAGGCACTTGCTATGCCCTTTGGGTGCCAGCCTCGAAGCCCCCTCGTAAAAACTATATTTCAATCACGCCCATAAAGATTATCAAAGCGCTCGGTATCGTTCTCACCAAGATATGAACCTTACTCAACCTCAATTATCACAAGCTCTACCACAGTTGGTTTTTCAGGGAATTAACCCACGCATTGCAGTTTACAGCCTTAAAATAACTTAAGCTCAGTTCTCTTTCAGCGTCTTTAAAACCTTACTAAGCCCTGCCTTCCAATCGGAAGCGGGAACTGCAAAAACTTCCTTTACTTTACGGCACGACATCACCGAATAAGTGGGCCGTTCAGCCCGAGTTGGGTATTCATCGGTAGGGACTGGAAAAACCTTAGGGGCGGTTTCTATTAACCCCATAGCTTTAGCCTGCGTAAAAATCTCTTCAGCAAATTCATACCAAGAGGCTTTTTCAATACCTGCATAATGATAATGCCCTGAGGGTATTGAATTCTCCGCGGCATATTTTTTAACAATAGCAGTCACTAATTCCGCCAGATCTCCAGTATAAGTTGGACAGCCAATTTGATCAGAGACCACTTTAAGTTCATCATGAGTCTCGGCTAGCCGGATCATTGTCTTAACAAAGTTATGTCCTTCCTCCCCAAACACCCAACTGGTACGAATATTAAGGTAAGGCACACCTGAAGCCTCTAAGACTCTCTCGCCGGCTCTTTTACTTAATCCATACACACCAATCGGGTTTGGTTCATCAGATTCGAGATAGGGTGAACTTTGTTTTCCAGAAAAGACATAATCAGTGGAAAAACTAATGATAGGGATATTCAGCTCTGTACATAGGGAAACGAGATTCTGAACACCTAATTCATTAACAGCGAAAGCTGCATCTGAATCATCCTCAGCTTTATCAACAGCCGTATATGCTGCCGCATTCACCACTATTTGAGGGCTCCACTCCATATTACTAAGCACTGAACAACGATCAGTAATATCTACGTCCTGGCGATTCACTGCTTTAAGGCTCCAACCTTGTGCAAGTACCGCTGCAGCAATCGCCGATCCTAACTGCCCGTCAGCTCCAGTTAAAAGTATTTTCATAAGAAAAGCTCACCTAATGGTAAGCCTTGCTTATCTTTTTCTGACAACAGTGGCTCCAAATCTGGCCAAACAACACCTACTTCAGGGTCATTCCATTTTAAGCAAGCTTCATCAGAAGGATCGTAGTAATCGGTACATTTATACTCAAAGTCCGCACGATCAGATAGAACAATAAAGCCATGCGCAAACCCCGGCGGAACCCAGAATTGCTTTTTATTTTCTGCAGAGAGCTCCACCCCAAACCAATTCCCGTAAGTATTCGAACCAGCCCTAAGATCAACAGCGACGTCAAATACGGAACCACTTACAACCCTTACTAACTTACCCTGAGGCTTTGTCCTTTGAAAATGCAGTCCACGGAGAACCCCTTTACTGGAACGTGAATGGTTATCCTGAACGAAGGGAAGCGAGATTCCTGCTTCTGTTGCGTAACGTTTCTCCTGAAATGTTTCCAGAAAAAAACCACGCTCATCACCAAAAACTCTGGGCTCAATAATTTTGAGATCCGCAATAGGAGTATCGATAACTTTCATAAACACCTACTTTTCCGCCAAAGAGATTAGATATTGACCGTAGCCTGTTTTACTGAGCGCATCAGCCTGACTAAGCAGCTGCTCTTTACTAATCCAACCATTGCTGAATGCAATCTCTTCGAGACAAGCTACTTTTAATCCCTGGCGATGCTCAATAGTTTGAACAAATTGCCCTGCATCTATCAGAGAATCATGCGTACCAGTATCAAGCCACGCAAACCCTCTACCCAATAGCTCAACATTTAAATCGGCTCTTTGAAGGTAAGCATTATTAACATCTGTAATTTCTAATTCGCCTCTGGCAGAAGGAATTACGTTTTTTGCAATCTCAACAACACTGTTGTCATAGAAATATAAACCTGTCACTGCAAACTCTGACTTTGGCTGTTCTGGCTTTTCTTCTATGCTAATTGCTTTGCCTTCAGAATCGAACTCCACAACGCCAAATCGCTCTGGATCTTTGACATGATAGCCAAATACTGTTGCGCCTTTTTCTCTGGAAACGGCAGAATGCAACTTATCAGTAAAATGCTGCCCATAAAAAATATTATCGCCTAAGACAAGACAGACGTTATCCGATCCTATGAATTCTTCACCTATGATAAAAGCTTGTGCTAATCCATCAGGGCTCGGCTGTTCGGCAAATTCAAAACGAACTCCGAAATCACTGCCATCACCCAGAAGCTTCTGAAACCCGGGAAGATCATCAGGTGTAGAAATGATTAGTATCTCTTTGATCCCGGATAACATCAGGACCGAAATCGGATAATAAATCATAGGTTTGTCGTAAATGGGGAGCATCTGCTTAGAGACGCCTTTGGTAATTGGATGTAAACGCGTTCCAGAACCACCCGCTAAAACTATGCCCTTGTAATTTGCCATTTTATTTCCCTTAACCAATACGTTCTAGCTTGTAAGTCCCGCTTAATACTCTTTCCCACCAAGACTCATTTTGCAAATACCATTGCACAGTTTTACGAATACCTGAATCGAAGCTTTCTTCCGGTTTCCAGCCTAGCTCTGCAGTTATTTTGCTTGCATCAATTGCATAACGAAGATCATGTCCTGGTCGATCTTTTACATAAGTAATCAGATCTACATAGTGCTTAACTCCAGAAGGCTTCTCAGGGACCAGCTCTTCCAACAGTTCACAAATTTTATGCACTACCTCCAAATTGGTTTTTTCGTTATACCCTCCAATATTATATGTTTCACCTAAGCCCCCCTGAGTAACAACTGTATATAAGGCCTTAGCATGATCTTCCACATATAACCAATCCCTGATTTGCTGACCATCGCCGTAAATAGGTAATTCTTTACCCGATAAGGCATTAAGGATCATATGGGGAATAAGCTTTTCCGGAAAGTGATAAGGTCCGTAGTTATTGGAACAATTGGTGATCACCACGGGAAGGTTATAAGTTCGGCCCCAGGCTCTTACCAGATGATCAGAACTTGCTTTACTTGCAGAGTAAGGTGAACTCGGGGCATAGGGTGTTTCTTCTGTAAAAAAACCACCTTCGTCAAGATCACCATATACTTCGTCTGTAGATATGTGATGAAACCTGAAAATACTTCTTTTCTCTTCGCTCAGGTTCTCATAGTAACGTCTCGATACATCAAGAAGATTGAATGTACCAACAATATTCGTTTGTATAAACTGCGCAGGCCCCTCTATCGATCGGTCAACATGTGATTCTGCCGCCAAATGCATGACCGCATCAGGCTGATGCTTTGCAAAAACTTTAGTAAGCGACTGGTGATCGCAAATATCCACTTGTTCGAAAGCATACCTATCAAATTCGCTTGCGCAGGGCAACGAATCAAGATTACCTGCGTAGGTTAGGCAATCTACATTTACAATCTCATCATCTGTGGCATTGAGAATATATCTTACAAGCGCACTTCCAATAAAACCTGCACCACCGGTAACGAGTAGTTTCATTATTCCATTCCTTGGTTCGACCTATTGCAGTTCCAACCAATTATACCTGAGAGTCAATTAATATAAATTTACAAATAGTTCTATCAATCGGATAGCATGTGACGGCAGGGTTCATTTCAAATAATATGATTTATACCAATCAACAAATTGGCTCATTCCACCCTGTATAGAGGTGTTTGGTTTAAAACCTACCGTTTTTTCAAGATCTTCTACATTGGCAAATGTGGCAGGTACATCACCCGGCTGCATAGGCATGAATTCTTTAACTGCTTCTTTGCCTGCAGCACTTTCGATTGCCTGAATAAACTCCATCAGCTCAATCGGCTCATTGTTACCGATATTGTAAACACGGTAAGGTGCTTTACTGATGGAAGGGTTATCCATAGTCCGGTTATTATCACGGCTTGGAATCACATCCTGAATTCTGACAACACCCTCAACAATATCATCTACATAGGTGAAATCACGGCGCATTTTCCCGTGGTTAAACACCTTTATTGGCCGCTCATTAATAATCGCATCAGTGAACAGGAAAGGCGCCATATCCGGACGTCCCCATGGACCATATACAGTAAAGAACCTCAGGCCTGTAGTTGGTATATCGTAGAGATGTGAGTATGAGTGAGCCATCAGCTCGTTGGATTTCTTAGTTGCCGCATACAGCGATACCGGATGATCAACACCATCTACGGTAGAGAACGGCATTTTAGTATTCATGCCATAAACTGACGATGAAGAAGCATACACCAGATGCTCTACATTGTTCTGACGGCAGCCTTCCAGAATTGTCATCATTCCAACAAGGTTAGAATCAACATAGGCAAACGGATTTTCCAGAGAGTACCTTACGCCTGCCTGTGCTGCTAAGTGGATTACCCGGTTAAACTTTTCAGTTTTGAAAAGCTTCTCCATTCCTGCTCTATCAGCAATATCCAGCTCAACAAATCTGAAGTTTTTATAGGGTGTTATTTCCTTCAGGCGAGCATGCTTCAAATTGACATCGTAGTAATCATTAAGGTTATCAAGCCCAACAACTTCATGACCGGCTTCGCACAAACGCGCCGCGGTGTAAAAACCAATGAAACCTGCAGCTCCGGTGACTAAAAACTTCATTTAATTACCTTTGTAAGGGTACTTAAGCCCCCATTCAAACAATAAGGGGCGCCTGAGGCAAAGCCGCCTCACCTGCTGATTTTGCTGTACGGCTTAGGCTGTAATACTACGACCACGACCGATCCCGAAGTATTCAAGCCCATGACGCTCAACTATTTCAGGCTCATACATATTTCGGCCATCGATCACAACTGGATATGTCAGCGATCTTTTAATCTGATCAAAATCAGGCGCACGAAAAACTTTCCATTCAGTGCAGATGACAAGTATGTCTGCACCTTGCATCGCAGATTCCTTTGTACCAACCAAATCCAGATCATTGCGAACACCATAAACGCGCTGCGTTTCTTCCATCGCTTCAGGATCGTATGCTCGCACCTTTGCACCTTGCTCCCACAACTTTTCCATCAGCACTCGACTAGAAGCTTCACGCATGTCATCGGTATTTGGCTTAAACGACAACCCCCACAACGCAATAGTTTTACCTGCAAGATCGCCATTGAAATAGTTAAATACACGATCAAAAAGAACTTCTTTCTGTTTATAGTTAACCGATTCAACAGATTTCAGTAGTTGCGCGTCATATTCAATCTCATCAGCTGTGCGAACCAGTGCCTGAACATCCTTAGGAAAACAGGAGCCACCATAACCACAACCGGGATAGATAAAGTGGTAACCAATTCGCTCATCAGAACCAATACCACGACGAACGTTTTCAATATCCGCACCCAGTCGTTCGGCAAGCTGTGACATCTCGTTCATAAAGCTGATTTTTGTTGCTAACATACAGTTCGCAGCATACTTGGTCAGTTCAGCACTACGCACATCCATAAAGATCATACGATCATGGTTGCGGTTAAACGGCGCATATAACTCACGCATCTGCTCTTCTACATGCTGGCTATCCGTTCCTATAACAATACGATCAGGGCGCATACAATCACTGACTGCTGCACCTTCTTTGAGGAATTCTGGATTTGATACGATGTGGTAATCAATCCTTTCATTACGCGTACTAAGCACAGAGCCGACTTTTGCTGAAACCTTATCTGCAGTGCCTACAGGCACTGTGGATTTATCTACAATGATCTTTGGCGAATTCATATGGGTAGCAATGGTTTCAGCAACAGCTAACACATATTTCAGGTCTGCCGAACCATCTTCATCGGGCGGCGTTCCTACTGCGATAAACTGTATTTCAGCATGAGCAATGCCTTCCGCAGCATCAGTGGTAAAACGCAGTCGGCCCTCAGCAAAGTTACTCTCTACGATAGGGGTTAGACCAGGTTCATAGATAGGGATAAGACCTTTTTTCAGGTTATCTACTTTATTCTGATCAACATCCACACACACCACATCGTGGCCAACATCAGCTAAAACAGCAGCTTGAACCAAGCCCACATAACCAATACCAAAAACCGTAACTTTCATCGAAATTCCCTTAACAGCTCCATCGGACGACTAATGACTTCCTGTCCGCTCTATACATTTAACCTAAGTGACACATTATACCCACGAAAAATTAAAAAGTTATTTCTATTGAAAAATGTTTTCGACAGCCCCCAAAAATGGGGTAACAGCTTGATCTGGGAAAAAGCACCTATTCCACATAAAGAAAGGCAAAAAAAACGGCGACCTCCTGCACAGAGTCGCCGTTTGTTTATCTACCCCCCTGGAAAAAGATCGCCTCCGGAGAGGCGTTGAGCCAAGGGATTGGTAAATTTTTACAACCATGAGCTTTAAGCCCATGATTTATCGCGACGAGGGCATAGTTCCCACAAAGAAACATTACCTGTAGGAGGCGCGCCCTCGCGGCGGTTTATTACTAAAGTACCAGGCGACGAATGTCGCTCAGCAAGCCATTCAGGTAGGTCAGGAACTTACCCGCATCACCACCGTTGATCGCGCGGTGATCGTAAGACAGGCACAATGGCAACATCTTACGTGGTTCGAACTCTTTACCATTCCAGCGAGGCTCGATGTCTGCTTTAGATACACCCAGAATCGCAACTTCAGGTGCATTAACGATTGGCGTGAAGCCAGTACCGCCGATGCCACCCAGGCTTGAGATTGTGAAACATGCACCCTGCATTTCGTCTGGCTTCAACTTACGATCTTTAGCTTTACCCGCCAGTTCGATCGCTTCTTTAGACAGCTCGTAGATGCTCTTCTTATCTGCATCCTTGATAACAGGAACCATCAGGCCGTTTGGCGTATCTACCGCCATACCGATGTTTACATATTTCTTGTAAACGATGTGCTCACCGTCAGCGTGCAGAGATGCATTGAACTTAGGATGTTCTTTCAGTGCGATCGCAATAGCTTTCAGCATGAATGGCAGCGGTGTCAGCTTAACGCCAGACTTCGCAGCTTCGTCCTTCATCTCTTTACGGAACGCTTCCAGATCTGTGATATCGGCTTTATCAAACTGAGTCACATGTGGAATGTTCAACCAGCAGCGGCTCATGTTGTCGCGAGTCACTTTAGCAATTTTGCTTAGTTTCTCGACTTCAATTTCACCGAACTTGCTGAAATCAACTTCTGGAATTGCAGGGATACCTGAACCACCCGTTACCGCACCACCTTTTGGTGCTTCAGCCAGCTGTTTCAGTGCACCTTTAACGTATGCCTGAACGTCTTCTTTAACGATGCGACCGCGACGACCGGTACCGGTAACAAGAGACAGATCCACACCGAATTCACGCGCAATGGCACGTACTGCCGGGCCCGCATGAACAGTTTTGTTTTTCTTCTCCAGGGCTGCTTTATCAACATTACCCGCTGCTGGCGCTGCCTTAGCAGGAGCAGATGGCGCTGGAGCCGCAGGAGCAGGCGCTGCCGGTGCAGCAGCCGGAGCTGCTGGCGCAGGAGCCGCACCGCCGGAAACTTCAAGCTCCAGCAGCAGATCACCTTCGTTTACCGTATCGCCTTCATTGATCTTCATGGAAACAACCGTACCTGCTTTAGGTGCTGGCACTTCCATAGAAGCCTTGTCTGTTTCCAGTACGATCAGGCTATCGCCTTCTTCAACGCTGTCGCCGTCTTTAACCAATACTTCAACAACGTCTACATCGCTCGCACCTGACAGATCAGGGATCAGAACGTTTTCTTTACCACCCGCAACCGGTGCAGGGGCTGCAGCAGGTGCTGCCTCCTGAGCAGGAGCGACTGCTGGGGCTGCTGCAGCCGGCGCAGCTGCACCACCTACACTCAGCTCCATCAGAAGATCGCCTTCGTTAACCTGGTCGTCAACGTTGATCTTCATAGAAACCACCACACCATCTTTAGGTGCTGGTACTTCCATAGACGCTTTATCTGTTTCCAGTACGATCAGGCTATCGCCTTCAGATACGGTGTCACCGTCTTTTACCAGTACTTCAACAACATCAACGTCAGTTGCACCGGACAGATCCGGGATCAGTACATTTTCTACAGCCGAAGCCGCTGCTGGAGCAGCAGCCGGAGCTGGTGCTGCTTCAGGCGCAGCAGCCGGTGCCGGCGCTTCTTCCGCCGCTGGTGCAGATGCCGAAGCACCTGTATCCAGTTCAAGCAGAAGATCACCTTCATTAACCTGATCATCAACATTAACTTTCATGGACACAACAACGCCACTATGGGTTGCCGGCACTTCCATGGATGCTTTATCTGTTTCCAGAACAATCAGGCTGTCGCCTTCGCTAATGGTGTCGCCGTCTTTAACCAGCACTTCAACAACATCAACATCTGTGGAACCTGACAGGTCTGGCACAGTAATTGTGATAATACTCACTTTGAATTCCTCCAGTTCTAAGCTGTTAAGAAGTTCATCGCAGACTTAAACAGTCCACGGTGCCGGTTTAGCCGGGTTGATGTTGAACTTCTGCATGGCTTTGGCAACTACTGCGCCTTCAACCTTGCCTTCTTCCTGGAGAGCTTTCAGCGCAGCCAGTACTACGTAGTAACGGTTAACTTCGAAGAATTCACGCAACTTAGTACGCGTATCAGAACGACCGTAGCCATCTGTACCCAGTACTTTAAAGTTACGAGGAATGTATTCGCGCAGCTGATCCGCATAAGAACGCATGTAGTCTGTTGATGCGATAACCGGACCTTCGCCACGGCTCTCGATGCATTCAGTTACATAAGCTTTCTTAGGCTCAGCTTCTGGGTTCAACATGTTCTCACGTGCAACAGACATCGCATCGCGACGCAGTTCATTGATCGATGTTGTGCTCCAGATATCAGACTCAACACCGTACTCTTCGCTTAGAATCTCAGCCGCAGCTTCAACTTCACGAAGGATAGTGCCACAGCCCATCAGCTGTACTTTCTTATCAGAGCTCTTACCCTCTTTCAGCAGGTACATACCTTTGATTATGCCTTCTTCAGCATCCTGAGGCATTGCTGGGTGGTGGTAGTTCTCGTTCATTGTCGTGATGTAGTAGAAGCAGTTTTCCTGATCCTGATACATGCGACGCAGACCGTCCTGAACAATCACTGCCAGCTCGTAGCCGTAAGTAGGATCGTAGGACTTACAGTTCGGAATCATCTGCGCCATCAGATGGCTGTGACCATCCTGGTGCTGCAGACCTTCACCGTTCAGTGTTGTACGACCAGAAGTCGCACCGATCAGGAAGCCGCGTGCCTGCATATCACCTGCAGCCCACGCCAGGTCCATCACACGCTGGAATCCGAACATAGAGTAGTAGATGTAGAACGGTACCATTGTGCAGTTATTGTTTGCGTAAGATGTAGCCGCAGCCATCCATGCAGACATCGCACCTGCTTCGTTGATACCTTCTTCCAGAATCTGACCTGTCTTAGATTCTTTGTAGAACATGATCTGATCAGAGTCATGTGGTACGTAGCGCTGACCTTCAGAGGTATAGATACCCAACTGACGGAACATACCTTCCATACCGAAAGTACGTGCTTCATCAGGTACGATTGGCACTACACGCTCACCCATGTTTTTGTCTTTAACCAGTGTGCTCATCACACGGTTAAGTACCATCTGGGTAGAGGCAGAACGCTTACCACTGTCTTTCAACTGACCGTCGAAATCTGATAGTGGTGGTGTTTCCAGTTTTTCGAACTCTGTGCGACGAACCGGGTAGAAACCACCCAGGCTTTCACGACGTTCGAACATATATTTCATTTCAGGTGAATCTGGCGCTGGACGGTAGTATGGAACTTCCTTCAGCTGATCATCCGTTAGCGGGATGTTAAAGCGGTCACGGAAATCTTTCAGATCATCCATCGCCACTTTCTTCATAGAGTGGGTATCGTTCTTCGCTTCACCCGACTTACCCGTACCGTAACCTTTTACAGTCTGCGCCAGGATTACCGTAGGCTGACCTTTATGGTTAACTGCTTCGTTGTAAGCAGCAAACACTTTGTAAGGGTCATGACCACCACGGTTCAGATTCATGATGTCTTCATCAGACAGATCTGCAACCAGCTCCAGAAGCTCTGGGTATTTACCGAAGAAGTGCTCACGCGTGTATGCACCGCCGTTCGCTTTGTAGTTCTGCAACTCACCGTCACATACTTCATCAAAGCGCTTCTGTAGAAGACCTTTGGTGTCTTTTTCGAACAGGGCGTCCCAATGACGACCCCATAGACATTTGATAACGTTCCAGCCAGCACCGCGGAAGATACCTTCAAGTTCCTGAACGATCTTACCATTACCACGTACCGGACCATCCAGACGCTGCAGGTTACAGTTAACTACGAAGATCAGGTTTTCCAGCTGCTCACGACCCGCCAGAGAGATAGCGCCCAGAGATTCTGGCTCGTCACACTCACCATCACCAAGGAATGCCCATACTTTACGGTCACCACGGTTAATCAATTCACGTGCTGACAAATAACGCATTACGTGCGCCTGGTAAATTGCCTGAATCGGTCCCAGACCCATAGAAACCGTTGGGAACTGCCAGAAATCAGGCATCAACCAAGGGTGCGGGTAAGATGAAAGACCGTTTCCGTCTACTTCACGACGGTAGTTATCCATCTGCTCTTCAGTCAAACGACCTTCAAGGTAAGCGCGAGAGTAGATACCTGGAGAGATATGCCCCTGGAAGAAGACCATGTCAGATTCCTGACCACCTTCATTACCACGGAAGAAGTAGTTAAAACCAATATCGTAAAGTGTTGCAGAAGAAGAGAAAGACGAGATGTGACCACCCAGGCCGTCTTCATTGTCGTTAGCACGCATAACCATTGCCATTGCGTTCCAACGAATGAAAGAACGAATACGGCGCTCCATAAACAGGTCGCCTGGCATACGTGATTCATCTTTAACGGAAATTGTATTACGGTAGGGTGTCGTGAGCGCTGATGCAGAGCTTACGCCCATGTCATTTGCTTTCTCACCTAGTTTACGCAGTAAGTACTTCGCACGTTCGTCGCCATCATTCTTTGCAACTGATTCAAGCGCATCCAACCACTCTTGTGTTTCAATTGGATCAACGTCATCAATAATGTCTTGCACTTTGACCTCTCCACTCTAAAAGTTAACGCAGCGTATATTTTTTTAGTAATGACTTTTTGCCAGTGAAATCCCCTGCCCTTTTGAGGCATTCCAGAATAACCTGACAAGTCTTATAGTAATTATCTTGTAGTAATACTACATATTTATGACCAAACTGTCTACAAAATTACAAAATCCATCGATTATTTTATAAACAGCTGGGTTTCTACCTTAATAAATGTAGTTTTAGTACATCACTTAAGATCTAAACTAAATATTGGCCCGACGTAAAGCTCGCTCCAAACGCGTATTTTCCCTTTCACCCTCAAGCAACGCCTCTTCGACATAAGCCAGATGATGATGCGCAGCTTGTCGAGCTTTTTCCGGGTCACCTTCGAGAATAGCATCCATTAGCACTTTGTGCTGATCATGAATTTTTTCGCGGTAATCTGAATTCGGATAGATATTTTTAAGGTTATCCCAGATATGTTCACGCAACAGATTAAAAAGCGCCCGCATCATATGCAGTAAAACCATATTATGGGTTGAGGCTGCTATTGCCAGATGGAAATCCACATCGGCATACACCTCTTTTTGGATCTCTTTAGTGTCATGGTAACGCTGCAGATCATCGTAGCATTTGAGAATAGCTTCTTTATCTGCCGGCGTACTTCGCAATGCTGCGTAATAAGCCGCAACACCCTCAAGTGCATGACGAAATTCCAGAAGATCGTACTGAGATTCAGGATGGGTTCTGAATAGTTCCAACAAAGGGTCCGAGAACGATCCACCCAGATCCTCAGACACATAGGTGCCACCGCCCTGACGGCTAATTAACAGCCCTTTAGCTGCCAGCTTTTGCACAGCTTCACGCAGTGACGGACGTGATACTTCAAACTGCTTTGCCAGCTCCCTCTCCGGCGGTAGTTTCTGACCTGGTTTAAGGGTCCCTTCCAGAATCATGGCTTCCATCTGCTCCATGATCACATCAGAAATTTTTGGTTGTTTAACCCTACTGTAGCCCATCTGTAATACTCGAAATTATATTGGTAAGACCAATAAGAATAGTAAAGGAAAGCACTCAGACAACACAACTGTGTACGCGTGTTTTTTTATTAATTACACCAACAAGACACTCTTTAACAAGCCCTAAATTTATAGGGCAGCTCAAACATAGCGCAAAAAATTTTTTTTAGTCTATATTGGATTCAGCGAAAAAAAACATTGACATCCCCTGCTCAAAAAAAATACAGTAAGAAGTCTCTGATGGTAAATTGGTAATACCAATTGAGATTGACGCAGTGCAAAAGAGGTTCCTACAGGTCAAAGCCTCTCTCCTAAAATTGCGTTAAATACTAAATATAAAAATGAATCTCTAGAGGATGTGACATGAAAAAGTTCGCCAAGTCTCTGATCTCTGCAGCTGTTGTTACTGCTGCTGTTGCAGGCACCACAGCTCCAGCACAGGCTGCTGACAAACTGCTTCTGAAAACTCCAATCGCTTTCGGCTCTCACCTTCCAGCTCTGGGTACTCCAATCGTTTGGGTTGCAGATCAGCTGAAACTGGTTAGTGACGGCAAAGTAAAAATGAAGATCTACGAACCAGGCAAGCTGGTAAGTCCTAAAGAGATTCTGGACGCAGTATCTTCTGGTAAAGTTAACTCCGGTTACTCAACTGCTGGTTACTGGCAGGGCAAAATGCCTGCAGCGGCACTGTTCTCTGCAGTTCCTTTCGGTCCAGAAGCGGGTGAGTACATGGCTTGGTTGTACTACGGTAACGGCATGAACCTGTATCAGGAAATGTACGATACTGCTGGTTACAACGTAAAAGTTCTTCCTTGTGCAATCATCTCTCCTGAAACATCTGGCTGGTTCTCTAAGCCAATCGAAAAGCCTGAAGATCTGAAAGGTCTGAACATGCGCTTCTTCGGTCTGGGTGCTTCTGTAATGGAGAAACTGGGCGTTGGTACAGTTCAGCTGCCTGGTGGTGAAATCTTCGGTGCTCTTGAAAAAGGCGCAATCGACGCTTCTGAGTTCTCTCAGCCAGCAATCGACCAGCGTCTTGGTTTCCACAAGATCGTTAAGTACAACTACTTCCCAGGCTGGCACCAGCAGGCGACAGTATTCGAACTACTGATCAACAAAGACACTTGGGGCAAGATGAGCAAAGGTCAGCAAGCTCTGGTTGAAACAACTTGTAAAGCTTCTATGACTAACGCTATCGCTGAAGGTGAAGCAATGCAGTTCCCAGTAATGCAGAAAGCCGCTGATAACGGTGTGCAGATCCGCTACTGGAACCAGACAATGCTGGATACTTTCAAATCTACTTGGGATGAAGTTGTTGCAGAGAAAACAGCTGCAGACCCATTCTTCAAGAAAGTATGGGATGACATGAGCACATTCCGCTCTGGTTACGATCTGTGGGAAGCTAACGCATTCCTGCCACGCGCAACCAAGTAATCCAAAAACGCCGGTAGCAGCCCAGCTTACCGGTGTCTCTTAAGGGGCGGCTTAGGCCGCCCCTTTTGCTTAAGCCATATTCTATAACTATAAATAAGTCAGAGCTGTGGATCCCATGTCCCTACAGCATCCTACTCTGACATAAATAGCGAAGGTAAGTTTCGGTGACTGAAAACGAAAAACTGACCCCAGTACCACTCGCTGATGCAATCGACAATTTCATTAAGCGCATTGGTATGTCCGTCGCTTGGGTATACGTTGTTCTGGTTCTGGTAATTATGCTGCAGGTTATCCTGCGTAAAGGTTTTGCCAGTGGCTTGATCGCTCTTGAGGAACTGCAGTGGCATCTGTATTCCATCGGCGTAATGTTTGGTTTGTCTTATGCACAGACAACCAATTCCCACATCCGCGTAGACCTGTTTTATTCTCGTTTGAGAGCTAAAACAAAACGTATCATCGAAGTTATCAGCATCCCTACTATGGTGCTGCCATTTATCGTGATCATCTTCCTGCAGGGTATCGACTTCACTGCAGAATCCTACCGTGTAAATGAGGCGTCTGAAGCAGCTTCAGGCCTGCCATACCGATGGGCTATGAAATCAGTAATTCCTATTAGCTTTGCACTTTTGGGATTGGCTGTTATTTCAAGATTTATACGTGATATTACATTGTTGATTAAAGGTGATGACTGATGGATGCGAATGAAGTTCTCGTAATCGCGATGTTCCTTTCGTTCATCGCGCTACTATTTACAGGTATTCCTGTTGCCTGGGTATTGGGCGGCATCGGAATAATCTTTGCTTTTCTGGGTCAGTTCACTGACTCATACATGGATACAATGACGGGTCTGGATTACACCACACTGGGACTGGTGGTTAACCGTCTATGGACCATAATGGAAAACTGGATACTAGTGGCACTCCCCATGTTCATATTTATGGGGATCATGCTGGATAAATCGGGTGTTGCTGAACGCCTGATGAAATCGATGCAGGAACTGTTCGGCCGCGTCCATGGTGGTCTGGCTATTACGGTTACTGCAATTGGTATTATCCTGGCCGCATCTACAGGTATCATCGGTGCGTCAGTTGTACTTCTGGCGGTTATGTCGCTGCCGGCTATGACTAAGCAAGGCTATAACATGCCTCTTGCCCTAGGTACGATTGCATCTGCAGGTACACTGGGCATCCTGATCCCACCAAGCATCATGTTGGTGATCATGGCTGATCAGCTGGGCCTATCTGTAGGTGACCTGTTTATGGGTGCGGTATTCCCAGGCCTGATGCTGGGTGCATTCTATATCATCTACATCGTTGCTCGCGGCATTATCAATCCTTCGCACATGCCTGTTCCTGATGATGCTAAACGTGTGACGTTTGGCATTTTCTTCAACGTTCTAAAAGATGTACTGCCAACTGTACTGCTGATTTTTGTTGTATTGGGCTCTATCTTTGCTGGTATTGCTACACCAACGGAAGCCGCAGGTGTAGGCGCATTCGGTGCGACACTACTGGCAATGTACAATAAGAAGTTCAACTTCAAGGTTCTTCATGAAGTTGTTGGCGGAACAATGAACACCACCGCTTATATCTTCGCTATCTTTATCGGTGCAACCTGTTTTGCCCTGGTATTGCGAGAGCTGGGCGGTGACGAGATGATCGAAGAATTCCTGACAGGTCTGCCATTTGGCCCTTATGGAATTATCTTCTTCATTCTGGGTGTTATCTTCCTACTGGGCTTCTTCCTGGACTGGATCGAAATCACGCTGATTATCCTGCCATTGCTGGCACCGGTTATTTCGGCCTTAGGATTAGATATCTCCGCACCGGGTATTGATAACCCAGAGCTGGTTTGGTTCGTCATGCTTGTCGCCATGGCCTTGCAAACCTCGTTCTTAACCCCCCCCGTCGGGTTCGCACTCTTCTACCTTAAAGGTGTGTGCCCACCGAACGTTAAGATCACTGATATTTATAAAGGTGTAACTCCTTTCATCATTCTTCAGCTGATTGCACTACTGGTATTGGTTTTCTGGCCGCAGATCGTTCTTTGGCTACCAACCATCGCCTATAGCTAATCAAGCTACGTCACTCCGGGCTTACACCAGGCCTGGAGTGACAACTCATAATAAATAGGCCGCAGAGCCAGATAAAAATAGTTAAGAGTGCGTCATGTCTAACCATAATTTTGTCGATGAGCTTATCTCGATTCTGGGTGAGAAAAATGTTCTTACCGGAGAAAATCAGACTGAACATTATCGTACAGGATTCCGTTCAGGCCAGGGCTCTGCCCTAGCTGTCGTGTTCCCAACCACACTTCTTGATCAGTGGAAAGTACTTAATGCCTGTGTAAAAGCAGATAAGATTGTGATCATGCAGGCCGCTAATACTGGCCTCACCGAAGGTTCGACCCCGAGCGGTGAAGATTATGATCGTGAAATAGTGGTAATTAACACCACACGCATGGATAAGATCTATCTGCTCGATGAAGGCAACCAAATCATTAGCTTTCCCGGCGCTACACTGTTTACCCTGGAAAAGATGCTCAAGCCAATAAACCGTGCACCTCACTCAGTGATAGGCTCTTCCTGTATTGGCGCCTCCATTGTTGGTGGTATCGCTAATAACTCTGGCGGCGCGTTAGTACAACGTGGCCCGGCTTACACTGAATTGTCTCTGTTTGCTCAGCTTAATGATGCAGGCGAACTGGAATTGGTTAACCACTTAGGTATTGACCTTGGGGAAACCCCAGAAGAGATTCTGACCAACCTTGAGCAACGCAATTTTGCGGACACTGACGTTAAAGCCAGCACAGAGAAAGCGTCGGCTAATGATTACCCTGAGATCGTCAGGGATGTCGATGCAGACACACCTGCTCGCTATAACGCTGATACCAGCCGCCTGTATGAATCAAGCGGCTGTGCAGGCAAAGTGGGCGTATTCGCGGTTCGTTTGGATACTTTCCCAGTTGCGAACAAGGAACAGGTTTACTACATCGGCACCAATGACCCTCAGGAACTGACCGATATTCGACGTCATATACTTCAGCACTTCGAAAATCTGCCTGAAGTTGCCGAGTATATGCATAAAGACATTTACGATATTGCTGAAAAGTACGGCAAAGATACGTTCATGATGATTAATTACTTCGGAACGGATCCACTGCCAAAACTATTCGCGATAAAAGGCAAAATCGCTGCGTACCTAAACAAAATCAGCTTCCTGCCAAAGGATATTCCTGATCGAGTTATGCAATTTGCTTGCAAGCTGTGGCCAAACATTATTCCAAAGCGCATGCGAGACTTCCGTGAAAAGTATGATCACTACCTTGTTCTGAAAATGAGCGATGGTGGCATCAAAGAAGCGGATAAATTCCTGAAGCAATTCTTTGCAGCTAGCGATAAAGGCGACTATTTCGAATGTGATGCGGATGAAGCGAAAAAAGCCTACCTACACCGCTTTGCCGCTGCCGGTGCCGCAATTCGCTATCAGATTATTCACCAGAATGAAGTAGAAGATATTCTGGCATTGGATATCGCCCTGCGACGCAATGATCCCGATTGGGTTGAAAATTTACCTGAAGAGATCAGTCAGCATATCGTTCATTCACTCTATTACGGGCACTTTATGTGTCACGTGTTCCATCAGGATTACATCCTGAAAAAGGGCGCTGACGGTAAAGCCGTGAAAAAGATGATGCTGGATCTGCTTAAGGAGAAAGGAGCCAAGTATCCTGCTGAACATAATGTTGGGCATCTTTACGAAGCAGAAGAAGGACTACAAAACTTCTACTTCGATCTTGACCCAACTAATAGCTTTAACCCTGGTATTGGTAAAACACAAAAGACACGCTGTGGTTGTGGCACGCCTCATTAATGAGGCTTCACCCACAAAAATATTGAGCTAGGTCTATCAAACAATGAGTAATTCTTAGCCCTTAAAAACTAAGTGCTAGAATGACCTAAACACAATACTTTAGTCTAAGAATTATAAAGGAACTGATCATGGCACTCCCAGATATTAAAACTATTCTTTATGCGACTTCTTTAGGTAAACACACTCGCCCTGTTTTCCGCCAGGCAGTGAAGCAAGCAATGCAAAATGACGCCAAGATCGTAATGCTTCACGTGGTAGAGCCTATGGGAGAAATGGGTCACGCCCTCATCCAGAACTACGTTTCTGAAGATCTGATCAAACAGATGCACGATGAAGGCATTAAAGAGATCCACAAGAACATGCAGGAACGTATCGAAAAGTTCTGCGCTGATGAGATGCAAAGCCTGGAAAACCCTGTTGTGCTGAACGTTGAGCACAAAGTTGCTGAAGGTAACCACACCGATTCAATTCTGGATGCTGCTCAGGCGGTAAACGCAGATATGATCGTGATGGGTGCTGAAAACCGCTTTGGTCATCACAGCCATACTAGCCAGCAGGTTATGCGCCATGCCAAAATACCTGTATTGGTTGTTCCAACCGGTAAAGAGTTTGACTAATTAGTTAGACTTAAACCCGCTCATGCGCAGACCTTGCGCCCAGATAAGGATAGTTTGTAAATGGAAGCTCAAGGTCTGCTAATTGAAAGAATCTTCCTTACCGTTTTTCCTCTAGTGGCTATTGTCACTGTCGGCTTTATATACGCCCGTCGCTACAAGCCAGATATGAATGTAGCGAATCAGATCAATATCGATGTATTCGTTCCCGCCCTAATTTTTGCAGTACTATCGGCGGAATCATTTGACCTGATCAAGTATCAATCACTTGCAATCGGAGCCGCCATTGTCGTGCTCGGATCTGGCCTTCTGCTATTGCCTTTTTGCCGGCTATTTAAGGTTCATCCAAAAACCTTTATTCCACCTATGATGTTCAGTAACAGCGGCAATCTCGGGATTCCGCTCATTGTTCTGGCATTTGGCGAGCATGCACTTCAAGCCGCTGTTGTATTGTTTCTGGTTGAAAATGTTCTTCATTTTACCGTTGGTATTTATATACTCGACCACAAAACCCGCTTATTAAACCTTCTTAGAATGCCGATGATTGTTGCGACAATTCTGGGATTAGTCTGGAGCGGTTTTAATTTACCTATTCCTGAATCCGTGCACACATTCATCGACATGCTCGGTCAGATCGCCATTCCATTGATGCTATTTGCCCTAGGTGTTCGCATGACGAGTGTCGACTTCAGCAACTGGCGCATCGGTACTTATAGTGCGGTTCTCTGTCCACTTAGCGGCATAGCCATCGCTTTACTCTGTCAGCAATTCCTACAACTTGATCCTGTTCAACTTGCTTATCTGGTTGTGTTTGGCGCCTTACCACCCGCTGTGCTGAACTATATGATTGCGGAACGTTACAATCAGGAGCCGCACCAGGTTGCCTCAATCGTTCTGCTCGGCAATATGGGTAGCCTTATTTTTATTCCGTTAACACTGGCCTTCGTTCTATAGCCCTGGCTCCGCTCTCCGGGGTTAGATAATATGTTTCTAACCTAACTAACTTGGCCTGCTATGAGTTATCGAATCGGAATTGATCTTGGTGGAACTAAGATCGAAGTTATCGCCATCAGCGATGACAGCAGCACCTTGTTTCGCCAGCGAATATCCACCCCTCAAGGCAACTACACAGCCACTATCGATGCAATCGATAAACTCGTTTCATTAACTGAGCAAACCCTTAGCGAGCCGGCACTCTCGGTTGGCGTAGGCATCCCTGGCGCAGTATCCCCTGCTTCCGGGCTGGTGAAGAATGCAAACTCAGTTTGCCTGATCGGTAATCGGCTGGATGTCGATCTTAGTAATAAGCTACAACGCTCGGTGAAAATAGCTAATGACGCAGACTGCTTTACCTTGTCAGAGGCCTGTGATGGCGCTGGCGCAGGTTACAGCACTGTTTTCGGTGTTATTCTGGGCACAGGGGTTGGCGGGGGTATTTGCGTTAACCAGCAGCTATTGTCCGGCCCTAATGCAATTACCGGTGAATGGGGCCACAATCCGCTCCCCTGGCTAAAAGATTCAGACAGAAATAACCGACCTTGTTATTGCGGCAAGACAGACTGCATCGAAACCTTTCTTTCAGGCCCAGGGTTTGAGAAAAGCTTTTCAAGCCACTATGGCAAACACCTTTCATCTGATCAGATCTGGTCACGAGCTAAACAGGGCAATGATGCTTTAGCAGATACTCACCTCTATCTTGACCAGCTCGCCAGGGCTCTCGCTTCTGTTATAAATATTCTGGACCCTGGGGTTATTGTGCTAGGAGGCGGTTTATCCAATCAGGGCAGAATCTATCAAGAGCTCCCCGCCCTACTAAGTCAGTACGTTTTTTCTGACCAGGTAGATACACCTATTGTTAAAGCGATACATGGAGATTCAAGCGGAGTAAGAGGCGCTGCATGGCTTTCCTAGAACAAGCTCGCCCATGCGCAGCGAGCTTGTATGAAATAGCTTATGCGCTATTTTTTCACTGCAACCTCTTCTGTCTCTTTCGGCATAGTAACAGTCATTACATCAAGGTTTTTGCTGACCGTCGCTTTACCAATACCTTTAACCTGAGTTAACTCATCCACCGTTTTAAAGGGCCCATGTTGCTCCCGGTGAGCCACAATAGCCTCGGCCTTCGAATGACCAATACCTTTAAGGTTTGTGGATAGTTGCTCAACTGAAGCGGTATTAATATCCAGAAGTTCTGCAAAAGCCGACACTGGAACAAGACAGATAAGCGCTAGGACCAGCGCTCTTAGAGAACGTAGTTTCATCGTAATATCCTTTTACTCAATTATGAATTGCCTGACTCACTCCTTGAGCCAGGCTTTCTTTATAACGTGCTTATCGCTTTAAAGCAACGGCGCCAATTCTGCATCGATCGCGGCCAGCGCATCAACAGGAGAATCCGCTTTGGTTATTGGGCGCCCAATAACTAAATAATCACTTCCTGCGGTAATGGCATCAGAAGGCGTCATGATACGTTTCTGATCGCCTACTTCAGCATCAGCAGGACGAATACCAGGAGTCACTAGTTTAAAATCGGCTCCCACGACCTGACGCAACGGTGTGACTTCTTGCGCAGAACAGACAATACCGTCCAGTCCACTTGCCTCGGTCAGTAACGCCAAGCGCTTAACATGCTCAAGGGGATCAACATCCAAACCCAGATCAGCCAGATCAGATCGCTCCATGCTCGTCAGAACCGTTACACCAATTAGCAAAGTGTTAGCGCCATTGACCTGCTCAAGCTCATTGCGTGCGGTTTCCATCATTTTACGACCACCCGATGCATGAACATTTACCATCCAAACTCCCATTTCAGCAGCTGCGCGAACGGCTTTAGCTGTTGTGTTTGGAATGTCATGAAACTTGAGATCTAAAAACACATCAAAACCAGAAGTGTGTAGCGATTCAACAATGGAAGGACCACAGCGGGTAAATAACTCTTTACCCACTTTAACTCTACAGCGAGCCGGGTCTAGCTGTGCCGCCATCTCCAAAGCCTGTTTCTGATTAGGGTAATCTAAAGCAACAATGACGCGTTTTTTATCTGATGACATATTTTTCTCAATCACTATTTCTCGCCACCCTTAGGTAGCATTAACCCTGCTGGTTATTCACCTTCAAGGCCTTGAATCGGTTTGGTTGTACCCCAGGTTTTACAAGACGGGCACTGCCAGGAGAGGCTACGTCCGGAAAATCCACAACTGTTACATCGGTATACCGGCTTAGACAGTTCAAGCTGCCCCGTCAAACCTCTTAGTACACGAAGGCTGTCCCTGGCACTCTCCGAGCCATATTCTATATGAAGATCGATCAGACTATTAAATCCTTTTACCGACGGCCGACGTTTCAATTCTTCAGTAATAAAACTACCCGCAGCGTAGATACCTCTTTCATCTTTAATCAGCTCTGCCAGAGCAACGATGACGGTAGTCGAGGGAGCACTGTTTAAGCTACTTTTTAAATAGCTAGCATATGCATTTTTATCACCGATTTTCTGGTAACACAGTTTTAAGTACGGGATAGTTTCTGAAACAAATAAACTGTCTTGCTTAGCAATGGATTTCAAACATTTTATGGCTTGTTTCCACTGTTCGGTCGACATGTAAGCCTGAGCTTTCAGAAGACTGACTCTGACATTCACAGAGTCCAACTGTTCTGCACGTTTAAGTACTTCTGACGCTTTTTGAAACTGCTTATGTTCGAAAGCCACTTCGGCCAGCTCACAGCAGTAATGAGAAAGCTCAACTGAGATATCGCGCTTTTCTTCGGCCGCTAACTTTTCAGCCGCTTTTAACGCTTCTTCCCACTCCCCCTCTTTTTCATAGAGCTTGATCAGCAAACTGAGCGCTTTAGATTGCGTCTTGGCAGTGGAGTTTGACTTGATGATTTCCTGCAATAGGTTTTCCGCTCGGTCGAGCAGGCCCACTGCATAATAATCACGGGCAAGCGCCATCTGTACACGCATAAAATCAGAACGGGACAGGTCCGGACGCGCCAACAGATTTTGATGAATCTGAATGGCTCTGTCCACATCACCCTTTCGACGAAAGAGTTTTGCCAGGGCCAGGTGGGCAGGAATGGTATCCGAATTGACTTCTAACGCTCGAATGAAGCTTTCGATCGCTTCATCCATTTTTTCATTTAAAAGGTAATCAAGGCCCGTGAAGTACTCATGACTTAAGTTAGTCTGGGCAGGGGTGTATACAGACTTTTTGACTTCCCTCCGGCCTAGCAACCAACCTATTGCTATTGCTATGACCAGAGGAATCAGAAGGAGGAATTCGTTTGCGTTAAACGGCATCTTTGAGATTAGCGACTCTCAGTTGATCAAGTTCTTTCTGATTGGTAGCAAGTTTGCGTTTTAAAGAGCCCACTCTTGTTCGAAGTGCAAATACCAAAAGGCTACCAATGATGAGACCCAGTGCACTACCAAGGAAAAATACGATGGCCAACCAGACACCCAGTGTTAACTCTGGCAATTGAATAAATACAAGATCAATACTTACAAGCGCTGGATTGCTCACAGTAATCATCACACCAATAAAAAGCATCAGCAGCGCTAGCAGCGCCAGAAGTATCTTTTTAATAAAACGCACCGGGTAAACCTCAAATATTATTGATTGATGGAGTCGTTAACTTGCTCTCTAAGCTCTTTACCAGGCTTGAAATGCGGAACAAATTTTTCTTCCAATGAAACTGATTCCCCAGTTTTCGGGTTACGCCCCGTTCTGGGTGCACGGTAATGCAGGGAAAAGCTACCAAAGCCTCTGATTTCAATGCGATTGCCTTCTGATAAGGATTCAGTCATGTGATCCAGCATGGTTTTAACTGAAAGCTCAATATCCTTCACAGACAGCTGATCATGGCGATCTACCAGTATTTCAATCAGTTCAGATTTAGTCATACTTACATCTCCGCTCTGTTACTCTTTGACGAGATTACTTGGAGTCGTCATCCTTATTCATCTGCGCTTTGATCAGGTCTCCGATAGTGGTAGGCCCTGAAATAACCGCGTCCGACTGCTGACTTATCTTATCCATCGCTTTCTTCTCCTGCTCGATCTCTAGCTGTTTAATCGAGAGGGTAATAACGCGATTTCGACGATCAATATTTGAAATAACCGCTTCAACTTCGTCACCGACAGTAAAGCGTTCAGACAAATTATCGATACGATCGCGGGAAACATCCGCGATCTTCAAACTAGCTTCGACACCCTCGGCTAACGTAACACTTAAGGCTTTATCTGTGACATTAGATACCTGCCCTTTAACGATCGAACCTTTAGCGTTTACCGATGTGAAATTAACAAATGGATCAGAATCAAGCTGCTTAATACCTAAAGCAATACGTTCACGCTCTGCATCAACCGAAAGCACGACAGCTTCGACTTCATCACCTTTCTTATAGGACTTAACAACTTCTTCACCTGGCTGCTCCCAGGAGAGATCAGAAAGATGAACTAGACCATCAATGCCGCCATCTAACCCGATAAATACCCCAAAATCCGTTATTGAACGAATACTGCCGGTAATTTTATCGCCTTTATCAAACTTACTTGAGAACTCATTCCAAGGGTTCGGCTTGCATTGCTTCATGCCCAGAGAAATACGCCTGCGCTCCATATCGATGTCTAATAACATCACATCGACCATGTCTCCGACCTGAACAACTTTTGATGGGTGAACATTTTTATTGGTCCAATCCATTTCTGATACATGGATAAGCCCTTCAATGCCATTCTCAATCTCAGCGAAACAGCCATAGTCTGTAAGGTTAGTCACTTTGGCCTTCGCCTTAGCACCCACCGTGTAATTTGAAATCAGCTGAGTCCATGGATCTTCGGATAGTTGTTTCATCCCCAAAGAAACGCGATTGCGTTCTTTATCAAAGCGAAGCACCTGAACATCGATCTCTTCACCTACCTTCAACGCTTCGCTAGGGTGCTTAACGCGCTTCCAGGCGATATCGGTTATATGTAGAAGACCATCGACACCACCCAGATCAATAAAGGCACCATAGTCAGTGATATTCTTAACAATCCCTTTAACTTTGAGCCCTTCTTTGAGGTTCGCCAGAAGTTTTTCACGCTCTTCACTATAGGCTGCTTCTAGGACAGCCCGACGCGAGACAACAATATTGTTTCGCTTAGCATCAAGTTTAACTAACTTGAACTCAAGCTCCTGGTTTTCCAGATGGGATGTATCTCTGAGAGGTCTGACATCCACAAGGGAGCCAGGAAGAAATGCATGTATCGTATTGACGTTAACTGTAAAGCCGCCGCGAACCTTACCGGTGATGTTACCTGTGACAATTTCATCGGCTTCGTAGGCTTTTTCCAGCTCAATCCAGGCTTCGGCGCGCTTAGCTTTGTCTCTGGATAGCTGAGTAGTACCAAACCCATCCTCAACCGCTTCCAGCGCGACCTTAACCTCTGAACCAACATCGATGGTCAGATCACCATTTTCATCGAGAAACTGGCTTTTCGGGATAATACCTTCTGATTTGAGCCCCGCATTGACGATGACATAGTCATCTTCAATCGCGACAACCGTTCCGCTAACAATGGCACCTGGCGCCATCTCTAGTTCTTGAAGACTCTCTTCAAAAAGATCAGCAAAGCTTTCGCTCATATCATTATCCCGCTTTCAGTCAGTAAAACGTCTTCAGCGAAGCCCTTTATGCCTCGCTTCATCCATTACAGCGGCAAGGACCTCATCAATCGACATTTTAGTCGTATCGAGAATTACTGCATCCGCCGCGGGCTTAAGAGGAGCAACAGCACGATTCATATCACGATCATCGCGCGCCTGAATATCCTCCAATATAGCCTGAAGACTAGCACCCAGTCCCTTGTTTATCAACTGGTTATAACGACGCACAGCGCGCTCGTCTGCACTGGCATCTAAGTATATTTTTAGCGCAGCTTCGGGAAAAACAACAGTTCCCATGTCACGGCCATCAGCGATTAAACCCGGTTCTTCGGCGAAGGCACGCTGCCTTTCCAGCAAGGCATCTCGCACTTCAGGAATCGCCGCAACGATTGATGCATCTTTGCCAACTGCCTCAGTGCGGATAGCATCGGTCACCTCTTCCCCTTCAAGGACGATCTGAACCGTATCATCTTCAGTGGCAATGAACTGCACATCAAGATGAGCAGCCAATACAACCAGTGCTTCCTTGTCATCTAACTCGACGCCGTGATGGCGTGCAGCCAGACCCACCAGGCGATATAGGGCGCCACTATCCAGCAACCCCCAATCCAGTTCTCTGGCCAGCAGCTGGCAGATTGTTCCTTTACCTGAGCCACTTGGCCCATCCACGGTTATTACGGGGACCTGTCCGTTAGACATCAGCCCTCCTCCTTCTCAACCTGAATACCGGCACTCTTTGCCAGCTCAACAAAACCTGGGAATGACGTCGCTACATTTGCACAGTCATTAATAGTAATGGTATCTGTCGCTCTTAATGATGCAACACAGAAGGACATTGCGATACGGTGGTCGTCATGGCTTTCTACTACACCGCCACCTATGGTACCGCCCTGAATAATCGCACCATCTGGTGTACCTTCAATATCAACACCCAGCGTTTTCAAACCGTCTACCATAGACTGAATACGGTCACTCTCTTTCACTCGTAACTCTTCAGCGCCGCTGACAATAGTTGTACCTTCGGCACAGGCCGCAGCAACAAACAGAGCCGGGAACTCATCGATCGCTAATGGCACCTGATCTTCTGGGATATGAATACCCTTCAAAGGCGCATATTGGATGCGGATATCAGCAACTGGCTCACCACCCACTTCACGCTCATTAAGCAACTCCAGGTTTGCTCCCATCAAGCGAAGAATGTTGATAATACCAATACGAGTTGGGTTGATTCCTACATGCTCAAGTGTCAGATCAGAGCCGGGAGCAATCGCTGCAGCTACCATAAAGAAGGTTGCAGAAGAGATATCAGCAGGGACATCTATTTTCGTCGCATGCAACTGCCCACCCGGGGATACAGCCGCTTGAGCACCTTCCTGTTTCACCGGATAACCGAATCCAGTCAGCATACGCTCAGTGTGGTCTCGCGTTGGAGCAGGCTCAGTGACTGAGGTTTCACCCTCAGCATACAAACCCGCTAGCAGCAGACAAGACTTAACCTGTGCGCTCGCCATAGGCATATCATAGTGAATACCTTTCAATGGCTGACCACCTTTTATCTTCAGCGGTGGACGTCCATTTTCAGCTGTCTCAATTTCAGCCCCCATCAATCGTAATGGATCAGCAACACGACCCATTGGACGTTTTGTCAGGGAAGCATCGCCCGTCAGTTCAGTATCAAACTGCTGAGCTGCTAACAAACCTGACAGCAATCGCATGGAGGTTCCTGAGTTGCCGACATAAAGAGGGCCCGGAGGTGCCTGCAGGCCGTTCAGCCCAACACCATAGATAGTTACATTACCATCAACCGGCCCTTCGATTACCACACCCATATCGCGGAAAGACTGAAGCGTCGCAAGGCTGTCTTCCCCTTCAAGGAAGCCTGAAACTTCAGTTACCCCATCTGCCAGGGAACCCAGCATGATAGAACGATGAGAGATTGATTTGTCACCTGGAACACGGATCTTACCACTAACGCTGCCGCCAGGCTGGGCGCGAAAGGTCACTAATTGATTACTCATATCTTGTGAATATGCTGTACCGGAAAGTATTCTTGAAAAATGTTCTCTTGCAGCGCGGGCCCGGGTGAAAGTCCCAAGCATCGTTTCACTGTCACTGCACTCAATGGCTGTTCTTAAACGGCCTAATCCTGTTATGTATCTGTCTAGCTGGCTAAGCAATGCATCTTTGTTCGCCAGACAGATATCGTGCCACATTGTAGGATCACTACCTGCGATGCGGGTAAAGTCTCTGAACCCACCCGCCGCATAACGAAATATATCGGTGTTATGATCCTGCTCCTGGGCAAGGGTATCGACTAATGAAAAAGCCAGCATATGCGGAAGATGACTCGTCGCGGCCAAAACTTCATCGTGCTTTTCAACGTCCATAACCAGAACTTCAGCACCGGTCGATTCCCATAAATCAGCAAACACATTAACAGCTTCAGATGAAGATTCTGCTAAAGGCGTAAGAATGACTTTATGTTTATCAAACAGCCCTTCATCAGCTGCGGCCACACCGCTTTTCTCCGAGCCCGCTATCGGGTGGCCCGGTACAAAACCCGTTGGAATTGTTTTAAAAACCCGCTTTGCCGCCGCAACAACATTGGCTTTAGTACTGCCAACATCCGTTATTAACGTATCTTCAGCAATGAAAGGCGCAATATCCACCAGCACGGTTTCCATCGCTTTGACGGGTACAGCTAATACAACCAGATCGGCCTCAGACACTGCATCTGCAAGGCTTTCAGCCGCAATGTCTATCACGCCTAATTCTATGCCTACTGAAGTTTCATCAGGGTCACGGTCATAACCAATAATCTGGCCAAACCGGCGGTTAGACCTTAAGGCTTTTGCCAGAGAACCACCGATCAGCCCCAGACCAATGATGAGCGTCTTATTAATTACTTTACTCAAGACTTGTCCACCGCATTCAACAGTGCTTGCATACAGCGTTTGTTCTCTTCAGGCAAACCGATGCTAATTCGTAGGTGTGCAGGCATCGCATAATTACCAACCGGGCGCACAATAACACCCTGCTCAAGCATTGATTGATAAACAGGTAGCGCGTCTTGCTTCAGATCGACAGTTATAAAATTGCCCACCGATGCAATATATTCAAGACCATGCTTAGTCAGCTCTTCTTCAAAGAAAGCCATGCCTTCACTATTAAGCCCAACGGCACGCTCGATGTAATCCTGATCATCCAATACCGCTTCAGCCGCAAGTAAAGCCAGACTGTTCACGTTAAAAGGCTGACGAACACGACTTAAAACATTTGTAATAGCCTGATCCGCCACAGCATAACCAACTCTCAGCCCAGCAAGACCATAAGCTTTAGAAAAGGTGCGAGTAACAATCAGATTCGGATAGCTTCCCAATAGATCCAATCCATCAGGAAATTCAGCTTCACTTACATACTCAGTGTAGGCTTCATCCAAAACGACCAGCACATTTTCCGGCACCTTATCCAGGAACGCTGTTAATTCAGCCTTAGTTAGCCAGGTACCTGTAGGGTTATTTGGATTAGCTATAAAGATAATGCGAGTCTGATTGGTAATAGCCGCAGCCATTGCATCCAGATCATGGCCCCACTCTTTTGCTGGCGTAACAACAGGTGTCGCGTTGGTTGCTTGTGTCACCAGCGGGTAAACCACAAACGCATACTCAGAATAGATAACCTCATCACCTGGTCTGAGATACGCCCTTGCAATCAGTTCCAAAACGTCATTTGAGCCATTGCCCAGTGTTACCTGATCCGCCAAGAAACCAAACTTTTCCGCTAACTTCTGCTTAAGTCTGTAGCCACCACTATCTGGATATAGCGCAAGCCCCTTTAACCCTGAATTTATTGCCGCTTCCGCCTTAGGTGACAATCCCAATGGGTTTTCATTGCTAGCGAGTTTAACGACATCAGTCAAACCAAGCTCACGCTCAAGTTCTTCAGGTGGTTTTCCTGGCAGGTAAGGGTTCAGGTTCTGTACCCCATCTGTTGCCAGGGCTATAAAATCACAGCTCATATAGCTAACCTTAAAGTACCGCTTTTGGGTAGGAACCAAGCACTTTCAGCTCAACGGACTCTTTAGTCAGCTCTGCAAGTGCTTTTTGAACCAGCTTATCTTCGGAATGCCCTTCGAAATCGATGTAGAACAAAGAGTGTTTCGCTGATGTTCTTGTTTCAACACGAGTCAGACTTAGCTCATAACGGTGGAATGGTTCCAACAGTTGATAAAGCGCACCCGGAGCGTCAGGAACAGAGACCAAAATAGATGTCTTATCATCACCACTTGGCCCGACATCCTGATCACCAATAATCAGGAAGCGTGTTGTATTATCAGCCTGGTCTTCAATGTTTTTAACAACTGCATCCAGATCATATAGCTCTGCTGCCATATCTCCTGCGACAGCCGCATAACCATGGCCTTCCTGCATCACAAGACGGGCAGCTTCTGCATTTGAGCTAACAGCCACTTTATCAATATGCGGATAACGAGCATCCAACCAACCACGGCTTTGCGCTAAAGACTGCTCATGTGAGTAGATCTTTGCTATCTCATCCATGCTATCGCCCTTATTGAGCAACAGGTGTAGATGAATAGGTACTTCTACCTCACCACAGATCTTAAGATTGAACTGTTTAAACAGATCAAGGGTATGGTTCACCACACCTTCCGATGAGTTTTCAATGGGAACAACACCGTAATGTGCAGCTCCGGATTGCACTTCTCTGAATACATCCTTCAAGGATTGCATCGGCATATTATGAGCAGAATGGCCAAAGTGCTTCATCGCCGCCTGCTGTGTGAACGTTCCTTCAGGACCCAAGAAAGCCACTCGCATCGGCTCTTCCAAAGCGAGGCAGACAGACATAATTTCACGAAATAGACGCGCAATTTCTTTGTCAGCTAAGGGACCTTCATTACGTTCCATGACTGTACGCAGAACCTGAGCTTCACGCTCTGGACGATAAAATACAGCGCTCTGTTCGCCCTGATATTTCTCTTTAACCTCAGCAACGTTCTGAGCACAACTTGCGCGCTTATTCAGCAATTCGTGAATATTACGATCAATAGTATCGATCTGGTCACGCAGTACGCGTAATTCTTTCTCTTGTTCGCTCATAATGTTCTACTTATTCTGTTTATCTTTAGGCGTGCTCTTTTTCAAATGTTTGCATGAAGTCAATCAATGCATCAACTGCAGCTTCTGGGACTGCGTTGTATATACTGGCACGCATACCACCGACAGAACGGTGACCTTTCAGGTTAAGTAAACCCACTTCTTCTGCCTTCTCAAGGAAAACTTTATCCAGTGCATCATCAGCCAGGGTAAACGGCACATTCATCCAGGAGCGGTTATTAAGCGCCATTGGATTACCGTAAAAATCACTACCATCAATGGCTGCATACAGTTTCTCAGCTTTACGCTGGTTCATTGCAGCCATTGCTTCTACACCGCCCTGGTCTTTAAGCCATTTAAAGACCAGCCCTGCCAGATACCAGCCAAACGTAGGCGGAGTATTCAGCATGGAATCAGCTTCAGCGTGCACTTTGTAGTCAAACATTGTTGGCGCATTTTCAATCACGCCGCCTAGCAGATCTTCTCTAACAATAACGACAGTTAAACCGGCAGGACCGATGTTTTTCTGCGCACCGGCATAGATCAAACCGAACTTATCCACATCGAGTGGGCGCGAAAGAATCGTAGAAGAAAGATCGGCAACCAGAGGCACATCAGACTGTGGAATATAATCGAATTCCAGTCCACCAATGGTTTCATTGGGCGTATAGTGGAGATAAGCAGCTTCAGGATTCAGCTTCAGCTCGTCCTGAGAAGGCACCGCTGTGAACCCATTTGCTTCGCTGCTACCTGCAACATTGACTTCACAATAACGTGCGGCTTCTTTAATGGCCTTTTTCGACCAGATACCTGTATTAATATAATCAGCAGATGATTTGCCACGTAGCAAATTCATTGGAATCATTGAGAACTGAGTCGTTGCTCCTCCTTGGAGGAAAAGCACCTTATAGTTGTCCCCAATTCCCATTAATTCTCGAAGATCTTGCTCTGCGGTTTCAGCAACAGATACAAACTCTTTACTACGGTGGCTCATCTCCATGATGGAGAGCCCTTTTCCGTGCCAATCGAGAAGTTCTTCCTGCGCCTGAGCCAATACCGCATCGGGTAGGCCCGCAGGACCCGCACTGAAATTAAACTTACGTGTCATCTGCCTTAATCACTCTTTCTAAAGCATATAAAAAAGTGCGGCACTTTTGCGCCGCACTTTGTTACTGATTACTCTTCAGCAGGTTCAGCCTGCGCTTCACCCTGTTGCTCGCTCTCTTCACCTTGAAGCAGCTCATCCTCTTCAGGCTCTTCGATACGGGCAACACTCACTAAGCGCTCATCATCCGCAACACGAATCAATGTTACGCCTTGCGTATTTCGACCCAGCTCAGAGATTTCGTCACCACCAGTACGTACCAAGGTACCCTGGTCACTGATCAGCATTACATCATCACCGTCAAATACCTGCACGGCACCTGCCAGAGAACCATTTCGATCAGAACACTGTTGCGCAATCACACCCTGACCACCACGGCCTTTAACCGGGAAGTCATCTACTGCAGTCTTCTTACCGTAGCCATTTTCAGAAGCCGTTAGGATTTTTCCGCCCTCTTGCGGAATAATCAACGAGATGACTTTAACACCGTCATCCATCTTAACGCCTCGAACTCCTCGCGCTGTACGACCCATTGGACGGACATCTTCTTCACGGAAACGCATAGACTTACCAGCGCTGGTCATCAACATGACATCATCTTCACCATTGGTAATTGCCGCACCAATCAGATGATCATCATCCAACAGATCCAATGCAATCAGACCACTCGCACGTGGACGGGAGAAGTTCGTCAGCGCTGTTTTCTTAACAGTACCGGACGCTGTAGCCATGAAGATAAACTTGTCTTCTTCATATCCACCGACAGGAAGAATGGTGCTGATACGTTCCCCTTCATCCAATGGCAGGATATTCACGATAGGACGACCACGAGCGGTACGACTCGCGACAGGAATTTCAAAGACGCGCAACCAATAAACCTTACCCCGATCGGTGAAACAGAGGATGGTATCGTGGGTATTTGCGATCAGCAGATGCTCGATAAAGTCTTCATCTTTAATGGCAGCTGCAGATTTACCTTTACCGCCACGACGCTGAGACTGATAGTCAGTCAATGGCTGAGTTTTCGCATAACCACCATGAGAGATGGTTACCACCATATCCTCTTCAGTAATCAGGTCAGCAACTGTCAGATCTTTACGGGAAGCAGTGATTTCCGTTCGACGTTCATCACCATACTCTTCCAGAATCGCCTCCAGCTCTTCACGAATAACTTCCATCAGGCGCTCGTGTGAGCCAAGAATTTTCAGCAACTCAGCAATACGCTCAAGCAGCTCTTTATATTCCGCGATCAGTTTTTCATGTTCAAGACCGGTCAGACGATGCAGACGCAGCTCAAGAATAGCCTGAGCCTGAGCAGGGGAAAGATTATACTTACCTTCACGAAGTCCGTACTGCTCTTCCAGATCTTCAGGGCGACAAGCATCTTCACCTGCACGCTCCAGCATCTGTATTACATCACCAGGCGTCCAGGCTTCTGCGATAAGACGCTCTTTCGCTTCCGCTGGTGTTGGAGATGTTTTGATCAGTTCAATAACCGGATCAATATTTGCCAGCGCTACCGCTAAACCTTCCAGGATATGACCGCGCTCGCGTGCCTTACGCAGCAAGTAAACCGTACGACGAGTTACTACTTCACGACGATGGCGAATGAAGCATTCCAGCGCAGTTTTAAGATCCAGAATCTTAGGCTGACCATCAACAAGGGCAACCATGTTGATACCGAAAACCGATTCCATCTGTGTCTGAGCAAACAGGTTATTGATAACCACATCAGGCATTTCGCCACGACGTAGCTCGATAACAATTCGCATACCGTCTTTGTCAGACTCGTCGCGAAGCTCTGTAATACCTTCAATCTTCTTATCTTTAACCAGCTCAGCGATCTTTTCGATCAAGCGAGCTTTGTTCAGCTGATAAGGGATCTCAGTGATAATCAGTGACGCCTTGCCACTCTTCTGATCTTCCTCTACATGGTGTTTAGCACGCACATAGATACGACCACGCCCTGTGCGGTATGCCTGCAGGATACCGGCGCGACCATTAATGATACCGCCTGTTGGGAAATCCGGACCTGGAATAAACTCCATCAGGTCATCAACAGACAGATCTGAATTTTCAATTAGCGCAATACAACCGCGAACAACTTCAGATAAGTTGTGGGGCGGAATATTGGTTGCCATACCTACCGCAATACCGGAGGAGCCATTCACCAAAAGGTTTGGCACACGGTTAGGTAAAACCGCTGGAATTTTCTCAGTACCATCGTAGTTGTCTACGAAATCGACCGTTTCTTTCTCCAGATCGGCCAGTAGCTCATGCGAAATCTTATCCATGCGGATCTCGGTGTATCGCATCGCCGCGGCCGAGTCACCGTCGATGGAACCGAAGTTACCCTGACCATCAACCAGGGTGTAACGCATGGAAAAGTCTTGCGCCATTCGTACGATAGTATCGTAAACCGCGCTATCGCCATGCGGATGGTATTTACCGATTACATCCCCAACCACACGGGCCGATTTCTTATATGCTTTATTCCAATCGTTGCCCAGCTCATTCATCGCAAATAGCACACGACGATGCACCGGTTTTAGGCCGTCTCTCGCATCTGGTAACGCACGACCTACGATTACGCTCATCGCGTAATCAAGGTATGACTGCTTCAGTTCATCTTCGATGTTAACTGGCAGGATTTCTTTGGCTAAATCACCCATTCCCTATCCTTGAATCACTCTCACAACGGAAGGTTTCCGCGGATATTTTTAACCGACGGAGTATATCACAATTCAAGCGAGAGAATCCTGAAAAAATAAGCGCTTAAGTAATTAAAATCCTAGATACATTCAGAACTGTTTCAGATCCCCTTTGGAGTGTTAGAATGTCAGCAAAATTATATGCTTAATGATCGATCATGACTCAGTCTGAAAATACGTCTAAACAGAACATTGATCCGGAAGAGATCGCTAAATTTGAAGAACTTGCCAGCAAATGGTGGGATCGCAACAGTGAATTCAAACCACTGCATGACATCAACCCTCTCAGGGTTGGCTTTATCGACAAGATTGCCAGCCTGTCCGGAAAACGTGTTTTAGATGTGGGTTGCGGCGGAGGCATTCTCTCTGAATCGATGGCCCAACGGGGCGCCGAGGTCACCGGCATCGACATGGGTGCAGCCCCTCTTAAAGTAGCCAAGCTTCACGGCCTTGAGAGCGGCGTAAATGTCACTTACAAGCAGATCACAGTTGAAGAACTCGCTGCAGAAGAGCCTGAATCCTATGATGTTGTTACCTGTATGGAGATGCTGGAGCACGTACCCGATCCATCTTCGATCGTTGCGGCATGTGCCAGACTCTGCAAACCAGGCGGCCAGGCTTTTTTCTCTACACTGAACCGCAATCCTAAGAGCTACCTGTTTGCGATTCTCGGTGCCGAGAAGGTACTTAAACTCGTACCTGAAGGCACACATGACTTTAAAAAGTTTATTCGCCCCTCAGAGCTAGGCAACTGGATTCGACAAAGCGGCCTTAAGAACACTGAAATTTGCGGCATGACATACAACCCGGTTACCAAGACATACAGCCTTCACCCAACCGATGTTGATGTGAACTATATGATCGCAACCGAGAAGCCTGAGTAAATGAATCACCTGTCCGCTTCCGTTTTGTTTGATCTTGACGGCACACTGATCGATACGGCGCCTGACTTCCACGCGGTAATCAACCTACTGCTAAAAGAAGAAGGGCTGCCCGAAGTCAGCTACGAGTTTTTACGCCAACATGTATCAAATGGCGCCCGAGCCATGATTGCCGCATCATTCGAGCTAGCGGAGGGAGATGAGCGCTTTACCCGTCTTCACAAACGCATGCTGGAGATCTACCTCTCTCATCTGGATAAAGAGAGCAAATTGTTCCCCGGCATTGCCGATACACTAGTTTGGCTAAACGACAATAAAATCCCATGGGGTGTCGTAACCAATAAGCCTGAGCTTTACACGATCCCGGTACTTCGCGGACTAGGCATTATTGATCAGGCACAAAGCATCATTTGCCCGGACCATGTTGAAAATAGAAAGCCCCACCCTGAGCCTTTATTCCTTGCCTGCAAACAGCTCGACAAGATACCTGAACATAGCGTTTATGTAGGTGATCATGTCAGGGACATTGAAGCAGGAAATCGAGCAGGTATGGTGACTATTGGCGCCAGTTACGGCTATCTCAATGACGGCGAAGACCCTATCTCCTGGCAGGCGGATCACTACATTGAATGTGCAACAGAGCTTAAGCCCCTGCTACAATCCATATACAAAGATATTGCTTCTTAATCAGGAACAGAAACATGTTTGAGTACCAGGCACCTGAAAATCTTCTAAAAGACAGAATCATTCTGGTAACCGGCGCCGGCGACGGCATTGGCCGCGTAGCAGCAAAGACTTTTGCCGCCCATGGCGCAACCGTCATTCTATTAGGTCGCACGCTGGAAAAATTAGAGCATGTTTATGATGAAATCGAAGCGGCTGGTCATCCTCAACCAGCGCTGGTTCCGCTGAATCTGGAAAGCGCACAAGAGCACGATTTTATCGAGCTGACCAACACTCTGGAACAGGAGTTCGGCCGAATCGATGGCATTCTTCACAACGCCAGTCTTTTGGGCGTTCGCACACCGATTGAGTCATATGACCCGGTAATCTGGCAACAAGTTATGCAGGTGAATGTTAACGCACCTTTCATGCTAACCCAGATCCTTATGCCTTTATTAGAAAACTCTGAGAACCCATCGATTGTTTTCACCTCATCCAGCGTAGGCAGAAAAAGCAAAGCCTACTGGGGTGCTTATGCAGTATCGAAGTTTGCAACCGAAGGCCTGATGCAGACTCTGGCAGATGAACTCAGCAACATAAGCAAAATCCGAGTCAACTGCATCAACCCAGGTGCCACCCGCACGCAGATGCGCGCAGATGCTTACCCTGGCGAGGACCCTTCTACCGTGGCAGCCCCAGAAGATATTATGCCACTGTACTTATACCTTATGGGATCAGACAGCCAGGAAACTCACGGGCAATCACTTGACGCCCAATAAGCTGGGAGCACCACTCCCTGAATTCCGGACATAAAAAAACAGCCAGATGGCTGTTTTTTTATGCCTGATTAATTACCTTCCTGACGGCGGGCTTTCTGCTTTTTAAAACGACGCTGATATTTTTGCTTTTCATCAGCTGTCATTTTAGGCGCTCGTTTAGGCTTCAGTTCCAGCATTTTAGAAAGCGAGTTAACCTCTTTAACAGTTAATTCTTTCCACGTACCGGAACGCACATCACTCGGCAGAAACAGAGGCCCGAAGCGAACTCGCTTCAAGCGGTTAACCTGTATTTCCTGCGATTCCCAAAGCCGACGCACCTCTCGGTTACGCCCTTCCATAACAACACAGTGATACCATTTGTTCGCGCCTTCACCATCAAAGAACTGAACATCCGTAAAGCGCGCCATTCCATCTTCAAGCAACACTCCATCCTTCAAACGCTGAAGCATTGCCTCATCAACATCACCCAGCACGCGTACAGCATATTCCCTGTCAATCTGAGCGGAAGGGTGCATCAACGCATTGGCCAACTCACCATCCGTCGTGAACAGCAACAATCCCGACGTGTTGATATCCAAGCGACCAATAGCGATCCAACGCCCCTCTTTAAGTGGCGGCAGATGACGAAAAACCGTAGGCCTGCCTTCCGGGTCATGCCGTGTGCAGATTTCACCAACAGGCTTGTTATAGATCAGCACCCTTCTCTCGGCCTGATTATCAAAAATCAGTGGCGTTTTACGACCATCCACTTCGACCTGATCACCTTCAGAGATTCTATCTCCCAACGTGGCAACCTGACCATTAACCTGAACTCGACCCTCTTTGATCCAACGCTCCATCTCACGACGTGAGCCTACACCGGAGCGCGCCAGAACCTTATGTAACTTTTCATCTGCCATTTGACGCACCATAGACATTAAGCTGAGTATTTATCAGCGATAAAATAAAAAAGCCCTTTCAAAAGAAAGGGCTCTATAAACGAATAGATCTCATATTTTAAATGAGACAATCGTCCTTAGTAAATCCTTTATCGAAATAAGCCTGGAATGCTAACGGTGTACGACCACGGCCGGACCACTCATGCTCATTCCCTTCATCATCAACAATTCGATACTTAGGCTGAACCTTTTTCTTAGGCGCAGCTGTTTCACCAATCAGACTCATCAAATCATTAATATCAACGCCTGCATCCTGCATACTTTGACGAATCGATTCAATTTTCGCAGCTTTTTCCTGCTCAGCCGCTAAAACAGCCTCTTCTTCAGCTCGCTTATCTTCCGTGATTACAGTCAAATCAGAAATAACTTTTTCTAACTCTGCCACTGATAAATCATGACATTGTTTACGTAGCGAATTTTTACGCGTTAGAATTTTTAGAAAATCAGACATTTCCACACTCACCGATAATAAATAAACAGACACATGATGCTATAAAGATATATTAATCAAGAAATATGTAAAGCCAACTTAATTAAAAATCAGATACATCACCTGCGCCTTCACGAATAATTTCAGGCGTTTCTTCAACTAAATTAATTACACTTGTAGCTTCCATTCCGCAATAACCACCATCAATTACAAGATCGACTTGATGCTGAAGTAGCTCGCGCATTTCATATGGATCCATTAAAGGCATCTCTTCCCCTGGCATTATTAGAGAAGTACTCATTATTGGCTCACCTAAAGCTTCTGTTAATGCCAGCGCAATCGGATTATCAGGGATCCTGATTCCGATCGTTCTCCTTTTGGGATGAAGCAATCTTCTTGGAACTTCGGAGGTAGCCTTTAGAATAAAAGTATAAGCGCCTGGGGTATGTGACTTCAAAAGACGATAACAGCTATTATCAACCTTCGCATAAGTACTTATTTCACTCAGATCACGACACACCAGAGTAAAGTTGTGCTTATCATCCAACTGTCTAATTCGCTTAATCTTTTCAAGCGCCGACTTATCTCCCAGATGGCAGCCTAGCGCATAGGCGCAATCCGTAGGATAAATAACAACCCCACCACGATTAATAATTTCTACCGCTTGATTAATCAAACGCTGCTGTGGGTTTTCAGGATGGATCTGGAAAAACTGACTCACAATTAAAAGCCTTATTAAAGCAGAAGAGTTTTAATTTTAACTCAATTCAGCTGATTTTCGTATAACCTGGCATTTTTTAGAGCAGATAATTGAGCACATGATTTTCCTGGCCTTTCAAAGGCGGGTATTTACCCAAATCGGTCCAACCATTAGACGGCGTGTGAAAATCACTTCCCGCCGAGACCATTAATCTGTTTTCAGCTGCAATTCTTAATAAATGAAATTGATGATCAGGGGTTGCACCCGGGTAAGATATTTCTATTCCATCCCCACCAATGGATACAAAGTCCGCAACCAGTGCTCTGATTTTGGTGAATGTCATTTTATACTTTGTCGGATGCGCTATAACGGATACGCCACCTGCTCGCTTAATAACTGAAACAGCCTCTTCAATAGATGGCCATTCCATTTTCACATCCCCGCGCTTACCCGCTCCCAGATACTTTTTGAAAGCCTGCTGCTCGTTAGCAACAAGACCCTTTTCAACCATTGCGCGGGCATAGTGAGGCCGCCCCACCACACCATTTCCAGCAAGCTTTTGTGCATCGTCATATAAATCAGGCAAACCCAGCTTCACCATTCTTTGCGCGATAGCCTGTGAACGAGCAACACGAAGCTCATTAATTCTCGCCAAATAAGCATTTAGTTCCGATGAACCAGAGTCAAACCCCAAACCAACCAGATGAATAACCCGACCATTCCACAGGCAGGTTAATTCAGTCCCCGGGATAATCTTTATTCCTTCATCGGAATAGCGCTCTATTTCCCTTACACCCTGAACCGTATCATGATCAGTTAATGCCAGGATTTTAATATCCCTACTTCGGGCCCGCTCTAACAATTCTAATGGGGCCAGCGCACCATCAGAGGCCGTAGAATGGCAATGTAAGTCGTAACTTGGTAAATCCATAAGGTTTCACTGTTTATATAAAGTCGCTTCGAACTTATACTTTACTTTTCATCCACTGATTGCAACGAACATGAAGCTTTTATTAGATTTTTTACCGATTATTATTTTCTTTGCTGTTTATAAAACAACAAATGACATTATTTTAGCGACAGCTATCTTGATTCCAGCGACACTTCTCCAGATGCTTTACACTTGGTTCAAGACCCACAAGATTGAAAAAATGCAGCTGGTCACACTTGTCCTTGTCGTGCTACTAGGTGGAGCGACCGTTCTATTTCAGGATAAGACCTTCATCCAGTGGAAGCCCACTATTGTAAATTGGTTATTTGGTATTGCCTTTTTGGGCAGCCAGTTCATTGGCGAAAAGACCATTGTAGAAAGGCTTATGGGAGGAAGCATTTCCATGCCTGCATTTGCCTGGAAAAAACTTAACATAGCCTGGGTAATCTTCTTTATCGTCCTGGGTATTGTGAACCTTTTTGTAGCCTATACGTTTAGTGAAGAAATCTGGGTAGAATTTAAACTCTTTGGCATGCTTGGCCTAACACTTGTCTTTGTGATCGCGCAGGGGTTTTACCTTTCGCGACACATGGAAAATACCGAACAGAACGAAAAATAAAGGGAATACACGTGTATTACGCAATTATCTCTGAAGATATAGAGAACAGTCTGGAAAAACGCCTGGCAGCTCGTCCGGATCACCTGGCCCGTTTACAGCAACTCAATGAAGAGGGGCGTTTACTGATAGCCGGCCCGCACCCTGCTATCGATAGCGAAGACCCGGGTGCCGCTGGTTTTACCGGCAGTTTAGTTGTTGCTGAATTCAATTCCCTTGAAGATGCTCAAAGCTGGGCTGACGCAGACCCATATATTGATGCTGGCGTATACGCAAAGGTTGTCGTTAAACCCTATAAAAAAGTTTTGCCATAACTGCGGGTAAAAAACCGAGACCAAAGGCTAAGAGCAGTCTTGTAAAGGTATGCAGTAAACTTTATTAGAAAGTACTTATATAGAGTTTTTTAGTTATTTCTAAAGAATTTTACTGCTGTTTACCTTAGGTTCAGGTAAGAAGAGTTGTAATAAACTCATTATCTCTTATTATTCTAAAATACAGAACCCAATCGTATTAAGGACAGCAAATATGAAAAAATTAGCAATCGCTTCAGGCCTAGTATTGGCTATGGGCATGGCAACTGGCGCTCAGGCTCACCCAGAAAACAACGGCTACTGGGACGAGTCTCCACATCAGACTGTATGGACGAACAGTGCAGGCGAATGCTGGCGTCATGGTTTTTGGAACGATAGCAATACTGTTGAGGGCTGTGACGGCTATAAAGCCCCAGCTGCTCCAGAAGCTCCAGCTCCAGCTCCAAAGCCAATGGCTAAGAGCGTAGTAGAGAAGCACATCGTATACTTCGATTTTGACAGCTCTAATCCTGGCGATGTAAGCGACATTGCGGATTACATCAAGTCACTGAAAGAAGTAAACAGCGTAAACCTGGTTGGTCACGCTGACCGTATTGGTGCAAGCGCATACAATGACGCACTGTCTCAGAAGCGCGTAAACGCAGTTTCTGATGCTCTACAGGGTGCAGGCGTTAGCGGTTCTGCTATCAGCACTGGTTACATGGGTGAAAACGCGCCAGCTAAGTCTTGTGACGGCCAGCGTGGTACTAACCTGATCGATTGCCTACGCGCTAACCGTCGTGTAGAAGTTGAGATCTCTGGTAAAAAATAACCGATAAAGTCACTAAGGCTTTATTGTTTATCAGGGCGTTCTTTTGAACGCCCTTTTAATTTAAGGATAAGGCTAATGGCACATTCACTAAAGCGCATTCTGTTACTACCTTTCTTACTCTTAACCTTCCTTTCCGGATCGGTTATTGCCGACGAATACCAAGAACAAAAAGTCGTTTACCACATCAACTACGAAGAACCGAAGCGCATCTCCGCGACCTTTGCGAATATGGCGAACCATATCAACCAGCTAGGTGAAGGCAGAGTAACCATTAAAGCTGTTGTTCACGGCCCGGCAATTAAGTATTTCCTCGAGGCAAGCGAAGATGAAGCTAAGCAGACAGCCATCGACTCCCTTCGCCTCAATGATGTGCAATTTATCATTTGCGGTAACAGCCTGGACGGTTTCAAAATTACCCATGAAGACCTGTATGAAGTCGAAGCTGAGGATGTTGTTCAAGCAGGACTACCCGAAATAATCCACCTGCAGCAACAAGGCTACTTTTACGTACGACCGTAACTCCAAATTACCAAACAATAAAAAAGGTGGCCTAAGCCACCTTTTTTTATCTTGCAACACGCGGGTTACTTAACCCAAGCACGTGCATTACGGAACATACGCATCCACGCACCATCTTCTGCCCATTCATCCGGCGCCCAACTGTTAGTAACAGCTCGGAACACACGCTCAGGATGCGGCATCATAATAGTAACTCGACCATCTGTGGTTGTTACCCCAGTAATACCCGCTGGTGAACCATTCGGGTTAGCCGGATACATTTCAGTAGGCTGGCCATAGTTATCCACATAACGAAGTGCAACAGTACCCGATGACTTCAGGCCAGACAGGTGAGCTTCGTCCTTAAACTCCGCACGACCCTCTCCATGCGCCACTGCGATTGGCATACGAGAGCCAGCCATACCCTGCAGGAACACAGATTTAGATTCCTGAACTTCAACCATCGCGACACGCGCTTCAAATTGCTCAGATACATTGCGCACAAAGTGCGGCCACATTTCTGAACCAGGAATCAGCTCATGCAGGTTAGACAACATCTGACAGCCGTTACAGATACCTAATGCAAAGGTATCTTCACGATTGAAGAAAGCCTGGAACTGATCACGCGCTCGAGCATTAAACAGGATTGACTTAGCCCAACCCTCACCCGCACCCAGTACGTCACCGTAAGAGAAACCACCGCAAGCGACCAGGCCTTTGAATTGATCCAGCTCAACACGACCAGACAGGATATCACTCATGTGAACATCAACCGCCGCGAAGCCTGCGCGATCAAATGCTGCACCCATCTCGATCTGACCGTTAACACCCTGCTCACGAACAATGGCCATTTGTGGTCGTACGCCAGTTTGAATAAACGGCGCCGCCACATCGTCATTCTGATCGAAGGTCAACTCAGCATGCAGACCTGGGTCTTCTTTGTCCAGAATGCGATCAAATTCCTGCTGAGCACACTCCGAATTATCACGCAGTGATTGAATCTGGTAAGAGGTCTCAGCCCACCAGCGCTGTAGCTGGACGCGTGATTCTGAATACACTTCTTCTTCATCGAAGTGGAAACGGATTTCATCATCAGGATTCAGCGAACCAATAACCTGAGCCACATCACCCAGACCAGCCGCATTCAGCTCTGTCAGGACAGTTTCCAGATCATCACGCTTAACCTGAACAACGGCGCCCAGTTCTTCAGCAAACAGCGCCGCAGCCAGTTCAGACTCTTCACCCGCAAGCATATCCAGGTTGATATCAACACCAGACTTACCTGCAAATGCCATTTCAGCAACAGTAGTAAACAAACCACCATCTGCACGGTCATGATAAGCCAGGATTAACCCCTGCTCATTCAATTCCTGAATAGCTGCAAAGAAGGCAACCAGTTGCTCAGGCTGATCAACGTCCGGTACATCCTGACCTACTTCATTGTAAACCTGCGCTAGTGCAGATAGGCCAATACGGTTCTTACCATTACCCAGATCTAAAAGAACAAGATCTGTTTCACCTTGATCTGTACGCAACTGAGGAGTGATCGTTTTACGCGTATCTGTAACCGGCGCAAAGCCAGAGATAATCAGAGACATTGGCGCTGTGACTGACTTCTGCTCACCCTCATCGTCCCAAACAGTACGCATAGACATTGAGTCTTTACCTACTGGGATTGTGATCCCCAGCTGTGGACATAGCTCCATACCCACAGCCTTAACTGTATCGTATAACTTTTCATCCTCGCCTGGATGACCTGCTGCACACATCCAGTTTGCAGACAGTTTAATATCTTTGATCTCAGAGATACGTGCTGATGCCATATTAGTGATCGTCTCACCAATCGCCATACGTCCAGACGCAGGTGAATCAACCAAAGCCAGCGGTGTACGCTCACCCATAGCCATCGCTTCACCAGCATAGGTATCGTAAGCAGCAGTCGTTACCGCACAGTTAGCTACTGGAACCTGCCACGGACCAACCATCTGATCACGTGCCACTTGACCGGTAATCGAACGGTCACCGATCGTAATCAAGAATGATTTAGACGCAACCGCAGGCAATTTCATTACGCGCTCAGCTGCATCTTTCAGATCGATGGATGCGGTATCGAATTCTGCAACCTGGTAGCTCTTGCGCTCGACAGAACGATGCATTTTTGGTGGCTTACCAAACAACACGCTCATCGGTAGATCAACTGGCTTGTTCTCGAAGTGTGTATCACCCAATGTCAGGTGCATCTCTTCAATCGCTTCACCGACAACAGCATAAGGGCAACGTTCACGTTCACAGATCGCTTCAAAACGAGCCATATCTGCTGGAGCTACGGCCATAACGTAACGTTCTTGCGCCTCATTACACCAGATAGCCAGCGGAGACATACCAGGCTCATCATTATTCACATTACGCAGCTCAAAATTTGCACCGCGATTACCATCCCCTACCAATTCAGGGAAAGCATTGGACAAACCACCCGCACCTACATCATGGATAAATGCAATAGGGTTCTCGTCACCCAGTTGCCAGCATTGATCGATTACTTCCTGACAACGACGTTCCAACTCAGGGTTGTCACGCTGTACTGATGCAAAATCAAGGTCAGCCGTAGAAGAACCAGACGTCATGGAAGAGGCAGCACCACCACCCAGACCAATCTGCATAGCAGGACCACCCAGGCAGATCAGCTTCGCGCCAACCGGAATTTCACCCTTCTCAACATGCTCATCACGGATATTACCCAGACCACCGGCGATCATAATGGGTTTGTGGTAACCACGAACTTCCTCACCTGCCGCGCCATTAACTTTCTGCTCAAATGTACGGAAGTAACCTGTAAGGGCAGGACGGCCAAATTCGTTATTGAACGCAGCACCGCCAATTGGGCCTTCCAACATAATATCCAGGGGCGTCACAATACGATCAGGTTTACCGTATTTAGATTCCCAAGGCTGCTCAAAACCAGGGATATTCAAATCAGAAACAGTGAAACCTGTCAGACCCGCTTTCGGTTTTGAACCTTTACCCGTCGCACCTTCATCACGAATTTCACCACCGGAGCCTGTAGCCGCACCTGAATGAGGGGCGATAGCTGTTGGGTGGTTATGCGTCTCAACTTTCATCAGGATCTGAATATCTTCCTGATTGTAGCTGTACTCTTTAGAATCTGGTTTCGGGAAGAAACGCCCTGCTTTGGAGCCAACCATCACCGCAGCATTGTCTTTATACGCAGAAAGAACGTTTTCACCGCCCATTTCATTTGTATTACGAATCATGGCAAACAGCGACTTCTCCTGTGCTTCGCCATCAATATCCCATGATGCGTTAAATATTTTATGACGACAGTGCTCTGAGTTTGCCTGAGCAAACATCATCAGTTCAACGTCAGTCGGATTTCTATCAAGCTCAACGAAGCTAGCTACCAGATAGTCAATCTCGTCTTCCGCCAGTGCCAGCCCCAAGTTAGTATTCGCGCTGACCAGTGCTTCACGGCCACCGCCCAGAATATCAACTGTGGTTAGCGGCTTAGGCTCTTCTTCCGAGAAAAGCTTTTCTGCCTCATCTATACTTGGCAATACAGCTTCTACCATACGGTCATGAAGTTCTGCGGTAATTTGCTGACAAGCTTCGTCAGACAATTCACCGGATACTTCTACATAGTATGCAATACCGCGCTCCAGGCGCTTGATTGCATCTAGGCCACAGTTATGTGCGATATCAGTTGCTTTTGAAGACCAAGGTGAGATCGTGCCCGGGCGAGGTACAACCAGGAACAGTTTTCCATTAGGTTCTTTGGCTTCTGCTTTAGGTCCGTAACGTAGAATACGTTCAAGAACTTGGGTCTGTTCTTCCGATAATGCTTGAGACAAATCGGAAAAGTGCATAAATTCAGCATACAGGCCAGTGACGGCTGAAACTTTAGACTGAATACCAGAAAGTAGCTTTTCGTGACGAAAAGCGGAAAGAGCAGGTGCTCCGCGCAGTGCCAGCATCTCGAATAGAGCCTCTAGATAGCTACCCAGTTGGGCAGTAGTTACAGGAGAAATATAGGTTGTGAATTTTACCGAAACAGCCTGTTGGATACCAGAAAAGCAGTAATATGTTTGATATTTGTCGTAAAAAGAATTCTTCATACCTTCTGGCTGCCTTAATCCTGTTATCGATTCCGGCGCTTACAAGCTGGAATAACAAGACGCAACTGGATGGCATAGTCGAATCTGGTAGTCTGAAGTTCGTTACCAGAAACTCCCCAAATACCTATTTTATCGATAAAGGGGAGCCCGCTGGGTTTGAGTATGAACTCGCCAAAGCCTATGCTGACTATCTGAATGTCAATCTCAAGCTGGTTCTACCCGATACATTTGGCTCTATATTCCCTACCATTCTTAATCGCAAAGGACACCTTGCCGGGGCAATGCTGACGGCCACTTCAGAAAGGCAGCAAACATTCGAATTCACCCCTCCCTACCTTCATACCACCACAGCAGTAATCTATCGAAAAATACAGGGTGTACCAGGCCCCAAGAATTTAGAGGACTTGATAAAAAAAGATAAAAAGCTTGTTGTCATTGCCAACAGCAGCCACGTTGAGCTGCTAAAAAAACTAAAAGATACCCACCCTGATCTTAACTGGGAAGAAACCAATGAACACACCGCTGTAGAACTACTCGAACGCGTTCATAACAAAGAAATTGATTACACCATCACTGACGCTATCGCTTTTGATAGCCAAAAGTCATTTTTTCCCGGCCTAACCAAAGCTTTTGATCTGGATAAACCGCAACCTCTTGCCTGGATGTTCGCACCTAACGAAGACCAATCGCTAAAAACATCGTTGAATGACTTTATGGCATTGGAGTCAACCAAGTCGCTGATGATCGATCTGCACCAGAAATATTTTAACCGCACCAACCCTTTTGGCTTCTATGATACTGCCGCTTTCAAAGAAGACATGCAGACACGTTTCCCTAAAATTCAGCAGTACTTCATGATGGCTGAACAGGAAACGGATATAGATTGGCAATTACTCGCCGCCATTGCCTATCAAGAGTCACACTGGGATCCCAAAGCCGTTTCGCCCACAGGGGTAAAAGGGATCATGATGCTCACCAATGCAGCAGCAAAAGAGGTCGGCGTTACCGACAGGACAGACCCTGTTCAGAGTATTATTGGTGGCGCTCACTATCTCGTCATAGTGAAGAAGAAAATTCCTGAGAGGATTAAAGAACCCGATCATACCTGGTTTGCCCTAGCGGGATACAATGTTGGATACGGGCACCTTGAAGATGCCCGTGTATTAACGACCCGTGCAGGTAAAAACCCAGACAAATGGGAAGATGTAAGACAGTTTTTACCCCTTCTGACTCAGCACAAACACTACAGCACCGTAAGATACGGCTATGCCCGAGGCTACGAGCCCGTTCATTACGTGAGTAATATTCGTAAATACATGGAACTTCTTAGCTGGGAGATCCAGCTGATGCAGGCAAAAAGAAGGGATGAAAAAGCGGATATGGATCCTGATCATGAAAGCTGGGATAGCACCACAGTGGTCGATGATTTATTCCCTGATTTTTAATTTGATTCCAGACTCTTTGCCGCACGTTTCGCTGCTTTTTTTTCATCACGGCGACGCTGGAAGAAAGCACTGATTTTCTTGCTACACCTTTCCGCCAAAACACCCCGTGTTATTTCGACATCATGGTTAATCCAGGGCTGCGAAAACAACTGACAATTACTATCTACAGCCCCTGATTTAGCTTCAGTCGCACCATAAATAACCCGCTTAATTCGTGCATGCACTATCGCCCCAGAACACATAGTGCAAGGCTCAATAGTGACAAATAACTCAGCCCCAACCAGTCGATAATTACCTACTTTTTGGGCTGCAGCGCGCAACGCCATCATCTCCGCATGGGCAGTAGGATCATTACCACTAATAGGATGATTCCACCCCTCTCCTACAACTTCACCATCAAGCACGACAAGCGCACCGACTGGCACTTCATTCAGTTGCTCCGCTCGATCGGCCAGCTCTAGTGCCCGCTCCATCCAATGCAGATCTGTCTTACTGGTATCCAAAATCAAACCTACTTTAAAAAACTAAAAAGCCTGCAAAATGCAGGCTTTAAATCTTAACAGATTCTGTTTATTTCAACTTAATCGATTAAGCACCATTTTCAGGTTTATTCGCCATAAAATCATCAAACTCCTGCTGATCCTTACGTCGTTGAGCGTTAGCTTTGAAATCACGGAACGCCTCAGCACGCTTTCTGATCTCTTCTTTAATTTCGCTAATTCGGTCATGCTGGGTCTGCTGGTATTCGTTGAATACCTCATTTTCTTCGCCATTAACGGTTTTAACTTTACCGCCTCGAACAACGCGCCCCCACTGAGCTCGGATCCAACCAGGTAACTCTTGCACAGGATTACCCAGGATTGACCAAACCAAAATAACAAATCCCAGCGGTGCAAAGATAATAAAACCAAGCACCATCGATGCTATGTTTGCTGCACTCCAGTGACCGCCACCACATCTATGTGCCTTATGGGTCTCTTTGTTTGTTCCTGAATGTTCATATGTTGCCATGCTAATACACCTCCCGATGTTAGCTTATCTGTGTTGCAAAACATCTTATGTAAACACTGTTCACATATAAATTAGAGGATCCAAAATAAATAATCAAGACCTTTGAAGAAAAAAGTTAACAATGTTCACATTTAATGCTAAAAATACCCTTATGAGTACTCAAAAACAGCGCTACCATCATGGCCATTTATCCGAATCCCTACTTCAGGCAGTAGACGATATCTCTTCACAGTTTGGTATAGAGGCAGTCACCCTTCGCGCCTGCGCCAAAAAAGTCGGCGTGTCACCGGGAGCCGCCTTTCGCCACTTTCAAGATAAAAGAGCATTATTAACAGCCTTTGCTGCTCGCGCGTTGAATCAACTGGCGGATACTTTAGACGCTGCAGAGGAAGACGCCAGAGAGACCGGGAATGATGCTTTTTATTCCGTTGGCATGGCCTACCTTACTTTCGCTTTGGAAAATCCAGCTTTGTTTCGCGCAATGTGGCGAGAGGAAACAATCTATTCCAAAGATCCTGACTATTTAGCCGCAGCAAAGCGCTTGGTTGGCTATTTGAAAGAGGGGTTTGCCGGCACAATAACGGATGAAGATCCTAAGAGTTTTAGTGCCCATGAAATGCTGGCCTGGTCGTCAGTTCACGGAATGGCCAATTTATTTGTCGACGGCCCAATCGCCGCAGAAATGAAACAGGATCAAAAGCTGGAGTTAGCTAAATCCGTTATGGGCGAATTAAAAAACGCCTGCAGCCAAGCATAGAAGCTCAGACTGTTTATTAAGAAAAATAACCACTTCTCCAAAAAAAAGGCCGCTTTATTAGCGGCCCTTATTTTTATTCCCACTCAATCGTAGCAGGCGGCTTAGAGCTGACATCGTAAGTCACACGAGATACCTTTGGAATCTCATTGATAATACGGCTGGAAACAGTTTCCAGAAGCTCATATGGCAGGTGCGCCCAGCGCGCTGTCATAAAGTCAATTGTCTCTACTGCACGGATAGCAATGACGTATTCATAGCGACGACCATCACCCACGACACCTACTGATTTAACAGGTAGGAATACAGCAAACGCCTGACTTGTTTTATGGTACCAATCCGCTTTGTGCAGCTCTTCGATAAAGATCGCATCAGCCTCACGCAGGATATCAGCATATTCTTTCTTAACTTCACCCAGAATACGCACACCTAAACCTGGGCCCGGGAACGGATGACGATAAACCATGTCATACGGCAAGCCCAGCTCAAGACCCAGCTTACGAACTTCATCCTTAAACAGCTCACGCAGTGGCTCTACAAGCTCAAACTGCATATCTTCGGGCAGACCACCCACATTGTGGTGGGACTTAATTACATGCGCTTTACCCGTTTTCGCTGCAGCAGACTCAATCACATCCGGATAAATAGTACCCTGAGCAAGGAAGTTAACATCCGACAGTTTAGTCGCTTCATCATCGAACACTTCAATAAATGTGTTACCGATAATTTTACGCTTCTTCTCAGGATCATTTTCGCCTTCAAGACGACCCAGGAACAGATCTTCAGCGTCCGCACGGATAACGCGTACGCCCATGTTCTTAGCAAACATGTCCATAACCTGATCACCTTCCTGCTTACGCAGTAGGCCGTTATCCACAAACACACACGTCAACTGATCGCCGATTGCCTTATGCAGAAGCGCTGCAACAACAGATGAATCCACACCACCAGACAAGCCGAGCAAGACTTTCTGATTGCCCACCTGCTCACGAACCTTTTCAATCTGATCCTTGATGATATTCGCAGAGTTCCATAGCGCTTCAGTACCGCAAATTTCAACAACAAAGCGCTCCAGAATACGACCACCTTGTTTAGTGTGAGTCACCTCTGGGTGGAATTGCACACCGAAGAACTGCTTCTCTGGGTGGCACATAGCCGCAATCGGCGCAGATTCTGTAGAAGCAATGACAGTAAAGCCTTCCGGCAACGCCGTAACTTTATCGCCGTGGCTCATCCAAACATCAAGAGACAGAGAGCCGTTGTTAGCTACATGATCTTCGATACCTTCTAATAGACGGCTTGGGCTGCTCTCCAGGCGAACCTGAGCATAACCAAATTCACGCTTATCAGAGGTTGAAACCTCACCACCCATCTGAGCGGCCATTGTCTGCATACCGTAGCAAATACCCAGAACCGGTACGTCCAGATCAAAGACAACTTCCGGCGCACGCGGAGAATCACCTTCAGTTACAGATTCAGGACCACCCGCAAGAATCACACCTTTAGGTGCAAATTCACGGATATCTTCTTCAGACATATCCCAGGCATGAATCTCACAGTAAACACCAATTTCACGTACACGACGCGCAATTAGCTGGGTGTACTGAGAACCAAAATCCAGAATCAGAATTCGTTGAGCGTGAATATCTTTAGTCATATCTTTCTGTCTCTATGTTTTACAGAATCTATTTCTGCAAAAAAAAAAGGGGGCGGAAATAAATCCACCCCGCTTTTCAGAGTTTAGTAACTTAGCCTACGCGGTAGTTAGGCGCTTCTTTTGTGATGCTCACGTCATGCACGTGACTTTCACTCATACCCGCATTTGTAATCCGAACAAACTGCGGAACAGTACGCATGGTATCGATATCGGCACTGCCGGTATAACCCATTGATGCGCGCAAGCCGCCCACCAATTGGTGAACAACCCCGCCCATCGGGCCTTTACAAGGAACACGACCTTCAATACCTTCCGGCACCAGCTTCTCAACACCCTTAGAAGCATCCTGGAAGTAACGGTCAGATGAACCTGAAGATTGACCCATAGCACCCAGTGAACCCATACCACGGTAGGATTTAAAAGCACGCCCCTGGAACAGTTCAACTTCGCCAGGCGCTTCATCAGTACCTGCCAGCATAGAGCCAACCATGATCGCGGAAGCACCGGCTACAACAGCCTTAGCCAAATCACCAGAGAATCGAACACCGCCATCAGCAATAACAGGTACGCCACGCTCAGACATTGCAGCAGCAACATTCGCAACCGCACTGATCTGAGGAACACCAACACCTGCAACAATACGCGTTGTACAGATGGAGCCTGGACCAATACCCACTTTCACACCATCCGCGCCTGCTTCAGCCAGCGCAATCGCCGCTTCAGCTGTTGCGATATTACCGCCAATTACCTGCACCTGCGGGAAGTTTTCTTTAACCCAGGCAACACGATCGATTACACCTTTAGAGTGGCCATGTGCAGTATCAACGATAACAACATCAACACCCGCCTCAACCAAAGCAGCAACACGATCACCTGTTTCAGGGCCTGTGCCTACAGCAGCACCTACGATCAAACGACCTTTCGCGTCTTTCGCCGCATTTGGGTGGGTCTGCGCTTTGTTCATATCCTTAACTGTCATCATGCCTTGCAGTTTGAAGGCACTATCAACAACCAGGATTTTTTCAATTCGGTGTTTACGCAACAAGTTGCGAACCTCATCAGGATCAACACCTTCTTCAACCGTCACAAGACGATCTTTAGGCGTCATGATGGAGGCAACTGTTGCATCCAGCTTGCGCTCAAAACGAAAATCACGGTCAGTTACAATACCAACCAGATCACCATCATCAACCACAGGGAAGCCAGAGAAACCGACTTCAGCAGCCAACTGGCGTAGTTCACCCACAGTCATGTCAGAACGACAAGTAACAGGGTCGCTTACAACGCCTGCTTCATATTTTTTAACCTTAAGCACTTCTGCAGCTTGCTGCTCAATGGTTAGGTTTTTATGGATAATACCGATACCGCCTTCCTGAGCCATGGCAATTGCCAGACCAGATTCGGTCACTGTATCCATAGCAGCAGAGACCAGAGGAATGTTAAGCTCAATTCCTTTAGTCAAACGAGTTTTTAGTGAAACGTCCTTCGGCAGTACTTCAGAGTAGCCTGGAACCAGCAACACATCGTCAAAAGTGAGAGCTTCCTCAGCAATACGCAACATTCTTTGCCAGCCTGTGTAGTCAGTAAATTTAAACGCGAAATTATACAGAAATTAGCCTTTCGTCTCAATCTCAAAATAGCGGCAAACTGTACAAATAAAGCAGTTTTTAGAATTTTTTCTTTAAACCACTGTAGTGTAGTCAGAGATGGTTTAAGATTCGCGGATGCTAACTGAAAAACGCGCCCAAATAAGAACCTCTAATCACGCTTTAAGTGTCTCGGAGCTGAACCGACAAGCCCGATTACTTTTAGAACGATCTTTTTTAACCATCGAAGTGACTGGCGAGATCTCTAATTTCGTTAAACCCAGCTCTGGCCACTGGTATTTCACCCTGAAAGACGACAAAGCTCAGGTACGTTGCGCGATGTTCAAAAACCGCAACCAACTGATTCGCTTCAGCCCGAAACAGGGAGATCAGGTTGTTGTTCGCGCTAAAGTTAGCTTGTACGAAGGGCGTGGGGATTATCAGCTCATCTGCGAATTCATGTCCCAAGATGGCGGCGGATCCCTGCAGGCAGCCTACGAAGAACTCAAACTAAAACTAAATCAGGAAGGCCTGTTCGGAAACGAACACAAGAAGCCTCTCCCTGAACATCCTGCCCGTATAGGCGTTGTCACCTCCCCCACAGGCGCAGCCATTCATGACATTTTAACTGTGTTAAAAAGACGCTTTCCCGGTTTACCTGTAACCCTTTACCCCACAGCAGTTCAGGGTGAAGATGCTCCGGCACAAATCTGTAAAGCAATTATTCTGGCCGAAGCACATCAAGAATGTGACGTTTTGATTGTAGGCCGTGGCGGTGGATCCCTTGAAGATTTGTGGCCATTCAATACAGAACCCGTTGCACGTACCATTTTCGACTGCGAGATCCCGGTTATCAGCGCAGTCGGCCACGAAGTCGACACGGTAATTTCTGACTATGTAGCAGATGTACGTGCACCCACGCCTTCTGCAGCTGCCGAGCTCATCAGCCCCGACCAACATCAGCTTAAACTAAGACTTCGACAGCAATCTGAACGCCTGCAACGTCAGTTGAATTCAGTTATCCAGGATGCCAATAATCGTATTTATAATCTGAAGAGCCGACTTCGCCATCCAGGCCAACAACTTCGCGAGAAAGCCCAACGGCTCGACCATTTGGAAATAAGATTGCAACAAGCGGCCCAGCTGTCGCTAAGTGGTCGTAAATGCCGCATTGAAAACCTTCGAACCCGCTTGCAGGCTAACACTCCGCAACAAAGGCTCTTGCAGCATTCAGAACGTATTAAGAACTTTAAATCGCGGCTTGCACAAGGAATCCTACACAAGCTTGAGTTCAATCGTCAGCAACTCAACAAAGCAGCGGCTCAACTCAATACAGTGAGCCCTTTGGCGACCCTGGAAAGAGGTTATGCCATTGTTCAGGATCAACAGGGCAAAGTGCTAACCGACACTCATGATTCATCTGTTGGCGACCAGATTGAAGCCCGACTTCACCAAGGGCGCATGAAGTGCACCATTAACGAGATAATAACGGATTAATTCTTATGAAAATCATTCAGAAAGCAGCGACAACGCTTTCCATTATTGGCTGCTTACTTTGTTCCAACATCTACGCACTCGAACTACCGAAAGAAAGCCGCGTTCCTGGCGGCATAGCGATTATCCCACTGGAAGGCCTTAACACGAAAGCTACACCTTCTGCCTGGTATAAGGGTAATCGGATTATGGTGCTGCCGTCAGAGGGGACTAGCTACGCTGAACAAGCCAAGTGGATTGCAGTAGCTGGCATCCCTTTGAGCGCGAAAGCGACAAAGAAACAGCATTTAAGAGCTAACGCTACCTCCTTCTATTTTTCAGTCGATGACAAAGAATACAAAGCTCAGTACTTAACCATTAAAAACAAACGCCATGTAGAACCTGATCCAGAAGACGTGAAGCGCTGGAGGAGAGAAAAGGCCAAGATGGTCGCTGCTTATAAGAGCTGGAGCGAACCAGCCCTCAAAGACATTCAATTTGATCTGCCCGCCCAAGGACGCTTCAGCAGCCCATTCGGTTTGAAACGATTTTATAACAAGCAGCCCCGTAATCCGCACAGCGGCCTGGATATCGCCGCGCCTAAAGGCACACCTATCATAGCCCCTGCTGAGGGGGTTGTTGCCGATACAGGACATTATTTTTTCAATGGCAAAACCGTCATTGTTGATCATGGCAGAGGACTGACTACGATGTACTGCCATATGAGCCGCATAGACGTAAAAATCGGGGATAAAATCCAAAAAGGGGATCAGCTTGGGGCTATTGGATCAACAGGCCGTTCAACCGGTCCTCATCTACATTGGGGAGTAAGCTTGAATAACACACGTGTCGACCCCATATTGTTTTTGAAGAAGTAAGAAATACCAAACGGGCCATGACTGAGCTCGTTTTTTTAATCCAACGGGACTCAATAATGTCTGAAGCTAAATTCGAAACACTGGAACAAAAAGCTAGCTACGGTATCGGTCGCCAGATGGGCGATCAGCTGGCTCAACAGCCATTTGACGGCATGGATCTAAATGCAATCTCTGCAGGTATCACGGACGCGTTTAACGGCGAAGCGATGCAGGTTGAAGTACAAGAGATTCAGGAAGCATTTAACGTGATCAACGAGCGTCTTCGCGCTAAGCAGGAAGAAGAAGCTAAGAAAGCTGCTGCTGTTGGTGAAGAGTTCCTGGCTGAAAATGCTAAGCGTGACGAAGTAACCGTACTTGAGTCTGGCCTACAGTACGAAATCATCGAAGCCGGTGAAGAAGGTAGTGAAAAACCTACTGCTGAGTCTAAAGTTCGTACGCATTACCACGGCACATTCATCGATGGTAACGTATTCGACAGCTCCTATGATCGCGGCCAGCCGGCAGAATTCCCAGTGGGCGGTGTTATCGCTGGCTGGACTGAAGCACTGCAGCTTATGAACAAAGGCGCTAAGTGGAAGCTATACATCCCTTACAACCTGGCATACGGCGCTCAGGGCTCCCCGGGCGGCATCCCTCCATATTCTGCTCTGGTATTTGACGTAGAATTGCTGGAAATCCTGTAAGATACAGACAAAGAACATATCAAGGCGACCCATAAGGTCGCCTTTTTTAGGTCAAAACTATGCTATTAAACTATCAGGTTCACGGTGAGGGAGAACCGCTTATTATCCTTCACGGTCTGTTTGGCACCTCAGAAAACTGGGGCAGCCAGATAAAATCTTTAGCCGAGCAGTTCCAGGTTATTGCTGTTGATATGCGTGACCACGGCCGCTCACCTCACACTGACGAGATCAGTTACGAGCTGATGGCAAAAGATATCATCAACCTGATGGAACACCTTCAACTGGAAGCGGCTCACATTATCGGCCACTCCATGGGGGGGAAGGCAGCTATGCAGCTTGCCCTCTTACATCCGGATCGCATAAAAAAACTGATTATTGTTGATATCGCCCCTGTCCAATACACACCACATCATGATGATGTATTCAAAGGCTTATTTTCTGTTGAATTACCCTCATTGAAATCCAGAGGTGATGCCGATAAACAACTAGCGAACTCCATCCCAGAATTAGGAGTTAGAGCTTTCCTGTTGAAAAACCTATATAAAAATGAAAACGGTGAATTCTCTTGGCGAATGAACCTGCCATTGCTACATAAGCAATATTCGAACATCAGTGCTGCCCCTCAAGGGCAACCTTATCAAAAACCGGTTTTGTTTATTAAGGGCGGCAAGTCGGATTACCTAATTCCCAAATACAGGGATGCCGTAATCAAGCTATTCCCCAAAGCTGACTATAAAGTAATCAGAGACGCTGGCCACTGGCCCCATGCCGAGAAACCTGCCAAGTTTACCGACATAGTCTTAAGCTATTTATAGAAAACGATCAGAGCAGCCAATCAGAACAACGGCTATTTAGATTTGTTGATCCAGAAGTGAACCTTCAGGGAAGAGCTTCTGGAATACACCTGCATCGACTAACTTCTTGTTTATCTCAGCAAGCTGCTTATTGATATCATTTAGGCGATCGTTAAACTCGTTGAGCGATTCCGCGGCCGATTCAGATCGCGCCTCTCGCTGGTCCCTTAACTCCTGAAGGCGCTCGCCTGCTGTCGGACCATCATTTTCACCAGCACTCTCTTCACGAGCTCGAGACTCTTCAACTCTTTCTTCCTCTTGCTGCTGTACAATCTCAGCACGGGCTTCCGCAGCCATTGCTCTGGCTTCTGCTGCTGCCGCACGGTCTGCCGGTGATGGCTCTGCAACACCCAAGGCGGCTCGCTGAATAATCTCAGCTTTCTCTAAAGTGGCCTGCGGGTCATTTGGAATGGGAGATGTATCAATTTTCACCTCACCAGCAACTGCATATAATCGACCATCCGGTCCACGTTCATAAGTGTAGCTGGGCGCTGAAGTATATTGACCGCCGATAGCCGCATGCGCTTGTTCGTGGGCACGCACTTCCCGATCCCGCTTAGCCAGATCCCGGGTAATCTCCAACTCTTTTTGCTGCTGAACCTCTTCAGATTTAGAAGAACTTACCGGCCCGGATGCGGTTGGTGTTTCTAACCCCACCAGCTCACTATCAGATTCTAAACCAACCAATTCTCCATCTTCACGCTCAAGCGAAGCAGAGCCCGAACTGGCAAGTCGAGACAGTTCAGTAGCCTGGGCAGACAAAGTCACCCGATCCCGATTGGCCAGATTGCGAGAAGATTGAAGTTCTTGTTCAGAGGAAACACTTTCTGCGGACGAAAAGAGTTTTAGAGCGTCGCGGGAACGAAGCTCCTGAGGGATGGCACTGGCATTGAGTGCCTGAGAGCTGGTCGCGTTAAAGATCTGCATCTTATCGCCCTCCTCCCATCATATTAGTAAGTAAACCACTCACTGACTCTTTCCATGAATCTGATATCTAAACTCTGATATCAATAATTGCACCAGGTTCTCCGAGTTCCTGAACCTGATTTACAACTTTTGTATCCGCAGCTAAAACTGACGTCCCTGCGGCGGATTCTACAACGGCTTCATTTTGCTGACGGCCTGTCGCCTCTTCTGGCTGTTCCGGCTTTCCTGAACCAGTAACATCGCTTGCAGCACGCGGCGCATTATCTAGACCGCGATTCACCCCAACCAGGCCTGTCTGCAATGCATTGGTAACATTCATGCAGACACCTCATAAATTTAAGATACACCTACGGCAACGTTAATTATAGAACATTTATATAAAAATGTTCATTTTTTAACCAGTCCTATTACATACTTAATTGATCTAAATTTATATATTGGGCAGCATTTTCAGCCGTTGGTTCCTCAAGAAACGGAATTTCACCCAAAAGTGGCGCACGTAGCATTGAATTGATGGTATCTACATTCTCATCATAACAATCCATTTGCGGATCAACTCGATTGGCTACCCAACCAGCTACCTGCAACCCATCCCGAGCAATCGCCTCAGCTGTCAGCAGGGCGTGATTAATACAGCCAAGCTTCATGCCCACAACCATAATCACAGGAATATTTAGCTGTTTTGGAATATGCGCCACCGTTTCCCGTTGGTTCAAAGGCACACGCCAGCCTCCCGCTCCTTCAACCACGGCAAAATCAGCAGGCTGCATTAATGCACCTTTACAAAGCGCCGCAATACGATCAGCGCTGAGCATACGTTTTTCATGAATAGCAGCAATATGGGGTGCAATTGGTGGCTCAAAAGTCACCGGATTAACCTGATCATAGTGAAGCTTTATCGAGGCTGCTTCTTGTAAAATCAGCGCATCACTATTTCGAAGCCCTTCATCCGTTCTCTCACAGCCTGCGGCAATGGGTTTTAACCCCATGCTAGACCAGCCTTTTTTATTCGCAGCAGCCAACAACCCTGCAGAAACGACTGTTTTTCCCGCATCAGTATCGGTTCCAGCGATAAAAAAAGTTCTTTTTGCCATGATTAATCCTGTGTCTGTTTCTGAAATACTACGTAGAAGACCTGGTAAGTCGCAGGAAGAAAACCTTGTGCGTCGCGCTGCGCTTCATAAGCGCTCTTAAAACGACGTATTCGTTCCCTTCCTGTTAAACCGGTTTGCTGACCTGCGTTCATATTATGGGCACCTAATCGCTTCAACTCATCGGTCAGCTCCTTGAGCTGATTATACCTAAGAACCTTATAAGCCTCGTGGAAGCTCTCAAGTGATAGCCCATTTGGGCAGGCCTCAAGGAAAAGCTCTCGGGAAAGGAATTTATTCACATGAGTAAAACTATCCACAGCCTGCCAGGCATTTTTCAGTTCAAATAGGGTCTCGGGGCCCAAAGTTGCTACAACAAACTGCCCACCAGGGCGAAGTACACGTAAGAGCTCAGCAAATAACTGTTTAGTATTTTCACACCATTGAATGGCTAACGAGGAGAAAATCAGGTCAACACTGTTATCTGCGATGGGCAAAGACTCTGCATCTGCACACAACCAGTGTGCGTTTGCATCATAGCGGTTGTTGCGAGCATAGCTAAGCATACCCTCAGCTAGATCCAGATTAATCAGCACTGCATGTGGATATTTGTCTCTTAATAGCGGCGTAAAGTAACCCGTACCACACCCCAGATCCAATACTCGATCCACAGTCTTATGCGGCAGGCGATTGATCAGCTCACTACCAATCTCTCTTTGCAATTCCGCAACAGAATCATAGCTGGTTGCGGCCTTACTAAATGAATCGGCAACACGCTGCTTATCAATAAGTTTTTCCACTAAGCTAAAGGCTCCTGCAGAAAGCGAGTCAGATCGGAAACTAATTCAGCTTGATGGGATATAAACGGTAAATGCCCTGCTCCCGGATAAACGATTGAAGCCCGAGAGGTCAGCGCATCACACTCAAGTGCCGCTGACACAGGAACCAACAAGTCCTTCTCACCAAACATCTGTAGTAATGGCATTTTCAACGCAGACAATTGTGAGCGCACATCTTCACGAAGCAGCCCTAAACTTTCAACGGGAGCACTAGGTTCAGCAACCTTTAACGCTGCTTTCAGCTGCTTCAATGTATCACGGGCAGCTTCCGCCCCTTGTGTTTGTAACATCGCAAATCGAGATAAGGTCTTAGCGACATTTTCAGACAGGGAGATTTCAAAAGCGTTATGAGTTTCCTCATCCATTGCTGATCTCCAGTCAGGCTTTTGAACGAAGCATGGATTAGAAGCAATGGTCACTAACCTTTCAACACGCTCGGGGTAACGATCAGCAAACTGTATCGCTAACTGTCCACCCATAGACCATCCGATCCAGGAGGCTTTTTCAGGCGCGGCATCAGCCAGCATCTGGATAACCCCATCACTGGTGTAAGGCTCGGGATAGGAGACTGAACGCCCTAGCCCGGGAAGGTCGATAAGTGTTATTGAGTAATTGCTTGCAAGGTTTTCCACAACCCCTGACCAGATGGAACTATTCATTCCCCAGCCATGCAGCATTACCAACTCAGGCTTACCTTCTCCCCCTACTCTTTCAACATGCAGACCCATAATTAACAAGCCACCTTTTCCAAAGCGGATAATAATCGCTCAACTTGAGCCTCGGAATGCGCTGCACTTAGCGTCACACGTAAACGGGCACTGCCTTTAGGAACCGTTGGCGGACGTATCGCGCTTATGAAGATACCTTCCTTTTCAAGCCCTTTACTTATCTGGATAGCTTTATCGGACTCACCCACCATAATAGGTTGTATAGGCGTTGGGGAATCCATCAGTTCAAGCCCTAAGGACTCACAGCCTTTTCTGAATTGATTAATCAACGCTTCAAGTTTGTCACGACGCCAGGTTTCTTCTCGCAGAAGTTTCAAACTGGTCAGGGTTGCCGCTGCAACAGCCGGGGGCATACTGGTCGTATATATGTAAGTTCTGGCATGCTGAATCAGGGTTTCAATCAGCTCTTCAGTCCCCGCTACGAATGCACCAGCAGTGCCAAACCCTTTACCCAGTGTGCCTATTAGCACCTGAATCTGATCTTCTTTCATGGCGAAGTGCTCAGCACAGCCGCCACCTTGATGGCCAAGGCAACCGAACCCATGGGCATCATCAACCATCAACCAGGCGTCATGTTTAGCACACTCGGCAGAAATCGAAAGTAGATCTGCAACATCGCCATCCATACTAAAAACACCGTCGGTGACAACTAACTTGCGACGAGCCTCAGTTTTGCAAAGACGAGACTCCAGACTTTCTGCATCATTGTGCAAGTAACGCTGAAAGCGCGCTCCAGACAATAACCCGGCATCTAATAATGAAGCATGATTCAAGCGGTCTTCAAACACGGCATCTCGTTTATCCAGTAACGCATTTACCGCCCCCAGATTAGCCATATAGCCCGTAGAGAACAGAAGCGCTCTTGGACGCCCGGTAAATTCAGCCAAAGCCTCCTCAAGATCATGGTGGGCTTTGCTATGGCCATTGACCAGATGGGATGCTCCGCCGCCGACACCATATTGGTTTGCGGCTTTTTGGAAACTACGAATGACATCAGGATGATTCGCCAGGCCTAGATAATCGTTGGAACAAAACGCCAGATATTCACGACCATCAACCTGCACTATAGGATCTTGAGGCGTTTCAAGCGTTCTTCTGTGACGGTATAGAGACTGCTGCTTTCGCACAGCAAGTTCGGAGGCAAGATCGTCAAAAGACATAGTACTGCTCTTAAAAAGATACCGGAGCCGTGCTCCGGTATCGGGAAAGATTAAGCTTCGTAGAAGTGTGAGCTGTCCTGCTGTTTTTGCAGATCATTCATCAGTGCCGCTTCCTGAGTCTCATCAGAATCAGAAATACGCTGTTCCATATTGATACCCAATTTCTTAAACAGCTGAAGGTCACGATGGGTTTCAGGGTTTGGTGTCGTCAACAGACACTCACCGTAGAAGATTGAGTTCGCGCCGGCAAAGAAAGTCATGGCCTGCATTTCGTCACTCATTTTCTCGCGCCCTGCCGACAAACGCACATGAGATTTTGGCATCATGATACGCGCGACCGCAATCGTACGAATGAACTCCAGATGATCGAGATCATCAACATTCTCTAGTGGTGTGCCTTCGACCTTAACCAGCATGTTGATTGGAACACTCTCAGGCTGCACAGGCATATTGGCCAGCTGCATCAGAAGACCATAACGATCTTTAGCCGTTTCACCCATACCCAGAATACCGCCACTACAGATTTTCATTCCGGAATCGCGAACATTCTGTAGGGTATCAAGTCGATCCTGATAGCTACGAGTTGTGATAATTTTGTCGTAAAACTCAGGTGAGGTGTCCAGATTGTGATTGTAATAATCAAGTCCAGCGTCAGACAGACGATCAGCTTTATCCTGATCCAACATACCTAGCGTCATACAGGTCTCAAGGCCTAGCTCTTTAACCTGTCGCACCATATCCAATACATATGGCATATCTCTTTCATGAGGATGCTTCCAGGCAGCCCCCATACAGAAACGAGTGGATCCAGTCGCCTTAGCCTGCTTTGCTTTCTCAACTACACGCTCAACTTCCATCAAACGTTCTTTTTCCAGGCCTGTGCTGTAGTGCGCACTCTGTGGACAATATTTACAATCTTCCGGGCAGGAGCCAGTTTTGATGGATAGCAGCGTACTGACCTGAACCTCATTGGGATCAAAGTTCTGACGGTGTACGCTATGCGCATGAAACATCAGGTCATTAAACGGTAGCTCAAAAAGCGCTTTAACCTCTGCTTCACTCCAGTCGTGACGGATTTCACCCAACTGTTGCATCTGTAAAAATCTCCCGGAAAATAGCCCAATAAGCATGGAAGCTTATCAGCAAATAATTGCTCACCTAATAGAACAGACAATTCTATCCTGACAGAAGGAGCTGTCAACTCATGAATACATTGCAGGTAAACCTTAGATCACTATTCAACCAATGCTTTCTTTGTCATATTCACTACTCACTCAATGCCCATCAACCCACAAGCATTTGCCCAGATTGTTACAAAGACCTGCCCCGGATCCAGCACTGCTGCTCAACCTGTGCACTACCTTTCAGCTCAGAGGTCCCTGCCACCACCCAATGTGGGCAGTGCCTGAAGAAACAGCCAACATTCGATAAAGTGCACGCTTTATTTCACTATAAATTCCCGATAGATCCGGTCATCAGTCAACTCAAGTATGAGCATAAAACCCAGTTTGTTGATGTGCTTTCTCAGCTGTTAAATACTTCCCTACCAGAGCTGAACGGCGTGGAAGCAATAATTCCCGTACCCTTAAGCAAAAGTAGTTTTAGAGATAGAGGATTTAATCAAACCGAACTGTTAGCCCGAAAACTAAGCAAGAGCCGTAAGATACCTATCGACTGCAAATTAGTAACGAAGGTCAGAGAAACCGAGCATCAAATGGGGCTTCCCAAAGAGCAAAGAAAAAAGAACCTAAAAGACGCTTTTTTCTGCAGGCCGAATAACTATAAACATATTGCCTTGATCGATGATGTTATGACTACAGGTACGACATTAGAGGAGCTTAGCAGAACCATCAAAGCATCCGGTGTAGAAAAGGTAACCTGTTTGGTCATCGCAAGAACCGATAAATAGCATTGATTTGATTATTTTCCGATATCGCTCAACAATCATTAAGACAAAAAGCGATTAAAGAACAAAGAGATGAGTTTAGATTCACTGAGCACACTATTTGGTGGCATCGGCCTTTTCCTCCTAGGTATGCATCTTATGACAAATGGGATGAAACAGGCTGCAGGGCAGGGATTAAAGCAAGCACTCGAAAGTGCAACCAACTCTCCACTTAAGGGGCTCAGCGCGGGTATCATCATTACCGCATTAGTCCAATCTTCAAGCGCCGTAACCGTCGCAACCATCGGCTTCGTCAATGCAGGCTTGATGAAACTGAGGCAATCCATCAACGTTATCTATGGTTGCAACATTGGGACGACCATGACCGGTTGGCTGGTTGCACTCATCGGTTTCAAAATTAAAATCAGCGCGTTTGCTCTTCCCCTTATAGGCTTAGGTATGCTTTTGAAGCTGCTAGGAGACGAACGAAGAATCAGCCATATAGGCATGGCCCTTGCCGGATTCGGCCTTTTTTTTATTGGGCTGGATTTCCTTAAAAGTGCATTCGAAGGACTAGACTCCAGCCTACCTATTGCTCAGATCTCTCATTCCAGTGCAGGGCTTCTTTTATTCGTCCTGGCTGGTTTTGTGCTCACGTTCCTAATGCAGTCCTCCTCCGCAGCTATGGCCATTACACTCTCCTTAACTGCAGCTGGATCAATCCCACTCGCTTCCGCTGGAGCCCTTGTGATTGGAGCAAACCTTGGTACGACTTCAACTGCAATTCTTTCGGTGATTGGCGCCACCTCAAACGCTAAAAGAATTGCTTCAGCACACGTTATTTTTAACGCAATCACAGGCGCCATAGGTATTCTATTACTGGTTCTCTTCTCAAGCTTAATTAATCAGGATCTGACCAATATTAATCTGGTTATTCTGTTGGCCGCATTTCACACACTTTTCAATGTTGCAGGGGTTGCAGTGATGTGGCCACTGACTGAAAAGCTTGTCGAATTCCTGCGACACAGGTTCCGTACACAGGAAGATCAATTAGGAGAACCTCAATTTCTTGATAAGAATGTACTCGAATCCCCTGTGCTTGCAATTGAGGCGATGAGCAACGAACTCTGCAGAGTAAGCGGATTAACCTCAGCAATGGCGCGCGCTGCAATCAGCGCCGATATATCTGAGACACATAAACTCACCGCTCAAATGAATAACCTGCATAAACTCAGCAGCAAAATAGGCAGTTATAACCAAAAGATTGCTCAAGAGAATCTCACCGAAGAGATCAGCTCTATTCTACCCTCGGCTATGCGAATTACCCGCTACTATAGCGAAATTGCCCGCCTTTCGGCGCTCATGCCTAATTATTATGAAGCCTTCAATAACTTGTCTAATCGCTCATTAAGCGAGCTAATTTACGATTATCAAAGCGATATTGTCGAACTCATTGATAGCTGTGAAATTACACAGGAGTCCTATCTATCGGGGCAAGAGAGCCGGAAACTGATTAAACGCCTGGAAAAGAAGTATCAGCACCTTAAGGCAAAAGTAATGGAAACGAGCATCGAAGGACAGATTAAACCCAAAGACAGTATTGCGCTTTTAGATGCCCTCAGCCATATTCACCGGCTTGCGGAACAAGTTGAAAAAGCGGGCCGCTACTGGAGTAGCATTACACCCATGCAGACTCGTGATCCTTTACCTGACACACATGAATAAGCGAATTTTTGATGAACAACTCGTTCCAATTTAATGCAATTGCCACTATTCAAAGCCCTTATAAAGAAAAATTTGGTATTCCCCGGCAACCAGGCCTGGCTAAAAGCCTGAACTCCCGGATAGTTTTCCTACCAGAATACACACGACCAGAAATTGTCAGAGGTCTGGAAGGTTGTAGCCATATATGGGTGTTGTTTATTTTTAGTGAATGCATTGATAAAGGCTGGACCCCAACAGTAAGACCTCCCCGGCTCGGAGGTAATAAGCGTATGGGGGTTTTCTCTACACGTTCACCTTTCCGGCCCAACCCCATAGGGCTTTCACCCGTTGAACTTATCAGCATTGAATCAGGCAATGGGAAACTTGAGCTCGTCATATCAGGTGCGGATTTACTTGACGGAACACCTATCGTCGATATTAAGCCGTACCTACCCTATTCGGACCAGATACCAGAGGCTGTATTTGAGTTAGCTACCGAAATAACCACCTTGGATCGGGACGTTTTCTATTCAGAACAAGCCCTGCAAGCGATCGCCAGGTCCGAAGAAAAGTTCAACCAACCCGTAAGGCAGCAGATCAACGAGCTTCTCAATTGCGATCCTCGCCCTGCCTATAAAAAGGACGATGAAGAAAAAATTTATGGAGTACGTCTGTATGATATGAATATTCGGTTCAGTATCTCTGCAACTGATATTCGTGTTTTACAAATTGAGCAAGTCGACTAAAAAGTGTTCACCTACGCTTAATCATCATCGATTTATAATGGGATAAAACTCAGGAAGTTTCTTATGCTTAGACCGATCTACTTGCTTCTCGCGCTAACCTTTCTGCCTATGCATTCGCATGCAGAAACAACGCTGAGCGATTTGGAGCGCTGGATGCAACTTCTGCCTCAACTGTTTCAGGAGCAAACGGATACGGGCACGATTTACATTGAAAATTACTTACAGTGCATGGACGATGAGCAAGCGTTGAATAGTCAGGAAAAGCCTACAGTAGGCCAGGTTATCGACAATGCGTTAGATGCTTCAGGTACTTGCACACCTCTTCTAAACGAGATGCTTGAAGAGCTATCTGGCCAAGCCATCGAATCTTTAAGCCAGGATCAAAAGCGCAAAATACTGGAAGAAAGCCTCTAGCAATGCTGCACCCGCACATTTGACCAAAGTCTAAAACCCAAGTAAAATACTCGGAATTACATGGATGATATTTAAAAGCGATTTCAACTGCTGTTGATAAGGAGCATTTAAAAAACTTTCCGAGGTCTAAATGAACTTCTCAGTAACCAATGTAGAAACCCTGTTCGAAGAGTCCAACGCGCTATTTGAGTGTTATGTTGAGCGTGTTTTTGAGTCTGAATCAGTAACCGACCTGATCAGTGCATCTCACTGGTATACCGATGCCATTTTTAATTTGATGACCTTTCCTCCTCAGCGCTAAATCATCCATAAAAAAGGCCGCTAATGCGGCCTTTTTTATAATCTACTGGTTAGCCCTTCTGTCTAAAGCACTTAGTAATAAAGTGATCCACACTCACCCAGCGCCCCGCTCCGGTGAAGAAGAGACTCAATAACATCACAAAGTAGGTAATCGCAAATTCAATACCATTATTCAAAATAACCACAGAGCCCCGGCCTGTTAACCAGCTGTAATTACCATGTTGCTCCAGAATGCTCTTAGCAGCCGCTAATCGCTCCTGCGCTTCCATCACACGCTCGCCCGCTAGCCAACTACTGCCATCAGAAATCGCTAACCAGCCATTCTCCCAATGCACAGCAAATGCAGCCACTAACATGGTTACCATCAAAGGAATGCTAATCCAGCGGACAGCGAAACCAACAATTAGAAGAATGCCTCCTAAAAATTCAGTGCCTGCCGCCAAAGCAGCCATCACTTCGGGCATAGGTAATCCCAATCCCCAATCGGGGTTGCCAAACCACGCAGCTGTATCTTCGAAATGAGAAAGTTTATTCCAGCCTGCCTGTAGAAATACAGGGGCGAGATATAAACGTAACAACAGTGGCGCAAGGCCATCTGCAACACGGGTACTATCAAGAATATCTTGAAAGCGATTTATTAGGTTCACAACAGCATTCGCCATATTTCCACCCATCTATCATAGGCACGCTCGTAAGCGCCAGTAATTATAGTTTTGTTCCTAGAATGATCCCTTTAGAACGTAAGTGCTCCAGGGTCTGTCCGCCCCCAGCCACCACTTGACTTGGCTCGGGGTGCTGCATCTCTTCAGCAATTTGCAACAGCGCAGCTTCACCAGAAAGCTCATCATCTTCTGAAAGGAGATAAAGCAAACGCGCGGTCACTGCATTAACTTCCATAAAGTTCACTTCGTCTTCACGGTTACGGTACGCGATCAAGAACGTCGGCTGTTCGGCAGGTTGCTCAGGCAAAAAATCAGGCCTGATACAATGCACCGGGAATTGATACGATAATGACCAGGCTAACGGAGACTGTACCGGATGCTCAGTCAAAAGGTCGCCGTTTGGTTTTACATCATCCAAAGGCAGCTCTAACTGTGAAGAATCCAGTGCCAACTCGACCCACTCATAGTGAATCAACTCATTGAGAAACGCAGGATCACTTTCCTGAGGCTCTCTTTCCTCGTTCACAAACTGAATAAATTCCTGCCCTATCTCCAAAAAATAGGGCGTATGGCAATGGTGATACTCAAAGAACTCGCGCGCCAACCCTAACCAATAAGCTTCCGAACTAATGCGTTTCAGAACCGGAAAGTTACCCGCCAGAAAGCCTTCAACATTGTTGAAGAAGAGATCCCGATAAATGGCCATACGACGATCTTCGATCCCGTCGGGTTTAGCATTTTTGTCAGGATTACGAATATGAGCCGCAAAAGCGTATTGATGCTCCTGAAATTCAGGCAACTGTTTGTTCATGACTCATCTTCCATTGATTCTGGTAAAAACGAACCTGGTCTACTTCTTCAAGTAGCTCTGCCATCGGCGGAATATTGAAATCACGCTCGAGCAAAGTCGGAATCAAACCAAAACGATCATAGGTTTTTTGCAGCAGAGACCAGACAGGGTCAATAACCGGTGCTCCATGCGTATCAACAATCAGGTCTTCGGCCTCATCATAATGACCTGCAATATGTAGATACATTATCCGTTCTGCAGGCATCGCATTCAGGAAAGTATTGGCATCGTAGCCATGATTCACACTGTTCACGTAGATGTTGTTCACATCGAGAAGCAATTCGCAATCGGCTTCCTCAAGCACAGCAAGCAGAAACTCCTGCTCGGTCATTTCGGAACCGGCAACGCCATAGTAAGAAACGTTTTCCATCGCGATTTTCTGTTCGAGTACATCCTGAACCTGTCGAATCCGACCAGCAACGTACTTAACAGCTTCTTCGGTAAACGGAATTGGCATCAGATCATACATATGCCCATCATCAGAGCAGTAGCTCAGATGTTCGGAATACGCGCGGATATTATGGTCCTTAAGAAAAACTTTTAAGTTCTTAAGAAACTCCATATCAAGTGGCGTTGGCCCACCAATCGACAACGACAAGCCATGAGCCATAAACGGATACTGTTCGGTGTATCGACGAAACGCTTTACCGAATCGCCCTCCCAAGCCCATCCAGTTTTCTGGTGCAATTTCCAGAAAATCGATTGAATCGGCATCGACTTCTTTTAAAGTTTCCGTCATGCAACGACGAAAACCAAAACCTGCACCTGACACAGGATACGCTTTATTGCTCATTTATCGCTCCGCTCACCAGAGATCAAAAGGCCCCGCTGTGCAGGGCCTCACGTCGACTACAAAGTAAGACTGTGATTACTTAGAACCACCACATTTACCTTCGCCACATTTACCTTCTGCTGGCTTTTTGTCGCCACCGCATTTGCCTTCACCGCATTTGCCTTCGCCTTCAGCTTTTTTACCGCCGCACTTACCTTCGCCACACTTGCCTTCGCCTTCAGCTTTCTTACCGCCGCACTTACCTTCGCCGCACTTGCCTTCGCCTTCAGCTTTCTTACCGCCGCACTTACCTTCGCCGCATTTGCCTTCGCTTTTAGTTTTTTTACCGCCGCATTTACCTTCGCCGCACTTACCTTCGTTCATTGCAACTTGCTGGCTGTAGCCAGAAGACAGGTCAGTTGCTGCAAAAGGATTCTCCGCAGCTGTTGCAACAGGTGCAGTAGCCATACCAGCAATAAACGCCGCACCAACAGCAGCTACCATAGGTTTTACAGAAGAATTCTTAGCCATTTTGGTTTCACCCCAATTATCAGTTTTTTATCATCTTGCGATAGTTTTTAATTCAACTAGAGCCTGTCACTAGCTCTTGCGTTTGTGACCCTGCGCTTTCAAGAAAGTTTCACAAATTGTAAAGTTTTGTAAATTTTTTCTGTATTGCAGCGCTCACTGATACATAGAGCCTTATATTGCAGATTTGTTCCCTAAAACTTTAGTCGGCTTTAATAACTCTTCTTGATTGAAGAGCCTAGGCAAGCTCTAATTGTTTATATTTTCTATCTATACAAGGCACATTTATGATCTCTACTGAGCAGGTATCTTTTGACCAACAGCATATTTGGCATCCCTACTCTTCGATGATCAATCCACCGCCAACCTACCCTGTGGAATCCGCAAGAGGTGTGAGAATAAAGCTGGCAGATGGGCGCGAACTCATTGATGGCATGGCCTCCTGGTGGTCAGTAATACACGGCTACAATCATCCAGAGCTTAATCAGGCAGCCCATCAGCAGATTGATAAAATGTCACATGTGATGTTTGGCGGCCTGACCCATGAACCTGCTATTGAGCTGTGCAAGAAACTCGTAGAAATGACTCCATCGAGTCTCGATAAAGTATTCCTTGCTGATTCAGGTTCAGTTGCGGTCGAAGTTGCCTTAAAAATGGCCATTCAATACCAACATGCCCGTGGCAAACCTGAAAAACACAAACTGATCACCATACGTAATGGATATCATGGTGACACTTTTGGGGCGATGGCAGTTTGCGATCCGGTTACAGGTATGCACGAAATTTTTTCCGGCACACTACCTAAACAGTTCTTTGCTCCTGCCCCACAAACAAGGTTTGAACAAGCCTGGGATGAAAACGACATAACCCCTCTTCAAAGCCTACTGGCGCAAAACCATGACCAGATAGCAGCTCTGATTCTTGAACCAATAGTTCAGGGCGCTGGAGGTATGCGTTTTTATTCTGCCGAATATCTTCGCCAGGCGCGCACGCTCTGCGACGAATATGATGTACTGCTCATCGCTGATGAAATTGCGACAGGCTTTGGACGAAGCGGCCGCCTTTTTGCCTGTGAGCATGCAGGAATCGAACCCGATATATTATGCCTCGGAAAAGCGATAACCGGGGGTTATATGACGTTGGCAGCGACGCTGACCAGCAGCCATATTGGTGAGACAATCTCTGCTGGCGGCGCCGGATGCTTCATGCACGGACCAACATTTATGGGTAATCCGTTGGCCTGCGCTGTAGCAAACAAAAGCCTCGAACTGCTTGTTAACAACGACTGGCAAAGCAATGTCCAAAGAATTGAAAACGGACTCAAAGCTGGACTTTTAGAAGCCAAAAACCTTGCTAAGGTAGCCGATGTTAGAGTCTTAGGCGCTATTGGTGTGATAGAGATGAAAGAGGCGGTCAATACTAGCGAGATTCAGAAGCTATTTATTGAACGAGGCTTATGGATACGTCCATTCGGTAAGCTTGTTTATGTAATGCCTCCCTTTATTATGCAGGATGAAGATCTTGCCACACTGACCTCAGGTATGGTCGAATCTGTAGCAGCCTATCAGTATTAAGGAAGAACAATGGCAAGAATAAAAATTGATATGCCGGATAACTACATCTTTTCCACAGAGATGCCAATCCGAATTAGCGACATCAACTATGGGGGCCACCTCAGCAACGATGCCATGCTATCCATTGTGCATGAAGCACGCATCCGCTTTCTAAACCATTATCACTATGCAGAGCTGGATATTGAGGGTCTAGGTCTGATCATGACAGACTCAGCAATTGTATATAAAGCGGAAGGCTTCCATGGGGATCTGCTTCAGATCGATATCGCGCTTGGCGACTTCAACAAATATGGCTGTGATATTTTTTATCTGATTACCAATAAGAAGACCGCCGTCGAAGTAGCGCATGCGAAAACAGGGGTCGTATTTTTCGATTATGAACAACGTAAGGTGACAGGTATTCCGGAAGCCTTTGCAAATAAGGTACTTAAGGAAGCCTAAGCGGGGATATACAAATTGAGGCTATAGAGCCCCCTCAATGCATCCAGATAGATAAGCTAAAAAGAAAGGGGAATATTCCCCTTTCTTTCTATTCGCTCAGACCCACAAAAAAACTATTTCATTTTACCAACACCACAACGTTCTTGTTATGGAAGCTGTTGGCTATTCCGCATGGCTTGGAGGTTCTCGGTGTTTTGCAGTCTCAGCAAGGTCCCTGTTACGGCTACCTTTTTTAATCTTCACTTTAAGATGCAGCGCAGTTTTCGCTAGCATCATTGCACTCACAGGCGCCGTTATAAAAAGAAAAATGGTAATAAGTAGTTCATGCGCACTCACGCCACCACTTCGGTAGGAAGTGAGCAGCATACAAGCGACTAGAATCGCCCCCATGCCTAACGTCGTGGCTTTAGTTGGCGTGTGAAGTCTCATATAGAAATCCGGCATTTTTAACAGACCAATGGAGCCTAATAGGACAAAAATACCGCCCATCAGTAGTAACGCGGATACAACAAGTTCAATAAAAAAATCCATGCTTAACCCTTACTCAATGATATCGCCGCGCAACAAGTATTTACACAATGCAGCCGTACTCACAAAGCCCAACATTGCAATTAGCAAAGCAGCTTCAAAATAGAGCGATGTACCCATAATCAAGCCAAACAAAAGAATCAAAGCAATACTATTTATATACATAGTATCCAGTGCCAGAATGCGATCAGGTTGATCAGGGCCGACAAACATAGTTATCAAGTTAAGCGTCATCGCAATGATAACCATAGCCGTTGCAGCAATAAGGCAGATCATTAACATCCGAAAATCTCCTTCAATGGCTGTTCATAGCGCTTTTTAATCTCTCTGATCGATGCTGTTTCATCCACAAGATGAAGCGCATGGACATATAGCCACTTCTGATCACTCGATACTTCAGCACTCACTGTACCAGGGGTCAGAGAAATTGTGCTTGCCAGTAAGGTGATCGGAAAGTCTCCGGTAATATCTAAAGGGATTGCCAGAAACCCTGGTTGTAAGCGTTTAGACGGCCCCAGTACCTGAACCGCAACCTCAAAATTCGCTGATACAATATCTCCCAAAACTTTGAGCGCATACATGACAGCGAGCATGGGCTTTTGAATCCTGAAGGGATGATCCTGCGTCCCCCTAAGAAGCTGAGGGATACCAATCGCTAAAAAAGCAGCCAACACAAGATGGCCCGGAGCAATCGACTCATTCAACAGTAACCAGACTGTAAATAGAACAATGCTTTGCCAGGGCATCGGGAAAAGAATATGCATCATCTTAACCTCCTTTTGTGTTTAACGAAGGCAGCAGCATATGCGGATTCTCTGCTTGCTGGTAAATTTGTGTAGCTGTCTGTGTTGTAAATTCAGTGATTTGGCCACCGAATATAACCAACAAAGGCGACATCGCCAGCAAGAAGAAAACAGCAACTAACTTCACGGTAGGAAGCATTTCACAGAAATTCGGCTCTCCGCCAACTCGCCAGAACATTGTAGAGCCACCCCGTGACATCGCGATAACCCCCATCAGGCTAGCAATTAATATCGCAGACCATGCCCAGGCAATTTCGGAAGGCTCAACCGCTGTCTGCAAGATCATAACCTTGCCTAAAAAGCCTGAGAAAGGCGGCAAACCAATCATCGAAACAGCAGCCAAAGAAAACGCGATTCCCAAAGGCAAGGATTGGCACATCCGGCGAGAACGGGCAAAACGATCTAACACTTTACCTCTTTGCTCGGCAATCGCATCAGCCAATAGAAACATTGCGCCGGTAATAAGCGTTGAATGAATCAAATAATAGAGTGCTGCAGCGGCCGATTCGGGTGTATTGATAGCCAAAGCACACAACATGGTACCAACAGACACAATCACAAGATTAGAAACCAACATACGTAAGGTTTGGCTTGCGAGGGCACCTATAGCACCGATTGCTATTGTAAGTATCGCGATCGGCCACAACCAGGCACCGGCTAAATTAGCAAGCTCACCTGCATGATCGCCGAAAACAACGGTGAATATACGCAAAATACTGTAGATGCCGACCTTCGTCATAATAGCGAATAAAGCTGCTACAGGCGCACTTACGCTTGAGTAAGTACGAGACAACCAGAAGTGCAAAGGAAACATTGCCGATTTCAAGCCGAATACCAGCAGCAGCATCATACCACCGACCTGAGCAAGCAGTTTATCCGCTCCAGAAAGCGTACGAACCTTAACCGCCATGTCAGCTATATTCAGAGTTCCAAGCACTCCGTACATAATACCAAGCGCAAAGAGGAATAAAGCAGAACCAATAAGGTTAAGTGTTACATAATGAACACTGGCCAGAGTTTTCTGCTTGCCCCCGCCGTGGACAACCAAAGCATAGGAAGCGAGCAACAGCACCTCAAAAAAGACGAACAGATTGAAAATATCGCCTGTTAGAAAAGCGCCGTTTATCCCCATCAACTGGAACATAAACAGCGGATAAAAGAACATACCCGTTCGATCATCTGCAGCCACACCATATAAAAGTGCGCCAAACGCAAGCACCATAGTTAGCAAAATCATCAAGCTGGACAACCGATCAGCAATCAAGACAATCCCAAAAGGTGCCTGCCAATTGCCCAGTTGATAAATATTGATGATTCCACTATCTGCAATAAGAATCAGTTGAATCGAAACAGCCAGCGTTGCAATCACACCGACAAAGCTGATAGCCCTTTGGCGATTCAATGTTGTGGAAAAAGGCGGCAGCAACATCAACACTGCAACCAGCATCGGAATTAAAACCGGAAGAATCGGAAGGTGTTGCATCACTTCAACTTCTCCTTCATCTGCATATCCAATGCCTTTTCACTTCCATCAACGTGATCATTGCCCAGATCAGCACGCGCCCTCATGGCCAGAATTACTGCGTAAGCCGTCATCGCAAAGCCAATCACGATAGCCGTCAACACCAGGGCCTGCGGCAATGGGTCAGCATACTGCTCTGTTGTACCAAGGATTGCAGCACCATTAACCACAAGCCGACCACTAGAGAAAAGAAACAGGTTCACCGCATAAGAAAGCATGGTTAAACCCATAACCACGGGAAAAGTACGCCCCCTAAGAGTCAGAAAAATACCGCAGGTTGTTAACACACCCACGCAAAGCGCATAGATTAGTTCCATTACAGATTCTCCAACTCACGAGTATCTACTCGCTCAGAGGTTGTTAGTTTACCCAGGTTTGCCAATATCATCATGGTTGCACCTACCACCGTGAGATAAACACCCAAATCAAACATCATGGCACTGGCCAGCTCAAACTTACCTACCCAAGGCCACTTGAAGTAATCAAACCACGACGTTAAGAATGGGCGGTCAAATACAAAGCTACCGGCGCCGGTTACAAACGCTATTAACAGCCCCGAACCAATTAATGCCTGATAGTTAAGACTGATACGCTCCTTCATCCACTCCACACCATTAGCAATGTATTGCTGGATAATGGCTACAGCGGTAATCAAGCCGGCTATAAAGCCCCCACCAGGTTCGTTATGCCCTCGCAGGAAGATGTAAACAGAAACTAGCAGGGCCAAAGGCAGCAGCATTTGTGAAATAGTCGACAAGACCATTGGATGGGAGTCTGTACTCCAGTGTCGTCCAAATTCATCGCCTGATGGCATATACAGTCGCATACGCACGATTAGTTTATAGATACCTAACGCGGCAATGCCTAAAACAGTAATTTCGCCAAAAGTATCGAAACCGCGGAAATCGACCAGTATAACATTGACGACGTTAGTACCGCCCCCTCCGGTCTTACTATTGGCGACAAAGAAGTCAGAGATAGATTCCAGTGGGCGCGTCATCAACGCATAGTTCACCGTACCTACAATCCCGCCCACCAGTGCTGAGATACTGATATCACGCACCAAGCGTCGCGGAGCCGATTCTTTGGGCGTTCGCTTCGGTAAAAAGAACAGAGCAAGCATAAGCAGGATAACGGTAACTACCTCTACCGCTAACTGAGTCAGTGCCAGATCCGGCGCGGAGAAGCGAGTAAACGCCACCGATACAATCAAACCAACAACCGACAGCATAAGAAGCGAAATCAAACGCTGACGATGCCAGATAATCGTTGCGAATGCAGCCAGCATCAGCAGCACCGCTGCCGTACCTGAAGCATAATCAAGTGGTAACTGAGATCGCAGGCCTGCCGTTTCTTGCAACTGCATTAATGGCACGACCGACACCGCAAATGTCATGAGCAAGAAGATAGCCAGGTAACGCTGCAGGGAGCCGTTTTCAATCCAGCCATGCACTGCACTTGCGGCACGAACCAAGGCTTGTACCCACGCCTCAAATACCAATTTAGAGTCAGGCTCTGGGAACTGCCCTTGGAAATGAAAGAGCTTTTTACGGTTATAGTAGATAATCAAACCACCTACCATCGCAAGCGCACTCATTAACAACGGAATATTAAAGCCATGCCAAATCGCCAGATTATACTCAGGTACATTACCTTGTAGTGTTGCTGAAGAGGCAGCATTTAACAGATCAAGAACAACAAGACCCGGAAGCATACCAACCGCTAAACAACAAGCTACCAGTATCTCAACAGGAAGTTTCATGTAACGCGGTGGTTCATGAGGTGTTTTAGGCAGATTAACCGGCTCACCATTGAAGAAGACATCATGCATAAAGCGCAACGAGTAAGCGACCGAGAAGGCTGCCCCAATCGTTGCCAATACAGGAATTGCCCAAGATAGAGAGCCTAAGGTTCCCTGATCAAGGGTCTCAGTAAAGAACATCTCTTTAGATAAGAAGCCGTTAAGCAAGGGCACCCCTGCCATAGATGAGGCTGCGATAATGGCCAAAGTCGCGGTATAAGGCATATATTTCCACAAACCGTTTAACTGCCTCATATCACGAGAGCCAGATTCATGGTCAATAATCCCTGCCGCCATAAACAGAGATGCCTTAAACGTCGCGTGATTGATAATGTGGAAAATCGCCGCAACGGCAGCCATCCGGGTATCCATACCTAATAACAAGGTAATCAGACCCAGGTGACTAATGGTCGAGTAAGCTAGCAGTCCTTTTAAGTCATGCTTAAACAAAGCGATGTAAGCACCGACTAACAAGGTACAAAGGCCAGTGATACTCACTATCATGAACCACATATCGGTGCCGGACAGAACCGGATAGAAACGAGCCATTAAGAAGATGCCCGCTTTTACCATCGTAGCAGAGTGCAAATAAGCGCTGACAGGTGTTGGGGCCGCCATCGCATTAGGCAACCAGAAATGAAATGGGAACTGAGCAGACTTTGTAAATGCACCTAGCAGAACCAGTACTAATATATACGGATACTGGTGGGATTCCCGAATCAGATCCCCGCTACTGAGCACTTTTTGAAGATCATAGCTTCCAACGACCTGACCAATCAGAATCACCCCGGCCAGTAGTGCAAGACCACCCGCCCCGGTAACAGTTAAGGCCATGCGCGCGCCTTTACGCGCTTCAGTACGATCTGACCAGAAACTAATTAGCAGGAAAGAACTGATACTGGTTAATTCCCAGAAGAACCACATCTGCAAAAGGTTGCCTGAAGCGACTATGCCCACCATCGCGGTCATAAACAGCATCAGATAGGCAAAGAAACGTCCTATGGAATCTTTCTGAGATAAGTAATATCGAGCATATAAAATGATCAGAAGACCAATACCCAATATGAGCAATAAGAAGAGGAAAGCCAAACCATCTAATCTGACGGATAGCTCCAGTCCCGCTGCAGGAACCCAATCAACAGCATAAGCAAAGACTTCACCATTGAGCAGCTGTGGGCTGAGCGAAAGAACAATGCCTAACGCGATAGCTGGCGCTATAGCCGTTAACCAAGCACAGACCGTTCTATTAAAACGGGCAGCAAATAATGGCACAAGGCTGCCCAGTAAAGGTAACAATAATACCGCAAACAATTTCATACGTGTCTTAATCCGGTTAGATCCATCACCAAGCAGGGATAGAGATGCGCTTTCTAAAACTTAAGTACACCCGCCATTTCAGGGCATGAAAACACCCTAATTTTCTATGTTTTTATTCACAGTGTCCATTGCTACTCATCTCTTGTACAGGTTATCTATATTCTGAAGAAACAAACAGTTACCTATAATTTCCCAGATTAAGTAATGTCCCTTATTGCCTGTTCACCAAGCCCATTAAGCTAACCCAGCGTGACACCGACAACTCAGCCGTATTTTGACAGAATGGATAATCCACAATCAGGGTAACAACTACCAAACAGACTCAGAATACTTCTTTAGAAGCCCCTTCAAATTGATTACCTCGGTATTTGTTAAGTAAAGAGGGTTAATCATCCATTCCTGCGTATTGCGCATAAACATCAGGCGCCAGATTCTCAAATTTGGTGAACTTACCAATAAAGGCCAACCGCGATGTACCGATTGGACCATTACGCTGCTTACCGATAATAATTTCCGCAACACCCTTATGCTCTGAATCTTCGTTATATACTTCATCACGATAGATAAACATAATAACGTCGGCATCCTGCTCAATCGCTCCCGATTCACGCAAATCTGAGTTTACGGGGCGTTTGTTTGGGCGCTGCTCCAATGTACGGTTAAGCTGTGACAAAGCGACTACCGGACATTCCAACTCCTTAGCAATCGCTTTCAAAGAACGAGAAATCTCAGAGATTTCCTGGGTACGACTTTCGATGCCCGGTGTTTTCATCTGCATTAATTGCAGATAGTCGATCATGATCATCGAAATGGGCCCATGCTCTCTGACAATTCTTCGTGCACGTGTACGTAGCTCGTTTGGACTGATACCCGCCTGATCATCAATGAATAACGGCTTGTCGCGCATCATATTGACGGCGGTTGTCAGTTTGGGCCAATCCTCTTCTTCTAATTTACCTGTACGAATTCGCGTCTGGTCAATACGTCCCAGGGAGGAAAGCATACGCGTCATCAACTGCTCTGCAGGCATCTCCAGACTAAATACAAGCACGGGCTTACTGGTCGCCATTAGCGCATTCTCTACCAGGTTCATGGCAAAGGTTGTTTTACCCATCGAAGGACGTGCGGCCACAATGATCAAGTCAGAAGGCTGTAGGCCTGCCGTCTTATGATCCAGATCGTCAAAGCCAGTGGTGACACCTGTCATATCACCATCGCTGTTAAACAGCGTATCAATACGATCAACCGCTTTTTTCAACAGCTCATTTACGCCCTCAGGGCCTCCCTGATTAGGGCGATTTTCAGCAATCTGAAAGATTTTCTGTTCTGCCGAATTCAGAAGCTCTTCAGATGAGCGCCCCTCTGGGTTAAAGGCACCATCTGCGATCTCATTTGCCGCGCTAATCATCTGCCTTAACAGGGCACGATCACGAACAATTTCAGAATAAGCACGAATATTGGAAGCACTCGGCGTGTTCTTTGCCAACTCAATCAGATAATCAAGGCCACCTGCACTTTCCAGCTCTGCAGTACGATCAAGCTCCTCTGATAAGGTAACCACATCCAGCGGATTCCCATCGTTCACCAGCTTACGCATTGTGCGATATATCTGACGGTGCTCCTGTCGATAGAAATTGTCATCTACAACAATCTCCGAGACAGTATCCCAGGCATTATTATCCAGCATAAGCCCGCCCAAAACCGATTGCTCAGCTTCCATAGAATGGGGAGGGACTTTTATTTTGGCCAGATCTTCGTCTGAAATAACATTCGTTTCCATAAAACCTACGACCTAAAAACAAAAAAAGCACTGCGGGAAAACCACGCAGTGCTTTTATAGTACAGTACTGAACTGTCTAGCTGAAGACGATTACTCGCCTACGATAGCCAGTTTAACAACTGCAGTTACTTCTGGGTGAAGCTGAACAGCGATATCGAACTCACCGATAGAACGCAGCGCGCCCTCTGGCAGACGAACTTCGCTCTTGCATACTTCTGCACCAGCAGCAGTGATAGCATCAGCAATGTCGCGAGTACCGATAGAACCGAACAGCTTACCTTCGTCACCACACTTAGCAGTGATAGTAACTTCTTTGTCGTTCAGACCTTCAGCACGAGCAGTTGCGCCAGCCAGTTTTTCTGCAGCAGCAGCTTCTAGCTCAGCACGACGCTCTTCGAATTTAGCAACGTTTGCTTCAGTTGCAGGAACAGCTTTGCCCTGCGGTACCAGGTAGTTGCGACCGAAACCGCTTTTTACGGAAACTTTGTCACCGAGGTTACCCAGCTTACCAATTTTCTCGAGCAGAATAACTTCCATCTCGTAAACCTCTTTTGTTCTGCAATCTAATTGCAGTCCTAGTTCTTGGCTGGTATTCGCGCTCTAAAATCGACGAAACTGTCGAGAATAGCTGCAAACACCAACAGCGTAATCACATACGGTCCGATAAAGACAATTGCTAAATAAAAAGCAATCAGCCAGGACCTGCCTAAATCACGTTTAGCCAAACTGCCATGTATCAATGCGATTCCCGCAAAGATCCAAGGTAGCAGCAACAGCGGTAACCAGCGCATAAAATCGAGTTCCAGCTGGTAGATTGTTAGCAAAGAAGCCAACAAAATAGCTGTATACATCTGAGGCAGTTTCAAAACATGAAACTCTTGCTTAAAGCCCCCTGGATTATATAACCCAGACTGCCAAGACCTCGCCAGTATCAAACTCAACACCATAAAGGCGGTATGTACTGATCCCAATCCTCCAACCAGCAACAGCCGCAGCCGTTCTGTGTCGAGATTTACCTCTCCGGATTGGTGAGCCGACTGTGAAAGAAACTTTTCTGTTGCTTCAATCACCTGACCGAGAAGACCATCAAGAACTGTTTCCAGTCCTATTCCGGCCAGCGCTCCAATTGGCAGTGCTAGCATAAGCACCTTTGCCCAGGAGACTGTCTCTCGCAAAGTAATAGCAAGTAAAAATGTACCTGTTATTACTGCCAGTGGTGTCGGATCCCCACTGAATGCCCAAGCACCTGCAGGCAATAATGCCCACACGAGTACTCCGGCTCCGTCGCTTGTCCCTTTACGAAGGGTAATCAGAGCAACGGCTGCTGCACTTGCCCAATAGAGCATTGGCAGCAAGGCGGCGATAATCGCCACTAAAGCCGCTTGTTTGCGGCCTTTCATGACCAATTCGGCCAAGGCGCGCATAGGCGACTCCTCTACCTATTACTGATGGCTATCAGTGTAAGGCAGCAGTGCAACGAAACGAGCACGCTTGATAGCAGTCGCCAGCTGACGCTGGTAACGCGCTTTAGTACCAGTGATACGACTAGGTACGATCTTGCCAGTTTCTGTGATGTAACCTTTCAAAGTGTCCAGATCTTTGTAATCGATCTCCTGAACACCTTCAGCCGTAAAACGGCAGAACTTACGACGGCGGAAAAAACGAGCCATTGTATCTCTCCTCAGAATTTAGATTATTCAGCAGCAGCTTCTTCAGAAGCTTCAGCAGCAGGAGCCGCTTCTTCAGCTGGTTTTTCAGCAGGCTTTTCTTCACGACGTGGCTTACGCTCTTCGCGAGATTCAGCAGCTTTAATTGGAGAGATCTCAGTGATCGCTTCTTTACGACGGATAACCATGTTACGCAGAACAGCATCGTTGTAACGGAACAGGTTTTCCAGTTCGTCCAGAGTTTCCTGACCACATTCGATGTTCATCAGGACATAGTGTGCTTTGTGAGCATTGTTGATTGGGTAAGCCAACTGACGACGACCCCAGTCTTCCAAACGGTGGATTGTGCCTTCAGCACTCTCGATTAGAGAAGTGTAACGCTCAACCATCGCAGAAACCTGCTCACTCTGGTTCGGGTGAACCAGAAATACGATTTCATAATGACGCATTTTAGCTCCTTTCGGGTTAATAGCCCCCTGACCACACCATGTGGCAGGCAGCAAGGAGATTGGAAATAGTTCTCCAAAGGACGCGTAATTCTACGCACCTAAGAGAGGTGTTGCAAGTTTTGCGCGAAATATAGACAGCCGAAGAATAGCTACTTCAGAATACGCATTGATACATAAGCGCCAAGCTTTTCCCCCGCACTGTCAATCAGGGGCTGCCCATGAACAGCTACACGCTTGCGCTCACCCAGGGCAGAAGCCACTTCCACTTCAAGATGAGAGATTACCTCTCCCTCCAGTGCCCTAAAGATTGGCCATTCAAATTGCTTTAGTTCGCGCCCGGACTCAGGCTCAAACAACTTAAACGGCGCATCATCAAAGCGTTCAAGATGTGCATCTTCTGGCAGGCCGCGCAGCTTATTAACAACGCGATTTGAATAGACAAAGCGACCTTCATTATCACAAACCACCACACCGCTTTCGATATTTGATAATACCGCCTGCATAATCGTTGCCTGATGCGTTAGCTGTTTTTTCAGCTTCTCACTTTTCTTTTGATTTTCCTGAAGAAAAGTCACCATGCTTGCAAAAGCCTCTGTGGTCTCGTCGATATCGTGAAAAATACTCCCCCGCGTATCGATATTCACTTCCATCACGCCCGCTTTCACCGACTGAATGCTTTTCTGAATACCATGGATGGGACGCGACAAAGAACGAGCAAACACTAAACCGATAATGACACTAATGAGAGTAATGAGCCCCGCAAGAACCAGATTCAGCTTACGGTTCTCTTTGATTTCGGTCAGGAAATCGTCTTCAGGTACATAAATACCTAGCAACCACGGCCAGTTATCCGAAAAAGGGGTAAAAACCGCATGATACTGCTTACCCTCATACGAGAAATTAGTATTCACCGCAGTATTTAACACATACCAGCCGGGCTGTTTCCCTAAAGAAGCAACCGCTGTCTGCGTTGACTCACTCGCTAACTCATTAATTTTAAGCAAGCGCCTTTGCCCTGTATTCAGATCATCCGCATAACTGCCTTGCAGATTCCTGTGTGCTATCACATCGCCATTATTGTTTAGGATTAGCGCTGAAGCATGCTCACTTAACTCAAGGTAACCCAGAAAATCCGACAAAGCGGACAGGTCAATATCTACGCCGACAACACCAACCAATTCACCCGCTTTGGAAAAAACAGGACTAGCCACAGTAATCCCTGGCGTTTTTGAGGTGAAAAACAGATAAGGATCGGTCCAGATTTGCTTTCTTTCATTGGTTGCCTTCATGAACCAGGGACGCATCCGCGGATCGTAAAGGTCATCGGGATCAAAAGCGCTATCAACTAGTTCATGTTCTTTACTGTACCAGCGGTTGTACACTGTCCTTTCTTCAGGACTGTTGAGTATTCTCTTGACCTGAAAATCGCTAACCTCAGCACTGCGGCGAACAAAATAAAAGTCCCCTTCTAAATTGCCATAGTAAATACCAGCAATGTGCGGATAAAGAATCAGCTGATCAAAGAAATACTGCTCCATCTCCTCAGGTTTTTCTTCACTGACCACCTCATTACGAGCCAGGCTTCGAGTCAGGCTTACTGCTGATTTAGCGGGTGAGAGGAACTCTTCTGAACGATGGATAACTTCACGGGACAGGTTGCGCATCAGCTGTTGGGCATGCCCAATCAACACCTGCTCAGTACTCAGGTAAGAGGAAGCCATGATGACACAGACGGTCACCACCTGTAGTGCAACAATACCTAACGCCAGTGTTTTTGATATTGATAAACGCATACTTGCCTCTGCCGTTTTTCTGCATCTTTCTTATGCGACTGCCCCTGACTCCCAAAAAACCATATAAAACAATAAGTAGTCAGAATTTAATCGCCTACTATAGACCAATTTCCGGGCAATACCAGCATAAAAAAAAGCTGCCTTTGGCAGCTTTTCTCAAGTTCGATGATAAGGTCTTTATTCAACTTCCACTATTTCGTAGCTATGTGTAATCTCTACACCGCCACGCTCAAGCATCAAGGATGCTGAACAATACTGCTCAGCAGAGAGTTTAACGGCCCTCCCAACCTTTTTCTCATTGAGCCCGCGACCACTCACGACAAACTTGATATGGATCTTAGTGAATACCGCAGGTACTTCATCCGCGCGCTCAGATTCAATTTCAGCAACGCAATCAACAACATCCTGACGGGTTTTCTTCAAAATACCCACCACGTCATAGCTAGTACAGCCACCCAAACCAAGCAGCATTAACTCCATTGGTCGAGGACCTTGCTTCAGCTCACCATCGATCATTAAATCAAAGCCGGATCCGGTTGTGGCCTGAAAGCGCACATCCCCATCCCATTTAACTTTTGCACTCATACTCATAGCGCTACAGCCTTATTCAAAAAGTTCTTTTAGTTTCTGACCCGGGTTTTCTGCGCGCATAAATGCTTCGCCAACAAGGAAACTGTGAACATTATGCTCACGCATTGCCTTCACATCTGCCTGCGAATGAATGCCGCTTTCCGTCACAACAATGCGATCATCCGGAATCATCCCCAAAAGGTCATAGGTATTGTTCAGGGTCACTTCGAAGGTATGCAGATTACGATTATTAATACCGACTAAACGATTATTAAGCGGCAATGCTCGCTCTAACTCATCTGCACCATGCACTTCAATCAATACATCCATCCCTAACTCAACCGCCAAACCATTCAGATCAGCCATTTGCTGGTCTTCCAGGGCGGAGACAATGAGAAGAATACAGTCCGCGCCAATCGCCCGAGCCTCATAAACCTGGTATGGATCAACAATAAAATCTTTACGAATAACAGGTAGGGAGCATGCAGCTCTTGCCTGCATAAGAAACTCTTCACTTCCCTGAAAATAATCCCGATCGGTCAACACCGACAAACAGCTGGCGCCGCCAAGCTCATAGGAAGCGGCTATTTCGGAAGGCACAAACGGCTCACGTAACAACCCTTTAGACGGGCTCGCTTTTTTTGCCTCAGCAATGACTGCAGAACGACCTTCATCGATAGCCTTCGCCATATTGGCTACAAAACCACGAGGATCAAAATCCGTACCTTGCTGATCAGCAATTTTTGCTTTCAGATCGGCAATTGAAACATTCGGTTGACGCTCTGCAACTTCTTCAGCTTTACGCGCCAGAATTTTTTTCAAAATTGTTGGTGTATCTGACATGTCTTAACCCTTAAACGCCTGACTGAATTCAGCAAGCTCTTTAACCTTGTTTGCAGCAGCGCCACTTAAAATCGTTTCTTTTGCCAATGCAACACCTTCACGTAAGGTCGAAGTCGCATCAGCTGCGTAAAGCGCCGCGCCCGCATTAAGCGCAATCATATCGACCGCTTTAGCATTTTTACCGGCAAACGCCGCCTGAATCAGCGCCAGACTTTCATCCGAACTATGAACCTGCAACCCTTCCAACGATTGTTTTGAAAGCCCCGCATCTTCAGCTGTCAGGGTATATTCTGCTACCTCACCCTCTTTAAGTTCAGCGACAAAAGTATCACCCGCCAAGCTAATTTCATCCAGCCCTTCAGCAGCATGAACAACCAATGCATGCACGGCTCCCAGTGCTTTCAACGCCTCAGCCATCGGTTTGCATAATTTGCTATCAAATACACCCAGAAGATAATGCTTTGCACCGGCTGGATTAGTTAGCGGGCCCAAGATATTGAACAAGGTACGAAGCGCCATCTCTTTACGAGGCCCAATCGCATACTTCATCGCACTATGATGCTGCGGAGCAAACATAAAGCCTAGTCCCACCTTCTCGATGCAGGCCCCAACCTGCTCAGGCGTCAACGACAGGTTAATGCCAGCCGTTTCCAGAAGATCAGCTGAACCAGAACTGGATGAAACCGAGCGATTGCCATGTTTAGCCACGTGACCACCCGCCGCCGCCACTACAAATGAGCACGCACTGGACACATTAAAAAGGTTCGCACCATCACCGCCCGTACCTACAATATCCACAGCATTAGCGACATCAATATCAACAGGTGTCGCCAGCGCTCGCATCGCGTCCGCAGCACCCGTAATCTCATCAACCGTTTCACCTTTCATACGTAAAGCGATCAACAAACCACCTATCTGCGCATCCGTGGCATTGCCTGTCATGATTTGCTCCATCACGGCACGCATATCATCTTGAGAAAGATCTTGCTTATCTACTACTAAAGCCAGCGCCTGTTTGATATCCATCTGCTGATCCTTGTACTTATTTGCTTCGTTTTAAAAAGTTAGCCAGCAGGTCATGCCCCTGCTCTGTCAAAATTGACTCTGGATGAAACTGCACACCTTCGATATCCAGCTCTTTATGCCGAACACCCATAATTTCATCGATAGAGCCGTCTTCATTCTGAGTCCATGAGGTAATCTCCAGGCAATCTGGAATCGTTGCCTGATCAATAACCAAAGAATGATATCGAGTCACTTCAACCGGGTTATTAAGTGCCGTGAACACACCATCATCATGGTGGTATACCGGAGAGGTTTTACCATGCATAACCTGCTTAGCACGGACAATATCCCCACCAAACGCCTGCCCGATACTCTGATGTCCTAAACAGATACCCAGAATCGGCAGCTTACCTGCAAAATGCTTAATCGCAGCAACTGATACGCCTGCTTCATTAGGCGTACATGGACCTGGCGAGATCACCAGATGGTCAGGGTTAAGCGCTTCGATCTCTTCAATCGTGATCTCATCGTTACGGTATACATGCACATCTGCTCCCAGCTCACCTAAGTACTGCACTACGTTGTAGGTAAAGGAGTCATAATTGTCGATCATTACTAACATTGTTCTTTCCTTTAGCTGGGATTAATTACAATCATTTTGATGCCTTCTGAACTCTTGATCACAGATTATCCAGCCCTTTTTCAACCATTGCGACCGCACTAAACACAGCACGTCCTTTATTCATGGTTTCTTTCCACTCCAAACGCGGCACAGAATCCGCTACAACACCCGCACCCGCCTGGATATGCAGCACATCATCTTTAATGACCGCTGTGCGGATCGCAATCGCTGTATCCATGTTCCCATTCCAGGATAGATAACCCACTGCACCACCATAGACGCCGCGTTTTACCGGTTCCATCTCATCAATGATTTCCATGGCACGCACTTTAGGTGCACCGCTTAATGTTCCCGCAGGTAACGTCGCACGCAGAACATCCATTGCTGAAACATCAGGTTTTAGCCTGCCGTTCACATTAGATACGATATGCATCACATGCGAATAGCGCTCTATTACCATCTTATCCGTTAGCTCTACACCACCGACTTCAGCGACACGACCCACATCATTCCGACCCAGATCAATCAACATAAGATGCTCAGCGATCTCTTTAGGATCAGCCAGCAGCTCTTTCTCCATTGCCAAATCTTCTTCAGGTGTAAGACCGCGCTTTCGGGTACCCGCAATTGGACGAACACTTACCTGACCATCTTCTACCCGCGCTAAAATCTCTGGTGAAGAGCCTACCACATGAAAATCTTCAAGATTTAACACATACATATAAGGTGATGGGTTAAGACAACGAAGTGCCCGGTAGAGATCCAACGGTTTGCGGTTAAATGGAATCGACATCCGCTGGGATATCACGCACTGCATGATATCACCGTCGAGAACATACTCTTTGATCTTATCAACAGAGCCCATAAATGCCTGTTCACCAAAGCTTGATTTAAACTCCGCTTCAGCCACCTCTCGCTGTTGAGAGGCCGGGGTTTCATCATAAGGGGTCGCCACCCTTAATTTTTCAACCAATTGATCCAGGCGACGTTGCGCCTTTTCATAGGCACTATCTTCAGCAGGGTCTGCATGAGCGATCAGGATCAACTTCCCTGCCAGATTGTCGAAAACCACCACTTCATCCGACACCATCAGCAGGATATCAGGTGTACCCAGCGTATCCTCTGGACAGCTGTCTTTCAGGCGCTTTTCTACATAGCGAACACAGTCATAGCCAAAATAACCTACCAGCCCTCCGTTAAAACGAGGCATACCTTCTAACTGAGGGACCCGATAGCGCTGCTGAAACGTTTCCACAAAATCCAGAGGATCTTCCATTTGGAAGTTTTCCAGCTCTTCACCGTTATCGGTGACAGTGACGGTCTCACCATGAACTTTCAGAATCGTCCGGCAAGGCAAACCGATAATGGAGTACCGCCCCCATTTTTCGCCGCCCTCAACAGATTCCAAAAGATAACTATAAGGCTGATTCGCGAGTTTTTTATAGGTGGATAAAGGTGTATCTAAATCCGCTAACACCTCACGGGTTACGGGGATTCGATTGTAATCTTGCGCTGCAAGTTCAGCAAAAAGTTCAGGTGTCATGTTGTCTCTCACAAAGCCGGTAAATAATGGACGTCAGGCGCTCTGAGCAGACACAACTTAGGAAGTTAAAATAAGCAGTAGCAATTTTCTACTTAAGACAAGGCAGAAGTTAACCAGAAATCAAATCTCTAGTTCCAACCTGCCTGAATATGTGTCTGCCAGGGGTTGAATCAGACACGCCATCGCCATCGTTCACCGACAAACGGGAAACGATCTATTGCTGCATCTTTTAGTAGACTCGCTGTAGCAAATGGCATCACGGCAGAACAGTTATTAAATAATTGATAGCCAAACCATATAGCAGCGGCCAATTCGAATCAACCACTGGCATAGATTAATCAGACCTTTTGATATGCTTTCCCAGACAAACTTCCCCCAACCATTACTAACAGCTAAAGCTTCTTTATCTATCAAGTAACATCAAATAGGGGATAAACGAAAAGCAAGGGATGAGGCATCAGCGCCTGATATCAGGTCATTTGCGGAAATAAGCGCAAAAAAAACCCCGACGAAGCGGGGTATACAAGTGCTGTGATAAGAACCTGCTATGTCTCAATTAGTTAAGCCACGCAGTACAAGTCATAAAATGGGGATGACCTGTGAGCTGCTTACTAAGATAGACGAAGAGGACTTATAAGAAAAATCGATTTTAATTAACCATAAAATCGATTTTTTCGAGGAATAGAAAAGCCAAAAGCTTTTCAGATCATCTGATCCAGCGTTTCAACAATCAGATCAGGCTGGCTTTCCGATATAGGGGAACCATGGTTATAGCCATAAGGCACACAAACAACCGGGCAACCCGCAGCACGAGCGGCTCGGACATCACTAACTGAATCCCCAACCATCAAAGTTACGTCAGGCTCCACGCCACATGCGACCATGGCTTCCTGCAAAGGACGGGGATGAGGCTTTTTCTCAGGAAAGCTATCACCACCAAACACAACTCCAAAATAGCTATCGAGCTGCAACCCTTCCAGCATGGATCGGGTAAACCGCATAGGTTTATTCGTAACCAACCCCAACCTTACGCCGGAGACGGCAAGCGACTCGAGACACTCACGCACTCCTGGGTACAGCTCACTTTGATCAGCCGTAGCCTGCGCATAAAAATCCAGGAAAAGATTATACGCGCGCCGATACTGATCATCCTCTTCGCCAGAGGGGTAAAGATCATCTGCCAGAGCGCGCTTAACCAGCATCGCTGCGCCGTTGCCGACCCACGTCCTCACTTTTTCCAGACCCGCCACTGGCCGGTCGAGGGCACAGAGCATTTTATCCACAGCCTGCGCCAGATCTGGAACGCTATCCACCAGCGTCCCATCAAGATCAAACAAGACCAGCTGCGGCATATCGCCGGAAAAAAGCTCACGCATCATTACAGATCAGCCATAGCCAATTGCTCACGCATTTGCGCGATCGTATCGGCATAATCATCTGTGTTAAAGATTGCGGACCCAGCAACAAAGGTATCAGCGCCGGCTTCGGCAATTTCCTTAATATTGCCTACACCTACACCGCCATCAATTTCCAGGCGGATATCATAGCCACTTTCATCGATAATTTTGCGCGCCTGGCGCAGCTTATCCAAAGTTCCTGGAATAAATTTCTGACCGCCAAAACCTGGATTAACAGACATCAACAACACCATATCTACCTTATCCAGCACATACTCCAGATGACTCAGAGGCGTAGCAGGGTTGAATACCAGACCGGACTTACATCCACCATCACGAATCATTTGTAAAGAACGGTCAATATGCTCAGAACCTTCTGGATGGAAAGTAATGTAACTGGCACCGGCCTCGATGAAATCCCCAATCAGGCGATCAACAGGCTTGACCATCAGGTGCACATCAATCGGCGCTTGAATGCCATGCTTGCGTAAAGCACTACATACCATAGGCCCAATCGTCAGGTTTGGCACATAGTGGTTATCCATAACATCAAAGTGAACAATGTCTGCTCCTGCAGACAGAACATTTTCAACCTCTTCTCCCAGACGGGCGAAATCAGCTGAAAGTATTGAAGGCGCAATTTTAAAATCTGGCATCTTGTCTTTGTCCGGAGTTTTTTTAATGTGCAGCTATTTTAACGGAGCCGGCGTCTTGCTGTCAGCCTGCATCTTACCCATAATCGCTTATATGAATATTCGCACCCTTTGCCTTCTGATCGCATACCTCTTTCTCACTTCACCGGTTTACGCCGAAGAAGCACAGAACGAAACGGTTCAGCCCGCTTCAAGCGGCGCCGCTCCCTCTATGAGCGAAAAACCCAGAACTGAACCAAACCCCAACATAGCTCGCATTAGCGACCTGCTAAAGATCCAGGATCCGATTACTGAGGTTTTGCACCTTGATACCGGCAAAGACGATGAAAAACTCCTCGCCTTCTACCGCAGCGAAGGCAGCGGGATTAAGCAAGGCGGCATCATTCTGTTTCCAGATACTGAAACTCATACCGATTGGCCCGATGGCTTAAGCGAATTACGAAAAGGTTTATCCGATTTCGGCTGGTATACACTCTCAATATACCTACCCTCCGAAAAACGCCCCGAGATTCCGGAAAGAACACTACCGGTTCTGTCCTCCATAAAGCCCCAAGCACCCCCTAGTGAAGCTGAAAGCGCTGAAGCTGGAGAAGGTGCTGAAGAACCGCAGACAGAAAACACTGCCACTGAAGCGCCCGCCTCGACTGAAAAAACCGAAACTCAGTCATCAAATAATTCAGATACTTCCTCTGAGCAAACGAATGATGAAACTAAGGCTGATGAGAAGTATGAGGAACAGATCTACCGTTTAGGAACAACCGCATCCAACCACCTTACTTCAGAGGCAGGGGTTGACCGGCTTATTATACTCGGCGTAGGAACAGGCGCTGTCTGGGCTGCCAAATATGTAGAAAAATTTCAGGCCGAGCAGGATCTTAGATTAGTCATGATTGATGCTCGCCAGCCGATCAGCACAGATGCCCCAGACCTGCTTGAGATACTACCTAATCTGGCGGTGACGATAATCGACCTCCATCACAGCCCCCAATTCAACAGCCGCGACGCTGCTGCCCAGGAGTTTCCCGGGCAGCGCCTACGATTGGCCCGGCATAAACGGATGAACGCCTATCATCAGAGCAGGCTCCCCGCACAACCTGTCAATTGGAAAAGCAGTAATACCCGCTTGCTCAAACACACTCGCGGATTAATCAATACCTACATCATTAAAGCCGAACAAGAACAACGTAATATTAAGCTTAACAATGATGAACAAGCCGACAGCGAGAAAGCTCCAGGTTAGGGCTTTCTCGATGCTTTAATTCGCTCGTAGGCTGCCTGAATCTCCTGAGACTTCTCTTTGGCTAACTCGATCATCTCTTCCGGCAATCCTTTGGATACAAGCTTATCAGGATGATGCTGACTCATCTGGCGACGATATGCTTTTTTAACCTCAGCATCACTGGCACTCTCATCCACACCAAGCACAGCATAAGCATCTTTTAACAAAACCTCACTGTCTACCCCAGCCTGGCCATGCTGATAGAAATCACGCTGGGCTTTGACACGTGCAATAACCTCTTCAACACTGACATCACCAAAGTCCAGCAAACGACAGACCTGATCAATAACCAATATTTCATGATCACTAACCTCACCGTCCGCCATTGCTGCCTGCAACTGAATTTCTATAAACATCAGTTTGACGCTAGGCCTGTGGCGTAACATCAGCGCCAATGGCTTCAATACAGATTCAAGATTGAAATCCGCATCTTTGCCTTGCGAAAAGTATTCTATAGCCTGGCGCTTCCTTACCTCATCCAGACGCATTTGGGACATCACATCCCTGGCAAACTGAATCTCATGCTCCGTCACACGTCCATCAGCTTTCGCCAACTTACCCATAACGGTAAAGGTTGCTTTGAAAAATGCCTCCTGGGGGTTCGCCGCTTTGACCACACCTTTAATGGCTCGACTAATAAGAAAACCGACAAAACCGCCAAAGATAAGCCCCCAGAAACCGCCCGAAAACAAACCCACAGCAGCACCCAACAAAATCGATGTTGAATACTTCTTCATCGTTTCGCCAATCTCGGCGCCCTTTTCTTGAGGATCAAAGGCCATCGATTCCCTTCTCCATTACCAATTTATTTATTTCTTCAAGACGCTGAGGGGTACCTATATCCGCCCAAAACCCATTATAGACTTCCCCCGAAACGCCTCCTTGAGAAATCGCATCACGTAGCAAAGGCGCTAAAGGAGCGGCTTTATCTAACTCCAGCTCTTCAAACAACTTGATCGGTAAACGACTAATACCACTAAACGTATAACGAGCGTTCCCTTCAGTCACTAATAGCCCTCCCTCTATCGCGAAATCCCCAGCAGGGTTATGGGAAGGATTTTTAACCAGCACTAAATATGGATCGGATTCATCTTCGGCGACTTTTTCGAAGGGATAATCAGTGAACACATCACCGTTCACTAGCAAGAATGAGCCCACACCATCTCGTTTGAGCAGATCTAAGGCCTTTCTTATACCCCCTGCCGTTTCCAGCGGCTCACCCTCTCTGGAATAAAGAATCTCTACTCCAAAACGCTCGCCACGCCCCAGATAGACCTCTATCTGGTCACCCAACCAGGCATGATTAATAACAATTCGTTTAACACCCGCATCAACCAACCGCCTAATGTGGTATTCAATGAGCGGAACACCCGCAACTTCAAGTAAAGGCTTAGGCTTTGTCAGCGTTAACGGACGCATCCTTTTACCCAACCCAGCGGCCAGTATCATTGCGTTCATTCCATCACCCAATGATCTAGCACATCATTCGCAAAATGCTCACTCTTACGCATAGCTGGAAGCACCTTTACTACCAACCATCCGGCAACAGGCTTCAGCGCTTCAGTCTTTGCTGCTACGCCGATAAGGTAATTCATCGTTCGCGGGATATCCCCCAAGTAACCAAACTTTCCGTCGCGAATATTTAAGCGGGCAAAGATACCGATCGCCTTCAGATGACGCTGCGCGCCCATAAGATCAAACCACCGGTTAAAATGGAATTGATCCGGCATCACTTGACCGCGCTGGATCAAGGCTTGCCGGTACCCCTCAACCCACCCGTATACTTTTTCCTCAGGCCAATCGATATAACAATCACGCAGTAGAGAAACCAGATCATAAGTAACAGGCCCGATGACTGCATCCTGAAAATCGATAACCCCTAACCCATCACCACAGCACATCAGGTTACGCGAGTGATAATCCCTGTGTACAAATACTTTTGGCTGTTCTAACGCCGCATCTAATAAGTAATCAAAGAGCAGTTTCAGCATTAACTGATCAGTTTGATCGAGCTCTATACCAAGCAGCTTTTCCAGGAACCACTCTGGAAACAAATCCACCTCCCTTTGCAAGAGAGGCAGATCATATTCAGGAAGCGCTCCGGATAAAGGCTGAGGGCAACTTTGTATGTTGATCAAAGTAGCCAATGCGTTTCCGTATAGCTCATCACTCGTGTCGTCATTAAGCTGAGATAAAAGCAATTCATCGCCTAAATCACTCAACAACATAAAGCCTAATTCAAGATCTGCTTCGTAAATATGCGGAACTGCGACAGAGTGCTGCTCTAGCGCCCTCGCAACATTAATAAAAGGAAGGCTATTTTCTTTATCCGGCGGCGCATCCACAGCAATCCAGCTTTTCCCATTAGAAACGGCGCGGAAATAGCGCCTAAAACTGGCATCACCTGACACACTAGCCAGCTCCCACGACTCAGGCGAAAATTCAGTAAACTGTGTTAACACCTGCTTCAACCAGGTACGAAGTTCTGTGTACCGCTGATCCATCCAGCTATTTCCTAATAACAGATAAAGAAAACACGCATTATGACACTGCTAAGGCGCAAATAAATAAAAATGATACATTCAAACTTTTTTTTAAAAGCATCAAAGCGTATGACTTAGCGATCACCAGAACAATTAGATTAAAGCTCTACAATCACTTGGGAATATGCTTTATCATTCTGGCCTTTGACTTTTATTTATCAGGGGTTCGGCCAAAACCGGATTCTCCGGAAACAGCTGAAACGGATTTGGTTCATCAGATGCCCTTCACCAAACGATCAACCTATACACTAACTCTGGCAATAAGTGCGGCTATTATGGCCTCATATGCCACTGCAGAAACAGCGCCATCAGAAGCCGAAATGGCGTGGAGCTGCAGCATGAGCAAAGACGGTGAGTGGGACTGCTCTGTCAATGAAGACCTTGTTAACCAGGTAGAATCCAGTACTCAACCCCCTTCAGGGGAAACTGCTCAATCTCCCGTCGAAGAAGTTGCGACAGAGGCGAATCCCTCCAATCGGACGGTTCCTGCGCCGCCTACACGCGTAAGTTCTAAAGCTATCTCAGCTGAACCTGAGCAAAAGCAACAGGCGACAACCGCCACCAGACCTTCTACCACGCCTAATACAACGGTTACAACGTCTGCAGCTATCAGGCGTCCCGCAACAAGCTCTCAAGTAACCAGTAATCAGAGCGGCGTATGGGACTGCGTAGCAGGCCCCAATGGGGAATGGCTGTGTAACGGCGAGCAAACCAGCGTAGCCAGCAAAAATTCGGGCGGAACAGAAATTAATCAACAGGTTGCGCAACCGGCCGCTGTTTCACCCAACACACCTATCGTCACAAACGAAGTACTTGGCAGTGAATGGCAATGTAGCACAAGCGCAACGGGCGACTGGGATTGTCACAAAGTTAATGTTCACGCCATTGCCATGCCCGGACGAACAGGAAGCTCTGGCGCAAGCGGGCCTCTTTACATTACTGAGAACCCATACTCCCATTTAGATTGGGTTTACTACCAAAACCCTCAAGCACAACAATGTTCAGGGCGTTATCTAGAACCCGAGTTCCCGGTAATGGGTGATGAGCACCTAGAAAACCCTCCTATGTATCTTGAAGCAGGCCAATCCTCGACAGTCATTGGCGGCCTGACAACCCTTCAGGGGGGAGTTAATGTAAGGCAGGGCAGCAAAAGATTCAGCTCAAGCTCCGCGGAACTTGATCAGGTGACCAATAAAGCCAGGCTTGAGGGGAACGTTAGCTTCAGGGAGCCAGGCCTACTTATGCTCAGTGACACAGCCCAAGTAGACACATCCACTTCTGAGGCAATTTTCAATAATGCTCAATATGTACTGCATGAAGAAGGGCTACGAGGACGCGCACAAAGAATCATTCGCTTAGAAGATGAGCGCCTTCGCCTTGAACAAGGTGATTACACCTATTGCCCACCTTACAGCGAGGCTTGGCAGTTAAGTTCAGACAACATCGTTCTGAATAAAGAAGAGGGTTATGGCGAAGCAGAGGATGCCGTTCTTAGGATTGCAGGAATTCCGGTACTCTATACCCCATACTTTACGTTCCCAATTGACGATACACGCAGATCAGGCTTCCTATACCCGAGCGCCGGATACAGCAAGGAGAGCGGAGTTGATTTAAGCGTTCCGTATTACTTCAACATTGCGCCTAACCTGGATGATACTTTAACTACGCGTTACCTTTCGGATCGCGGACTGATTCTCGAAAACGAACTTCGTTATCTGAACCCTTGGTCTGACAACATACTAAACACAGCTTATATGCCTGACGACGATGTCCTGGGCGATAACAGATGGTTACTCGGGGTTGAACATAAAGGAACTTTTGCCAAGCACTGGCATTCCGAAATTGACTATACCGCAGTAAGCGATGAAGACTATTTTGATGACTTGGGGACAAATTTAGAAATCTCCAGACAAGATCACCTGGATAAGCGCGCACAGATTTCTTATCTTCGAGATAACTGGGTAGCGCGTATCAAGGTACACGATTACCAAACTATTGACTCATCCAGTAAAGCACCTTACAAACGCCTGCCCCAGCTAACACTAAAAGGCGAGGAAGCGCTTTCCGAAAATGTCAATTTCAGCCTTAACGCCGACATTACCCGATTTGATCGTAACCTGGCCGGCCTAACCGGAAGCGACCGTGTTATAGGTGATAGAAGGCATTTAATGCCTTCACTCAGCTATTTATGGCAGACCCCAGGCAGCTTTATAAAACCTACATTGTCTTTATGGAGCAGCTCTTACTCTTTGGAAAATCAAGTTGCCGGCTTTTCCGAGAGCCCAAGCGTTAATGCCCATATACTCAGCATTGATAGCGGCCTTATTTTCGAGCGAGACCTTGATAACGGTGGCATCCAGACCCTTGAACCAAGACTGTTCGCTCTGCATGTACCACATAAAGACCAATCTGCAATTCCAGACTTTGATGCTTCTGAATTGGACTTCTCATATGCCTCGCTATTCCGTCGCAATCGCTTCAGTGGCTTAGATAGACTCGGCGATACACAGCAGCTATCTCTGGGCCTAAGCACGCGCTTTATTGGCCAACAAGGTGTTGAAAAGGCAAGCTTCAGTATAGGCCAGGCCTACTACTTCGCTGACAGAAATGTACAGTTGGATAGTACTAAACCAGCGGAAACAGACAGCCAGAGCGATATAGCCACCGAAGCAGTCTGGTACTTATCTCCGGATATGCGTATTTCATGGGATGCCGTATTTGATCATAGTGACTTTGACGGCAAAGAATCTAATCTACGTTTACGTTACAACAGCGATCTTAACCATCGATTTGATTTCAGCTACCGTTACGAGGAGAGCTCAAGAGAACAAACTGACCTCTCTTTCATCTGGCCGGTATCCCGACAGTGGACGACTATGGGACGCTGGCTATATGATCTGCAAGATGAAGAAAGCCTTGAGACATCCTTGGGCCTGGAATACGAAAGCTGCTGCTGGACAGTAAACTTTGCGGGTAGACGCTGGTTGGATGACACCGACCAATACGATACCGGCATATTTTTAAATTTCACATTAAAAGGTTTAGGCTCATTCGGTAGTGGCAGCAGCGACTTTATGAATGACATAATCGGTTACAAAGAGCGTGAAGAGCACTATGAAAAATAAGCTCCACAAATTAATTTCTGCGGCAGCACTTTCCCTACTGCTTCCTGTATCTCATTCCCATGCAGCCGAGATACCGCTAGATCGTATCGCTGCTGTCGTAAATGAAGGAATCATTCTACAAAGTGAGCTGGAGCAACGTACGTCAATCACACGAGAGCAGCTTCAGTCACGCAACACAAGGATTCCGCCTGAACACATCCTGAGAAAACAGGTTCTCAACCGCCTTATTATCGAGAGCATTCAAAAACAGATGGCTGAACAAAACGGTGTACGCGTTTCTGACAGTCAGCTGAACGGCGCTATAGCCAATATTGCGGCTCAGAATGGTTTGTCTATCGATCAGTTCCGCGAGGCGTTGATTGCTGAAGGACGTGACTACAACCAAGCGCGTGAGCAGATTCGTAATGAGATGCTAATCAACAGCGTTCAGCAAAATCTGGTGAATCGTAGAATCCGAGTATCCGAGCAAGAGCTGAGTAACTTTCTAAATTCTGAAGATGGCAAAAGCCAGGCGTCAGCCGAATTTTTGTTGGGCCATATTTTGATAGCTACCCCTTCGCAGGCTTCTCCTGAAATCATCCAACAGGCAGAAAGCAAAGCGAAGGAGATTTTCGACAAACTGAACAACGGTGCCGACTTTGCTGAAACAGCAGTTGAATTTTCAAATGCTCCCAATGCTCTTAAAGGGGGCGACCTGGGCTGGAGAAAAGCCAACGAACTTCCTGAAGCATTAAGCAAAGCGGTCAGAAAACTATCACCCGGCGAATTCTCCAAACCAGTACGTTCACCAAGCGGTTTTCATATTCTGCTGGCCAAAGACAAACGTGGAGGAGCTGTCCAACTGATCGACCAGCGCCTAGTCAGCCATATTTTACTAAAACCGACTGAGATACGTACAAACGAGCAAGCGAAACGACAGATTTCCCAGCTGTACCAACGCATTGCAAGCGGCGAAGACTTTGCGGCTCTAGCGAAAGAATTCAGCGATGATCCGGCCAGTGGTTCAGAAGGTGGCTCACTTGGCTGGACACAGAACGGCCAAATGGTGCCTGAGTTTGAGCAAGTCATGAATAGCACAGCTGTAGGCCAGGTTTCTGAGCCATTCGAATCTCGCTTTGGCTGGCATATCCTGACTGTACTGGATACACGTACTGAAGATATGGGCGAAACGATGCAGGAAAACCGTGCACGTGCCACTATACGTAAGCGTAAGTTTAATGAAGAGCTTTCAAACTGGCTGCGCGAAATCCGCTCTCAAGCATACGTAGATATCAAGGAGTAATCCTTTGGGGATTAACCGACTGGTAATAACTTCTGGCGAACCGTCAGGTATCGGCCCGGATCTTTGCATTCAAATTGCTCAACAGGGGCATAGCAATGAACTGGTGGTGGTTGCTGATCCGGAGATGCTTCGCAAGCGAGCAGAGTTACTTCAGCTCCCTATTGCCATAGAACAGTTTGATCCTGAGATTGAGCCTAGCCCAACACCAGCAAGGACTCTTAAGGTCCTCCCGGTTGTTCTGAAAGCAGAAGCGATACCAGGCGAACTCAACCCAGCCAACGCTGAGTATGTTCTGGAAACCCTCAAAGTGGCGACTGAAGGCTGCCTGAATGGCACCTTCTCAGCAATGATCACAGCCCCTGTTCACAAAGGGGTGATTAATGATGCAGGTATTCCTTTTAGTGGCCACACTGAGTTTCTTGAAGAACTTACTGAAACCTCAAAAGTAGTCATGATGCTGGCCACGGAAGGGCTGAGGGTTGCTCTTGCAACAACCCACCTCCCCCTCAAAGACGTTGCCGATGCCATTACCCCCGACCTTCTAGAGGAAGTCATTCAGGTATTAGATTCTGAACTGAAACAGAGCTTTGGTCTTTCTCAGCCGAATATTCTGGTTACCGGCCTAAATCCTCATGCTGGCGAGGGTGGCCACCTGGGACGGGAAGAGATTGAAACCATCGAGCCTACATTACAAAAACTTCGCGGTTCAGGCGTCTGCTTAAAAGGCCCCCTACCGGCCGATACGCTTTTCACACAAAAATATTTAGAAAATGCTGACGCTGTTCTTGCCATGTACCACGACCAAGGCCTTCCGGTGCTAAAATATAAAGGCTTTGGAAATGCAGTAAATATTACACTGGGCATGCCTATTGTTCGCACCTCTGTAGATCACGGCACGGCCCTCGATCTGGCCGGTACCGGCCAAGCAGATGCCGGCAGCTTGATCACTGCTATCGAATACGCGGGCACAATGGCTCACCACCGCAATCTGACGAACTAATTCATGAGTAAAAAACCTGTTGCACATAAAGCCCGCAAACGTTTCGGGCAAAATTTCCTGCATGATCACGGAATCATTCGTCGCATCATTCGCTCAATTGCGCCACATGAAACCGACACTATGGTCGAAATTGGCCCCGGGTTAGGCGCATTAACGGAAGAACTGCTTGCTGAAGCCGGCGAACTCGATGCGATTGAACTGGATAGAGATCTCCCGCCAATCTTGAGAACTAAGTTTTTCAGTTACGGCGATAAATTCCGCATCCATGAAGCAGATGCGATGAAATTCGACTTCACCCAGTTGCGTCGCTCAGAGAAACGCCTGCGCATTGTCGGCAACCTGCCTTACAACATTTCAACCCAGCTGATTTTCCATCTACTCAGTCACGCGGATGATGTCGAAGATATGCACTTCATGCTGCAAAAAGAGGTTGTTGACCGCATGGCAGCAGGCCCCGGTGAGAATAACTATGGCCGCCTTGGTATCATGGCGCAGTATTTCTGCAAGGTTGAATCTCTGTTTGTCGTACCTCCTGGCGCTTTTAACCCTGCTCCCAAGGTAGACTCGGCAATCATTCGCCTCACCCCTTATCGCGAATTACCTTACGTAGCAGACGAGGTAGAACAACTACAAACCGTCGTCAGAACAGCATTCAATATGCGCCGCAAAACCCTGCGCAATAATCTGAAGCCCCTACTCAGCGCTGAAGAGATAGAAGCATTGAATATCGACCCAGGCTTGCGCCCGGAAAAACTACCCATTTCTGACTTTGTCGCTATCAGCAACTATCTATCGAAAAAGAAGAGCTAGACTTAATGGAAAACCTTCAGCTTGGTAACAATGTAGATATCAATGTGGAAACCTCATATCAGGCTAAGCAGTCCGATCCTGAGAGTAAACGCTTTGTGTTCTCTTATCGAATTACGATTACCAACCACAACGAGACACCCGTGCAGCTTCTTAATCGTCATTGGCTAATTACTGATGGCAACCAGCACATCCAGGAAGTCAATGGTGAAGGCGTGGTCGGAGAGCAGCCCGTTATCAAACCCCAGGACAGCTATACTTACACAAGCGGCGCTGTACTCGCGACCAGCGTAGGCAGCATGCAAGGCCATTATGAGATGTCTACTGAAGATGGCGAGACGTTTAAAGCCCCTATTCAAGCTTTCACGCTTGCACAACCCAATGCAATTCACTAAGGGCCTTGCTTCATGGCCACCTATGCAATTGGCGACATACAGGGCTGTTTTGATGAACTAACAGCCCTTTTGGAGAAAGTTAATTTCTCCAATGATGACCGCATCTGGATCGCTGGAGACCTTGTTAACCGTGGCCCCAAATCTTTAGAGACCCTACGATTCCTCAAACAACTTGGGGATCAAGCGATATGCATTCTGGGCAACCATGACCTCCACCTTTTAGCAGTGCATTACGGGGCAGTCAGCAGCAAGAGAAGCGACACACTTACCCCTATCCTGGAAGCACCTGACCGCTACGAATTAATGAACTGGCTGCGTCGCCAGAAATTACTCCATATCGACAAAGAACAGAATTATGCAATGGTTCATGCAGGCATCCCTCCCTGCTGGACAATCAACAAAGCCCGCAAACGCGCCAAGGAAGTTGAACAAGTTCTGAAGAGCACACTGGCCCGCGAATTTTTCAACCATATGTACGGCAACAAACCGGATATATGGTCAGGTAAGCACGAAGGCTGGGACCGCTTGAGAATTATCACAAACTATCTAACCCGCATGCGCTTCTGCAACCCGGAAGGGAAGCTGGACTTCACAGCCAAAGGCACACTGGAATCTCAGCCTCCGGGCTATCTGCCATGGTTCAAGCTCCCGCGTAAAGATCCACAGGATAATGAAACCCGTATACTGTTCGGTCACTGGGCTGCACTGGAAGGAGAAGCAGATGCAGAACATGTCTATGCCCTGGATACAGGTTGCGTTTGGGGGAACAAATTAACCGCCTTACGACTCGAAGATCAGCAGGTTTTTAGCGTTGATGCGCTAGGCACAAAACCGGCTCCACCACCGACTAGTAGATACATTTTTAACAGGTAATATTATGACTCAACTTCAATGCATCAATTCCAATCAAGCTGTTGAGCTACTAGAAAACGGAGCAACCATTGTCGACATCCGTGACCCTCAAAGCTTTGCCCAAGGCAGAATCAAAGGCGCGTTCAACCTTAGCAATGAAAACATCCACGCCTTTCTAAATGAAGCCGATATGGATAAGCCCTTGCTGGTCTGTTGCTACCATGGCATCAGCAGCCAATCAGCAGGGCAATTTCTGATAGAGCAAGGCTTTGACGAGGTTTATAGCATCAACAATGGTTTTGAAGGCTGGCGAGTTGAACAGCCCGATCATTGCGAATCATAAACCATGAAGATTTACCTCGTTGGCGGCGCAGTCCGCGATAAACTTCTGAACTACCCTGTTTATGACAAAGATTGGGTCGTGGTCGGCTCTAGCCCAGAAGAGATGATCGAGTCAGGCTACCAGCCTGTAGGCCAGGACTTCCCTGTCTTCATTCATCCAGAGACAGGGGAAGAGTACGCGCTTGCAAGAACAGAAATGAAATCAGGCAAGGGTTATACCGGATTTAATTACTTTGCCGATAAAAATGTCACTCTGGAAGAGGATTTAGTCCGACGCGACCTGACCATTAATGCAATGGCTATGGACGAGCAGGGCAGCCTCGTTGATCCCTATGATGGCCAAAAGGATCTAGCAGATAGAATACTACGTCATGTATCCCCTGCCTTTTCCGAAGACCCATTACGCGTCTTACGTGTCGCCCGTTTTGCATCAAGGTACAACCATCTAGGCTTTCGAGTTGCTCAAGAAACGCTTAACCTCATGCAAGAACTAGCACTAACCGATGAGCTTGAGCATTTGACTACCGAACGGGTCTGGAAGGAGTTTGAAAGGGCCTTAACTGAAAAATCCCCCTGGGTATTTCTCAGCATACTCCATCAAACCAAAGCGTCGAAAAAAGTATTACCCGAACTTGAAAGTTGGCTCGATACAGATAATTGGCAATCCATTTTTCGAAACTGCTGCGAGGTAAGCAAAGAGGCAGACATTCGCTTTGCTTGCCTTAGCACCCTGGCTGACTTAAAAAACGTTCCAGCCTTTTGTGACAGACTTAGAACACAGAAAGCCACCAAAGAACTAACTATGCAATGCGCCGATCATAGCGCTTTACTTAGCACCTTTGACTCTCAGCCGGCCGAAACTAAACTTGAAATACTGCAAGGCCTGGATCTATTCAGGCGCCCGCAGAGGCTAGAGAAAATTCTTAGCTGCGTTAAAGCACTATACAGAGAGCATAGCACCCAAAGCCTGCAACCCATTCTCGATGAAATTAGCAAGATAGACCCCAAGCAACTCATCAAAGAAGGCTATAAAGGGGCTGCCCTTGGCAAGGAATTAACTCAGCGCAAATTGATCATCTGTGAAAAATTCAGCTCGAGTAGCCACGATGGGATCTAACAATAAAACCGCACTGATTACAGGCGCAGCAAAGCGCATAGGCGCCAAATTAACCGAGGCCTTACATCAGTCCGGTTATGATGTCGCAATCCACTACCGCAGCGCTGCTACAGAAGCGCAAGAGCTTGCTGACAGACTCAATCAGAAACGCCCAAACAGTGCCAAAACATTCTCTGCAGATCTGAATAACCTTGAGCAATTAAACCAACTGGCCGAGGATATTCTGAGGCACTTTGGCCAGCTAAACCTACTAATAAACAATGCCTCCACGTTTTATCCCACCCCGATAGAGGAAACCTCTCTTCATCAATGGGATGAACTTATCAACTCAAACCTGCGTGCACCCTACTTTCTCTGCGCCACGCTAAGCAAAACACTACGAGAAAGTAATGGCTGCATTATCAACATGATCGATATCCACGCTCAACGAGGCCTACCCGGTTATCCTATCTATTCTATCGCTAAAGCGGGATTAGAAATGCTGACCAAAAGCCTGGCAAAAGAACTGGCCCCTCAGGTTCGAGTCAATGGCATATCACCAGGCGCTATTCTCTGGCCGGAACAAGAAGTATCAAGTACGGAAAAAGCCAATATTCTGGATAAAGTTTTGCTAGGCCGACTGGGTGTTGAAGAGGATTTGGCTCAAGCAGCGATTTACTTGAGCCAAGCAGAATATATTACCGGGCAAATTCTGGCTGTTGATGGAGGAAAGTCCCTATTTAGCCACTAACCACACAAGGCAAAGAATGCCCGTTCCAGACAAACTCTACCTCCCAAAGTTTTTGCTTAGTCTTGTCATACGCTTGCCACATAGCTGAATAACTCTGCCCTGTTACAGGGTGACTATCAACAGGAGCAATTTCTGCGAGCGGCTTTAATACAAATGCATTGGTTTCAATCTCACCTCGTGGCAGCTCTATCCCTTCAATAACACCAGAAAGCTGATCATAGGTCAGAATATCGATATCCAGCGTTCGACCACTGAATTTAGGGCCCTTTCTACAACGACCATTCTCATCTTCAATCCCTTTTAAGATTGACGAAAGTTCCGCTAAAGGTAATTCAGTATCGAATCTAGCCACAAGGTTGTAGAAGTTATCACCGTCAAAGCCAACCGCTTCACTTTCAAATACCGATGACAAAACCACTTTACCAAAATAGTTATGAAGCGCATCAATGGCATTAGCTACATAGATGTTCCGATCAACATTGCTACCGATACTGACAAATACGACCGCCATTACCAGCGTTCTCCACGCTCAATGATTACGCCCACATCCTGAGCTGCAGGCACAGCGCCTGGTTTACCCAAGCGTAAACGAAGCCACTTAACAGAAAACTCCTCTTTAACCAGTTCCGCTATCTGCTCAGCCATGGTTTCAACGAGTAAGAATTCGCTCTGACTAATAAAATCGATCAATCGATCAGATACAGTTTTGTAGTTAAGGGTATTCTCAACATCCTCGGTATTAGCCGCCTGACGAATATCCGTGCCCATTTCGAGATCAAGATTAACTCGCTGTCGAATCTCTCTTTCCCAGTCATAGATGCCTATAACCGTTTCCACCTCTAATTCACGTATGTACACTATATCCATCAATCAACCTTTGGATAGCCTATGACCGAACCGGCTTTATTAACCTTCGGACTGGTTTTATTAGCTTATCTGTGGGGCTCAATCCCCACAGCCGTACTCGTCTGTCATGCATTCGATATTCCCGACCCACGGAAAAAAGGGTCAGGCAATCCAGGCACCACAAACGTACTACGCATTGGAACAAGAAAAGCAGCACTCGTCACCCTGCTTGGCGATGCCGGCAAAGGCTATCTCGCGCTACTGCCATGCGTATTGTTAGATCTTGGTTCAGAAATCCGCGCACTATGTGCTTTCGCTGCAATAGCTGGCCACATGCTGCCCATCTTCTCTTCTTTTAAAGGAGGCAAAGGGGTTGCAACGACTTTTGGCGCCTGCTTCGGATTATTCTGGCCCCTGGCGATAGTGCAGTTACTAGTTTGGAGCATACTGGCTGGGATAAGCAGAAGATCGTCCCTCGCTTCCGTTGGCACAGCTCTAGTTTCACCCATTTTCATCTGGCTAAGCGCCCCTCAATACATAGCCATTATGCTGGTTATCTCTCTCCTGCTCATAACCCGTCACAGGAGCAATATCAGTAATCTCCTGTCAGGAACCGAGCCAAGGATTTAGATTGCCTCCAGAGTATCAAGTGGCCAGCGCGGCTTTGTGACAATCGTCAGGTCATCATGTAAACCAGCCTTTAAACGCTGACATCCAGCAAAGGCAATCATCGCTCCATTATCGGTACAAAATTCAGGCCTGGCATAAAACAGCTCTGCTCGCTCTTTTTGCACCATTACATCCAGGCGCTCTCTAAGGCGTTGATTGGCGCTCACCCCACCCGCGATCACCAACTGTTTAAACCCGGTATGCTGTAGCGCTCTTCGACATTTAATGGCAAGCGTATCAACCACAGCCTCTTCAAATGCTGCCGCTATATCACAAATAGTCTGCTTATCAAGCGTGCCCGCTTCGTCCCGGTGTGAGTTAGCCGTATTCAAAGTAAAGGTCTTTAGGCCTGAAAAGCTAAAATCCATACCCGGGCGATCCGTCATCGGCCTTGGGAAGCGGAAACGGGTCCGGTCACCCATCGCTGCATGTTTAGCAATCAATGGCCCTCCGGGGTAGTCCAGCCCCATCATTTTAGCCGCTTTATCAAACGCTTCGCCCGCGGCATCATCTAAGGATTCGCCCAACAAGGTATAATGCCCAATACCGTCAACTTGTACTAACTGGGTGTGACCACCCGAAACCAACAATGCAACAAACGGAAACTCAGGAGGATTCTCTTCTAACATGGGTGCCAGCAGATGCCCTTCCATGTGGTGGACTCCAATTGCGGGCTTACCCCAGGCCATTGCCATTGAGCGCCCAGTAGAAGCACCAACCATTAACGCCCCGATTAACCCAGGCCCGGATGTATAAGCGACAGCGTCTACATCACCTTTTTCCAAGCCAGCTTTCGCAAAAGTTTCATCCAGCAGTGGCAACAACTTTCGAACATGATCACGAGACGCCAGCTCAGGTACCACGCCTCCATACTCTGCGTGCATCTTTACCTGACTGTATAAGGCATCACCTAATAAGCCTTTTTCACTGTCATATATTGCCACGCCCGTTTCATCACAGGAGGTCTCAATCCCAAGTACACGCATTTCTTGCTCACCAAAACTGAATATCTGGCGGCATTATACATTCCATACCAACCGGGTGCACAGAAAATACCAAGTGGACCTATTCTTTGCTTTACTTAAACAAGCGAAAGGACTAAAATTTCGCGCCTTGCCATAAATCCGCATGGATTAAGGCAGGTTTTTACTAGTGGATTAACTAAACAATTAGGGTTTGTTCAAACATGCCA
>NZ_CH724125.1:1658081-1747082 GCF_000153345.1 Neptuniibacter caesariensis
AAAAGTTAAAGAAAACGAGCCATTTGATGTAGCTCTGCGTCGTTTCAAACGTTCTTGCGAAAAAGCAGGTATCTTGGCTGAAGTTCGTCGTCGTGAATTCTACGAGAAGCCAACATCTGTACGTAAGCGTAAAGCAGCAGCAGCTGTGAAACGTCACGCTAAAAAAGTATCTCGCGAAAACGCTCGCCGCGTTCGCCTGTACTAATCCACGAGATAATTAGATCCCGTCCAGAGGAAATTGCCAGATGTCTGAGTTGAAGCAGCAGATCACTAATGAGATGAAAGCTGCCATGCGTGCCAAAGAGAAAGCACGCCTGACAACTATTCGAATGATCCTGGCAGAACTAAAGCGCATCGAAGTTGACGAGCGTATTGAACTGGACGACACCCGAGTACTGGCGGTGCTAGATAAAATGTCTAAGCAGCGCCGTGACTCTATCTCGCAATTTGAAGAAGCGGCACGCATGGATCTTGCAGATGCTGAGCGACAGGAGCTGGAGGTGATTAAAACTTTCCTGCCGCAACCGCTAACCGAAGAAGAGATTGCAGCGCTCGTTAAATCAGCTGCCGACAGCTCAGGCGCACAGTCCATGCAGGACATGGGCAAGGTAATGGCAATACTGAAACCACAGGTTCAGGGCCGCGCCGATATGGGCATCATTTCCAAACTCGTCAAAGAGCAGCTATCCGGTTAAACTCCTGCTGATACTCTTTATTCAGCAGAGCTCTCCATGGCCGGTAGAATTCCTCAGCATTTTATAGACGACCTCCTTGCTCGCATTAATATTATTGATGTGTTGGATGGACGCGTTCAAAAGCTGAAACGAACTGGCAAAAACTATTCAGGGCTATGCCCATTCCATAAAGAAAAAACTCCTTCTTTTACTGCTAATCAAGAGAAGCAATTTTACTACTGCTTCGGCTGCGGCGCAGGCGGCAATGCATTAGGGTTTCTTATGGATTATGAGAACCTGAATTTCCCAGAAGCCGTTGAAGAATTAGCCAAAACCGCTGGCATGGAAGTTCCACGGGATGATTCACCGCAGCAGCGCGAACATGATTTAAGGCTCAGCAAACTTTATGAGCTACTGAAAGCAGCCAGCAGTTACTACGAAGATCAACTGCGCAGCCACCAAACCAGAGAAAGCGCAGTAAACTACCTAAAGTCGCGTGGACTGTCTGGTCAGGCCGCAAAAGCCTTTTCGATCGGCTTCGCCCCCTCTGGCTGGGATAATATTCTCAATCACTTAGGCAAATCAGAAGAAGAGATTCAACTTCTGGAAGAATCCGGTTTACTTATTCACAACGAAGAACGTGATAGTCGCTATGATCGCTTTAGAAATCGAATCATGTTCCCAATACGCGATCAACGCGGCCGTGTAATCGGCTTCGGTGGTCGAGTCCTCGGTGACGACAAACCAAAGTATCTTAACTCACCAGAAACCCCCACCTTTCACAAGAGCAGAGAGCTATACGGCCTGTATGAGGCAAGAAAACACAACCAAAAGCTCGAGCGACTAATTATTGTTGAAGGGTATATGGATGTCGTAGGGCTGGCCCAGTTTGATATTCATTACGCTGTTGCCACACTAGGTACCGCCACTACCAGCCAACATTTGGAAAGGCTGTTTAAAATAGTACCGGAAGTCATTTTCTGCTTTGATGGCGACAACGCCGGGCGTGAAGCTGCGATGCGCGCACTTAAAACCACACTACCGGTCATTGAAGATGGAAAAGAAGCTCGCTTTCTATTCCTGCCCGATGGAGAGGATCCCGATAGTCTTGTTCGCCAGGAAGGCAAAGAGAATTTCGAAAATCGAATCAGCACAGCTCAACCCTTGTCGGAATTCTTCTTCAAGTGCCACTCAGAAGGTGCCGACCTGGATAGCATGGATGGACGAGCGCGCTTCAGCACAGAAGTGCTACCCGCGATTAATTCCATGAAAACCAGCCTCTTACAACAGATGATGCTGGATAAAATATGCGAATTAACACACCTTTCACTGGAACAGATCCAGACAGCCATTAACTTTCGCGAATCGGTCCAGGAACCTGCCCAAGCCCAGAACAACAATCCGGTCCAGCACTACTCTGAAAATGAGTACGATTACTCAGGTTATGACTATAGTCCTGAAGAGCGGGAATACCAGCCAGGCTATGAAGATGCTTACAATTTTTCCGGTGATGATTACGCCCCAAAACCGAAGAAAAATTACAAACAAAGAGACGGAAAACCCCGTTCTTTCCAGCCACCACCAAGAAACACAGAATTGAGCTTTGCCCAGAAACTGGTCAGCCTGTTACTCCACTTTCCGAAACTAGCATCAGAGTATCGATTACCTGAAGGCACAGAGCTCATAAACGATAGCAACATTAAAATTTTGTCTCAGCTTGTGGATTATTACTCCAGAAATCCAGATTCATCCCTGGGTCAATTGGTTGTAGACTGGCGAGAAGATGCAGCACTGTCTGAAACTATCGTGCAGCTTTATGAAATATCCAGCTCACTAGAGATAAAATCTGAAGCAGAAGGGCGCGTTTACCTAAATGACGCCCTTAAAGAACTTGAGCTAAAAGCCATTGAAGCAGACGTTTCCAGCCTACAAAAGAAGCACGAATTAAAAGCTGAAGAGAAGCAAAGATTACTGCAACACTTTAAACGTCTGAATGAACTGAAATCCTCATATGCAAAGGAAATTTAGGGGAAGCACTTGAAATTTCCCCAACAAATCTCCATATATACGTTCAACACTGCTATTTTCCCAGCAAGTTGCTGATAAATAGTCTATTTTTAACTTGCACGAAGATATAACTCAATAGGTCATTTTTCTAGCAAAGCGCATGCTTCATCGCTATAATGGCCTGCTCGAATTTTCATCTATTTTCTAGTCACAGGGTCCTATGTCCGATACTTCTCAGCAACAGCAGTCTCGCCTTAAGGAATTGATCGCCCGTGGTAAGGAGCAGGGTTACCTAACCTACTCCGAAGTGAATGACCACCTGCCACAGGATATTGCCGATCCAGATCAGGTTGAAGATATCATCCGCATGATCAATGACATGGGTATATCCGTGTCGGAAGAAGCTCCAGATGCAGAAACCCTGCTTATGACAGAGGGTGACTCTGCAGAAGAGGCAGATGAAGAAGCAGTAGCAGCACTTGCCGCCGTTGAATCTGACGCTGGCCGTACCACTGACCCTGTTCGTATGTATATGCGAGAAATGGGTACAGTAGAGCTGCTGACGCGTGAAGGCGAAATCAGCATTGCTAAGCGTATCGAAGAAGGACTTCGTGAAGTAATGTCCGCGGTTGCCTGCTTCCCAGGCACTGTAGAAAGCATCCTTGAAGCTTACAAACTAACCCTTGAAGAGGAAGGTCGCCTGAGCGACATCTTCAGCGGTTATATCGATGCAGACGACGATGAAGAGATCCCTGCTGCCGTCATTCCTGGCTCTGAAGAAGATCTCTCTGATGAAGACGATGACGAAGACGAAGACAGCGATGACGATGACGATGAAGAAGATGAGAAAGAGAAAGGCCCTGACCCTGAAGAAGCAGCGCGTCGTTTCGGCCTTCTTTCTGATAACTATGACGCATTGCTAATCGCATTAGACAAGCATGGCCGTGATAGCAAAGAGTTCGGCGCTGCTCAGGTTGAACTGAGCGAATCATTTGCACCGATTAAACTGGCTCCTCGCTATTATGAAGCACTGGTAAACCAGGTTCGCTCCACGATTGAGAACATTCGCAATCAGGAACGTACGATCATGCGAATCTGCACTCAACGTGCAAAAATGCCACGGAAAACATTTATTAAAGAGTTCCCGGGCAATGAAGTTAATGCTGATTGGTTCAATCAGGTTATTGAATCCGGCGAGAGCTATTCTCGTGCGATCAAAACCAATCTGATCGAACTGAAGCGTGCGCAGAAAAAGCTGATTCAGGCAGAGATCGAAACAGGCATTAGTCTCGCCGAGATCAAAGAAGTTAATCGCCGCATGTCTATTGGCGAAGCACGCGCTCGACGTGCCAAGAAAGAGATGGTTGAAGCCAACCTACGTCTGGTTATCTCCATCGCCAAAAAGTATACAAACCGCGGACTGCAATTCCTGGACCTTATCCAGGAGGGCAACATCGGTCTGATGAAGGCTGTTGATAAGTTTGAATACCGTCGTGGTTACAAATTCTCTACCTACGCAACATGGTGGATCCGTCAGGCAATCACTCGCTCGATTGCCGACCAGGCGCGCACAATCCGTATTCCTGTTCACATGATCGAGACGATCAACAAATTGAACCGCATCTCCCGTCAGATGCTTCAGGAAATGGGACGAGAAGCAACGCCGGAAGAGCTGGCTGAACGTATGGAAATGCCAGAAGATAAAGTTCGCAAGGTGCTGAAAATTGCTAAAGAACCTATCTCTATGGAAACACCAATCGGTGACGATGAAGATTCCAGTCTGGGCGATTTCATTGAAGATACAACCATCTCGTCTCCTGTAGACTCAGCAACAGGCGAAGGCCTGCGCGAAGCGACTAGAGAGGTACTGGCTGGTCTGACTGTACGTGAATCTAAAGTTCTACGTATGCGTTTCGGTATCGAGATGAACACCGACCACACATTGGAAGAAGTCGGCAAGCAGTTCGACGTTACGCGTGAGCGTATCCGTCAGATCGAAGCTAAAGCACTTCGCAAACTTCGTCACCCAAGCCGCTCAGAACACTTACGCGGCTTCCTCGACGAACAGTAAATTCTTTTAAATCAAATCCTTGTGCCCATGCAACCATATCGGTATCATGGGCACCCTCAATTTTGGGGGCCTTTAGCTCAGTTGGTTAGAGCATCCGACTCATAATCGGCAGGTCCTGGGTTCGAGTCCCGGAAGGCCCACCATCTAAACTCAATCAGCACTGCGACCTCGAGATCCAAGCAACTCACCAGAAGCTCTCACCTTCAAACAACAGATAAGTAACTTTTCAAATATTAAAAACTGTATAATCGCGTGAAATACCCCTGGAGAATTCTTAATATGGAACAAAAGCACTCCCCAGAGCATCCACTTAATGATCATATAGACTTATTTTTTCTGTTTCTGCAATTGTGGCGCTCGAAGCTTTTAATTCTTGGAATCACAGCACTCATTACCCTTTGCGGGGCTGCATATTCTTTTCTTTCTACACCTATTTACCAGAGCTCAGCTGTTTTAGCCTCACCATCAGAAAGCGACTTGATTGAAATAAGAAAAATTCACACCCTACTACAACAAATTATTTACAGTGAAACTGCATCAGAAGAAGCCTCAACTACTGATATTTTTGGCCAGTTCATTAGTGCACTGAACTCTAACAGATATAAAAATAGCTTTTTGTCAAAACCAGAATTGCTGGACCATTTTCGCAATGACAATACGACACAACTGCAAGCCCGCAAAGAATTTAATAGAGCATTGAAAGTAACACTTCCCGACACCGAAGAGATCAATCACATTACGATATCACTAAGAACAAAATCTCCAGAATTATCCTCTAGTTGGCTAAATGAATATATAAGCTTCGCGCATCAACAGTTCTCCAAAGAGCTAACCAACAATCTTCAAGCCCGCATTCATGCCGCCCAAAACAACCTTTTACTTACAATTCAATCAAAGAAAGCAAACTACCATTCCAATCTAATTGAAGAGATCAAAAGCATTGAAGAAGCATTAATCATTGCCAACGAGATTGGACTGGTAAATCCATTAAAGACTGAAACTAACTTTGGCAAGCAACATATAATCGATCAAATGAGAGGCATATACCGCTTAGGAAGCAAATCACTCAATGCGGAGTTAAATGCCCTTAAAGCCAGAGAAAAAAACCTAGATAACATACCAGGCTTGTCAGATGAAAAACTAAAACTAGAACTTTTAGCCAACATCGATTTAGACAGCAAATTAATTTCCGCAATGATTCTGGATCTAGCAGCGGAGCCTGCCCCAAAGCCAATTGAGCCCCGCAAAACAATAATAATACTTTTATCAATAGTGGCCGGGCTACTTATTGGCATTATGACGGTACTCGCAGGGAACCTTGTTAGACATCGCCGCACCTGACCCTCTAGTGCAAGGAAGGGGGAACCCCTTCCTGATTTTGCAACCAATCCACCAATGGAGATGAAGGCTTAAACCCTGAAACCGAATTTTCCAACAACTCCCTCGCCAAACGACTATCTTCTTTAAGTATTGCTCTTTCCAGGCCTTCCACTAGTTTATGGAGCTGCTCGTGAGTAAGCCTTTCTTCTTGAGCCCGCATAATTTTCGCATGCTCAGTTCCTATAACATCCTCACCAATAAGCAGCTCCTCATAAAGCTTTTCACCTGGTCTAAGTCCACTATAAGAAATTTCAATACCGCCAGCCACATCAGTTCTTTTAATCTCAAACCCCATCAACTTTATCATTCTCTCAGCAAGCTCTGTGATTTTAACCGGCTGCCCCATATCCAACACAAACACATCCCCCCCTTTCGCCATTGAGCCAGCCTGAATAACCAAAGAAGCCGCCTCAGGAATCGTCATAAAAAAACGGGTAATTTCAGGATGGGTAACTGTAACAGGCCCTCCAGAACTTATTTGTTGACGAAACAGTGGTACAACCGAACCCGATGACCCAAGAACATTACCAAATCTCACCATAGAAAAAACGGTTTTGTCCGATTTATTCGCAAGATCCTGTAAGATCAACTCAGCTAAGCGCTTCGTAGCACCCATAATATTGGTTGGCCTTACCGCCTTATCCGTTGAAATGAGCACAAATCGCTCAACTCCATTATCAAAAGCTGCACGAGCAATCACTCTTGTCCCAAATGCATTATTTCTTATACCTTCAAATATATTATGTTCAACCATTGGAACATGCTTGTACGCAGCAGCATGATAAATTGTGTCAATTTTAAAACGCTGAATAACTCGACGCACTCGCGAATCATCAAGAACATTTCCAAGAACAGAATAGATAGGTATAACCTTACCTGCTTCCAACAGAGCCTTCTGCAACTCCTTTTCTATCGTGTACAATGCAAATTCACACATTTCGTAAAGAACTAGGCTAGTGGGACTATTTTCAATAACCTGCCGGCAAATTTCAGCCCCTATAGAACCACCCGCTCCGCTTACCAAAACAACCTTATTATTAATACTACAACCAATCAGTGTCGGATCCGCTGGTACTGCGTCACGCCCTAATAAATCCTCAGGTTCAACATCACGTAAGCTATCTACAGATTCACCGGAAATAATATCCGACATATTAGGAATGGTTTTTACATGAACACCATGGTCAGCTAATCTTTCGAGTATCTCCCTACGCTGCGTTTTCCCAATAGATGGTAAGGCCAATAAAACATAACTAATACCCAGATCATCAATTAGAGCCTGTAAATTTTCAGGATCATATACTGGAAGGCCATTTACAGTACTTTTCCATAAGCCTTTATCATCATCCAAGAACCCAACCGGTAAGAATTCTGCACCGCTTCCCAGAGCCGCAGCCAACTGAACCCCTGATCCCCCAGCCCCGTAGATCAGAACAGGCTCTTTATTAATATAATTTCTTAAGAGCCAATGATAATAACTTCTAACCAGCAGCCTGCTACCTCCAACATAAACCAAAGCAGCTAAAGCAAAAATAATAGGAACTGAACGTGGAAAGAGTTGTATTTGTAACAAGATCGCACCCGCCCATAGCAATACTGCAAGTGTGAGCACCCCTTTACAAACGGATAAAATCGCTTGAGCTCCCATAAATCTTACTATTGCCCGATACAAACCAAGCCTCGTAAAGATCACAACACCCACAAAGGGTATGAGTATAAATAGCTCTAATGCTTGCTCCATGTATGAAACCGGCCACCATTCAGCAAAACGCAATGCATAACCAGACCATAAAGCCAAGGGCAAAGCTATCAGATCAGCTATTACCATGATTGCTTTTTTTGTATTTCTCCCCAAAGTCAAGAAACGATAATGTGCCGACTTTGTAGAAGCTCCGTAATACTCATCCATAAAGACTTGCCGATATTCTCTCTAAAATGAAATCCGTAAATTAACCCTAATAGCGCTTAAGCAGATGGAGAAGGTAACTCCAAACAACTCAAAACCCTTCTTGAACTAAGCACACCAAATACAACCTAACGACATTAATTATCGCTTATCCAATAGATAAAATCAGCAACAGTAGACAGCTCAGCCCAACCAGCATGTCGCCAATTGCAATTACCAGTACAAATATATGGAATTCTAGTTTTAAATGATAGAATTACAGAAATAATTCAAAATCCTCTACATACTGCGACATGACTGATTTTTCAAAGCTTATTAATGAAAAACAACGCACAGCCTGGACTACACGATCAATTTCAAACTATCTGTGGTCTTCAGAAGAACCCTCGGACCTTAAAAAGACCGAACGCTGGCTGGCAAAGCATTCTATTGACTTCACGGCTTTAGCCCCCTCGTTTCTTCGTGATGAGCATGAACGTCCAGCAAAATCTGCTGTAATATCGCAAATACTGGAGCTCAGCCGCAGGAAACGAAAAACGGTCCTCTTTGCTTCTATTTATTCAGTCAACATGGATTGCTCTGTGCTTTTTGCCAACGACGGGCGAGCAGGGCGTCGCTGGGTTTTCATTCCTAGTTCTTATCCATCGAGCAAACAACTGGAACAAGCATTATCCGTTCTAGCCGAGGGTGAAGATAAAGATATAACTCTTATCCCATCAGGCCTTATGGTTCAAACCTGCAGAGAGATAGCACATCAAAAGCAAACGCATGATTTTAAGCTTAAGACCAACTCCTTAAGAATTTCGTTGGAGATTTATTCACATGGAAAAAGAGATATTTCTGCCTATGTGAGCAATTCAGAACAACTTCTCCCTGAAAGCTCCATGAGTCACTTAGATAGACTTGAGGCTGAAGCAATACATATTATTCGTGAGGTTGTTGCTGAAGCAGACAATCCGGTGATGCTCTATTCAGTCGGTAAAGATTCTTCCGTCATGCTGCACCTAGCACGGAAAGCATTTTACCCGAGCCTACCACCATTTCCCCTACTACATGTAGATACAAGGTGGAAATTTCAGGCTATGTATGATTTTAGGGACTATATGGCAGAAACCAGTGGAATGGACTTATTGGTACACATCAACCCCGAAGGCGTTGAAAAAAATATCAATCCATTAGACCACGGATCAGCTTTACATACAGACATCATGAAAACACAAGGACTCAAACAAGCTCTTGATCATTATAATTTTGATGTTGCATTTGGCGGCGCCAGAAGAGATGAAGAAAAGTCCCGCGCTAAAGAACGAATTTTCTCCTTCAGAACCAGCACTCACCGCTGGGATCCAAAAAATCAAAGACCTGAGCTTTGGCATCAGTACAATGGTCGAAAAAAACCTGATGAAAGCATGCGAGTCTTCCCATTATCTAATTGGACGGAACTTGATATATGGCAGTACATTTATCGTGAGCAAATACCCATCGTTCCTCTGTATTTCGCTACAGACAGACCTGTAGTTGAGCGTGATGGAATGCTAGTAATGATTGACGATAATCGCTTAAAGCTTTACCCAGATGAAAAAATCTTTATTAAAAAAGTGCGCTTCCGTACTTTAGGCTGCTATCCCCTTACCGGAGCAATAGAATCTGATGCAAACGATCTTGCTTCCATCGTTCTAGAATTACTGAGCGCAAGAACTAGTGAAAGACAGGGGCGCGCAATTGATTCCGACTCTTCTGCTTCAATGGAAATGAAAAAGCAGGAGGGATACTTCTGATGACAACTAACCCAACTTCAAAAGAACGTGTCAACGCCTACCTTGCTGAACAGGCCAGTTTGGATACGCTGCGCTTTATAACTTGTGGGAGCGTCGATGATGGGAAAAGTACTTTAATTGGACGCATGTTATATGAAGCACAAATGATCTTTGAAGATCAAGTTTCAGCGCTAAAGAATGAATCCAAGAAAATAGGGACACAAGGCAGGGATATTGACTTTGCTCTACTGGTCGATGGGCTTGCTGCTGAACGAGAGCAAGGCATCACTATAGATGTCGCATATCGCTTTTTTTCTACAGATAGACGCAAGTTCATTGTTGCAGATACACCAGGACATGAACAATACACTCGCAATATGGTTACAGGTGCGTCAACAGCTGACGTTGCAGTCATACTAATTGACGCTCGACAAGGCGTCCTTACCCAGACGCGCCGCCATTCTATGATCTGTTCGGTACTGGGAATTAAGCATGTTGTTTTAGCGATCAATAAAATGGATATTGTGGGTTATTCACAAAAAACCTATGAGAAAGTTGAAGCGGACTATCGCAATTTCGCCAATGAACTCGATTTCGATTCTATTACTCCCATACCGATGTCCGCACTCAAAGGCGATAATGTTGTTGAACGTTCAAAACATACAGAGTGGTTCCACGGTCCAACTCTAGCCGGCTATTTAGAGACAGTTGATACACGCAGTTCTGAATCCGAACAACCTTTCCGCATGCCCGTTCAATGGGTTAACCGGCCGAACCAGGATTTTCGTGGCTTATCTGGAACAGTTGAAGCCGGTAGCATTGCAATTGACCAGCCTGTACGGATTCTTCCATCAGGCGAAACCGCTAATATTAAAAATATCATCCTCTTTAAAAATGAGCTCAAAAATGCGCGGGCAGGCCAAGCTATAACTGTGACTCTAGATAAAGAGATTGATGCTTCTCGAGGAGATGTAATAGCAGCAGCTGACTCGCCATGTCAGGTTTCGGATCAATTCGAAATGGAGCTTGTATGGATGGATAGAGAGCCTGGCTATATCGGCCGTTCCTACCTTATGAAGATAGGTACCGCTCTCGTTAATGCTCAAATCACTGATATCAAGCATAAATTCAACATCAATACATTTGATAAACTCTCCGCCTCAAAGCTTGAGCTCAATGATTTAAGTGTCGTTAAAATCAAAACTGATCGTATGGTTCCTTACGAATCATACAGAAACTGTGCAGGACTGGGTGGTTTGATCCTGATTGATCGTATTAGCAACCAAACAGTAGCTGCAGGTATGATTAAGTTTGCTTTGCGCAGAGCAAGCAATGTTCATCAACACAAGCTTGACGTGGATAAAAGTGCACGCCGCAGGCTCAATGGCCATTCAAGTAAAGTACTTTGGTTTACCGGCCTCTCTGGTTCAGGAAAATCGACCATAGCCAATGCTCTGGAAAAAGAGCTACATGCTAAAGGTATACGAACTTATATTCTAGATGGCGACAATATCCGGCACGGGCTGAATAAAGATTTAGGATTTACTGATGCAGACCGAATTGAAAACATTCGCCGTATAAGCGAAGTCGCTAAACTTATGGTCGACGCAGGAATCGTAGTTATCACTGCGTTTATATCCCCTTTCAGAGCAGAACGGCAGATGGCTAGAGAGATGTTTGACGAGGGAGAGTTTTCTGAAGTCTACATCAATACACCAATCGAAGTTGCTGAATCTCGGGACCCTAAAGGGCTTTACAAGAAAGCAAGAAAAGGAGAATTACCTAACTTCACAGGCATTGGTAGCCCTTACGAAGCCCCAGAAACACCTGACTTTATTTTGAATACAGAAGATAAAAGTGTAGACGCTTTAGTTTCAGAACTTATGGAGTCAATGGAGTTTTAGACATGTCCATAGCCAAAAAAATTTTCAAAAATTCAGAACTGTTTCAACAACTTGAAAAGCTCATGAATGATGCTGATACTTCCATCTTAGAGATTTATAACAGCAATAATTTCGGTGAAGAAAGCAAAGGCGATGACTCTCCAGTTACCAAAGCAGATCTGGCAGCCCATCAGTTACTTGTTGATGGGTTACAACAATTAACTCCGAACATCCCTATTGTAAGCGAAGAAGACCCTTCTTCTCTTACAATTCCTGCAGAACATTCGGCGTATTGGTTAATCGACCCACTTGATGGCACCAAAGAGTTTATTAAAAGAAATGACGAATTCACATGCAACCTCGCACTCATAGAAAGTGGTGCATCAACTCTTGGATTTGTCAGTATTCCAGCCAAGCAAGAACTTTATTACGGGGGCAAAGAACTAGGCTCGTTTAAACAACACAAACAGCATGAGCCAACACCGATTCACCACTCTTCCAAGAAAGGAGCAACGCGAGTTGTTGCAAGTAAGAGTCACCTTAATGCTGAGACTCAGGAATTTATAGCTCAGCTACAAGGAAAAATTGAGCTTATTCAAGCAGGCAGTAGTCTTAAATTCTTGAAAATCGCGACAGGTGAAGCAGATCTTTATCCAAGACTCGCCCCCACATGCGAATGGGATACAGCAGCTGCTCACGCTATTCTTGAAGGCGCAGGCGGTAAAGTTCTACAAGCAGATAGTCTACAGCCCCTGGTTTATGCCAAAGAGAACATATTAAACCCCTACTTCATTGCGTCAGCTAAGGGATGATCGGACTTGAGTGGGCTCCTCTCATAGGGGCATTGATAGGAACAGTTGTTGGCTTTACAGGAGTGGGGGGTGGAGCCTTAATGGCACCCATATTACTTTTGGGATTTGGACTTGAGCTCACTGCTGTAGTTGCAACTGATCTTCTTTTTGCAGCAGTAACAAAACTCGCATCAAGCACAGTACATAACAAAAACAAGCTTATAGATTGGCAAGTTTCAAAAAGAATGTGGCTGGGGAGCATACCAGCATCGCTGCTTACATTATCCCTTGTTTCTTATGGCATTATTGAATCCAATTCCGAATGGATTATCAAACTACTCGGCGGACTGATTTTCATGTCGGGAATTTCAATACTATTTGGTTCAAAGCTTCAATTATTTCAACGAACTCAGCGGATTCAGGCACCAGATCAATTCAAAAAAATGCAGGCGCCAACAACCACTTTATCAGGCGCACTCCTAGGCACTTTAGTCACCTTAACATCTATAGGCGCAGGAGCGCTTGGTGCTGTCATACTACGATCGTTATACCCGCTTAGGATGAATACCCAAAAACTGGTTGCAACAGATACCATACATGCCATCCCGGTATCTTTAATTGCTGGCGCTGGATACCTATTACTTGGGCATGTAAATATAGAGATTCTTATTCTCATGTTATCTGGTTCAATCCCTGGGGCAATTTTTTCTAGCAATATAATCAAAAAGGTATCACCACATATTATCAAGAAAGGACTGGCCCTAGCCCTAATCGCTGCTTCATTAAAAATGATGTCAGAATAAAAAATGTTATTTATGGCTCCTAACTAACTCGATCTCCACTACCTTTACCCAGTAACGTTGCGAGTATGTATCTGAAATAATTAGGAACAGTTAGATTATCAATCATTTCCCGATCAGTTTTAGCCAGTAGTTCAGGCGTTGACATATCTATTGCATTAATCTGCGCCAAGCCTGTGATTCCAGGGCGAACATTATATACTCCTAGTAAATCCCTTTCCCTTATCAACCTCTCTTGATTAAACAAATTTGGGCGTGGCCCGACCAAGCTCATAGCACCTGTAAGCACATTCCATAGTTGAGGCAACTCATCTAACTTAGTTCGTCTTAACACTCCTCCTAACTTAGTTATCGATGCCGCCGAAGCCAGGTGACTCGCTACCGATTGGGTATCTTTGGTCATTGTGCGAAACTTCACCAATTTGAAAGGTTTTTTTCCCCGTCCAACACGCACCTGCACAAATAAAGGAGACCCGGTATCAAAAAGACCAATAATAAAAATCACAAGTAAAACTGGAAAACCAAATAAAAGACCACAAAGGGCAAGTGTAATGTCTATAAAACGTATCATGGAATTAATCCTCAAAAAAACAGCGCTTAAAACCTTCATCTACAGATACAGTTGGCTCCCAATCTAATAACTCTCGTGTTTTAGCAATATCAACTTGTAGAGATCCAAACAGTCTTTGGGCAATCACCTTTCTCCCTAAAAGGGTTAACAGACCCACTAATACAGATTCAGGGACAGAAAATAGGCGAATCGCTCGCCCCTTAGCAATAGCTAACTTTTTAATTAGGTCCGTAGTTGATAAATCCTTGCCATCACTAACCAAAAACACTTGGTTTGCAGCCTCTGGGTGATCCAAACAAGTACTAACCAAATCAACTAAATTATCCAAAGCCACAAATGAGCGTAAATTATTAGTTTGGCCGAGAGGTAAGGGAACTCCTCTATCAATGAGACCGATGATATTAGCTAAGTTACCTTTAACGTGAGGCCCATAGATTAGAGGCGGCCGGATAACAACAACCTCCATCCCCGTCTGTGATGCAAGTTTAAACAAAGCATTCTCTGCTTCAAATTTTGAAATACCATATGCATCTTCTGGCGCAGGGATATCGTCTGCTTTAAACGGTGCGGACGAAATTGTACTCTCTCCGTTTACTTTGATAGAACTTATGTAAATAAAACGTTTAACACCTGCTGATGCTGCTTGCTTTGCCAGATTTATAGTCCCAGAAACATTAACTCGTCGATACTCTTCCAAGGGATCGGAACATTCATCTTTCATAATATGAGCACGTGCGGCAGCGTGAATTACCACCTGTTGCCCATAAAGGGCGTGCGACCAATCAGCGTATCCATCCATTTCACCAATAGAATAAGTGGAACACTGAAAACCTGTTTTAGCAGTTCGGAGAGCCACTGTTACTGAATGATTTTGAGACAAATACTCTAATAGGCCCTTCCCTACAAAGCCTGTCGCCCCAGTTAGCAATACATTCACTTAAAGGCTCCTAATACATAGGCAAACAGAAAGGCAGCCCTGTCACGTGGACGCCTACGGAACTTACATATATTTAAGTAGGGGGAATTATTTTGCAAAAAGTAATCTAAAGGCTCACCTGTAACTGCGAAAACAACTTTTCTTGCTTCGTCCCTATACCACTGATTTTTAATTTTTTTTATACGCTTATAGTACGCCTTCAAGTTATTATTTGTGCCAACCTGATTACCTTCGTGCTGCCGGTACAGCATTGTTGGCTGATCATAGATAAGCCATTTATAATCCTGATTGCGGCAAAATGCGTAGATTAGCCAATCATGCAACTCGACTTGTTTACATCCCCTTACATCAGAGACAATAAATTCACGGAGAGGCTTATATACTGATGATGATAAAACATATGTACATCCTGGGCCTGCAGCTTCAAAAAAATAATCAAACTCAACCTGAGGATATGACTTTTTAATAAGTTCTTGTCTGCCGTCTTCCCAAAAAGCGAGTACATCGCTGGAAAATATATCGAAACCACGCTCCGATATGTGATGCCAGGCAGTGTGAAGTTTAGTCTCGTACCAGATGTCATCCTGGTCAGAAAAAGCCACCATATCAAATTCTTGAGGCTCTACATCGCAAATAAGCCTGTAAAAATTAGGTCCAGCACCGCCAAATTTTTCACCATAAGGTAATAATGTTATTCGTGAGTCTACATTCGCTTTTTTATGGATGATATCCAAAGTTGTATCATTCGAAAGATCGGCGCTAACAAATATTTTTACCTTTACCCCTGTTTGTGCCAGTATCGAATCGATCTGCTCTTCTATCCAGCGATCACCGTTATATGCTGCGAGTAAAATGGCACAACTGGGTAATTTTGATTCCTTATTTCCTACAATATGGGCTGACACAGTTTATTTACCTGTCGTATGAAGATTCCAACTTATTCGAGTTTAAGCTCGCCAAGATTAAGTCAATGACTGACCTTACTTGATGTAATTTAGGGGCTGGATGATCAGTCTATTACTATCTAAGTAGTTTTTTTTATAACCTTATGATGCGCTACAAAAAAACACAATCCGAGTGCAAAAAAAGCAAAATGGCCTGATTTAACACTAGAAAGCGCTTCATTAACTAATGAAAAAACGGCGATAAAAACAACTAAGGCAAGCCCCCCAGCAAGACGGTAGTTACGACTCAGAGATTGCAACATGGCAGCAACAAAGCCCAAAAGGACCAGGCCTGTAAAAATAAAACCATGATCACTGAGGATCTTAGCATAGAAGGAATCAAGATGACCCGGCCTTCCATATTGTATGGAGTATTCCAAAAAAGAAAGGGCACCCCCTCCAAAAAAGAACTTTTCTAGATCCACCCATTCTAAGTACCTTACAAAATTAGAAAACCGCACCCCTAAAGACGGATCCGCGCTGAGAGTTTCAAAATCCATTAAAAAAATAGAAAGTGCTTTGGACTTTACAAGCAAACTGGCCAAAGCGGCTACACCAACAGCAAAAAACCATCTAACATTATTTATCTTGGATATAATGAGCGCTATGAAGAAGGCTCCTGCACCTACTCTTGAATCACTAAGCAGCAATGCTGACATATTGATTACAAATAATGTAATAAAAATACGCTTGCTTATCGCTGAATCTTCCCATGTATGTATCATCATAATAAAGCCGATTGCTACAACAAAGGCAAAAGGTGATGGCACATGAAAAAAACCAAACCATAAGTGTTTAGTGTAGATTCCGAGAAAATGATATAAAAACAACCCAGAGAGGTGCATCAATGAATTTAATGCCGAGAAGTAAACTACTATCTTTAGTGCACTACTGGTTTTTATCCTGCCTGCATCATAACCAAGCCAAACACAAGCAATCATACTTGAATACCAAAGGATCTGGCCAAGAGCATTGAAAGGGTGGGAACTAGTAATTGGAAGAATTAGAGCGACTTGAAACCAAAGAAAAATAAAAAATAAAACCCACGGATTAGTTACTTTGAACTTTTTGAAGCACAAGTAAGGTATTAGTGCCGCCCAAAATAGAAACATCGATAAAACGTCTAGCCGTAAATCACTGACTCCACCAGATAGTTGAAAAAAATTAATTCTAGGTGTAAATATAAACAGGGTAAAAAAAACCAATGAAATCTTTACCGGGCTTATCAGGAATGACGCTGCCATATTATTTAACAACGTCATTCTTTTGAATAGAACATACTTGATCACAAATTCTCAGATCTGACTCAAGGTGCGTGACAATAATTACTGTTTTGCCATGAGATTTTTCTGTTACAAAGTCAAGAACTAGTTCCCGTGAAGCCGCATCAAGGCCTGCTGTAAATTCATCGAGCGCGATTAGCTTGACTTCAGAAAAGGAATAGGCGAAAGCTAAAGATATACGCTTAAGCTCACCACCCGAGAAATCAGAGTGATTAACTATTCTTTCACGAACCGTTTCTAAGCCAAAATTAAATCCAAGATGGCTCAAATTTTCATCAAAGATCTCACGAACAAAATCACTTCGGGAACCAGTACCCTCTACAACATATTTTTGGACAAGATCTAAAGTTGGAGACTGAGAGACAACGCTGCATTTATTTCTCCAGGCCACGTGGCAAAGAGAACCCAGCTCGAAATCATCAAAATAAATCCGACCTGAATTATGAGGACTACAACCCAAAAGAATATTAACAAATGTTGACTTACCAACTCCTGATGGGCCGACAATTGCAGTTATTGAGTTTCTATGAACCTGGATATTATATAAAAACGGTGATTGATCAGCTGAATATTTATATTTAACAGAATCAAAACTTAGAGTATGCCAGTCGGGAATATCTAGAGATTGATGTTGATGAAAACGGCTGCCATGAGAGATTGTTTCGAGAACTGAAGCAACGATGGATTCTCCATTCTTCATTGAAGAAAGCATAAAAAATATTTGCTGCATCAGAGGCAACAACCTCAAAATAGCTACAAGCAGTATCATTAATGAGGCACCATCATAACTACCACTGCCAGTTATATAATAAAAATATATAATTGCTATAGAAATTAAGACACCCTCTAGCAACAACTTTGGCAACTGAGAAATAAATGCGGCCTTACCATTAGCCTCTGCGAGTTTCTGCGCACAACTATCAAAATCATTTACCGATGGTTTCAATTCTCCATAAAGCAGAAATTCACGAGGAGAATTAAGTACTCTTGATGTAAACTTAACTAATCTCGTTGTTTCTTTGTTAGCAATTGATCCCATAGTGAAAAGCCGACTTCGGGTGAGCCTGATCACTATTAAATAATAGCCCCCCGCAATAAGTGCAATACCTAAAGTTTCCTCCCAGGCAACAAACAACAAATACAAAAAAATCACAACAAAAATAAGGCTTGTCGAGAAAAGGTGCAACAAAGGATTAATAAAGCGCTCAGCGACTATTAATGCCTTGGTGGCAATTTGTGATGTAATTTCATTTGAATCGTGAGCAACAGAAACGTCGACACCAATTCGCTTAATAACCGATTTATACAATGAAGAAGCAACATCCCCTCCCATTGCATGAGCTAGCCCCGAGCCTAATTTCAAAACTTTAATTCGAAAAGCAATAGATATATAAAAGACAAGAAAGAATAAAATCACATAATAAAAATCAGCCACACCCTGATAGTTTAAGCCAGAAAAAAAGTCCATTAAGAAAAAGTCATCTTTTTTATCAGAAATAAGATAGCTTGCAATTTCATAAAGAAAAGCCAACGAAAAGAGCTCCATCAATGAACTTAAAATTGCAAACAATACAAATCCAATAGCCCTGCGTTTTCTATCAAAATGAAGGCAATCCCAAACCTCCTGAACCTTCCTTCCGTAACTTGCCAAGATGCACCTTTTACTTACTATAACCGAAAGTCTCAAAATCAGACTTATAAATATCAAAAATAGCTGATCGTTCCTCTACACCCAATTGCTTTTCATAAGGTGAAAGTAAATTATGTATTTTGGGGCGTGCATTTTTAACAACCGCAGTAGAAATTTCCCTGCCAAAAAACTCACTCAACGTATTAACTGACTCGTCATATTCCTCAAGCTTAATTATTGTTTTAGTCACAACGCTACCATCTATTTCTAACCATTTAGTTTGTGGCCAAATAGACTTATCACCCCACTTATTATTCTCAAAATCAATAATAATTTCTGGCAAGAGCGCAACAAATTTTGAAACTGAAGATATATCCCCAAACTTTGAAAACTCTTGATATAACCAGGAATTAGATCTTTTGATATGATTATAATATGACAAGCAGCGATGATAGGGGTTTCGAACAATTGACAAACCATTGTATTCCTCAAAATCCTCTCCTAGGTACCCTTTGATTTCTGCTACCGATGAGTGATCTCTAAGACCTGCCTCTTGAGATTCCATTGTCGGAAATAAATCTGACACCTGTGAAATCAGCGAAGTACCTCCACATTTATTAATGTGGCAATAATAGATTTTTCTCTCAAAGTTTATCAATTCAATTTTCCCTAACTAACTCATCTATTCTTTCAGAAACAATACGATAAAATTTCTTTGTATGCCTAATGTACCGACCACTATCAATTTCGCTTGGAAGGAATACCTCGGCATCAACACCATTAAAGTAAGTTTTAGCTATTTCATCATAATCGAGCAAGCCGTAATGCTTCTCTTTTGCCCATTGAATAACCATTTCTCTCAAAAGTTCCCTTTTCTTAATATTATGAAGATTATGCGGAACAGAAATGATTATTTTCCATTTTAAAGAATCAGCAAGCTCACTTATTTGGGCTAGCTTACACTTAAATTCTTCAACACTTAACTCTGAATAACTAGTAGCCCCTCCTGCATTCTTAGCTCCTTCTGCAGGCATAAATGAGTAAAATTCTATTCCCTTATGGTTTTTTAGAGAAATATACTTTAAAGAACTTAGTTCAAGAACCAAGCAATTATAGTCTGAAAGATTAGTAGGGCGGCTTACGTCAACTTCAGGGCCAAAAATAAGTTTTGAAATCCTACCTCTATTTGTCGTTTTCTTAAAATAACGTTTAATTTCACTCTCAGAAAAAGAATTCAAATCAATTGAATTTTCACCCAGGATATAGTTGAGACTTTGTATTGTTTCCGGTGCACCAGAAACAATACCGAGAGGGTTAATCAAATATTCCCTTTTATTCGAAAAATCTAAAAAAGGCTGATACAGGCGGCAGGATCCAATTAAAATATACATTTTCAAATCACACCCAAGATTAAACTTGCAATTATATCTGCAGCCTGCCCAGATCCATATGGATATTGGGTTTTGTTTATATTTTCACTTCGAACTTTAGTTGAATTCCAAAGTGAGTTCAGCCCAGATTCAATTGTTTCTTCCCACTCAGTAGAATTTCTTAGTGTGGTAGTTTTACAGTTATGAAAAAAAGCTTCCTTCTGCATTCCACCAGAATCGGTAAATAAGTGATTAGCTCTTGATAATAACCATTGTGTCTCAAGATACCCTTGTGGACCAATACACATGAAGTCATCTACATCAATATTATATTCTTTTAATTTTTTTGCTGTATGGGGATGAACCAAAAACAGCTTGGACTTCGCCAATGAGCATTCTCTAATGTAATTAATACGAGCTTGAAGAGCGTCCTGAGATACTAAGGCATCGGCCCGATGTAATGTAACAAGGTCAAAGTCTGTCTTTAAACTGCTCTCAGAAATATCATCTGGACGAACAAATAATGCGCGATATTTATGGACGGCATCAAACATCACATCGCCCGTAAAGTGAACACCATCTTCTAAACCTTCAGATTTAAGGTTTTTAATCGCCCTTTGCGTTGGGCAGAAAAGTTGATCGCTCAAGTGATCTATTACGATACGGTTCTGCTCTTCAGGCATTGTCTTATCATAAGATCTCAAGCCAGCTTCGATATGCAGTAATGGTTTACCAAGCCTTTTAGCGACTAAGCCACCAGCTAAAGTAGAATTTGTATCACCAAGTACGACTACTGCTTTTGGGTTAAGCTCGTTAACAATACGTTCTAATTCGATGATCATTGAGCCTATGGCCGTACATTGCGACTGCCCACCCAAAGTCAGCTTTATGTCCGGCTCAGGTACATTCAACTGTTTAAAAATTCCGGTCGACATATTGGAATCGTAATGCTGGCCGGTATCTAAAAGAACTTCATTTATACCCGCTTCTTTATAAGCACTTCGTAGAACCGCACATTTTACGTACTGCGGTCTTGTTCCCATAATTGTTAATATCATTAACTATTCACATCGAATTTCTTGATAGGTTCTTTAGGATCATGTCTTATCATCAATTCTAAAACGCTCCCTTTTTCTATAAAAGGGTTATTCACCTGTTTCGGGTATGGGTCTTCATAGTCATATCCCCATTTAATTTTCCAGATATTAAGATGGTTACCATATCGCTCCATCTTTCCATCTTTTTTCTTTCCTTCTTCAACTGAACCTAGTTGATCGTATTTAAATTTAACTTGCCAGTTATTATGAACAATGAAATCAGTATCATTACAGATATACCAGTTTTTATTCATTAACTGATTAGCAATATCAGGGAACCAAAGATGAAAAACAAACCGCGAATCAAGTTCTACAGAATCCCTCCACGCATTTGTGTTTATAGCTATAGAAGTCCATACAGGAAGCTCAACCGCACACAAGCCCTCATATTTCCTGCTTATCTCTGTAAATTTTGGGAACGTTGAAGGCGCAAAATTACGTTGAAAAATAACTTTGTGCCAGAATTTTCGATACTGTTGATTGATAACAGGCAATCTAGATATCACCCTAAACACTCTGTCTATAAAGCTTGCTTTACTATAGTGAGACGAGTGGGAGAGTGTAAAAAGACCTAACCAACACTGATGCCACTTAACAGATTTAAGATCTTCTACATCAGGATGATAATGAGAGGAACTGACGAAGTTAGGAAAACCAATCGCCCCTATTTTATGGCCTTTCTGGTTAACAGCCTCTAGACGCACATTCAGCTTTGAAACGGCCTGCTTATCTACGAAACAAACATCCTGCTGCATGACTAACAACCAATCATTATGGCCACAATAATTATGGACGACATAATGTACGGCTGCAGGTATACCTTTCCCAGGGTTAAGGCAGAACTGAATACCATGTTTTTGGCACCATTTTTTGCCTTTTTCTGCTTCCGCTTCGGAGGAGTGATCATCAATAACTATGATCTGTTCACGATATTCAAGGAGAAAATCTGCATTTTCCCCGAACATCAAATCATAATTATTAAAACAAGGGTAAATTATTTTGAGCATCTCTTACGCTTGCTTTTTATATGCACTAATCATTTGTTTCACACCCTTTTCAAAGCTCCACTGAGGCTCATAGCCTAACATCTCTTTGGCCTTATCAAGACAAGGTAAACGGCGTTGAATCTCCTGGTAGGTACCAAAAATTTCCTTCGTATCAATATAGTTAATTGCAGGCTCTTCCAACCCTGCAATTTCTGCAATTCTTAAGGCTGTATCTTTAACACTGATCTCTTCAGTGCCCCCTATGTTGAATAACTCACCTTCTACATCTTCTGTAATAAGTGCAAGGTATGTGCCCAATGCTAGGTCAGCACCGTAAGTCACGCAACGTGTTTGGGAACCATCTCCATGTATTTCCAAAGCTTCATTTTCAAGTATTCTCTTAATGAAGATTGGTAGATGACCACCCTGCCATCCAGAGCAAGAACGCTCACTAAAACCGCCGAAATAGCGAATAATGCGAACATCAAGACCATCATGCGCATAATCGAATGCTAATTGTTCGGTATACTGTTTCGCGGTTGCATATGCCCAACGTCTAGTATTGAATGGTCCATAAGATACAGGATCACTCTCACGAAAAGGGAAAGAAGTTCCATGACCATACACATCTGAAGTAGAAGCTAAAACAACACGTTTCCCTAGGCGGTAAGCTGCATCCAATACAATATCTGCACTTTGGGTAATCAGGCGCAATGTTGAGCGAGATTCATGCAAGTTACTACCCTTCTTAAAGGTAGCTAGATGAACCACAGCATCCACTTTCGAAACCAGATTTTCAATTAGGACAGAATCTAATACGGAACCATTGATAAATTTAAAGCTCTCATGTTCTACCAGATTTACATCGCTACCAACAGAGAGATCATCTAAACCAAGGACATGATGACCTTTTTCTAATAAAATATCAGCAAGGTGTGATCCGATCATCCCGGCAACACCTGTTATAAGTACAGATTTCATGAACCTACTTTCCCGTAATATTCTTTTAATAAGTTTGCCGCCAGACCAAAAGCAGTTTGCCTAGCTCCACTAGACATACCACCAATATGCTGTGTAACGATGATATTTTCACGTACTTTAAACTCTTTCAAAATCTGCATTCTTAGGCGATCATCAGATTCAGCAGGGATCACATCTGTGCAATAGAATGCATCCGGATGTCCATCTAAGAACTTAAATAGAGCTTCATGGTCTACAATCTCTCCGCGGGAAGTATTTACCAATACCACATCATTTTTCATGCGCTTGAAAAACGTTTCATCAATAAACTTCTCATTACCTTCCGCATGTATATGCAGCGCCACAACATCAAATTCAGGGCATTTATTAATAAATACTTCAAGATCCTTGTTAAAGTCTAAGCTTAATCGAGGATCTAGAATACTGATTTTAGCCCCACTACCTTTCAACCGATCACAATATATTTTCCCCAAACGGCCATAACCAAGAACGCCCACATGGCTATCCTGTAGTTGTTTACCGATATAGTTCTCGAAATTCCAGGTAAAATCATTAACGGCATGATTATGAGATCGCGTTATTTTCCTCAGACCATCCATTGTTAGGCCTAAAGCTAACTCAGCAGTAGATGGGATTGTTCTTAATACGCTCTGATAACGCTTTATACTGATAACTTCAATGCCAAATTCACGCGCCGCATCCATGTCGATATGAACCGTTCCTGTTGAAGCTGTACATAGAACTTTGAGGGATGAGAACTTTTCCAAAGTATCACGATTAAATGTAATGTGTGATCGATTTGGATTCATGAATATAATCTTAACTTCCTTGACGATATCAGCAAGTTCACTCATCTCAGGAGCGTTACGTTGCTCAAATGGTATATTCAGGGAATCTGCAATATCATTGAGCGTTGCTCTTACCTCTACAAGGTCATCTATCTTTGTAATACATAAAAGCATCTTTTAACCCTTAATAAGCTCTTGTGCCACCAGCAGATCGCGCGGCTCATCTATATTTAGGAATCTCTCATCCGGTAAAATATACCCGAAGGATTTGTCACCACCGTATCGCAACCCTGTTTGTAACTGCTGCGTTGTCATTACGTAGATAGATCCGGCTCGAATAAAGGCTTTTGGTGTTAAATCTTGTCGTCGTGATTCAGGAACCTCTGGATAAAAGTCACGAATCACTCCGTTTTCATCTAGATATTTAATCCTTGAAGGGTGATGATCGTAGAGACAGCCCATTGCAATCACAGAATCAGCTTTTTTCTCTTGTAGCATCTCAATACAACAATCAATATCAACTTCATTTTTAAGTGGATTTGTTGCCATCAGTTCAACGACTGTATCAACCTCTACATTATTTTCTTCTTCGTACCGTCGAACAACATATTCCAAAGTCGCCCCACTTGGGGCCGAATCTGTTGATAACTCTTCAGGCCTGCCAAACTGCACTTCTGCCCCATACTCTTCGGCGACAGCTGCAATCTCCGCACAATCTGTGTTGATTATATGTTTATCGATTTTTCTACTTTTACGCGCGGCATCAATGGTGTAACACAAAAGAGGCTTACCATTGATCAGCGCAATATTTTTTTTCGGGATAGACTTTGAACCACCTCTGGCTAAGGTAACTGCTAGTATCATTATTATCCCCAGCGCCCGCGATAATTATTCATTGTATCCTGTTCTATATCCTGTGCTGATACACCATGGAATATCAGAGCTGATTTAGCTTCTTGACAGTTAGCAACCATCGCTTCGAAGCCTTCTGGAAGTACCGCAAATTTATTATCCCTACCAGGGAGATCATGGTTCACAGTGAAATGTTTTTCTATGACTGTCGCCCCCATTGCTACTGCATAAGCAGGAACGTTTACTGACTGGCTGTGGTCTGATAATCCTAACTCACCATTAAATAACTTTTGTAGTTCAGCCATCCGAGGTAAGTTTACTTTTTCAACAGGGCATGGGTAGGAAGAGACACAGTGCATGGCGACAACATCTTCGCCATTGCTTCTTATGGAACCTACGAGTTCAGAGACATCTTTTAATTCTTCTTCTGTACAGGCTCCCAAGCTTAAGAAGACACGCTTATATGTAGATAGCGCATACCGAATAAGTTCAATATTGGCTACTTCATGAGAAGGTATCTTTATGGCTTCAGTTGAGAACTGGCTCACAAATTCAGCGTCTTCTTTATTGAATACAGAAAGAAGGAATTTTACATTATGCTTGCTACATAGTTCAGTTAATTGCTGGATCTTATCTGCATTAAGACAAGCTTTGTTATAAATTTCTCTTCGGCCATCATTATCCCATGCACCAGCTTTAAGTTTCTCAGGGTTCCAGTATTGAAACTTCGCAGTTGTCGCACCAGACTGAGCGGCGGCAGCAATCATATCTTCTGCTAACTTCATGTCTCCCATGAAGTTCCAACCAATTTCAGCAATATATTCCATACAATTATCCTCTGAGAACATGAATCATGTTGTATAAATCAAATAAAATGTCTTGATAATTCGGAAACCCAGGATTTAAAGGATTCCCTTTCAGCCAGCCAGTCTATCTTTTCAGTATTATCAGCTTCTACTTCAGCAGCATATTTTATCCTACTTATCAGATCCTCTTCACCTTTTACTATCTCTATATACTTATCCGTACCATTTTCACGAAGAAAACCAGCATCCGTTGCTACTACGGAGCAACCAGCCATAAGAGCTTCAAAGATAGGTAAAGCAAAACTATCAAACTGAGAAGTAAAAATAAGGGTTTCCGTATTCATCAACTCGGTATAAATACGTTCTTTGTCTACATTACTTATGATGTCTACGTGCTGACTCACAGCCCATTCAGGAATTTGGCCATTAAAAATCATTGTACCTTTGCAATTTGTAGCTTCCATAGCTTTCACAAAGCTGATACCACCCTTAAAAGAATGGGCTGAACCAATCCAGATATACTGCCTATTACGAGTAAAGCTTTTCTTTACCAGCTGTGTTGCGGGAAATAGTTCATCAATACCTAACATAGGCATTACCGACCAAGCACCACAAAAATGAGAAAAGTCCGAATTAAATCGTTGTCGGGAGAACTCTGAATTAAAAACTCTTAGCCATTTCCTTCTTCCAACAAACAATCTGTATGACCCACGATATATCGTGTTAAATAGCTTACCTCGTTGGTGAAACAAGTTAAGATCATCACTCTGAACAAAGTGGATAACATCAGGACAACGAAAACAGCCAAGAAGAATTGCAGTAAAAGGGTCCGAAACAACAAACATCTCTTTTCGCTTCAACAACATCTGCCAAAGCGCATTAAGGACCCCTCCACGCAAGTAGATTGTATTCCCCGAAGCATCATCGATGTTGGTCAACAACGCTACATAAAAGGCATGTAACGCCTGATTACCACCATTCAATCGTTTAGAGTACTGACAGCAATTGATTTTAGTCGACATTCATAACCAATTTATAGCGAGCATCAATGACCCTTTTTGCTGCAAGGCAATTATGATCAACAAACTTTCGCCCTTGCGCATTCACAATAGCAACTACACCTTCAAAAGACCTAAACTCTTCATCACTCAATGAATGAATGGTATCACCACCTTTTTCTACGAGAGCAACAAGGGGGTCCCATACGTGAATAGATATACTATCTGACAATGCATTGATTACTTCGATTGCCGGACTACAGCGAATATCCGAAACACCATCTTTGTATGCGGCACCGGTTATTAGTACCGATTGATCCCCCGCAATCTCACACTGTTTTTCTATCCATCTGGCAATCTTTTTCGGGGAGGCATGAATACTTTGCATCGTATCTTCAACTGCTCGCAGTTCAACGCCTTTATCCCTAGCAGCCTTTAACAAAAAGTGAGGATCAACTGGAATACAATGCCCCCCGACACCGATTCCCGGATCAAAAGGCATAAAACCAAATGGCTTTGTTTTGGCCAAAGCTACTACTTCATCAAAATCGATGTCGATTGCTGCAGCAAAATCACGAAGTTCATTAACGTAATTAATATTAATAGCCCGAAATGTATTTTCATGAAGCTTACAGAGTTCTGCTGATTCCAATGAAGAAGCCCGGACGACATGATTAAACACGGGCATATACAATTCAGCACCTTTTGCCAAACACTCAGCAGTGAAACCACCAATTACTTTGGGTATTTCAACATTAGAAAAAACCTCATTTCCCGGATCTTCACGCTCTGGAGAAAAACATACATGAATTTCCTCACCAATTACTCGGTCAGCTTCACTATTCAGGCGATCTACAATTCCTTGCCTTGTGTACCCCGGCGAAACCGTACTTTCTAAGATTACCAAAGAAGGCAACGATTCCATTTTAAGAATTTCTGATACCGCGGCATCCACATATCCATGATCAGGGTTACCCTCAGCATCAAGCGGCGTCGGCACACAAATAACCACTGCATCAGCCCCATTCAAGACCTCCGATGAGGAAGCAAACCTGGCGTTGACGTCCACCTGTACTTCCCGTGAAACCCTTTCTTGCCATAGTTCCAACAAGCAATCGCTATTATTAAGAGCTTCAACCACTGCTTCATTTTTATCAAAGCCAGAAACAAAATAGCCTGCTTTGATCAAAGATAGGCTTAGGGGTATACCCACGTAACCTAAACCAATTACACCAACATTCTTCATAGAAAAAACACTTCCTTTCCAGAGACCCTTAATTCTTCAACATCATTAAAAAAAGCCTTCCGTGTTTTTATATTTGGACCACCATCATCATAGAGAGCAACACAAGCTTCTCTCCCCTCAAAAGCTAAAACGTTCATAGCCGTTGTATTGAAGGGGGCTATCAACTTAATTTTTGGCTTTTGTCCTAAGATCATAGGTTCAACCGCAATCTCTCTTGGTACGACCTGATCGATATCAAAAAAACGTCTCAATAGTTCAAGCTTCTCAGGCCATTTCCCTTCATTATGATGAAAAGATACACGAAGCTTAGATCCAGAATACTTCTCTGCTATATCTGCAATAATCTGCTCATATTGGCCCATCGTTTGGAGACCATATTCGACACTTGAAGAGCTTAAGAAATAATACCCATCAAACTCATTCTCAACGACCTGTTCTTCAAACTTAACTGGCAATAAGCTGCAAGAAAATGCATGTGAGGCTAGTAATGACGACTTATTACACACGATTATATCTTGCAGATGCCCCCCCTTAAAGAACTTATATTTCCTAGGGGCAATAATGGATAATGAAAGCAAAGAATAGAATGCCGACTTCAACCTTGCATAGTTAATAGGCAGAGTTAAGTAGCTGGAAATTCCATCCTCATAAAGAAAAACCTGCTTAGGCTTCAGCAACGCTTCGATTGTTTCGAACTGAGGCCCAAAGTTCAGCGCTGTTAATAAACTAAGCGGTTTAACTTTCAGCTTTTTCTTAAGTAAAAGCACTTGCTTAGCAATAGCTAGAAAAGCTCGATAGTCAGAAGGCTTGTAGGTATAACGTGTAGAAGCATGTGAGGAAAGATCCTTTAAATCCAACCCCTCAGGCGCAAGTATATGGACATCAGCAACTAATTGGGCAACAGAGTCATCTCTAAGCAACTGCTGTAATAGAGAGACCTGATAAGGAGTACGAACATCAACCAGCGTTACCCCTTTACTCATCAAAAAACACATCCTTAGGAATAATACCCGATATCAGGTTTACTGATCTGATCAGCGTACCATCTCCATAACGAGCTTTTTTAAAATGAGGTTTATTCTCATATGTATCCATTAATTTGGAACTTAAAGGGACCCAGGATTGCTCTCCACTATCCAGCATGAAGAAATCTTCTTTATAGCTAGTAACCTTTACACACATATCCGCGCCGTATGAAAGGCTCGCACTTAGATAGTCTTTTATCTTAGATTCGGACAAACAGTTTTTATCAAGATCAACAAAATAAACATAATCAAACAGATCGCCCTGAGCTGCAAAATCTTTGACTATTCGGCTCAATAAGTCGTAAAGAGATAGATCATCCCAGTCCACTTTCCTTTTCATCGATCTGTAATGTCCGACCAGCTCTTCCGTCCCTCGCTTAGGTATTAGTACAATCTGATTCCCATCTGTATTTAATTCATGGTAACTATCATCGTGAACGTTTTTCAGGTCACTACATAGCCCAATTACTAATGTATCCGACACACGCTCAGCGAAGTCATGCCAATAATCAATCAAGGCAGAAGAATCTAATAAAGATGCGACGCCTTTACCCCTGAATGATCGGTACTCATCATCATGCTGATTTAGACCATGCTCATGAACAACACTGGCATCTGAATTATAATGGATAAGCCAACCATTACTTAGCACTTCACGCGCCCAGTAGCGATCTTCAATATGCTTTAATGACTCGTCAAACTTATTTGACCGCCATACTTCCTTGCGTATAACAGATGCCGCATTATGAAAGAACGAATCCTTGCGTTGCACCCTACTTTCTTCAGAAAAGCAGTTAACAAGGTCTCTATAGTTCTCATAATTACTTGCGGTAGTAGGGAGCTGACGGCAGTATGAACCTGCGATTTTCGGGTCGTTAAGCAATGGCTTCACCATCTCATGCAGCCAGTTTTTCCCTACTGGTACGCAATGTGCTGACAACACAACCAGATATTCACAACCAGCTAACGCATCCATTCCTTGATTGATGGATTTGCCGGGGAAATACTCCCCTTCATAGGTAAGAACCTTAATACTAGGCCAGACTTGCCTAGCACGTTCTACAGTACTATCCTCAGACTTACAATCCACCAAAACGACTGTAGGCAGAACGACACCCTCTTGCTCAGCCAAAGCTTTGAGGCAATAAGCAATCCAACGGCCTTCATTTTTGGTGCGAATTACAACCCCAATTTTTTCTTTAATCATAATTAACTAACTAATGCCTTTGTCACAATATCGACAATGTCAGCTGAATTTTCAGGCGACAAATAAGGGTGCATAGGCAAACTTAAAACTTCCTTTGCTGCAACCTCACTTACAGAAAGCCCTTCACTCTTCATATTCAGAAAAGCTGGCTGAGAATGAACTGGCTTAGGGTAGTGTATAGCTGTCGGGACACCTTCAGCCTTAAGAGCCTCTATCACTTTCGCCCTTTGTTTCAGCCGTATAGTATATTGCCCCCAAACACTATTACTTTCCTGGAGAACGGTTGGTGTTATCACCTCGTCAACAGAAGAAAACAGTTGATTGTATCTATCTGCAACCAACTGTCTTAGAGCAATCTCTTTTTCGAAAACTTCCATTTTTTGAATTAAGATTGCAGCTTGTAATGTATCAAGCCTGCTATTGATTCCAACACGTACATGATTATATCGCCCGGACTGGCCATGCCGCGCAATTTCCCGAATTTTCCGAGCCAATATTTCATCACTTGTAAAAAGTGCACCACCATCACCATAGCAGCCTAGAGGTTTACTAGGAAAAAAACTCGTAGTCGCAATCGTTGTAAGATTACAGGAACGATTAGATCTGTACGTAGCACCGAAGCTTTGAGCTGCATCCTCAATAACGGGCACCCCATATTGAGCAGCAATAGCATTTATTTCATCAATATCAGGGCATTGGCCATAGAGTGAGACAGGTATTATTGCCTTCGTACTCTCGGTTATTAAGCCTTCGAGCTTCTGACTATCCAAATTGTAAGTATCGGGATCAATATCAACAAAGACAGGTGTTGCACCCAATAAAGCAATCATTTCAGCAGCAGCGATATAGGAGAAGCTTGGTGTTATTACCTCATCCCCCACTCCAATATCTAGCGCCATTAATGCAATTTGAATAGCATCTGTGCCGTTGGCACATGAAATACAATACTTAGCTCCGCAAAAAGCGGCTAATCTATTTTCCAGCTCAACCACTTCAGGACCACCGATATACTGCCCGTGAGCTAAGACATTCTGTATTGCAGCATTTAATCGATCCCTGATGACGTCTTGCTGAGCAGCAAGATCAATAAAATTCATCATTCAGAAATAACACCCAAAGTTGAGCCATCTAACTGGTAGATTGTTCCGGTATGGGGGCATACAACCCGCTGATGCCCAGTTAAAGGCAGATCCAATTGCTCCCCGTATTCACTCATCCATCCGATTTGTTTCGCTGGGACCCCTACCACTAATGCATACGCGGGCACATCTTGAGTAACCACACAGCCCGCTCCAACAAAAGCATATTCACCAATTTGATTTCCACAAACTATGGTAGAATTTGCTCCCAAAGTAGCCCCTTTTTTAACAAGAGTGGTCAAATATTGCTTTTTCCTCTCGATAAATGACCGGGGGTTGTACACATTTGTAAAAACCATACTAGGCCCACAAAAAACACCATCTTCTAACCGCACATTATCATAAACCGAGACATTGTTTTGTATCTTGCAACGATCGCCAATAACCACATCATTTCCAATAAAAACATTTTGGCCTAGCGAACAATCTTTACCAATTCTGGCACCTGCACACACATGGGTAAAATGCCAAACTCGGGTCCCCTTCCCCAACTGAGCGCCCTCATCAACAATTGCACTAGAATGAATATGCCTTTCTATCATGTGAGGTACTTTTTCAGAAATGGATGTTCTTCAGCCGAGCGGGCTTCCACAGCATCTGCATTACGAATTGAGTCTACCGTTTCGATACAATGCCTAGCGTCTTCGATTCCATACCCACGCCCTTCGAGTATTTCCTGATAACTCAAAGTATGCAGATCAGTGAAACCTCCAGAAAACTCTATCTCTTCACCATCGCATGTAATAGATCTAAATGTGGGCTGCTTTCCTTTAATACTGTCTGGCAAATCATGCGCATCGATTGATAAGAACCACGGGACACGGGCCTTTTCATATTCCAGATAACCTGCAGCCTTAAAATCATCAGAATAATGAAGGATATTTTTCTGAAGATCCCCAAAAATAAAATGCAGCATATCAAAAAAATGGACCCCAATATTTGTAGCGACACCAAATGACTTTCTAGGATCTCCTTTCCAGCTTTCCATGTACCACTTGCCTCTTGAAGTGATGTAGGTTAGCTCTACTTCATGTTTATCTGAGCGTTTTTCTCTAGCCACTTTATCTTTCAGCGCTAGAATTGCAGGGTGATGTCTAAGCTGGAGAATATTATAAACCCGCTTACCCGTTTGCATTTCAATATTTTTTAACTCATCCAGTAACTCTGGCGATGGAACTAAAGGTTTTTCGCAAATAACGTCACATCCCATACGAAGTCCGGCTGCTATATGCGCTTTATGAAGATAGTTTGGCGAACAAATAGAAACATAATCCAATTTTTCTTCAGCTTGCTCATTCCTAGAACACGCAAAATCAAGAAAACGTTCAAATTCTGTAAAAAATTCGCTATTTGGTGAAATACTGTCAATTATTCCCACAGAGTCATTAGTATCATACCCACAAACCAGCTCGTTCCCTGTTTCTTTAATCGCTTTCATGTGACGTGGAGCGATATAGCCAGCGGCACCCACTAAGGCAAACTTTTTCATTTGAATTTCTTCGTAAAAATTTTGAAGGAGGAAGACTATCCAAATAGTATAACAATAACAACTGGACGTTAAATTAACTTAGACAGACTAGAGTTTAATCAAGCCTTTGAGGCCCTTTCCTGAGTAAGGCCTAATAAACTAAAGCGAAGCTTTGTATGAATTACCTTTTACTCATAGAATCCTTGATAAGAACTGCAGGCATCCTCCTTAATGAATAAAAATAAGCTCATCCCCCCTACCCTCAGGCAAGATAGGTGCACCTCAAACATGAGTTCCACTACGTCCGCATCCTCGATCAAGTGGAAATCGGATACTCCCTTTTCATCTACATTCAATGACATCTATTTTTCTCCAACAGATGGCAAAGAAGAAACCGATTATGTGTTTATCGACGGCAACAAGTTACCAGAAAGAATAAAATTTTGTTCTGGCACCTTTACTATTGCCGAAACCGGGTTTGGCACCGGCCTTAATTTTTTATGCTCATGGCTAGCATTTCGCAATAACAGCAATAGCAATGCACATCTACATTTCATCAGTGTCGAGAAGTTCCCTTTATCGAAGGCAGATATAGCCATAGCATTACAAAAACAGGAAGTTCTGAAGGGGCTATCCAGCCAATTCATAGATCAATACAACACCTTATCCAGCGGAATAAATAAGTTTATTTTTGACCATGGTAAAGTTCGCCTAACCCTTATATTTGATGACGCAAGCAAAGGTTACCAACGACTCAACGAACATGTAGATGCCTGGTACCTAGACGGTTTTGCTCCATCAAAAAACCCTGATATGTGGAGCCCAGAGTTATTCCAGCAGATAGCTCGATTGAGTCACCCGGGCACGACCTTTTCCACATTTACAGCAGCCGGGATCGTGCGCCGTGGACTACAGGAAGCAGGCTTCGAGGTTAGCAAACAAAAGGGGTTTGGCCGTAAACGTGAGATGCTGATTGGCACCTTTACCGGAAAGCAGAAACAGAAAACAATTGCTAAGCCCTGGTTTGAGCTACCTAGAGGAGATAAGCCTGAGTCTGTAACTATTATTGGTGGGGGGCTATCAGGCTGCACGACTGCGCGAGCGCTAGCAGAACGGGATATTCAGGTCACACTGATAGAGAAAGAAGATCAGCTTGCAACAGGCGGCTCAGGAAACCGGCAAGGCGCCCTTTACGCCAAACTACCGGTTAAACCTACTAATCAGGGTGAGCTACATCTAGCCGGTTTTCTGCATACGGTTAACAAACTAAAACAACTCGACCCGGAACAAACCTTATGGTCTCAGTGCGGAGTTGCTCAACTTGCCACCAATGAAAAAGAGCTCAAGCGCCAGCAGGAACTTATTGAACATGGCAGCTATTCTGATGAGCTGGTAACCGCGAAAAGCGCAGAAGAATTATCAACTCTTGCGGGCTCCAGAGTAGAGCACAGCGGGCTATTTTTCCCTGATGCTGGCTGGGTCTCTCCTAGAGATCTTTGTCGCTCACTTGTTGAACACAAAAACATTCAGATCCAGAATACCAGTATCACAACCACTGAATACAACAATGGCCAGTGGGTACTTACTGACAATGAGGGCAATGCGTTGCATGCCTCACATTTGATCATTTGTAATGCTGAACTGGCTAACCAGTTTGAGCAAACCTCACATATACCCCTGAAGCCGATACGTGGACAGGTATCCATCTCTCCTGTCAGCGAAAGCAGCCTTCACTTAGACACAGTAATTTGTGGTGAAGGCTACATTTCACCCGCCAAAGATAACCTGTTCTGCTTTGGTGCGACATTTGATCTAAAAGGCAAAGAGCGGAATGTCACTGATAAAGACCACGCAAAGAATCTGCATAATTTAAGTCAGGTACTCCCTGAAATTCATAGCGCAATTACCGGTCCTGACAAACCACAGCTTGAGGGCAGGACAGCGTTCCGCTGCAGTACACCTGACTACATGCCTATCGTTGGCCCGGTTCCTGTTCATGACAGCTTTACTGAGACATTTGGCAAGCTCCGCAAAGACAGGAAATGGAAGTTTGAAAACGTACGCGCAGAGCACCACCCTAACCTGTTTATTAATACGGGGCATGGTTCAAAAGGGCTGATCACCTGCCCAATATCAGCCGAATTACTGACTGCGATGATCTGTGATGAGCCACTTCCGCTCCCTAAAGATCTTGTCGATACAATCAATCCGGCAAGATTTATCATTAAGAACTTGATAAAACAGGCGATATAGATAGATATACCTATAGTTGCAAAACGATAGACGGCAGCTTTATAGTTTAGAAAAGCCTAGCTGGAGAGATTATGGCCTTATACGTATACGATCACGGTTATCGAATACAAACGCCTAAAGATTCTCTGTTCCCAAAGAGAGGGGTGAACTCGCTTAAAGAAAGCCGAGCGAGTCATCGCAGTGCAGATGTTGAAGATAAGCTGCATGCTGACGGGGAGAAATTTGTCATCCCTGCGCCAGACAAGGGACCTGAAAATAGCGATAACGCTAGTCGTGCTTACGCCTCAATATCCTCTGAACAAGAGTATGAGTCTGATTCGACAGCAAGCCTGACGGTGAGCCATCTAATGGTTTCACCTGTCCATACTATTCCACCTTACACTCCGATCAGTACCGCCTGGAAAAGGATGGATTCACTAAATATCAGTCATTTAATCGTTTGCGAAGAAGATCAGCGACCGCTCGGGCTGATCTCCAAAACCGATCTACTAGAAGCGGGCCCTAGTTCCGTCACGCAAGTTAAAGAGATCTATTCGCAGAAGCTGATTGCTGCCGCACCGGAAACCCGGGTTCAGGATGTCGCTATCAATTTCATTGAGAACGACATTAACTCCATACCCGTGGTAGATAAAGACGATAAAGTAGTCGGTATTGTCTGTCGAACCGACCTGCTTAGATTGCTCGTTAGCGGCCCGCACCTTGAGCGTTGGGTTTAGCGGCTCGCAGATTTATTCGGTAGTTGCCTGTCGTCAGGCGCATCATCAACTTTCGCGCCAAATAAACCCGCAATAAATCTAAACACTTTTTTCACGCCACGCCAAATTTTAGGCAGTAACCATATTAATAAAATCACAAAGACAACCAAAGCTGCCAGGAACCAAACAGGGTGATTTAAAGCGGCCCAGATTCCACCCAATACCATCAGATCCTCGCTGATCGAAGCGGTCCAGTTTGTTACCGGTTCAGGGGAAGTGTTTATTAACACCCGACTACCGGCTTTCGCCGCATGACTTCCAGCAGCGAGCGAGCCACCGACTAACGCTGCAGCTATTTCCACAGCTGGCGCCATATCGCCAACAGCACCTGCTGCCAACGCGGCACCGGCAGGAATACGAATAAAGGTATGAAGACTATCCCATCCGGTATCTACCCCAGGTACCTTATCGGCAAAGAACTCGACAAAATACATGAACCCGGCGGCCATCAGGACTAAAGGATCACCCACCACCTGTAGTTCTTCAGGTAAGGTGACATGCCCCATATTGTTTAATACACCCAACATCAGGACAGTGGCGTAGAGGTTGATGCCGCTGGCCCAGCCGACACCCATCGTTAATGCTATTAAACTGATAATCTGTTCTAACTGATCCATATAAGTACCTCATACTCACAGGGCGCACAGTAAATAACAGCCCTGTTTTACAATAGCTCTTTAGGTACTATATTGCATTGGCCTGTACTTTCGCTGAACAGAATCACTACCTCACCTGAACGTAGCATCCGACTCACCTGTGAGACTTTTTCTACAAGCGAGGCCTCAAACTCCCCATAATCAGTACCATCACGACTGACAAACTCTTCAATGAGTGCATTCAAAGTTTCAGGGTTGAGCTGTTCAAAAGGGATAATCACAACGAATTACCAAAGCTTGAGCTTATTTAACCAACCTTCGCTTAGCCAGACATCTTTACATCCGGCCAGCTCACGCTCCCAGCGTTGCGCCCTGATAGAAACCTGCTGAGCCTGTTGCTCCAACTGGGGAAACTGACCTTTTTCAAATCTCGCAAAGCTTCCATGCCCCAGACGAAGCGACAAATAATGGCCGCTGACATTGCCCCAGGAGATTTTATTCCGCTTACTGGTTTCACTCGCAAACCAAGCAGCAAAATCCACAGCATCAGCTGGCTCGTAAGGTGATGCATCCCAACGTTCACTACGAATACGATACTCATCCCAATCAGCCGTTCTGGGGCGGACATGCTTTTTATCAAGATCCGACAGCGGCAATTCTAATAGTGCAAGACTCAAAAACACGGGTGTACCATAGTTTTCTTTAGCTCTAAGGGAGGGTTCGATCCACTCATCGTTATCATCGAGAATTTCACAGATGGATGGATGGAGCGGTTTTTGGCTCCCAGCACCAAAACAACCCGTTAACACAATACTCAGTACACCCCAAACGATACCCTTAGCTAAAAATTGCATCAGATATTTATCCCCTGCTCTGCAAGAAAGCTTACAAAGCTATCTTCATCCATTGTTTTAATGCCAAGTTCCGTTGCTTTTTTTAATTTTGAACCTGCGCCAGGCCCAGCTACAACACAGTCAGTTTTAGCAGAGACACTGCCAGCAACTTTAGCACCCAACTCAAGCAAATAATTCTTGGCTTCACTACGCCCCATTTGCTCAAGCTTACCTGTTAACACCCAGGTTTCACCGGATATAGGCTGACTTTCTTCATCCTTGGTTTCTAAGACACTCCAAGACACACCTGCTTTTTCCCGAAGCGCATCAAGGACTTCAATATTATGCGACTGCTGAAAGAAGCTTTTAATATGTTTCGCTACGATTGGCCCGACATCAGGCACCTCGAGCAATGCTTCTTCAGAAGCCTCAATCAATGCAGGAAGATCCAAGAAATGCATAGCCAAAGACCGCGCTGTCGCCTCACCTACTTCACGAATACCTAGTGCATAAAGAAAACGTGGAAGTTCAGTATTACGGCTAGCCTGGATAGCATTAACCAGATTCTCCGCTGACTTAGGCCCCATTCGTTCAAGGCGTGCCAATTCTGTTTGCTGCAGCGCATAGAGATCTGCCGGGTTATGAACCATATCCAGATCCACCAGCATCTCGATCAGCTTATCACCCAGCCCATCTATATCCATCGCCTTACGTGAAGCAAAATGCTTTAACGCTTCTTTACGCTGTGCTTCGCAATATAAGCCACCACTGCACCGAGCTACCGCCTCACCCTCGATCCGCTCAATTTTAGATTCACAGATTGGGCAAGCATCTGGAATAATCACTGCCTCAGTATCGGCCGGACGCTTCTCATGAAGCACCCGGACTACCTGTGGAATGACGTCCCCCGCTCTACGGATAACCACCGTATCTCCAGCACGGACATCAAGGCGCTCAATTTCATCCATATTATGCAAAGTTGCATTTGAAACCGTCACCCCCCCAACAAATACCGGCTCCAAGCGCGCGACTGGCGTCACAGCACCGGTACGTCCAACCTGGAATTCGATAGAGCGGATACTCGTCAGCTCTTCCTGAGCCGGGAATTTATGCGCTATAGCCCAACGGGGCGCTCTGGAGACAAAACCCAGGCGCTGCTGCAATTCCAATTGATCGACTTTAAACACAACGCCATCAATTTCATAAGGTAAAGTATCACGTAACTCACTGATACGGCGGTAATAATCCAAACAACCAGCCACACCCTCTACAGACTCTAATAGCGGGTTAAGGCGGAACCCCCACTCTTTCAGCTGGGCAAGAATTTCGGAGTGTTTACCGGCAAGTGCTCCACCTTCTACAACACCCACACTGTAGCTACACATCTCAAGCGGTCGGCTCGCTGTAATACGAGAATCTAGTTGCCGCAGGCTTCCTGCTGCAGCATTACGCGGATTTACAAAAGTTTTCTGACCAGTAGCTCTCGCTTTATCATTGAGCGCATCAAAGCCCGCTTTAGGCATATAGATCTCACCGCGAACTTCCAGACGATCAGGGAAATTATCACCCGTAAGTTTCAAAGGTATTGTCGGTATCGTCCTTACATTCTGGGTAATATCCTCGCCGGTAGAGCCATCGCCTCGGGTTGCCCCCCTGACTAATAGCCCCTGCTCATATAACAAGCTAACTGCGATACCATCCAATTTAGGTTCGCAGGCGTAACTTATCGTCTCTTGCATATTAAGGCGGTCTTTAATCCGACGATCAAACTCCTCCATGTCTTCGTCATTAAATGCATTATCTAATGACAGCATAGGAAGTTCATGACTCACCTGGCTGAATGCGGACAGCGGCGTAGAACCGACCCGTTGTGTTGGGGAATCTTCAGTAATCAGTTCAGGATTATCTGACTCGAGCTTTTTAAGCTCACGAAATAGACGATCGTACTCAGCATCCGGAACTTCAGGGTCATCCAGAACATAGTATTGATAATTATGATGATTGAGCTGATCACGCAGTTGCTGAAGGTGTTGTTCTATAGACACTGTTTACTCGATATCAATCTATAAAGAAAAACGCGGCTCTATCGGCCGCGCTTTTTAAGGTTTTTCATTTCATAATCGCGGATGCGTTGACGGTAATGCTCCATCGTCTGACTTCGTAAGACAGACCGATTTTCATCGAGCATCTCGCCTCCTAAGTGCTTAGCAACGGTTTCAGCAGTTGCCAACATACACTCAAATGCTTCCATAACATCATCAGGCTCTTCCATGGACATAAAGAACATAATCGCTTTAGTACTTAACGACAGGGGATTTTCTTTTTCAAAAGTCCCAGGGGCTATCGCATTTGCCATACTAAATTGAACAGCGCTGATACCCGCCGGCTTTTCAAACCGGTGGTAGATATCCATCTCTCCGAATGTGAGCCCGCAAGCATCAATGACCTGTTGCAGTAACGGACCATTAAAGTTATCCGCTGCTTTGGAAATCACAGAGATCACCAGGACATTTTCTGGTTCTGGATCTTTAGCTAGCGGTCTTCGGGTTAAAGCCGTCGTCGCTGCGGCAGCCGCATCTGAAGCTGCCAAAACAGACTCAGAATCGTAGTTTTCAGCCTCGCTATCAAACGCCTCCTGAACCACGACGGCTTCAGTCTCAACAGGCTCGTCAACAGCAAAGCGCTCAACCGTCTCAGGTAACTCTGACGTGGATGAAAAATCGTCATCCAGCGCTGACCCCAGCTTGAGATCAGAATAATCCTCGTTAACGAAGTCTGGCTCTGGCTCTGGCTCTGGCTCTGGCTCTGGCTCTGGCTCTGGCTCTGGCTCTGGCTCTGGCTCTGGCTCTGGCTCTGGCTCTGGCTCTGGCTCTGGCTCTGGCTCTGGCTCTGGCTCTGGCTCTGGCTCTGGCTGAATAGCATTAACTTCTTCAAAACCAAAATCAAATGGGGTTTGCGGGTCCAGCTCTTCCTCTGCAACCGCGGTTTTCTCAACACCAGCCAGATCTAACTGCGGGAATGGCTCTTCTGCCGTTAGTTCTGACTCACTAACAACATCCTGCCCATGATCCTGCAACAACGTCGTAATCGGCTTATCGAAATCGATCTCGGGTTGATCAGAAGTTACCAGTTCTGGCTCCCACGCCTGCTTAGTTTCAGTATCACTATGCTCTTCTGTTCCAGGCGCATCAATTGCTAGCTCTTCAGTCTTTGAAGTCTGTGCGTCTATATCCAGCTCTGTCTCGCCAAAAGTCTCTAACTCTTCATTAGCGATTTCGCTTAAAGATTCAACTTTAGAATCTTGGTTTAACTCGATCAAAGGCTCTGCAGAACTTGGTACTTCTGTCTCAAACTGAGTTTCTAGCACCGTTTGATCTGTAGCTTCATCAACAAGCTCAGATTCAGATACGAGCTCTGTGATCGATTCATAATCGTTCTCAAGCTCGCTGTTAACTTCACATGTTGTATCAACAACAGGGGCTGACTCAGGTAAAGGCTCAGACGGAAGCTTCTCAGACTCAGTAAGAGAGGCTGCTCCTTGCTCCTCCAATGATGACAGCTCGGAGTCCAAAGCAGAATCGCTGGATAGGTCTAGTTCAGCAGCCAATAGCTCTTCAGAACCAGACTCATCTTGAAGTTCATTACTCTCTTCAACGTCAACGAAGGTTTCAGATTCAGGTATTTCATCAATCTCTGATGGACTATCACCTTCAGGGGCAGAATTGAGTTCAATACCAGGGGCTTCTAGTATCGAATCATCGCGGGTTTCAGGTGTAGTCGACCAGACATCATCTAAAACAGGAAAATCAGAAGCCGGCGGCTCATCATTTTCAGTTACTGTGGCTGGCTCCTCTTCAAATGCTTCTTCGCTACTCTTATCAGATGAATAGGATTCGAAAACAGTGTTCGGTACAACACGAGGTTTGCTGATGATTCCTTCATCTACCGGATAGTTTTCTTGATCAATTTCAGGTGAACCCGGCGCAAACTCTAAGTCAGGTAACTGGCTCGAGGGAGATTGCTTAACCGCTTCATTTTCTGTTACCTGCACTCGTCGAGCGCTACCCACTATACCATCATCAGGTAGTGCTTCAGCGGCCTCGATTTGATGAGAAGATGCCAACAGGTCATTATCCTGAGTCAGGTCAGGATCAACATGAATAGGATCATCGGAACCGGAAGGGGTTGGCGATCCCTTGATAGTCGGATCAGGAGCTATCTCAGGGCGATGATCAGAAAACAGAGGATCACTATCTAAAGCAACAACCCTGGCACCACCACTCGGTAACTCAGGATTAAAGCTTTCCGTTTCCTCTTCTGGCAGATCAACAAAGTTTTTATCTATGTTCATCTTGAGACGGTTTCGGCCACTTTGCATACGTCGCCAACCGTCCAGGATTATCAGCAGAATAAGGACCACTCCACCGATAATCAGCCATTCTTTCAGACTGATCTCCATCTACCCAGTCTCGCCCCTATGAATATTATTATTTAATTATCTTCCCACTATAAAAGAGCGGGAATTATTCGACAACTTTATCGATCACAAGAAACAGAGGAAGTGTCGTTCCGCGAACCTGTACAGGTGAAATTGTTCCATAAAAATCACCAACCTGAGCCTGAGGCTGCCCCTCCTTGGATATCCTTGCGGAAACTTCAACGGTTGGTACTGATGAAAGTCTCGCCTCAGGACTCATAGCCATAGAGTCATCAAGTACGATATTGGCCGGCAAATCAGCAACTGAAATTTTCGCCGCTGCCAATGGCATTCTGCCTCCCACTTCGCGAGCGAAAACAAACACATTATGCTCAGGTGAAACCTGCTCAGCTAATTCAGGACTCAAAGAAACTTTAACCTGAATAGTTGCTTCCATTAATTCTGGTATTTCCGGTACGTCTTTACCCTGAGCAAGTAGCTCATCACGCGCCTTTCTGACACCGGAGCGAAGAGAATCTGCGGTTTGACCATCCGCATTTCGTAATGCCTTTAACCAATAATCCAGTGCAGATTCATAATCTTGTTGTTCAAACGCTTCAATACCCAGCAGACCTAAGACCGTGATTTCGAAAGGTTCGATTTCCAAGGTTTTATTGATCTGAACTTTGACCTCATCAGTCATTTTACTGTCATTGGCAAAGAACAGTGCCTGAGCGTACTGCCCCATAACACTCGCATACTGAGGGGCATCTGTAGGCAGAAGCTCCAATACCTTTTTAAAACCATTCGCCCCTTCAGCAAAACGCCCCTGGTTCATATAAGTCGTAGATAAGAGGAACCAGCCTTCTGGGTTTTCCGGCTGAATTTCAAGCTCTTTTTCTAGCTGAGCAATCGCTTGTTCTAATGTCGGTTGCTGACCATTAAACGGGTCTTTCGGTTGCTGCATCGACAATTCAAGGTCGGCAGAGCGGCCAAAAACAGAGTACATACCAATACTGGCAACTGGAATCATTAACGCAAGAATTGTGATAGTAATCAGCACTTGGGTAGTAACCGCTAACTTACCTTGCGTAGCCTGCTTCTGATCGACATCCGTCAGCAGGTTTCGTTCTAGTTCGGTTTTTAACGCTGCAAAATCACTTTCATCAAGATTCCCTGATGCTCTTTCCTGCTCTAGTTCTGCCAAACGCTCTTTAAAGATATCAACATTTTGCTGGCTTCTATCTTCTACCTGTTCACCTAGAATCTGCTTTCGTGCACGCAGGAACGGTAGGTATACAAAAGCAACAGCCAATAGGGTAAGTAGCGCAATCCCTATCCACAACTCAATCATTACGGTCTCCATCAAGGATATTCTTCAAACGCTGAGACTCGTCTTCAGACAGTTGCTTCTCAAGATCAACTCCCTCTTTAGAGACTTTTTTACGTTTTCTAGAAATCACTAACATTACAACGATACCAACAGCGACCAATACAAAAGGTCCGTACCAAAGAACATAGGTCATCTTATTCACAGGTGGCTTATAAAGAACAAAGTCGCCGTAACGCGCCACCATAAAATCGACTATTTCGTCATTATCACTGCCATCGGTGAGCATTTTGTACACTTCATTGCGAAGATCTGCTGCGATGGGAGAGTTAGAATCCTGGAGATTCTGGTTCTGACACTTTGGGCAACGCAGTTCGAAAGTGAGCTGTTTGAAGCGTTCACGGGTCGCCTCATCTTTAAACTCATAGGTATCAATTGCAGCCCAAGACAATACAGGTACAAAAAGTAAACAAAGCGCGATCAACTTTCTCATTGTAAAGCTACCTGCTTACCCTGCTGGAGGTTATCCAAAATTTGTTTTAACTGCGCCCAGACTTTCTCATCGACTACGCCTACGTGTTTGTATCGAATAACGCCTTGTTGATCGATCACATAGGTTTCAGGCGCTCCGTATACGCCTAAATCCAAGCCTAAACTGCCTTTAGGATCAAACACATTGACAGCATAAGGGTCCAGATACTTTTCCAGCCAGATTTTCGCCTTAAGACGATCATCTTTGTAATTGATCCCGATGACCTTATAGCCTTCTGCCTTAATACGGTTCAATTGTGCATGTTCCTGCTTACAGGATGGACACCAGGTAGCCCAAACATTGACTAATGCGGGTTCGCCAATCAACGCCTTCTCAGTAAGCAACTTATCCTCTTCATAAAGAGAAGTTAATTCAAATTGAGGAAACGGCTTATTGAGCAATGCCGATGGCAGCTCAGTGGGATCTAGCTGTAATCCCCGAAACAGAAAGACACCAATACCGAGAAAAATCGCTAAAGGGATAAATAGTATTAAACGACGCACAATCTTAACTCCAAAAACTAAGCTGTAGCAGCAGCTCGTTTGCCCTGTTTACGATAGCGAGGATCTGTAGCAGCCAACAATCCACCAAACGTCATGAGCAACCCACCCAGCCATAGCCAACGTACAAATGGTTTGTGCTGAATACGCACAGCCCATGCACCACCAGGTAGTGGCTCACCTAATGCCACGTAAAGATCACGTGTAAAACCCGGATCCAATGCAGCTTCTGTCATTACATTGCCGCGAGCAGTATATAAACGCTTCTCTGGTAACAACTCACCATAAGCTTCGCCGTCTTTCAGGACTCTGATGCGGGCCTGATCAGAAACATAGTTTGGTCCTTGCACTTTGCTTGCGCCATCGAAGATAAATTCGTACTGCTTGAAACTTAATTTATCACCCGGAGCCATCCGCAGATCACGTTCCTCATTGTAGATGCTGACTAACGTCATCCCTACGATGGTTACCGCAACGCCGATATGTGCCAGTACCATTGCATAATAGCTGCGAGACAATCCCCTGAGGCCCGCTGCAATGCTGCTACGGTGACCAACCTTGTTCCAGATATCACGAATGGAAACCAGGCTAATCCAGAAAACTAAAACCATCCCTAGCGTTACATACCAATCGAATTCACCACCATAGACTACCGAGAATCCAGCACCCAGAATCAAACATCCGACAAATGGCATAAGCAACTGTTTGACCAGGAAATCGCCTTTGGTTTTACGCCAGCGAGACACTATACCAAAGCCCATGAAACCAACCATGATCGACATAATCGGAATAAACAGCGCATTGAAATATGGAGGACCTACAGAAATTTTACCCTGACCCAGGGCGTCGATTAGCAACGGGTACAAGGTGCCCAACAGCACCATCAAGGCAGCAATAAAGAGCAGAATGTTATTCCCGAGAAGGAACGTTTCCCGCGATAGTAGCTGGAAGCTTGATTCACTTTTCACATGCGCAGCTTTAATGGCATAGAGCAACAAAGACCCACCGATAGTGATCGCAAGTAATGCCAGAATAAAGTAGCCACGTTCAGGATCCGTTGCAAAAGCGTGTACTGAAGTCAAAACACCCGAACGAACAAGGAAAGTCCCTAGCAGGCTCAGTGAGAAAGCAAATATCGCCAGCAACACCGTCCAGCTTTTGAACACGCCGCGCTTTTCAGTAACCGCAAGGCTATGAACTAATGCTGTGCCCACAAGCCATGGCATGAACGAAGCATTTTCTACTGGATCCCAGAACCACCAGCCGCCCCAGCCAAGCTCGTAGTAAGCCCACCAACTGCCAAGAGCAATACCCAGAGTCAAGAATGCCCAGGCAACAACAGTCCAGGGACGTGACCAACGCGCCCAGGCTGCATCCAATCGGCCACTTAGCAGTGCTGCAATGGCAAAAGCGAATGCAACAGAGAAACCCACATAGCCCATATAAAGCATAGGCGGATGCAGAATCAGGCCTATATCCTGCAACAGTGGATTAAGGTCTCCACCCTCTTGCGGGAAGCGAGGCAAATGGCGTTCAAATGGGCTGGAAGTCAGAAGTGTGAAGAGGATAAAGCCAACACTGATAATCCCCATGACCGATAGCACGCGTGCAACGATATCCAGGGGCAGATTGTCGCTCTTTACCGCAACAGCCCAGGTCCAGGCGCCTAGAATAACCACCCAAAGCAACAATGAGCCTTCATGACCTCCCCAAATCGCACTAATTTTGTAATAAATTGGCAGCGCGGTATTGGAGTTAGTTGCGACATAGACTACCGAGAAATCATCGGTAACAAAGGCATATCCCAAACAGATAAGGCTGACCATCAAAAAGGCAAACAAGCCTGTTGCCAATGGGCGGGCAAAGCCCATCCAGATAATATTTTTACTGTAGGTTCCTGCTAAAGGAACAATCGATAAAAGCACAGATAAGCAAAGCGCCAAAATCAGTGCGTACTGACCTAACTCAGGAATCATTTGTTAAAAACCTCACCTTCTGGCTTAGGCATCTTGCCACTTTTCTCAAGTGCTTCCGCCACTTCAGGAGGCATATAATTTTCATCATGCTTAGCCAGCACCTCGGATGCCTGCAGATGGTTGTTCGCATCCAGATCCCCCTGGGCAACAATACCCTGCCCCTCACGGAATAGATCCGGCAGAATACCGTCATAGTGCACAGTGATAGTGCCTTCGTAGTCGGTCAGATCAAACGTTACGTTCAAACTATTAGGGTCACGTTTCACAGATCCCTCTACAACCATACCCCCTGCACGAATACGTGTTTCCTGCGGCGCTTCGCCATTTTCAATCTGGGTCGGAGAGTAAAACAGATTAATATTCTGACTAAGAGCAAACATAGTCAGCCCGACAGCGGCGCCCACACCGAAAACAATAAATAAAACAATAATTAGACGCTGTTTGCGTTTAGGATTCATGAAGCTTTTTTCTCCCTACGAAGGCGACGCGCAAGATCAGAGATAACTTTCTTCTTTTGCAGCAGAGGACCCACAATGTTGAAAACAATAACCGCCAGGGCAATGGCATAACTCATCCAGACATATTTACCATGTCCGCCCATAGCTAAAAAGTCGGAAAAACTTTCAAAACTCATCTAGAAAACCTCACTGTTTTTCCAATAATTCGCGCACCCAACTCGCACGGCGCTCACGATACAAAATTTCATTACGGGTTCGCATCATAAGAGAGACCGCGAACATACAATAAAACCCGATAACCATGACTAATAGCGGCACCCACATTTCGGCAGGCATCGCAGGGCGCTCAGTAAGGGTAAAGGTGGCTGGTTGATGAAGCGTATTCCACCATTCCACGGAGTATTTGATAATAGGAATATTAACCAGACCGACCAATGACAGGACTGCTGAGGATTGTGCAGCCGTCGCTTCATTCTCAATCGCAGAATGAAGTGCGATAACGCCTAGATAAAGAAACAGCAGAATTAACATAGAAGTTAATCGAGCATCCCATACCCACCAGGAACCCCAGGTAGGTTTCCCCCAGATTGCACCCGTGGCAAGAGCCAGGACCGCTATCGACGCACCGATTGGGGCGCATGACTTAGCCACCATATCAGCGACTTTCATCTTCCAGATCAAACCAATGGCACCCGCCACAGCCATAAGCATGTAGCATGACTGAGCAAGAATAGCGGAAGGCACGTGAATGTAGATAATACGAAAGCTATTTCCCTGCTGATAATCCTCGGGAGCAAACATAAGCGCCCAGATGGTACCACCGATAAGCAATAATGCTGCGCAGATGGCAAAACCGGGTAACAACTTGCCCATAATGTTATAGGACCAACGCGGTGATGCTAACTGGTAAAACCAGCGAGGCATCCAATTCTTCTTCTCACTCATAACAACCTATCCGCTCACGGAAATTCTAAGTGCAGCCCCGATAGCCAAGGGCGCCATAACAACCCCTAAAGCCAGCATTGCCCCCAAAAGAGCAAAGAAGCCAGCCAGAGGCAATCCAGTCACTGCTGCTTGCACAGCACTGGTACCAAAAATTAAAACAGGTATATACAGGGGCAAAACCAATAGTGAAATCAATACCCCTCCCTTTCTTAAACCTACCGTTAAAGCAGCGCCAATGGCGCCGATCAGGCTTAATGTTGGCGTACCTAGCAATAAACTAAGCATTAATCCCCCCATCCCCTCCGATGGCAGGAATAACATTACCCCAAGCAATGGCGCCAATATGGTTAGAGGAAGGCCGCTCATCATCCAGTGCGCCAGTACTTTAGCCAACACGATAATGAACAAAGGCTGAGGGCTCAAAAGCGTTTGCTCTAATGTTCCGTCTTCAAAATCAGATCGAAACAAACTATCCATGGACAACAATGTTGCGAGCAAAGCCGCAACCCATACAACACCTGGAGCAACCTCTGCAAGAAACTCCGGCTCTGGGCTCACCCCCAGAGGAAATAATGTTGCCACCATCAAAAAGAAGATCAGCGGATTAAACAGATCACTCTTTCTTCGGTACGCCAGCATCAGATCACGCTTCAATACCGCCCAGAAAAGACCAAGAACCGAATCATTAACCTGCTTAGACTGTTCGTTTGTCACCATTTGATTCATTAAGTTCCAGCCAATTCATCTAAATTTAGGCGTCGGATCTGTTCTCCCAGGGTCAATTCATGGTGAGTTGTCAAAATCACACTGCCGCCGGCACGGGCATGCTCAAGAATAAGGTTTTCTTTTTGAGCTACGCCTTTCTTATCAATCGCGGTAAAGGGCTCATCCAGAATCCATAGTTTTGCCTTGCTCAGATAAAGTCTCGCAAGACTCACCCGACGATTTTGACCTGCAGATAAGTTATGGCATGGAACATCTTCATAGCCTTGCAGACCCACTTTTTCCAATGCGGAATAAATATCTCCGACTGAAATAGAAGGGTGCATAGCTGCATACCACTTGAGATTTTCTTCCGGCGTCAGAACCGCTTTAACGCCTGGATGGTGGCCAAAATAAAGCAGTTCAGATCTAAACTGCTCTTTTACCTCTTCAACAGGTTCATCCTGCCAAAGTATTTCACCTTCAAAATTATTCGACAGGCCACTAAGGATGCGGAGCAACGTTGTTTTACCACTGCCGTTCTGGCCTTCGATCTGGACGACCTCTCCCGCCGTAACCGAAAAGCACAGACCTTCAAACAGGATACGTTCATCCCGTTCGCAAAACAGATCATTGACTTGTAATAACGCTGTACTCAAACCTTTCCCCAAAGCAACAATGGTCAGTCTGTGCTAATGCAGCACCTAAAACTTGTGCTCTAAACTATACTTTTGACACTACCTGCCGATTATTAAGCGAGAGATTATATACGATTATCCAGCTGCTCTACACTGTTGTCTCATTTCTGAAAGGTTGATTCTTATCCACATTTAGGAGTATCTATCTTTCCTACATATTCAAAGAGTTAAACAGCGTTTATAGCACTTAAACTATGAGGATCTGAGATTGCTACCTCAACTAGCAGCAATACCACTACAAACAACCGGCTCAAGCAATGATTCAGGGCAAAACCTCAATCGGTTGCTACCTGTCGGGCAGAATGTCAGTGCGACTGTTGTTGCCGTTAGCAGGGACCAGATTCAACCGGAAATATTCCGCCTTAAATTAGAAGTTAACAACCGTCTGATTCAGATGGGCGTCTTCCAGGCATTACCTGTTGGCCAAAAGATCAACGTTAACCGGCAAAGTGACGGCCAGATTCAGATCACACCGCAACCTCAGCAGTCTGCAGCAAAATCCGAGGGGAACATACAGCCTTCGCCCCAGAATCCGATCGCAGGAAGAAATGAGCAAGCACCGAATAACCAGCAACAAGCCAATTTAACAAAGCTCAGCCTTCCAAATAGCGAGTCTGCCGCAAAGATTCCTGCTGATACGCGAATCATCGCAGCGGTGATTAGTAGTCGTGCTGTATATGCAAACCAGACCACATCACCACCCGGGGCACAAAACCAACCCTCAACACCTATTTCGCCCCAGACGATTAACACTACACAAACAGGGGCTGGGCAATCTACCTCATCACCACAATCCACCCAGGCACCCAATAGCGCGATCGTTTCGGCGCAAGCTACACCACCTAATGCAAGCGGAACACCTGCCCAATCTGCGGGCGCTACAACAACGATTTCGCAACCGACTCCACAAACACCTTTACCAACTGCTAATCAAGGTCAGGCACAAGCAATTCATACCCAATCGCCCAATCAGGCAGTTACACCGCAAGCCGGGCCAATCAGCAGCCCACCTTTAACGAATACGCCAACTGAGAGTAAGGGGTTAGCTTCAGGCAGTGGACAACCTCCGCAAACAAGTAACAACACAGGCCCACGTTCAAATACCCTGAGCACGACACCTAATCAGCCCGCGCCTCAATCAGCTGGGACCACAACAGCGCCTGTATCACCGAGACCGAGCGGCCCTCCTATTCATCATGTTGTAACGCTCGCGCTACCGGACGGATCAAAATTAGAGACAGTCGCAGCTAAGCCACTTCCGCAAGGTGCGCAGATTCAACTTGAAAAAAGCAGCGGGCAGGAACTTCAGATCCTTAGAATGCGTGAGCCCCCGCTTACACAAGCATCGGCACTTGAAAAGCCCGCCATTCAGGAAGTACTGCGCAACAGCCTGCCAAATCAGATTCCGACAGGAAACGCTTTTAGCCAACTCGCCGCAACGGTGAGCAATGAAACCGCTCAGGCGGGCCAGATCAGCGGGGTTGTTCGCTCGATGCTGCAGCTTTTCGGCGTTCGCCCAGGCAGTTCAGAAGCCACATCACAAATAAGAAACAATGTTGAGCTTGGAGGATACGGAACCGAGCGCACACTCAGCAAAGGCTTCGTCCCTCAGCCCCAAGAGATGCGTTCGCAACTCAACCAGCTACAGCAGTTGGCAGAAAAACTCCCCGAAGGCCAAAGAGATCGACTTGAACAACTTCTCAATGGCATTCAGTCACGTATCACCAGTCAGCAACTCACCTCTTTGCAACAATGGCGCGAACTACCCGACGGAGGTTTTGAACGAGTACTCCAGCTTGACCTACCGATCAAACAGGGTGAAAACTGGGAGAACCTAGAACTACGCTTAAGCCGCGAGGGAGGGAGTAATGCGGCTGGTGAAATGGTATCCGTCTGGCGCGTAAGGCTTCACTTTGATCTGGAAGAGCTCGGCGGTGTCGATGCAGAGATCCGCTTAACTGACGGACATGAAATCAGTACCCTATTTTGGTGCGAGCAACCCGAAACCGCAGAGAGGCTCAGACAACGTTCTGAAGAGTTTTCAGAAAGGCTACGTGAATGCGGTTTCAATAATACCGAGGTAAACTGGCACGAGGGGTCAGCCCCCGAGCAGAAGCAGGTACTCCATAAGCAGCTGGTAGACTTACATACATGAAGTTTTCAAAACCCGAAAATGATGACCAGCGCCAAAAAGCGATTGCGCTTAAATACGATCAGGAGCTGGGTAAAGCTCCTTTGATTGTTGCAAAGGGTATGGGTGAGATTGCCGAACAAATTATAAATCTTGCCGAGGAAAACGGGATCCACATCCACGAGAGTCCGGAGCTAGTGGAAGTGCTTATACGCCTGGAACTAGGTGATGAGATACCCGAATCACTCTATCGAGCAATTGCTGAAGTTATTGCGTTTGCTTACAGCCTTAAACACTCCCAGGAAGAGATTATTGCTGCTGCAAAGCAGCATAACCCTGAACAACCTTAACGCTCCTGGCCGATCGAATGCTGAGGCGCCTCCAACTCTTTATGAAGTAACGCCATCAATTCAGCTTCTGGCCGACCTATACCGCAACTCTGCACCAGATCGTCGACATCCGCTCCCATTTCCATTAATCGAGCGGCTTGATTATAAGCAAGCACACCAGGATCACGATTTTCCAGTTCTAGCTGCTTATCCGCGGTCAGATTGAGCTTCTGCTCAACCTCGATTAGACGGCGCCCCATTCCAATAGAACTATTAGTCATCGCTTGTATTTCATTGCGAAGTACATTGATTAACGCCTGATGACGCCTCTCCTGCTGTTGCAACCGGCGAAACAACATAAAACAGACTCCACCTAACGGCAGTACCAGCAATATGAGCAAAATATCTATCCAGCTAATCTGCATGCTCTATCCCGCTCCTGTTGATTAAAACGCCTGATCAAACTGTTTCATCAATTCCGGAATATCCAGAATGGCACAGCGCTCTTCCATATAAGTGCCCCATAGCCACTTCCTTGGATTATCCTGAGCGGCCCAGGACACTTTATCTTCCGGGATACGGACAGATTTCACCAACTCATCACAAGCCAAAGCCCAGTGTCTTCCGCGTAAAATGATCAACTCATCGTATTTAGCCATTTCAGGATTATAACGCTCCGGTATAAGCCACAAAGCGGTATCAATCACATTAGTATCGGAGGTCATGCCTCCGAAACGACCTAAACACCAGTCATGTGCTGCATCGAGCGTTAAAGAGACCGAACTCAAATGCACCGCACCTTCGATATAATCAAAAGGTATCGCTAGATTAAGTCCGTGCATTTTAATAAGCACACAGTTTATTTCACGCCCAGTGCCCGCATGCGCAGCTGGGGCAGGCTGTGGTTCAGGTGCTGGCTCTGGCTCTGGCTCTGGCTCTGGCTCTGGCTCTGGCTCTGGCTCTGGCTCTGGCTCTGGCTCTGGCTCTGGCTCTGGCTCTGGCTCTGGCTCTGGCTCTGGCTCTGGCTCTGGCTCTGGCTCTGGCTCTGGCTCTGGCTCTGGCTCTGGCTCTGGCTCTGGCTCTGGCTCTGGCTCTGGCTCTGGCTCTGGCTCTGGCTCTGGCTCTGGCTCTGGCTCTGGCTCTGGCTCTGGCTCTGGCTCTGGCTCTGGCTCTGGCTCTGGCTCTGGCTCTGGCTCTGGCTCTGGCTCTGGCTCTGGCTCTGGCTCTGGCTCTGGCAAATCAGTGTTGTCTTCTTCCTCAACGACAGCAACTACTTCGTCAATCTCCGCATCCAAACCTTGATGCTCTAACTGCTCTTCAGCAACTAACTGTTCTTTAATTGCAGCGATTTCAGTTTCGGTATCAATCCCTGCATCCGGATCAGAAAGTAAGGATTCCAGATAATCAAAAACCAGCTTCTGTACGCCATGAACCTCAAGCTCATCTTGCTCAATTGAACTTTGATTATCGATCTTATTCTTCTTACTCATAGGGCCTCCTGCTTCTGTCTTTCAAGCAAGGAACGGAGTAAACGCGCATAGGAGTGCACCCCACGGCTGCTAGAATCCATGACCGAAGGCACAAGCCCCTGAATGCTGGCATTTCTGAATTTGGTATCCACAGGTATCACTGCATTAGATATTTCATTGGGGTAATTATGGTGCAGCTCTCTTAAGCTACTCACCGATGCCTGAGTCCTGCGATCATAAAAAGTGGGAATGATCGTAAATGAGAGTTTTTTGGTCCGGGCCCTGTTAATCATATTGATTGTACGCACCATTCGCTCCAGGCCTTTAAGCGCCAGAAACTCAGTCTGCACAGGAACCAGCAGGTGCTGACATGCAGCTAATGCATTGACCATCAATACACCCAACACCGGTGGGCTATCTATCAGCACATAATCATAGCGATCTTTTACATGGCTTAATGCTTTAGCAACCTGTAAGCCCATGCCTTCCGCACCCACAGCTTTACGTTCAAGCGTGGCCATTGCTGTCGATGCTGGAATTAACTCAATGCGCTCGTGACTGGATTTTAATAACAAACGAGTCACATCATCTTTAGCAACTTTTTTATTACCATTAAACAGATCATATACGCTGTCTTCCAGCTCATCAGGATCATAGCCAAAGTAGCTGGTTAATGATCCATGCGGATCCAAATCTATCAGCAGTACACGATAACCAACCTCAGCGAGCAAACCCGCTATAGTGACTACCGTTGTGGTTTTGCCCACCCCACCTTTTTGGTTAGCAACAGACCATACATGCATCATCTATCTTCCTGTTCGGCGCCTTCTTGTTCAGACTGTCTGAACAAAATCCCACCATCACCTGTTTCAACCTGCTCAATAACAGGAACTTTCTCTTTATCCGGATTAGCCAATACAGTTGATACCGCATCAGCACTCACCTGCTGACTCCCAAAAGAAGATACTGTCCTCCGTACCTTCTCGTCTCTGGAAACAACGATCAAAACCCGTCGATTTAAGCGCTGACCTTCAGCCGTGCGATTACTGTATGCAGGCTGAAATTCACCATAGCCTACCGCAGCCATCTGCTCGGGATTAACACCAAACTGTGACAACAAACGTACAACCGCGGCAGCCCTCGCTGCTGAGAGCTCCCAATTGGAAGGAAACTCATCGGTTGAAATTTGCTGGTTGTCGGTAAAGCCCTCAACATGGATAGGATTACTCTTATCTTTGAGCATCCCAGCAATCTGTTCCAACAACTGATCTGCCAAAATATTTGGTAACGCGCCCCCTGATTCAAACAGGTAGTTAGAACGCAGCTCTATCGATAACCAAAGATCATTACCTACAACACGTAACTGGCCTTCCCTGATATGCTGAGAGAAAGCAACCTCAAGCTCTCTCTGTAATGCCTTTAAAATATCAGTCTCTTCCTGATCAGGGGGAGAGATTGTTACCTCTGGCACATCGATATCATGCTTCCCACCGATGAAGATACCAAATCCGCTTTCACTTTTACCCTGCCCAGGGGCTGGGTTTACCTCAATAGCCTGGTCTAAACCGACAAATACGCCAGCAAGGGCATCAGTCAGGTTTTTATACTTTTCCTCATTGACCGAAGAGATCGCATACATCACTACAAAAAACGCGAACAACAACGTAATAAAATCAGCATATGAAATGACCCAGCGATCAGTGCGCAGGTCTTCATCTAAACGTCTTCGGCGAGGCATTGTTTACCTCAGATAACCCTGAAGGCGCTGCTGTATTGCTTTAGGGTTCTGTCCCTCAGCAATAAACATCAGACCTTCCAAAACCATTTCCTGATATTGGTATCGTACCAAGACCAGATTTTTAATCTTGTTAGCAACCGGTATCAGGAATAAGTTAGCTAGCCCGATACCATATATTGTTGCCACAAAAGCGGTAGCTATGCCGGCCCCCAAACTATCAGGGTCTGAAAGGTTGCTCATCACGTGAATTAACCCAAGCACCGCACCAATAATACCAAGGGTAGGCGCATACCCACCCATACTCTCAATTACTTTAGCACCTTGCAGGTCTCGCTGCTCAGCTGTAATCAGCTCTACTTCAAGTGTTCCGCGAATAACATCTGCACCTTTACCATCAACCAGCAAAAGCAAACCCGCTTTAACAAAAGGATCGCTTTCTTTTTCTGCCTCTTTCTCCAGGGCTAAAAGTCCTTTTCTACGAGCCACTACACACCACTGCACAATTCTATCGATGCTACCCTTAAAATCCTGATTATTCCGACCGAACGCCCAGCCCAATAATCGAACGGCCCGACGCACATCCTGAGCCGGAGACTGAATGATAGCTGCTGCCAGGGTTCCTAAAATAACGATAGCTGCGGCAGGTAAATTGAGGAGTTCTTCAACATGACCTCCTTCAAGATAGTTACCACCAAGCACCGCGGCAAAAGCCAGTAGGACTCCAAAAAATGCCGTTAAATCCATTCGACTACCTGCTAGTCAGCGCTGCAGCAAACTGCGACAAATCCAGAATTTCATTCGCAAGCCCAGCATTTACAACCGCCTGCGGCATACCATAAATCGTGCAACTCTCTTTATTCTGTGCCCAAACCGTCGCTCCCTGCTGGCGCAACATCTTTGCGCCATCGCAACCATCCGCTCCCATCCCCGTCAGAATAACAGCGAGTACTTTTTTGCCAAACGTTTTTGAAACAGAGGCGTAGGTCACATCAACACTGGGTTTATATGTTAAACGCTCATCACCCGGCATAATTCGCACTTTGTCCTGCGACCTGGGATCAACAATCATTTGATGACCACCTGGTGCCAACAGTGCCGTACCAGGCCTCAATTGGTCACCATCCTCAGCCTCTTTAACCTTAATATTGCACTGTTGATTCAACCGCGTAGCAAAAACTGAAGTAAACGTTTTTGGCATATGCTGAACCAGCAATATTGGATAAGGATAATTGGCAGGTAGCTCCGTCAGGATCTGCTGCAAAGCGGCAGGTCCACCCGTTGAAGAACCAATGACGACAATCTTACAATCCGAAGGAACAGAGACTTTCTTAGAAAACGAAGCCTTTGTTACAGCGGTTTTAGGCTCAGGCGTAGCCGGCTTATTTAAAGGTGAGCTCTTAGATTGAGAAGATGAAGGCAGCGGTCTATTGCTTGTAGCCGACATCGCCTTTCGCTGAGGAGCTGAAGCAGAACCTAACCTTGAAGGCCGTTTTTCAGCGTCGGGGCGAAAAACCATGGACTTACTTCGCGAATCACTGCTGCGGAACTCGCTAGTAAAAGTACTGCGTTGTTTAGCATGCCGGGAACGACCAAGCTCAACTACTTTATCACGTAGCTGTTTTTCCAATGACGCAGAATGCTCCATCCAAGCACGCATATCTTTAGAAAGATAATCTAAAGCCCCCGCTTCAAGTGCTTGCAAGGTAACCTGAGCCCCCTCATGCGTCAGAGACGACAGCATGAGGATATTTGTCGGACATTCCCTCATGATAACGCGAACTGCCTCAATGCCATTCATCTGCGGCATTTCAACATCCATCGTAATCAAATCTGGTTTTAGCAGCTTAGCTTTCTCAACTCCATCGCTACCATTTTGCGCGGAACCAACCACCTCAATCCTGCTGTCACCAGAGAGCAGATCGCTGATTCTATGCCTGAAGAAAGCAGAATCATCAACGATCAAAACCTTAACTGGCATAAATTACGCTCTCCGCAACGCGCCTCATGAAGCGTAATGTTTTAACAGGTTTGGAATATCGATAATTAAAGCGATACGGCCATCACCTGTAATTGTCGCTCCTGACAGGCCCGGTGTACCGTGAAGGATCGTTCCGAGAGGTTTGATAACAACCTCTTCCTGGCCAACCAACTGATCAACAACAAAGCCAACACGCTGAGTACCGACAGTTACGATAACTACGTGCCCTTGTTCAGGCAGATCAGCGCTTTGCTGACCATCAATCAGCCAACGCTTAAGGTGGAATAGCGGAAGCGCCTGATCTCGAACAATAATAACCTGCTGACCATCAACCACATTCGTTTTAGTCAGGTCCAGATTAAAGATCTCATTAACGTTAACCAGTGGCAGTGCAAACGCCTGATCTTCCAGAATAACCATCAAGGTAGGCATGATCGCCAATGTCAATGGAACCTGAATAGCGATTCGAGAACCCTGGCCGATAACAGAATCAATACTTAGCGTGCCGTTTAGCTGGGTAATTTTGGTTTTAACCACATCCATACCCACGCCTCGACCGGAGACGTCAGAAATCTCTTTCTTCGTTGAGAAACCTGCGGCAAAGATCAGGTTAAAACACTCTTGCTCAGTCAAACGACGGGCTGCTTCTGCATCCATCATTCCTCTTTCAATCGCAAGATTTCGCAGCTTCTCTGCATCCATTCCGGCGCCATCGTCCTGAATTACCAGAAGAATATGATCACCTTCCTGTTCAGCGGACAGCAATACATGACCTTCACGAGGCTTACCCGCAGCTTCACGTACATCCGGTGCTTCAATACCATGATCGACCGCATTACGAACCAAGTGAATCAATGGATCGGCAAGTGCTTCAACCAGGTTTTTATCCAGGTCGGTATCTTCACCACGCAACTCCAGGCGGATCTCTTTCTTAAGATTACGCGATAGGTCGCGAATCAAGCGAGGGAAACGACCAAACACCTTTTTAACGGGCTGCATTCGGGTCTTCATAACGGACATCTGCAGGTCTGCCGTGACCATGTCCAGTGTACCCAAAGCTTTAGCCATCTCTTCGTCTTCACGGGTTACACCCAAACGAACCAGACGGTTACGAACCAATACCAGCTCACCCACCATGTTCATGATTTTATCAAGAAGGCGCGTATCGACCCTTACATTGCTTTCAGCCTGTGGTTTGGCTTGCTGATGAGCAGCTTTAACCGCAGCCGCAGCCGCACTTTCTTTTGTTTCTGGAGCGGCCGGAGCTGGAGCTGCAGGCTTCGGCGCAGCTGCCGGAGTAGGAGCCGGAGTAGGAGCTGGCGCAGCTTGCGGAGCTGGAGCTGGTGCGCTTGATGGGGTAAACGCCCCCTTTCCTTGCGCTTGAAGCTCATCAAGCAAGGCTTCAAATTCATCTTCTGTAATAAGGTCTTCACCGCCAGCATTTGCTGGTTCAGCCGCAGGCGCTTTGGTTTCAGCACCTGGCCCCTTACCTTCGCCATGAAGCTCATCCAGAAGAGATTCAAATTCATCTTCAGTGATCAGACCATCATCTGCTTTCTCATCAGCTGCAGGTTCTGCTCCGCCAATATCATCCAGGAGCATATCAAACTCATCCTGGCTTTTATCTGGTCCGTTATTAGCAGCGGCTACAGGTGCAGGTTCAGGAGCTGCAACAGGAGGCTCAGGAGCAGCAGGTGCCTCGGCAACAGGGCCACCACCTTTAGTAAAAGCAACTAGCGCTTGTATAAGTTGAGGATCGGCACTTTCCGGTTCTTCGCCATTACGAACCTGTTCGAACATTACATTAACTGTGTCCAGCGCCTGCAACACAACATCCATTAGCTCAGGGGAAACTTTAATCTCCCCATTTCGAAGCATATCGAAGAGGTTTTCCGCGTTATGGCAGCAATCGACCATTGGCTCCAACTGCAGGAAGCCCGCGCCCCCTTTTACGGTATGAAAGCCACGAAAAATAGCGTTGAGTAGATCACTGTCGTCTGGGCGCTGCTCCAGATCAACTAACTGCTCAGATAATTGCTCAAGAATCTCTCCTGCCTCAACAAGAAAATCCTCAAGAATTTCCTGATCCACTTCCAAACTCATACGGCGCTCCTCTTAAAAACCCAGACTGGATAGCAAGTCATCGACTTCATCTTGATTGCTGACAACATCAGCACTGTCTTTTTTAACCTGCGGCCCTTCAGCCTGAATAGGATTCTTTTTGTTTTCCTGGTCTGTTTCAGTTGTCGGTTGCACTTCAATACCTGACAACTTCTCAACTTTCGCCGCCATCTCCATCAAACTAATAAGATGGGTCTCAACATTCGTAACCAAATTGATTACACGACGAATTAACTGCCCAGTTATATCCTGATAGCTTTGAGACACTACGATATCAGTCAATTCGGTCCGTAGCGTTTCTATCGTTTTTTCAGATTCTTCTTTCACCGCACAAGTACGGTCATAAACACCATTAAGCGAATCATGCTCCTTCTCTAACTGCCCAACTAAAAGCAGAAGATCCTTAAAGCGTTCGCTTTGTGAGTCCAACTGATCAACAAGACCGAGAGCCTTATCAACGCGATCCATAGTTTCATGGGCGTTTTTTTCAGTTACCTCAATAACATAGTTCAATCGGTCCGCGGCGTCAGCATCTTCAGGGGCAGATTCATCGTCTAATTGAAGACTACTGCCTAGTTCACTGGAAAAAGCTTTAATCGCTTCATGTAATCCACGCGTAAGGTGCCCTACTTCTGTAAAGAAGGTCTTATGCCGAAATTCGTGAAGCTCCTGGATAATATCCATTGCATCAGACAAATTACCCTCATTCAAAACTGAGACTAATTCCTGAGCCTTTAGCTGAAGCTCCATTTCAAAATGCCCAAACCCTTTGCCAGTTCCTGAAATCATTACCAAAAGACCTTTTTTTTAGCCCAAGCGTTCAAAGATCTTATCAATCTTTTCTTTAAGCACAGCCGCAGTAAACGGCTTAACCACATAACCATTAACACCAGCCTGGGCTGCTGCAATAATCTGCTCTTTCTTAGCTTCTGCGGTTACCATAAGAACAGGCATATGCGCCAGATTCGGATCTGAGCGAACTTCTTTTAACAGATCGATCCCGGTCATGCCTGGCATATTCCAGTCAGTCACCAGAAAATCGATCCCACCCTGTTTAAGTATTGGCAAAGCGGTCTGACCATCATCAGCTTCCTGAACATTGGTCATACCCAGATCGCGCAACAGGTTTTTAATAATTCGTCTCATTGTGGAAAAATCATCCACTACAAGAATTTTCATGTCTTTATTCAAGACGGCCTCCCGTTAGAAATACGCAACTCATTGAGTCTACACTTAATTAGCGCAATTACGTTGAGTCTGGTCAACCATTTTCTATTGCCATTCACTGAGACGAGATCGTAATCTCAACGCAGCCTGGCTATGGATTTGACTCACCCTAGACTCACTTACCCCTAAAACCTGTCCTATCTCTTTTAGGTTTAGCTCTTCATCATAATAGAGCGCAAGCACTAATTTTTCCCGTTCTGGCAAATTATTTATAGCTTCACTTAAAGCTTTTAAAAATGCTTCGCGCTCAATATGTTTATTAGGACCCGGATCATCATTTGCAAATGACTCACCTGGACCTTCATGCTCAGGGTTCAGCATCTCTTCAAAACTGAAGAGTCTGCTATCTAAACTATCTTTTAAAAGATTATGGTATTCATCAACACTGATACCTAATTCTTTAGCAACTTCCGAGTCACTCGCATCTCGTCCTGTGCGAGCTTCTATCTGCTGTATGGCCTCAGTAACACGTCGACTGTTACGGTGTACAGATCGAGGAGTCCAATCTCCTCGTCTTACCTCATCAATGATGGAGCCACGAATGCGGATCCCTGCATATGTTTCAAAACTTGCCCCTTTAGAGGCATCGTATTTGCTGGCGGCCTCCAATAGCCCAATCATTCCAGCCTGAATAAGATCATCCAGCAATACAGTAGACGGCAACCGAGCCAATAAATGGTGAGCAATACGTTTAACCAGCGGAGCATATTGCTCTATCAACTCTTCACTGGTCTGTAATTGCAGCTGGTTATACATACCGCCTCTAACTTAACCTGATGGGCGAACTCCCTGAACGAGCCGCTCAACAAAAAACTCTAAATGACCACGCGGCACATTCAACACTGGCCACCCATTTACTTTATTCGCTAATTGACGATATGCCAAGGAGACTTTGCTTTTTGGAAACGCTTTTAAAACAGGAACTTGACGTTGCACAGCCTTGCGAACATTTTCATCATAAGGGATTGATCCTACATATTGAAGTGTGACATCAAGAAAGCGGTCAGTCACAGTCAATAATTTACCAAACATATTCCGCCCTTCCTGCTCGCTTCGCACCATATTTGCGAGCACACGGAAACGCGTCATCTTATAATCCCTATTTAACAGTTTAATTAAAGCATAAGCATCAGTAATCGAGGTAGGTTCATCACAAACAACTACCAAAACTTCCTGAGCGGCTCTTACAAAACTTACCACAGATTCGGAGATACCTGCGGCTGTATCAATAATCAACACATCGATATCATCAGCCACTTCATTAAAGGCATGAATAAGTTCCGCATGCTCATGCGTAGAAAGCGAGGTCATCTCCTGAGTACCAGAAGAGGCAGGCACAATTTTCATGTTTTCGGTAACATCCAGCATGATGTCTTTTAAGCCACAGTCGCCATTCAGCACATCCGCGACCGTCTTAGAAGGCCTAAGACCGAGCATAACATCCACATTTGCCAGACCCAGATCGGCATCCATCAAGATGGAGCGCTGCCCCAGATCACCCAGTGCAAGCCCCAGATTGACAGAAACGTTGGTTTTACCCACTCCGCCTTTACCGCCAGTTACCGCGATTACCTTTACGGGTTTATGTTGAGTCATTTTAATCGTCCGCCATTAACCCGTTTTATAAATTGAATTGAGCGCTGCTGCTTGCCTTTCCGCTTCCAGACCTCGCTGCGCTGTTACCACCGCCCGACTAACAAGATCTTTCTTCTGAGCAACATTGATGTCATCAGGAATTCTTTGCCCGTCAGTGACATAAGTTACCGGCAGGCGCTTTTCCACAATAAGCGAAATGGCTTCTCCCAGACTCCCGGACTCATCCATCTTACTTAGCACACAGCCATTCAAGCCCAGAGACTGGTAAGCATTATAGGCCTGCTCCACCACACGACGCTGACTACTACAGGAAACCACCAGCAATTTTTTCAACCGCAGCGTAACTGAAGCCAACATTTCTAGCTGTGATTCACTATGGGGTTCCTGAGCATTCAAACCTGCAGTATCAATAAGTACTAATCGCTTATTCCTAAGTGAATGCAGCACTTCATCAAGGCTATTATTTTCATCAACAACCCTAACTGGCACATCTAAAATCCGACCAAAAGTCCGTAACTGCTCATGAGCTGCTATACGGTATGTGTCCGTAGTCACAAGCGCCAAGCTGGAGCTCCCGTATTTAAGAACATGCCTGGCTGCCAGCTTACCGATAGTCGTTGTCTTACCCACTCCCGTAGGACCGACAAAGGCAAGCATGCCACCTCGCTCTATATAATCTTCACCCTGCACGGGAATGGCATCAGACAATCGACCTAGCGCGTTTTTCCAGGCCTTATCTGGCGCAAGGTTATTTTCAATCCCTGTCAAAAGGTGTGTGGCTAGCCTTTCACTTACGCCGAGCAGCTCAAATTTTTTCTGCAGAGGTGTTTTTACAACTTCGGGGGTGGCCACTTGAGATAGCACTTGCTGATTTAGCAACTGTTTCAACTGCGCTATTTCATCCTGCATAGACTGAATCAACTGATTACCAGCCCCTACCTGGGGCTCAGTAGCAGACAGCTCATCCTGCAGATCAATACCTAGTGACGCATCATCAAGTGCGTTTCCCTGCATGTAATTTTTATGCGCCTGATTAGCCTTCTGCTTCTGCCTTTGCTTGAGAGAAGTAAGAATGGAACGCAGCTCTTCATCGGTTTCCGGTTCCATTTGCTTGTTAACTGTTCCGACGGGATCACGAGCCACCGTAGACTGCTGCTGTGCTTCGGCAATCTGCAAACGCGCTTTTTGAAGCTCACTATTAAGGGCTTCTGACCTCCCACCAGTTAGAACATCGATCTGCTCCTGACGGGAAGCAACCTTTTTCTGCTTCTTGGAAAATTCTCGCTGTGCAGCCTCATAGTCATCCTCATGCGCAGCCACCACCTCAACACCACCGGCAACTCGGTGATTTGAAACAATAACCGCTTCCGGTCCAATTTCATCTCGGACCCTGCGCATAGCCTGACGCATATCTGGAGCAAAAAAGCGTTTTACTTTCATATCAATTCCTTATCGGCCACACAGGCGGAGCCTGAAGCAAATTACGCAACTTCCTCACCCCCAACCGTTGCCACAATCGTGACCTTTTTATTTTCAGGAATTTCCTGATAGGAGAGCACATTGATTTGATGCTCACCATATCTAACAAATTTAGCCATTAAAGGCCGCACCGGCGCTGCGACCAGCAGCACAGAAGGACGACCCATCATCTCTTGCTGCGTAGCAGCCTCAGACAATGAACTTTGCAGACGCTCTGCCATACCAGGCTCCAGCACCAGGCCATTCTCCTGACCTTGTTGCACTGAATTTAGCAACAACTGCTCTAACTGTGGAGCCAACGTGATAACGGGCAGTTCAGACTCTGCACCGTTGATGTTCTGCACAATCAAACGCGATAGCGAAACACGCACAGCCGCCGTTAACGCAAGCGGATCCTGAGTTCGATTAACTGCATCCGCCAACGACTCAGCAATCGTGCGAAAATCTTTCAAAGGCACCTGCTCCATCAGCAGGTTCTGCAAAACCTTCAACAGAATGCTAAACGACAACTTAGCAGGAACCAGCTCATCAACCAATTTTGGAGAGGTTTTGGTCAGCATATCCAACAACTGCTGAACCTCTTCATGACCGAGCAATTCATGGGCATGAGTCTGCAATAGCTGGTTCATATGCGTTGCAACAACCGTCGAAGCATCAACTACCGTATAACCAAGAGACTGAGCCTGCTCTTTCTGCGACTGCTCAATCCAAACCGCCTCTAAGCCAAAAGCAGGATCTTTTACTTCAACACCCTGCAGCTTACCGAAAACCTGCCCCGGATTAATCGCTAACTCCCTATCAGGGTAGACTTCGGACTCACCGACAATCACACCCATTAAGGTAATTCGATAGGCACCCGGCAATAGATCCAGGTTATCGCGAATGTGGACCGAAGGTACAAGAAAACCCAAATCCTGAGAGAGCTTTTTACGCACCCCCTTGATCCGGCTCAACAACTGCCCACCTTGCATTTTATCCACCATCGGAATCAGCCGATAGCCAACTTCAAGGCCTACCATATCCACCGGCATCACATCATCCCAGTCCAGCTCACGCTTCTCAGACTCTTCTTCCTGAGGCATTTCAGCTTCCTGCTGAGCTTGCTCTACTTCAGCCTGTACTTTTTTCTGCTGCAACTTGAGGATCCACCAAGCGCCGCCACCCGCAAGAGCCGCCAGTGAGAGAAATGCAAAATGCGGCATACCCGGGATGATCCCCATTACAGTCATCACACCGCAGGCAACAGCCAATGCTTTAGGCGAAGCAAACATCTGACTAACGACTTGCTTACCCATGTCATGGGAAACATTCTGTCGCGTAACCATGATTGCGGCAGCCGTTGAAAGTAGCAATGAAGGTACTTGGGCAACCAGGCCATCACCGATAGTTAACAAGGAGTAAAACCGCATCGCGGTTTCAAAATCCAGGTCGTGCTGCAACATGCCGATGGCTAACCCACCCAACAGGTTAATAACCAGAATCAGAATACCCGCGACAGCATCACCACGAACGAATTTCGAAGCACCGTCCATGGAACCGTAGAAGTCGGCTTCCTGAGTCACATCTTCTCGGCGTTGTTTTGCTTCTTCCTGACCGATCAATCCAGCATTGAGGTCAGCGTCGATCGCCATTTGCTTACCCGGCATTGCATCCAGGGTAAATCGTGCACTTACCTCAGAGATACGTCCGGCACCTTTGGTCACTACAACGAAGTTGATAATGATAAGAATCAGGAAGACAACAAAACCTACAACGTAGTTACCGCCAACAACAACCTCACCGAACGCTTCGATGACTTTACCTGCGGCATCTCCACCCTCATGGCCGTAAAGCAGAACAACTCGAGTAGACGCCACATTGAGCGCCAACCTCATCAAGGTGGCAACCAGAATAATGGTTGGGAAAATAGCGAAATCCAGCGGTCTTTCCGAATAAACACAGACCAGCAGGACAACGATAGACAGGGCGATATTGAAGGTAAAAAAGACGTCAAGAAGGAACGGAGGAACCGGCAGCGTCACCATCGCCAGAATAACAAGCAGCAGTAGAGGCACACCGAGGTTACCCTTACCTATACTGCGTACATTATCCAGTATGACTGCTCTATCCACTTAAACACCGACGTCAAAAAAACAACACTTAGCTATTTAGATTGCCAAAAATCCAAACAAAGGTGTCAATAATACGTTATTTTTTTGACAAATAGCTATACCAGCCTTTGAAAAAGCAATTTTCAAGCCAGTTATAGGTCGTCTTTGAACTCATCCGGGATAGGTAGCTTATTAACATTGAGCTCGGTCGGTCTCTCCGCTTCGCGCTCTTTATAACGCTTAAGCTGGAATACATAGGCCAGCACCTGAGCAACGGCCATATAGAGACCTGACGGAATTTCGTCATCAATCTCAGTAGAATTATAAATAGCCCTGGCTAAAGGTGGCGCGGAGAGGATTGGGATATCGTGCTCTTTAGCAATTTCCCTGATTTTTAAGGCGACAAAGTCAGCACCCTTTGCCAACAAAACGGGAGCACCACGGTTTTCGCCATCATATTTTAATGCTACAGAATAGTGGGTCGGGTTGGTAATAACGACATCAGCTTCGGGGACCGCCTGCATCATCTGACGCTGAGCTATCTCGCGCTGTAACTGCCTGATACGTCCTTTTACTTCAGGCTTACCCTCTGTGTTCTTCAACTCATCCTTAACTTCCTGCATGGTCATACGCATTTTCTGCGTATAGTCATAGAGCTGATAAGGCACATCGACGACAGCCACTAAAATTAAGACCGCACTTAACGCCATAAACACCCAGATAATAATATCCAGGGCTTCATCTATGGCCACCCTCGCTTCATAGGAAGCTAAGGCAAGAATATCTTCACGAATCGTCCAAAGAATCAGAATGGCGAAGCCACCGACCAAGGAGAACTTTGCAATAGCTTTAAAAAGCTCGATAAGTGATTTCAATGAGAACATGCGTTTGATCCCTGCTAGGGGATCGATACGGCTGCCTTTCGGTACAATAGACTGCCCACTAAAGTTCCAACCACCCAAGGCAATGGGCCCAACCAAAGCAGCCAAGGCTAAAACCGCAAAAATGCCTGCCAGCCCCATAATGGCCTCTTCAGCAGAAACCTCAAAATGAGCCAGCATTTTATTGGTATCAAAAACTGACTGACGATCGAGAACAAAATTACTCTCCATCATCCCCAGCATACTTTCAGCCAATTGAGAGCTAAAAATAATCACTGAGAATACTGCCGCCATTAGAACCAGCGTCGTTGCCAGTTCTTTTGATCGGGGAACATCCCCCTTCTCCCGCGCTTCTCGAATTCGCTTGGGGGTGGGGTCTTCTGTTTTTTCCTGACCAGAATCTTCAGCCATTAGCCAGCCCTATAGGAGATTCTCAATGTAGTCGAGCACAAAAACCGATATACGCATATATTGATCAAGAAAGCCGCCCAAGTTCACCCAGTTGATAAACAAGCCTAACACCATCGTAAATGGAAAGCCCACCGCCAGGATATTCAGCTGAGGCGCGGCTCTAGACATAATCCCGAAAGCCATGTTTACAACCAATAAAGCGGTAACCGCAGGGAGCGCCATCAACATAGCCGCTGAGAACATCCAGGTTCCGGACAACGCCACCTTCATAAAGCTATCCCGATCGATCGCCTGAAGACTCACCGGGAGCACCTCAAAACTACGCACGACAATTTCTATCATGATCAAATGACCATTCAAAGCAACAAAGATCATCATGATCAAGGTCAGGTAAAACTGCCCCAACATAACAACTGAAATACCATTAGCAGGGTCGGTCATAGACGCAAAACCCAGACCCATCTGCATTGCAATCATCTGCCCACCAAGAACAAACACCTGGTAAAACACCTGAAAAAGGAAACCCAGCATCGCCCCAACAATAACCTGCTGCGCAATAATCAGATAACTCTCAACACTCAAGCCATTGAAAGCAGGCATCTCAGGCAACATGGGCGCAATAACAGCCGTCACAGCAAGCGCCAACATCAAACGGATTCTGGCATTGACCAACTGACTACCCAGCAGCGGAACCGCCATGAAAAAAGAACCAATACGAAACAGCGGCCACAGAAAGGCAGCTACCCACTGTTCGATCTGAAGAATACTCAGCTCTAACAAGTGGCTAACCTATAAGATAAGGAATATTTTTAACTAAGTTAGAGAAATGCTCTGTCAACTTAGTCAGCAACCAGGGGCCCGTCCACATTATCACCAAAATCGTAACTAATAATCGGGGAAGGAAGCTTAAGGTTTGCTCATTGATTTGAGTTGCTGCCTGAAACGTTGAAACAATAAGACCCACAATCAAACTGGGAACGATAATAACTGAAACCAGTACCACGATGAGCCAAAACGCCTCACCAAACAGACTTAAAACCACCTCAGGTGTCATTTCGCCTCCTCAGCTTAGCTACAATCCAAAACTCGCGGCCAGCGTTCCAATCACTAATGCCCAGCCATCCACTAACACAAATAGCATAATCTTGAAGGGTAGTGAAATAATCACTGGAGAGAGCATCATCATACCCATCGCCATCAGGACACTCGCCACAACAAGGTCAATAATCAAGAAAGGAATAAAGAGCATAAAACCGATCTGGAAAGCGGTCTTAAGTTCGCTGGTTACAAAAGCAGGCACAAGCACGGTAAAAGGGATCTGTTCGGGCGTTTCTACTGCCGGAGTGCCTGAAATGCGCATAAACAATTCAAGATCGCTCTCGCGAACCTGAAGCATCATAAACTCTCTGAACGGAATACTGGCAGCCTGAAGCGCTTCCAGAACATTCATTTCTTCATTCATATATGGCTGCGCAGCCTGGATATAAATCTGATCCAGCACCGGCGTCATAATGAACAACGTCAGGAACATCGCCATCCCCACCATAATCTGGTTGGAAGGCGTCTGCTGCAAGCCCAACGCTTGCCGCAAGATAGCAAAGACAATAATAATACGTGCAAAAGAGGTCATCATCATGAGCATGGCTGGCAGGAATGTCAGCATTGTCATGAGTATGAGCACTTGCAGCGTCACACTATAATTTGTCGAGCCATCTTCAGCTGTATTCAGTGTTACTGCCGGAATCCCTACATCAGCAGCCAAACCCAATTGGGGCATTGCAAGGGCCATTACCAGAAGCAACAAGCGTAAAAGGTTACTCTTCACCCTTTTGCTCCTTGGCTTTCTTCATGACCTCACTCAGACGCTCAGCAAAACTAACTGAGTTCACATCACTCTCTACTACTGGCTCATCAAAGGTATGCAGATGCGAAACACGCCCAGGAGCGACCCCTAGCAGCATTTGTGTATCACCCACTTTCACCAGCACCGCTTTTTCCCTGGCAGTGAGAGGCAATACCCCTATCACTTTCATATTATGAGTAATCGGCGCAAAGCCTGAAAACCGCTTAAGCAACCAAAAGAAAGCAAAAATAACGGCCATCACCAGGAGTAAGCCTAAGATAAGCTGGCTCACTGCCTCTGTGCTAAAAGGCTCTTGAAAAGAAGGTCGCGCAGAGGAAGAGGTGACTACAGATTCACTAGCCACCGCAGAGAAAGATACCAATATAGCGAGGAGCGTACCCAGAAAACGCATGCGGTTTATTTAAGCCGCTTAATACGTTCTTGAGGACTAATAACATCAGTCAGGCGGATACCGTACCGATCATTTACGACCACTACTTCACCATGCGCGATCAACGTACCATTAACCATCACATCCAGCGGCTCACCCGCTACACGATCAAGCTCGATAACCGAACCTTGATTCAGTTGAAGCAGATTACTAATAGGGATGTCAGTTTGACCTACTTCCATGGAAAGCGTGACAGGGATATCAAGAATGACATCGAGCTTAGGATCTGAGACAGGGGTTCCTTCATCCTGTAACTCATCAAGTTCGACCGAATCTCCCGTGACGCCAGTCGCAGCAAGAAGCTCATCGGGATCTACCGATTCTTCGGTATCACCCTGTTCTTCCATTGCTGCAGCCCATTCATCGGCTAGCGCTTGTTGGTCTTCAGTTTCATCACTCATGCACTAAACTCTCTAAAATCCAAATACTTACTTGGGCCGTTCAATCTGATTTACAACTTTAACTGCGAGATTACCACGAGAGACACCCATGGTGCAGTTATATACAGGAACTTTATTCGCTTTAAGCTCAAAGGTTTCTGGCAATTCAATGGGAATAATATCACCGGCCTGAAGATCCACGACATCGCGCAATGTCATTTCCTGTTGCGCCAGAGTCATTTCTAGTGGCAACCCAGCCATAAGAATGTCACGCTGCAGTGCTACCTGCCAGCGTTCGTCTTTCTCATCTTCACCACTCTGGAAGCCTGATACCAGCAGATCCCTAATTGGCTCTAGCATCGAATAAGGCATCGCCACATGAAACTCACCTGAGCCACCTTCAAGGTCAACCTGAAAAGTGCTGACTACAACTACTTCTGTAGGATTGATGACATTTGCCATCGCGGGGTTCATTTCATGACCAAGGTGATCAAAGGATAACTCTTTAACCGGATTCCAGGCTTCTTCAAGATCAAGGAAGAACTGCTCAAGGGCTTTATGGATTAGGCGGGTCTCTGTAGGCGTAAACTCGCGACCCTCAATTTTTGCATGGCGCCCATCACCACCAAAGAAGTTATCCACAAGTTTAAATACCAGCTTGGCATCCATAATAAACAGTGCGGTACCACGCAATGGATTCACACGGATAAGGTTCATACTGGTAGGAACGTACAGGGTATGAATATAATCTCCATACTTCATCACCTGAACACCGCCGACCGTCACATCCGCTGCACGGCGTAACAGATTGAACAAGCTTATTCGTGTGTAACGGGCAAAACGCTCATTGACCATCTCCAGTGTCGGCATTCGCCCACGAACAATACGCTCGTGACTTGCCAGGTCATACGTCCTGACATCGCCTTCATCAATCTCTGCCTCTTCGGAAGTCTCAACATCGCCATCATCTACACCATGAAGTAGCGCATCGATCTCATCCTGTGACAGCAGATCTTTAACTGACATTTACACTGGTTCTCCGCAGCAGCAATTCTTGATCATTGCATAACCATGTTGGTAAACAGGATAGCTTCCACACCTGGCTTACCTATCTTCTCTTGCATAATTTCACGCACCAGATCTGTGGACTGTTCTCGTAGCGCCTGCTTACCCTCAAGAGACTGCAGAGTCCTGAAGTCCTGGGTACTAAACAAGTTATTCAACCGTGATACGATCAACGGCATGTGCAAAGTCAGCGCATCCGCAACGGCCTGATCACGACTTTTAGCCTCTACATAGAGCTGCATATAGTGAGGACGCTTATCTTTTGACTGCAAGGTCACCACGAACATAGGCTTTCCGCCCATCGTACGCACTTTGGTGTAAATAGCATCAGCTCTTACGGGCTCAGCTGGTGCAGCCTCTTCAGCTGGAGCAGAATCCCCTCCCAGGAAAAACAACGCCGCTGCTGCGCCGCCACCGCCAACAATGATCAGCGCAACCACTGCAATGATAATTAGTTTCAGCTTTGAAGACTTTTTTTCCCCGCCTTCTGCTGCTTCTTGTGCTTCTTCAGCCATCAAAATACCCCAACACTAGCAAGCTATATAAAACCACTTATGACTTATCGGTCTAATATAACACACTGATTTTAAGGCTGAAGATACTGAATGATGAATTCTTCAGCTTTTCCTTTCAGTATCTGTCTAATTAGGCGTAATAATCGACTAAAGAAACAGATCGCTTAGCTTGCTCCGAAACTTCAGCTTCACCGTCGACTCCTCCAGCAGTTCCATACTGCCCTCCATTGCCTGAGCCGTCAGCCAACTGTTCCCGCCTTTGCTGATCGGAAGAATGATCGGATACCGACGAATCCTGAAGCGCTAATCCCTGCTCTGCAAACATCTCACGAAGTCGCGGTAAGCTTTGTTCCACCGCATCCCTGACATGCGCATGCGGAGAGGTAAAGCTCAAACTTACCTGATCCTGATTAACATTCACTCTGACATGCAATGAGCCCAACTCTGGTGGATCCAGCTGAATCTCTGCAACACGTGTATTCTGCGCCGCAATCATCACAGCTCTCTCACCCAGAGCATTATTCCAGGCCGGCGTATTAATCTTTACCTGCTGAGGCATCATCAGGTTTTGTGATTCCGTCGCCACTTTTTGCGCATTCGTTGGCATTACCAACGATTGAGTTGTGCTCGGTTGAAGCGAACTGCTATTAGCAATTTTTTCCACAAGCTGAGTCGCGCTATTATCGATCTTCTCGCCCGCAGATACCTTTTGTAAAAGCTGCTGCGTCATATCCAAAGCACTTTCAAACTTTTGAACGCCCTGTCCTTCTGGCTTATTAATTGGCAGCGGTTCAGGTTTAACCTGAGGTGAGCCCTGCGCCTCATTCATTTTTGCAGCTTCAGCCTTAGCTGCGGCCGACTGTTGATCTACAGTAGTTTTCACCACTGCGACATCACCCGCCTGCTGACGGTTCTGAGGCTGCTGATTGGCATTAGCTTCATCCAATGCAGAATTTGAAGGTGCAGTACTACTGTTTACCGCAACACGTTCATTAGCATTCTGAATTGCCTGAGAGGAAGCTACAGTTGCAGGATCGCGGGCCGGAGTCACTACCTCAGCAGATCGACCCACCGCTTCCGATTTTGCGGCTTGCTCACTCATCGGTGTTTTTTGAGCCGCATCCGCTTTCAACTGCTCGGTAGAAGTTTCTGGTATTCCTTGGGCAGCTGCCGGTGGTTTTTCAGCAACCACAGCAGGATTTATTTTGGGATCTGCACCGACTGCCTCACTACCCGCAACGCCTGCCGTTTTACCATCGCTAGCTAGAACAGGCTGTTGATTAGCCTGCTCGGTAGAAACCAATGTCTGCCTGGCTGTTTCAGCTGCTGCCACGCCAGTGTCAACGGGTACAGACTGAGTAGCTAACGGCACTGCTGACTGATTACGTACAGAATCAGCATTTAGCAACGCGTCATCCGCGGTATTGCTGGCCTTTGTATTCAACAACGGATCCTGAGAGGCAACTTCGTGCCCTGACTCCACAACCTTTTGAGACGCTGCCTGATCACCAACTTCATCAGGTAAAACCGGCTGCTGGCCTGCATACTCTTTAAGCGCTCGAGCTAACTCAGCACCTAATTCAGGAGGAATTTCTGAACCCGAAACCCGCTGCTGCTCTAGCATTAAAGCGACCTGCATCATCTGTTGACGCATAAACTCTTGTTCAGACTCAGTGGATTGCCCTTCTGGCAAAGCCCCCTGCGGCAATGTAACGCCCTCTGACGGCAAGACGACGCCGCTATCAAACTCAGCGCTGACATGCTGACTTGACGACTGCTGATTCAGCATTGAGCTGAAGCCGGTGAATAGAGGCACCCCGCCGGACTGGCCTGAAGCCCCGCCCTGCGGCATTACCGATAGATTTAGTGATAACACTCCGCCAGCCGCGGAGGATAGAATTTGCTCACTCATTTCAGGCTCCTGTTATTCATGCCTGAACAAGAATTAGCAAAATAAGGGCCAACTTATATAAAAGGCGTCCGAATAGTTTGCGCTCGCTCATCCAGCTGCTGCTGCAAGGCTTTCTCTTCAGCCATGTTTTCAGCATTGATCGCTTTATCTTTCAGCTTTTCAACACCTTTAACTTTTGCGTAGGCTTCCTTCCAATGCTGCTCAACAACAGCGAGCTCTCGCCTGTTTTGCTCCATAGCCTGCTGCTGAGTTGTCTTCGCATCCTGAATCTTTTGCAGAAACGCTTGCTGCGCATGTAACTGAGCACCACTTAAGCCTTCGGCATTAACGCCAAGGTAATTTTGTTGATACTCGGACATGTATTGATCTAACTGCTCCATTGTCCTTTTGTCCTGCTCAACCCGCTGACGGCTAGCTGCCAAAAACTGATCAGCCTGTTGCTTCTTCCTCTCAGCAAGCTCAAGTACAAGTTGTAATCGCTTAGAACGCTTATTCATTTCTGAAGACCATTAGTCACAGGCCGATGAACCTGGCCCTGAGCAGCAGCCGGCTGTGGCGGCGGCGTACTCAAAATCATCACCATTTGCTGCATAGACAGCTGCAATGGCACCGGCTCACCAATATCCTGGCGAAGGAAAGCATTCATCGAGGGTAGGTTTTCAATGACGAAATCAGTATCCGGATCACTTCCTTTGACATAAGCCCCTACGTTGATGAGATCTTCATTCTGCCGATATTTAGAGTATAGCTGCTTAAAGCGCATCGCCATCTTCAGGTGATCGGGTTCGATGATTTGGGGCATCGCTCGGCTAATAGAAGCCTCCACATCAATAGCAGGATAATGGCCTTGTTCAGCCAGCCTCCTAGCTAATACAACATGACCATCAAGTATTGCCCTGGCTGAATCCGCAACCGGGTCTTGCTGATCATCACCTTCCGTAAGTACGGTGTAGAAGGCGGTAATCGCCCCACCCCCTTCCTGCGCATTACCGGCGCGTTCAACAAGCTTTGGAATTTTGGCAAATACTGAAGGTGGGTAACCTTTGGTTGCAGGAGGCTCACCTACCGCCAAAGCTATTTCACGCTGAGCCTGAGCATAGCGCGTCAGTGAATCCATCAACAAAAGAACATTCTTTCCCTGATCGCGAAAGTACTCAGCAATACGTGTAGATAATTGAGAAGCACGAAGACGCATTAATGGTGAATCATCCGCAGGGGATGCCACCACGACAGATCGCTTGAGGCCTTCTTCACCAAGACTATGTTCGATAAACTCCTTAACCTCTCGCCCCCTCTCACCAATCAGGCCAACAACAATAATCTCAGCCTCAGTAAAACGGGTCATCATGCCGAGTAACACCGACTTACCCACGCCACTACCAGCAAACAACCCCATACGCTGACCGCGCCCAACCGTTAGTAATGAATTGATTGTACGAATACCTACATCAAGGGTTTGGTTGATAGGTGCACGCAGAAGCGGGTTTATAATCTCACCTGCTAAGCCAGTTTCAGCTTCAGGTCTTAGCGGGCCTTTGCCATCAATGGGCTTACCCACCCCATTTAAAACACGCCCCAGAAGGTTCATCCCAACCGGTACCATTCCCGTATCTGCTCTGGCTATTACAGGGGTGCCGGCTTGCAATCCCTCAATAGGATAGAGCGGCATCAAATAGATACGATCACCGGAGAAACCAACAACTTCAGCTTCAATATGCTGCTCAGGAGACAAAACGATACTACAACACTCACCGACCGCACATTTAATGCCCACCGCCTCAATGGTCAGGCCAATCATTCGGGTAATTCGGCCTATAACCTGCGGTTTAACACTTGCGAAAGCGATCGAGCGATGCCGGGAAAGGCGCTCAAAAAGCTTACTCATCACCTTGGTCCGCTTGCGTTAGCATGTTCGCTTTTAACTGCGCTACCGCTTCTGCAAAGCGCTCTTCCACCTCATGTTTCACAATGGTGTTTTCAGCTTCAAGAAGGTAACCGCCTACCTGAACCTGTGGATCGGGGATAAGCTCAGCCGCTACCCCTGGCACTTGCAGGAGCGGCTCAAGATAAGCACGGTCATCTGGATGAACTTTAATGATAACCCGCCCCAAAGGCTCGGGAATCATCCGCAAAGAATCACGTATAGAATCAAGCAACAATCCTTTGCGTTCGGTCAACTCGGCCTGAACAACTGACTCTGACATCGATACCACAAGCTCAAGCAAACAAGCTTCAAGCATGCTAGCACTAGTATTGAGAGGATTCTCAAACTCAAGAACCAACTGCCCCAGGAGACTCTGAGCACGTTTGAGGTCGTCATCACTCTTCGCGAGACCCTCAGCATAACCGGCATCATAGCCCTCTTGCTGACCTTGCTGACGCCCTTCTTCAATACCTTTCAGCCGCCCTTCTTCAAGCCCCGCTGCCAAACCTTCGATTCGTGCGTTTTCACGAATTTCTTCAAGTTCAGCAACAGTAATTTTCTCCGCCGCTAAGACCTCTTCGACAACCGTAACTTCAGATCCGGCTTTTTGTTGAAGCCCCACAGACACAGGACCACTCATCTGCGGCAGATCCCAACTAACAAGATCAACCGCATCAGCGGCCCTGATTGGCTTAAATTCTTTGTTATCAGACATAGCGTTTCATGCTTACAGCATCTCTTCGCCACCGCCACCCAGGATGATTTCACCATCATCCGCGAGTCGACGTGCAACAGATAGAATCTCTTTCTGAGCCTCTTCAACTTCAGAGACACGAACTGGGCCTTTCGCTTCCAGGTCATCCCTTAGCAGCTCGGCAGCTCGTTTAGACATGTTGCGGAATATTTTTTCCTGCAGATCTACATCAGCACCTTTCAATGCGATAACCAGAACATCTGTAGAAACTTCACGGAGAATAGCCTGAATACCCATATCCTCAACATCTCTAAGATTATCAAAGACAAACATCAGGTCGGAGATGGTACTTGCGAGGTTTTCATCGCTTTCTTTAATGCCTTCCATCAACTCGGCCTCTATATTCGAGTCGATAAAGTTCATTATATCGGCAGCATTCTTGATACCACCCAAGGTAGCAGTACTTGCACCACCAGCGCCAGCAAATTGACGCTCCAGGATGTCATTAAGCTCTTGCAACGCCTGAGGTTGAATACGATCCAGGGCCGCAACCCTCATCAAAATATCCAGGCGCTGCTTATCATCGAAATACCCTAGCACACCAGCAGCCACATCTGGTTCCAGATAAGCGACAACAACTGCCTGAATCTGAGGGTGCTCGTAGCGAATAATTTCCGCAATCTGACGAGGCTCCATCCAGCGCAGCGTATCCAAGCCGGACGTATTAGTACTCATCAAAATGCGGTCAAGTAAGGTTTTGGCTTTCTCTTCGCCCAACGCCTGATTCAGCATAGAACGAATATAGATGTCGTTATTGATACCGATACCGGTCTGATCACTCACCAGCCCCATAAAGTCACCAACAACACTCTCAACACGAGACTGAGGTATGTTGTTTAGCTGCGCCATTGCTTCGCCAATCATCTGGACCTCTTTTGGCCCCATATGCTTGAGGATTTCAGCCGCGTCAGCTTCACCTAAGCTAATCAGTAGAATCGCAGCTTTATCAATTTCGCTGAACTCACCCTGATTTGCTTCATCACTCATCGTCACCTACCCATTGCTTCACAGCCTGCGCCACCCGCGCAGGATCTTCCGCAACCATACTACGAATCGCGTTTAGCTGATAATCAAAACTTTCATTAGGCGTAGGTAACAGACCGTCATCACTACCGAATGTCACAGAATCCGCTGAGAAATCTCCACCTTCCAAACCCTCAAGTTCAGCAGAGACCTCACCTGCAGCACCAAGGCCAGCAACATTACCCGCTGTGCCCGCCGCAGCCAGGTTACGCAAAATTGGACGAAGGATACCGAAGACGAGAACCAATACAAATATCGCGGCCATCACCTGCTTCATGACATCCATAACCCACTCCTGCTTCCAGAGCGGAATCTCTTCGGTAACAATAGGCTCTTCAGCCGCGAACGGTGTATTTACCACATTAACGCTATCGCCACGCAGCGTAGAGAAACCTACCGCATCCTGAACCAGAATTCTCAGTCGCTCCAGCTCATTCTGATCCCAAGGCGTACGCGAGGTTTCACCTGTTTCAGCATTTACGCTCGCCAGATCATCCACTACTACCGCTACTGTTAAACGGCGCACTCGGCCTTGCTGATGTTTGGTGTAGCTGATAGTACGATCAAGCTCAAAATTACGTGTTGCCTGCTTACGGCTAGAACCAGGCTGACCGTTACCTGCTATTACACCTTCGCCCGAAGCCTGTTCTGGCACACTGCTTTGCCCAGGCGGCTGGTTTGAAAGTGCACCTGGAATGCCTACTGGTGCGCCATTACCGACACGCGACTCATCCATCGTTTGTTCACTACGAAGCGCCGGAAGGTCGGGATTATAAAGTTCGTCTGTTTGCTCTACGGAAGTAAAATCTACATCAGCGGAAACCTCAGCACGGAAGCGCCCCATACCAACAACAGGCTGAAGGATACTGTTAACACGATTTAACAAAGTATCTTCAATACTTCGCGTGTATTCCAGCTGCTTCGCGGCGAGGACAACATCCACATCTTTATCACGCATATTCAGCAAACGCCCGCGCTGATCTACAACCGTGACATCTTTGACATCTAAGGCAGGAATACTGGAAGCGACAAGGTTGGCGATGGAAGCCACCTGATCTCGCTCAAGCTTTCGACCAGAAAACAGCTCAAGAAAAACCGATGCCGTTGGCTTACGGGTATCACGAATAAATACGGTATCTTTTGGAATAGCCAGGTGGACACGCGCATTCCTAACAGAGGTCATACTGGAGATCGTTCTGGCAAGCTCCCCCTCCAAACCACGACGATACTTTGTCGTTTCCATAAACTGACTAGTACCCAGGCTTTGCTCACGATCAAGAATTTCAAAACCTACGGTCTTATCTGAAGTAAACCCTTCAGCAGCCAGCTTTAAACGCGCTTGATGAACATGCTCATCAGGCACCAAAATCGCCCGACCATCAGCATCGAACGTGTAAGGAACATTATAAAGGCGCAGTTGTTCAATAATCTGGTTCGCATCGGAAAAAGTCAGGTTACTAAACAGAACTCGCTGCTCGGGCTTTTGTGACCACAATACTACTGCAAAGCCAATCGCGACACTTGCCGCAAGACCTACCATTAGGCCAATCTGTCTCACAATACTTAGCTTATTGAAGCCAAGCATTGGATTACCAGTCAGAGCATCAGCGTTATCAGCCACGAACTTTTCCTATTATTCTATTTATTAGATTGGCATCTTCATTACATCTTCGTAAGCGGTAACGAGCCGGTTACGAACCTGGGTCATCGCCTGAAAAGACACAGAGGCCTTTTCTGCTGCGATCATCACTTGAGGAAGATCAACTGATGGATCGCCTTTCTCATATGCAACTGCCATTTTTTTGGCATCTGCCTGAGTCTCGCTAACGCCATCAACGGCATTCTTAAGGATTTCACCGAATCCAGTACGATCTGAAGGCTTAACAGCACCGATGTCCGTAGGGTTTACCGGCATCATTTCAGATGAAGCGCTCTGCACTTGAGACTTTAGCTCTCTCATCTGCATCAGAACACTATTAATGTCAGCTCTATCAACCATATCCACACCAAACGGCAATTTATTGACATTATAAACAGACAGGTCGATGCATCAATACCTAAATGATAGCAAAGCGACATTTTTCTGTCTTTTTATACTGCCCTTTTTGTCTTTATATAGTTAAAAAGCAAAAAACGGGCCAGAAGCCCGTTATTGTTTTGACGATTGACCGATTAATAATGCGCATCCGGTGGATCGCCATATTTCAGACGCACATACATCAAAGCAACAGTCAGCGCATCACCAATAGCCGTATGCCTTTCGAGCATAGGAATATCAAGTTGCTTTGAAATGGTATCAAAACGAAGATCAACATTGCCGCCCACCGACTTCCATTTAATGATGTCGTGGTAGACATGCGATAGTTCGATCGCCTTATTTGGCAAACCAAAGCCAAACTGCGGCCGAATAAACTTATCCAGCATTCTGATGTCGTAGTTAACGTAGTAACCCAGGATGGGACGATTCCCGACAAACTCCAGCACCTGCTCCAGTGCATCCTCGATATCAATCCCGCCGGCAAGATCACTTTCACGGATTTTGTGAATCTTAATCGAATCACCCGTTAAGGACTTAGGCGGCTTGAGCTTAATATCTAAGCGATCACTACTAAGGACTTTCCTGCCTTTAATTTTTACTGCACCGATGGAGACAATTTCGCCTTGTTTAACATCAAGACTGGTTGTTTCACAATCCAGTGAAACAACTTCATCGCCATCATACTTCTCAAATAAGCTCGCATACGGACCAGCCTTATGGTCGTACTTTTCTTTTATTCTTCTTACCGCTCTGGGTATGATCATTCAACTTACCCTCCGAGGTGATACCTTAACTCCAGATGCTTCTTAAATCCTTTTACGATATGTAATGCATCTCGGAGCAAATCACGCTCCAGCTTATCCAGCGATTGCAGATCAATTATATTTGGTGTTTGATCATGACCTGTATCGCTGCATTCTATCCGCTTGATTTGTTGTCTTAATCGCAAACTGATAAACAGACTCAACGCTTCTGTTATCTCTCTGCCATGCTTCTCTTTGAGCTGTCCCATTTCAGTCAGGGCTTCTATTCGCTCAAAGGTATTGGTTGCCTTTACTCTGTATTCCAAAGCCAGCGTTCTGATCCCGTGCACAATTGGGAAAATACCGCCTTTCTTGATATCCAACTGCCCTTTATCTTTCAAATTACCAAAGAATGTCAGCGGAGTATCAAATTCTAACGATGCTTTTGCGAAGTGAGAGAAGAACACATCATTGTTACGAAGATGACGCATAAACCAGTTTCTGCTGGCTTTGAATATTGCTGGATTACCAGCAACAGGCTTAGCATCCACTGCGATTGCCAGATTCATCTGGGAATCACCATCACAACGATCAGCCCACTCACTCAGCATTTTAGTCCAGTCACCCAGTGACTTAACCCATGCTGGATTGGAGACCATAATATTACCCGGACAAGGCGGGAAGCCAAATTCGATCAAAGTCTCACTAAACTTATTCAGAGTATTCTGCATCTCCGGCCAGACCAAACCATCCCTATGAATAATCGCATTATCCTGATCGGTTTTCATGATCTGCTCACCGCGTCCTTCAGATCCCATCACCAACAGACACACATGCGGCTGCATATCTGCAGGAATAATAATATTGAAGAGTTTTGCGATAATACGGCCATTCATAGCGGCCAGAAGATCCATAGCGAAGCGGGTTTTCACCCCATGAGAAACCAATGCCTTGATAAGATCATCCAGCCCTTTAGCGGCCTCTTTAAGATCTTCTACCGTTTGAGCACGTTCAATTCTTAAACCAATAACATGGGAATGACTGGAGAAATAACTCAATACATCTGTGAGCTCAACGATCCCGCCCATCTCATTATCTTTCATGACCACAACACGCTCGATGTGCTGTTGTGTCATGATGATCAGTGCATTGAAGAGGTAATCATCCGGCTTTACTGTAATCAGCCTGTAGCTAGCTATTTCCGCCAGGTCAGTTGTCATTGGCAATTCATTAACAACCACGGCATCGAGAAGATCGGTACCTGTCACCATACCGTAGCGATTGCCGCGTTTTACTAATAGGCAATCCGCCTTTTTTTCACGCATCAGCATGGTTGCTTCGCGAATAGAAGTGCCTTCCAGTATCACCAAAGGCTCGCGTACCAGACCATCAGACACTTTTGCCAGCATGAACTCGGCCATATCCTGGTCTTTACCATGCTGCTGAACAATTTCAGTTTTGGCAGACAAGTTTTGCTGGAAATAATCTGCAAACAGACTGTTTGTTGCCATCAGATCCAACAGTGTTTTTGTAGGCAACACATGACAGATCGTCTCTTCTTCTGCGATAAAATTGTGGATCGCCTTGCCGCGTATCGCGGACCAACCACCAAAATAGTCTTCATTAGTGTAATGAACGAAAACGTGCTTCGCAGCATCGCTGTCATCCTCAGCCACTTCAGACTCTCCTACCCTTCCTTTCAGAATAACAAACACACCTTCAGGCTCTTCACCCGCCGTCATAATGTATTCGCCTTTCTGGTAGTAAACGATATCCAGATTTGAACGAAGCAAATTTTGCTCGTTTTCATCCAGCAAACTAAAAGGCAAGTTCGTCATTTTGAAAGAATCAGGCATTTCCAACATCCCCTCTGTAGGAAAAAGAAAAAGGGCGCTCCAACTCCCGCTGGGCGCCCTTTATTTATTTTATCAAGTCGATCTTAGTGATCGTGAGCAGCACCAGCACCACGCGGGATACGCAGATCTTCTACGATATCCTGGATTTCCTGTGGTGGTTCTTCAGTCATGTTGGATACTACGAAACCAACAATTACGTGAAGGATCGCACCAACAGTACCGAAGCCGCCTGGAGAGATACCCATGATGTATTCAGATGGAGTACCGCCACCGAATGCGAAGTAGTACATGTAGCACATAGTAGTGATAAGACCTACTAGCATACCTGCAATCGCACCCTGAGAAGTGTGACGCTTCCAGAAGATACCCATGATGATCGCTGGGAATACGGACGCACACGCCAGACCGAATGCCAAGGCAACTACCTGTGCCACGAAGCCTGGAGGGTTAATACCGAAGTAACCTGCGATACAGATTGCTACGATTGCAGCCAGACGAGCGTACATCAGTTCCTGCTTATCAGAGATATCAGGATTGATTGTTTTCTTCATCAAGTCATGCGAAATCGCAGTAGAGATTACTAGTAGCAGACCTGCTGCTGTAGACAGTGCCGCAGCAACCGCACCCGCAGCTACCAGAGCAATTACCCAGTTAGGCAACTGAGCGATATCTGGGTTAGCCAGTACCATAATGTCACGGTCTACGTATACTTCGTTCGCAAACGGCTGTTTAGCAGAATCGAAAGAAGGATCAGTGATCGCGTTTGTAGTGATACGCTGACCGAATTCACCACGCTCATCACCCTCTACAAACTTAGGCTTACCTTTACCCGCATCGAAAGCTTTACCAGCAGAGTACTGTACTTTGCCGTCGCCGTTACGGTCCTGCCATGCTAGCAGACCAGTGTTTTCCCAGTTTTTGAACCAATCTGGCATGTCTGCGTAAGCAGTACCAGTGTTGTCTTTACCGTTGATAGTTTCAATCAGGTTTACACGACCGAAACCAGCTACACCTGGAACCGCAGTGTACAGTAGCGCGATGAAGATCAGTGCCCAACCAGCAGACAGACGAGCATCTTTTACGCGAGGTACTGTGAAGAAACGTACGATTACGTGTGGCAGACCTGCAGTACCGCACATTAGTGCAACTGTCAGGAAGAACAGGTCAACGGTTGATTTCTTACCATCAGTATACTGACTGAAACCAAGGTCAACAGACAGTTGGTCAAGCGTCGCCAGTACTGACATACCGCTATCCAGAGTCGCACCCAGACCGATCTGTGGCAGGAAGTGACCTGTAACCTGAGCAGACAGGAAGAATGCAGGTACAGTGAATGCCAGAATCAGTACAACGTACTGTGCAACCTGAGTATAGGTAATACCCTTCATACCACCTAGTACAGCGTAGAAGAATACGATCGCCATACCGATAACAACACCAGTATTGATGTCAACGTGCAGGTAACGAGAGAATACGATACCAACACCACGCATCTGACCAGCTACGTAGGTGAAAGAGATTACGATAGTACAAATTACTGCCAACGTACGCGCAGTATTTGAGTAGTAACGGTCACCGATGAAGTCAGGCACTGTGAACTTACCGAACTTACGCAGGTAAGGTGCCAGCAGAAGCGCTAGCAGTACGTAACCACCAGTCCAGCCCATTAGATAAGCAGAACCGTCACGGCCGATAAAGGAAACCAAACCAGCCAGGGAGATAAACGAAGCCGCAGACATCCAGTCAGCTGCTGTCGCCATACCGTTTGCAACCGGTGGTACACCACCGCCCGCAACGTAGAATTCTTTAGTAGATCCTGCACGCGCCCAAATCGCAATACCGATATATAGGGCGAAGGAGCCACCTACAAAGAGAAATGTTAAAACGTCGAGACTCATAGCAATGCCGTCCTAATAAAAATTATTATTGTTGTTATTCGTGAACGTCATACTTCTCGTCAAGCTTGTTCATGCTGAACACGTATGTCCAGATCAAGATGACGAATACGAAGATTGACCCCTGCTGACCGAACCAGAAACCTAATGGGAAACCGAAGAACGGAATCGAATTAAGCTGTTCAACAAACAGGATCGCGCAGCCGTAGGAAACTACGAACCAAACCACGAGGTGAGTCACAATGATGCGCAAATTTTCGCGCCAGTAGGCTTGCGCCTGCTCATTACTGATTGACATAACACCATCCTTATTTTTGTTATTTAGAAATTGGTGAGAAATTAAAACGGATACAGACTAACAAACCGTGAAATCAAACAAAGCTCAACTTTAGTCGATTCAACAATAGGCTACTTTATCCGTAATTCTCCCGAATCGACCGTCGTTAGGCCGATGCAGCTAAAATAAAAAAACCTAATAACTACAACAAGCTATACAAAGGTCTTAGCTGTTATTTCATTTTTCTTGCATTCAAGAGGTGCATGAAAGGACTATCAGGGATTCTGTAAATTTCTGTACACTAGTAAGCTGTTCATAATTAATCTTATTCAAGGACAAAAGAATGCTCTCTGGCTGGTCTATCATTCTTATTTCCCTGGCATACCTTTGCTTGTTATTTGCCATTGCCTACTTTGGCGATAAATCCGCGGAGAAAAACCGCCAGACCGCCAGCCGCCCGATCATCTATTCACTCTCCTTGGCTGTTTACTGTTCCTCCTGGACTTTTTATGGTGCGGTCGGCCGCGCAACGACCAGCGGCTGGGAGTTTCTTGCCACCTACTTAGGCCCTGTCATCGTCTTTATCTTCGGGTGGCAACTGATAGAGAAGATGGTCCTAATCAGTAAACAACAGAATATTACGACCATCTCTGACTTTATCTCTTCGCGTTATGGTAAAAGCCAGGCACTCGCCGTGTTGGTAACCGTTATTGCAGTAACGGGCACCATGCCCTATATCGCAATGCAGCTTAAAGCCGTCGCCATCAGTTACAACGCGTTAACCCCAGGGACTGAAGACGTTATCAGTAAAGGTAGCGATACCGCTCTGTTTGTCGCCATCATGATGGCCATCTTTGCAATCTTGTTCGGCACCCGGCACATAGATGCGACAGAGCACCATGAGGGCCTTGTGCTAGCAGTCGCCTTCGAATCCATCGTAAAACTCACCGCATTCCTAGCGGTAGGTATTTTTGTCACACTGGAAATTTTTAATGGCTTTGACGATCTGGCACACAACATTGCCGTGCAACTTAGCCACAACAGCAATTACAGTTCATTTCTTAACGACAGTTTTTTGACGGAAATACTCCTCGCCTGCGCGGCAATCATCTGCCTACCGAGACAATTCCACGTAACTATCGTTGAAAACACCAATCCAGCCCACCTTAAACTTGCCCGATGGCTGTTTCCGATCTACCTGATTCTGCTAGCCCTGTTTGTGCTGCCAATCTCCACTGCCGGCCTGCTCTATTTTGATGGAACCGGCGTAGACGCCGACACCTATGTATTGATGCTGCCACTGGCCGCAGACCATAAAGAGTTAGCTACGTTCGCATTTATAGGTGGACTTTCTGCTTCAACAAGCATGGTGATTGTTGCCAGTATTACACTTGCAACCATGGTCTGTAACGACATCATTATGCCGTTACTGTTCCGCATTTCCTGGCTTAAGCTCTCCGATAACAAAGATGTCGGGGCTTTGCTATTAAGAGTACGTCGAATCACCATCATGTGCTTGATGATTCTCGCCTACTTCTACTATCGAATTCTTGGCGAACAGTCTCCGCTGGCTTCATTTGGTTTACTTGCATTTGTTGCCGCCGCCCAGTTCCTTCCCGCTATCATCGGGGGGATCTACTGGAAAGCAGGATCTCGACATGGGGTATTAGCAGGCTTAATCGGCGGCTTCCTACTATGGCTCTATACTCTGGTACTACCCTCATTCAGTGAAGCCGGCCTACTGGGCCCCGAATACCTCAACAGCGGTATCTTTGGCATCGACTGGCTCAAACCTACACAACTATTTGGACTAGGCGGCCTGGATGTTTTAACCCACGGCGTTATCTGGAGCTTACTCACCAATACCATCCTCTACATCCTTGTCTCTCGGTATACCAACCTGAGATTAGTTGACCGCATTCAGGCCAGCGCATTTGTCGATGTTTACAATAAAGACCTGACCGAAACCGCAAGGCAGTTTGGCCTGGTTACTGTTGGCGATCTACAAATGCTGACTGAGCGCTTCCTTGGGATTAGCCGTACCCAGCACGCCTTTACCGGATTTGCTCTTCAAAGAGGTGATGAACCTCCTCTATCCGGTGACAAAGCAACCCCTGAGCTTATCCAGTTCACTGAGCGTCTACTCGCGGGTGTTATTGGCGCATCTTCCGCACGTATCGTCCTCGCATCGACACTTCGCGGCAAGGACATGCACATTGGTGATGTCGTAACTATTGTTGACGAGGCCTCACAAGCCCTTCGTTTTAACCGGTCACTGCTTCAGTCAACGATCGAGAACATCAGCCTGGGGATAAGCGTAGTTGACCAACAGATGCGTCTGGTTGCCTGGAACCGTGTCTATGTAGAGATGTTTGATTATCCAGAAGGGCTGATATGTGTAGGCCGACCAATAGAAGAGGTTTTCCGCTTCAACGCCATGAAGGGAGAATACGGCCCGGGTAATAATGATGAGCAGGTCAAAAAGCGCCTGCGTGTGCTTAAATCAGCCAAAAGGCACAGCTACGAGCGCTTCCGCCCAGACGGTACCGTTCTCGAAGTGCGCGGCAATCCAATGCCAAACGGTGGTTACGTCAACACCTACATGGATATCACGAATCACAAACATGTCGAAGATGCCTTACGTGAGAGCGAGCAAAATATCCGTATCTATACTGATAATGTCCCCGTACTGATTGCTTACCTTGACCCAGAAAGGCGCTACCTCTTTATCAACAAGGCCTACGCGGAAACTTTCGACCTGGATCGAACTTCTATCTCTGGTCAGGCCTGCCATAAAATCATGACCGAAGAGGAATATGAGCTCCGCAGTCCTTACATTACTGCTGCCCTGGAAGGGAAAAGGCAGCGCTTCGAAACAACACTCCCAAGCAAAGACGGAGCCGATCGATTCGCTGAAGTAAAATACATTCCACATATAGGCGAATACGGCGATGTCCTGGGTTATTTCACGCTCTACCAGGATATTACTGAACGAAGAAAAGCAGAAAAAGCGCTTAAAGAGACCAATGAAAACCTTGAACAAAGGGTGAGAGAACGTACCCACGCACTCTCAGTGGTGAACAAAGAGCTACGAAAAGAAAACACCATTCGCTCGCTCATGGAAGATGAACTGCGTCAGGCAAAATCTGATGCCGAAGACGCCAACCTGGGTAAAACCCGATTCCTGGCATCAGCGAGCCATGACCTATTACAGCCCTTAAATGCCGCCCGATTATTTACCTCAGCCCTGGCGCAACAAAGCCATAGCGAAGAGACACGTCAGCTTGTTGATAACCTCAACGGCTCTCTAACAGCAGCTGAGGAGCTAATCACTGCGATTCTCGACATATCCAAACTGGATGCAGGCGCTCTTGAACCATCCATCACTGATTTCGCTCTGGATGACATGTTTACCGCACTCAGCACCGAATTTACTGCTGTAGCAGAGAAGAAGAATCTGCAATTCCAGTTTGTACAATGCAAAAAGGTAGTACGTTCCGACCAACAACTATTACGCCGAATTATTCAGAATTTCCTTTCCAATGCGATCCGCTATACCCAGGAAGGCAAAATCCTTCTGGGCTGCAGACGTCGAAAAAACATGCTACGGATTGAAGTCTGGGATACCGGGGTAGGTATTGCCGAAGATAAGATAAGCGAAGTGTTTGAAGAGTTTCGCCGTATCGACAACCCTAAACACTCTCAAGTACAAGGGCTGGGCTTAGGCTTGGCTATTACCGAACGTATAGCTCGCATGCTAAACCATAAGCTAAACGTCCGTTCCTGGCCCACAAAAGGCACTGTATTCAGTGTAGACATACCGCTAGGGGATGAGACTAAGGCAGTTAAACCAAGACCTGAGAAGCGCGGCTGGATCCGCAGTAAAGGCCTTAATGGCATACGCGCCTTCGTAATCGATAATGAACCTAAAATCCTTGAGGGCATGTCTGCACTGCTTAATGGCTGGGGTTGCGATGTACGCACCGCACTATCCGCGCAAGAAGCTTGTGAAACCATCGAAAGTGAGGCTTTTCAGCCTGAGATCATCTTAGCCGACTACCATCTATCTGAAACCCTCACAGGCATCATGGCCCTTAAGGATATTCAACCTTTGCTGGAGAAAGACGTTCCGGCCATCGTCATTACCGCCGACAGAACAGATGAGGTAAAAGCAGAGATCAGCGACTTTGGCGCTCAACTGCTCACCAAACCTATACGCCCTGCCGCACTTCGCGCAATGATTAACAAAACCATTGCCACTGCCCGTGCCAATGAAGCAGATGAGTAGCCTTACCTTTTGAAAGTCACAAAAAAAGCGCCTGTAGGCGCTTTTTTTTATTCATAGCATATCTTATTCAAGATCTGTCTTAGGTGGCTCGACACCCAAACGCTGAGCAGCAATAACAGCCTGCGTACGACTATGAACGCCCAATTTGCGTAGAATTGCAGTTACGTGGGCTTTGATCGTTGCTTCAGACACATTGAGCTCATAAGCAATCTGCTTATTGAGCAAGCCTTCGGTCAACATCGTCAACACTCGGAACTGCTGAGGGGTCAGCGCAGCTAGCGCAGCCGCAAATTTCTGATCGTCCTCGCTCACTTCTCCCAAGTTGTCAGCAACCTCCTGCGGTAACCACTCTTCTCCTTCGAGTACAGCTACGATTGCCTCGCCAATGGTTTCCAGAGGTGCAGACTTAGGAATAAAGCCAGACGCGCCGTAATCGAGCGCACGCTTCATCACGTTAGGCTCTTCGCTACCGGATACAACAACGACAGGAATACTTGGATTCTGGCCGCGTAAAAAAACCAGACCAGAGAAACCATTTGTACCTGGCATATGAATATCGAGCAGAACAAGGTCCGCATCTGAGTGCTGATCAACCGCTTCCTGAACGGCAGGCAATGAATCGGCTTCAATCGTTTCAACACCTGGAATTGCTTGAGTAACGGCTTGCTTTAGAGCAGCGCGGAATAACGGGTGGTCATCTGCGATGATAATTTTTTGAGCTAACTGCATGCGTTCAATTCCCCCTTCAGAATCTAAACACGAACGCGACCTTTTGACGGGTATCCTGTGGTGAGCTTACCACTATAAAACAAAAAACTCCCGTACGTCTCGCTATTTACGCGACATACGGGAGCTTTTCAGCCAAATTTACAATAAATTTTAGCCTTGGCGGTTCATTCTGTTCTCAATCAGATCATCAACCACTGATGGATCTGCCAGGGTAGAAGTATCACCCAGAGAACCGAAATCATCTTCCGCGATCTTACGCAGGATACGACGCATGATCTTACCAGAACGTGTTTTAGGCATGCCCGGTGCAAACTGAATAAGGTCAGGAGATGCGATTGGACCAATCTCTGAACGAACATGCAGACGCAGTTCTTTCAACAGCTCATCCGACTGCTCGAAGCCAGCCTGAAGGGTAACGTAAACGTAGATACCCTGGCCTTTAACTTCATGCGGATAACCTACTACAGCCGCTTCAGCAACAGCTTCGTGTGCAACCAGTGCAGACTCAACTTCAGCTGTACCCATACGGTGACCAGATACGTTGATAACATCATCAACACGACCTGTAATCCAGTAGTAACCATCTGCGTCACGACGACAGCCATCACCCGTAGTGTAAACACCTTTGTAGGTAGAGAAGTAAGTCTGGATGAAACGATCGTGATCACCCCAGATAGAACGAGCCTGTGAAGGCCAGGAATCTTTAATTACCAGGTTACCATCAACCGCACCTTCCAGCTCATTACCTTCCGCGTCAAGCAGCGCAGGCTGAACACCAAAGAATGGGCGTGAAGCAGAACCTGGTTTCGCATCAGTTGCACCCGGCAGAGGCAGAATCATCATGCCGCCTGTCTCAGTCTGCCACCATGTATCAACGATCGGGCAACGACCCTGACCGATAATACGGTGGTACCATTCCCAAGCCTCTGGGTTGATTGGCTCACCTACAGAACCCAGAATGCGCAAAGATGACAGGTCAGAATCACCCAGTACATCTTCACCCTGCTGCATCAGTGCACGGATTGCAGTTGGAGCAGTATAGAACTGGTTAACTTTATGCTTCTCGATAACACGACCAAAACGGCTGTTATCTGGGTAGCTTGGAACACCTTCAAACATCAGTGAAGTTGCTCCGTTTGCTAGTGGTCCGTAAACAATATAACTGTGACCAGTCACCCAACCTACGTCAGCAGTACACCAGTAGATGTCGCCTTCTTTGTAGTCAAACGCATACTCGTGAGTCATGGATGCATATACCATGTAACC
>NZ_CH724125.1:1747940-1796307 GCF_000153345.1 Neptuniibacter caesariensis
ACGTACCATCTTCATACCAACGGATGTCTACATTGTGCGGATCAAAAGAAGTGTTTTTAACTTTTGTGTACGGTTTAAACCAATCGATGCGCTTACCTGCTTCACCCCAGAATGCCTCTGGATCGTTTACAGACTGCTCATACATCGCCAGATATTTTTCGTTATCGATGTGCGCGTTAGCCGCGATCTCCGGACTTACTGGATATACCTTTTCACTCATCGTGATGCCCTTAGCTTGATTGTTATATTCTTTTCTTCCTCAGTCGCGCCCACTTGCTCTTGTTATTATCAGGCACGTTCGAGTCTTTTAAATCAGGACTTAGATTTATACAGAAGGGGCAACCAACCTCTGAATTAGACATTGGTATATCCGGGCTAAGACCTTAGTCTCTAGCAGGCTATTCAAACCCCTAAAAGCGGGAGTAGCTATAGACTATCGACCTAGTAACTTGTCCAGATCCAATCCCATTTCCCTCATTTTGGCCAATTTGTAGCGCAAGGTTCTGGGACTGATTCCTAAGTTTTCAGCCGCATCTTTTCGACTGCCATGGGTCGCTTTAAGCGCATCGATGATCAATTGGAACTCGTGCTGACGCATCCCTTCGCCCAATTGCCCCGCCAGATCATCATCTTCGACAGCCACATCTTCAACTTTGGCTTCGCTTAATTCATCCGGATTAAGCATCAAATCAGACACACCAATTTCAGGTCCGGTCTGAAGGATCAAAGCTCGCTGAACGACATTATCCAACTCCCTCACGTTGCCCGGCCACGAGTACCTTTGCAGATCTGATTTAACCTGCTCAGACAAACTCACAGGTGTTCTATGCATTTTCTGGCAATACTTGAGGAACAGTCGCTCTGCCAGAGGCACAATATCCGCGGGACGTTCCCTTAATGGCTTCCACTGCAACGGAAAGACATTTAGCCGATAATAAAGATCCTCACGGAATTTGCCTTCCTGAACGTAGGACTCCAGCTTACGGTTCGTTGTCGCCAACACCCGCACATCAAGCTTGATGACCTTTCGACCACCGATACGCTCAACTTCTTGCTCCTGCAAGACCCTTAAAAGCTTCGCCTGAAGCCCAAGATCCATTTCAGATATTTCATCCAGGAGAATCGTTCCGCCGTTGGCCTGCTCAAACTTACCCGGTGAACTGTTATAGGCGCCTGTGAACGCACCCTTCTCGTGACCAAACAGCGTAGCTTCGAGCATATTTTCAGGAATAGCAGCACAGTTAATCGCAATAAAAGGCTCTTTGGCACGAGGCGAATTGCAGTGAATATACTGAGCCAAAACCTCTTTACCTGTTCCAGATTCACCTGAAATTAAGACAGTTGAATCGGAAGCGGCAACACGTCGGGCCAACTGAAGTAATTGCTTACTACTCCCCTCTTCAGCTATCGGCTGCTCCTGCTCTTCTGTCACCGCTTGCCCAACCGCGAAACGTCTTACCGATGAGATCAGCGCATCTGAATCAAAAGGCTTCATCAGATAATCTACAGCGCCCGCTTTAATCGCTTCAACGGCTTTACTGACCTGCCCGAAAGCGGTAATCAACATAACCGGCAATCCGGGATAACTCTGCCGAATCTGACTTAAAAGCTCATGCCCATCCATCCCCGGCATATTCACATCAGTGACGACCATATCGACCTGATGCTCAGTCAACAGCGCTAACGCTTTTTCAGCATCCTCAGCTTCTATATAGTCAAAACCAGCCAACTCAAGCGTATCGCAAAGAGCCTCACGCAACTCATTGTCATCCTCAACGATCAAAATACGATTCGACATAATCTATCCGCTACTCTTATTCAACGTCGCTTATTGGCAAAACAAGGCTAGCCACAGTACCCTGCCCCTCTTTTGAATCCAGCATAAAACTGCCATGATGCGCATGCGCTACCACCTGAGCCACAGCCAGACCTAAACCCGTACCATGGGATTTAGTGGTATAAAAAGGCTCCAGGGCTCGATTCAATGAATCAGCATTCATCCCCGGACCTCTATCTACGATATCAATACGCAGACGGTTATCAACTTGATAGAACCTGGCAATAAGCTCTGCTCCTTTACCACAAGCCTGCAACGCATTTTCGACTAGGTTCATGCAGACCCCCAGCAGCGCCTCTTTATTACAATGCAGTTGAAGCTCTGGCACCTCATTCTGGCAGTCGCAGTCGGCATCATGATTCACTAAGGGCAGATCCAGAAGATCTTCAAACTCAGCCACAAGATCTTTAACACTTATCTGATCATCTAAACGCATCTCGCCGCGGGCAAAGATCAGCATATCCCGCACCTGCTGCTCAAGATTGGTTAGCCTTGATTTGGCCTTTGTAGCAAATTTCAGACGCTGCTCTGGCTGTAAATCGGACCGAGTCAGATGGTCAACATATAAAAGCGCTGCTGATAATGGCGTTCTGATTTGATGAGCAAGCGAGGCCATCATGCGCCCCATTTCGGAAAGACGCTGATAATGCGATAGCCGGCCTTGTAGCAATCGGGTTTCAGTCTGATCGGTGAGCAACAACAACTGCCCAGGCTCATTTTCCATAGCCCGGGTCATCAGACTCACTTTGCGCCCATCTTTTAGAGAGACTTCATGCCCATCATCACGCTGTGGCGCAAAGCTACGACTGATAATCCGATGCCAGGGCTCTCCAATAAGAGGTTCGCCCAGAAGGTTTCGCGCTGCAGGATTGGCTTCAGCCACCAAACCTTTGCCATCGATCAAAACAACCCCTGCCGGCAATACGGCTAACAGATGCCGATAGCGATCGCTGACGGTGGCCTCTTGAGCGTTTTTCCCATCGCTAGTACTGATCTGTGCTAACTGCTGTTTCTGGAATGCCAGCTCACTCTCAAGTTGAGCAATACGCTCGAGATATTCCTTTTCACTTGCCATTATTTTCTTTGTATCCCGTATTTACGCATTTTTTCAACCAAAGTAGTTCGGCGGATCTGCAGAATATCCGCTGCCCTTGCGACAACGCCTTCACACCGACTTAGCGCCTGCTCAATCAGCGCTTTTTCAATCGTTTCTAAATGAGATTTAAGGTCAATCCCGTCATCGGGCAAAAGATCAAGCGCGACTTGAGCGAGACCTGCATGTGGCATGACAGAAACACCCTCGTCTTCCTCGACAACGCTTTCCTGATAACGTTCCGGATTAGGCTCTTCCACATGTTGAAAACGGGGAGGTAATTCTGAAACGCCAACAACCCCGTTCGGATACATAATCGCTAAGCGTTCTATCAGGTTAGATAATTCACGAACATTCCCTGGCCAGGGGTGAGCAAGTAAAGATTGGATAGCACTAGGCTGCAAACGAACCCTTTCAAAACCCTGAACGGCAAGACGGCCTAACAGCTCATCCATCAGTGCAGAAAGATCTTCAACGCGCTCCCGCAGTGGAGGCATCTCAATAGGAAAAACGTTTAAGCGATAATAAAGATCCTCACGAAACTCACCCGTTTCAATCATCGATTCCAGATCTTTATGGGTCGCTGCAATAACTCGGATGTCCGCCTCAAGCGTTTTAGTTCCGCCTATTCTTTCAAACTTTCGCTCTTGCAGAACTCGCAGCAATTTAACTTGCATAGGTAGAGGCATATCACCTATTTCATCAAGAAACAGTGTACCCCCTTCAGCCATTTCAAAACGACCTGGCCGGCTGGATACAGCGCCTGTAAACGCGCCCTTTTCATGCCCAAAAAGTTCACTTTCCAAAAGGTCAGCGGGAATAGCTCCGCAATTAATGGGCACAAACGGCCCATCTTTGCGGATAGAGTGCTCGTGAAGATTTCGAGCAACCACCTCTTTACCTGTACCCGATTCGCCAGTAATCAGAACATTAACATCGCGGCTTGCTACTTGCGCCATCGCCCTGCGAACTTTAGCCATCGGCTTACTCGCACCGACGAGGCTCGAAAAGAGCCCATCGACACCAGACTGCTCACCCGCTAGGCGTTGCTGATTAAACAACTGAGCTTTGTGCAACATATCCAGGAGCTGCTGATAGTCGAAGGGCGTAGGAAGCTCACCAATACAACTGGCCCCCAGATCATCGGGCAATTCGGATAGCTCATCCCATTTACCCAAGGTAACAACCGCGCAGTGAGGCATTTTAACCTGCAAGTCTCGCAGGAGCTTTTCCAGCGATATTGGCAATTCACTCTGGCCAAGCAGTACCAGTTTTGCCTCAGAGGGATCACGCACTTCATCCGTTGACTGGAGCCAGTCAACCAAACCGAAAAACTGATAATTCTGATCAAAAAAAGACAGCGCAGACTTTAAGAAGTCCTGCCGACTAAGATCATCGTCGATTACCAACAAAGAAGACATGCCAAGCATTCCAACCATTAACAATAATTCTATGGGTAATAGTTACCCCCATAAACCAAATTGTCAATATTTCGACACAAAATCAGGCAAACAAAAAATATGCTGTTTTTTTGACACCCCTATAAACAAGCACAAAAAAAGCCGCTCTAGGCGGCTTTTCAAGCTAACGAAAAGTACTTACTTTTCGCCAATCTGAATATCGTTAGGCATCTCCGACCAGCCCTGTTTGATTTCTAGCATCAAGTTCATCACTTCCTGAACTTTTTCTGCATCACTATCACGGTTAGCCTGCATAATAGCTCGCAACATATAGTCATAAAGAGCATCCAAGTTGGTCGCAACCTCCCCACCTTGCTCCAAATCCAAACTACCACGCAGCCCCACTACAATTTCAGAGGCTTTGTTTAAGTGCTGCGTCCTTTCCTCAATGCTTTCCCTTTCGATAGAGCCCTTTGCTTTGGCTAAAGCTCCAAGCGCGCCGTCCAAAAGCATTGAGATCAGTTTATGTGGACTTGCCGTCTCAACTGTTGCTCTAAGATCTACACTTTGGTACTGCTTCAAAGCATTAAGATTAACGCTCATAAATAACCTGCTTCTTTACGTTTAATTACTAGAAATATAATAAACAATAGATCGGCCTAATAGATACATCCTTTAAGAAAAAAATAGTCATGCCGTTAAAATAAGGAAATAATAACGATCCTCTAAATGATCCGCCGAGATCCAAACTCAGGTATAGATATGATTATTCCCGTCATCATGGCAGGCGGTGCAGGCACACGCTTATGGCCTCTTTCGAGAAAACAGAAGCCAAAACAATTCCTGAATTTACTTTCACCCGATTACAGCATGCTCCAGACAACATATCAGCGCATTTCGGGCCTGAAGTGGAATAAGTCAATACTGGTTTGTAATGAAGAGCATCGCTTTCTTGCAGCGGAACAAATCAGAAAACTAGAGATGGCCTCCGGGACTGATATCATTCTTGAACCTGAGGGTAAAAATACAGCCCCCACCGTTGCATTAGCGGCACATCATGCTCAAAGCAATGTTGGATCTGCAGACGGTGAGCCTATATTACTTGTCTTGTCTGCAGATCATGAAATAAATGATATTTGCGGTTTCGAAAAAGCCGTGAGCAAAGCGATAACACTGGCTAAGAAAGGGAAATTAGTAACATTTGGCACTATTCCTTCACGACCGGAAACCGGCTACGGATATATAAAGAGCGGAGCTGCCGAGGATGAGGGTTTTGAAGTCGTAGCCTTTGAAGAAAAACCTGATCTGAAGAGAGCCACCGAATTCCTCAATACGGGTGGTTATCTCTGGAACACAGGCATGTTTATGTTTAAAGCCAGCACATACCTCTCTGAACTGCAAAAATATGCTGGTGACATTCATAAAGCATGCGAACAAGCATACCAAAAGAAAGCTCATGACCTTGATTTTGTTCGTGTCGGTGCAAGTGAGTTTATAAATTGCCCATCCAATTCAATCGACTATGCCATCATGGAGCACACCAAGCTCAGCAGTGTAATACCGATTGACGTTGGCTGGAGCGACGTAGGCTCTTGGAAAACGCTCTGGGATTCGTCTGATAAAGACTCCGATAATAATGTTATCTTAGGCGACGTACTTACGACTGATACACAAAACAGCTATATCAGAGCCGAAAACCGTTTGGTAACTACAATCGGTGTCAATGATTTAATTGTGATTGAATCACAGGACTCCGTTCTGGTTGCACCTAAATCCGCATCTGAAAGGATCAAGGATATTGTTACCCAACTACAAACAAACAATCGGCATGAGCATATTAGCCACCCTTTAGTTCACCGTCCTTGGGGCCATTATTATTCAATATTTAAGCAGGATCGGTATCAGGTCAAACATATCACCGTAAAACCCGGTGCTAAGCTGTCTACTCAAATGCACCACCATCGCTCCGAGCACTGGATTATTGTCAGTGGCGCAGCACAAGTGACTAAAGGCGAACAAAGTTTTCTTCTTGCCGAAAATGAATCCACTTATATTCCCATCGGCACCATTCATGCCCTTGAAAATCCGGGTTTAATTCCTCTCGAGTTAATTGAAGTACAAGCAGGCCCTTATCTTGGTGAAGATGACATCATCCGCTTTGATGACCGTTACGGTAGAAGTTAACTAATATCGGTTTTGGCCGATATATCGAATAAACCTCACACAAGATTTAAACCGATGAATTCACCCCAATATCAAGATGACTCACAAACGAGTAATTCAGTATCAGCAGTTGTGTGTAGCTGGAATGCGGCTGACTCGATCGTTTCCTGCCTGAAAAGCCTCCGAGAAAACGGCGTCTATGAGATTATTTTGGTCGATGCTGACTCTGAAGACGGTACTCAAGAATTGGCCAAACCTTATGTAGACTGTATTCTGCAAGATCAACGCCAAGGCTTGGGAGCGGCTAGAAACCTCGGTATAGAAGTTGCGTCAGGCAGGTTCATCCTAAATTGCGGTTGTGACAATATCATGCCGCCAGGTAGCGTTCAGTCTATGCTCGATTACATGAGCGAAACTGCCGTGAACGGTGTATCTGCGGTCACCCATCTACAACCGAAAGGCTATCTGAGTCGTTCACTAAATGAGTATAAAAAAACCCGTTTTTTCCCGGGTGTCAGGAACTATATAGGAACACCGAGTCTATTCCCCGCAACAAAGCTGAAAAGCCACCCATTCGACCCCGCATGCTCCTGGTCAGATGACTCTGAATTATGTGACCGGTGGCGAGTAGTTTATAACGCCAAATTCGCCATATCAGATTCTGTTATTTATGAAAGCAACCCTTCATCCCTCAGCGAAATCAGCGCTCGATGGAAGAATTATGGCCGGAGCGACTTTGAAATTTACACTAAGAACGGCCCCGATTGGTCGATAGGGCGGAAAATTCAGAGCCTTCTTTACCCCTTCAGAGAGGAACTCATCAAGCCATTTATCAAAATAAAAGGGCTGCAGCGATTCACCACTTTACCTTTTCTTATTTACATTACATCAAGCCGATACATCGGCTGGGCCAAATGCGCTTTGCGCAGTAGCAGGTAACCTATGAGCAAGAATCAAACAGCTGAATTTTCAAATGAATCAACACGTTACACTTCATCCTATCTGGACTTGCCACATGGTTTAAGTGTTTTGAATGAATACCAGATTCTAGAAAACTTGGAAGCCGATAGCGTGCTTGATGTTGGCTGTGGTAATGGAGCGAATCTAGACCACCTATCAAAACAACTGGGTGCTAATGGTGTCGGTGTCGAATTATCAGAGGATGCGGTATCACTTCTTAAAAAGAAGCACCAACACAACGCTCAACTAAGTTTTACTCAAGCCAGTGCCCACGCACTTCCATTTGAGACTGAACAGTTCGATCTGGTAACTGCATGGTCAGTGTTACACTGGGTTGGCCGAAATGAGTACCTTCAAGCGATAGGTGAACTTCTTCGCTGTAGCAAAAAATATCTACTCATCATGGACTTTGTCGCGGCAGAGGATTATCGAACTTCATACAATCACGACCCACGATTTTTCACCTATAAACAGGATTTCGCTGAAGCAGTTAGCTGCTCTGGGATTATGGAACCGATACTTGAAAAACGCTGGTATGAATCAAATCAAACCCCAGGAGAAATCATAGAGATTACTTCAGATCAGTTGAACCCATTTTACGATAACCCGATAAGCTATTACGCCCGCAAACTCGTTCTTTTTAAAAAGAATTACGACAAACTACCGCTGTGTTCTGCTGAAGATTTTGGCAATTAGCGACTAAGAACTTTATGGCGGTAGTGATGAATCATCGCTTTTATCCCGTCATCAAGATCGATCCGCGGACGCCAATCAATATAACTTTTAAGCCTATCCACCGTCATATAGCGGACGGCCTGACCGTCTGGTTTATTGTGATCCCAGTTAATACTGCCTCGGTAACCTGCTTGGTCCGCTATTTTGACAATCAACTTACGTAAACTGAGTGGATTTCCGGAACCTATATTGACAGGAGCGCTTGATTCTATTGAGGAGGCGCTTTGTATTATTGCGGAGACAGCATCATCAACATGTAGAAAATCCCTTACAGGTTCCCCTGTCCCCCAACAAGTAACTTCTTCCACCCCTGAATGAGCTGCATCGACAAATCGCGCCACATTCGCAGGAAGAACTCTAGCAGTATCCAGGGAAAAACTCTCCCCCGGCCCATAGACGCTGTCGAGAATAAGATTAATGCTGTTGAAGCCAAACTGCTGCCGGGCTAATTCAGAATGGACAAGCATGGCTCGTTTAGCATAAGCATATCCCAGCACAGGAAGCGCCGGCTGGCCGTCAAACAGCGAAGACTCCAAATAAGGCGCTTCAGCTTCGGCTGGATAACAATTGATACTAGCAATATTAACAAGCTTGCCTACCCCATTACGTCGAGCCGCATGTAACAGTTGAGTATTCATCAATAGGTTATTTTCAAATACCTCGGCTCCATGAGCCTGCATATAACCTATCCCTCCCACATCTGCAGCCAGATGGAAAATCAGGTCAAATGACTCGCTTTGCAAACTTACTTCAATTTGCTCATAACATAATAGATCACATTCACTCGAGCGCAGAGCTTTCACCTCTGCGCCTTCCTGCATCAGGGCTGCACAGAGATGCTTACCAATAAAGCCACCACCTCCTGTCACCAATACACGCTTACCCTGAAAACGCATTTTTACGCTACCGAGCTAACGAATGATCTGAAAGCATCGATTATGTAATCACGTTGCTCAGCCTTAATCATGCTATGACAACCGATAAAAAAGCCACTTCTTGTCATTAGCTCAGTATGTTTCAGGTCTCCCGCTATTCTGATAGCTGGGTCATCACGATAGGCCGGCTGAAGCGCAAGGTTCCCTCCCATAAATGCCCTTGTTTCTATATTCCTGCTTTCCAGGAAACGTACTAACTCCTGACGCTTAAAAGGTGCATCGTCACGCACAATAATAGGATAACCATAAAACGAGTGCAGATAGCTCTCGGGCACGTAAGGCAGTTGTAAAAACGACGAAAACTCTTTCAATTGTTCGGTATAAAACTCGGCATTATTAATACGATCTTGTGTCAGTGCATCTAATTTCTTTAGCTGCTCAATTCCCAAAGCTGCGCATATGTCAGTCATTCGTACGTTATAGCCGACTTTCTCAAAGACATAGCGTTCGTCATATTCATTCAGAAAGCCATCACTGTAATAGAATCGGTCTTGAGATGAATCATATTCAGTCAAACGACCAAACTCTCGCGTAGAACGCAGAATCTTTTCTAATCGGCTATCCGACGTCATCACCATTCCACCCTCACCCGTGGTCATGTTATGAGCCACGAAAAAACTATAAGTGGAGATAAGTCCGAAGGAGCCTACACGCTGACCTTCAATGGCCGCTGCATGAGCTTCACAACAGTCTTCCAAAATCGGGAGGCCATGCTTCTGAGCCAGTCTATTGATAGCAGGCATATCTGCTGCCAGACCCAGAGAATGAACCGGCATTATTAGCCCTGTATTATCATTAATCGCTTCAGCGATCGCATCTACTGATATGTTGTGAGTATCACCGTCTATATCAACAAAAACGGGCTTAAGCCCATTTTGCAGAAGCGGTGAGATAACCGTAGTAAAAGTGGCTGCCGGGACGATAACTTCAGCTCCTGGCTTGACATAACCGGCCTGTAATAATGCATTGATCGCCAGCAAGTTGGCAGAGGAGCCAGAGTTAACTGCAATGCCATAATCGGTTCCAATATATTCAGCATAATCGGCTTCAAACTGACGAACCTTTGGTCCCATTGAGAGCCACACATCCAACAATGAACCAATCGCATTATTGATCTCTTTGTGGTCAAACACTGGGTAACCCACACCAATACGACTTTGACCCGGAATGAAGGTTTCTTGTTGCATATCGGCAGAGAAATACGCTTCGACAAGCGCAAATATCTGGTTTCGGATTTCAGATTTATTCATCAGTACGCCTTAAAACTTATTTTTATACCAGTCGTAACAGGCCCTCAGACCTTCGTCCAAGCTTACTGAGGCCTCATAACCAAGCTCCTCAAGCTTCGTTACATCAGGGCACCTTCGTTTAACACTGCCCTGGAAGGAAGCTTCAGCGAGGGTGTCAGTAGGAGAGCCGGTAATTAAAAGCAATTTTTTAGCTAATGCCTCTATGCTAATCTCTTCTTGTTTCCCTATGTGATAAATTTCTCCACATGTTTTAGCGGACTCCATCACCAGCTGGGTTGCCTTGACAGCGTCATCAACATAACAAAAAGCTCTGGACTCATCCGCGCCAAAAACCTTAAAAGGAAACTCTTTTTTTACGATTCTTTCTATCATCTGGGGGACAACGTGTTTGAATCCCATTCTTGGACCATAAACATTGTGGTAACGGATAATAGAAAAGTTTGTAAGCCCGTGAGCCTGTGCATAACAGTTAAGTGCGACCTCACTGACCATTTTGCCTGCGGCGTAACTCCAACGAGGGTTGGCTACATCATCAATCACCAGCGGAACATTCTCAGGGGTCGGAACAGGAAAATCATTTCCGAGCAACGATAAAGTGCCCGCATAGGCTTCCGAACTCGAAGAGAAAACAATTTTTGCTTGTGGATTGGTTTTTAGCCATTCCAATAGGTTGAGTGTACCTAAAACGCCTACCCTTAGAACCTGATCAGGAATCTCGTAAAAATTACCTGTGCCATTGATGGCGGCGAGGTGATACACCTGATCAAAATCATTATCAAGCTCCACAAACAACCCGGGGTCAGTGATATCCCCCCTGACTAAGGTAACATTTTCTCTCTCGATAACTTCCTTCAGTTCAGCATCTCCTGAATACTCTCTGGCAAAATTATCGACAATATATAACTCATGCCCCTCTTCGGCGATCTTTCGCGATAGATGGAGGCCGATAAAACCTGTTCCACCGGTTATGAGTACTTTACTCATACACCCACCCCCAAGTATTCCACATTATCTAACTCATCAAACATGTTCTTCTCAAGCATTCGCCACGCGTCATAAAACAGGCAGGGTTGGCGCATTTTCGAAGTAATCATATAAGGATCGATCTCAGTGTATGATGCATGATTGTTCATCAACATTAATACATCAGCGCCAGACGCTAACTGCTCAAGTGAGGAAGAGACCTCAAAACCCAGAGTTTCCAGTTCAGTATCCGAAATAACCGGGTCATAGACCTTGATAAGCGCCTCTGGATAATTGGCAGAAAACTGCTCCAGTAACCATATAGAAGTTGATTCTCGAAGATCCGATGTCTCAGGCTGGCCTTTGAATGCCAAACCGGCTATGCCTATGGTCACCTGATCCATTGGCTTTTTAATCACATCAAGTCGCGCGGCTACCCGATTAACAATATCCGCAACAATCTCTTCATTGATACGTCGGCCCTCCAGTAACAGACTTGCATCTGCTCCTGCCTTCTTTGCCGCATCCGCAAGTATATATGGATCCTTCGAGAGACAAGCACCGCCGACACCTGGGCTGGGAACCGGAATAGAGTTTCTAGGATAATGAGTATTGGCACAATCAATTAATTCATTAGCGTCCAACCCCATAGACTCACAAATTTGCGCTACTTGGTTCGCATATGAGAAGCGTAAATCACGATAGGAATTATCCATCAATTTAACCATCTCAGCAGCTTCAAGACTGGAAACAGAAAGAATCGTAGGCGTGAGTTTTGCAAACATCTGAGAAGCTTTCTGAATCGAAGCCTCATCAAAGCCACCAATTACCTGTGGATTCTTTTCCAATTCCTGTATCGCATTCCCCTCGATAGTGCGCTCTGGCACAAAAGCAAAAGAAAAACCGTCTCCCACTTGCAAACCAGAGCTCTTCTCAATTTCTGGAATGGCGATCTTGCGACTGGTGCCTACAGCAACTGTTGACCTGAGGGCAATTAAGGCACCTTGCTGAACATGCCCGCCCACTTCTTCCAAAACTTGACCGATATAGTCCGTATTAGGCCTTTTACTACTCTTATGTAATGGTGTACCGACCGAGATAATATATGTATCGACCTTACCAACACCCACCAGATTCTGACTTAATCGAATCTTACCAGCTTTGACATAATGCCTGAGAAGAGGTGCTAAACCTTTCTCGGTAAAGTGCGGAATTCCCTCTTTTAACTGTGTCAACACATCAAGGTTTTTTTCGACTCCAATAACATTAAAGCCTTTCTTCGCAAGGGCAACACTTAACGTTAATCCAACATAACCCATTCCCATGACCGCAACGCTTGTCATGAATACTCCTTAGTAAACGGATAAAATCTATAGCTTATATTTCGGCCTAAAGGCCCTAAACATAAGAGGAAATACATATCAGGAGATAGACCTTCGTGTAGAAACAAGGTCAAAATCGTTTAAAAAGCCCTTTGAGCATGGCTTTCAGGATATAAACATCTGCTTTCAGACTACCGCCAAATCGTGATTCGTCTTCACGCGGCACTATGGGGACAGGGTATTGCTTAACGGTACGTTTTGTACGAATAGCCCTGATCAACAACTCAGTACCACAAGATTTATAGGTATCAAAAGCACCATTTTCGCGCCAGATATCGATATTATAAGCCTTCATTCCGCACAAAGGATCTCTAATACCCCACAACGTACTCGTGACTGAGGCAAAAAACCTTTCTGACCAGCGCTGTGTTTCCGAACGAAACCCAACCACACAATCTGCCACCTGCATTTGCTTTAAAAATTCTGGCAATACATCCCCAGGGTGCTGACCATCACCATCCATAGTTATAACACAATCGAATCCCATCTCAGCTGCGTACTCAAATCCCCGATTAATTGCCCCATCGTAGCCGAGATTATGCTGAGCAGAAAGCACTGTAGCACCTGCCTGCTCTGCCTTTTCTGCTGTTTTATCACTGGAACCGTCATCCACAACAATAGCCAACAAAGCAAAAGCTAACACCTCTGATACAACGGAGGAAATGGTCTGTTCTTCGTTGAACGCGGGAATCACAACAGCCGTTTTCATTTATAGCTTACCAACAAGATCTGGCCTCAGGTGCTCACCTTTAACCATATCCTGCTTTAACGATAACCCAATAACATCCTGCAACTGATAGGGCAAGAAAGCGTCTACTGGCGCGGGCCGTAGACATTCTAAATCGGCTTCGACTAATACTTCACCTGCTTTCATGTCTCTGGTTAAACGAACAGACCTTCGCTGTAAAACAACTGTCTCAGCTTCATTAGCTTCCACTTTTTTTATGGGGGAGCCTAACGCCGCTTCCAACTCCCTTGTGCGATCAACCATCTCTTTCCAGGTAACCGGATTCATTGAAAATTTGTGATCAGGTCCATTTCTCTGATTGTCATCTGTAAAATGTTTCTCTATAACTCGAGCACCTAAAGCAACCGCCCCCAAAACAGTGGAATGACCGGGAGTATGATCACTTAACCCTAATACTAACTCTGGAAACAGAGTCCGGTAGGTTTTTAAGACATTCAGATTAATGTAAGCAAAGTTTTCCAAACTAGCCGTGTAGTTGGTATTACACTGCATCAAAACTAGCTTTGGATTAATCTTAAGACAAGCCTCCACAGCGGCAACAACATCTGCCAGTTCAGACGCGCCCGTGGCAAGAAAGTAAGGTTTATTTTTCTTAGCAATATGCTCAAGCATCGCATGCCAGGTAATATCACCCGAACCTATCTTATGTGCGGGAACAAATTGATCAATATAATCAGCTAAGTCGAAATCATAAGGGCTGGTAAAGAAATCAATCTCAGCTTGCTTACAGGTATTAACCAGTTCTTCAGTCCAGTTTAAATCGACTTCAGCATCAGCATAAACCTCATAAACAGATTTCTCCCAGGTGGACTGGTGCGATTGCTGCCCTCCCAATGACTTAAAACCAAAGTCGCTGACGATGGTATCGGCTTTAAAATGCTGAAACTTAGCTGCATCGGCTCCCGCTTCTGCTGAAAGCCATATCAATTCTTTAGCCTTTTCAAGATCACCATCATGATTTGCGGCAATATCGGCAATAAAATAGGTAGGGTCTGACTCTGAAATAGAATGTGAATTAACGATCAAAGGTGAGTGTGTATTACTGATATTCATCTATAATCCTGTCCAATTCTTGCTCCAGCGAAGGCAGATTGGTATTAAAACTATTTTGGTAGTGGCTAACATCCATTCGCATGTCATTTGGGCGCCTTGCTTTCAAGGCAACCGACTCCACTGTTACTTCGCTAAGATACCCTTCATCAAAACCAAATTTTCGCGCTATTGCAAACGCCAATTCGGCTTTAGAAAAACCATCTGACGTACCCAAGTTATATATACCCGGCTTAAAATCCACCAACCTGCATTGAATTTCTTCACATAAACTAGCTATGGATAACGCATTGATATAAACATCTTCAAAGACCGGGATCTGTTTCTTTTCCCGTAGAGCCTGTATCACCCAATCAGAAAAACTAGACCTTCCATCTATCAAACTTTTACCAAAAAAGTTAACCCTTAATACCAACCCTTCAGCGCGCAGAACCGACTTGTCAGCCAGTAATTTTGTCAGGCCATAAACATTGATCGGGTAAGCATTCCCTTCTAGGTGAGGTCCGATTCCTGAATACACTTGATCCGTTGATATGTGAATAAACTTTATTGTCTTAGGTAGAATGCCCTGGACAGCAGAAATACATTGATCGACAAACTCTGTATTTATCTGGTAGGCCTTATATGGATCTTCTTCACAGGCATCTACATTGGTCAGCGCTACTAAATTAACAACATGAGAAATCTGTTTTTTACTAAGAAACTCAGTCAGCTCTTGGACAAACACCCCCTTCAACTGAAGATCATGCGTTTCGGATCTGCCTGCCGTATAACAGTTCCATTTCAATTTTTTGAAGCTCTGCATTAATGCACTACCCAGTAGCCCACTCCCGCCCAATACAAGAACATTCATAATGGTCGTCCTTAATTAAGACGCTTGAAAGTACTATGACATAAAGCCCCATCCAGAAGACCCATAGGATCATCCCCTTGCTTGATACATGATGAGAATGTCGAAAAAACAGCTTCCAGATGTTTTAAGTAGCTGAGAAGATGATCCTCAGTGTGCGCTATCGAGGGATAAAGTGCATTTGATGCCAGAATTCCCTGCTTTAATAACTCTTGGGATATCAGGGTTTTTAATACGACTGCCTGCTCACCTTTCAATGAAAAACCGCCTAATGCAGGTAGACCGAAGCACTCTATATCCAGTTTATAACGCTCAGCCAAATGCTTCCAAGCATCACGAACCTTACAACCATAATCGGTGATCTGAAGCCAAGATTGCTCCTGTTCCATCACCTCCAAGGTTGCTAAAGCAGCACTAGGGCCAATTCGCTCAGTCCAAAAGGTGCTGCTGATAAAGGTACTTTGAGCAGCATCCATAACATCACGGGTACCAATCACTGCGGTAATTGGATATCCATTGCCCAGCGCTTTACCAAACACAGCCATATCCGGGTTGACCCCATACTTCAAATGCAAACCACCAAAGGTTTCTCTGAAGCCCGATGTGCACTCATCAAAAATAAGCACGACCCCATGCTTATCGCACAATTCCCTAACAGCCTGAAGGTAACCATCCTCAGGCTCAATATTTCTTTTTACTTCCATTTTTACGACTGCGATTTCATCACCTTCGATAATGCCACGCAAACGTTCAATATCATTGGGCATAAAGGTAATAACGGAGCCCTCCAGATCTTTAGGAACCCCTTTCGGGTCCAATCCAGGGAGTAGATGCTGATCCAGGGAATCATCGGAGCTTAAGTTAACTGACAGGTACCAGTCATGCCAGCCATGATAACCACAAACAGCGATCTTATCCCGGCCTGTAGCAGCCCGCGCAATGCGAATCGCAATCGAGTTAGCTTCTCCACCAGCTCTTGAGAATCGCACCATATCAGCCCAAGGATGTAGAGCAACCATTCTTTCCGCCAGCATGACCTCTTCTGGACAATTCAAGCTGGACATATTTCCTTGTCTTACGGTTCTCTGCACAGCCTCATCTACTTTTGGATGGCCGTAACCAAGCGTATTGGTTCCAACCCCCATAAGCGCCATATCGGTAAAACTATTCCCATCCAGATCTTTAACAACGATACCCGAGGCTTCTGAAAAATAAGTTGGCCATCCATCAGGCAAAAACATCTCGGGGCGCTTTGAAAGCAACATGTTGCCACCTGGAATAAGCTGCTTAGCTCTGCGCCATAATTTTGTACCAGAACTCATTGTAGACCCTTCATTTCTCTGAATTTCACAATTAGCTTCAAATTTAGCTGGCTGTTCGCACTGTAATTCAAGCACCTCTTTCCAACCAAAATGCACGTCAGGTGCCAAAGCCTCAAAAACAAACTTTATCACCTCTAGGTCTTCTATTTGGTCAAGAGTCCAACGTTTATCTGAGTGATTTTTATCTGCACTTAAAGTATGAGTTTTAAAAAAGCCCGGTTTACGCAGGTAAGGTGTCACATGCTCTCGATCATAGGAATCAACCGCATTTAGATAGGCATTTTTCAGCGCGTCAAAAGTAAAAACCTCTGCGTCAAGACCATCCGGATATGTGGCGGGATAGTTGTTACAAACATATTCAAAATCACTGTTCAGAATAGACTCAATAACCTCATCCACCAAAGTGACATCAATCAGAGGGCAATCACCCGTTAAGCGCACAACATATTCAGGATTATATTGCTCGGCGCAATCATAAAAGCGCTTTAGCACATCATGTTGGCTACCCGCGTAAATTGAGTACCCCCAACTTTTAACGGCCTCAATAAGGGAGGCATTTTCATGCTCCTCCCCAGTAGCCACTACAATCTGATCCGCACATTTACTCTTGCTCAAGCGCGATAGCATAATTTTAAGTAAAGGCTGGCCAACAACCTCTTTAAGGACCTTTCCAGCTAATCGCGATGATCCAAGGCGAGCCTGTACAATCATCAGCACTTTCATTTTTTTGTCCATGTTCGAGGGTCAAATAAGTTTCTGGGGGCGTTAAAGTCTGGGAAATCTAGCTCTATAGATGAGACCGTTTCAATAGCACCCGCTATTTGCTGCAAATGATCTAATGAATGCACACCTATTATTACTTTAGATAGATAGGGGCATGAAAAAAAATAGCCTAAAGCAATCTGTAATTTTGACAGATCCAGCTCAGCACACCAATCATGATATAACTTCAGATAGGGTTGCCAGGATGGGGCGTACCGATGATATTGCTCTTCATTGTCTAGCAAAACGCCTTGTAAGAAAGCGGACCGAGCATTAATGTCGATCCCTAAAACACTCAATTGCTTTGCCCATCCGCTGCTGACTATCCTGTTGTCGAAAAGATTATAAGGAACTTGAATAACATCGGGCTTAATGACATCCAGAATGGGGCCAAGCTCCTCGGGGTCATAAATTGAAACCCCGAACCTACGAATAATGCCCTCAGACTTAAGCCCTTCCAGGTCATCTTCAAGGACGGACACATCACTCGCTAAGAGGTCAGAAGAAGAATGGAAATAAAGCGTATTTAACGAGCAGAGGTTAAGCCTTTCCAAGGAAGCATTTACAGCATCGCGAAGAGAGCAGCAGCGAGTAAATTGATTGTTAGGGGGTAGTTTGGTATCAACCAGCATCTCACTCAACTGGAGTTTACCTAGAACCGTTTCACTGTCTCCATAGACAGCTGCTGTATCCAGTTGGACAATATCATTCGCTTTGCAAAAACGGATGATATTTTCAGTTTCTTCGAAAGGAACCTGATCAGAACTTGGGTTTGTGATACCGTAACTGAGCCCAAACTGAGCTGCCCCCAATATTAGTCGGTCAACAGCCCTACCCATCTTATAGCAATAGCTCAAGTTCAATAGCCATTCTCTGACAGCCATTTTTTCAATTGATCTTGACTCATCCAAACATCATTATTGTCAGACGAGTATGTGAAATTTTCAGCAACTTTCACGCCGTCTTTAATTCGCTTAGGATCATCACACCAACCATAAATCGCTGGAAGTATTTTGAAATAATCCTGATACTCAAAAGTATGCAAAGCGTCTTCAGAGCCTATCATCTGCTCATGCAACTTTTCCCCGGGGCGTATACCAATTGTATAATGCTCAGCATTAGGGCAAACCGCCTGCGCAATATCCGTGATTGTCATTGAGGGGCACTTTCGAACGTATATTTCACCACCGACCATATCTTCAAAAGCTTGCCATACGAGCCCCACCCCCTGTTCAAGAGAGATCATAAAACGAGTCATACGGTCATCAGTAATTGGCAATCGCCCTTCAGCTTTCAAGCTATGGAAAAAGGGTATGACCGAACCACGAGAACACATGACATTGCCGTAACGAACAACGGAAAACTTAGTTTCGCTTTTACCCGCATATGAATTGCCAGCAATAAAAAGCTTGTCAGAAGTAAGTTTGGTTGCACCGTAGAGGTTAGCCGGGCTGCTGGCCTTATCGGTCGATAACGCGACAACAGATTTAATCCCCTTGTCCAAACAAGCATCAATGACGTTCATCGCGCCATTGATATTTGTTTTAACACATTCAAAGGGGTTGTACTCAGCCGTAGGAACAATCTTAGTCGCCGCTGCATGAACGACATAATCTATTCCAGAAAGCGCCCTGACCAAACGGGATTTATCTCGAACATCACCAATGAAAAAGCGAACTCTTTCATCGCCCTCATACAGCTTTGCCATCTCCCATTGCTTCATCTCATCTCGGGAATAGATAACTAGCCTTTCGGGATCGTATTTTTCAAGCGTCATTTGTACAAATTTATGTCCAAACGAACCTGTTCCACCGGTTATCAATATACTTGAATTTTTTAGCATAGTGGATTTCACCCGATTCTTTCCAGCCGTTAACATAGCGCAATAGTACGTATACTAAGGTAATTATAACAGCTAGAAATAGTTTTTTATTTTCAGCGAGTTATATAACTATTTAACGTGCGACAATTCGGAAAATTCTACAAATTGCAATATGTATCAAGGTTGTAGAGGTTATGCTTCATATCTTCCTCTACCTGATCAAGGAAACGATTTACAATTTGACAGCTTTTAGCAAAATTCTCAGAATAATTTTCTACTCCACCGTAAAGCACAACCGAGTAAACAGCTGACAACATTGTTTCAATAGAGCCTTTAAACAACATCGCGGTATAACCATCTAGCTTTGTTTGCCAGAATGAATTTCTTATCTCGGATAACCTGTTAACCAGCTGCTCTTCATTTTCCACAGTCAATTTCAGGATTTCCCTCAACTGAGAAAATAGTCCCTCTGCTTCTATAATAACCTTGCTTTTAACCTTGTCCTTGCTTTCAGGTAGGACTCCCTCAGAACTAAACACCATTTCATGCAGTGCCTGCAGAGTTTTAATCTTGTCCTTGCCAGCAACTTCCTTAACTATATAGTCATTACTTTCAAAGGCTGCACCACGAATTTCGGCACCATCACTAAGGTTTTTAACATTAAGACCATACTTATCAATAAGCCTTTCAATGTTTAGTTTAGAACTGTTAAAGGCAGCATTTGTATAAAGTTCCTTACCATCCCGACCTTTAATCTTAAACTTATCATCGGTCGCCTCAATGAATTTAAAGATGTTTGGTGACTCATCCTTCGCTTTGGCATAGTAACTCTTCTCAGAATGGTGTTTATCGATCTCTTTCATACCAAGATCAACACCAGCAAGGAAGACATTCTTCATCCCCAGAAGCACACATAGGGAAAGGCCGAAATTAGTTACGGTTGGGTTAGACCCGTCAGCGAAAGACAGTGTGTGGCCCTTCTTAATGGACCTTGAAAGATAAATAGAACCTAAATCATTTGGCTTGAGACACTGACCGGTTTTATCCGCATCAAATAAACTGAAACAATCCGGATGTACCGTATTTAAACCGTAGAAATAGATCCCTTGACGGAAGCTTTCTGTGGTCGATTTAATCAACCAGCGGTAAGTATCATATGGGCGCTCCTGCTCAACATGAATGTCAGGCTTAATTCCCATTCCCTCGAGAGCACTTAAGCTTGAACCACAAGAAATAAGAATCATCTTATCCTTGTTAGCCCTTAAAAAGTGTTCGCTCCCGTCCAAAGAGGGGCCATTACCAATGACGACTGCTGGTAACTGACAATGAATTTTACGTTGTAACAATCCAACAGTTGAGGGCGGTATATTTCTCTGACAGTTCTCTACGGTATGTGCCAAACCTACTTTTTCATCATCATAAAACCCCGCGGCAGCACTCGGAGCCAGCAGTTTTTTGAAAAAGTTTTCGAGAAGTGTATCTAGTGTACTGTTTACGTAATGTCGGTAAACAAACATTTTAGTAAATACATAGTTACCTACCTCGTAGGTATACTGATGTAGGTTGTCGAGTATCTCTTTCTCTGTATCCCCAATAATGATCTTTAACTGACCCTTTACCGCTCTGAAAATACTTTCCCAATCCACGAAATACATAGATAGGTAGAATGAGTCTTTATTGTTTTCAATGATGACGACATTGTTGAGGGCTTTCTGTTCAAGTAGTGCTTTTATATGCAGCCCTGAACCAATTCCCACAATGAAAAGCTGCTGGATCAGCTGTTCATCCTGCGCAAAAAATTCTGGCATTGACGCATCACCGCGGAGCTCAACCAGGCTATCCATCATTTCATGATGTAAATATTGGGTATCAACTACATGCGGGTTGTAAAACCGAATCACACTGGCTTTAGTATCACGTAGAAACTTATCTACTTGCTTATCCGCGTATTGTTCAGGGCGTTCCGGATAAACAAAACGGCCTGTCTTACGGTTGATGATGTTTATATGCTCACTTTCATCAAACGCAAGAGTTAAATTCTGAGGTTCATAACTCTTGAACTCAGCATAGACATCTGGTGACAGAAGTTCGAAGAACTGCATATTCTTCGTGAAGATGGCGTCAACTACTTTATTTTGCTCAAACTTTTCCTGAAAACCCATCTATAACCTTTAGCTAGACTGCGCAGTGAATGGTAGACGATCCAGAATACCATCAAGTTGATTACCTGTACTCTGAAAACTATTGATAATTCTTTCCATAGCCAGAAACTGGGAATAGAGCCTTGCCTCAACCTTCTCCATTCTCCTATCAAGCTCAGCGCGATCTTCTGTTACATCCTCTAGTGCAGAATTAATATTCTCTTCACGGTTTTCTATTGTGCCACTACTGGATAGCAGGCTATCGATCAATACGGTCAGCTCTCCAGCGATACCACGTGTAAAGGTTGTGGAAACGGTTCCTGCAGCAACTGCATTTTCACCAACTGTAAAGTTCAATCCGTATGAGTCGGATCCAATTGGAGGAAGCAAAACATTCCCTGAACCAAACGCTGCTTTCCCAGCAATAGTACCTTCTGCATTAACGCCAATATCTGAAAGCGCAGCCAAACCAAGCTCTGCCGCTTTTGCTGGGTTCGCAAAGTCAGCTGACTCGAATTTAACCTCTGAGGATGCGCCATAACTTCGCGATGTAAAAACAAACTGCCCAGCAGTATAAGCAACATCAACGGTTACATTTGCCGCTTTAAGATTGGTATCGCCATTAATCATAGCTTGCAAATCAGCACGCACCTCCTCTTCAGAAGAGTAACTACCATTAAGAACGATATCTTCGGATTTCGTTCCATCGACCGTAACCTTAAAAGCATAATCGGCCCCTAAAGTGACAGGGGGCGAACTGAAATCCAGAGTCTCAGCATTAGCTGAAACAGTTGCCTTCTCTGGATTGGTGGTTACAACAACATCATAGCTACCAGGTACGGTTTCATTTGCATAGCTACCTACACCAACGGTGACCTGATTACTGCTAGATTGCGTATTTTGTGCGAATAAGTTCTCTATCAAATCATAGTTATTATTAAACGCATTTGAAAAATCATCTTCATTGATAGAAAGCGTGCCATCTAACTCAGTCCTGATACCAATATTGGTGAGTGCAGTAAAACCACCACTTAAACCGGTTACCTCAGCAGTCACCGCCGTACGAATTCTATTGATTAGGGTTTTAGCGGTACCATCTGTTGAAAGATCGCCTTTAACAGTCTGATTGTTTTCATCAGTACTAGTGCCAACCAGATTCTGCGACGTTTGATAGAATAGGTTGTAGGCTTCCACAAGATCTCGGGCTGCCTGCTGAGCCCCGCTTTTGTCTGCACTAACTGTAAAGGTGAGGCTATTACCAGGGTCTGCCTTATTCAGCGAAAAATTGAATCCCTGAATAACATCATTTATTTCGTTTGTTTCACGAAGGACCGTTAATCCATTGACCTTCAGTTCCGCATCTTTGCCCTGCTGTGTCTCTGTGACCTGAGAGTGCTCATTTTCGTTAAATTCGAAAACACTTAAACCCGTAGCATCACCTTTTGTTGCATCATCACTTGAGATTCGTAGCGCATTATTTTTTCCTGACGGAGCGGTCAGTAGCAACTGATACTGACCATCAACCAATAACACCGACGCTTGAACATCTGCATCAGCAGCATTGATCTTATCTGCAATATCATCCAGGGAATCACTGGCTTCGACACTGATATTTAACGCAGCCCGCTCATCATTAGAGACAAAGGAGTATGGCTCATTTATCGCATCAGCATCCGCTCCTGGGGCAGCATCTTCATCATAAGTCCAGGTACCAAAGCTTACTGTCAACGTACCAGTTTCACCTAGAGCAGCATCTTTATCCGCATAGGAACCTGTAGCAAGGGATTGAGCTTGTGCCACATCAACTACTTCTATCTGATAAGTACCTGTTTGTGCACCTGGATCTACTGAATTCGGTGTTATCACCGTCGAATCAGGGAAAGCCACTGAACGAGCATTGAATGTATCATTGCTCGCAAGGGACGCCATGGCATTTTGAAACTCGGAAAGACTGCTTTTTAACGTACCGTATGCAGATATTTGAGCTTCCAGCGTCTCTTGACGTGTATTAAGACGCTGCTCCTGAGGAGCTTTTTCAATTTCAACTAACTGGGAAACTAGACTGGTGGTGTCGATACCAGAACCGGCACCCAGTGATCTAATGATACTATCACTCATTGCCATTGCCTCTGGATTTTAGGTGAGTGGAAGAAGCCTGTAGTGTCTCAGGCTTCCTCGTTGAAGATCAAGCCCATCATACGATCCAGTGATTCAGCAAAGCGAAGAGCTTCTTCATTTGGAATCTGTCGAATGACTTGGTCGGTACTTAAATCGCGAACCTGAACTACTACTTTTTCCGAAGATGAATCTACAGAAAAATTCAGAGAGCGCTGGCCGCTTTTCATCATCTCATTGAGGCGATCAATTGCAGCTTCCAGCTTCTCAGCAGATACTTCCTGCGTCTGTTTCGCCTGCTGCTGGTAACGCTCATTATTTTGAGGCTCCACAGGCTGACGCTGAACTTTATCCGCTTGCTGAGGCTGCTGAGACGGCTGAACAACATTAGCAGCTGCATTTGCGGCGCTCATTGATTCAATAGCCATAACTCATATCCTCTTAGTTAACCTTTGAGTAATCCCCCTTCGCTGTCTAGCTCAGGGGGACTTGAACTCTTTCAGTAAGTATAGTCGCTATCTTACTGAAGCAGTGACAGTACCTGCTGTGGCGCAGCGTTAGCCTGTGCCAGCATTGCAGTACCCGCCTGCTGGAGTACCTGTGCTCGTGACAGTGCAGCAGATTCAGCAGCAAAGTCAGCATCTTCGATTCGTGAACGGGCAGCCGCTACGTTCTCAGATACGTTTGACAGGTTATTGATTGTGAAGTCCAGACGGTTATTGATCGCACCCAGATCACCTCGAGTAGCGTTGATTTCTTCCAGAGCGGAGTCAATGATACCGATAGCTTTCTGCGCACCCGCAGCAGTAGAGATGTCGATTGACGCGACACTACCCGCACCTTCAGAAGCATTTCTCTCCTGAAGACCTGTCAGGTTAAGAATTGCAGTTTCCTGAGTAGAGTTCAGATCACTTGCATACTCGATGGCAATTTCGTCACCACTTGCGGAACGAAGACCGATACCGCTTACACCACCGGCACCAGAAGTATCACTTTCGAATGCAACAACACCAGTCTGATCAGACATTTTATTGATCGCTTCAACAGCAGCGTCAACAGTCAGCGCTTCAGTTGTACCACCAGTAATTTCACCGATTTCAACACCGTTGATGATCAAGTCACCAGCCTGAACAGTAGTACCACTCAGGTCTGCTGTGCCAGAAAGAGATTGAGATAATAAGTTACCGTTATCATCGCTCAGATCAATACCGATGTTGTCAGCAATATCATATGCAGCTGATGCGCCTGTACCTGCCTGCTCAATTTTAACACCAGACTGATCAGCACTTGTGTCATTAACTACCAAAGAGAAGAACTGAGTATCTGTAGTAGTACCTGCAGACAGACCAAACGCTTCGTCTACACGACCCGCTGTATCTGCTACAGCGATAGAACCTGCGTTTTCAGCACGCAGAATCAGTTTTCCATCCTGGTTAACAGAAGCTTGTACTGTACCGCCTGCAACATCATTGATCTTACTAACAAGATCATCCATGTTCTGAGTATCAGTGATAACGAAAGATGTAGCATCTTCAAAGTTGTTAGTAACAGTAATAGTTACTTCATCAGTACCCGCAACCAGAACACCATCACCAACACCTGCTGATTCCCACTCAACCAATGTAGATACTTCAGCACCGTAGTCATTAATGTCTGCATTGATGCTGTCTAGCTGATCTTGAAGAATCGCTTCACCAGTCAGCGAGCTGATTGCCTGATCGTTAATAGTTAGCGCACCTGTACCAGTTGCACCAGTGATTGTTTCCAACACACCAATAGCAGTAACAGCTTCACCGATGATAGTACCGCCAGAACCACCGATAGAACGTGAGTCCAGTGCACCAATCTCAAGGGCAATAGTTTCGTTCGCGTCAGCACCCGCCTGAAGATCAACGTTACCCAGCGTACCGTCCAGAATATTCAGGCCGTTGAATTTAGTTGTCTCAGAGATACGGTCGATCTCAGCAACCAACTGTTGAACCTCAGCGTTCAGAGTGCCACGGTTACCTTCATCGTAAGTACCGTTGGCAGACTGAATAGACAGCTCACGCATACGCTGCAGGATGTTAGTTGTTTCATCCAATGCACCTTCAGCCGTCTGAATCAGAGAGATACCATCGTTTGCATTTCGGATCGCCTGGTCAAGACCACGAACCTGAGAAGTCATACGGTTAGAGATCGCAAGACCCGCCGCATCGTCTGCTGCAGAGTTGATACGCTTACCGCTGGTCAGACGCTCCATAGCCTGGTTTTGATCGCCCTGAGAGATCATCAGGTTACGCTGAGCGTTCAGCGACATAATGTTTGAGTTAATTACCATTGCCATGAGATTTTCTCCTCACAATCAGCCGAGTCTGACCGGCCGTAATAGAATTTTTTGGCTATTCGGAACTCCCGGTTGAAGGGGTGGGAGAACCAAGCTTGAGTTAGTTATCGACCAGAGATAAAAACCCTTTAGAAAAAAAATGATATTTTTCCGAAACTTTCTTATCCAAGGCATTAACCTCTCGTTGCATTTTGTTATCGGCACAATCACACTGGACATTAGAAAATTTTTTCGAGGCCCCTATGAAGAGTGTTAAAGAAAGATTAGCGACGGCTATTCAGCAATCTGAGCAGATGCTAGAACTGGCTAGAGAGGAAGAATGGGATAAGGTCGAGGAGATACAAAAGCAGCACTCTACTTTAATAACAGATTTAGCTTCAGCAAATTTCGAAGAAAATGATATTCATGATGCCCGCAAAGCAATTGAAAACATCCAGAAGCTAGATCAGCAAACAGAAGCTCTCGCCCAAATACGTAAAGAACAGATCGTCAAAGAGAAACAGCAGCAGGATAAAGCTGACAAGATGAAGAAGGCTTTCGGCGCTTTTAAATAACACCCATATAAAAAGGCAGGAGGGGAACCTCCTGCCATCTAATCATTATGCTTTAACTTTCTTTTCCACTTCCCGGTTCTCCGGATGAAGCAAGCATGCAATCGCCGGCAGTAAAATCAATGCCCCCAACATATTCCAGATAAACATAAAGGTCAGCAGGATTCCCATATCCGCCTGGAATTTAATCGGTGAAAGAGCCCACAGCACAACACCAATTGCCAAGGTTAGCCCCGTAAAGGCCACCGACTTACCGGTACTCTGCAAAGTTTCGAGATAGGCCACCGACAGCGAATGCCCCTGCTGCAAATAGGTCTGCATCTTGGAATAGATATAGATGCCATAATCAACACCAATCCCCACACCCAATGCAATAACGGGCAATGTCGCTACCTTAACACCAATTCCAAACTGGGCCATTAGAGCCTGACAGAGAATAGAAGTTAGCGCTAAAGGCGCAATGATACAGATAACGGTACGGATTGAACGGAAGGTCAGCAAACAAAGCAAACTCACTACAGTGTACACCCAGATCAACATCTCATATTGAGCAGTCTCAATCACTTCATTGGTAGCGGCCTCAAAACCGGCTTTACCCGCAGCCATATGCAACTGAATCTCATCAGAAACATTTTCAGCCGCAAACGCTTCAACTGATGCTGTTACTGCCTTAAGCGTTTCCGCTTTGTGGTCATCCAGGAAAATGATAACCGGTAATAGCGAACAGCTGCTATTCATAAGACCCGCTGGCACATAGGAGAGTGAAGCATTAATCACATATTGATTACGCAGGACTGAACGCCACTTTAAGTTACCCTCATTCAAACCCGCCGTAACACGTTCAGAAACATCCACCAACGATATACTGGACTGCACACCCGGTACGTTCTGCAAATAGAACTGAAAACGGTCCACCAGCGAGAGCGTTTCAAAACGACTGCAATATTCCTCTGGCGTGGTCACCATCACAACAAATACATCGCTTGAGGTAGAGTAGTTTTCAGTAACAAAATTATTGTCCAGATTGTAGCGAGAGTCCGCACGAAGCTCTGGCGCACCTTTGTCCAGGTCACCTATCTGCAACCCCTGACTTCCGTACAATCCGATAACTAACAAACCTAATGCAGTAGTCACTGCCACCGTAGCGCCGAATGGCTTGGAAAAGAAACTAAACAGATGCCAGTGTGAATTGGTTTTCTCAATACTGCGCTTCGCCTTCGCAATAGCATTGCGACCAACACCTACATAGCTCATTAATAAAGGAAGAATCATCAAGTTTGTCAGAACAATGACCGCCACACCTACCGATGCTGCAACAGCCAGATCCTGAATTACCTGGATCTCGATCACCATCAGCGTAATAAATCCGATACCATCTGATATCAAAGCAGTCAGGCCAGGAATATAGATAGTTTTGAAAGCATGCCTTGCCGCATCAACTTTATCCGCCCCTGTTGTCGCGGATTCCAGCGTGATGGTATTAACAATCTGAACCCCATGACTCACGGCTATAGCGAATACCAGGAATGGCACCAGCATCGAGTATGGATCAAGACCATACCCCAACAGGTTCAGCAGACCCAATTGCCATATAACGGCAATAAAGGAGCACATCAACGGCACAAGCGTACCCATGACACTGCCTGAGTACATATAGAGCAGCACCATCGTCACAACAAAAGCCACGGCAAAGAACAGTGCAACTTCCGATGCCCCTTCAATCAGATCACCGACTATTTTGGCAAACCCGGTAATGTGGATATCAATCCGATCATTTGAATACTTGTCGCGTACCAATGACTCCAACTGCTGAGAGAACTCTTGGTAATTCAGCTTCTCACCGGTCTCCGGATGCTTATCAAACAGCGGGACCTGAACCATTGCAGAGCGAAAATCATTACCGACCAGGATTCCCACCTGCCCTGAACGCAGGATATTGATTCGTACCTGCTCTAGACTGGCCTCCGAGCCATCATACTTCGCGGGTATCACAGGGCCGCCAACAAAGCCCTCTTCTGTCACCTCAGTCCAGCGGACATTAGGCGTCCAGATGGACTTAAGCGCGGAACGATCAACGCCGGGAATATAAAAAAGCTCATCGGTAACTTTCTTCAGCGTCTCCTGAAACTCTGCACTAAAGATATCACCCTCTTTAGCCGCCACCACGACACGGATACTGTTACCTAACCCCGCCAGGTCATCTTTATACTTTATATAGTTCGCCACATAGGGATGATCAGAAGGAATCATCTTAACAAAGCTGGCGTCTGGCCTGATCTGTGTAGCCTGCCAAGCTAAAAAAGCCGTTGCAGCTAAGAAAGCAAGCAGCACAATACGGCGATAACCAAAGAGCACACCTTCAGCAAATTTTTCGCTGCTTAGAATTGGCCACAACAGGATTGATGATATCTTTTTCATTAGCGACCACCCTCAAGCTCAATACGCTTCACACCTGACTCACCCACAACAATCAGATTTCCTCCATGGTGCGCAACCGAAGTAAATGTACGCAGCCCCTGAGCGCCCATCGCTACAAACTGGTTTCTATCCTGACGAATCAGTGCGCCTCCTTGCCCCACTAAAATCGCTTTGCCTTGGACAACCACCGCATCATTGATGGTCGAAGTTGAATTAAAGGCCTGATTTTCCCAGCTTCCATCCGCCATCTTTTTAAAGACATTACCGCGTAGACCCATCAGGTAGATTGCATCTGACTCCACTGCTGAAAAGAATGAACCATCGTATGGCACATCTTCCTCGAGCCAACGACTACCCTGATCGGAACTTTTTAACAGAAGCCCAGCCTCACCCAGTAGATAAAGATCACCATTTTTTGCTTTAAAGAAAGCGTTAAAGTGCAAGCTATCCGGGTTAGGTAATTGATGCCCGATATACTGCCAAGTTAGCCCCTGATCATCTGAGCGATAGAGCTGACCATAAGCTCCAATTGCAAACCCTATCTGCCCATTAAGAAAATGAATATCAAGTAACGGGGTTCCTGCCCCCTCTTCTAGCGCGACAGCGGCATCGTCAAATTTATATTCCAGCTCCTCAAGAGCATCAAGATTATCCGGTTCTTTTGCTGCCAGTTCAGTCAAAGCGTTTTCAATGGCATTCATTCGAATCTTATTCAACGCATTTCCGTCTGTAACCTTAACCCAGCTTTTGCCCGCATCATCAGTTTTAAGAATCACTGCATCATGACCGACTGCCCAGCCTTTTTGATTATCAAAAAAGTGCACCGAGGTTAACATCGAACTAACCGGCACATCGGCCTGATTCCAGCTAAGCCCACCGTCATCAGAGAAGATAATCAACCCATGTTCACCGACAGTTACCAATCTTGATCCCGCTCTATCGATAGAGATCAGAAGCATCCTTTCAGGAGAAACCTGACTTATAGCAGGTGTATCTAGGCGATCAGAATTAGCTGTTGCAATAACAGAAGCAGAAAAAAGCAAGGCGATAAAAAGCCTGGCAGAGAAAGCACGTATCAGCATAAGGACCCAATTGTTATTTTTCTCAGGGGATATTTAACACTAAAGCATGGAGCAACACCTTGAATACAACAATAACATCACTCCCCACAATTACTAACAATATCCGTCAGAGCATAACTAAAGCAGCTGAAATTCTATTCATAAGAAAACCAACCGCCACTACCGGACGCAATAAATCGTTCATATAGATTACAAGACGTTCAAGATTGATTATCATTAACATAAAAGTATAGTTCAGACATGGCGAGCCATGAGCAAAACCAAATCGCTTTGCAAATTTAAGAGATCAGATATTGAAGATCATTTCAAAGAGCTCTCGAAAGAGGTCCGTTCTAGTAAATATCTGTGTCTCAAATGCGCCCGATCCGCAGAAAGTAAGAAAAGGCTATGCAAGCCCGCCAGCATTTAAAAAGTTTCTACATCAATAAGGATGACTCAATGCTTAGTTCAGCAATGCTTGAAAGACTAAATGAACAGATCAATTTGGAGTTCTTCTCCTCAAACCTGTATCTACAAATGGGTGCATGGGCAGAATCCAAAGGCTACGAAGGCTGTGCCGAGTTCCTTTACAAGCATGCCGACGAAGAGATGTCGCACATGAAACGCCTTTTCACTTACGTGAATGAAACAGGCGCAATGGCTACTATTGGTAGCATTGAAGCACCGGATGCGGAATTTGAGTCTATCCGTGACCTGTTCGAAAAAGTCTACGAACATGAGTGCTTTATTACGAAAAAAATTAATGATTTAGCTCACACTGCATTCAGTAACCAGGATTACTCAACCTTTAGCTTTCTACAGTGGTATGTCGCGGAGCAACATGAAGAGGAAAAACTCTTCAACGGCATTTTAGACAAAATTAAAATTATCGGGGAAGATGGCAAAGGGCTATTCTTTATCGACAAAGAGATTGGTGAGCTTGCGAAAAACGGCTCAGGCGGGAGCATAATGGACGCCCCTGCAGAGTAAACCAACAAAACATTTAAAATCAAAAGGTTATGGGAACTGCTTGGCAAAGCACAGTAAATTATTTAAAAAAACACCTGTTTTTTATTAATTTTTATTAAAGTTAATTCTTTACTGTCCGATATTTAACCGAAAGTAGCCTCTCATAACCTGACTCAGGGAAGGAGATTGATTGTGAATACCGATTGCGTACATTGCTTTGAACTTATCCAGACGGGCAAGGAACACCCACAGCTTACGACAGTGAGTGATCTGGGCAACTCTCAGATCTGCAAATGCGGAAACTGCGGTGCCATGTTAATGAGCACAGCAGATACATGGGAGATGGTGATCAAGGGCTCAGTCGCCAGACATCATAAACGCAATAAGCGGAATGCTGCGTAAGGATTAACCGATCTGTAAAATAGCTTGGCAGCAAGTCCATCAGAGCGTAGTTTATCTTTACCCAAGCCAAGGTCTACGCTTTAAAGATGGAATCACTTCGCCAACTTATTGAAAAAGATAAAAACCAGAGCCTGCTGGACTTACTCTCGAGCCTTTGCCAAGGCTCAATCGCAGTAGATGAGTCCGGCAAGATTTTATGGATGAGCGATGCTTATCGGCAACTCATTGAGCTTCCCGCTGATACCGATCCCGTTGGCCATGCTGTAGAAGAGTTCCTACCTACCACACGCTTACCCCGGGTTGTGAAGAGCGGAAAGCCTTCATTTGTTGATCTTATGCAGATCAATAATCGCTGGTGTGTTGTTACCCGCCTGCCCATAAAAAGCCCACAAGATGAAATTCTAGGCGCTATAGGTTTTATTTTTTATGACGACCTGGATAGCTTACAACCTCTTTTTGATAAGTTTGCCCGCCTGCAACGTAAGTTTGAAGACGAACAGATACTTCGACCAAGCCGCTACGCCCTGGATGATATGATTGGGGAGGCTTACTCCACCCAACAATTAAAGCGCCAGGCACTCAGAGCAGCACAACTGGATACAACTTTACTTCTGCTAGGAGAAACAGGTACAGGTAAAGAGTTGCTTGCTCAAGGCATACATACAGCGTCCCCTCGACGAGATGGACCGTTTGTTGGCATAAATATGGGTGCACTACCTGAATCCCTTGCAGAAGCGGAACTTTTTGGTACTGCCCCTGGTGCTTATACCGGAGCGAATAACAAAGGACGCATTGGTAAGATCCAATTGGCCGATGGTGGCACCCTGTTTCTTGACGAAATCGCAGAGATGCCTCTCGCTATGCAGGCAAAATTACTTCGTGTCCTTCAAGAGCGCGAAGTTGAAGCTTTGGGCTCAAATCAGCTCATCAAAGTTGACGTCCGTGTTATTGCCGCGACAGCTAAAGACCTTAAACAGCAAGTTGAAAACGGCGAATTCAGAGAAGACCTTTATTACCGACTTAACGTTCTCCCCATCAACCTGCCACCACTGCGCAAGCGTTCAGAAGATATCCCAGCGCTTTCAACACATCTGTTACGACAGATACAACACCAAGCCCAGCTTCCTGAACTTAGTCTGTCTCAAAGCGCACTCGAATGGCTCGAAAACTATAGTTGGCCAGGCAATATAAGAGAACTAAGAAACCGGCTAGAACGAGGCTGCGTTATGGCCGAAGGAGATTATATTGAACCGGAGGACCTTGGTGCATTTGATGACCTCGCAGAGCCAACCACACAAGACTGCTCACTCAAGTCTCAACGCCAACAAACAGAGCTAGAACTTATCGAGCAGGCCATTGAACAATGCAACGGAAACAAAACTGCGGCGGCCAAAAAACTAGGCATATCCAGAGCAAGTCTCTACCAGCGACTCAATCGGTAACGAGATTGGTAGACCGTATTGAAAAATAGACACATACACAGACACATGTCTGAAAAAGAAAACACCCAGCCATTCAACTGCCTACACAAAAACTCATAACATACTGATAAATAAAGAATTAAGCATTTGTGGCATCTGGTTTGCTTTTCTTATACAAATCAAAATAAGAACAACAGGCCATGATTATGTCCCAGAATAAAGAAATTACCGCTGAACAGGCTGCCACCCTCATTCAATCCAATGACACGCTTGTGACCGGCGGCTTCATCGGCATTGGTTTCGCTGAGCACCTCGCCAAAGCCATTGAACAACGCTTTCTGGACTCAAATAAGCCAAATAACCTCAGCTTATTCTATGCAGCAGGGCAAGGCGATGCGCAAACCCGCGGGCTAAACCATTTTGGCCACACAGGCATGGTTAAACGTGTGATCGGCGGCCACTGGGGGCTTGCACCCATTCTTGGGAAGATGGCGATCGAAGGAAAAATCGAGGGCTACAACCTACCTCAAGGCGTTATCTGCCATATGTTCCGCGATATTGCCGCAAAACGCCCAGGTACATTATCACGCGTGGGTTTGCATACCTTTGTCGATCCTCGACAGGACGGCGGTAAAATCAATACCCGATCAGAGGAAGACCTGGTTCAACTGATTAATATTAATGGTGAAGAGTCTCTTCTATATAAACACCCAAAACTAAATGTTGCGATCTTACGCGGCACGACTGCCGACAGGAAAGGTAACATTTCAATGGAGCGTGAAGCCCTCCCTCTTGATGCCCTGGCAATCGCCCAAGCAGTCAAAAACAGCGGAGGCACAGTGCTTGTTCAGGTTTCACGCATAACCGAACAACACACTTTAACGCCAGATCGAATCAGAATTCCCGGTATTTTGGTTGATCACGTGATCGTCGCCCCGGAAGAAGACCACCCACAGACGTTTGCTGAAAACTACAATCCTGCATACACCGGTGAAATCAAAACCGCAGCAGACAGCCCCGACAACAAACCACTGGATGCAAGGAAGATCATCGCCCGACGAGCGCTCATGAAACTCAAGAAAAATGCGGTAGTAAATCTGGGCATAGGTATGCCAGAAACCATTGCAGCGGTCGCAGCTGAAGAGGGAAAAATTGATGATTTCACGCTAACAGTTGAACCCGGTGGCATTGGAGGCCAGCCTGCTAGCGGACTTAGCTTTGGAGCTATCAGTAATGCCGAAGCCGTCATTGACCAACCTGCGCAGTTCGACTTCTACGACGGAGGGGGCTTAGACCAAGCCTTTCTGGGCCTTGCAGAAACATGCCCTGAAGGTCATGTTAATGTCAGCAAGTTCGGCCCTAAGCTAGCCGGTGCCGGCGGCTTCATCAATATCACGCAAAATACCCAAGATGTTTACTTTCTAGGCACCTTTACTTCTGGCAAACAGCAATTAGAAGTATCCGATACAGGTTTACGTATCATTGAAAACGGCCCACTAAAGAAATTCAAAACCGCAGTCCAACAAATTACCTTTAATGGCAGCTACGCGATGCGCCAACAGCAACGCGTTACCTTTATTACAGAGCGCGCAGTTTTCCGGCTAACGCCACAGGGCCTCAAGCTAACCGAGATAGCGCCAGGCGTTGATCTTCAGAAAGATATCTTAGACCAGATGGAGTTTACGCCTCTGATCGATGACAACCTGACACCTATGGATGAGCGCTTATTCCGCAAAGGCCCTATGAGACTTGATCATCCTGGCAGTCGCCCGATGCAGCAGATGCGCAACCTTATGCGAAAAGTTCTGCAAAACCCCGAATTATCAGAACCTCAGTCGAGACTGGTAACAACCTCAGTAGGTTAAGGAAAACCTACTTTTCATCCACCTGCCAGTAGCTACAGCAACGCAAATATCGCCTGTGCGGTGTTATTGTGCAGCGTTGTTTTGCCGCTCGCAGAAGAGAACAGGTAAAGGTGTATGGGGCGCTTCCATCATCTACTGGATATCCCGCTACTGCCTTTTAAATTGCATCCCCCGGGCTGGGAGCTAACCGCACCTTCTACCTGTTCTCTGGATGTTTTTTTCATTCACACACTCAAAAAAAATTAGGATTTTCCATGTACGACATGCAATACGACGCAATGGATCTGGTTCATAGCGGAATGACTCTGGAGCAATTTAAAAAAATGCTGGAACTCATCGATGTTAACGTCATCCTCGAAGAGAAAAAATCAGCTCAAATAATTTCAGAGCAGCAATATTTTGTCCCGGTCGTTCAAAACGGAATTGTAATAGGCAGAAACTACCTTGCTGCCACGTGATTAAACCTCCGTTACAAGGATGTATTCTTTTTGTCACAAAGATTCGCAATTATTAACATTAACCCCAATACTAATTCCAACACAGCCTAACAATATTCATGGCAGGCAGCTCACTATGAAAAAGCTCACTTTGATCCGCCATGCAAAATCCAGTTGGAAAGATCCCGAACTGGCTGACTTTGACCGCCCACTAAACAAACGTGGTAAACGAGATCTTCCGCATATGGCAGATCGAGTGCGTCATTTTGAACTTAAACCTGACCTGGTTCTTAGCAGCGGTGCAAAGCGGGCGATCACAACCGCCAAAGCAGTCGTGGCTCGCCTTGAATTAGATAACGACCAGTTACAGGTTATTCCTGAACTCTATGAAGCCTGCTCCGAAACCTTGCAACTTATACTGCAGAATCTTCCCGAAGAAATAACACATGTGATGCTCGTCGGTCATAACCCAGGACTTGAGATGCTCGCTTATCACCTGACTCAATCATTCACAGCAAAGTTCCCAACTGCGGCAGTTCTGAGTATGCACCTGAGCATCACTCAATGGGAGGAACTTGCAGAAGGCTGCGCCACTGAAGTACTTTTTGACTATCCAAAGCAGCATGTAAAGACGGCTTAAGCCTATATTATGTTAGACTCTCAATCTTTGTTCTGATTGGCTTGCCTTTGTGGATCTGTATCTAAACTCATTGAGTTTCACCGCGAATATTGTCGCCCCCATCTTCTTTATCGTTTTTCTCGGCTATTTACTCAAAAGAGTCCGCGTCATAGATGAGAACTTCATCAATACGGCATCCAGGCTCGTGTTTGTAATCACCCTGCCGGCACTGGTTTTTATGTCCATTTCCAGAACCGACTTCCATGCCGTTTTTAATCCTGAACAGCTAGGCTTTGTGCTTTTCGGTACCCTCCTCAGCTTTATTGCCTTGTGGGTCATTGCAAAGCGCTGGATAAGAAAGCCCGAGGATCTGGGGGTATTCATTCAGGGGGCTTTTCGAAGTAACTATGGCATCATCGGCTTAGCCGTGAGCTACAACCTGTTCTCAGATTCGGGGCTGGCACAAGCATCCCTGCTCCTGGCGCTGGTCATACCTCTGTTTAACGTATTATCAATCCTTGCGCTGAGCATTCCAGCTCAGCGAAGCGGCTCCTCAAGTCTCACTAGCACCGCTATGGAAGTGCTTAAGAACCCACTCATTATTGCAGTATGCTTGGCCCTACCCTTCTCCTACTTTGGCTTCCAGCTACCCGAGGTGGCACAAAAAACCGGACGATACTTTGCCAACCTGACTCTACCACTTGCGCTGCTGGCTATCGGAGGCTCTCTAAATTTACAGAGTTTAAGAAACACCTCGGCTCAAGCCACCTGGGCAACCCTTAGCAAACTGGTAATCCTGCCTGTCGCTCTGACTATGATGGCCTGGCTATATGGTTTCAGAGGTCAGGATCTGACAATGCTGATGGTGTTGTTTGGCTGCCCTACCGCAGCAGCAAGCTTTGTGATGGCAAAAGGAATGGGAGGAAACGCGGAACTCGCTGCCAACATCATATTGATGACGACACTTGGATCAGTCGTGAGCCTTTCTTCAGGCATTTACCTTATGAAAGTGCTGGCCGTTATCTAACGTCGTGACGGGCACGGCTCATATATGTCTGCAGATTAATCTCATCAGTGGTCTGAAAGCAGCGGCATGTCGACTCCAATGCTTTAATACGATCCAGGCGAAACATACGATAGTCACTTCGAAGCTCACACCATCCAATCAGAGTCCAGATGGTCCCCCAATAAATCAAACCTAAGGGCCATACTTCTCGCTGGGATAACTGTTTATCCTCACGCTGATACCGAATGTTTACAACACGATGTTCCTTAATCGCCGAACGGATCTGATCGCTAAACTGTGTTGCCCACTGCCGATGCATACCAGGCACGATGAGACTCTCTTGTTTCTCTAGAAATCTCCCATGCAAGTGCCGGGGTAATGCCGCACGCACTTTATCTAAAACCCGGGATGCAGCAGAACCTAATTGCTCATCACTGCAGCCCTGAACCAAACGCACGCCAAGCAATAATGCTTCAAGCTCGTCCAGATCAAACATTAAGGGGGGAAGATCAAAGTCAGGACGCAAACGATAGCCCACGCCTGCCTCCCCCTCTATAGGAACCCCAGAAAGCGAAAGCGCCTGTATATCTCGGTAGACTGTGCGCTCCGATACTTCAAGCACCTCAGCCATCGCCCGGGCTGTCAGCACAGTCCTTCTGCCACGTAGCAGAGTTAACAATTGAAAAAGGCGCTCCGCTTTTCTCATATCAATTTACGCGCCCGTCTCACAAATCATTGCTTCAGCTTCAACCTGCATATGCTTCATATGACAACTGTCCATATCAACCAGACTGCAAAGATACTGGCCTTCCTTCGACGCCATGAAAGCCTCACCCGCTGCCTTAGCACTATCCATATCCTGCCAATAAACAATATCATGCCAAAGATCGTTTACATCTTTACTCACTGAACGATAAAGAAACCCTGGCTGCTGGCTGATAAACTGATTTACCGCTACATGGCTCTCGGACAAATGAGAAAGATTTGTTTCCGATTTCACCTGATAGGTTACCATTTCGACCACTGTCGTTGTCATGATTCGTCTCCTTTCACTATTCATTAATCTGACAACAGTGATGCTAAACTAGGGCTACTGACAGCGTCGTGTCAGTAGCAATCAGATTTTTTCTAAAGGGCAAAATAGTGCTGAATATATTCAAAAGCGACCAACATGCCAAAGCCTACAAAGCTTTACTCGCCAATGATCTGGAGAAATTTGCGAAGTCCTTGCAAAAAATCGACGCTGACAAAATCGACCTGCCGGTTTCAGATAATACCCCTTCTCTGGCAGAGTGCTGCATTCTTGAGCAAAACCCTAAGGCTCTGCAATCGGTAATCGATAAAGGGGCCAACCCTGACAAAAAGTCGTTAAGCCAGCCCGAATACCACTTAGCTGAGCTCACCCTGCTCCAGGAACAAAGCCTGCCATTGTTAACGGTTTTATTGAAAGCAATTCCCCAAACTATTGACTCCGACCTACTTCTTAAATGCTTTCAGCTAAAGCAGGACAGCACTTTGATGTTGCATCTTTCATTACTGCTACAAAATGGTGCGGAACTAAACGACGAGATTGTTCACCTCGCACTCATAAGTGAAGATCTGCCGCTGATCCATTTCATTATTAATTCCGGTGCAAACCAACCCTCAATGCTTGCGGAACAAGGTTATTCTGAGGAGGTTATCGCTTACGCACAGCGCTGCTGGAATGATTTAAAGATCCGGGAGATGTTTTTATGAACAAGCCGCTTAATGCACGCCCTGTAATTGCGATTGCTGGCGCTCCAGGGAGCGGTAAAACCCTGCTTCTGGAGTCTTTAGCCGCTGCTCTCAATTGCGACACATTGCAATATGATGATTACCAAAAGGCCACAGAGCAATCCATGGAAGAGATGATCAGTTGGATGAAACAAGGCGGGGATTATAACCAATTACAGGTACCCGGCTTTGCTGAAGCCATTGCTCAACAGAAATCTCTTAACACTGAAACGCCTCTGTTAATTGAAACCCCCTTAGGACGTCATCATTCTACCAGCGGCCAGTTTATCGATTACCTCATTTGGGTCGATACCCCGTTAGATGTCGCTCTGGCTAGAAATATCAAAGCATTCATTGCTGATTTCGGCGAAAGCCCTCAGGCTTACCATGAGCAGTTGGGCTGGCTCGATAACTATTTGCATATTTACATTCAAGATGTCAGAGAAACGCTGTTGGTCCAAAAACAGCGACTATCCGGCAGCGCTGATTTATGCATTGATGGCAGCCTACCCGCCAATGAGGTCTTCGATACAGCCGCCCATTACATTAAACAACAAATTTCCACTTAAGCAGGCAAACAGATGCACTCTAAAGCATTGTGTTCAGATTCCTCTTCCGCACTTCATAACAACGCGACCGACTACCTACGCGTTGAACAGTACGTTGCCGACTTTGTTACAGCACAAGCACTATATACCGCACTGAAGATCGACCTAATCGATGCAGTTGGCTACAAGCCTCATTCAGAGACCATGCTAAATAAGGCCTACCCAGAATACGAAGCCTGCCCGATGCTCCTAGAGCAATTGCAGGCAGCTGGGGTAACAACGAAAGAGGAAGGCTACTGGAAACTCAGCGAAGAATTCAAAAAATGCCTGCCTTATAAAGACCTGCTTCTGGCAAAACTTGAGTTTGCCAATTTACTAGCTCCCGACCTTCTTCAGCACTACGAACTATTCTTAAAAGACCTGCCAGCCTTTATCCAACAAGCTAAAGTATTTGAGCTATTTGCTTACGATCGCTGCTTTGAGGTGACAGAAGATAATATTCAGGCGACGAGAAACTGGATGCGTTTCACCACTAGCCTCACCCGCTATGAAGGCAGGGTCATTGCAAAACAAGTCGACTTGAAAGGCTCTCAGAAACATTTGGATATAGGGGGCAACAGTGGTGAATTTGCCCTACAACTATGCAAAGCCAACCCGGAACTCCGATCCACCGTGGTGGACCTGCCTGTGGTCTGCGAGGTAGGCAAACAGCACCTTTGCGATGAACCTGAAGCCAACCGGATCCGTTTTTTCGCTGCTGATGCATTGACCGACCCATTGCCAATGCAACAAGACCTGGTCACTTTCAAGTCCATTCTGCATGACTGGCCGATACCCGCATGCGAAAGATTCATAAGCAGAGCGGCCGAAACACTCGCCCCAGAGGGACAAATTATTATCTGCGAAAGGGGCCCACTCAATTTAAAAAAAACTGTCCCTTACGGATTACTCCCAATGCTACTCTTCAACCGTTCTTTCCGTTCAGCAGAACAGTATCTGAAGATATTGCATGATCAGGGTTTCAAAAACTGCAGCGTACAGCAGTTCGAACTGGAAACACCGTTCTTTATGGTGATAGCCAAGCGCAATTAAGCCGCTGGGGTTTTAACTCCCTGCTCAGGGATATCGATCTTTGGGCAACGATCCATAACGACCTTAAGCCCAGCCTCCGAGGCCCGGTCCGCCGCTTCGGGATTAATAACGCCCAGCTGCATCCATACCGCTTTCGCACCGATTGCAATGGCCTGATCGACTGCTTCCCCAGCCGCCGCTGAATTACGGAAAATATCAACCAGATCTACCGGCTGATCAATATCAGATAACGAACCTTTAACAACCTGGCCATGTAATACCTCACCCGCCAGGGCCGGGTTAACAGGAATGACGTGATACCCGCATAGCTGTAGAAAAGCCATCACTCGATAACTTGCTCGTTCAGGTTTATTACTCGCACCGACCATGGCAATAACATGACTGCTCTCAAGGATTTCAACTGCCAATCGTTCATTTGTCATGCTCACTCTCCTCCTTATGCAGATGGGCACAGACTGAGCACTCAGGATCACGGCGAAGCTTCAAACTTCTCCAATCCATTGTTTTTGCATCCAGAAGCAGCAATCGCCCTGCAAGACTTTCGCCCACAGAGGCCAATACTTTTAAAGCTTCCAGCGCTTGAACTGAACCGATAATCCCAACCAAAGGAGACAAGACACCTGATTCTGAGCAAGTCAGCGCCTCATCACTCCCCTCTTTATAAAGGCATTGATAACATGGCGATTCTGGCTTAAGCGGATCATATACAGCGACCTGCCCTTCCATTCTGATAGCAGCGCCCGAGACAAGCGGCTTTTTATTGTTGAAACAAGCCCGATTGATGGCAAAGCGAGTTGTAAAATTATCGGTACAATCCACAACCAGGTCGACCGTTGCAATCAGTCGATCAAGGGCGTCATCATCCAGTCGTTCGTAAAGCGCCTTAACCCGGGTGTCTGGGTTCAGACTGGCGATGGTATTTCTAGCCGAATCAACTTTTGGGGCGCCAATACGCTTAGTATTATGGGCAATCTGACGCTGAAGATTAGAGAGCTCCACCTCATCATCATCAACCAGAATAAGCTCGCCCACTCCCGCTGCAGCCAAGTACATTGCAACAGGGCTACCCAAACCGCCCAAACCGATTATTAACACAGTGGAATTCAGCCAGATCTCCTGACCATTGATATCCACGTCGGGCAGCATGATCTGACGACTATACCTCAGTAACTGTTCATCACTCAGCATTCAACTCTCCTCAGCATAGCCATCGTGCGGCCATACACCGTAGGTAACCCTTTCATTCTGACCATAATCGCGCTGCGTTCCAACTTCCAGATAACCTAATGTTTGTAAAAGATTACGACAGATCGGCCCCTGATCAAAGCCATGTTCAAAAGCCAGAACACCATTTTTATTCAGGAAATTTCGCCCCTGCTTGGCAATGAGTTCAATATCAGCCATCCCCTGGTTTTCGGCGGTTAAAGCACTTAGCGGCTCAAAGCGGACATCCCCCTGATCAAGATGAGGATCCTCAGGATCAATATAGGGGGGATTCGATACAATCATGTCAAAGCGCCCGGAATGAGGCTCATACCAGCTTCCCTGAAGGACCTGCATATTCGTTATATGCAAACGCTGGCGATTTCGCTCTGCAAGCTCCGCCGCCTCTTTAACGTAGTCCGAAGCAAACACTTCCCAACCCGGGTTTTCTTTCGCTAGTGCCAATGCAACTGCACCCGTTCCCGTGCCCAGATCAACAACCCTCGCCGCTGGCAGCGAACATAGCTCTAAAGCCTTTTCGACCAATACTTCAGTATCCGGACGAGGTATCAATGTGTGCGGGGAAACTTCCAGCTCGAAGCTCCAGAAACCTCTTTTCCCTATGATATGCGCGACCGGTTCACCTTTTAGGCGCCTCTGCAGCAACTGCTCCAGACTTTCCTGCTCTCCAGGCTGTAATTCTCGTTCAGGCCAGGTGAAGAGGTAACTTTCCGGTTTATCCAGAACATGGCACAACAAATACTGCATATCCAGTTGGGGAGAGTCACTGATCGCAGCTAATTTTTCACTTAGCTGTAAAGCCTGTTTGATCTGCATAATAATTCTTCAGATATGAAAAAGGGCCCTATTGGCCCTTTAACTTTCTTCGGACAGAGCCCCTAGTTGCTCTGCCTGATATTCGTTCATTAATGGCTCAACGACATGCTGAAGCTCGCCACTAATCACTTCTTGTAATTTATACAGGGTGAGATTGATTCGATGGTCAGTTACTCGCCCTTGCGGATAATTGTAGGTACGAATACGCTCTGAGCGATCACCACTCCCCACCAAGCTCTTACGTGTACTCGCCAGTTCAGCCGCCTGGCGTTCCTCTTCGGCTGCTTGCAAACGCGAAGCTAGCAAGGACATCGCTTTAGCGCGATTTTTATGCTGGGAGCGCTCTTCCTGACACTCAACCACAACCCCGGTAGGAATGTGCGTAATTCGAATCGCCGAATCTGTCTTGTTTACGTGCTGGCCGCCCGCACCTGATGCACGGAACGTATCGATTCGCAGATCCGCTTTGTTTATTTCGATCTCTGCTGATTCATCCATCTCTGCCATAATAGCGACAGTGCAGGCTGATGTATGGATACGACCCTGAGATTCCGTCTCTGGGACTCGCTGTACACGGTGGGCACCTGATTCAAATTTCAGCTGCGAATAAACATTAGTACCAACGATACGAGAGATTATTTCCTTGTAGCCACCATGCTCACCTTCATTCGCACTCACCACTTCAACACGCCAGCCCTGAACTTCTGCATAGCGGGAATACATACGAAACAGGTCGCCCGCAAAAATAGCCGCTTCATCACCGCCGGTTCCCGCGCGGACTTCCAGAAAGACATTACGTGAATCATTAGGGTCTTTTGGTAATAGCAGAATCTGCAATTCACCTTCTAACGACTCGATCCGCGCCTTAACTTCCGGGTACTCTTCTTTAGCCATTTCGCGCATATCCGGATCACTGTCAGCCATCATCATTTCGGCTTCTTCCAGATCTTCCTGCGCCTGAGTATAGGCTTCAAAGGCTTTAACTACAGGCTCAAGCTCTGAGTACTCCATCGAATACTCACGAAACTTCTCCTGATCAGAAATGACTTCTGGATCCGATAGCAATGCTGCCAGCTCTTCATAGCGATCGCTAAGCTTTTCCAGCTTACTTAAGATAGATTCTTTCATTATTTTCCGTCGTTCTTTGAATAGTCACCCAACTGATGTAGCTCCTGAACAAGATCCAGCATATCAGTTCGACCCTCTGCGCTTGCTTTACGCATCTGAATGGTTGGGTGATGCAGCATTTTATTGGTAAGGCTTTTGGCAAGCATATTGAGCACTTCCTCAGCCGGCTTCCCGGCATTGAGCTGTTTAAACGCTTTTTCCAACTCCTGATCGCGAAGTGCTTCAGCTTTACCCCTGAAGACCGTTAGGAGATCTACAGCATCCAACGTCCTCAATTGACGCATAAATTCATGCGCGCCATTTTCGATAATAGATTCAGCCTGGCGCGCAGCATTTTCACGACTACGCTGATTTTCTTCGATTACCTCTTTAAGGTCATCGACGGTATAAAGGTATACATCATCCAGCTCGGCAACCTGCGCCTCAATATCACGTGGCACGGCGATATCAACCATAAAAATCGGACGATGCTTACGTTTTTTTAACGCAGTTTCAACTGCGCCTTTACCCAGAATAGGCAACTGGCTCGCTGTGGATGCAATAACAATATCAGCATCCGCCAGTGCTTCTGGAATGTCACCCAGCAGTATAGCCTTACCCGAAAACTCCTCCGCCAGGGATAAAGCTCGGCTAAGCGTTCGGTTCGCAACGGTGATATCTTTAACCCCCGCGTTGCCTAAGTGACGGGCTACCAGCTCGATAGTTTCTCCAGCACCGATTAACAAAGCTTTACTGCGGCTCATATCTGAAAAGATGTGCTGAGCAAGACTAACAGCGGCATAGGCAACTGACACTGGGTTTTCACCGATTGCAGTATCTGTTCTAACCTGCTTGGCGACTGAAAAGGTCTGCTGAAACAGCCGACCCAGCTCAGCACCAACCAGGCCATTATCCTGAGACAAGCTGTAAGCTGATTTTAGCTGCCCAAGAATCTGAGGTTCGCCCAACACCAGCGAATCAAGACCACTGGCCACGCGCATCATGTGCTTAGCAGCATCTTCGTCCCAGAAAGCGTAGGAGCTTTGCTGCAGCTCATCCGGATCAAGGCCGTGGTAGCCACCAAGCCATTCCAGTAAGGCCCTTGACCCCTGTAACTCTGATGAGCAATACACCTCGGTCCGATTACAGGTAGACAGAATAGCGATCTCTTGTAAGCCAGCGGTCTCCCGAGCTGCCAGCATCGCTTCTGCCAATAATTCAGGCGCAAACGCCACACGTTCGCGAACCTCAACTGAAGCAGTTTTGTGATTGATGCCTAATGCAAGTAATGCCATTTTCGCCGCCAAGAAACCTACGCCGTTACCTAAACTGATCTCAAAATTGGCCAAAGCCAATAGAAATAAGCGCGCTATGATACAACGCTTTGGGCTAAAGGTTAAAACTCCATATACCAAATAAGGGAACTTCTGCGCTAAATCAGGTCTTTATAACTAGGCAAAAACCTTTTCCGTGGCTGACAAGCCACTACCTGTTCAACTATAGTGAGCAAATGAGTTCAGGGATGTCAGAGGCAAAAGTACAGTTTTCATGAATAGATTGTTATTAATACCTGTTGTTGTGCTACTTGGGCTTCAAGGCTGTAAATCTGTACCTACACAGCCGTCACCCCCAAAACTCGCCTCCCCTGAATATGTTGCCGGAGAGTTTAATCAGGAATCTCTCTACGATCTTTTGCTCGCTGAAATTGCCGGCCAGAATCGTCTTTTCCCTGTCGCCCTGGATAACTATGTCACTCAAGCTAAGAAGACCCAAGACGCAGGCGTCGCCGAGCGGGCGACCAGAATTGCTCAATATTTGCGAGATACCGATAAAATCATCGAAACGGCTCGTATCTGGAGAGAGATAGATAGCGAAAACCCTGAACCCTATCAGATAGAAGCGAATATGCTTCTCCATCAGGGGCTCTATCAGGAGGCGCTCCCTCTCGTTAAAAAAGCCCTCGAGTTTGATGCCCTTAGAACCCTCGCTCTTATTCGCGGACAGGCAAACCGTATCAATAAAGATGTGCTTTCAAGCTATGTAACAATGCTCAAGGCATTCCGTACGGAAGAAACACCCAGGGCCGACCTTGAACTGACCCTTGCGCTTCTGCACAAAGCGGAAGGAGCTACCCAATCAGCCCTATCCGCATTCAACCGGGCTCTATCTATCGATCCAGACAACCCTGAAGCGCTGATCCAAAAGGCGGAGCTCTTACGTGAAGATGAAGACATTAAGGGCGCTTTACAGCTAATCGAAGCGGCATTCGAACAGCAGCCGGAAAATCGCCAGCTTCACATTTTGTATACCCAGCTACTTTTCCAGACTAAACAAACGAAGAAAGGGGTTACTCAAGCCGAAGCGCTGGTTCAAAACAATCTGAAAGACCATCAACTAACCTATTATCTGGCACTCCTAATGCTTGAAAATGAAGCACCTGAGAGCGCCCTTAAAGCCTTTAACCATCTTCTTGAGCTGAAGCCTGAAGATACTTCTCCGAACTTTTATCTGGGCCATATAGCTCAGGCAAAAGGCGATAAAGAAACGGCAATCAAGCATTATTCGGCCGTATCAAATGGCAACAATGTTCTTCAATCATTATCCCGTGCTATCGGCTTATTAAACGACAGCGCGGAACGGGAGAAAGTTGAGAGCATTCTGAGTGAAGCCCGAAGCTCACTTCCTGATCAGGCTCCGCAGCTGTTTACCTTAGAGGCAGAGTGGCTCAATCTGCATAACTACAAAGAAGAAGCACTGACATTATTAGAAGATGCGCTGGGGCTTTTTACCGATAACACGACCCTGTTATACACACGCGCAATGATGGTTGAGTCCACTGACTTTCCTTTAGCTGAACAAGACCTGCGACGAGTTTTAGAGCTGGAGCCTGATAATTCAACAGCTCAAAATGCTTTAGGTTACACGCTTCTTCTACATACAAGCAGATATGAGGAAGCCCTGGAGCTCATTCAAGCTGCGTTAAATAGTGAACCGGAAGACCCTGCGATTCTTGATTCTATGGGCTGGGCTCTTTTCAAACTAGAACGCTATAACGAAGCGCTACCCTATCTTGAGAAAGCCCATGCCCTGTATTCAGATCCTGAGGTTTCTAGCCACCTGATTCAGACCTACTGGGCGCTCGGACAGAAAGACAGAGCACTGGATCTATTAAACAAGAGCCGCGCTGAAAGCCCGGACAATCCTTTTCTTGAAGAAGCTGCACAGTTGATCGATGCTAACTAAATCTGTTTCCCGACTCATAGTACTTTTCCTATTCGGTTCATTCATGGTCGGCTGTAGCCTAACGCCGACCCAAATTCCAGAGCCTGTAGACACCCTTTCCTGGCAAGAGAGACAGGACCAATTGGCCCGTTTCACTGAGTGGGAGATCAGTGGCAAGATCGGAATCATAACGGAGCAAGATAGTCAGTCTGCCAGCTTGAAATGGTTCCAGGAGGAACAGGAATACCAGATAGATATTCGTGGCCCATGGGGGCATGGGGGCGCATCTATTTTTGGCAAACCCGGCGACGTAACAATTGATATTGCAGGGGAAGGTAAATTCCATGGTGCGAGCCCCGAATTCATTATGCAAGAAAGGCTCGGCTGGCAACTACCTATCAGCGACATCTACTGGTGGATAAGAGGATTACCAGCGCCTGAGAAAGCGTATCAACACTCACTCAATAATAACCGCCTGAAACAACTCAATCAGAGCGGCTGGGATATACAATACCTTAGCTATAATAACCATCTGCCAGCTCTGCCCAAGAAAATGCGTATGAGCCGTGACGGACTTAAAGTCACACTCGTACTCAGCAGCTGGATACCACGATAATTTGGTGAAATTATAAGCACTCATACCACCTTACAGGTTTGACTTTGCCTGATCAATCCTAGATAATCTGCGCCTCTTTCAACGGGAGGCCGGTCCTCCAAGAGGAATAATGTTGGGGTATCGCCAAGCGGTAAGGCACTGGATTCTGATTCCAGTATGCGGAGGTTCGAATCCTCCTACCCCAGCCAAATGCCTATGAACGGTTCCCGATCTACAGATTCCGAACAAATTACAATCGAAAAGGTGCACGCCGTGTCCAAGATGATGGTCTTCACTGGCAATGCTAACCCTGATCTAGCGCGTAAAGTAGTTGATCGCCTGGATATCCCTATGGGTAAAGCAAATGTTGGTCGTTTTAGCGATGGTGAAGTAAGCGTTGAGATTCAGGAAAACGTTCGTGGTAAAGACGTTTTTATAATCCAGTCTACCTGCGCGCCAACTAACGACAATCTGATGGAACTGATTGTACTAGCAGATGCGCTTCGTCGCGCTTCCGCTTCACGTATTACAGCCGTTGTACCTTACTTCGGTTACGCACGTCAGGATCGTCGCCCACGTTCAGCCCGTGTACCTATCACTGCAAAAGTAGTTGCAGACATGATGACTGCAATCGGTATCGACCGCGTACTGACAGTTGACCTGCACGCTGACCAGATCCAGGGATTCTTCTCTGTACCTGTAGACAACGTTTATGGTTCCCCAGTACTTCTGGACGATATCGCTGATCAGGAATACGAAAATACCATGATCGTTTCCCCTGATGTTGGCGGTGTAGTTCGTGCTCGTGCTGTTGCGAAACAGCTGGATTGCGATCTGGCGATTATCGATAAGCGTCGCGAACGCGCTAACGAATCTGATGTTATGAACATCATCGGCGATGTTGAAGGTCGCACTTGTGTCCTGGTCGACGATATGTGCGACACAGCAGGCACACTATGTAAAGCCGCTAAGGCACTGAAAGCTCAAGGCGCTGAACGTGTTGTTGCGTATGCAACTCACGCAGTACTTTCAGGCCCGGCAATTACGAATATTACTAATTCAGATCTGGATGAGTTTGTTGTAACTGACACCATCCCACTGTCTGAATCAGCACAAGCATGCTCTAAGATTCGCCAGCTAACTCTGGCGCCTCTACTGGCTGAAGCTGTTCGCCGAGTATGCAACGAAGAATCTATCAGCGCGATGTTCCGTTAAGAACATCCACTGATAACGTGCTCTACCTCGGTAGAGCGAATAGCCCACAAGGGCACAAAATCTGCAAAACCTGGTCGCAAGGTTTTGCAGTTTGTTTATTTAAAGGTATGAAAAATGTCTAACTTTGTAGTTAATGCAGTAGCACGTAGTGACGAGGGGAAAGGTGCGAGCCGCCGCCTGCGTCGTGAAG
>NZ_CH724125.1:1796863-1861187 GCF_000153345.1 Neptuniibacter caesariensis
GCACTGGCATGAAAGACAAGATCCAGCTTATTGTCGGACTCGGTAACCCGGGTGATAAATATGCACAAACTCGTCACAATGCCGGTGCCGAGTTTGTCGAGCAGCTTGCTGCTCGACATCTCGCCCCCCTAAAGCCTGAAAAGAAGTATCACGGGCTGTATTCAAGAGCTCAGATTGGCGGCCAGACCATCCATCTTCTGGTACCGACCACTTTTATGAATCTGAGCGGCCAGGCAGTCGCGGCGCTGGCAAACTTCTACAAAATTCCACCTCAAGAGATTCTCGTCGCTCACGATGAGCTCGATCTTCCTCCCGGCATTGCCAAGTTCAAACAAGGCGGTGGCCATGGTGGACACAACGGTTTACGCGATATCATCAGTAAACTGGGTAACAACAAGAATTTTTACCGCTTGCGTTTAGGTATTGGCCATCCCGGCCACAGCAGCCAGGTAAGCGGCTTTGTACTCAAGAAAGCCCCCAATAAAGAGCGAGACGCCACAATGGCCGCTCTGGATGAGGCAGAACGCTATCTTGAGCTCGCTATTTCCGGTGACTGGGGCAAAGCAATGAACCAGTTACATAGTTTTTCAGCTAGCTAGATTAACTCACAGGAACCGATCATGGGCTTTAAATGCGGTATTGTTGGCCTGCCAAACGTTGGCAAGTCCACTCTTTTCAATGCGTTGACCAAAAATGGTATTGCAGCAGAAAACTTCCCTTTCTGTACGATTGAACCTAACGCAGGCACCGTCGCTATGCCTGATCCACGCCTGGATAACCTAGCAGCGATTGTAAGCCCTGAACGCGTGGTCCCAACAGCGATGGAATTCGTTGATATTGCGGGCCTTGTAGCTGGCGCTTCCAAAGGTGAAGGTCTGGGCAACAAATTCCTGGCCAATATCCGCGAAACAGATGCCATTGCTCACGTAGTTCGCTGCTTCGAAGATGATAACGTCATACACGTGGCAAACAAGATTGACCCTCTATCCGATATCGAAACGATCAACCTTGAGCTTGCCCTGGCGGATTTAGATTCTGCAGAGAAGCAGCTTCAGCGAATCCAGAAGTTAGCAAAGGGTGGTGATAAAGAAGCCGTAGCGCAGAAAGCGATGCTTGAGCGCCTGATTCCATACCTGGAAGAAGGTAAGCCTGTTCGCGGCATGGGCCTCAATGACGACGAAATGAAAATCGTTAAAGGTTTCCATCTACTTACTGTTAAGCCGACCATGTATATCGCAAACGTCGATGAAGATGGTTTTGAAGATAACCCGCACCTGGATCAGGTAAAAGAACTTGCTGCCTCCGAGAACGCTGGGGTTGTGGTTGTCTGCAACAAACTGGAAGCTGAAATCTCCGAACTAGACGATGAAGAGCGCGATGAGTTTCTTGCGGATCTGGGTATGGAAGAACCAGGCCTCGATCGTGTTATTCGTGCGGGCTACGAACTTCTAGGCCTACAAACTTACTTCACAGCAGGAGTTCAGGAAGTTCGCGCATGGACGGTAAAAGTCGGCGCAACAGCTCCTCAAGCCGCAGGCGTTATTCACACTGACTTCGAGAAAGGCTTTATTCGTGCTGAAGTTGTGAGCTATGACGACTTTGTTGAACACAATGGTGAAAACGGCGCGAAAGATGCGGGACGCTGGAGACTGGAAGGTAAAGATTACATCGTTCAGGATGGCGATGTTGTTCACTTCCGCTTCAATGTGTAAGCATTTCCTGTATATAAAATAACCGGCTTTCTTGGCCGGTTTTTTTTATTCAAAAAATAGTAACTTTTCCGCTTTCAACCTATTGACAGCATTCAAGAAAAAGCGAATAATGCGCGCCTCTGAAGCAAAGGCAATATAGCTCAGTTGGTTAGAGCATCGCATTCATAATGCGAGGGTCGCAGGTTCGAGTCCCGCTATTGCCACCATGTTTCAGACTCTGCTGGGGTATCGCCAAGCGGTAAGGCAACGGGTTTTGATCTCGTCATGCGGAGGTTCGAATCCTCCTACCCCAGCCATTCTCTTCACTCGAAGAGAACACTATTAAGCATTAGCTCTTCGAGCTAATCTGAGTGGCAATATAGCTCAGTTGGTTAGAGCATCGCATTCATAATGCGAGGGTCGCAGGTTCGAGTCCCGCTATTGCCACCATGCTTATCTTATTTCTTCTGTTGGGGTATCGCCAAGCGGTAAGGCACTGGATTCTGATTCCAGTATGCGGAGGTTCGAATCCTCCTACCCCAGCCACTTAAAAAGCCTTTATTACCTATTCCGCCGATCTTCACTTAGTTCGCTGTAGGATTAGAACTTCAGAGGTTCGATTAATTGCGCAGCAATTAACGACTAGCAGCGAAGCTGCGCAGCCCTAAGGGAACTTGAGTCGCAACGCGACGCAAGGATCAATCCTCCTACCCCAGCCACTTAAAACCACCTCTTTCGCTGCGGCCTTCCGAAGCAACCACTCATTAATTTCCTATTAGATAGTTATCTCACTCAGATCAAAGCAGAAGACTACAATTTTTCCTATACTTAAACTCTGACGACTACGCTGACACAGCATAAGAAACCAGTTAGAATTTTCGGTTATATCTTAAGCAGTTACTTTCTCTGGCTTTCAAGGAATTAGATTTCAGGAGCGCTTCTCGCATGCCCGAAGTATTAGAAATTGATGGAAACGCTCTACTCGAAAAGTATGGCAATGGTCAGAAACGGCAGCGCCTGAGAAAAAATGTCCAGCTATTATTTCTAGGCCTCACGGCCGAAGAAACGGCACCACTGATTACGCTTCTACGTACATCACGAATATCCCCCAGGGGCAAACAGGTCAACTCTGAACAGGAGTTTCTGGACGCATTGAGCGAGCGCTCATGGGATTTAATCCTCTGCACCATAGATCGGGATAAATTCACCTCAAAACACGCTGTAAGCCACCTTAAGCGTTTAGACAAAGACATTCCCGTTATCCAGATTATCCCAAGCTCTGACAGCCAACTTTTACTCCAAGGATTAAAAAACCATCTTCAGGCCGTAGTCCCTTTAGATGAGAAAGAGCTTGTATTGATCAGCATTCGCCGCGAACTTGATCATCTGGATTACCGCCGAAGATTACGCAAAGCTGAAGCGTCGCTAGCGGAAGAGACCAAGCGAAGCCAGCAACTAATGGATAGCTCAAGAAATGCGATAGGTTGTTGCCATGACGGTAAGCTGTCCTATGTAAACGAGAGCTTTTGTGAACTGTTTGGTATAGAAAATAAAGATAAGGCGCTAGGAAAAAACCTGGCAGAGTTTTTTACTTACGAAGACCGCCATGAATTCATTGAACAACTTCAGCTAATTGAAAGACAAGAAAGTAATGACTTACTGGTTCAGCTAACCGCACAACGCTCTGACCGTTCCGAATTTGCTGCAAACTTGGAATTAGCACCAATAGAAATCAAAGACGCATTGGGTGTAAGAGCTATTTTCCGAGTTGATGAACATAATGTTAGCCACCTATTAAGCGAAGATCTGGATTTTGTTTCGGGGCTGTTCAATAAAGACCATTTACAGAAACAGCTAGAACAGATCACTCAAAAGGCCCTTCGCGGCGGGCATGACTGCAGTTTAATCTACATCGAACTGGACCAGCTGGATCAGATTAAGGCCAAATTTGGCCATGAAGGATCGGACCAGCTTATCAGGGACGTTTCGGCTCTGCTGCAGAAGAAAGTAAACAAAGCTCACCTGCTAACACATCCAACTGAAAATGCCTTTGTTATCGTCTTTAAAGACCCTAATATTCAAACTGCACAATCCTTTTCAGAAAACCTCTGTAAAGTAATAGCCAAGAACCGTTCCTCAGCTGCGGGGGTAGAAGTACAGTCAACCTGCTCTATAGGCATCGCTGTTATCAACGATAACACGCCACCTCCAACTGAGCTGTTACAGAGAGCGACGACAGCCATTGCCAACCTACGTGAAGAGTCTCCGCAAGGTGACGGTGTATTACTACATATTCCAGAATCATTGAGTAACGAATGTGAAGATGACGAGTTTGAATGCATTCGTAATTCGATAGAGAACAACGAATTTAAACTGCTCTTCCAGCCTATCGTAAACCTCACTGCAGAAGATCAGACTGCACATCATTATGAAGCCTTACTGCGACTTAAAAATGACGAACAAGGTGAGCTTTCACCAAACGAGTTCATGAGCGCTATAGGTGATTCAGAAACAGCAATTAAAGTTGATCGTTGGGTAATTGAGCAAGGTTTAAAACACCTAAAACGCTCACTGAATCAAGAACATAAGAACGTACTCTTTATTAATGTTTCAGCCCACGCTCTGGGCGATAAAAAACTATTAACCTGGCTATCTGGGGTATTGCGGAAGAACAATATCCCTGCTGATCGCCTTGTATTTCAGATTAGCGAATCTGATATTTCTATATCGCCAAGACAAGCTCAAATCTTCGCTGAAAAGCTCAACAAGATTCATTGCAGAGTCTGTGTAAAACACTTTGGGAGCGTCCCTAACTATGACAATATGCTGACCAGTATCCACTCAGATTTTGTCAAACTGGATGGATCTTTTATCTCAGATCTTGGTAAAGACCCAGAACAAGATGAACAGTTCATGAGCATGGCTGCGCAGCTCAAGAGCTTGAACAAGGTCACTATTGCACCAATGGTTGAGCAAACTAAAACAATGGCTCACCTATGGAAAGCAGGTATCGACTATGTGCAAGGCTATTATTTACAGCCACCCAGGGAGAAAATGGACTACGATTTCTTCGCCGAGTAATCCTGTGTTTTCCAGCTTAGAAATAAAAAGAGCCGCATAAAGCGGCTCTTTTTATTAGTTCAGTGTATCCCTGTCTCTGAAACCAATCAGATATAAAATACCGTCCAGACCCAATGTAGAAATAGCCTGCTCTGCACTTTCACGTACCAGAGGTTTAGCTCGGAAGGCGATACCCAAACCAGCTATTGAAAGCATAGGAAGGTCGTTTGCTCCATCACCGACAGCAATCGTCTGCTCAAGGCACACGCCCTCTTTCGCAGCGATTTCACGTAACAACTCAGCTTTACGCTCGCCATTAACAACCGTGCCTTTCACTTCACCGGTTACCTTGCCGTTTTCATCGATATCCAGATCATTAGCGTAAACATAATCGAAGCCTAGCTTCTTCTGCAGATGCGAAGCAAAGTAATTGAAACCACCTGAAAGTATCGCTGTTTTAAAACCCAGTGCTTTAAGATTCGATACCAGCTCTTCAGCACCTTCGGTCATTGGCAGGCGTTCAGCAATTGAATCCAGTACCGATACATCCAGGCCTTTCAACAGCGCCATACGACGACGGAAGCTCTCATTAAAATCAATTTCACCGCGCATTGCCGCTTCAGTAATCTCAGAGACTTGTTCACCAACGCCTGCTTCTTTAGCCAGCTCATCGATCACTTCCGCTTCAATAAGCGTTGAGTCCATATCAAACACAACAAGGCGGCGGTTACGGCGGTAGATATCATCCTTCTGGAATGCAATATCTACATCAAGATCGCTGGCAGCCTTTAGGAACTCAGCTTTTAGCTTTTCAGCATCAGAAGGCGCACCACGCACAGAAAATTCTACACAAGCTTTGGTCTGATCTGATTTTTCATTAAGACTAATACGCCCCGATAGACGATTGATATTATCAATATTCAACCCATGGCTGGCAGCAATATCGGTCACGCGAGCAATGTGTCCCGAACTCAGTTTTCGAGATAACAGGGTAATAATATGGCGAGATTTGCCCTGACCTGTCACCCATTGCTCATAATCTCCCTCCTCTACAGGCTGGAAACGAATGTGCATATTCAGCTCATGAGCTTTGAAAAGGATATCACGCAACAGAGGTGACGATTCAGCGGCCTTTGGAACTTCAATAAGAATACCCAAAGACAGCGTATTGTGGATAACTGCCTGACCGATATCCAGAATATTGATCTCATACTCGGCAAGAATTGATGTAATAGCAGAAGTTACACCCGGTTTATCTTCACCGGATATGTTGAGCAGAATAATCTCGTTCATTGGACGCTTTCCAAGAGAATCTATAATTGTGCGCGATTATAGCAAAGGCAGATTACAGGGCCTATTTAATCATTCAGATACAGGTGCGAATTCAATACGACATTTTAACCCGGCAGGTAATTGCTGATCTTTGTTCGGTACCTCAACCCGAATAGCAAAGGTTCCACTGGCCGCATCAATCAAAGGATCAACCCGATGGACCTTACCTTCATAAGGTTTATTAAATCGACCTTCAGGGAAGAGCGTCACCCCCATACCCTTCTCAACTTGACCATAGTACTGAGCGCGCATAACCACTTCAGCCTGCAACGGATCCAGTGAAACAATCTTGATAAAAGGCTCATCGTCTACCAGTTCACCAGGATCTAGAAAACGTTCAACAACAACACCTGATATAGGGCTCTTCGTCTCCCGCTGCTTAAGGCGAACATAGGCTTCACTCGCCGTCAGTTCGGCTAAACGCTGCTCAGTTAACATCTCATCCCGTTCGTGGTCTGAAAGTAAGCCTTTTTTATACAGTACTTCATTACGCTTAACTTTACGTTTAGCAAATTCTACACGCGCTCTAGAGGTTGCCAGCGCAGCTCGCTCTACTTTAGAACTTAGCGACATAACCACCTGTCCCTTTTTTACCTGATCGCCTCGTCCAAGACTTAGCTTACTGATAACTCCAGCGACCTCACTGCTCAGCTCAATCTCCTTGCTGGGCTCAAGCAAACAACTTAGCTGCCCTTCATTTAAGAATTCCGTCTCAGCATAGGCGGTTGCACTGGTAGCGATCAAAGTAACTAGAAAGGTAAATAAAAATCTCATATAGAACGCCTAAATTTTACTACTGGTAAATGAAAGTATCTCTCTCTGCCGCTCATCTTGCTTGAGTAACTCAGCACGCATACGAGCATGATCAGCCTCTAACTGCTTCTGGGCCCGCCTCATAAGAATTGATAATAATCGGGTCCTTAGTGCTGAAGGTACAGGCCAAGCAAAAAAACGCTTTAAAAGATCTGAAAAGGCTTCAGATAAAATAGTATCCTCAAGCGAAAGTATCACTTCAAAACTGCCCTGATCACCCTGGCGAGCACAACGCCCTTCGAGCTGACGATCAATCCGAGAAGCTTCGTGAAGCTCCGTAAGAATAACATGCAATCCTCCCGAGGCCTCCACATCAACACTCAGTTTAATATCAGTACCACGTCCCGCCATATTGGTGGCGATGGTAACACAACCCGGCTCTCCAGCACGGGCCACAATATCAGCTTCTGACTGGTCCTGCTTTGCATTCAATAGCTGATGTTCAATCCCTAATTTTAGCAAGCGTTCACTGAGATGCTCTGATGCAGCGACAGAGTGAGTACCCACCAACACCGGCCGCCCCTGAGAATGAAGGTGCCTTACACCCTCGGCTACTTTCTGCCACTTTTCATGTTCGGTAGGTGAGATGCTCACACCCAGTTTTTTACGTCGGCTAGGTTTATTAGTTGGTATATTTACAACGGGTAATCCATAAACCTGCCAAAGCTCAGGCATGACCTCTTTGGCTGTACCGGTCATCCCACCCAGATGATGGTAAAAGCGGAAAAAGTTCTGAAAACTGATTCGGGCCAACGTTTCACGGGGGTTACTCAGCTCACACCGTTCCTTAATCTCGATAAGCTGATGCAAGCCCCTTTCCCAGGTTCGATCTTCCATGACGCGGCCGGTATGCTCATCAACAATCATGACTTTGTCATCTTTGATCAGATAGTGCTTATCACGTATAAATAGATGTAGCGCCGTTAAAGCTTGAAACACTAGTTCCAGGCAGCGAACCCTTCCAACCCAAAAGGGCCCTAGCCCATCCGTCAGTTGGAGTACACGAGCTTCTCCATCTTCAGTATATTCGATCCTTCGCTCACGTTGATTGACCAGGTAATGTGTTTCTGCTTCAAGTTCTTGCGCAATATCCATTGCCTGCTGATAAACTTCTCTTTGCTCTTCCTGTTCAATTTCAGGCCCTGAAATGATCAGCGGTGTTCTCGCCTCATCCAATAAGACGCTATCCGCTTCATCAACGATAGCGAAATGCAGACCTCGTAACATCAGCCCTTCCAGTATCTGCTGATTACCTTTTAGGCGTTCGGCATGAAGATGCAATTTATGCTGTTTATCCTCAAGTACAATACTGTCCTTTAAATAGTCGAATACCAGCTCTTTATTAGTACAGTAGACCACGTCTTTTGCGTAAATTTCCCGGCGCTCTTGTGGGGAAAGCCCGTGCACAATTACACCTACACTTAATCCAAGCCGTTCATAAACGGGAGCCATCTCTTCGGCGTCACGCGCAGTCAGGTAATCATTGACCGTCACAACATGCACTGGTACACCGGCAAACGCAGCGGTAGCAGCAGACAGTGTTGCAGTAAGCGTTTTACCTTCCCCGGTATGCATTTCCGCGATATTGCCATGAAACATGGCAAGGCCGCCGAGTAACTGGCTGTCAAAGTGTTTCATTCCCAGCGTACGCCCTGCCACTTCTCTGACCAGTGCAAAGCTTCTCACTAGCAATCTATTGGTAATGCCTTGCTTAAATAATTCAGAACGCAGTTCAGCAATATACGAATCGATTTCTGCTTCCGTTAATGATTCGAGCCTGATCGACTCCCTGTGGATAGGTCGGAGAAAACGTTTGTAACTAGATAGAGAGGAACGAAAAGGTCGAGAGAGAAAAGCCGCCAGCCGATGTGACCAACGCTCCATACGCCCCTGCTTATGCAGATTTAACTGAGGACGCTCGAGAACAGATTGAGGAAGACGTTGAGGACGTTTATACATCAAACTGTCTCAAGAAGACTCTGCGGATTGAACGGTACCAGCGGTAAGCCAAAGGCTCGGGGTCATGTTCTATGAGTACATAAACCCTTTCATCATATCTTTGCTTAGGTGCATCAGGCACAGAGAGATCGATCCTAAAATGACTGCGGAAGCTCTTCAGTCCATCCTCATTATTTGGATCTAAAGCGATTCGCCCTCCGCCCTCAGTGCTAAGCACCAAACTCGGTAGCTGCTGAGTTGTAGCGGGTAATGCCCGAACAATTTCACCTTTATAAACATCATTAGGGGAAGACGAAAAACGTAATTCAACCGACCGGTTCTGGTTGCGAACCTGGTCAATTTCATCCTCCGACACCATGGCTACCAACGACAACTGATTATAATCGACCACATACCCAATCAATTCCCCTCGGTTAACATAACGGCCCAGAATTCTATGTGCATCAGGCACAATAAACTCGCCCGACGCAGAACTGTATAAATTGATCCCTTTGAGGCGCTCCTGAGCCCGCTGGTATTCGCGCTGAATAAACTGCAACTCTTCTCGCAATATTTCACTGGCAGATCGATCGCGTAAACTCGCTTCAAGCCGGATTTCAGCTTCAGCGATCTGAGCTTGTAAAACCTGAACCTTCGCTTCCAGATCGGGTGCGGAGAATTTTAAGAGTAGCTGCCCTTCAATCACCTGCTTGCCCGAAGAAACCTCGAGGGATTCAACAAACCCTGAAACCTGAGATCTCACATACGAATCCTGAGGAACCCAAAGCACTCCTTCAGTCTGAGTCTTATAAGGCACAGGGAATAAAAAGATCAGCCCAGCGATAGCGCCAATCAAAATCGATGATATCGTAATAACCCGAACACGCTTAGCACGCAGTTCCGGGTCAGTTGCAGGTTTGGTAATTGTTTTTAGAATCGGCATAAACAGGGTCGCCCAAATTGACCATACGGCTAGCAAACTACCAATAACAAAGTACTGACTTGCTACAAACAAGGCTATCGCCACCATTACAAAGAGTCGATAGATATAGGCAGCTGAAGCATAAAAAGCTAACCAGGCTCCTTCACCTCTCGACCCTGCTGGCGCAGTCAGATTGCGAACTCCATATAAGTATTTTTTTGTCAGATAAGCAACCTGGCGATTGCCTCTGGAAGCCAGATTGGGAATCTCCAGAAAGTCCGAGAGCACATAATAAGCATCAAACCTCAACAGAGGATTCCCATTAAAAAGCAGTGTCGAAAAACCACCGATCAGCATAGTGTTGAAAGCTATAGCCCGAACAATGCCAGGTTCAGCCAATGTCCAGACGACCATCGCAATGGCAGCGACCATGAGCTCAACCATAATACCGATGGCTCCCACCAACATACGCTGATACTTATTTCTAAAAGCGCTTGCGGCGCTGGCATCTACATAAGGTACGGGGAAAAGAACCAGTAGCATAATGCCAACTTCATGAACCTCTCCACCCCATCGTTTCACCGCATATGCATGACCAAGCTCATGTATAACTTTCACGAAGGGGTAAACAAGCGCTATGAGTAACAGGTTTTCCAGGGCAAGCACTCTATCACTTATATTTTCAGTCAGTGCTTCCCAGTGTACGACTGACAGGGACAAGCCAACAAAAATAATAAACGCCCAAAGGAGCATTCCGAACCATGAATAGAAGGGTCTGACCAACCACATGGTTGAGGAAAGAAAGCCCTCCGGGTCCATCATCGGAATTCGCACACTCAGAGGAGATTTCAACTGCTGGACCAGTTTTCTTTGCGCCTGTTCTCTGCGCCTGATTTGAAGTTCTTCGATGTCTGGCAATATATCGGACTGAATTACATTGGCCCGATTTAGCTGGGCAACAAGCTGGATAACCTCATCCTGTGTCGGCATACCATCACCGAGACGCTTGCATGAAACATCCCATACCTGTTGTAGTGAACGCCTTCCATCCATCAAGCCAATAATTTGATACGCTTCAGGGGAAAAACGCTGAAACTGTCCGGTCACATGGTCCTGCAGCACATACCAGGTTTTTCCTCGATACTGATGACGATGGATGTGAGCATGCTTACGCAGACGAATTTTCAAATCAGCTACGCGATACCAGGATGCACTAAACAGAGAAACAGACACAGCGCCCCCTGCTAACCCCACCAGGACCAGATTTTAAGACGCAACCATTCCTGCATTTCCCGAGTCCAGATAGACAGCAAATTACGCTCATCAATATGAATCTTACCAACGCCTTCCATGCCAGGTTGCAGTTGTAGCGACTGGCCCTGCAAAGAAGCTTCTACAACAAAAAAAGTGGCGCCATCACGCGCTTCAGTTAGTGGTGTAATTTTTGTCACAACAAAGTCGAATGGTGTTTCAGGCAGTGCAGAAAGGTGAAGTACGCCTTCCTGCCCGACGGATACATCTGCGATTCGGCTCTCTTTAATAGACAGGTTGATACGATAAAAATGTAAGGGGGAAACTTCGAATAAAACCTCACCTTTCTTAACGGCACCACCTAACCTCTGACTCAGATCACCACTTACTATCCGGCCTTCAAAAGGAGCTAGCAGCTTGGCACGGGAAAGCTGACTGTCAACCAGCTCGAGCTGCGCTTCAATCTGGGCTTTCTGTGCATTAATAATATTTAATTTAGCCCGATCATGAAAAGCCAGAGCCTCTTGATACTGACGATTAAGCTTTGCCTTTTCGCTCAACCACTTTAGCTTTTCGAGATGGAGATCACGGTCATCCAGTTGAACTAACAGCTGATCTTTCTTAACCAGGTCACCTGCACGATAAATAGCAGAGTGAATGTAGCCATCATATGGGGCCGCAATCACCCTCTGAATATAACTATCCAACTTGGCATCAGCGGATAATCGATAGGTTCCCTGTGCAACAGAGAAAAAGATGATGAGCAGAGCTGTACCAATAAACAACAGCTTACGCCCTAGAAAACCTGCACCAAATAGTCGGGATAACTGGGTCTTTCCTGAGTCCCAGGCTTTCAGTAATAGCGCACGATCGTTAAGTCGCTTATCCTCCAAAGCAGGTATAACAAGCGCTGCAATACTCTCACATAACGCAATCTCCTGTTCAGTAAAAGGCAGGTCAGGATTACGTTCAAACGTCAGAGCACCCACTACCTCAGTATTTACATACAGAGGAATACTCAATACCACCGCATCACCCTGTTGCTGCGACAGCCTGGCGTGAGCAATAACGACGGAGCTGCTATCCAGATCTGGGTTCGGATAAACAACCGCTTGCTGTTGATCAATTGCTTCATCCATCACCTCTTCGATACAACGGATAAGATTCATCCGCTTACCAAACTGGGTGCTATGGGAAAGGTGAAGAACTTTAGAATGGCCTTTTTGGTACTTACCCAGCGACACTCTGTCACAGTTCAACAACACAGCTAATTCAGTGACTAAACGCATTGCTGAGCTAGCATAGTCAGGTTCTGACTGAACACTGGCTAAAAAGTCGATGCTTTTTTCTAAGCAGCCATCCCGTGCTTGTTGTTGCTGTTTTTCGAGTCGGAGCTTGAGTACTTCGAGACCTGCACTACCCACTTCAAGCAACTGCATCGCCCGTTTTAATTGTTGTTCGGAAGATATTTCAACAACAATAGCAGCTACAGCAATAAGCTCAGCTTCAGAAAGAACAGGATAACCTATAGCAAACAGTTCTTTTCCTGAGGTTTCCGTTGCTAAAGCAGTGACCAGTGCGGTACGACTGGCAATAATTTCTTCCGCCAGACCATTCAGTTCATCGAGAAACTCAGGGGTTTGGGGCCATAAGGCCATAGGGTGAAAAGCACTTTCATCTTCTTCTATCAGCGCAAGTAATAAGGCAGATCGAGCCTCATTAATTAGTTCACACTGTTGGCCAAGCCAGTCCTGATAATAGTTACTGCCTTGATGAGAATAGTTAAGCACTTCCACAGAGGATTCTGCAGTTGCGGCCGTACTGGCAGTTGGGGTGGAACTGATGTCTAACGAATTATCCATGGCTTTTAAGGCCTGTACATGAAAACGAAAAGGGCCGCATGCAGATAGCCGCAGCGGCCCCTAAGTAAAAGTCTATCCTAATTACTTCTGAATATCTTCCCAGCTCATATAAGCAGATTTTCTATTTCTAGCTTTAATCTGGTTTAGTGATTCATCAGACACTTTAGAATTGGCTTTTTGCTTGCCTGTTTTATTCGCTTTCATCACTGCCCAACCACTGAAACCAGCCAAAGCGGCTTCCAGGTTATCGGCAATGTTTGCAGACTCATCTTTATCTTCAGTTTTATCCGAAGATTCACCTTCAGCTGGACTAGCCTCCTGAGTATCTGCTGACTCAGCATCAGCATCATTCTCAGTATTTGCCTCCGGTGCGACACACTCCTGAGGCTGTTCTTCACCCTCAGCGCCTTCAACGACCTCACCCTCAACAGGTATACACTCTTGCTGCTCAGCGTTGGTTTCTCCTTCCGCTGGCACAGCTCCTTCGACCTGCTCAGCCTCTTCAGTTTCATCACCAGCAGCTGTCGGATCAAACTGAATGACAACATCAACACCCGGTGCTGCAGTTCCACTGAGGTTCTGGAGATCGACCAGACGCCCCAGAGCGGCCAAAGCATCATCGGTAAGTTCAGTGGAAACAGCCGTACGACTACGGGCAACCTCACCCAGTGCAGACTGATCAAAGATCTGTTGCGCAATACTCTTGTAAAGGCCGATCTGCGAGGAACGAATCAGGTCCAAACCACCTTGAGCCAGTGTAATAACGAATGTTGCTTGCTCACCCGATGTTTCGGCATCAGCTGCAAATGTGTAGCGAGCATACTCACCCACCATGACATCTTCAGAGAAACTACCGTAGAACAGATCACCACCCGCACCACCAATCATGCGGTCGAGGCCTTCACCGCCTCTCAGGATATCGTCATCACCATCCAGATCATTGATCTCTTCCAGGTCCTTCGATTCCAGAACAATCGTAGATGGATTACGCGTAACCATACCGGAGTCACCGGTCATCAGGTCATCACCAGCACCACCATCCAGTTCATCTTTGCCGAACCCACCGAAGATGATATCGCGATCATCGCCACCAGTCAGATTGTCGTCACCGCCCAATGTAAAGTCATCGGTGTAAGCATTTAGATAACGCCCAGATTCATCATTCTGAATGAAGCCATCATCACCAATGATAATGGTTTCGCCAGATTCATTTGTAACCGTGTCGTTACCTACACCTGCGATTGCTTGATCATCACCGGAGCCCAGTGAAATATTGTCATCACCACCAGTATCGTTGGTTGTATCAGTGCTCTCTAAGGTGTCACGAATACCCAAGTTGAAGGTAATACGACCGTTATCACCAATAACACTATCATTACCGGCGCTAACGCTAATTGTGTCATTCCCTTTACCACCCAGCACAATGTCATCACCGGAGCCGGATTCGATCGTATCGTCGTCACCTAGCTCGTGCTCGACCGTGTAGGCTTCAGTTATAACCTCATCAGTGCCGTAGTTCAGCACACCGTTGTCACCAATAATGTGATCATCACCAGAACCTGTAGTGATATTGTCTTCGCCTAGGCCGGCAATTACACGGTTATGACCCTCACCACCATCAATGATATCCGCTGCGGTCGCGTCTCCTGCTTCATCAACACTGAAGAAGGTTTCCACATTACCGTTGCTATAGAGTTTCATTTCACCGAAATCACCCATGATCCAGTCACCGCCAGCATCACCAAAGATGTCATCGGCACCGGCACCACCAAAGATACGATCAGACCCTTCATTACCCTTGATCAGATCTGCCTGACCTTCGGTTTGCTCTTTAGTCAGCAAGCGAACAAAGCGGTTATTTGCCAGCAATGCCGTAGCGTGATCACCAAAGATAATGTCATCGTCACTGACAACGATTGCAGCTCCGGCATCGCCATTGCCACCGAACAAGTTATCGGCGCCAATACCGCCCATAATGAGGTCGTCGCCCTCATTACCTTTAATGGTATCGTTATCTCCATTCACCAGCTCTACAGTGGTAATCGAATCCAGAGTCGTGATGTCGGTATCACCGTCGTTATAGTCAACAACCGCATGATCACCAATGAGAATATCTGCACCACTACCACCTTCGATATCATCCTGACCATGGCCACCCATAATGATGTCATCATCAGCTCCACCTTTGAGGATGTCATTAGCCACTTCATCACGATTGGTTGTCGTGACGCTGACTACCGCACCAGTCGTTAGGATACGATTGGTATCCGTGACCTGATCTATTACACCTTTGTCACCAAAGATGATGTCATTGCCTGAACCACCATCGATAGTATCTACACCAACGGTCAGGGCATCCGAAGTCTCAGGGTTATCATTGACCGCATCAGCAGTGTTCACGACACTGAGAACCTGAGTAGACAAACTCAAGCGTTTTGTCAGATCCAGATTAAAGCCGGCATCACCATAGATATGGTCATCACCACCCAGGCCGTAAATCTCATCATTACCGGAACCACCAGCAATATGATCACCGTAGTTACTACCTGTCAGGGTATCGTTACCCTGACCACCATAGATCACAACTGATCCCGAAGCGCCAGAAGCATTGATCGTATCGTTGTAGTTGTTTGGCGTATCAAACTCACGGGCTTTATCTGTCTTAACATCGGATGTCGATGTATAGGTAGAACCATCCTGAACAGAATCACCTAACAGAATCAGAGGAGAGCTTGCTCCGCCCCCACCAGTAACCGTGATGGTATCGCTACCGCCACCACCGTGGATCACCGTGATAACACCCTCAGCTGTACTCTGAACAGTAAAGTTGTCATTACCCTGACCATTGAGTACTTCAACAACTTCCACATCATTGTAGTGGACGCCGTCAGTACCCATGCCAAGCCCGGTAATCGTGGAATCTGTCAGGAAGCCGGTATCCGCAGAGCGACTGCCATCATTAAACAGATACAGAGTATCGGTTTGCGCGGCTTCATCCGTAGTAATGTCAACGGTTGGAAGCTCTTCATCAGTTTCAGTTGGCAGCATCACCGCTTTAGCCAGCGCACGCTCTTTACCTGGAGGAACCGATCCCTCGATCACCAACTTACCGCGAATCTGATCAAGCGTATGCGGTTGCAATGGAGGATTCTGTACCGGCTGATTCGACGCATCAGGGATGTAAGCCGGATTAACAGCAACAACGACTTCTACAGGGGAATCCCAATCAGCCGCAGTGAAGGTCACCGTGCCATCCGCCGCATTGAAACGAGGATCTGTACTGCTAACTAAAGTCTGACCATCAGTCAGAACATTGACGGTGACAGGATCGGTAGGTTCAGTGCTCAACACCAGGCTGTAATTATCTGTTTCGCCATTACTGACAATCGTTGAACCGTTTGTCGGCGTAACGATGACCGTACCGGTATCGTTATCGACCACGTTCACGTCTAGCTCTTCGGTAGTCACAGTATTAAACCCTGAACCACCCTGGTCACTTGACGTGGTAAATGTTACGGCCGTGCGGAACAGGTTCTCAACATCAGCATCATCAACAGCTGTAACTGTCACTGTCTGAGCACTGTTCCAGTTGTCTTTATCAAAGGTAAGTACAGTTTTGTTGAAACCGATCTCGCCGGCAGCATTCTTCTCTGCGAGTACTACAGTTACTGTTTCTCCATCTGCAGGCTGCTGAGTCAGGGCTACAGTGAACGAGTCACCGCTGGCAGCACCTTCTACCACACGGGTATCTACATCCGATGGAGTAATGATCAGATCCGCCTGATCATTGTCATACACAGTCACTTCTACGTTATTGATATCCAGTTCATTAAAGTCTGGGTTATCACTTAGTACACTGTGGTTAATAACAACGGTGCGTTCGCCTTCAATCGCGCCATCATCAACCGCTTTAACGTAGATTTTCTGTTTACGTAACCAGTCATCAACCGAACCACCAGCCGCTTCAGAATCGAAATTCAGAACCAGAGATTCATAGAAGTTTATATTATCCGTAGAAACCAGAATGCTATCCGCAGGATCTCCGCCACCCACCGTTGGCAGCTCTTTATCACTGCTGGATGCACGCGCTGCAGATACTGTCACATAAGCGATAGTCGCCGCGGTTGGTTTCGCTGCAGCCAAGGATACTTCGTAGAAATCGGAAAGCAGACCGTTTTCATCAACGACCAAACTACCATCTACAGAATCAACCTGGATCTTGCCAGTTTCATCATCTGCCACATTGAGAGACACCCCGTCAACGAAGATACCATTGAAACGAGGATCATCACTCCAGACACTGTGATTAATGAAGCCACTGCGGCCTTCAACCGAATAAGAGACAATGTCTTCGGTCACATCACCCGCTACGCTAAAGGTATCACTACCCAAACCGCCGATAATCGTTGTGACCACATCTTCGCTTGTGCTGAGTATGTAGAAGTTGTCATCGCCTTCCAGACCATCAACTTCAGCAAACTCGATGCCCTCAAAACCGATATTCAGACCTGCGCCAAAGATACCATCTTCAGTGATCATGAAGTTATCGTCGGCTTCGGTACCCAGCACGACAAGCGTATCATTGCCCGCACCACCATCAATTTTCAATGGTGCGTTAATGCTGTACTGGATATTATCGGCACCGTCACCACCAAACAGTTCAGTTTCACCACCACCTGCTGTTTCGGTTGTTCCTTTCTTCAGGAACGCTCGAACTACAAAAGAGTCATCGTCATTTTCACCGTAAAGTTTGGTCAAGGCCTTATTGCTGTATACCGTGATCTGATCTTCACCATCACCACCGTACACGATCATAGGCAGACTATTACCATTACTCAGGAAGCCGAGTGTTGTCTCAGTGGTTTCGATCTCATCGCCGACTGCAACAAAAGGCGCCTGACGATCGGCACCATACAGCTGGCCAATCTGGAAGGTATCATCACCTGCCCCACCATCCAGTGTAGTAATACTGCTATTGTCATCACTGTAGAAGCCATCATTACCGGCATGACCATTAATGGTCAGGCGCGCATTGATGTTTTCATTGTAATTAATTCGTTCGACATTGTTGCTGAAGCCCGCATCCATATCGCCATGCAATGCTGCCACAAAGTTAGCGCGTAGTAAGAATGCGTCAGCATCCGCTGTACCATTAATCGTTAGCGTATCAGCACCACTGTCACGAGCGCCGGTATCTTCTACATCGATAATGTAGTCTGCATCATTCGCCGTCCGGTTAATCGTGTAACGATCCGTACCGGCTTCGCCATCCAGAACTAATTTATCACTACGGCTGTGAAGCTCATTGATCGTGATCTGATCATTATCAGCACCACCTTCAATACGCGTATCGCCGGTCAATAAAGAGTCATCATCAAGATCCAGAAGAATAACGTCTTCACCTGCTTCACCATCGATCAGAATGGTAGGCGCTGTGACATTCCCTGTAACATTGATCGTGTCGTCATCAGCATTACCACGCACGGTGATTGACGTACCCGCCACAAGATCGCCATCAACCTGGATTGTGCTGCCCTCAGCATCTGAACTCGATGCATCGCCGTTAATCACAATCGTTGTCGCTGCATCCAGCTTCGCTCCATCATTATGAATGAAATCATCACCCGCATTCACTGTGATAGAACCCGTCTGAGAAGTCACAGTGATATTAGCGTTGACAGTAAGATCATCCCCAGCAGAGTTATCATTCGATGTGAGGATAATATTGCCGTTCGCGGTAATATTCTCAGCAACCGTTAACGGGCTGTTGGTTGTTAGGTTAACGCTACCACCCGCCTGCATCCCCGGGTCTGAGCCATCAACAACGCCACCTACAGCCATCGCCCCCGTATTAACAATCCAGGTACTACCGGTTGTAGACTGACCTTCGATATTACCTACCCGTGTCGCAAGGGCATTATCACTCTCACCAATATCCTGCGCGGCAAACAGGTAAGCTTTACCGGAGACTACGTTATCGCCCGTCTGATTATCATTCAGGATTCTGCCAACAGGCGCTGCTATAAAGGCAGTCGCCGCTGCGCCTGCAGCAACTTCGTTCAGGTAAAGGTCACCCACCATTTCGATAACATAACTGTTAGCAAAACTGCTGATAGTCAGATTATCTCCGGTCTGAGATCCCGTATCGATCTGCAGATCGTTGCCCACTTCACCTACCGTGTTGAATTGTGAAGTAAGGATAATACTGCCACCAATAACATCCGCCACCTCAGACGCCAGATCATCTACTGCATCCACAATCGACATATGCGCACGCAGATCAACATCGCCTGCCGTTGATTCGATATGGTCAACATTCATATCCTGCAGGGTTTCTGATAAGCGAATACTATCTCGGGTATTAGCATTGATATTGCCGCTGGTTAGGTCAATATCCAGATAATCACCCGTCTCACCTATACCACCTGCTAGAGCAAACAACGTGATGTTAGCGGCACGGATATTTTCATATTCGTGATTCAGGCCATCAACAATTGAACCTGCTTGTGCATCAAGGTAAACCAGGCCGCTCTGAGAGTAGATTGTCGCGACATTGATATTGCCGTCCTTCTCAACGACATAGATATCGCCACTTGCTCGAGCCGTCAGCAGTGCATCAGCCTGAAGGTCGATCAAGAATTTGTCTGTACTACTACCAATCGTGCCATCAGCCGCTTCAAGTACGAGGTTGCCACCAGTTACGGCCGCAACTCCGGCATCCGCTTCATTGATTAGCGATTTCGCACTCTTAATGCGAACCGCATCGCCAGCGGCTACAGACTTAACGCGAATATCTTTTTCAGAACCGATATAGATATTGCCCGTCGCACTGAAGCTAATTTCTTCCAGTGCATCGATATCAATATCTTCACGTTGGTCAATACCGATCGTCTGAACCGCCGCCGTGGTTTTTCCGGTGGCCGTAATATCTGTGGTGGTTGCGCTTCCTAGGCTGGAAGCATCAACTTCCTCAGCATCAATCACTTTGCCACTGATACGGCTGATCAGATAATAAGTGCCATTTTCTAGTACATAACTGCCTTTAATCAGGCCATCATCCGCCCAAGCACCTGCATCGGTACGAATAAAGGTCGTTGCGGTCGGATTATTCAGAATTGCAGAAACAGTGACTGTCATTCCCACTTCTGAAGATAGCGTATCTGTTGAGACTAAGGTGATAACGGTATCTGTAACGGATGCAATTTCAAAGAAGGAGCCTTCTTCACTTGCATTTGCAGAGTTGCCATCAACACGAATTTGCATACCGGCAACAAAACCATCGGTAACCCAGGAGCCGGAAGCGCGTGTCATGGTATCAGCTGACGCCCCACCATCGACAAAGGTGACAACGACGTTTTCGCTCTTCTCACCGCTCATGAAGAAGACATCAGGACGCTCAGCCGCAGCCAAAGCAACCCGCTCATCATCGGTGTAATCACCATCCGCATCAATGAAAGTCGTACCCGTTGCTTCACCAACACTACCCGACAAGACATTCACGGTTACAGTGCCCGCAGCGGTGATGTTTTCGTCTTCAATCGTTGCCTGCGTATCAGTTACAGGTTTAAGCAAACCGGCACTGATAAGGTTCAGTAACTCATCTTCTTCCCACAGTCGAATACTGTCAGTTAAAGCAGTTTCCTCAGCGGTTGTGAGCGTGTATGTGAAACCAGCATCATATGGATCCGCCCCATAGCTAGTATGGAGTGTGTGATATTCCGCTGTACGTTTGTTTGCTAATGTTTGCAGGGCATCATCAACATAGCTGGTCAGTGCCGCACCGGACAAACCATTAGATGTGCCTAGTTCAGTATAATATTCTGTATAGAACGTTGTTTCTTCGGTACTCAGCGTGGCCTGTTGTGAAGCATCATAGGCACCTGCAAACTGGTTATTGCGGATATCCCAGTAAGCCTGATATTCCTGTTCCCGGCTATTCGCAAATGCATCTAGCGTTTCCTGAATCTTGGCATTGGCAGCGGCTGAGCCTTTGATCAGGCCCAGATCTTCCCAAAGCCCAGTGCTCAACTCAGCATAAGTACGTTCATCACGAACGGCACTATCATTAGCATCGACCAGAGACCCGGCGGTGATCGTAATAGTCACATCACCCGCAGTACTGGTGGCTTCACGCAGACGCAATCCATTGTCTTTTTCTGTCAGGTTAATATCACCATTCGCGGAAACGGTGACGTAATCTTTAACCTCACGACCGGAATCCAGGTTCACAGCGGCGGCTGAGCTACCCACAGCACCTTCTGTAGCGATATTAATAATACCTGCCTGAATTAAGCCCGACCCGACAGAAGCGATACCGCCTTTAGAGCTCAGGAATACCTGACCACCGGTATCGTTTAATTTATCGTAAGCCGACGCTGAGATAATCTCATTGATGTTCAGTGAACCATCCAACTCGGCAATGTTAATTCGGCCACCCGATGTGTATGCGCTTAAGCTTGAAGTGGCATTATTGGTCAGATTTGTACGTAGCGCCGTTAACTCATTAAGCTCAGTACTTACCGTACCATCGTCATTGAGTATTGCTCCGCCACCGATACTAGCTGCGCTCAGAGTAAGCGTCTGTCCGCCTACGGTGCTGTTCTGCGACGTAGTAATTGAGCCATTGGTCACGATCTGTGTCAGACCAGTCTCGTTACTAATATTGCCCAAGATCTCAACATCACCGCCATACTGCGAGAACACCTGAACCTTACCCGTCTCTTTACCGGTGAAGTTGATCGAGATGCCGTAATCAGCCTTGATGGAATGGGTCGAGATATCCTGAACTTTGTCCTCTTTAACAAACTTACTGTAGTAAGTTTTCTTACCGTACCAGGTACTGGTGGTCCATTTTTTCACCAGGCTGGTTTCTGAGGTCAGCGTGATCTTATCTGAGTCGTAAATATAAGGATCACTGATATTCGTACTGTCCTTATAGAAGTACGCGCCCTGGCCCTGCAGCACTGGTGTACCCACTTTCTCAGGCGTACCCACGAAGGTTACGGTATCTGGGTCTTTTGCGAATGCATCAATACCCAACCAGGATGAAGTACCAATAGTTCGGTAGATACGTTCAAAGCTTTCCTGACCAACGGACCATGCGTAGCGCCAACCGCCAGTGTCAGGCTGATAGGTCATATTATTACTGCCAGTTGTGGTACCGGATTCAGAAATAATCCTCACGCCTGCAGCTGTTTTCTCATAGATCGTAGTAAATGGATCTGCTGAAGTACCTTTCGCCTTATCGTTGATAATTAAGATACCAGCGCCTCGAGTGGAGGCATCCAGACCTTGCAACGCAATATCCAGGCTGGTGTTATTGGTGACTTTAATCTCACCGTATCCGCCTAATACTTCGATATTTGAGTTTTGATTAGTGTTCAGAATGTGGCCTGTGAGGCTGACATAACCACCGCTAACACGTAGCTCACCCACCAGAATGCGATCATTGGCAACATCGTAATAAACCGAGAAATCTTCAGTAGATGCACTCAGTTTGACATAACCACCTCTGCCAGATTGTTTAATGCCGTTAATTTCATCTTCAACCGCGGCACTGATGACCAGCTCATATACTTCCCGGCCACTCTGAATTTTACCGTTTACATTGATGAACTCAGCATCGATGGAGATACGGTCTGCGTATATATTCGGAGTGTTAATCGAGCGATAAATCTCGTTGTTAGCATTGGTATCGGTCCCTTCTTGCAGACCATTATTACCAATCTCCGCATTCCATTTAGCATATTCAGAACCACCCACGGAATAGGTAGATCCAGGTGGCAGATCAACAACCAGCGAGCCTTTGGTTTTCTGGATCAGATCTTTAACATCCAGATCCGCGTACACATTGATATCACCTTCACCCAGAGTTTCATCAGCTTCAGCTGTACCTGGTAATGGTGTACCCGCCAGACTCTTTATAGTCAGACTACCTGAGCGGTTCGTAATATCACCGTAAATGGAAATAGATGGCCACGTCAGGTTTGCGTTGTTGCCACCTTGAAGTTTCAACAAGGCGATATCGGCATCATTAACAATCACGATGGATGGATCATCAACATTCGCTTCAGCACCCTGAAGTTCACCATTCAGGTATAGGCCGCCATTTTCCTGCGGAATCGTAATATCATTAATGTTAAGTGACGCAGTCGTATGGTTAATGATATTTACCGATGCATCACCTGGCGCGGTAATCGTGCCGTTCGTGCTCAGCGAGTCTGCACGAACATCGATACGACCGGCTTCAGCATGGATATCGTGTACGGTAATAATTGGAACAGTGACTTCGTTACGAACGTAAATCCCCTGTGGAACCCCGTTAATCTCAACTTCTTCCAATAAGCCTTTAGCTAAAAGTTCCTGCTCAATACGGTTGATTTCGCCTTTATAGAAAGCTTCCAGATCAGTGTCGTTATTTGGATCACCGTCATTAAAGACTTCTAACTGTCTCTCTGCTTCATCAAGCGCAGTAAACAACGATGAACTGATCAGGCCAGAACCGTCAGAGAAGGTGACACCATCAGTCGCCGTGTAGTCAGAAACAGTACCGTCGTTGCCCAGCGCATTGAATTCTATTGATTGATTTCGTTTAGTACCTGTTTCCAGATTACCGTTAACGATTACATTACCTGTCGCGCCACTATCCACATCACCATCAAAGGCTTCAGTGCCACCCAATTCAGATGCCCAGTTAACCGCTTTTGCTTTTGCAAACATATCAGCAAAGCCGAAACGTTCAGCATGCAGGTTCATCTGACGGGCTGACTTAACATCAGCACCACTGTTAACAGTGATAATGTTGTTCTGGAACAAAGTAGCGGTAGCATTGATGTCATCAATTGGAATAACGCTACCGGCAAAACTATCGGCTACAGCATGGACTTTATAATCATCGCGGTTAAATTCAGTGTCCGTACCTACAGAAAGGTTCACATCACCATCCGCATTGATATCCGCATTGGTACCAATTGTGACGTAATTCTCTGGAGACAGTGTAGCTCGGGCATTGGCCGCTGCTACCGTAGCCGCACCATAGGTATCAACACTGATGGTCGCTTCAACTTCACCTTTACCACGGGCAGAAATATTGACTTCACCCGTACTATTCAATGCAGCACCTGTTCCTATTGTTACATCTGCAAGGAACTCAGTTTCTGTAATACTATTGCCCGCACCGGCCCCTGCCAGCGCACCACCTGATTTGAGAACAACTTTCTCTTTGGCAATGACATCGTTCAGAGCATGTAGATCAATGCCCTGAGTAATATCGGTATTGGTAACGGTTAATTGAGCACCGTCATTGATATTAACCTGGGTATTCATATCCAGCGTTGTATCACTGTCGGCACCGGCACCGCTGGCAACACCACCCGTCGTACCGTTGATGTTTGCTCCCGAGGACAGCCAATCTTTACGTACACGGTTCAGCGCATCAGCATCGATATCTTTTGCAACGATCGTCGCGTTATTACCGACTGTCGTTGATACATCAGCGGTTACATAGTGGTCAGTCTCGGCACCCGCACCGGACAATACACCACCTGCCACGGCATCAATTTCAGAGTTAAATTTGGCAATATGCTCAGCCTTAATATCCAGCTCACCAGTACCTGAAGTGGCACCCAGAGTGATAGAAGCATTATTACCAATCGTTGCAGTGGTCGTGCTGAAGTTATTGGTTTGAGTCTGCGCACCCGCCCCAGCCAGGACACCACCACTACCTGCATTTGAATATGCGAAGTTATCATCCGTCGCCGTGGAAGCAAGATTCAGGCTGCCCGCATTAACCGTAACACCGCTGCCAACATAAGCATTGGTCGTCGTATTTGAGTTAGCTTTAGCAACACTTGCACCCGCTGCAACAATACCACCGGTATTGCTGTTAGATTCCGCATTCTGACGGGTATTGGTTGTAGCGGTAATTGTGGTAACACCCGCAACATTCAAAGTGGAGTTATTACCAATCACACTCTGTACATTGCTGGATGTGGTCAATTCACTCAGTGTCGCATTGACACCGACAAGGGAACCAGAAGAGCCTGTAGATTCCGCTTTAATGCCATCGCCGCCAGATTTAACAGCCGTAGAGGCAGTAACATTTAAGGTATTTGCGGTGATGCTGACATTACCTGAAGAGGCATCCGCAGAACCCAAAGAAGCACTCACGATAGGTGTCACATCAACATCGGTCAGCGAGACACCTACGGTCAAGCCACCCGCCGATACACCCAGCATATCGGTTTCGATCTCTGGTGTTACAACCGCATTCACTGTTACACCCTCGGCAACAGTAACATCGGCTCCTGCGCCTATAGCCGCACGAACAATTGGTGTGAACGATATATTTGCATCATTACCTGAGCCAGCGCCTAAGCCAGCAGCAACTGCTGTGACATCCAGATCAACGTCCAACTCAGACGCAGCATTGACCGTCAGGCTGTCAACGTTACCTGTAGACTGGCCGACCTGAGCATAGTTACCCATCAGAGCCGTGGTGCTACCGGAAACACTGACATCACCCACTGCAGCACCGGCAGCCGCCGTGCCCACGGAAACGCCTACAATATCGATATCAATATTTCGATCAGCTTTAGCATCGATGATGATGTCATCAGCTTTAACGAACTTAGCGCCGTTACTATCAGAGGTACCATTTTCAACGTAGGCACTCTGATTACTGCTGTCCTTAACAATGGCTACCTGGGCACCTAAACCGACGACGCCGGCAGAACCGCCATACACCTTAGTCGTTACATTACTGGTGTAATCGGCATCAACAGTTACATCACCTGTCGTAGAGATCGTGCCGCCATTACCAATATAGGCTTTGGTATCCGCATCCATCGTTGCGATAGAGACAGTACCACCCACACTGACACCGCCACTGGCCGCTAAACCACCAGCCAAGACATCAAGGTTTACTGTTTCATCCGCCTTCACGGTGACAGATGCCGCATCGCCCTGAATAGTTACATTGTCTCCAATGTAAGCCTGGGTGCTATAACCATTGCTGACGCTGGTTTTAATATCTGTCGAGTATGTTGTGCTATCCGCTTTAGCCTGAGCACGTTGAGCTGATGAATCATTACTGTCGCCACTCAAACCAGAAACAGTTCCGTTTCCAAAGGCATCAGTAATATTGTCCTGAGATGAATCCAGCTCGCCATTGTTTTCTGAATCTGGAGCAGAGCCAATAGAAATATAAGAGACCGCGCCACTGATTGCTAAACCGGCTCCGCCGGCAAAGCCAACTACGTTAGATTCAACATTACGAGTAGATTTAGCATCCACCCGAACAGCACCCGCGGTGGTGATAACAGAGTTATCCCCAATATGGGCATCAACGGTGTTATTGATCGTAATAACATCCACGGACGCACCCGCTCCGCCACCACCAACTGAGGCGGAACCGACCAGACTGGCAGCCTCTTTATTCACATTGATCGTATTTTCAGCATCCACCGTTACTGCAGATGCATTGACCGTTGTTGACGCTCCAAGAGCGGCCGAGGTATGAGAGGTACTACTTAGAACACCTACGGAAGCAGCAAGAGATCCTAAGCCGCCAGCACCCGCTCCGATAAAGGCATCAGAGGTTTCTTTAGATGTTGCTAATACTGAAACACTGCCTGTTGTCGTGAGCGTTGAAGATTGCGTTGTATAAGCTTTAGTCGTGCCATCAAACAGTGCTACTGAAACCGATGCACCCGCGCCAGCGGCACCCAACGCAATCGAAGTATCAACAAAGCTCATATCAACATCAGAGTCTGCGCTGATGGTAATAGCACCGTCAGAGATCAGGTCGGCGTCACTAACATAGGCCTCAGTTAAAGAGGAAGACTTAAAGGCTGAAGCTGTACCCGATGCACCTACATATAAACCACCACCAACACTGACAGCCACTGTGCTCAGATTTTCATCAGAGGTCGCGTTGACACTAATGCCATCAGCCGCATAAATATCTTTGCTGTTATTGCTACCATCGACATAGGCACGTGTCGTATTGGTAATAAAGTTAGTATCAACAGTAGCAGCCGCGCCACCACCAGCAAGGCCTACGCCCGCTGCACCACCACCGCTCACAAAATCGGTTTGCTGATGCGCATTGACCTTAAGGTGCTTGCCTCGATCGGTAGAATTATTGATCGTTGAATTCTTAACCCGTGCTTCAGATGTATTCGCTACCCTGTTGACCAGCACGTTAGCGGCCAGACCAACCGTGCCTGAAACGCCGCCGGCACCTGCGTATGACTCAAGGTTAGTCGCGACATTGGAACGAACAGATACGCCATTAACGGTGTCTGTTGAGCCTGCATTCGCGGTAGGTTTAACCTCAACCCCATTGCCAAGACCTTTAGCAACAACCGTCGCATTATCAATATAAGCATAAGTGCCGTTATCTAACTGATTAACGGTAACCGCACCACCAATACCCGCAGTACCGGATGCACCGATGGAGCCAACAATGCCTTCTGATGTATCTTTCGATTCGGCATAAACGGAGATGCTACCATCCGTAGTCACAGTGGCAGTATCAATGAAAGCATTGACCTGGTTTTCTAATAGATTAGCACCGGCAGATCCAGCCACACTTGCGGCTCCGGAACCTGCAACGCTGGCAACCAATGTTTTCACTGTTGAGTCAGACAGTGATTCAATCACTATGTCATTGCTATTACCGGACGTAATAGAAACCGTCGTACCAGAACCGGATACGCCAGCAGAAATGTTGTTAGCAATTTCGTTATAGGCAACAGCACCTCCAACAGCAGCAGTACCGGAACCGGCTATCACTACCGCAGCAGAACGAATAGTTGAGGTATCAGTTGCACGAACCGTTACGCTGCCTGTCGTCGTTACCTGAGCGCCATTAGTAATTGTCGCCTCGACATTTTTCTTGATCCAGTTCAGGGACAGTGCACCCGATCCTGCAAACGTACCTGCACCTGAGAGGCCCACACTCAAAGAGTTGATGTTGGCATTGGCGATTGCATTCATCGCCAAAGTTCCGGTATTTACCGTCGCATTATCGATGTAAACTTTTGCGAAGTTCTTACGGGTTGATGCGGGGTCATCCGGATCGCCACCAATGTAGTTATATGCAACCGCGGCACCCACAGCGGCAGTACCTGCACCACTCATACCAGCGGCTAGTGAATTCAGAGTTGCCTGATCGGAGGCACGCAAGCTGACACCGCCCGAGTTCGCTGTAACCGTCGCATTATCAGCGATAAACGCTTCTACCTCATTGCGAATCCAGTTCAGGCTTAACGCACCAGCTCCAGCTGCTGTTCCGGCTCCAGCGCCGCTAACCGCAAAACTCCAGATCTGTGCATCAAGAATCGGATCAGGGTTTTCAGTAGGGTCTGCAGCATTCGCTGCATAAGTATCCGCTTGAGTTGCGGAACTGCCATCACCGATGGTTGGCAACTGATTTGTATTCAGAACTTCCGCTGCAACATTTACGCTACCTGTTTGCGCGGTAGCTGTCGTACCTGAGCCTTCAATGCTGGCACTAATACTACTGCGCATATCATTAGTCGCGGAAGCGATAGAACCCGCTGCCGTACCTGCTCCAGACCCGCCACCAGCAACAATGATCATAATCGGAGTCACTGTCGCGCTAACGTCTACATCTGTCGAGGCTGTGACATCGGCACCACCTTTAATGGAAGCATCAACAATATTGCGCATAAAGTTGATGGAAACAGAACCCGCTACAGCAACTGTTCCTGCACCCGCTGCACCGATAGTGACATTAATAATGCTGGCATCAGCATGAGCAGCCACTTCGACACCCGCAGCAGAAGAATCGACTTGCGAGTTATCGATATACGCCAGGACCTCACCGGCATCATCAGACAAACGGCTGCTATCGATGGTACGACTTGGATCAGAAGGAGTGCCACCGATGTAGTTATAAGCTAATGCAGCGCCGATTGCTGTAGTACCTGCACCCGCTGCTCCAACGGCCACTGTCGTCATTTCCGCATCATCACGGGCATTAACTTTAATATCACCCGTCGCATCTACATCAGCACCACCGCTGATATAAGCCTGAACATTGTTATGCAACCAGTTCAACGATATAGCGGCACCTGCAGCAAAGGTATTTGCTCCCGCACCCGCCACCGTGACATTGATAATCTGCGCGCTAGTATCGGTTTCAGACGGCAGATCTGCGGTATCTACACCCAGACTGGCCAGATCAGCGGCAGTAGTTGGCGGTGCAAAACCGGCAGTGACAGAAACATTGCCGGCTGAGGAATTAACCGTTGAGCCATCGACATAAGCTTTGATGGTATTACCGACATCGGTCGTTGATACGGCCGCTCCAATAGCCGCGGTACCTGCACCTGCACCGGCACCAGAAACAACAACCATTGTTGTGCTATCAGACGCTGCGACTGAGATGTCACCGGTCGCATGAAGGCCTTTATTTGGTGTGGATGTTGCAGAGCTATCTTTACTATTGGTAACTTTAGCTTCAACGGTGTTGGTTATCTCATTGACTGATACGGAACCACCTAACGCAAACTTCCCGGCACCCGCACCACCAATAGCGACACTTACCAGGGTTTCTTCAGCCGTGGCAGTGACATTAATATTTGAACCTGATCCAGTCATTCGGATCAGCGAATTATCTACCTCAGAAGTGATCGTATTGCCGATCAAATTCACCCCGATGCTAGCACCCAGGGCCACTTTACCTGCACCAGCTCCGGCACCTGCAATCCCTACACTGGTTGAGGAATCCTGAGCAATGACAGATGTAGAGGTGTTATTGCCCCGGCCTTCAATTGTGCTGTTGGAAACCGTTGCACTTACCGTATTCGCGGTCTGATTCGCCGATACCGCTGCACCAATAGCCAGCTTATTTGTACCCGCGCCACCCAGAGAAATGCCAATAAGCGAGCTACTTTCCAACGCTTTTACAGTCACATTGCCATCTGTGCGCAGGGTAGATCCTTCAACACGCGCTTTAACCGTGTTGGTCATAAAGTTCAGGGCAAGCGCAGCACCGAGACCTGCTTTGCCACCTGCAGCGAAACCACCTGCGAAAGAGAAGATAGAAGAGTCATCCAGGGCCGAAATGGTTACATTTCCAGCCGAGTCAGATGTAGTAGTGGTATTCAATACTGCCGCATCAACATCCGTATCAACCATATTGATCGACAAGGTGCCGGCCAGACTTAAACCACCTGTACTGCTTGTAGATACCCCTACCGTGCCAGTAACCGCCACCAGTAAACCATCAGCTTTGGCATTCACATCCAAGCCACCGGTGTATTTCAAACTACCCACGTTATCAATCTTAGAGGTAACTGAGTTCTCAATTTCGGAGAATGCGACAGAAACACCCGCACCGGATTTACCACCAAAGCCACCAGCACCCGCAACCAAAATCAGGTTACTGGAATCATCCGCATGCATAGATAGCAAACCATTGACCACCACAGTTGGAGTATTGGTTATGCTTGTTTCTGTGGAATAAGTTATCCGTGTCACAGCAACCGAGCCACCTACGGCAGTTCCCTGCTGTCCCGTCGCACCGGCAACACCTACATTGATAGATACAACCCAGCCTGTGCGGCTTGCATCCATATCCAGACGGGAAGTCGTAATGACACCAGCGTTATCGATATACGCCGCACTCTTACCGCCGACCAGATTAATACCGATCGCGCCTGCGATACCTGTAGCAGATTTACCCGCGCTTGCCGAAGAGATAGCAGCAGAACCCGCCAAAGAGCCTATCGCTGTTGTATCTTCAGACTTAATCGTGATCGTGCCGGAAGAAGCCGTCACATCACCACTGGAATCGATATAAGCCCAGACATCATCGTTTACATAGTTGATGGTCACCGAGCCAGAGATACCGTATCCAGACTTGCCCGCATTCTCACTGGCAGTTGACCCGCTACCCGAAGAGCCACTGCCGCTGGACTCACCAAAGCGAGCCTTAAGCTCAGCGATCACGTTATCGTAATTCTTCTGATTGTTTGGCAGCTTACCTGGATCATCAGTACTACTGCTGGAACCATCGGAAGTGTTCTGGTTCATACCAGAACCGGCATTCTCCGGCGTATTACTACTCGATGTTTTAGCACCAGAGATTGCCAGCGAGCCTACAAAACCACCGTGAGTCGCTTCCAACGACAGGTCACCACCCACAGTCACGGAGCCTAGTGAAGCGGCTACTGCCTCACCTGAGCGCGCGCCGATCAGCGCTTCCGTTTGACGATCAATAAAGTTACCTGATACTGCCGCACCGACGCCTACATGTTCAGAGCTTGCGATACCACCGGCCACGGTAATCAGGTAAGCATCATCATTGGCTTTAACCTGCATGGACGGACCACTGCCGCCAATGTCACCACTGCCCACATTGATCGTGGCACCTTCAGATACCTGAGCCACTGTTTCATTAACAATAGAGCTGAAGATAACAGCCCCATTAAAGGCAATATTATCGGACTGTCCGCCAGATGCACCCAGCGTTACACCAACGGTCTGGTTATCAGCGCTAACTTTTAAAGCATCCGCATCCAGCAGAACACCATCTTCAATTTTTGCCGTCGAATTACCGGTAAACCCATGATAAAGAACGGTCAGACCAGCTGCACTACCACCATCAGCAGATGAGGAACCTGCACCACCACTTTCCCAAGAAGGTTTCCAGGTACGTTGCTTATCAGCACCTGAGCCCGTGGTATTCCCGGAAGCGATGCCAGGGGTTTTGAAGTTACCGCCCAGCGCCGCCAAATGATTCACACTGGCAGCAGTGACAACTACATCACCAGGCGTACCAGAACTCTTCAAGCGCTGGTTGATTTCCGCACCGGATTTAATACGTGCATCGGAATCCTGCTCGATAAACATGGCGGTTCCGGCACCGGCAATAGACAGTTTCTGTCCTTCTGCCGTTGCAACCGTCCAGGAATCGATCAGGTTATTATCCAGACCCAGGTTATCATCCAGATAGGTTGTCAGCTGACCCAGGAAGTTTGTTGCCTTGTCCGCAACCGGGTTGATCTCTTTCCAATTCCCGGAACTGAAGTCCGTGGTAGAGAGATCATAGTTCTCGACAAAATCGCCGGTGTATTCGTAGAAAGAACCAACATTACCACCCGCGGTGTGGCCCTGTTTAACTTCAACAACGCCTTTTAATTTAATCGGCTGAGCATAATCTTCGGTGGTGTTGTAATCCGCCTCGATACTGTTGCTATCGATAAGCGGAGCAATAAGGTTTGCGCCCCACAATCCCAGCGGGTCAATTTTGTTAAGCGCCTGCGAATCGACTGTCAGCGTACCTGCTGTATCGACTTTTGCATTGGAATTGATAAAAGCATCTGCATCGTTTTCAAAAACGCCAACAGCAATCGCAACCGAGCCGCCCTTGTTAGCCTGTGGCCCCTTAGATGGATCGCTGGCATTTTCATCAGCCGCGCTTGAAGTAGCCGTTACATCCGGGCGAGACTCAACTTTCGCCTGAACCGTAATATCGCCTGTAGAGGTCACATCACCGTTAGTACCATCGCCAATACGAGCATCTGCACGGTTTCTATCGATGACCACCGCTGTACTAAAGCTAGCATCAAACTTCCAAGGATCGGCCGGAGGATCTGAAGTAAATACGCCAGCAACCGCATTCGATACCTTCGTGATCAAACCACCTGTGAGCTTATCAACCCCAGCGGTCATTTTCTCTTTCGCCGTCGCTTCGGTATCTTCCAGCAGGTTACCTTTGGACTCAGAGCCATTCGCGGACACCGCCTGCACACCATTTACGATGGTAGGAACAACCACCATATTGGTAGATTCAATAGCGGCTTTTTCCATCTCAGCGGTGACAGAGACGGTATCAGACTGGCTAACCGTACCATCAAGATAGGCATTGGTATCGCTGGTTTCATAACTGAATGCCAGTGCTACACCCAATGCACCATCGTTGCCAGAGATCGCCCTGGCCATAGTACGGTTTCGCTCAACAGAGTTAGCATCAACCGTCAGATCACCGCCAACACTCAGGATCGCGGTATCTTTAACATGCGCTGTCGATTCGGAATCCAGGACACTGATACCCACAGCCACCGCGATGGTGCCTGCAGCCGTCGGGTCAGCCAGCACATCTGTCGTGCTGTCTGCCGTAGAGCGAATGATCAGATCATCAGTCGTGGTTATCTTACCTTCGACTTCAACTTTTGCCGTGTTATCAATAACACCTGCAGCACCTGCAAAGGCCCAGCCAATCGGAGACGCACTAACATTAACAACGGAAGTCGCATCGGCAACAAAGTCTTCCGCTTCTACTTCAGTTTCTTTACCGATCTTAACTTTGGCATTACCTTTCGCATAAGAAACCGCGACAAAGGCTGCAAAGTTTTCTGTTGCGCCGATAAGGGATTCTGCACCAAAGGCAACATAGTCAGATAGAGAGAAATCCCACTGATCGGTGTCTTTGAGGTAGTGCTGTGCATCAGCACGCGCATAGATGGTGACATCGGCACCTTTAAGGATCGTTTTCTCGCCTGTACCGGAAAGGTTTTCACCAATGGTTACGGTCGCTTCAATAAAATCGATATTGGCAAAACCAGAGGTCCAGTCCTGGCGGTCATCCAACGCTAAAATAGAAATATTACCGGATGAAGAGGTATTGTTTTTAGCGATCAGCTGTGCGCCTTCATCGATGGTGATGTTAATACCTTCGAGAATAATATCCCCGGACACCCCACCCGCCACATTAGAGGTGGTATCGATGGTGTAACCTTTGATCTCTATGGTATCTGCCAGCAGTTTAATGCTGGTGCCGTCCAGCGAAATATCTTCGCTAACGGTCAATTTACTGTTCGAAGAAAGCGTTTGCGTACCTGCATTAGCACCGCTGAAGGTTACCCAACCAAAGTCTGCCTGAGTAACCAACCCATCCGAGTCCAGAACCTTCACTTCGTTTGCGCTGCCGCCACCGACATCGATAGTGACTTTATCCGTGCCCGCAATTAATCCGGTTGGATCGATGATAAAGATGTCATCTTTATCGCCCCCCTTCAGGGTATCTTTACCACCACCAGTAGCCAGCGTTACGCTGGAAAGCGTATAACCGGAGGCATCCAGCGTATTATCGCTTGCGCCCCCCGTTAGGGTAATTTGTTCAATACTGGTTAATTCATCCGCTGCATCAGCGCCGATAACCAGTTCCGCATCATGAGCACCAGCAGGTGCTGCATCGCTCAAAGTCATATTCAGGTCGAACGTCTCAATGAGATGGTCCTGACCACCATTACCATCGATCACATCGGCACCTAGACCACCGGAAATCTGATCTGCGCCACCCGAGCCTGTAATGGTATCGGCACCCGCTCCACCTGAAAGGATAACCGAACCGGTGCCCAGTGTTTCACCTGTCACCGACGCACTACTACCTGAGAAAGTCAGCCCCAGATCTTTAGCCGTTGATGTGTCATTCAGTGAGCTGATTTCAGTAATCGCATCACCGCTGCTGGTAACTTTGATCGCGATACCATCCAGCACAGCGGTTAGAGAAGCATCAGCAGCGGTAATTTGATCCAGTACATCCTGAATGGTATTAGCAGTACTCAGATCAATTTCAATGGATGTAGTACCCAGCTTGATCAACAGATCGTTTCCTACGCCGGTTCCTACACCGAAACCATTGTTTAGGTAGTAGAGCTGAGTCGTCGCATCAACATTACTAAAACCTGACGCATCAATCGTATTGGCACCCGCACCACCGGTCAGCTCTGCACCTTCGATACCAGATAATGTATCGTCTTCAGTACTGGTTGCAGCATTTGACGCATTCAGAAGCGATGCAGAGGTAAGATAAAAGTTACGATCACCGGATTCCGACAAAATATCATTGCCTGTTCCGCCATCAATATTATCTTCACCAGCACCGCCGGAAAGAATATCGCTACCAGAACCGCCTTTAAGAATATCCGCTGCCGAACCACCACGCAGAATATCGTCGCCCGAACCCGCGTCTAATGTAACAGAACCAGAGAATCCGGAAGCGTCCATAATATTGGCACCTTGCCCCGTAGTCAGTTCTGCTTGCTCAACATTAGTGATGGTATCGTCTTCAGCAAAATACTGAGAAATTGCCAATGATGCGGTTCCACCCACCAGACTGGTGTCATCCAGAGTGAGATCCGCCACATCACTATTAGCAAGATCACCGGTAAAAGTAATAGTCCATTGGGTTGTACCATCCACAGGATCAGTGGATACATCCATATCCCCTAAAGAGACCGCGATGTCACGTTCACCAATATTCGATAGGTTACGCAGAGCCGCTTTAATTTCTGCAACTGATGCATTATGCGCAAGCGCAGCGGTTGTTTGCCCATCAAAGGTCAGGGTAAAGGTACCCCCAGTTACACCTGTGAGCGTAACAAGTGCCGTTTCATTTTTACTGGAAGTCAGTGCGGAACTGGCTGCGGCCCCGACTAATGCAAAATGGCCGTTGCTGCTTTCAACCAGTGTATCTGTACCACCGAGGCCATCGATGATATCGGCACCCAGCCCACCCGTAATAAGATCAGCTTGAGCTGAACCGGTAATGTTGTCGGCTCCAGATCCACCATCGATGGTGACACCACCTTTGCTGAAGGTTGCCGCAGTAATAGTATTCGCAGAATCACCACCAGTAAGGCTGGCGGTTTCGATATTACTTAGCGTGTCTTCATCAACAGAATCGATAATAATCTTCGTATCTGTCAGTTCGATATTGACGTCTCGGCTGACAACCACCGTATCCGAGCCACCAAGACCATCAATCGTATCACTACCCAACCCACCTTTAATGCTATCCGCATTGGCTGTGCCGGTAAGCGTATCATCACCGGCACCACCATCGATGGTCACGCCACCCGTTCCAGTGAACAAAGAAGCATTAATGACATTTCCAGAATCACCACCTGTCAGCTCGGCAGCTTCAAAACCAGAAATCGTATCTTCACCTGAACCTACCGCTTCAGATCCAAAGCGAACCTCCGAATCTGAAAGGGTGATGTCGGCATCACGTGTTACAACCAACGTATCCGTACCGCCTCCACCAGCGAGCGTATTACTGTTGCTGTTGCCCGCTATGATATCGTCGTGTGCTGAACCTGTTACGTGATCGAAACCGGTTACGGAAGCAAAACCAGTAGCAACGCCAGCAGAGAGATCAACGGTAACCCCAATGCCATACGCAGAGTAATCCAGCGTATCGCCAGCTGTACCGCTTAGGTTCTCGACTCCGGTGAAGCTAACGCCCTGGACCGACCCAGAATAAGTATCAGTTAAAGACCATGAGGAAGTACCCGCAGCGTTAACAACAGTGTCACTGCCCTCACCGCCGGCAATGTTATCGACACCGCTAAAAGATAAACTACCTGCATTACCACTGCCGGAGCCTGTCAGGTTCCATGCAGTATCTGCACTCGTACCAGTAACGGTATCGCCGTCACTACCACCGGTACCACCATCAAAGTTGATCAGCAATCCGGTAGTATCATCCAGAATACTGTTTTCAAGAGTTAAAGATTCATCGGAACCATCCACACCATTGATGGTTAAACTGTTTAGAACCGTAGAACCTGTATCATCGATCAGCGTGTATTCCTGAAGCACGGCAGAGTCTTCAGAATCGGCAGTATTATCCAGGATCTGGACGAGGGTAACGTCATCTTCCTGAAGTAGTCGTACAGTCAAATCCGCATTGGCAGCTGCGGCGAAAACAGGGTCGGCAGAGAGAAGCAGGCGAGGTTCAAGGGACTCTAGCCTGAAACGATCATTACGGAGAGCATTGCGGGCACTACTCGGCCTCTGAGCCCCCTCAGTCGGCACGCCAATATTGGCCCGGTTCACAGCATTCCAAAGCCGACTCTTCCCTAGATCATTCCATTTAATCGCCATGTTTCTACCCTCAATCGGTCCTGCCGAAGACCATTCTTTAAATGCCGAAAAACCGGATTGATGCTGCCACACCGCTCCGGTTTAAATTAATTCTTTAAAATCAAAAGGGTAGCCCAGCTACCCTCTAATTATTTTAATGTGTTACTTCTTCAGATGTCTCTTCTGATGCTTCAACTGCGCTTTCCGAACTACCAGATACCTTCTCAAGCATTTTGGTGAAGTTACGCATCGACTGAAGATGGACATATATCAGCTCCAGCTCATCCGTTTTCGCGAGTTCCGCAAAAACTTCTGGAGCCAGGCCTTTCAGCTTTTCTCTGTTGATTGCCTGGAAACCTGTAACTGTGCGTTTCTCTCCAGCCGGCGTTGTAAATTGCGCGCCCATTGGCTCAAGAAGATCCAGTTCCTGCAACTTTTTAGCGAATGCTTTAGTCCGCTGGTAATGAACCTGATACTCTTTCAGGAAATCCAGTACAGAATTCAGATACTGAGTTTGCTCTCCATCAGCATCAAACAGTTTTTCTCCACGGCCGTCCTGGTTACAACCGTCAAAACCTTCATCGATACATAAGGTCAGTGTTGCACCGTCATCAGCACTGGAAAAAACAAACGGGTAACGACGAATGAAAGCGGGGATATATTTCGCCTTCCACTCTCCATCATCATTTACATAGAGATTTTCCTGCTCACGAACCCCCATGAGCACTACAGGAAGAAGATTTTCACCTTCGCCTGCAAATACAACACAATACTCTTCTGCTGCATTGGGGAACTCAACTGCCATTAAAGGAACAGAGTTTACAGCCTGAGCAAATCCATACTGCCCACCCGCTTTAACTGACCAATCTGCATGACGCTGTTTATTGATTGGCTGAACATCTCCGTAAATCAGTAACTGTGTTGTCACGGTCGTTATTTCCTTAGCAATTTCTAATGTTTTTTGCAGTCCCAAGTACACATCTTAGTTAAGAATATACCTGTACTGCAACTTAACCATTGTACTGAGGTACAAGTATTTCTTCTTCCCATCCGAACTTGTCAATATAGGCGCTATTCAAACCCAGGCATTCCGCCGACTGACAGGTCTGTCGATGCTTACATTGATAGAATCCATTTTTCTCAAATTCACTCCAGAAAACCGGATCGATAAAGAGCTGCGGCTGACCATTCACCAGATCCCCCTTCATATCTCCCAACAAACAGTGGGGGAAATTCTTGATTTCCACTCGCCGTCCTAACGCCTTGGCAAGGGCAACAGCCTCCTGCAAATAGGGCAACATATCCAGATGAGGGACTAAAAGATCTTTTTCATCTTTCTCAGACATAGGCCAGTAAAACCAAAACTCCATCTGAGCCAACTGTTTCAAATGAGACAAGCTGCGAACAACATCGGGCAACTGCTTATAACTGTTTTTAGTGACCACCGTATTAGTAATGCTGATGGTGTGCTGCCATTGTTCAATATTTTCCAAGCCCCTCAGAGTCTTTTCAAATGAGCCTGGAACCTGAGTAATCGCATCATGGGATTCTGCGTCGGCAGCAGCAACACTAATAAAAAACTCATCAACCCCAGCACTGATGAGCTTTTCGCAATAATCCATTTTGCCAAGATGCATACCATGGCTTTGTATCCGCACATGCTCAAAGCCCGATTGCTTAGCCGCTGTGATCAATTCAGGAAGATCTCTTAGTAACGTTATCTCAGAACCGGTCAGAATCAATCCACGCCATTGCTTCTGCTCGCGATTGAAACTCATCAACTCATTAAATTGATCCCGGCTCTGAGGTTGCAGATGATCCATGGTCCCTTCTATCATGCAGTGCACGCAGCGCAGGTTGCATCGAAACTCCATGGTCATCGACACATAAGCACTATGATCAAACCTGTCTTCAAAAGGAGACATCAAAAAATACCGTAGTAACTTGTCTTTAAAATATCGATACTGCCATCTGAAAGCATCCGGTAATCGAGACCTACATCATAAAGCAGATGATTAAGCTCACTCCGCGCCTCATTCGCATAACTCAGTATAGAAGCCGGATAGCCCATATGCTCCAAAAACCAGATCAACTGATCGACTTTAATCCTAGAGAAGTAAATTCCTTCATTGGATTTTTTGTTGGCTACAACCGTCGTCTGACAGTCCGCCAACTCCGGGATCAAAATACGCTCAAAACGCAGTTTCCGCAGATCAAGATGCGCTGAACTGGCAATCTTGGCACGAATATCTTCTCTCTCCGCCCGAGTATCATAAAAATAATAGAGATTGCTTAATGATAAGCCTGATGACGTCAGAGAATAACAAAGCCCCGACGAGACATTGCTCCCATCATTCCCGACATAGATATTAACTTCATCTAACTTTGCACGACCTTTTGAAAATTGGTCCGCCGTTAAATCTATGGAAAACATGAAGTAGGGGCTATCTTCAGAGTAGTTCAAATTAGAACTTAAACGCTCAGGCATACCCGTCAGCAGGCGCTTTATGGAGTTTCTTCGCTCTAATCGCTCATAATCATAGAAATAAAATTCCCAACTCAGAGCGCCATCAACCTGCTTAACCCCCCATACCGTTCTGTCACGCCCCATCAGATCACGAATAGCATGAATGAGTGCAATGGCTTCCTCGCCCAAATCAGCTGCATCAAAACTAGCTAGCAGGAGATTGATTGATCTCTGCTTGCCCGAAAGCTCAGACTCCGGTTCGTAGGGCCATAGGCAATAATCTAAAAGCGGATCACCCGATTGCTGATATTCCAGATAGGGTAATAAAGCTGGATTCATTTCCTCTCCTCAACACCAAAGTAAAGGGTTAAAAAGAACTCCCCCTGACGACTAACACCGGCGGCAATATGTCCTAATGTCTTATCCTTGTTACGATCCAAGAACGCTTTTCGTTGCTCATCAGCAATCGCAAAATAGTCAAATACGTAATCCATAAGCTCCATAACATCTGAAAGCTTTAGATCATAATCATACAAGTTGAGGTCAAATGAATATCGCCCGGTATCAGGCTCAACGACTTTCAAGACCATAGGCACTTGCTCAGAACACAACTTATCCACTAGCCGGTTTATCTCTATCGAGAGTTCAGAACCATTGAGCGCATCGGATACAAACTGATTTAAACGGGCAGGATTTAATTCCAACAACCAATAATCGGTAACGACAAACTGCTCATCCCCCGGCAGCCATTTAACCGCCCGATGTAATAATCTGCCAGCATCTGTAGGAACCGGGCTATCGAGTACTAATGGATATTCCAGGTACAGCTTACAACGCGGTCTGCAACCTTCAGCCTCATAACCCAAGTGGATAAGCTCAGCGTTTTCAATCTGTTCCAGAAACCATTTCTGAGCCTGATGTGGTAGTTTAAGCAGCGCTAACTGGGACAGTAGAAAATTATCGGCCTTTTGGAAAAACGCGCTTTTATGCTGAGTCAGCAAGAAGCGGTCACAGTTGAGCGCACCCTTGGTGAGCTTACAGGAATACTCAAAACCATAAGGAACAGCAAGCGCCTGAAACGCTTGCTGCAGCAAAACATCAGCTTGCACGGCTCAGACTATCGAATCGCTTGCTCAGTACGTCGGTAGGTACGGCTATCCATTACTCTCGCCGTAATATCGAAAGTCTGTTCGTCATCAGCCAGACTGCGATTAATTGCGCTCAGATCTTCCTCTTTCAGCATACCCACAGCGCGCTTAAGACGTAGCATGTTCACCAGATAATCATAGCGAGCACTTGAAAAGTCGGTCCTTGCAAAGAACAGATCTCGCTCAGCATCAAGCACACTCAAACTGGAGGTAAGCCCTGATTCATAAGCGGTTCGCTTCGCATCGACACCTAATTCATAAGCATCGACAGAGCGCTGCAATGCCTCGACCTTAGCAATTGAACCCACTACCCCATCAAATGCAGCATAAGTTTCACGCTCAGTCGCTCGCCACTCGATCTCCAATTCGTCTTTAGCTTTATTATGCAATTCAACCGCTTCACGCACTTTTGACGACACCGCTCCGCCAGCATAAATAGGCACTGTCAATTTGAGCATCATGTCCTGGGTTTCAACTTCAGATCCACCACCAAAAAGCGACCCTTGAGTTTCACGGGTATTTTGTGTCAAAACAAAATCCAACGTAGGGTAATGCCCGCCTTTTTGCCTTCTTACTTCCTGATAAGCCACAGACGATGCATAACGCTTAGCGATTACCATCGGGTTGTTATTTCGGCTCTTTTCAACCCATTCCTCCGGCATCGCGGGGTTAGGATCAATCAATTCCAACTCAATGCCCAAAGGAGCTAATGTTTGTGGTAACTGCCCTGTCATCTCTTTAAGCCCCTGTAGCGCATCTTTCAGGGTATTACGAATTTCTACTTCTCGCGCTTTAGCCTGCATAAAGCGTGCTTGCGCATCCAGCTCATCGGTCACACGCGCCAAACCATCCTGACGCTGCTGGCTTACCAATTCGTAATGTTTCTCCAGAGAAGCCACTTCGGACTGAACAGCCGTGTAATTATCATATTCACGTAAAGCAGCAAAATAGTTCTCGGCGGTACGCATCATCAAATCCTGACGCACATCCTCCAACTCTGCGGCAACACGCTTAACATCTTCTTTAGCCTGCTTGAAATATGCCCAGTTACTGAAGCTATAAACTGATTGCGTTAACGACAAGGTCATCTCAGTAGTTGGATAAGAAGTACTACCGCTCGAGAAAACCGCATTATCTGAGCTGATAATATCTTGTGTTGTCTCGGTTTCAGAAAAATCAAACTTGATGGTAGGTAACAGCACAGCTTTCGCCTGGCTGTATATCTCTTTAGATGCTTCGTGTTCGTGAAAGCCCGCCTGGTAGGTCGGATCATTCTTAAGAGCCAGCTGATAGATTTCAATTAAATCTTCAGCTCCCGCTGAGCCGCTGTATACCCCACCGGTGAGGACCAGCCCAGCAAAAATTCCCTTAACACCCTTTTGCATAAGAAGCACCTTTAAGTTTCTTAAACATGCACCCAGACCCCAGGCGCACTATGTAATTATTATTCAGTATTGCAGCGTATAAAGAAAAATACTCACTACAATTTAGTCTAGAAAATATGCGAAGGATAGCCTTTACTGGTTAACAAAAAAACAGCTGTTTGAATTTATTTCCAATAAAAACTGAATAACGAGTGAATAATTAAGGCTGTCCAACGGCAATCTTCATTCAATAAAAAAGCCAGACTATCTGAAATAGACTGGCTTTCATGTTTTAGATAATCAAGGCGCTAGCGCTTCGGCTTTTTAACCTTTAAGCCCTTCTTTTTCCCTTTGAGTTTTGGCTTAGCTGTCACCTTGCGCTTCTTAGATTTATTACTTTTCCCAGAACCGCTTCCGCTAAACTCCATCAACTCCTGCTCAGCCTGGGAGAGATCATTGCGTTTAGGCCCACTCCCCTTCCCTTTAACCACGCGCTTTTTAACTTGAGCATCCGCACTGTGATCTTTAGTTTTCTTAGAACGAAGAAGTGCTTCGCGCTTAGACCCTCTGCGCGCTTTAACCTTACTATCTTTCTTAGCCGGCTTATGACCCCATTCATGTCTGGCACCAGGCAGCTTACCATCTTTAGTTTCAGTGGTACCCAGCTTTCCTTCTGCCAACAATTCACGTGTCGATTTTTTCTTAACGCCTTTTTTCTGCTCGACCAGCTCAAAATCTATCTTACGTTCATCTAGATCGACACGAACCACTTTAACCGTGAGACGATCACCTAACCTGAAGTTCTTCCGGGTACGCTCGCCCACCAAGCGCTGTTTAGCCTGGTCAAATACATAATAATCACCCGGCAACGCCGTGATATGCACCAGCCCTTCAACAAAAAGCTGATCCAGTTCAACAAAGACGCCAAAGCCCGTCACCGCAGAGATCACGCCTTCGTATTCATCGCCTACATGATCCTGCATATATTCGCATTTCAGCCAGGCAACGACATCTCGGGTTGCCTCATCGGAGCGACGCTCGGTCATCGAGCAATGTTCGCCCAGTTGCAGCAGCTGCTCGATGCTGTACTTGCAGGTGAAATCTGGATCAATCTGAAAATCATCAGGCCTTAGCAATGACCGATCTTTATTTTGCGAATGTATCGCCGCACGAATCAGGCGATGCACCAGCAAATCAGGGTAGCGACGAATCGGCGAAGTAAAATGCGTGTAAGCAGGATATGCCAGACCAAAGTGCCCCTGATTATCCGGGCTGTAGACCGCCTGCTGCATTGAACGCAGCATCATCGTCTGGATCAGATGCTTATCAGGACGCTCATCGATCCATTCCGCCAGTTGCTGATAATGCTTGGGCTCTGGCTTTTCAGCCCCGCCCAAGTTCAACCCTAGCTCGCCCAGATACGCGCGCAGATTTTCCAGTTTCTGCTCTTTAGGGCCTTCATGTACACGATAGATTGCCGGTATTTTTAGCTTCTCAAGAAAGCGTGCCGTTGCTACGTTGGCACACAACATACACTCTTCAATTAACTTGTGAGCGTCATTACGATAGACCGGGATGATTTGGTCAATTTTGCGATCTTCACCGAAAACCATTCGGGTTTCAGTGGTTTCAAAATCGATTGCTCCACGGATATCACGCGCTTTACGAAGCGCGAAGTACAGACTGTACAAATCTTCCAGATGAGGGAGCACCGAGGCATACTCCGCCCTTAACGCCTGGCCATCTTCCTCATCCGGCTGCATCAGCATCTTACCCACTTTCGTGTAGGTCAGACGTGCATGGGACTGAATCACCGCTTCATAGAACTTATACCCAGACAGGTTGCCTGACTCACTGATGGTCATCTCACAAACCATCGCCAGGCGATCGACATGCGGATTCAATGAGCAAAGCCCGTTAGAGAGCAGCTCTGGAAGCATTGGCACGACAAACTCGGGAAAATAAGTAGAATTAGATCGCTTAAATGCTTCGTTATCTAACTCTGATCCTGGCCGAACGTACCAGGAGACATCGGCAATGGCGACCCAAAGTCGCCAACCGCCTGACTTTTTCCGCTCGGCATAAACCGCATCATCAAAGTCCTTCGCATCTTCACCATCGATGGTAACCAACGGAAGATCTCGAAGATCAACACGATTCTGCTTAGCATTTTCTTCAACTTCGGCAGCTAACTCACCCACTTCCTGACGAACTTCATCCGGCCATTCATGGGGGATGTCATAGTTATGGATCGCAACCGTAATTTCCATACCCGGTGCCATATGATCACCCAGCACTTCAACAACCCGAGCCTGCGGCAGCTCCCTCTTACTGGGCTGAGAAACCAGCTCTGCAACAACCAGCTGACCATCTTTATAATCCTGAGGATTCTCAGGGTCAGGCACAACCATGATCTCCTGGGTGATACGCTGATTCTCCGGGCGTAGATAACCGAACCCTTCCTGACCACTGAAGCGGCCGACCAGCTTTTGCGTATTCCGTTCCAGGATCTCGACAATTTTGCCTTCACGACGCCCTTTGAAATCAACACTGATCTCCTGAACCAAAACCTTGTCACCATCAAATACCTGACGCATCTGACGCGGACTTAGCTTGAGATCATCACCACCCTCTTCTGGTTTAACAAATCCAAACCCATCACGATGACCAATCACACGACCTTTAATCAGCGACATTCGATCAAGCAATGCAAACTCATTGCGTCGGTTGCTCATCAACTGACCATCGCGGCACATAGCCTTCAATCGGAAGAAAACGGCATCACGACTTTCAGGATCCCAGACCTGCATCTCCTCGCATAGCTGCGCATGGCCAATCGGCGCTCCCCAGCTCTGTATGAACTGCAAAATATATTCTCGACTAGGCACAGGGTTGGAGTATTTCTCCGCTTCAGCAGCCGCTTCCGGGTCGTTTTTAATCCAGTCTTTACTCATAGAGGTCTCAAAGGGATAAAGAAAAGCACTTTATAAATAACAGCATATCACGCATCTGCGTACAAAGGAGCAATAAAAAAGCCGGCTAATGCCGGCTTTAGAAATTACCAATTAAGGTCGATCATCGACCTCTTGCTCTTTCTCTTCCGGCGGCATCAGGTCTTCTTTACTGATATTCATTGCCACCAGCACATTCGCGGATACATAAATGGAGGAGTATGTACCTACCAGCACACCCACCAACAGCGCAATCGCGAAGCCATGAATCATCTCACCGCCAAAGACGGCCAAAGCTACCAATACGAGCAATGTCGTCAACGAGGTTACCAAAGTACGGCCCAGTGTCTGCGTAAGCGAGGCATTCATAATTTCGATTGCCGTTCCTTTACGCATCTTACGGAAGTTCTCACGAATTCGATCCGACACAACGATCGTATCGTTCAACGAGTAACCTATTACCGCAAGAATTGCAGCCAGAACAGTCAGGTCAAAGTCTATTTGCAGTAGAGAGAAGAACCCCAGCACAATGAGTACGTCATGTGCCAAAGCAGCAACAGCACCCAACGAGAATTTGATCTGGAAACGGAAAGCGACATAAACCATGATCATGAACAATGCTAAAAGCATGCCCATACCACCCTGCTCACGCAGCTCTTCACCCACCTGCGCACCCACAAACTCGTTACGGCGCAGATTCAGTTGCTGAGTTTCACCTTCCTGCAGTGCAGATAGGACCTTATCACCCAGTTTTGGGTCATGATCCTGACCCAGACGGATCAAAATATCGGTCGGCGAGCCAAAGGTTTGTACGACAGCATCATCGTAGCCTGCACCTTTAAGCTGACCACGGATCTTATTCAGATCAGCTGGCTGCTCATAGCCAATTTCAACCAAACTTCCGCCCGTGAAATCAAGACCAAACTTGAGCCCATTAACAACCAGAGAACCCAGAGAGACCACCAGTAAAACCACAGAACAGATCGCTGCAATTTTACGGAAGCCCATGAAGTTATAAATCTTTTGCGTAGACATCACAGCTTCCTCAGATTGACAGCTTAGTGACCTGACGGCCACCGTAAGTCAGGTTAACCAGCGCTCGAGTAACCAGAATCGCTGTGAACATAGACGTCAAAATACCTACCGACAGGGTCACAGCAAAACCTTTAACAGGGCCCGTACCCATCGCAAACAGAATCACAGCGGCCAGCAACGTGGTGATGTTGGCATCAAAGATGGTCGTGGTTGCACCTTTAAAACCGGCATGGATTGCGGATTGAGGTGGTAAGCCGTTCTTCAGCTCCTCTTTAATTCTCGAGAAGATCAGAACGTTTGCATCCACCGCCATACCGACAGTCAGTACAATACCGGCAATACCCGGAAGGGTTAGGGTTGCTGATAGCATCGACATCACGGCTACCAGAAGCATCAGGTTCAGCGATAGAGCAACATTAGCCAGTAGACCAAATACACGGTAGTACAAGATCATGAACAGCAGTACCAGCGCTAAGCCGATCTGCACCGACGTCACACCCGTTTCAATGTTCTGCGCGCCAAGGCTTGGACCGACTGTACGCTCTTCTACGAAGTAGATTGGCGCAGCCAGTGCACCGGCACGTAGCAACAGTGCCAGCTCTGAAGACTCACCTGCACCATCCAGTCCGGTAATACGGAACTGAGAACCCAGAACAGACTGAATCGTCGCCAAGGAGATAATCTTCTTCTCCGTGTAACGAACTTTCTCTACGACAGGTTCACCATCAACCGTCTTATGAACGGTGCGCTCTTTGTCTTCAACAAAGAGCACCGCCATACGACGCTGCACAGCATCCTTAGTGGTACGAGCCATCAGCTCACCACCTTTGGAATCCAGTGTGATATTTACCTGCGGCTGGCCATTTTCATCAAAAGAAGCCTGCGCATTAGAAACGTTGTCACCCTTGATAATTACGTCTTTTTCAAGGGTTGCTTTACGGCCTAACTCACTACGGAATTCATACACTTCCGTACGTGCGCTACTGGCTCCAGGGCGTGCTTCCAGACGGAATTCCAGAGTCGCCGTTTTACCGATAATTTTCTTCGCAGCAGCCGTATCCTGAATACCCGGCAACTGAACGACGATACGGTTACGCCCCTGGCGCTGTACCAATGGTTCAGCAACACCCAGTTCATTAACACGGTTTCGCAGTGTCGTCAGGTTCTGTTTGATCGCGTAGGTTTCAATATCACGAACCGCTTGCTCGGTCAGAGTGATGACCGCATAGAAGGCCCCATCACGATCTTCCGCAGAAAGCAGAAATTCCTGATATTCGCCACGCAGAAGGGAAACCGCCTGATCGCGCACTTCCTGCTTCGGAAACTTCACCGCCAACGAACCATCTTCCATGGTTTCCAGCTTGCGGTAACGAAGTTTTTCTTCACGAAGACGACCTTTAATCTCGGACGCGTAATTTTCCAGCTTCTGGCTAACTGCTTTTGGCAGATCAACTTCCAGCAGGAAGTGCACTCCACCACGCAGGTCCAGACCCAGTTTCATCGGACCGGCACCAATTGAAGTAAGCCAATCCGGTGTCGTAGGCGCCAGGTTTAGTGCAACGACATAATCGTCGCCAACCACACGGCTAATAACAGTTTTCGCTTTAAGCTGAGTTTCACCATCTGGGAAACGGATCAGGCCAGCCTTTTCATCCAGTTCGAGAGACTTCGCAGATATACCATCACGCTCCAGCGCGGTAGCCACTTTGTCCATTAACGGCTGATCGACCTTGTAAACATCGCGCGAGCCGGTCAACTGAATAGCATAGTCATCGGGATACAAGTTAGGTGCCGCATACAAGCCACCTAGCAGTAACACAATTAGAATGAGTAGATTTTTCCAGAGGGGGTATCGATTGAGCATGGCGCCCTTTTCCCTGACAGATAAAGAAGCGCCACTAAGAAAAGTGGCGCTTTTGATTTAGCTTAGATGCTCTTGATTGTGCCTTTTGGCAGAGCAGCAGAAACGTGAGTTTTCTGGAAAGTCAGCTCTGTACCTTCGCTAACCTCAAGAACAACGTAATCTTCGTTCAGGTTAACCACTTTACCCAGAATACCACCAGCGGTGATCACTTCATCACCTTTAGTCAGGCCACCCAGCAACTCTTTATGTTCTTTAGCGCGTTTCGCCTGTGGACGCCACATGAAGAAGTAGAAAATCAGACCGAAACCAACCAAAAACAGAATATTGAACATGCCAGAATCCATTGGGGCACCGGCAGCACCTTCAGCATAAGCTGGGGAGATAAAGAAGCTCATTTAGCTACTCCTGAAAAAATAAATAAAATTCTTTTCGTTATTAATAACAGTTACAGACTATATGGAGTCGAGTGGCGGGGTTTCAAGGCCGCGTTTTCGATAAAATTCATCCACAAAGTCGCTCAATTTACCCTGTTCGATTGCCTGACGCAATCCAGCCATCAGAACCTGATAATAATGCAGGTTATGGATGGTATTCAGTTGCGCCCCCAGAATCTCTTTACACTTATCCAGATGGTGCAGATAAGAACGGCTAAAGTTCTGACAGGTGTAGCAATCACAGTTCTCATCCAGTGGACGAGTATCCGTTTTGTTCACCGCATTACGGATTTTGACAACCCCTTCTGTAGTAAACAAAAAACCATTCCTGGCATTACGGGTTGGCATCACACAGTCGAACATATCAACACCGCGGCGCACCGCTTCGACAATATCTTCAGGCTTACCAACACCCATCAGATAACGTGGCTTTTCCGCCGGCATTTTATGGGCCAGATGATCTAACACCTTAACCATCTCATCTTTAGGCTCACCTACAGATAAACCACCGATGGCATATCCATCAAAACCGATCTCTTCCAGACCCGCCATCGATTCATCGCGAAGATGTGGATACATACCACCCTGCACGATACCGAATAGCGCAGATGGATTATCACCATGCGCATCTTTGGACCGTTTCGCCCAACGCATAGATAGACGCATTGATTCTGCGGCCTCAGTCTCCGTCGCTGGATAAGGAGTACATTCGTCGAAGATCATCACAATATCGGAGCCAAGTTCACGCTGAACCTGCATCGACTCTTCAGGCCCCATAAACACTTTGCTGCCATTGACTGGAGACTGGAAGGTTACTCCGTCTTCAGTAATCTTGCGCATTTTGCCCAGACTAAAAACCTGAAAACCACCAGAGTCGGTCAGAATAGGTCCTTTCCACTGCATAAAATCATGCAGATCACCATGCTGCTTTACAATTTCTGTTCCCGGACGCAGCATCAGATGAAACGTATTGCCCAAAATAATCTGAGCGCCGGTGGCTTCGATATCCCGCGGAGTCATCCCTTTAACCGTACCGTAGGTTCCCACCGGCATGAATGCAGGTGTTTCTACCGTACCACGAGGAAAGGTCAAACGTGCTCTACGCGCTTTTCCATCGGTTGCAATCTTTTCAAACTGCATAAAACATTCTCTGCTCATGAATACCTCTACTCTTGCAGCAATGATTGCGGATCTGCTTTGCGCGTTAAATACATCGCATCACCATAACTAAAGAATCGATACTTCTGCTCTACCGCCTCACGATACGCAGTCATCATATTTTCATAGCCGGAAAACGCGCTCACCAACATTAATAGGGTTGATTCCGGCAGATGGAAGTTTGTGATCATGGCGTCAACAGACTTAAACTCGTACCCAGGAAAGATAAAAATATCACTATCACCAAAGAAAGGCGCGATCTCCCCTTTCTGACTTGCACTTTCCAGGCTACGAACACTGGTCGTACCGACCGCTATCACCCGCTTGCCATTGGCACGGGTTTGCTTAATCAGCTCACAAACCTCTTCACTGACTTCGATATATTCAGAATGCATAACATGCTCATCAATATTATCGACCTTGACCGGCTGGAAGGTTCCCGCGCCCACGTGCAGGGTTACAAACGCTCGCTGAACACCCTTCTCGTCAAGTTTCGCTAATAATGCATCATCGAAATGCAAACCCGCCGTCGGTGCAGCAACCGCACCGGGCTTTTTGTTATAGACCGTCTGATAACGCTCACGATCAGAGCTCTGATCTTCCCGCTTCATATAAGGCGGTAGCGGCATATGACCATGCGTTTCAAGCGCATCAACCAGATTGCCCTCAATATGAAAACGCAGTTCGAAGAGATTCTCATGACGCCCAACCATCTCCGCTTCAATGCCACCCTCAAGCAGCAGCTTGCTACCCTCTTTTGGAGAGCGACTGGAGCGCACATGCGCGAGGGCCCGTTTCTCATCGAGCATACGTTCAACTAAGACTTCGACCTTACCGCCAGATTCTTTCTGACCAAACAGACGTGCAGGGATCACCCGCGTGTCATTAAAGATCATCAGATCGCCTGGCTGAATCAGATCCAGAACATCGGTAAAGCAGCCATGCTTTAGGACACCGCTTTCACCATCAACCGACAATAAACGGCTGGCGCTTCGCTCCTCAAGCGGGAAACTCGCGATCAATTCCTCAGGAAGATCAAAGTGGAAATCTTTTACCTGCATTCAAAAAAGCTCTCAGGTTATTGTTCAGATGCTTATCAAAGGGCGCGCATTGTACCGGAAAGTAGTTTTTTTTTCAGTTTTTACACGCTTTAGATTGACGAAATCTTACAGATTTCTATAATACGCCCCTCAAATGTGCCAGCGTGATGAAATTGGTAGACATGAGGGATTCAAAATCCCTTGCCTTCACGGGCGTGCCGGTTCGAGTCCGGCCGCTGGTACCATCGAATTCTAAAGAAAAGGCCCGCTCATTGAGCGGGCCTTTTCTTTTATCTAGCCACTAGCAGCGAAGCGTTCTAGCTACTAGTCACTGAAATATATCAAACACCGTTAATCAGTAAGTGTACGCCGATACTTGCCACATAACCTAGTGCAATCGCAGGTGTCCATTTCAGGTGAGATGCAAAGGTATATACGCCACGCGCAGTACCTAGCAGTGCCACACCTGCAGCGGAACCGATGGCAAGCATACTACCGCCCACACCCGCGGTTAGGGTTACAAGCTGCCACTGGCCTAGCGACATCGCTGGGTCCATGGTTAATACCGCGAACATCACCGGAATGTTATCTACAATCGCAGATAGCACACCTACCAGACCGTTCGCCCAAGTTGGACCAAGGTCGTTGTACATAAGTTCAGAAACAATCGCCATGTAACCAAACTGGCTCAAGCCAGCTACACACAAGATTACGCCGTAGAAAAACAGTAAAGTATCCCATTCGGCACGTGATACACGCTCCATCACGTCGAATTCCTTAACCTCTTCACGCTTCTCAGTCATATCTTCAAACAGTTCTACAGCACCGACTGTTTCACCGCTTTCATCAACAACAGGTGCAGCACTGAACATTAGGTATGCACCGGAACTACCGATATTATCGAAGTAGCTAGCCGCATCGTAAGATTTGCCACCCATTGGGTTGTCACGATACTTGTTTTGATAATGCTGACGTACGCCTGCACCTGATTCGTCTTCTAGGACAGCATCAGCCAGGGTTGGACGCTGATCTTTATAGAAGCCTTTCCAGTGATCTTTAGTGCCGATCACTTCTTCAGCTTTGATACCCGTTAGCTCTTCCAGAGCGGTATTCCAGTGGGTAACGCTCTTCTCTTTATCGATCATAAATGCCGGATAAGGCTGATCATTGAGATGCTCACCAATGTCCTTGCCATATGCCTGTAGAACACTCAATGGGTTCTGATGTGCATCGCTACGACCACCAAAGATTGAGTCAGCCATAATCGTACGGCCCTCAACCTTCTTCAGGTAGAACGAGTACATACCTAGGTAACCCAGACCAAACATCATGCCAGCCGCAGGTGGCAGGTGTAGGAAGCTGTGGAAGCTTACTGCAGTCACGATAGTCACCAGGAATAGCACCATCATCACTTTGGCCCCGCGTTTCATGAAAGACTTTTCCTGAGACGCTTCCGGGATCTCATTAGGAATTGCGAAGTTCATGATAACGGCTGGTACTAACCAGTTAACTAGCGATGGGATAAACAGCGGCAGGAACTCCAGGAACTCTACTTTACCCTTCTGCCAAACCATCAGTGTAGTGATATCGCCGAATGGCGAGAACGCACCACCAGCGTTTGCCGCAACAACTACGTTGATACAAGCAATCGACACAAAACGGATATTCGAACCACCTACAGCCATTACAACTGCACCCATCAGAAGTGCTGTAGTTAGGTTGTCGGCAATTGGAGAGATAACAAAGGAAAGTGCACCTGTAACCCAGAAAACCTTACGCAAAGAGTAACCACGGGATACTAGGTAAGCACGCAGCGCTTGGAATACATTACGATCTTCCAGTGCGTTAATGTAGGTCATCGCTACTAGCAGGAACAGGAATAACTCTGCGTATTCGATAATCGCGTGTTTAATCGCATGGTGCGCCTGTTCTGTGGCACCAATTTCCTTAAATGCTAGCGCTACTAGAATCCAAATCAGGCCCGCAGCCACCAGAACCGGCTTACTTTTAAGCAAATGAATATTGTTTTCCAGCGGAACCAATGAGTAAGCCAAAATAAAGATGGCGATACTCAGATAGCCATAGAAAGAGGCGCTCAATTCCGGAACGTTAGCGGCCGCTCCGCCTGTTTCCGCAAAAGCAGTAAGAGGAAGCAGTAAGAGAGCAACAGCCAACATAAAGCGTAAGCTTGCGCTGCTGATCGGTGGAAAAAACATCGACAGGTTCATGGTCAGAATCCGATTTTAAAATTGTTGTGTCTGGATCAGGTTACGGGTTTCAAAATACCCGCCGAAATCACATAAGAATTGACAATTCTTATGCAATTTCTGCCTAGCAACTTGCAGGGCTTGACCCATCGTCACGAGAAAGAGCGTCAAAAAATGACCAAATTCGAGTAGACCAACGTTAAGTCCAACCAGCTACTAGCATGGCGCGTATTCATGCCTATGCTAAAAATGCTGCAATGCACACATTTTTGAGCGGGCCTAGGGTAACGCTTTACGACAAAAGTAAATACTGATCTTTAGAGCAATAAAGTACCACCTATTGAGTAAAGGAGTCCGGTAAAAAGGAAAGGGATCTGAGGCATTCGCTTGAGATTGACTCACAAATGCCCGTTTTTACGTAGTTCAGTGCCAAAAAGGGACACATACCTGAATCAATCAATGAGTTTGAAACACACCAGATTCATTCCCCCTCCATTTGAAACTTTGCAAACATAGATTAAGTCCTTATTAGACCGGAGCATTCTTTTTCAATTTCTGCTCTAATACAGGCCTATTCAAGAACAAAGCATGCAGGGATAAACACCCATGGCTTACGAGCTGACCGGCAAAATTAAACTTATTCAAGAAACTCAGACATTTAATAGCGGTTTCACCAAGCGTGAGATGGTGGTAACAGTTGAGGAAGGCAAATATCCTCAGGATATCAACCTGGAATTTGTACAAGACAGGATTAGCCTGCTAGACCCGCTACAGATCGGCCAGGAAGTGACTGTGACATTCGACATCCGCGGACGCGAATACAACGGCCGTTACTTCAACAATCTTGTTGGTTGGAAAATTGAAGCCGTAAGCTCATCTCAGGAATCAGCACCCGATCAAGCTTATTATTCTGAGAACCCGCAACCTGCTGACTTCGATGATGACATCCCGTTCTAGCTCTCTTATTACGCGGCACGCTTTCGCTTAGCATCCTCTGCAAGTGTCAGATTAAAGCTCAGCCCACAGTTTTAATCCAAGGGCTGAGTAAGCACACACTTACCAATATTCCATTCGTATTTACTGGTCATTCAATTCCCCAGGTTAACTCAATCACTACCGCCCATTTCTCGAATCTCTCACCTAAAGTTCCATTATCAGCCATACTTATTTACAGCATAATCTGTCACAAATCGTCAGGCATCCATCCCCTTAGCAGTTGGAACCTGACTGCTCATAAGTGGTAATGCGAAACAGATGACACCCGAACAGTATGAACAAAAGATCTCTGAACTGGAGATCGAGATAGAAAGATTGAGTGATTTCGCAGAACTATCTTCTGATTGGTTTTGGGAGCAGGACCGGAAGTTCCGATTCGTAGCTTTTTCCGGAACAGGGCTTAATCGCATCAATCGCCAACAATCTGACTTCATTGGCAGATGCCGTTGGGAGATGCCTATCTGTCCTTCATCTTTTGCAGCAATGAAGGAACATAAAGCCTGTTGCGAACGGCATGCCCCCTTCTTTGATTTCCAATATGACAACTACGGTAGAGACGGTAAAGTACAGCGCTTTGCAGTCAGTGGTTCCCCTATCTATGACGAGAGCGGTCAATTCAAAGGCTACCGAGGTACCGGGAAAAATATCACTGAGTTACATGAGGCAAAAAAGGCCTTTCAGGAAACCCAGCAGCAACTGGCCCAGATCATCGTTGGTAACCCCATTGCTAGCTTTGTTATCGACTCCAGACATGTCATCACTCACTGGAATAAGGCCTGCGAAGTATTAACCGGTATTCCTGCCATTGAAGCAATCGGTACCAAAGATACCTGGAGGGGCTTTTATGACCACCCACGCCCGGTCATGGCAAACCTGGTTTTACAAGGCGCTTTGAACGACGATATAGAACAGCATTACGGCAAAAAGTTCAAACCCTCTGAACTCATCCCTGGGGCTTTCGAAGCACAGGATTTCTTCCCAAAAATGCATGATGGTCGCTGGCTCTACTTTACTGCAGCGCCTTTACTTGACCATCAGGGCAATACGATAGGCGCGATCGAAACCCTTCAGGATATTACTGAGCAAAAAGAGCAGGAAAAGAAGATTCTCCACCAAGCTCACTTCGATAGTCTGACAGACCTTCCAAACCGTTTTTTGGCGCTTGACCGCCTCAACCTGCTTACCAAAGAAGCTAGGCGAACCCGGAAAAAGCTTGCGGTTCTGTTTATTGATTTGGACGATTTCAAGAAGGTTAATGATACTTTAGGGCATGCGCTGGGCGACAAACTTCTCATCCAGGCCTCACAGCGGCTCAAGTCGGTTATCCGCAGTAGCGATACCATCGGTAGGTTAGGAGGCGATGAGTTTATTGTCATTATCAACAACCTGGATGAAGCTCTGGATGTCAGGCCAATTGCAGAGAAACTCTTAGATAATTTCAGGGATGTTTTCAAAGTAGAGAGCAGAGAGCTGTTGCTTACAACCAGCATCGGCATCTCAATTTATCCTGATGATGGTGAAGAGCCCAACGTGCTTTTACGTAATGCAGACTCCGCCATGTACCACTCTAAAAATCAGGGAAGAAACGCCTATCACTTTTTCACAGAAGATATGAATGCAGGCGTACAGAGGCGACTGCAAATTGAAGAGCAGATGCACAGTGCGCTAGGTCGAAACGAATTTAGCCTCAGATACCAACCTGTATTGGATCTCAAGAACAACCGCATTGCAGGAGCTGAAGCCTTGCTCCGCTGGCACAACCCGGTACTAGGCAATATCTCACCTGAAGAGTTTATCCCGATCGCCGAACAAACAGGCCTGATCGTACCTATTGGTTATTTCGTACTTGAACAATCCCTTAAAGCTGCCAGGAAATGGTCGACCACCTATAGCAACGAGTTCACCATCGCCGTTAACCTATCCCCCTTACAGTTTAAAGACCCAAAGCTGATAGTTAAGATCAAAGAACTGCTGGCCAGCCATAGGCTGGAGGGTAATGCTTTAAGTCTGGAAATTACCGAAGGGGTTCTATTAGGCAATCAGATCAAAGTTCAGGAAGCCTTTCAGGAGCTATCTGATTCAGGTATTCAGATCTCCATGGATGACTTTGGTACCGGCTACTCATCACTAAACTACCTCCGTGAATATAAGTTCCAAACCCTAAAAATCGATCGGAGCTTTATGCAAGATTTTGCTCTGGATAAATCTGCCCCAGCACTGATTAACGCGACGATTGCGATGGCTCATGCACTGGATGTAGAAGTCATAGCGGAGGGCGTTGAAGAACAGGAGCAGTTGGATTACCTGATCAGAAAAGGCTGCAATTTTGCTCAGGGCTATCTATTGAGTAAGCCCCTCACTGAGCAGGATTTTGAAGCGTTTCTAAACGATTAGGCGTTCTTCTTTAATTTCAGAATTGGTCTTTTAGGGTTTCTTTTCTTTTCTGCAGAGACTGTAGATTTTTTTCGGGCGACAACGGCATTTTCAACCGCATAGTTAATTCCCTCGCGAATCATGCTCGCAAGCTCTGGAGCGGTTAAGCCCTTGTCACCTTTAATAGAAAGGTCCATTGGATTATTGAAACTACCATCAGTTACCTCAATAGATAAACCTGATTGATGCACGATAACCCGTCCCTCGATTGACCACATATTAAACCTATTCATTGCCAAACCTTTTCTTGCGCTAATAGTACAGAGATCTCAAAGGGCTAGCCATAAAATAAGTAAGGGTTTACCCTTAAAGTAGTATCTATTTTTTAATAATTCTATTTATTAGGAAAAAGACTGCCAGGAATACTACAATTAATTACACAACCTTTTGTTTTAAAAGGCCGAGCAGGTTCAATCCCGTTTGACTTGAAGCTATTATAGAGAGCCCATTCAAGTAGAATTTTGACCCGCATGGACTGGATACTTGAAAATAACGGATTCATTTTGGAAGCAATCGTTATGGCGGCTGTTATTATCTATGTAGGCCGAAAGATTTGATTGCCTTTTCAGTAAATTGATAGAGCAACAAAATATGCGTTGGGATAAGACCTTTCTGTGTAAAATCTTCGTTTTAGCAACAGGCATCAGCGTTACTACAAGCGCCAGTCTGGCAAACGATGATGAACTTTCCGACTTTACTGAAGAGGATATCTTTATTGATATTCCCCAGGTTGTTTCTGCTACTAACCTTTCGCAAAAACTCACTGAAGCCCCTGCCTCGATAACAATCATCGATCAGGACATGATCAAGGCTTCGGGTGCTCTAAAAATCCCGGACTTGCTGCGTCTGGTACCCGGTATGCAAGTTTATGATGTTCACACCCATAAAGCCGGTGTTGCTTATCATGGTATGACCAATGATTTCCCTAATAAACTGGAAGTGATGATTAATGGCCGCTCAGTTTATCTCCCTTTATTAGCAACGGTTGCCTGGGAAACCATCGGTATCTCTATCCACGACGTGGACTATATAGAAGTTGTCCGTGGTTCCAATGTTCCAACTCAGGGATCTAACGCCTTCCTTGGTGCGATTAATATTGTGACTCGCTCTGCCATAAAAGACCCTACATCAGAGGTTAGAGCCACCAATGGCTCTTTAAATACCCGGAATTATTCTTTTAGACATGCGGGCAGCGGAGAAACCACACAATATGCTGTAACCGGGGGGCATCTGAGTAATGATGGTATCCCCCGTTATAACGATGATGGGATGACTCGTTATATAAATCTTAACTCTTCATTTACTCCAAATTTGAGTGACAATATTGATATTGAGTTGGGATATAGCGATGGATATGCATCCAGGGGAGACGGTGATAAGGCTACAGCATCTGATGCTAACTTCCTTAGAAGAACCCACGCATCAAACCATCAAATGGTAACCTGGAATAGAGTGGCAGATGCTCAAACAGAGTACAAACTCACCTATTATCATAATTATTTAAACCTCGTTTCTCCGACATACTCCGAGGCGGAACTTGATGCTCTTACTGGAGGCAACGGGGCGGCAACTATTGCCTTGAACCCTTTAGGAATATTTAAAGATAGCGAACATGGAGAGATGGACCTTCATGACCTTTCATTCCTTACCACAAAGCACTTCTCCCCTAATTCGAACGCAGTTTTCGGAATCGGCACCCGTTTCCAAAGAACCAAAAGCGAAGCCCTTTTCCAAAGTTTGGATTGGCAAGAAGAAACTCGCTGGCGTCTATTCGGCAACTGGGAATATAAACTCGATGACCGATGGGTATTTAATACCGGGGCGATGTATGAATACAGTAAGAACACACATGGAGCTCTGTCACCAAGAGTTGCGGCTAATTACCTGATTAGCCCTGATAGCTCGTTACGTATAGCATATACCCGAGCCCACAGAATGCCTTCACTGCTCGACACTTATGGACAGAACATTCTTAGATACCCTGCCGGTGTTGGGGGGTTTGTAGATGTTATTTCCAGACCCAATCCAGATGCTAACCCTGAAGAGAACAATTCGTTTGAAATTGGCTATTTGAAGCTTTGGCCGAAATCAAAAGCACAATTTGATTTACGCGTCTTCTATGAAGATGTTACAGATGCTATAGATGCTTATTATGTAAATGACTCCGAGGATACCTATCCGGGGGATGGCAGATCTCGTTCTCAAAGTAACAATTCTAGCTGGATAAATAGAGGGCTCGAATTTCAGCTAAAAACGGGCCTGCCTTTACCATGGGAATCTAACCTGATATTTAATTATGGCTATAATAATCCTCAAGGATATCGTGACCGTGGTCCCCGCGATAATCGGTCCGATTCCCTGGACACCCGTGCCCCGAATCATACAGCCTCATTACTCTTTAGTACCCAACCAACTGAAAACACTTTAATAGGTTTATCTCACTATTACATGGACCACACTGAATGGCTTGAAGGCTATAGCGGTGGCAGTCCACGAAACAATTATACGAGAACCGATCTTACCCTAAGCCAATCGTTCGACCTGGATTTCACTAGCAAACTAGAACTGTCATTTATTGTTCAGAACCTGTTCGATAAAAAGTATTCTGAGTTTTATAAATACAACGAGTTTGATCGAAGATCGTTCGTTCAACTTAAGTTCAGCTACTAGGCATTATCAACAAGCAATGGAATGTGATCATGTCTGATAAGAGAAGAAAAGATAAACCAGCTCAGAGCCGATGGCTGATGCCATTGGCGGGGCTGCTATTATCTTTTCTTCTCCTAAGCCCACTCACCCATGCTGATCAGTTAATAGTACTGAGTAGACAGTTAGACAGTTATCTGCAAGTTGCTAAAACAATATCTGCAGAATTGGAAAATCCCAGTCGTATTGTCACACTGGCTGAATTGGAGCAGATCCAATACGACACTTCGGGCTATCAACAAGTTATCGCTATAGGATCAAAGGCAGCCGATCAGCTTTTCGATAAAATCCCTGATAACCAACCTCTTTACGTCAGTTTCATCCCCAGACAAACCTACAGAAAGCTCCTCATCAAGTATGCAAACCATCAGCGTATAAAGCTTAAGAAAGTCACTGCTGTATATCTTGATCAACCTTATGAAAGGCAAATTGCCTTAGCACGCCTGATCGCTCCTCGAGCGAAATCGATAGCGACTGCACTTGGGCCAAATTCGCAAAACGACCTTGAGCTACTTAAAAAAGCTGCAAACTCAGAACAGTTGGAACTTCGCTATGAAAAGCTGGAAGAAACAGACAACCCTATCCATAAGTTACAACCTCTGATCCGTAATTCAGATATTTTCTTATCACTGCCCGATCGCTCTGTGTTCAATCGCACTACCGCAAAATGGGTACTGTATATCTCCTTCAGACAACGTATTCCGCTGATCGGCTTTTCCAAAAAATATGTCGATGCAGGGGCTCTCGCAGCAGTCCATTCAACCCCTGATCAGATTGGTCGCCATACAGGGGAATTGATACGTAGTTCGTTAGGTAAAAAACGTTTACCAGCACCACAACATCCAAAGTATTTCTCTGTAGCAACCAATGATAATGCAGCCCAGTCTCTCAGAATCAAGATCCCTACGAGTAGAGAGCTAGAAAGCAAACTACAGGAGTTAGAGCGATGAGCATGACTCTTGGTATAAGGCAGCGCGTTCTAATCATCACTCTATTCCCTCTGTGCATGATCACCTTGCTGCTAGGTGGTTATTTCATTAATACCCGACTCGACGATGCTCAAGCAGCCTTGATCGATAAAGGCCAGACAATGGCGCAAATGATGGCTTCGTCCGCAGAGTTCGGTTTGCTCGTCGGAAATATTGAGATCCTGAATGGATTGATACGCTCAAGCATCAAGGCTGAAGAGGTTGACGATGTTGCCTTTTTAAACCCTGCTTTTGAAACGTTGACGCGCGGGCAGCAAGGCGCTTCCCCACTAGATAAAAATGCCGGTTATCCGCTGCATAAAAATGATCAGGTTTACTTTCTTCACCCTGTAGTTGCTACTGGGGTTGATGTACTAGATCCATTAGATGCTGTAGACGGTGCGCTAGAACCGGAATTTATTGGCTGGGTTGTCATCGTACTTTCGGAAAATCCGACCAAAGAACGACAATTTGAAATACTCATCAAAGGAGTCATCCTGGCTTTAATCGGCCTGCTGACGACTGTTTTTATAGCTTCAAGGTTCGGTCAGCGCATCACTAATCCAATTCTGGGTCTGACCCACGTTATTGAGATGCTCCAGCATGGCCACCTGGAAACCAGAGCAAGCTTATCCAGCACTGGGGAGCTCCGCTCCCTCGCACAAGGCATTAACCGATTGGCACAAAGGGTTCAGGAGTCCAACCAAACACTGGAAAGCCGTGTTGATAAAGCGACAAAGAGGTTACGCTCTACTCTGGTTCATCTCGAGAAGCAGAACCAGGCTCTGGATAAAGCACGTAAGCGAGCTAACAGCGCAAATCTGGCAAAAGACGAGTTCCTTGCCAGGATGAGCCATGAGTTGCGTACACCTTTAACCTCAGTTTCAGGCTTTGCTCGCCTTCTTGACCAGACAGAACTAAAGACCGATCAGAAAGAATACACCCGGATTATCAATCTCACTTCGGGCCTGCTCTTATCGATCATTGATGACATTCTCGACTACTCAAAATTAGAATCCAACGCCATTGAGCTTGAAGAGATCCCCTTTGATTTTGAAAACTGCATCCTGGACGTCCTCGAGATGCAAACAGCTGCTGCTCATGACAAAGGGCTAGAGCTCGTTCCGGTGATTGAAAGCGAAACACCTAAGTTTCTTGTTGGCGATCCAGTCAGATTACGCCAGATTCTCACTAACTTGATCAGTAATTCGGTGAAATTTACCAGTCAAGGGCACGTTTGTATCCACGTTGTACCCACTAAAATAAGCCCAGTGGAAAGCAAACTTAAAATTATTGTCGAAGATACTGGCACAGGTATTCCGCAAGATAGCATTGACAACTTATTTCAGGCATTCAGTCAGGCTGACACCTCTATCACAAGAAAATATGGAGGCTCTGGTCTAGGATTAGTTATTGCAAAACGCTTAACTGAGCTTATGTCAGGAGAGATATCCCTTGAAAGCAAAGAGGGAAAAGGAACACAAATAACGCTCAACATACCGTTTACAGTGAGCCAGAGACAGCGTTTAGATTCTAATCGCTACACCGACTCTATAGTTATTTATGACCAGCACCCGCTCGTTAGAGAAAGCCTTAAAAAGCAACTGAGTATTATTAAAACAGAAATCATCGAAGCAAGCTCTTTTGAGCAATTAGTAACACTGTCAAAAGAGAAGAGTAGCTGTAGTGTTATTTGCGGCTTACCAACGAATAGAGTTTCACAAGAATCGATTCAAGAGCTCCATTCACTGGTAGATATCCACAAAGGTAAAGTCATTCTATTAAGTGGCCAACCCCTCCCCCTCTTCTTATCAAACAGGGTTGTACAGCTTAGAAAGCCACCTCGGACGCAATTACTATTAAACGCCCTATCACCAAACTCATACAAGCTCCCAAGCCCGGCTCATGAGAAAGAACTCTTCATTGACGGCAACCCTAAAGTACTCGTTGCAGAAGACAATGACTTTAACCGACTGCTCATAGGTAAAATTCTACAACAGGCAGATACTGAAGTTATCGAAGCGACAACAGGAGAAGAGGCTGTTAGAGCGACTGTACAGTACTCACCAGACCTGATCCTTATGGATGTGCACATGCCGGTTATGGACGGCATTGAAGCAACACGCCAGATAAGGCTGACAAACACTCAGATACCTATTATCGCGTTAACCGCGAATGTTATCGCCAGTGAACATACCAAATTGATAGAAGCCGGTGTTAACCATGTACTGCTCAAGCCCATAGATGACCATGAACTGTGCCATACAATTGACTCTTTCCTCTCTGGTAAAGAACCGTTTCCATTACCTGCGAGCACGAAAAACAAAACTTCGACAGACTTAAATAAATATAACGTTAGCTACAGCGAGCTCGAAGAAGAACTAAGCAAACAACTGGAAGGACTAATGGATGGTTTTAGTCATTCAGATATCCAGAAGATGCGAAACCATAGTCACCAACTTCAAGGATTAGCGGGTTTATATCAAATCCCAGAAATAGAGGTTACAGGTAATAACCTCCATGATGCGCTAATTAACGAAGATTACAAAGCAATCTGGGGAGAGTTATGGCAACTAAAACGCATCATCGAACATAAACAGTTCGAGCTAATCGAGCCCGAATAAAACGATCGCTTATCAGGTTAAAACGTTTTCGATGTAGGCTGACTATCGAGGAGGCTTTTAAGGGTAACAGCAATCGATCTTATGCGAAGCATCCCCTCTTTATCAAAGATTGAACCAGCTAACCCCTCACCTGCAGGCGGTGTTACCTCATCGCCAAAAGCAACCAGAATACAAGCTTCTCTAACTTTCTCTAACTCAGGATCATGATTAATAGGTAGGCTGAGAAACATCTCCCAGGCCTCGATCGTGGCGTTATTATTTTGTACATCAACAAGTAACTGAAAGATCTCATGCCTGGTTGGCCGATAGGCTGGAGGCTTGCCGAAAGCAAAACTTAATGCAACCGCGACCAATACGATAAAGGAAACCAAGAAGACAAGAAAGAATTCCATACTCAGTGCATCATGGCGTCAAAATTGTATTTTGCCAAACGCGCGGCTGCCTCTTTTAGCGAGTCGCCAAGCTCTTCATCTGCAGCATTCATCTCTCTAAGATATTCCCAGCGCTTCTGTTTACTCAGCTTTTTCCAGTTATCTTTGATAGGTACATGCTCCACACGTTTATAGAATTCATACACAGCAGAGAAATCAGCGTGAGCAAGCAAATGAGGCGCAAGCGCTTCCAATAGTGGGGTGAGCCTTAGTGCAGCTTCTGCATTTGTAAGCTTGTCGTCGTTACCCACTGCTTGTGAAATTACCTTAATACTTTCTATCAGATAATCACGCTTCTCTTTATAGCGCTTAGCCGTGAGCTCCTGCTGGGCAAATTGCTCCTCTTTAGCATCCTTGATTATTTTGTTGTGTCGTACAATATAGAACAAAGCGACACCCGAAATGATCAAACAAAGCGCAATAAGCAGATATAAGTAAGATTCAGACATACAGATTTATCCCGATATGCTTGCGTATACCTATTAAGACAGCAAACAACTATGAAAATTCTAAATGGACCGCCGAGTGTAGGCGAAATGATCGAAGAATTATACCTTAAGCCGTCCCGTCTGGATCATTCCGACGCTGCTGAAATATGCCAAATTGATGAAACACTGATTGGCAAAATTATCAGCGGTGAAGAAAAAATTGGTTATGAACTGGCATTTAAACTAGCCAAAGGCTTCAACACAACACATAGTTTTTGGCTAAATATCCAGGAAGATTTTGATAGAGCGGATAAAGGCGGATCTGTGTAGTGCCTTTTGCTGAGTCCGGCAGCTCTTAGCTGATATTGGCAGTTTTAGCCTGCTTTCCAGCCATAACGAAAAAACCCCTACCGCGTCAGCGATAGGGGTTTCTCGTAATTAAATGCTTGGCGATGACCTACTCTCACATGGGGAAGCCCCACACTACCATCGGCGATGCTGCGTTTCACGTCTGAGTTCGGTATGGGATCAGGTGGTTCCACAACTCTATGGTCGCCAAGCAAAACTGTTACAACTCGGATCTGATTCTTCTTATCTTTGATTTAGAGCTCTATGACTGTAGCTTTTCGTACTGCGCTAATTCGTTACTCTCTATCGTTCTTACTAACTAAACCACAAATTATCTTCCAAACACCTTTGGCGTTATATGGTCAAGCCTCACGGGCAATTAGTACTGGTTAGCTCAACGCCTCACAACGCTTCCACACCCAGCCTATCAACGTCTTAGTCTTAAACGGCCCTTTAGGGGAATCAAGTTCCCAGTGAGATCTCATCTTGAAGGAGGCTTCCCGCTTAGATGCTTTCAGCGGTTATCCCGTCCGAACGTAGCTACCCGGCAATGCAATTGGCATCACAACCGGTACACCAGAGGTTCGTTCACTCCGGTCCTCTCGTACTAGGAGCAACTCTTCTCAAATCTCAAACGCCCACGGCAGATAGGGACCGAACTGTCTCACGACGTTCTAAACCCAGCTCGCGTACCACTTTAAATGGCGAACAGCCATACCCTTGGGACCGGCTTCAGCCCCAGGATGTGATGAGCCGACATCGAGGTGCCAAACACCGCCGTCGATGTGAACTCTTGGGCGGTATCAGCCTGTTATCCCCGGAGTACCTTTTATCCGTTGAGCGATGGCCCTTCCATACAGAACCCCGGATCACTAGAACCTACTTTCGTACCTGCTCGACGTGTCTGTCTCGCAGTCAAGCACCCTTCTACTCTTGCGCTCATTGCATG
>NZ_CH724125.1:1865373-1900090 GCF_000153345.1 Neptuniibacter caesariensis
TACTCAGCCCTTAACTCAGTTCAAAAGCCGCCTTAATTTGCGGCCTCCCTAAGCAAGGACGGCGAATTCTACAGACATCTCAGAAAGGGTCAACACCCCAATGTAAAAAAACTTAAAAAAACCGTAAAAAAGTGAAGAAACCGTTTAAATCGATTAAAGAACAATCAGAGCTGATTATTTGGTGTACAAACTCAGCTCAGAGACAGCGATTAGAAATAAAAAAGGCGCTTTAGAAGCGCCTTTATAGGATGATTAAATAATCTATTCGTTAGCTATTACACTAACCAGAACAGATGGTGTTTCTTTTTACCTAGTTTAACCAGGAAATATCTCTCGAACAGGGCTGCGTCTTTCGAAAAGACACCCGTCGCATTCATAATGTCATCAAGCCCATGCGCCTTGCCATTAACAATAACTGCGTTACGTTGAAGAGCATCTTTAACCTGTTTCCCACTTGGCGCCATACCCGCATCCGACAGAATTGTTGTCAAAGGCTGCTCTGCCACAGCAGATACATCCAATTCAGATGAAGGCAAGCCGTCTTGAGCCAACTGAGCATAGTCCTGCTCACTCAGATTAGAAGTATCTCCTGAGAACAATGCTTCAGTAATACGTTTAGCTGCAGCCAGACCTTCTTCACCATGTACCAGGTGTGTAACTTCTTCAGCCAATACACGTTGAGCTTCAGGACGCCCCTGCCTTTCAGCATCTTCTTTTTCCAGCGCGTCGATTTCCGACACAGAAAGGAAGGTAAAGTACTTCAGAAAACGGTATACGTCCGCATCTGCTGTCTGTAACCAGAACTGATAGAAAGCGTATGGCGAAGTTTTATTTGCATCCAGCCAGATTGTTCCAGATTCTGTCTTACCAAACTTAGTACCATCTGATTTTGTAATCAGTGGCAGCGTCAGACCAAATACCTGATTGCCATTCATACGACGAGTTAGTTCTGTACCACCGGTAATGTTACCCCACTGGTCAGATCCACCAATCTGCAATGTACAGTTATGGGACGCATTCAGTTGCTGGAAATCATATGACTGAAGAATCATGTAGGTAAATTCAGTGAAGGAGATACCTTCACCTTCACGATCGATGCGTTGTTTCACCGATTCTTTTGCGATCATCTGATTGACAGAGAAATGCTTACCGATATCGCGCAAGAATGACAAGATATCTACATTCTGCGTCCAATCCAGGTTATTCACTACTTCTGCGCTGTTAGCGCCACTTTCAAAGTCAACAAACGCACTCACCTGCGCCTTCAGCTTCTCCACCCAGCCAGCAACCGTTGAATCATCGTTCAGCTTGCGTTCCTGAGCCTTAAAGCTTGGATCGCCGATCAAACCAGTTGCACCGCCCACCAGCGCCAGCGGCTTATGACCAAACTCCTGAAAGCGTTTTAATGTCAGTAGTGGAACAAGGCTACCAATATGCAGACTATCGGCTGTCGGATCAAAGCCGCAATAGAGTGTCACACTGCCTTCAGCAAGATGTTTTTCCAGTTCTTCTTCACTGGTCATCTGCGCAACCAGTCCGCGCGCTTTAAGGTCTTGTAAGAGTGTTTCGCTCATTGCTTTACTGTGCCCTTTGAGTATTGGCTATATAAAAGAGCCGCTATTTTAGCCGCAGCTCGCCCTGCAAACAAACCCGTTCTTTCTATTCTTAAGTTGATTTTGGTTAAGCTGTGCTTAAGTTTTGATCAAATACGCCGACATTATTGTTATTAAATGGCATAATGCGCGTTTATTTAGCAGCCCAATAAAAGCTATAACGAAGGGGAACAGGGTGCTTAATCGCTTTCATAAACTCCGGGGGCAGTTTCCGACTGTGCACCTGGTAGCTGTCAGTGCGTGTGTTTTTATTTTAAGCCTGACATTAACTTTACTACCGTCTCAGGAAGTTGAGGCCATGCGCGGTGATCTGCCCGCACCACTTCCGCTTAAGGTTATTTCCATCTCAGATACAGCGCCCGCTAAATCTGGCGCGAACAATCTCACTACGCCAGAAGCTGATCCATTACCTGCCCAAGAAAACTGGGTAACCTACACAGTCGGCTCGGGTGACAATCTCACAAGTATCTTCAAGAAAGCAGGTCTGAGTAACCGCGATGTCTTTCGCGTTGCAAACGCAGGAAAATCCCAAAAAGCTTTTACCCGGATTTTCCCTGGACAAGAATTCTCTTTCCTTATTCAAAACGGCAAGCTTACTCAACTTAAGCATATTCAATCTAAGCTTAAACAAACCCACCTGATTGAATCAGATACAGGCTACCAAGTTACCGAAGTCATTCGCGAACCGAGCCTCAAACAACGCTATACCTCAGGTACCATTAAGGACTCTCTATTTCTTGCCGGTGAAGAAGCAGGATTATCCAGCAAAAAGATCATGGAGCTTTCCAGCATATTTGGCTGGGATGTGGATTTTGTACTCGACATTCGTAAAGGGGATCACTTCAGCCTGATCTATGAAGAGAAGTTTCTCGATGGTGAAAAAATTGGCGAAGGCCCTATTATTGCTGCCCAATTCACTAACCGTGGGAAACAGTTTACCGCTTTACGATACACAACTATTGATGGCGACAGCAGTTATTACACCCCTGAAGGGTATAGCATGCGTAAAGCCTTCCTTCGCTCCCCTGTCGACTTTGCCCGTATCAGCTCTCGGTTTAACCTGAAACGAAAACACCCTGTGCTTAACCGAATCCGAGCTCACAAAGGCGTCGACTACGCTGCTCGAACCGGCACACCGATAAAAGCGGCCGGGGATGGCAAGATCATCTTCCGTGGCCGTAAGGGCGGGTATGGCAATGTTGTGATCGTTCAACACGGCAGCAACATCACCACGCTCTATGCACACATGAATAGCTTTAAGCGCGGCCAGAAAAACGGTACTCGCGTTAAACAGGGCCAGGTCATCGGCTTTGTCGGAAAAACCGGCCTAGCAAGCGGGCCTCATCTGCATTACGAATTCCGTCTAAACGGCGTTCATAAAAACCCGTTAACTGTGAAGCTTCCGCAAGCATCACCGATTGCCAAAAGTGAAAAGAGCGCTTTCAAGACGGCGGCCAGTACAATGCTTGCTCAGCTAGAGACATATCAGGCAACAACATTGGCAGCAAACAGCCAGACAGTAAAATGACCGCAAATATCTATATTGGCCTGATGTCAGGTACTAGCCTGGACGGCATTGATGCAGTTGCCGTTCGCTTTACGCCTGACTGTCATATTATTGCCAGCCATAGCGAGCCATTCCCCAGTGACCTTAAACAGCAGATTTTACGTTTAACCCAGCCCGGAGATCGCGAAATCGATCTGATGGGCCAGATAGACATTCAACTGGGTGAACTCTTTTCACATTCTGTAATGCAACTTTTACAGAAGAATGGACTAAAAGCTGAATCCATTGCAGCAATTGGTAGCCATGGTCAAACGATTCGCCATCGCCCCGAGCACGGCTTTACTCTACAGATTGGCGATCCAAACATTATTGCAGAGCGCACCGGCATTACCACCATTGCTGATTTCAGACGTCGTGATATGGCCGCTGCCGGCCAGGGTGCCCCTTTGGTACCTGCATTCCATCAGGCGATGCTACACAACCCCGACATGGACCGTGTCCTTCTCAATATCGGGGGCATGGCAAACATAACTCATCTTCCGCAGGACCCAACCAAAGCCATTAGTGGATTCGATACCGGACCGGGAAACATACTATTGGATGCCTGGATCAATGAGATCAAAGGCCTACCATTTGACAAAGATGGAGCCTGGGCTTCGAGCGGCAAGATCAATTCCGCACTGCTTAATGACCTGCTGAGCCTTGATTATTTTCAAGAAGCGCCACCCAAAAGCACAGGACGAGAACAGTTTAATCTGGCGTGGCTGCAGAACACCCTGGCGACACATCAAGATATCGCCAATAAGGATGTCCAGCGAACCCTGCTAGAGCTAACAGCTGCAACCATTGCCGATGCGCTTAATAAGTATGTTAACTGCGATCAGTATGACTTATTCGTATGTGGTGGAGGCAGCAGAAACCACCAACTAACCCAACGCATTCAAGACCTTCTACCAAATGTAGTCATGCAGACCAGTGATAAAGCAGGTATAGATGCAGATTGGATGGAAGCAGCGGCTTTTGCCTGGCTGGCCAAATGCTGCCTGGGGGGCTCTTGCGGTAATGCCCCATCGGTAACAGGCGCAAAGGGCAATCGTATTCTAGGGGCTATATACCAGGCTTAGAAATAGAGATAACCATCCCGACGTAAGCGAACTTCCTCTGCCGGCCCAAGCGGCACTGTATCGACAAAATCAGGAAGTTCGGAACGCTCTACCCCATTGATGCGCATCCAGGTTTCACAGATCCGAATATCGATCACATTATTCGCCTCTAGACGCTGGGCCAAAGCGAGCAAATCTTTGTACTGATCCATATTGCGATGCCGGAAAGCATGCGCCTCATCCCCATGAAGCACAAATACAATCGGTTCGTAAGAACTCAGATTATCAACCTCTTCAGCCAGCATACTTGCTCGCTTAAAGAGCATCTCTACTTCACTAGGGGAATTCTTCTTGATCAGCGCCAGATAGCGGGAATTTTGCACTTCAGGCGCAACCGGCGACTGCTGAGGCTCAGCTTGAACTGAAAAGGAAACACAGATAAAGAGAAAAAAGTTCGCCAAAAACCGCATTAATGCCCCCGAAAGGATCTTAGAAATCACTTATATAAGAGCAAAAGGTATATGAATAGGTTATGAACTTGCAAGCCCATAACCTATTTTCAGCAGGGATTTAGATAGAGAAAGAGGAGCCGCAACCACAAGTTGTCGTTGCGTTAGGGTTGTTGATAACAAACTGAGAACCTTGCAGCCCTTCTTTGAAATCGACTTCAGAACCAACGAGATACTGGAAACTCATTGGATCAACCACCATTGTTACACCATCACGCTCAATCACGGTATCGTCATCGGCAGCGCTTTCATCGAAGGTAAAACCATAGGAGAAGCCTGCACAGCCACCACCCGTAATAAATACGCGTAGCTTCAGGCTATCGTTCTCTTCTTCTTCGATTAGCGATTTAACTTTTGCAGCTGCAGACGCGGTAAACGCCATTTCCTGCTCTAGACCTGGTTCAACTGTTTCTATCATAAGACCATACTCACATTTGCTGGGCGCATTATTACCTTAACCAAGCAATTCAGTCAAGTATTAAGGCATCAACCCAACAATATTAAGCCCGGCCGTTTCTTCAAAACCGAACATAATATTCATATTTTGAACAGCCTGGCCCGCTGCACCTTTAACCAGGTTATCGATAACCGATAGCACAACTACGGTGTCATCACCCTGTGGACGATGCACGCTGATCCGGCACATATTCGCCCCTTTCACGCTACGCGTCTGCGGATGGCTACCCGCTGGCATCACATCTACAAACGGCTCATCAGCATAACGCTCTTCAAACATCGCCTGTAAATCGTGATCAACAGGATCTTTAAGCACGCCATAGCAGGTCGAATGAATACCACGAATCATGGGCGTCAGGTGCGGTACAAATGTTAAATGTACTGGACGCTCTGCCGCTAGCGCTAAGCCCTGCTTGATCTCTGGAAGGTGACGATGTCCATGCACACCATAAGCCATCATGCTCTCACTAGCTTCACAAAGCAGCATACCTACTTTAGCGCCACGCCCAGCACCACTGACTCCAGATTTACAATCAGCAATCAGGCGACGGTGATCGATCAGCGTATTTTCCAGCAGAGGCAGGAATGCAAGCTGCGTAGCTGTCGGGTAGCAACCTGGGCAAGCAATCAACTGTGCATCTTTAATCTGTTCACGGTTAACTTCTGGAAGACCATAAACCGCTAATTCAGCCATTTCAGGCTGTGTATGTTCCATTGCATACCACTGAGACCAAAGCTCCAGGTCTTTAATACGGAAATCCGCACCCAGATCGATGACCCGCACACCTTTACCAACCAGTTCAGCCGCCATATTCATAGCAACACCGTGCGGCGTTGCAAAGAAAACCACATCGCAACCGCTCAAAGTTTCCACATCAGGGACGGTGAATCGCAGATCGTGGTGTCCTCGCAAGTTTGGATACATGTCAGCCACGCTAACACCTTCCTCAGAACGGGAAGTAATCACCTCAACTTTAGCCTGTGGATGATTTGCCAACAAACGAAGTAACTCAACACCGGTGTAACCGGTTCCACCTACAATACCGACCTTAATCACAGTAACCTCTCATAAGGGATGAAAAACTGGTAACGTATAATACTACAAAGCAACCCAGACAATGACTATTAATAAGTAAAACTACTCCATGTTTCGTAACGCTTTTTCAATGGAACACTTCCGTCACCGTCTTGCGCACAGTGAAGCACTGCCGCAAATGGTGGTCCTTGGGATTATCTGCGGCCTGCTTTGCGGAGTCGTGTTAGGTAGTTTTCGTCTTCTTTTAGAAGTTCCCTTAGCTCACCTATTACCGGGCGGTGAGAGCGAAAACTTCGAAGAACTATCAGGCTGGTACCACTTCTTTTTACCTGTGATAGGTAGCCTGATCATCATCGCTATACTTTCCAGGGTCACGCCTCTAACAAGGAAAGTCGGTGTTACCCATTTACTTGAGCGTATGGCTTATCACCAAAGCAATCTTCCTTTAAAAAATGCCATTGTTCAGTTTCTAACCGCATCAACAGCACTTCTGTTTGGGCACTCGGTCGGGAAAGAGGGGCCTGCGATCCATTTAGGCGCGACCTGCGGCAGTCAGTTAGGCCAAAAACTGAATCTACCTAACAACACATTGCGCATTCTAGCCGGGTGCGGAACAGCCGCGGGGATTGCTGCCACTTTTAACACCCCTTTAGCCGGTGTTGTATTCGCGATGGAAGTTGTCCTACTCGAGTACACTGTGATCGGCTTCATGCCGGTTATGGTCGCGGCAGCTACAGGCGCGCTGGTTATGCAATTTATGTTCGGCCAGGAGTTAGTGCTTACTGTTCCTGCAATGCAGATAGAATCGTTAAGTGAGATTCCCTACGTCGCGTTTCTTGGCGGCATGATCGGCCTGCTTGCGGTAGCCTTTATCTCACTGATGCGTGAGACAATGCGCTGGTCCGATCATTCCGTTTTAACGTACAAAACAAAGTTAATCATTGCTGGGCTCTTCACCGGTAGTGTTGCGGTGTTCGTACCTCAAGTAATGGGGGTGGGTTACGATACCGTCACTTCCGTTCTGAATGGAGAACTAGGACTCGGCATTTTAATAGCAATACTGATAGCTAAATGCTTGCTAACCCCGGTTGTTCTTGGCCTTGGTATACCCGCTGGCTTGATTGGCCCGACGTTTTTTATCGGCGCCATTGCAGGAGGCCTTCTGGGGATACTCGGAGCCGGCGCAGTTAATGAGCAAGTCGCCAACCCCGGTTTTTACGCTTTACTGGGAATGGGGAGCATGATGGGTGCTGTCGCTAACGCTCCCATGGCAGCACTGGTTGCAATATTGGAACTCACAGGAAACCCAAACATTATTTTCCCTGCCATGATATCCATTGTCGTATCGAATTTGATCGCCAGGTATGTCTTTAACATGCCTTCCATTTTTGTGACGAGCATGAATCTCCAGGGAATGGACTACAGGTACCAACCACTCACCCGAGTATTAAGCAGTGCCGCCGTGCAAAGCCTTATGAGCACCAGCTTTGTAAAGTGTGATCCAATCATATCCTGTGCAGGAGCGAAAAGCGCTTTAGACACTGAGCCCAGCTGGATAGTTATTAACAACAAGGGCAGATACACCCTGCTGTCACCTGGTGACCTACATTCAACGACACGCGATATTGCATCGGATACAAGCGATATCGATATGCTGAACATCCCCGGTCTTCGTCTGGACACAGGTTTTATCGATACCAAAGCGACACTGCAACAGGCATTAGACAAAATGACAGCCGACGGCATGGACGCACTCTGTATCAGAGACAACAATGAACAGGTCATCGGGCTATTAACCCGCGACCAGATAGAAGAGTTTTACCGGAAAAGCTAATTATGCAGTATCAGCTACAAGGCCTTTATGGGATAACCGATGCCGAATTAATGCCCTCGACCGAGGTCATGCTTAAAAAAGTAGAGCAAAGCATTAAAGGCGGTGCGAAAATTATTCAGTACCGCGATAAGTCTTCCGACTTACAAAAAAGAGTTGAGCAAGCCTCGGCCGTTAATCACCTCTGCCAAAACCACAAAATTCCTCTTTTAATTAATGATGATGCAGGGTTAGCAGCGGGAATTGGAGCCGCAGGTGTTCATTTAGGCCAAAGCGACGGGGCCATCCCTGAAGCCCGTGAGATGCTTGGTGAACAAGCCATTATCGGGGTAACCTGCCATGACTCATTAGCTTTTGCACTGCAGGCGGCAGCCGAAGGTGCGGATTATATTGCCTTTGGCGCATTCTTCCCTTCTAAGACTAAACCTAATGCGACACCCGCCCCTTTAGAGCTATTAATGCAGGCTAAGCATGAAGTAAACCTTCCAATAGTAGCGATTGGAGGCATTAGCGTGGATAATGCAGCCCAGATTATTGATGCAGGTGCCGATATGGTTGCTGTCATTCATGCGCTTTATGCGCAGAACAATATCAAAGCAACCGCGCAACAATTCCACCAGCAATTCAGCAACAGAATTTAGAGAGAATAAAAGATGTCCCGTTCAGAAGAACTCTTTCAGGCAGCTCAAGTACATATTCCAGGCGGCGTTAACTCCCCGGTTCGAGCCTTCAAAGGTGTGGGCGGAACACCGGTTTTCTTCAAACGCGGTGAAGGGGCCTACCTGTTTGATGAAGACGATAACAAATATATCGATTATGTCGGCTCATGGGGCCCCATGATTCTGGGCCACTGTAACAGCGCTGTTATCGATGCGGTTCGCAATTCTCTGGATAATGGCCTGGGCTTCGGCGCGCCTACAGAAATTGAGATCGAGATGGCTAATAAAGTCTGCGAGATCATGCCATCACTGGATATGGTACGCATGGTCAGCTCAGGTACTGAAGCAACCATGAGTGCAATCCGCCTGGCTCGCGGCTATACCAAGCGAGACAAAATTGTAAAGTTTGAGGGCTGCTACCACGGTCACTCTGACTCGCTATTAGTAAAAGCTGGTTCTGGCATGCTAACTCTGGGTGAACCAAGTTCGCCGGGCGTACCCGCTTCGCTAGCTGAACACACAATAACACTCACCCACAATGACATCGAAAGCGTCCGCAAAGCATTCGCCGAGATGGGTGATCAGATCGCATGCATCATTGTTGAACCGGTTGCCGGTAACATGAACTGTATTCCTCCTGTTCCGGGCTTCCTTGAGGGCCTTCGTGAAGTCTGCGATGAATACGGCACTGTTCTGATTTTTGACGAAGTCATGACCGGATTCCGTGTTGCTCTGGGTGGTGCTCAATCTGTCTATAACGTTCAGCCAGACCTGACAACGCTTGGCAAAGTCATTGGCGGCGGCCTTCCTGTCGGCGCCTTTGGTGGTAAGAAAGAGATTATGGAGCATATCGCCCCGCTTGGAGCGGTCTATCAGGCAGGGACCCTTTCAGGTAACCCATTAGCAATGGCAGCAGGTCTGGCGATGCTTAACGCAGTATCCGAGCCAGGCTTCTATGAGCAGCTTGGCGCCAAAGTAGAGCTTCTCACTGAAGGACTTCAGGCAGTCGCTATGGCAAACGGTATTCCATTTACCACTAGCCGAGTTGGCGGCATGTTCGGCTTATTCTTCACCGAGCAGGAAAAAGTCACAAGCTTTGCTGAAACGATGAAATGTGATGCTGATCGTTTCTCCAAATTCTTCCATGGCATGCTTGAACAAGGTGTGTACCTGGCGCCTTCTGCATTTGAAGCTGGTTTCGTTTCTGCTGCACACACTCAGGATGACATTGAAGCAACATTAGCCGCAGCAGATCAGGTTTTTGCCAGCCTGAAATGAGCAGTCTGTTTCTAACCAACTGCCTTTTGATTATCTGCGCCCTCTACTTAGCAGGCCGTAGCTATAAACAAGGCGAGAGCCGTGACCATACTGCGAGTATGGTCATCAGTTTATCGGCCGCTTTTATTGCTTGTGCTGCAGCTGGCAACATTTTGCTTCAAAGTCCTGATCAGGACACACAAACACTAAAGCGAATCTTAGATAACCTGGCTTATTACGCTGCGATTCCTCTCATTGCTAGCGCGATGGTTGATAGCGCATGGAAATATGAGTGGAGCCGGGCGGCCTGGGGAAGATGGCTACTCGCCCTGTTTGCTCTCTTTGAGCTTTGTCGGCGCAGTGAAGTTGGTATTGAATACAGCCAGATCATGGCTGCGCTAAGTGCCGGAGCCATTCTGATTAGCGCTCTTCGCTTGCAAGCTTTAGCCTGTAAAGTGGCAGGCACTCTCGCAGCAGTCACCCTGGCTATAAGCTTATTGGTATATAGCCCGACAAGCTTAATCCCGGATCAACAAGACGCAGGCTTTTTCGCTACTGGTTTGAGTGTTTTCTTAATACTCATTGGCGCAACAATACCTAAAACCAACCGCAGCAATGCCTAAGTAAAAAAGGCCAGATCATAGATCTGGCCTTTTGTTAATAACTCAACGCTTTTTGCCTGGCCTTTTGCGCACCAGAACGATCGCCTGAGCTGTCTTTAATATCAGCAATCAATAGCCACAGACGACGCAGCATAATCGCATCACCTATCGCCATATTCGTGCCTTTAAGCGCTAACTGTTCAGCCTGAAGCCAACGACCTTCCAAACGGCGAATATCTGCCCATTGGTAATAGATCTCTGGATCACGAGGAGCAATTCGCTGCGCCCGCTCAAGACTACTTTCTGCTGCTTGCATCGCCCCGTTTACCTTCTGGCGATTAGCAGTATCCAACAAGGCAATGACCGCAGGGTTCTTTGCTCTCGTCGTCACTGGCGTTGGCACAGGCACAGCAACCGGCTGTTCAGTACGAGATTGGCGAACAACCGCAGGGCTCATATCTACCCCTCTTGCAGCAGGTTCAACTGACTGGACAACACCGCCTGAACCGGCTCTATCCTCAACCGGAGGGCGATAGCCTCCTGTTCCACTTACACATCCAGCCAAGCCCGTTACCAGTAGAGTAACAAGCAGCGCCTTACTACGTTTATTTACCTGAACCATTGTTTGAACCAATCCAGTGACTCACTTTGCTGTCGATTAGCACACTCAGCATATTCCTGCGGAGCTGTACCTTTTATGAACGGCAATTGTCGCACACCCTGACAGTGTTCGGCAGCAACCCTACCGGTTTTTTCTTCAATCCAGTGATACTCAATATCTTCAGGTTGATACGCCATAAATGGTTGAGGTTGTTCCTTAACCATCAATTCGGTCCAAACCCTTAAAGCGCCTCCGGAACCGGTAAATGGCAGTTTTTTATTATCATCTAAGCCTAACCAGACTACCGCTAAGCGATCACCCGCAAAACCGGCAAACCAGCTATCTCGCTGATCATTACTTGTACCGGTTTTGCCTGCGACATTTAACCCGGCCGGAAGACGGCTATATACATAGCGCCCAGTGCCTTCACGGGTTACAGCTTGCAATGCATATTGAATCAGATGCATATTTTCAGCTGACACCACCTGCTTAACCTCAAACGGATATCTGGATAACTCATTCCCCTCAACATCCGTGACTAAACGAATCGCACGCATCGGTGTTCGGAATCCGTTTGCAGCAATGGTCTGATAGATCGCAGCAATCTCAAAGGGGCTCATCGACTCTGCTCCAAGCAAGAGTGACGGGTAAGGTTTCGGATCACGCTCAATCCCTAAACGCTCAAGCAGATCAATGACATTTGAAAGGCCGACATCCATACCCAGTTGCGCGGTGCTCTGGTTGTAAGATTTCGCTAACGAAAGATAAAGCGGCACTTTACCGTGGCTCACCCGATCAAAGTTCTGCGGCACCCAGCTTGAACCATCTGACAAAGGCACGCTGATCGGCTGATCATCCAGCATTGTTGATAGGGTATACCCTTCTTCAAGCCCCGCCAGGAAGACAGCTGGCTTAACCAATGAACCTATCGGACGGCGTGCATCAAGGGCCCGATTGAACCCCTGGTAACGGGCGTTTCGCCCGCCAACCAACGCCAGCACCTCACCTGTTTGAGGATCAGTTACAACAATCCCCCCTTGCAGATCAATCACAGGCTTACCATAGCGTTTTTGTAGTTTAGCAATTGTCTGAGTCAAAGCCGCTGCCGTATTAGCCTGAACCATCGGGTCCAAACTAGTGAAAACCCGCAGCCCTTCAGAGCTAAGCACCTCTTCAGGATACTCCTCGCGAAGCTGACGTTTAACCAGATCCAGGTACGCCGGGTAGCCCCCTTTATGCAAGCTTTTCTGTTTCACAACACCTAAAGGCTGTTTCTCGGCATCGAGGCGCTGCTTCATTGAAATAGCACCCTGCTCCTGCAACACTTTCAGCACCAGATCACGACGCTTTTTCGCCCTTTCAGGCTGCCGGCGCGGATCATAATAAGATGGTCCTTTAACCATACCGGCCAACAGTGCAACCTGATGAAGCTTTAACTCATGAATAGGTTGGGCAAAATAGTATTGACTGGCCAGGCCAAAACCATGCACAGCTCTGGCACCAGATTGCCCCAGGTACACTTCATTCAGATAAGCTTCAAGAATTTCATCTTTGTCGTAATGAAGATCCAGCAACACGGCCATTGGGATCTCCATCAGCTTACGCGCCAAGGTACGATCAGACGTCAGATAGAAGTTCTTAATGAGCTGTTGCGTCAGCGTACTTCCACCCTGAACAAAACGCTTAGCCTTAATATTGACCCACATAGCACGAGCAATACCGCGTAACGAAATACCAAAATGCTCATAGTAATCACGGTCTTCAATCTGAATGAGCGCATCGATCAGATATTGAGGCGCTTGATCTAAACGAATCAGATCACGATCTTCATTATCTCTGGGGTAAATTCCGCCAATTAAAATTGGCTCTAAGCGACTCAGATTCACCGGTTGACCACGATCATCTTTTATCGACGCCAGTTGATCCCCCCGAAAGGTAAGTAACAAACGTTGAGCCGATTCATCAGCATCCGGAAAACTAAAGCCTCGGGTATAAACCCGGGCGCGACTGGAAGCCCATTCAACCATACCAGGCTTATCAGCCCGGTTAACAAACCGATATCCCAGACCTTTAAGCTCTGCTTTGAACGCTTGACGATCCAGTACCTGCCCTGGATACAGCTCTAACGGACGAGCATAAACCTTAGCCGGTAATGCCCAACGTTTACCTTCAAATTTTTGCTTAACCTGGACATCAAGATAAATCAGGCCGATCCCGCCAATAACTATGCCCAGCAAGGATAGTTTAAACAGGAAAATGAATAGTTTTTTCAGGAAACTGCGTGGCTTTTTAACGGATTTGCCACGACTTGACGATTTTGGTGCTCTCTTTTTTGCCATCGGCTCAGTATAATGCCTTTCCTTAGCAGGTTACCTAATAGATTTATGACGTTAATCGACTCTTTACAACAACCGGATTTTTATCCACACCCCGTCGACAAGATCGAGGTGATAGAAACCCATATATCCTGGCTGATCTTAACAGGCGAGTATGCCTATAAGATTAAAAAGCCGGTCGATTTTGGTTTTCTGGATTTTACCACGCTCGAGAAACGTCAGCACTTCTGCGAAGAAGAATTGCGCCTTAATCAGCGTCTGGCCCCTGATATTTATCTAGAAGTCATCACAATTGGCGGCTCTCCTGAAGCACCGGTATTTAACGCGACTAGTGAAGATGCGATAGAGTTTGCTGTCAAAATGACTCAATTCGATCATCAGCAACGGCTCGATCTGCTACTGAACAACAAACGCTTTGAAGCCAGCTGGATCGACACGCTTGCTGAAAAAATTGCGGAGTTTCATAGCCGAATACCGATCGTCGCTCAGGACAGCCCCTGGGGTGAAGCTGAGACGATCTGGGATGTCGTTTCGGATAATTTCACCCACATTACGGATGTGATTTCAGATCTGGATGACTGTCAAAAAGTTCAGCATCTGTCTAATTATACTGCCCAACAGTTCCGCAGACTCACGCCGTTAATTGAGACCCGTAAACAGCAAGGTCATATTCGTGAGTGTCATGGTGATCTGCATCTGGCTAACATCACACTCTTTCACGAGGAACTTCGCCTTTTTGATTGTATTGAGTTCAACCTTCAGTTCCGCTGGATAGATACCATATGCGACCTCGCCTTTCTTCTGATGGACCTTGAAGCGAATGGTGAATTCCGTTGGGCGAATCGCTGTCTAAACCGTTACCTTGAAATTAGTGGTGACTATCAGGCCCTACCACTATTGAACTTTTATAAGGCTTACCGCTCGATGGTTCGAGCAAAAGTAGCAGTTCTCGGAGGAATGAATGACATTCAGACCCTGAGGCGATATTTACGCTTAACGGATTACTATGCCCGCCGCCCTAAACCGGCCCTGTTTTTGATGCATGGCGTTTCCGGGAGCGGAAAAAGCCATCTAAGCCAACAACTAGTTGATCAAACCGACACGATCCGGATCCGTTCTGATGTCGAACGAAAGCGATTATTCAGAGAGCTTAGCCTGAAAGGTGAAAAGATCGATTTATATGGGCCACAGATGAATGCCCACACCTTTAATCTGCTCCACGACACCAGCGCCGACCTGCTAAGAAATGGCTATTCAGTCATTGTTGATGCAACGTTTATCAGACAGCGCACACGCCAGAGTTACATTGAACTGGCTGAACAACTAAATATCCCTATTCGAATCATTAGCTGCACATGTGAGCAGAAGCTGATAGAGGCACGCCTCAAACGCCGGGAGAGCGAGGGTAATGATGCTTCTGATGCAGATATCCGTGTTATGCGAGATCAAATCCAGCATCAGCAACCACTGACAGAAGAAGAGCAAACTATGGCCATCCATATCGATACTGATGACGATGATGCAATCAGCCGATTGCTTGAACAGTTGCGGGTTCAAGAGGTTATTTTCTAATGCATACGCTCTGCCAACTAACTGATATTCCTGAGCCTGGAGCAAAAGGCTACGAAGTTGAAGGCCGTAAACTGTTTGCCGTTCGCTATAGAGGCGAAGTCTATGTCTACGAAAACAGCTGCCCGCACCGCAGCATCCCTCTGGAGTGGAATCCTGATCAATTCCTTGACTACGATAAGCTCTACATCCAATGCGCCACACACGGTGCACTGTTCAGAATAGATACCGGTGTCTGCATCTCAGGCCCCTGCGTTGAAGACAGCCTCTCACCCGTCGCTTTCCAGATTGAACAGGAAAGTATCATTCTGATTTAACCGACCGTTCTTGTAAAGTTTTCTGCAGCAGAGGCCAACACACCTCATAGCGAAGTGGCTCTTCCCAATAAACCGCACAAGTGTAAAGCTGAGCTTTTAGTCAGAGATAACCTTCACGCCTTTCCGGCTGAAGGTCTTGAATTTTCTTTACGATTGCCAGCACCTCGGAAACGGAGCAGGACTGAGCCTGCATAGCATAAAGGCAGTTTGTTAGCTCGGAATATAGCGCCCACAATTCCCGATTCATGTCCGTTCCCGAAAGATCTAAACTCGCGTCATACATTCAATTCTCTCTACAGAATGACTGGAAGCTCCTGACTGATTCTAATCTGCTCGGGAGTAATTTCCGCCCCGTAAGCCAAGACTTCTACCCCGGCTGCATGGGCTTCACGTAACAGCCGCCCATATTCCGGATCTATATGATCCGCAGGCGACACCCTATCAATGCCTGTATGAGGTACACAGAACAACATAACGGCCCGATCACCTTGCTCGACCATTGCCATCAATTCCTGCAAATGCTTAGCACCACGTTTAGTTACCGCATCAGGAAAGGCACCTTGTCCGGCTTCTTGAAGTAAGGTGACATTTTTAATCTCTACCCAGGTGCGCGCTTTATTCTCGTCCTCTAACAGAAGATCGATCCGGCTATTTTCACCGTACTTGACCTCCTGCCGTATGGAACCATAACCCTGCAGTTGGCCTATCACACCCGATTCGATACCTTCTTTGATCAACTTATTTGCGCGAGCGGTGTTGATACAAGCCAGAAATTGCCCCTCAACTTCAACCAATTCCCAGCCAAAGCGATATTTACGTTTGGGGTTTCCGCTATCCTGAATCCAAACACGACTGCCCGGTTCAGCACAGTTTTTCATCGACCCAGTATTCGGGCAATGTACTGTAATTTCCTGCCCGTCTGGCAGTTGAATATCCGCCAGAAAGCGCTTGTAACGTTTAATCAGGCGACCCTCTGTCATCTGCTCTAAACGCATCAGCCATGGATCCTTTTCTGTAAACGATCCAGCATTAACTCAATACGGTCATATCCGGTTGTGTAAGAGAAGCGGATAAATTCATTACAACGGTGACGTCCAAAGTCCAGTCCCGGCGTTGTCGCGATATGATCCTCTTCCAACATCGACCAGCAATAATCGTAAGTATTATCCGTCAGATGTTGCGCCCCGGCATAAACATAAAACGCACCTTCCGGTGATATTGGCAGATCAAATTTAAGCTCCCGAAGACCACTAACAAGCAGGTCTCTGCGAAGTTCAAACTGCGCCTTACGCTCCTCAAAAATTGCTAAGGATTCAGGCTTAAAAGCCGCTAAAGCTGCATACTGCGATACCGTATGCGGTGAGATCATCAGGTTTTGCGCAAGTTTTTCCAGTTCAGGCGCCGCCGCTTCAGGCGCAACCAACCAACCCAGTCGCCAGCCAGTCATTCCAAAGTATTTTGAAAAACTGTTTATAACAAACGCATCCGGATCCACTTCCAATACTGAAGGCGCATCATCGCCATAGGTCAGCCCATGATAAAGCTCATCAACCACCAGATGACCACCTAACTGCTTTATCTGATTGGAGATCGCTCTAAGTTCATCCTTGTGCACCACAGCGCCAGTCGGATTAGCCGGAGATGCGAGCAAAGCTCCTGCTGTTTCAGGGCACCAGTTATCACGAATCAGCTGGGCATTAAGCTGAAAGTTCTGCTCAGCATTGACCGCCACCAGCTGGGATTTCGCATCTAAAAACTGCAGGAACTGTCGATTACAGGGATAGCCGGGATCCGCCATCATAAATGACTGTCCCGCATCAGCTAACAGAGAAAACACCATCAACAGTGCACTGGAAGCACCGGTTGTCACAATGATCCTTTCCGGAGAGATCTCAAGATTGTACTTCGTTTTGTACCACTGACTTATCGCGGTCCTCAACTCGGGAATGCCCGCGGCAGGCGTATATTGGGTCAAGCCTTTATCTATAGCAGCCTTAGCAGCTTCAGCAATAGGTGCTGCTGTTGCAAAGTCAGGCTCCCCTGCCTCCATATGGATCACATCAAAGCCTTCAGCATCCAGCTGCTTAGCTCGCTTGAGAAGGTCCATAACTTTAAAGGATTCTATTTCAGCAACACGCTGAGAAGGACGAAACACCATTTTCATACCCGCTATAACAACAAAGCGCCAGTATACCTCAGACCATTTGTGAATAACTCCCCCAAGCCCTTAATTTACAAGCGTTCGGAGCTGGGCTAAAACTAATAGGATGTCTATTTAATGTCCAGATTTGAATTTAGGGCTAGCGAAACGGTATGGCATCTGGTAATTTGCCTGCCTTCCATGCTAAATGCATTCTTTTGCATTATTAACACAGGCAAGTGAAGTCATCCGTCGATGACTTACGAAAGAGAGTGAGGCAGCGCTTATGCCAAACAAGAGCGAATCTTTCACACATTTTGAACCTTACCCAATTGTTGAGGGTGAGGAGTACATGAATGAGAAACATAAGGACCATTTCCGTGCCATTCTAGGTGCATGGAAACAGGAGTTGATGGAAGAAGTCGACAGTACCATCCATCATCTTCGAGAAGAGCCTTCTAACTTCGCTGACCCAAGCGATCGTGCAAGCCAGGAAGAAGAATTCAGCCTTGAGCTTCGTACCCGCGACCGTGAGCGCAAACTGATCAAGAAGATTAACGAATCTCTTGAACTGATCGATGAAGATGACTATGGATACTGTGATGCCTGTGGCATCGAGATTGGTATCCGACGCCTTGAGGCTCGTCCGACAGCATCGCTGTGCATCGACTGCAAAACTTTGGCTGAAATCAAAGAAAAACAGCTCGGCGGCTAACCCAGTCAAGCCAGCCTTAATCAGGCTGGCTTAATTTGGAACACAACGTTTGAGTTATATCGGCCGTTTTGCCCCGTCACCAACCGGGCCACTTCATTTTGGCTCACTCCTCGCTGCACTCGCGAGTTTTTTGGACGCCAGAGCACACCAGGGTGAATGGCTTCTGCGTATTGAAGACCTTGACCCCCCTCGTGAACAAGCAGGCGTAAAAGATCAATTCCCGGATATTCTCGAAGCCTTCGGACTTTATTGGGATGGCGAACTAAGCTTTCAAAGCGAGCGCCTTGATCATTATCAGGACGCCTTACAACAGCTTATTAGCCAACATCACGCATACTATTGTAACTGCTCGAGAAAACAGATCATCGAGCGTTGCGATAATATCGTCTATGACAGACACTGCCTGAACAATCCCCCTAAGGATCAACAGGGTTGCGCGGTCAGGGTCAAAAGCATGGATTCTCTGATCAGTTTCAGGGATATGATTCAGGGGCCCATGGCTTACAATCTGAATTCAACCGGCGATTTTGTGGTATTTCGTCGCGACGGTTTATTTGCCTATCAACTTGCGGTGGTCGTTGATGATTACCTCCAGGGCATCACCCATGTTGTCAGAGGGTCAGATCTGCTCGACGAAACAGCCCGGCAGATACATCTGCAACAGCTACTCGGTTACCCGACGCCAAGCTACGCACACATACCGGTTGCCACCAACGCTCAGGGCCAAAAGCTAAGTAAACAAACCTTTGCTAAAGCACTCAACCTTGCAGACCCCGAACAGGAACTTCTGAAAGCACTCCAATTTCTTAATTTACAACCACCTAAAGATCTGAGCTGCAAAAGCCGCCATGAGATCCTGAATTGGGCAATTGAAGAGTGGGATATCAACAAACTCCCCAAAACAATGGGCATAGCTCTGGGAGATAATTAAGCATGTACTTTCACCGCGTATTGGTACTGCTTATTCCAGCGATTTACATGGTCTTACCACTCGTCATTGATAGCTGGCAGAGTGTAAACACCCCTTGGTATCTGCCTTTTATCGCCTGGCTATGCGTCATCATTCTGGCCTTCATTATTGAGAGGAGGCACAGGGATGTTTAGCTTACCCTGGTTAATATTAATTGGCGTCGCCTATCTGTTTTTTCTCTTCGGCACTGCCTACCTGACAGAACGTGGCATTCTACCCAAACGGATTGTCCGCAACCCTTACACCCACGTACTGTCCATTGGCGTTTATGCCACTGTCTGGACTTTCTATGGTGCCTTCGGCCTCGCACAGGAATCAGGGTATAACTTTTTAGGCTCCTACTTAGGGGCGGTCATTACCTTTGTCCTTGGTCCCGCACTTCTGATACCGATCCTGCGTATTACCCGAACCTATCAATTAAGTTCACTCTCAGACCTTTTCGCTTTCCGCTTTCGCAGTGGCAGCGTGGGCACCTACACAACGATCCTGTCGGTACTTGCTACCTTACCGATGCTATCCATTCAGATTCAGGCGGTAACCGATGCCATGTACCTGCTGAATGATCAATTCAGCGCTGACCAGATCGGACTGGGCTTCTGTTTTGTCATTGCCCTGTTTTCTATATTGTTTGGCGCACGACATGCCTCATTAAGAACAAGTCATCAGGGGCTCATGGTCGCTATGGCTGTCGAATCGTTGATTAAGCTAGCCGCCCTACTCATCATCGCCTGTTTCGCAATTTTTGGAGTACTTGGCGGCATTTCTGGAGTAGAAGGGTTCATTATCAGCCACCCGGAAAGCATTCAACAACTTCAGGCACCGGTGAATAGTGAGGCATGGAGAACTTTGCTGTTGTCATTCTTTACCGCTGCGATTGTCATGCCGCATATGTTTCATATGCTATTTACAGAAAATGCTTCCGATGAAACCCTCTATAAAGCCACCTGGGCAATGCCGCTATTTCTATTCCTGCTAGCTGCCGCTGTCCCACCCATTCTCTGGGCGGGTGAATCCCTTGGTGTTGGCGGTGAGGCTCAATTTATCATTCTCAACATGGGTTTGATGCTGGAATCAAGCTGGTTGACGATCCTGGCATTTATCGGCGGCTTATCCGCAGCAACAGGCATCATGATTGTCGCCACGGTTTCCATGGCTTCAATGGTACAAAACCACATCATTCTGCCGCTGATCCCAAAACCCAAAACACCCCGATTTTATGCCTGGCTCTTATGGCTACGCCGCAGCCTGATTATGGCGATGCTTCTGGCCAGCTACCTTTTCTACCGTCAGGTGGGCAATGACTATGATCTTCACCAAATGGGGGTCGTTGCGGTCGTCGCTTTCCTACAGTTTTTACCTGGTCTACTGGTCACGCTATTCTGGCCAAAGGCCAACCGATGGGGCCTGCTTTCCGGGCTCACCGTTGGCATGGGCATCTGGCTGTTCAATATGCTATTACCGCTTTTCGAGTCCCCTGCCCTGGAGATAACTCCTTTCAATCTGGACAATAACAATTGGGACCAGATCGCCATCTTTTCCCTGTTGCTAAATACAGTCGTAATGACTGCCGTCTCACTATTGTTTAAACAGTCCGCAGAAGAGAGTAATGCAGCACAAGCGTGCCTTTGGAATGCTTTACAAAAACCCAGCGCAATTGACCTACGCGCCTCCCGCACCGATGACTATGTCAATCTGCTCGCCAGCCGACTAGGTAGAAAAGCGGCGGAACGAGAGGTACAAAAAGCGCTGGAAGGGATGAATCTACAACCCGATACTATTCGCCCTGTAGACCTGCTTCGCCTCAGAACCGTTTTAGAGCAAAACCTGTCCGGTTTGCTGGGCCCCATTGAAGCCGCAGCGTTACTTGAACCGTTAGATCAACCAACTGATCCGATGGACTTCAAGGCCAGTAATGTTCATCTGATTGAAAACCAACTGGAAAACTATCAGGAGCAGCTAACTGGCCTGGCAGCCGAACTCGATGAAATGCGCCGTTACCACAGGCTAACCCTTCAGAAACTTCCTGTCGGTGTTTGCACTCTGGATACCGAAGGCAGAGTCTTGTTCTGGAACAACGAAATGGCAAGGCTCACTCAACTAAGCGGCGATGAAATTATCGGCTCCCAGTTAACAGAAGAGCAGTCCCCCTGGTGCCAAACACTCTATGAATTTGCGCAAACTGACATAGAACACCAAATCAGCCAGAAGCTGATTATTGCCGAGCATACCCACTGGTTTAGCCTGCACAAATCGATCTTAAAAGAGCGCCGAGATATAGGCATGGTGATTCTTCTTGAGGATGAAACCGACAATAAGTCGATGCAAGATAAACTCGCTCATAACGAACGCCTGGCTTCTATCGGCCGCTTCGCGGCCGGTGTTGCCCATGAGATAGGCAACCCGGTAACCGGTATCGCCTGCCTTGCGCAGAACCTGAAACTGGAAACAGGCAATGAGTATATTCTCGAAACCGGCGATCATATTGTCGATCAGACTAAACGTATCAGCCGTATAGTGCAGTCTCTGGTTCGTTTTGCCCATGCCGGGAAGCCGGATGCTGACCGAGAACAACTCCCGGTTTCTCTGGCTCAATGTGCAGAAGAGGCAATCCACCTACTATCCCTTGATAGCCATGGTAAGCAACAAAACTATATCAATCAGATCCCTGATAATCTGCGCATCAATGGTGATCCTCAACAGATACAGCAAGTCTTTGTGAACCTTCTGCAAAATGCCAGTGACGCCTCTGAGGATGGTGATGCAATCTGGTTAAATGCAGAGGAAAATACCGAAACAGTCACTCTGCGCGTCACCGACGAGGGCTGCGGAATTGAGGCAGAATCTCAAGACCGTTTATTCGAACCCTTCTTTACCACAAAAGACCCAGGTCAAGGAACCGGATTAGGACTCTCTTTGGTGTACAACATAATCGAAGAACATTATGGTAGTATTGAAATAATTAGCCCTGCCAACAACAAACAGAAGAAAGGCACTCAAGTGGTAATAACGCTTCCAAGGTTGAAATGGACTGAAGATCCTGTCGACCTGGAATAGTGGGATATAGGTAGAGCCGATGAGCCGAATTCTGATTGTCGAAGACGAAACAATTATTAGATCTGCCCTACGCAGATTGCTTGAAAAAAATCACTTCCAGGTGGACGATGCAGCATCAGTCGATGAAGCCACCAGCCGATTTAAACTATCTGACTTTAACCTGATTATTAGCGACCTGCGCCTTCCTGGCGCCCCAGGTACTGACCTTATCGAGTTAGCTAAATCGGTCCCCGTTTTAATCATGACAAGCTATGCAAGCCTGCGCTCTGCGGTTGATGCGATGAAGATGGGTGCTGTCGATTACATAGCCAAGCCCTTTGATCATGAGGAGATGATCTCATCGGTACAGAAGATTCTCGCTTCAAACAGCAATCAAACGACACCAATGCCAACTGAAGAAGAGCCAGGCTGCAACAAGGACAATTCCGAAATGTTTGGATCCTGCCCACCGATGCAGGAACTCTATAAACGTATTGGCAAAGTCGCGAAAACCTCAGCGACGGTTTTGATTCAGGGCGAATCCGGTACAGGTAAAGAGCTGGCTGCCCGGGCTATTCACGAGCAAAGCAACCGCGCCGATACGCCTATGATCTCGGTTAACTGCGCGGCTATTCCTGAAAGTCTGATTGAGTCAGAACTGTTTGGTCATGAAAAAGGCTCCTTTACCGGCGCTTCAACAGCGCGAAGCGGCCTTCTGGAAGCCGCCGATGGAGGCACTCTGTTTCTCGATGAAATAGGTGAGCTACCCCTCGAAGCCCAGGCACGCCTGTTGCGCTTTCTTCAGGAAGGTGAGATCCGCCGGGTTGGATCGGTGCAATCTAAGAAAGTTGATGTCCGCTTAATCGCCGCTACACATCGAAATCTTAAAGAACTGGCGAAACGCAACGAATTCCGCGAAGACCTCTATTACCGTCTTTATGTTATGGAGTTAAGAATTCCTCCATTACGTGAACGGGGCAATGACATTCTGGAAATTGCCGACAAGCTGATGGACAAAGTCTGTGATCGGATGCAGATGGATAAACTCTGTTTTGCTCCCGATACTCGAAATACCATGCTGACTTACAACTGGCCAGGTAATGTCAGAGAACTTGAAAACGCAATTGAGCGTGCTGCTATTCTGGCTGAATCTAATACCATCTCAACTGACCTACTTGGCCTAGACATCCCCAAAAGCAGTCTGGATGAACTGGAAAATCAGTTTGCCGCAATGAACAGTGAGCCAAACCAGCCACTCAGCAAAGAAGAGCAGGCCAACCTGTCTCTGGATGACTACTTCCAACGCTTCGTTCTGGAAAATCAGGATCAACTTAGCGAGACAGAACTGGCTAAAAAGCTAGGGGTCAGTCGAAAATGCCTCTGGGAAAGAAGACAGAAATTAGGGATTCCCAGAAAGCCTAAAAAGTAGTCATTGAGGCTTTTACAACGACTATAGCCTTTAGTTTAATGCAGCTTTTTTAAGTAACACTCTGGATACATTCAGGTAACACTTAAGTAACATTTCCAGTGTTACCTTACTACCCACAACGCAGTACCAAAACGTAACAAGCGGTAACAAAACCTGTACAAAAGTAGGTAATAGAAACCGCTAAAAATCATAACCCATTGATTTTAAACAAAATAAAAAAACTGGCACACGCCATGCAACATTAATACGCGAAAACAAAAAGAAGCACGTTTCCGAATCTAGACCGCCAATAAAAATAAAAACTGGAATAGAGTAGAGAAGCACCCGCCTCGAATAAAAATAATAATGAGGTTTAGAAAGCTGGTCGTAACGAAGATGTGACGGTCATTTTGCTCTTAGAAAAAAAACAACAAGCTAAGAACTAGCGTTGTTACCTGAGATGCGATCAGCTCCCCATCTCCTCTTAAAATCTTGATCCAAACCTCCTAAAGCTCCCATAACAGTGTCCAACAATGCTATCATTGCGCACCCGATGTAATTAAGGACTGCTGTACAGGGGTTGACCCATATCCATCGATACAATCTCTTTACCCTCCTTAACTGTATTTAATCCTATTGAGAAGGCACCACCTTGCTTAAATCCATTAGCAACGCGCTGAACAAAGTCTTTGGCGGCGGTAACAGTAAACCAGACTCTCAGACTGAAGAGATCATCACCACTGTCAGCAAGCGCCTGATCAATGAAGAAGAACATAAAATTTCTCGCCGCTTTCTCGATGATAATGCATTAAAGGTAGCCTACCGCCTGCAGGACGCAGGGTTCGAAGGCTATCTAGTCGGCGGCTGCATCCGTGATCTGCTATTAAAGAAACGCCCAAAAGATTTCGATGTTGCGACAGATGCGCACCCTGAAGAAGCTGCGGAACTGTTCCGTCGCGCCCGCCTGATTGGCCGACGCTTTAAACTCGTGCATGTACGCTTCGGCCGTGACCTAATTGAGGTTGCCACCTTCCGCGCCAGCCATGACTCCCAGTCTGAAGAGGGCGAGGGTGAACAGGGTAAACAATGCGATAGTGGTCTTATTTTACGTGACAATGTTTACGGCACGATCGAAGATGATGCATTGCGCCGGGACTTTACTGTCAACGCACTTTACTACTGCCCTAAAGATCATTGCGTATATGATTTTGCCAACGGATATGAAGATCTGCAGAAGGGTATTCTGCGCATGATTGGCGATCCGGAAGCACGTTATAAAGAAGATCCAGTCCGTATGCTGCGTGCCGCTCGTTTTGCCGCTAAACTGGATTTCACTATTGATCCTCAGTCTGAATTGCCCATTATCCCTCTGGCGCCCATGCTGAAACGCATAGCTCCTGCTCGGCTTTTTGATGAAGTACTAAAGCTTTTCCAATCAGGACACGCGGTTCAATCCTATGAACAACTACGCCGCCTGGAATTGTTTGAACCTCTCTTTCCTCTGGTCCATCGTACGCTTCAGCAAGAGCAGCTTGATGTTCCTTTGGAAAACCTGATTAATAACGCGCTTAAGAATACTGACCGCCGTCTGGCGCAGCGTAAGAGCGTAACCCCAGCATTCCTTTTTGCTGCCATTCTCTGGTACCCAACCCAGATTCGTATGCAGCAGCTCATGAAAGAGAAGAAAATGCCGCCTTTACCGGCCATGCATGAAGCGGCTAACGAGATTCTCGGAGAGCAGGTTAAATCCACAGCGATACCCAGACGCTTCTCAACACCCATTCGCGAAATTTGGGAGATGCAACTGCGTTTACCAAGGAGACAAGGTAACCGTGCCGCTCGATTGATGGAGCACCCGAGGTTCCGAGCAGCATATGACCTTCTACTGTTGAGAGAAAACAGCGGTGAGGATCTGGGCGGCTTAAGCCAGTGGTGGACCGATTACCAAAATGCGAATGAGCAGAACCGCGATCAGATGATCAAACATCAAGGGTCGGATAAACCCAAACGCCCGCGCCGTCGCCGTAGCAAACCACGTAAAGAGACGCCTCAATGAGCTCTCCTCAGATCTGCTATATTGGCCTGGGTAGTAATCTGGAGCAACCGATTGAGCAAGTCAGTTCGGCAATAGAAGAGCTGGCTTTGCTACCCGAGACAGAGCTACTCACAACATCTGTTCTGTATCGCTCCGCGCCAGTCGGGCCTCAAGACCAACCGGACTTTATTAATGCGGTTGCCCAGATCGAAACCAGCCTTAGTCCACTATCTTTACTCGATAAGCTGCAAGAGCTCGAACAAAACCACCAGCGAGTGCGAGAGCGGTACTGGGGACCGAGAACGCTGGATCTGGATATTTTGCTATATGGTGACCTGACCATTAACAACGATAGGTTAACGGTACCTCATGCTTTTATGCATGAACGCAGCTTTGTGCTTTACCCTCTTTCAGAAATTTCTCCTGGGCTCCAGATGCCAAATGGAGAAAATTTGTCTTCTCTATTAGTTGCATGCCCTCTGGGCAGCTTGGCAAAGATATAGGTATAATCGCGCCAACGCGTAATAAAGGAAGCTGATTCCATGAGCAATATTACTCTGCACACGTTGTCTTCAATGAAACAGGCAGGCGAAAAATTTGCAGTACTCACTGCATACGACGCATGTTTCTCACACCTGGTTAGTTCCGCAGGTACGGAAGTAATTCTGGTCGGTGATTCGTTGGGCATGGTGCTTCAGGGCAACGACAGCACATTACCTGTGACTGTTGAAGAGATGGCCTACCACACTCAGGCTGTCGCTAAAGGAAACCAAGGAAGCCTGATCATGGCTGACCTGCCCTTCATGAGCTACTCGACGCCTGAACAAGCTATGGACAGTGCAGCAGCACTGATGCAGGCCGGTGCGAACATGGTGAAACTTGAAGGCGGCGCATGGCTGGCAGACACAATCTCAATGCTAGCTGAACGCGGCATTCCGGTCTGCGCACATCTCGGACTGACACCACAAACCGTCAACAAGCTCGGCGGTTATCGTGTACAGGGAAGAGATCAGGAAACTGCGCAACAGATGATCAACGACGCAGTTCTCCTGCAAGACGCTGGCGCAAGTATCATTCTTCTGGAGTGTGTACCTGCTATTCTGGCAAAAGAGATCACCCTGGCCCTTGATGTCCCAGTCATTGGTATCGGGGCAGGCGCTGATACAGATGCTCAGGTACTCGTACTACATGACATGCTAGGAATCACACCAGGTCGCAGCCCTAAATTCGTTAAGAATTTCATGGCTGATGCAGATAGCATTGAAGCCGCGGTTCAGCTGTACGTTGCCGAGGTTAAAGCGGGTACATTCCCTGCCCAAGAGCATGGGTTCGCGTAATTATGATTACGATCCATACGATAGCTGAACTTCGCGCAGCGCTTAGCAAAGAACGCTTTCAAGGTAAGCGCATCGGTTTCGTCCCAACCATGGGCAACCTTCATGAAGGCCATCTGCAGTTAATTGACCAGGCGAAGGCCAACAGCGATATTGTAGTGTCCTCGATCTTTGTGAACCCGCTGCAGTTTGGCGCCAACGAAGATCTGGATAACTACCCTCGTACCCTGCAAGATGATCAGGCAAAACTGGAATCACGAGGCTGCGACTTCCTGTTCGCACCGACTGATGCTGAAGTCTACCCACACGGTCGCGAAGCACAGACTCAGGTTGAAGTTCCGGTAATTTCCGACCTATATTGCGGTTCCAGCCGTCCTGGGCACTTCCGTGGCGTAGCGACTGTAGTGACCAAACTATTTGGTATGGTACAGCCAGATGTTGCCATTTTTGGAGAAAAAGACTTTCAGCAGCTAATGGTTATTCGTCGTATGACCGAAGACCTGAGCTTGCCGGTTGAGATTCAAGGTGCTCCCATTGCCAGAAACCCGCAAGGGCTGGCTCTGAGTTCACGCAACGGCTACCTTTCCGCAGAGGAAATTGAAGTTGCTGCCAATCTCAACCGCACCTTGCGTGATGCGGCTGAGCAGATAAAACAAGGTAACAAGCAGTTTGCCGAGCTAGAAGAGCAGGCACAAAGCCAGCTGGAAGAGGTCGGCTTTAAACGCGATTATTATGTAATTTGTCGCCGAGATGACCTTCAACCGGCAAATGAAAGCGACACTGCGCTGGTGATTCTGGCCGCTGCTTATCTGGGCCCAGCCCGTCTGATCGATAATATTCAAATCGATCTATAATCTCCATTCGGGTGAGCCCTGCTCGCCCGGAACTCTTTTCGAACATCGACCTTTTTCCGTTAACAACGCAACCATTGCTGCACTGCAATAATTCGCATTACCTCCACAAGTCTTATATAGCCCCCTACTTTCGTGGCTTGACAAGGAGGGGCTTGCTACCGCAGACTGCTAGGACGATGAGTTCTTGCACTGCAATAAAAACAATAAAGGTTGTATAAGTGCTCAGAAAAACGGATTTGACCGCCATGGAGCATCAGGACGATTCATACGGTCACAGTAAAACGCCGCTTTTCACTTGCAATACCCGGGTCATGTTTATGGCCTATGATCATCATCGTGGACGAACTTTGTACATAGCTAAGCTAAGAGGCATTTCGAATGCGTGACGTTGTAATTGTTGCTGCCGGTCGTACCGCAGTTGGCACATTTGGTGGTTCCCTATCTAAAGTACCTGCATCTGATCTAGGTGCAGCTGTTATTAAAGGTCTATTAGAAAAAGTAGATCTGGACCCTGCAAAAGTAGACGAAGTTATTCTGGGTCAGGTTCTGACAGCCGGTTGCGGCCAGAACCCTGCCCGTCAGGCGACACTTAACGGTGGTCTGCCAATTGAAGTTCCTGCAATCACAATCAATAAAGTTTGTGGTTCTGGCCTGAAAGCCGTACAGATGGCGACTCAGGCTATTCGCTGTGGTGATGCGGACATCATTATTGCTGGCGGTCAGGAAAATATGAGCCTGTCCGCTCACGTTGTACCTAATTCCCGTAATGGCGCGCGCATGGGCGACTGGAAAATGGTTGATACCATGATCAAAGACGGCCTGTGGGATGCGTTTAATGACTACCATATGGGTATCACGACTGAGAATATCGTAGAGAAATACGGTTTCACACGTGAAGAGCAGGATGCTTTTGCTGCGGCCTCTCAGAACAAAGCCGAAGCAGCAGTGACTTCAGGCCGCTTTAAAGATGAGATCATCCCTGTATCGATTCCACAACGTAAAGGCGACCCAATCGTCTTTGATACTGATGAGCAGCCACGTTTCGGCTGTACTGCAGAAGCACTTGGCAAATTGCGCCCAGCATTCAAGAAAGACGGCACAGTAACGGCAGGCAATGCCTCTACCATTAACGATGGTGCTGCTGCTGTGATTGTGTGCTCTGAAGAGAAGGCGAAAGAATTAGGCCTGCCAATTCTGGCACGCATCAAAGCTTACGGTAATGCAGGCATCGATCCAGCGATCATGGGTACAGGTCCAATTTGCGCCACCCAGAAAGCACTTGAGAAAGCAGGCTGGACTGTAGATGACCTTGAACTGGTTGAAGCGAATGAAGCTTTCGCAGCCCAGGCAATGTCTGTGAATAAAGATCTCGGCTGGAACACTGACATCGTCAATGTCAACGGCGGTGCGATTGCGCTTGGCCATCCGATCGGTGCTTCAGGTTGCCGTGTATTCGTAAGCCTGATCCACGAAATGAATAAGCGAGATGCTAAGAAAGGCCTGGCCACCCTGTGTATTGGTGGGGGTATGGGTACTGCACTGGCAATCGAACGGGACTAAGCTAGACTTAAGTCTAGTTACACCGTCCTACTACATTTTAAACCGCAGCCTGGCTGCGGTTTTTTTATGCTTCTGCAATCGCACCTTTGCCCACGCCTTCATAGGCGCGCACCATCACTCGCTCTTCAGGGTGAACCTTTTTCAGTTCTTTAGCCAGGTGAGCGGCTATCAGTTCCACCGTGCTGTCCGTATCAATCAGGTAACAAACAGATGAAGGCAAGGCGATTGCAAACTCGCCCTGAGGTGCCTGGTAGGCATAATGGTGAATATCTTCACACTTTTCGACCAGATGCGATTCAGAACCTATATAAATATCTTTAAATCGCTCTGCCCACTCAGCTTCAAGCGCTTGCTCACGCTGATCATTCAGGTAGATCTCAATTTTTGAACGATGCCCATGTGCGATACGTTGACAATTCCCGTCATGCTTCTGCAAACCATGACTGTAATGATAGAACGCACCATCGATACGCTCGGGAACAAAACTAATCTTTAGACCTTTCACCTCTTGCGGGAACAGTTCCAAAAGCTTATCCCTGCACCATTCTGCCAGGGTATGCTCATTGATCTCAGGCATTCCAACCAAACAAATCGCCTGCTCAGGAGAACGACAGTAAAAACGTTCACCGTTTGCATAAAGCCACTCCACTTCGGTATAACCCTCTGATGTCGAATGACTTAACCGGGGCATACCCGTTGGCACCACCAGCGCATGATCAACCCAGAGGTCAAACCAACGCTTAACCTCTTTCTTTACAATGCCAAAATCACAGATCATTCCCTGCTCATTCAAAGAGCCATCCAGCTCTAACTGCACAAGCCAAGACTCACCCATCAATCCACGTTGAGGGTGCAGATAAGAGAAATCAACATTAGTCAGGTTATCAACAAACAGTTTCACAGAGAGGCTCCAAATTTGAAGGCGCTATATTAACTGAAAACCTGAGACGAAAAAACGTTGCAGGCTATAGGGTCTCTAGAAGTTGAGCTATAATGGCACGTTTTAAAATAGCTGCTATTTCTCCATGCGCCTAGATAAATACCTAGCACAATCCACCGGTTTTTCACGAAAAGAAGTCCGTCGCTTTATGAAAGCAGGCGAGGTCGTTGTCAATGACCTGGAAATTAAGGACCCTGCTCTGCATATCTCAGATGAAGACGACGTTTATCTGAGCGGCTACCCGGTAGAGGCACCGGGCGAAAAGTACCTAATGCTTCACAAACCATTGGGCTGTGTTTGCTCTAATGACGACAGCACTCACCCAACGGTACTTAGTTTACTGGATCTCCCTCGCGCTGAAGAGTTGACGATTTGCGGTCGATTGGATGTTGATACCACAGGCTTGGTTCTCATAACCTCTAATGGCAAATGGGCACATAAAGTGACTTCGCCAAAGCATAAAACCGGTAAACGCTATCAGGTGACTACTGCTGATCCTATTCCACAAGACGCGATAACCAAATTCGCTAAAGGGCTGATGCTAATCAATGAGAAAGAGCGCACTAAACCGGCAGAGTTAACCATTATCGGTGAATACGAAGCTGAAGTCGTTCTTACTGAAGGGCGCTATCATCAGGTGAAGCGTATGTTTGCCGCGATTGGCAACAAGGTAGAAGAACTGCACAGGGTCAGCATCGGCGCGATAAGCCTCGATGAAGACCTGGAACCGGGCGAATTCAGATTCCTGACTGACGAAGAGATAAACAGCATTCAATGAGCGATACAGCCTTTAATCAGTTAGTACCTTTTCTGCAGAAAGCCGAGGGGCGATACCTCTGGATTGCTGATGAAAATCTACTTAGCGCCCAGCTTTCACCTAGCGATAACATTCAGGTCATCACAAACAGGATCGACCTTGAAGCGAGACTGCTCAACCAGGGCTGGAAGGTATTTTTTTCCGATTATGACTTCAGCATCATAGAAGATAACAGCCTGGATTCGATTATCTACCGGGTCTCCAAGGAAAAACCGGTTGTCCATCACGTCATCAACGAATCTTATCGTTGCCTAAAGCCTGGCGGGCAACTGATTATGGCTGGAGATAAAGGCGAGGGTATCAAAACTTACTTCAGTAAAGGTAAGAAACTGTTTGGTGATGGGCAGAGTGTTAAAGCCACAAAAGACATATGGCAGGTTACGCTACACAAACTGAAATCTGATAAAGCTGAACCGCTAGATGATAAGGACTATCCAACCCTTCGGGTAACAGTCGCCGATGAGCAATTCGACTATTACAGCAAACCCGGTGTTTTTGGTTGGGACAAGGTCGATAAAGGTAGCGCTTTTTTGATCGAGCACCTCGATCAGTTTTTGATGACCCTGCCTGAACCACCTAAAAACGCTCTGGATCTGGGCTGCGGATACGGCTATCTATCACTCAATATCAGTCAACTGGATATACCTGTCACAGCATCTGATAATAATGCCGCTGCGATTCTTGCCTGCCAGCGGAACTTCGATCGCTATCCAATAAATGGCAAAGTGATTCCAGCAAGCTGCGCTGAAGGCATTTCCGAAAAATTCGATCTGATTATCTGCAACCCACCTTTTCATGCCGGGTTTTCCGTAGATGGCGATCTGACAGATAGATTCTTAAAGGCAACTCACGATCGTCTCAATGAACGCGGTGTAGCCTGCTTTGTCACTAATCTCCATATCCCTCTCGAACGCAAAGCACTCCAGTACTTTCACCAGGCAGAATGCATTGCTGCAAATGGTAACTTCAAGCTGGTAAGGCTAACCCATAAGGCATGATAAGCGGGGCCTCCGCCCCACTCAGCCTGCTCTGTTTAACTATCCGATTTACCTGCCGGTTCTTTTACTGCTTTGTTATTGCTGTTAAATCTAACCGCTAAATAGACCCCGAATACTGCCACCAGGATACCGAGGATAGCTGTTAGATTTAGCTGCTCATCAAAAAGCAGCCAGGCCTCAATTGCGGTTAAAGGCGGTACCAGATAAAAGTAACTGGCAACTTTACTGGCTTCACCCTCACGAATCATGATCAATAGAAGCAGGATTGCAATCACGGATAATGCAATAACCATCCAGACGAGCGCCCCAATTAAAGTCCAGTTCCATTGGATAACACCGCTATCAAATTGATAAGCCAGAATAGCCATCACAATTGCGGTGGACAGGTATTGGTAAAAAGCCCCTACCATAAGGTCTACCCCCGCCCCGAAACGTTTTTGATAAAGCGTGCCGACAGAGATAGCAACCAGAGCAATAATCGCAGCTATCCAGGCAACCGGCTCAACAGAAGTAACATCTCCGGTTAAGTTTTGCGATACCACCAGCAACACACCGAACAACCCAAGGTATAAGCCAATCCACTGTGTTAGGTTCAGCCTTTCTGATAACCATAACCAACCAATAAACGCTGTTAGAAGCGGCTGGACACCCATAATAATTGCGGTAACCCCAGCAGGTAATGACCAGTCTATCGCAGCAAAAACTCCTCCCAGGTAACATGCATGGACCAGAAAGCCTACGATCATCTGATGTCCTGCCTGAGGCAGAGAGCACCATTGCGGTTTTCGCCACCAAAGCAGACCTGCAAAAACCAGCAACGTTAGCAACATCCGCGCGAGCAAAACACTGAAGGGCTCCATATAAGGGACGGCATATTTAGCTCCGATAAAACCGGTGCTCCATATGCCTACAAAGCCCCAGGGAACCAAGGCCAGACGCTGCTGTTTAGTTAACATCTCACTTACCCTCACATAATAAGTCAGTGACTTTAAAAGCTTGTCAGCAATCGATAAAGGCACACAAACCGGGATATTTATGGGGTACAGAAACAAATCTAATGCAGCTTACTATCAAAAATAATATTCTGTAACCATGAAAAGATATCTGGCTCTGGCAAAACAACTACAACAGCGCATCGAACTGGGCGAAATACACCCTGGCACCCGAATACCTTCGATTCGTGCTCTGAGCCAACAGCACAACCTAAGCAAAAACACTGTAATAAGAGCGTTGTCAGAGCTTGAAGACCAACAACTGATTGAAGCACGTCCCAGACAAGGTTTTATTGTCTGCCCTCCGCAGCAGGCAACCGCGGAACTGGCACCGAGAAAGGTTCAATTAGGCGCAACAGCTTTCAGTGTATTAGGCGATGCCAATCAACCAGGGAAGCTAGCCCTAGGTTCAGCCTACCCGGATGCTCGCTGGCCGACCGTAAGCTGGTACTACCAACAACAGGCACGCACAGCCAAGCGCTGGGCGCAGCAAGCTTACAAACGTCAAAGCCATTACAGTACACCGCCTGGGGATCCGGATCTCCGTAGGGTTCTGGCAGATTATTTCAACGCCACTACGTTTAGCTGCAACAGCGAAGAGATTGTTATCACTCAGGGCACTCAGGAAGCTGTTTCACTCTGCTTACACGCGGTAGCAGAACCTGGGGATATTATCGCGGTAGAATCCCCATGTTACTACGGCACTTTGCAGTGCATTGAAGCTCTGGGCTTGAGAGTGCTTGAGCTGCCTTCAGATCCGCTTAATGGAACCAATATTAACGCGCTGGAAAATGCCCTGAAGCAATGGCCAATTAAAGCAGTATTAACCAACCCCAGTTTCAATAACCCGCTCGGGTTCAGTCTTTCCCTGCAAAATCGTCAGCGTTTAATACAGCTCGCTAATCAATGGGATATTGCCATCATAGAGGATGATGTAGCGGGAGAGCTAAGTTACAACAACCAGCGACCTAGCCCGCTTAAAGCGCTGGATACTGAGCAACGGGTTTTATACTGCGGATCACTCTCCAAAACTATTGATGTGGACATCCGCCTTGGCTGGGTACTTCCCGGTCGTTACTACGACCCTATCAACTATTATAAATTTGTTACCAGTATTGCTTGCCCCGCCCTCACCCAACAAAGCATCGCAGAGTTGTTAAAAGGTCGACGTTATCGCCGCCATCTTAAGCAGATCACTACTGCCTATGCAGAACGCTGCCAACATCTTACGGAAGACGTCTATCAACATTGGCCTAAAGAGACAATTTTGATCCAACCCCAAGGAGGAATCCTGCAATGGTTCGAGCTGAATAAAACGGTCGATAGCGACCAGTTATTCCAGTCCGCCCTAAAACAAGGCATTGGTATTGCCCCTGGCAATCTATTCTGTGCCGACCAGAGATTTAACCATCATATACGGCTCTGTTTTGCTCATTACACACGTACAAAAGAACAGTTAAAAGCGATCGTATCCCTGGGAGAAATGATCGAGAATTCGGCAGTTTACTAACCATCATTTTACACT
>NZ_CH724125.1:1903006-1928225 GCF_000153345.1 Neptuniibacter caesariensis
CTTCCTCAACCCCCGCCAGAGCAGGCTTCTGCCAAATACTACTCAGCCTACTCACTAAGTTATCCACAGATTCACGGGATAAGTTTGGGCTAGCTAATGATCAGTGGACAAGCATTCAAAATAAAGAAGCTTCCCAAAAACAAAAAAACCGCCGATAACGGCGGTTTTTTCTAGCCACTAGAAGCTAGCGACTTATATTTAGGAGTGATGCTTAGCTGACAGCATCATCTGCTTCGATATCTTTCATAGACAGCTTGATACGACCACGCTGATCTACATCCAGTACCTTAACAGTCACTTCCTGATCCATCTGGATGTAATCTGTCACTTTCTCTACGCGCTTGTTAGCGATCTGAGAGATGTGAACCAGACCATCTTTACCAGGCAGGATGTTTACAAAGGCACCAAAGTCTTCGATACGAACAACTTTACCTTTGTAGATCTGACCGATCTCAGCTTCAGCAGTAATCTCGATGATCTTATCAGTTGCTGCTTTAGCTGCTGCTTTATCTTCAGCGTATACGCGAACTGTACCGTCATCTTCGATATCGATAGATGCGCCTGTCTCTTCAGTCAGAGCACGGATTGTTGCACCACCTTTACCGATAACGTCGCGGATCTTCTCAGGGTTGATCTTCAGCTGAGTCAGCGCCGGAGCGTTATCTGGCAGCTCAGGACGCGCGTAACCGATAACTGTCGCCATCTCTTTCAGGATATGAACACGTGCTTCGTATGCCTGTTCCAGAGCGATGTCCATAATCTCTTCAGTAATACCAGTAATTTTGATATCCATCTGTAGAGCTGTTACACCACGTTCTGTACCCGCAACTTTAAAGTCCATGTCGCCCAGGTGGTCTTCATCACCCAGAATATCAGTCAGGACAGCAAACTTGTCGCCTTCCTTAACCAGACCCATTGCAATACCAGCAACAGGAGCTTTCAGCGGTACACCTGCATCCATCATAGATAGAGATGCGCCACATACAGAAGCCATGGAGCTTGAACCGTTAGATTCAGTAATTTCAGATACGATACGGATAGTGTATGGGAACTCTTCCTGAGTAGGCAGAACCGCAGCAACACCACGACGAGCCAGACGACCGTGACCAATTTCACGACGACCCGCACCACCCATACGACCACACTCACCTACAGAGTAGGGAGGGAAGTTGTAGTGAAGCATGAATGGGTCTTTACGCTCACCTTCAATCGCATCGATGATCTGCTGATCACGTGCAGTACCCAGCGTACAAGTAGCGATCGCCTGAGTCTCACCACGGGTGAACAGTGCAGAACCGTGTGTACCCTGAAGAACATCGATCTGAACATCGATACCACGAACCGTTTTAGTATCACGGCCATCGATACGCGGCTCACCGTTTACGATACGGCCACGAACGATCTCTTTCTCCAAAGAGCTAACGATACCAGATACATCACCTGCAGAAGGCTGACCTTCTTCTTCACCTGCCAGCGCTTCAACAGCTTTGGCACGTAGTTCAGCCAGTGCATTCTGGCGCTGCATTTTATCAGCAACCTGGTAAGCAGCAGTGATACCTTCACCTACTTCAGCACGAACCTTAGCAATCAGTGCTTCATCTTTAGCTGGCGCTTCCCATACCCACGCTTCTTTACCCGCTTCAGCAGCAAGTTCATTAACCGCGTTGATAACAACCTGCATTTCCTGATGAGCAAACAGAACAGCACCAAGCATCTCATCTTCAGACAGTTCCTGAGCTTCAGACTCAACCATCAGAACCGCATCAGCAGTACCCGCTACCACCATGTCCAGCTCAGACGTTTGCAGCTGCTCGAATGATGGGTTTAACAGGTAACCTGCATCTTCAGTGAAACCAACACGTGCAGCACCAATTGGGCCCTGGAATGGGATACCAGAGATAGCCAGTGCAGCAGAAGTACCGATCATTGCAGCGATATCCGGATCATTCTTCTTGTCCGCAGATACCACAGTACAAACCACCTGTACTTCGTTCATGTAACCTTTCGGGAACAGTGGACGAATAGGACGGTCGATCAGACGAGAAGTCAGTGTCTCTTTTTCAGATGGACGTGCTTCACGCTTGAAGAAACCACCAGGGATACGGCCTACCGCATAGTATTTTTCCTGGTAATGAACAGACAGAGGGAAGAAATCCTGACCCGCTTTCGCTTCTTTAGCGCCTACAACGGTACACAGAACTTCGTTACCACCCATTTTGACCAGAACAGATCCTGTCGCCTGGCGCGCTACGCGACCAGTTTCGATAGTAACTTCCTGACCACCAAACTGAAAAGTTTTAGTTGTTACTTGGAACACAATAATTTCCTTTAATATTTTCAGTGGGGTAATGAAGGTAACGGTTCAAGCCATATGTCTTGCCAGTACTCAAATGAGCTCTTACTTATGCCATAGCTGGCGAAAGCGCATTGGAGTACAGGCGGGATGAATACGTTAACTTCGGGACTACCCCAGATAAAACCGGGGCCATACATTGTATGGCCCCAGAGAATTCACACTAACTTAGCGACGTAGACCCAGACGCTTGATCAGCTCAAGGTAACGATCTGCATCTTTACCTTTCAGGTAGTCCAGCAGCTTACGGCGCTGGTTTACCATGCGGATCAGACCGCGACGTGAGTGGTGGTCGTGCTTGTTTGCTTTGAAGTGAGACTGCAGACCTTCGATGTTAGCAGACAGCAGAGCTACCTGTACTTCTGGGGAACCTGTATCACCTTCGCCACGTGCGTAATCAGCAACGATCGCCGCTTTTTTCTCAGCAGTTAATGCCATTTTCATATCTCCTAAAAACATGCACACAACTCAAACGGAGTTGCCGGATTAATTGAAACGATGTACCGAGCATGTTTTCAGTACAACGCCACATCAGCCCTCTAACGAGAACCAAAAAATCTTTATTGATCAGCTTCAGTACAGATAAGGCGCTTAGGTTTTAGCTGTTGTTCGACGACTTCGGCAACGCCTAAAAAACGTTCTGCATCGCTGTCTAGTGATGTACCAAACAAGCGAATCAGGCTACCTTCTGCATAATTGGCATTCGCTACCGCTTGGCCATGCATAATCAAACTGGTTTGCTGATCATTTAATCGAACTGCCGGTAGATCATCCACAGCAGCCCAGGCTGGCAATAATAGCTTATCCAGCTCGATTTGTATGCCTTTTTGCTGTTCTTCAGTCGTGTTTTCGGGCACTAATTCGCGCAGCTCATCCAAACTCATCATTCGGTCGGCGGTGAATGCCCCAACATCCAGTCTATGGAGCATTTTAACGTGCGCCCCACAACCTAGAATATGTCCAAGATCTTCGACAATCGAACGGATATAAGTCCCTTTAGAGCAATAAACTTCCAGATCGATTTCATCATCACGCAAAGCGGTTAACTTGATCTCGTGGATCGTCACTTTACGCGGCTTCACTTCAACTTGAATGCCCTTACGCGCCAGTTTATAAAGTGGCTGCCCCTGGTGTTTTAATGCAGAAAACATCGAAGGAACTTGTTCTATTTCACCACTGAACTCTGACTGCAAAATCGCATCGATCTTGTCTTCAGTCAGATCGGTCGGCACAGGCTTTTCTTCAACTACTGCACCATCAGCATCACTAGAATCTGTACGAACACCTAGCTTAGCTGTAGTGATATAGCGCTTATCTGAATCAAGCAGGTGCTGTGAGAACTTGGTTGCTTCACCAAGACAGATCGGAAGCATGCCTGTAGCAAGCGGATCTAACGCACCGGTATGTCCCGCTTTTGCGGCATCATAGATACGACGAACCTGCTGTAAAGCTGAATTAGAGGAGATACCAGGCGGTTTATTCAACAAGAATACACCGTCGACCGCCCGGCCTCGGGATTTTCTACGACGTCCCACGCTTAGTCCTCGTCGGAGTCGTTTTTATCAGTTGCGTTCTGATTTTCCTGACGAATTGTCGCTTCAATCAGATGATGCAGATGTCGACCACGCTCGATAGTCTCATCGAAGTGGAAACGCAGCTGCGGCATGATACGTAATTTAATATTGCGTGCCAGCTCACCGCGCAGAAAGCCTGCCGCGCTGTTAAGCACTTTGAGAGAATCAACGATCGCTTCTGCTTCATCCTTACCATTCAAAGGCAGAACAGTAATATAAACATCAGCAAACCCCAGATCCTTGCTCACCTTGACATAACTTACAGTCACCATACCAAGGCGAGGATCTTTTATTTCGAACTGTATTAACTGAGCCAGCTCCCTTTGGAGCTGGTCAGCAATTCGTTCTGTACGACTATAATCGCGTGCCATAAAGGATTATTTATACCTTAAAGTGTGCGCTGAATTTCAACGGTGTCGTAAACCTCAATCTGGTCTCCGACTTTAACATCGTTGTAGTTCTTAACGCCGATACCACATTCCATACCCTGGCGAACTTCGTTAACGTTATCTTTAAAGCGACGCAGGGATTCAAGCTCACCCTCATAGATAACAACGTTTTCACGTAGGACACGGATTCGTTTGTTACGGTAAACCGTACCTTCTGTCACCATACAACCCGCAACAGCACCGATCTTAGGCGCTTTAAATACATCACGTACTTCAGCAATACCCACGATCTCTTCACGGTATTCAGGGGACAGAAGACCACCCATCGCCTGCTTAACATCATCAATGATGTCGTAGATAACGCTATAGTAACGAAGCTCAATACCTTCACGCTCAAGAACCTGACGCGCCTGAGCATCGGCACGAACGTTAAAGCCGACCATCAATGCATCCGCTGTTACTGCAAGGTTAGCATCTGTTTCAGCGATACCACCTACACCACCAGATACGATGTTCACCTTAACTTCATCAGTAGATAGATCTTCCAATGCGTGAGTCAGGGCTTCCAAAGAACCACGTACGTCGGTCTTCAGTACGATATTGAACTGCTTAACATCACCTGCCTGCATGTTGGCAAATAGGTTTTCAAGCTTAGATTTCTGCTGACGTGCAAGCTTAACATCACGGTATTTACCCTGACGGAATAGAGCAACTTCACGTGCTTTCTTCTCGTTAGATACCATGGTGAATTCGTCACCCGCGTTTGGCGTACCATCCAGACCCTGAATTTCTACAGGGATCGCAGGGCCTGCGGAATCGATCGGCTTACCGTTCTCATCCAGCATCGCACGAACACGACCGTAGTGAAGGCCAGCCAGCACGATATCACCTTTACGTAGCGTACCGTTCTGTACCAGCACAGTAGCAACAGGACCACGACCTTTATCCAGACGAGATTCAACCACAACACCCTGCGCAGGCGCGTTAGGTACTGCAGTCAACTCAAGGATTTCAGATTGCAGCAGTACTGCATCCAGCAGATCATCAATGCCCTGGCCGGTTTTCGCAGAAACATTAACGAACTGGTTCTCACCGCCCCACTCTTCCGGGATAACATCCAGTGCTGCCAATTCGTTTTTAACACGATCCGGGTCAGCCTGCTCTTTATCGATCTTGTTAACAGCAACAACCAGAGGAACACCAGCCGCCTTCGCGTGCTGAACCGCCTCTTCAGTCTGCGGCATTACGCCATCATCTGCTGCAACAACCAGGATTACGATATCCGTTACCGATGCACCACGTGCACGCATTGCGGTAAACGCTGCGTGGCCCGGTGTATCCAGGAATGTAACCATGCCGTTATCGGTATCTACGTGGTAGGCACCGATATGCTGGGTAATACCACCCGACTCACCCGATGCAACACGTGATGAACGAATATAGTCAAGCAGGGATGTTTTACCGTGGTCTACGTGACCCATTACGGTTACGACCGGAGCACGACCTTCAGAATCACCCTGTTGCGCCTGAATGCTTTCCATCAACGCTTCTTCTACAGCGTTTTCCTGCATTGGCTTAGGCGTGTGACCCATCTCTTCTACAACAAGCGTTGCTGTATCCTGATCGATTACCTGGTTAATAGTCGCCATAGCGCCCATACCAAACATCACTTTGATCACTTCTGCTGCCTTAACGTTCATCTTCTTCGCTAGGTCTGCAACCGTGATACTCTCTGGAATAGAAACTTCCATTACCTGTTGAGTCGTTGGCTCCTTGAAGCCGTGTTCATTAGGCTTGTTAGAAAGTGGCTTGCCGTTCCTACCGCGGTTACGGCTAATCTTGCCACCACGACGATCATCGTTACCGCCTTTTTTCTTGCCTTTACCACGACGATTGTCATCGCCTGGACGCGCATCGCCTGAAGCTTTGAAACGCGCTTCAGCTTTCTGCTGGCGGGCTTTCTTCTCAGCTTCCTGACGAGAACGCGTTTCAGCTTCTTGCTTCTTACGTGCTTCTTCTGCCGCTTTGCGATCAGCTTCGGCTTTTGCTTCTGCTTCTTGAGCTGCTTTCTCTTCAGCTTCTTTAGCCGCTTTCTCTTCAGCTTCACGCGCAGCCTGAGCCGCAGCTTCTTGTGCCGCTTGCTCTGCTTCGCGATTGCTCTCTTCCTGCGGCTGAACATCCTGAGCTGCTACTTCGGTTTCAGCTTGCTCAGCACCTTCGTCCATCTCAGAGCGCTTAACGTAAGTACGCTTTTTACGCACTTCAACGTTAACTGTCTTCTTCTTGCCTGATGCGCCCGCCACTTTCAAAGTGGAGGTAGTTTTACGCTTCAGGGTGATCTTTTTCGGCTCACCCTCATCTGTATCTTCACCGTGGCTACGCTTTAGGTGATTCAGTAGAGACTGTCGTTCTGTTTCTGAAACTTCAGCAGTTTCATTTTTACCTGAAATACCGGCTTCCTGCATTTGCTCTAACAAACGCTCAACGGAAACACCAACCATTTCGGCAAGTTGCTTAACTGTTACTTCTGCCATTAGGAGGCTCCTCTTCCGTTAACCTTTACTCTTCAGCAAACCATGGTGCACGAGCAGTCATGATCAACGCTGCGGCTTTCTCTTCGTCTAAACCTTCGATATCCAACAGATCATCGATTGACTGTTCAGCAAGGTCTTCCATCGTGATAATGCCCTGCGCAGCCATCAGGAAGGCTAAGTGCTTATCCATACCTTCCATTGTCAGAAGATCTTCTGCAGGCTCAGCCTTGTCTAACTTCTCTTCGCTTGCAATAGCAAGGTTCAACAATGCATCTTTTGCACGCTTACGCAGCTCTTCCACGATATCTTCATCGAAGCCATCAATTTCCAGCATCTCATCAACCGGAACGTAAGCAACTTCCTCAAGCGTTGTGAAGCCTTCTTCCACAAGTACTTCTGCAACATCTTCATCTACATCCAGATGATTGATGAAGTTATCGATCACAGAACCGACTTCAGACTGATGCTTAGCCTGAGCATCTTCTTCTGTCATTACATTCAGTTCCCAGCCAGTTAGCTCAGAAGCCAGGCGAACGTTTTGACCACTTCGGCCAATCGCCATTGCCAGGTTTTCTTCGGCAACAGCTACATCCATTGAGTGAGTTTCTTCATCCAATACAATGGATGCTACCTCTGCAGGCGCCATCGCATTAATGACTAACTGTGCTGGATTGTCGTCCCACAGAACGATATCAACACGTTCGCCACCTAGCTCGTTAGATACGGCCTGAACACGCGCGCCACGCATACCAACACACGCGCCTACCGGATCAATTCGTCCATCGTTGGTTTTTACTGCAATTTTTGCACGAGAACCTGGATCACGAGATGCCGCACGAATTTCGATCACTTCTTCCGAAATTTCTGGTACTTCGATACGGAACAGCTCGATCAGCATCTCATTACAAGAACGGCTCATAATCAGCTGAGGGCCACGACCTTCTGAACGAACTTCTTTCAGAACAGCTCGTACACGGTCACCCATGCGGAAAGCTTCGCGCTGGATAAGCTGGTCACGCGGTAATAGCGCCTCAGCATTATTACCCAGATCAACAATAATATTATCGCGTGTGACTTTTTTAACACTGCCCGAGATCAACTCACCCTGACGATCACGGTACTGCTCAACAACTTTCGCACGTTCAGCTTCGCGAACTTTTTGTACAATAACCTGCTTCGCCGTTTGTGCTGCGATACGACCGAATGCAACAGATTCGACCTGTTCTTCGTGAATGTCACCTGGCTGAAGCGCAGTATCAATCTCTTCCGCTTCTTCCATTGTCAATTCGGTACCTAGTGCAGGCACTTCTTCATTACTTACCACTAACCAGCGACGGAAAGTCTCGTAATCACCGGTAGCACGATCGATCACAACACGGATATCCGCTTCTTCGTCGTAACGTTTCTTAGTTGCCGTAGCCAGTGCCACTTCGATTGCTTCGAAGATTACTTCTTTCGGAACATCTTTCTCGTTAGAAACTGCTTCCGCAACCAACAGAATCTCTTTATTCATTTGTCTGCCTCGCCTAAGACCTCTAATCCACGTTTAGAACTGAGGGATAATGTTTGCCCGATCGATGTACTCAATCGGCAGCATATATTCTTCGTTATCTACAACAACCAGCACATCGTCTCCCTCAACCCCGTTGAGCACGCCTTTGAATTTACGGCGACCTTCAAAAGCGACACGTAATCGAATCTGAATTTCAGAACCCGCATAAGCTGCGAACTGCTCAAGCGTAAAGAGAGGACGTTCCATACCTGGTGAAGAGACCTCCAGGGTATAGTTCCCCGCAATCGGGTCTTCTACATCCATAATCCCGCTAACCTGATGACTTACTTTGGCGCAATCATCAACGTTGATTCCGTTTTCGGAATCGATATACACCCTAAGAGTGCTGTGTTTTCCCTGTGAGAGAAACTCAATACCCCAGAGCTCAAACCCTAGCGCGCTGACTGAAGGCTCAATCAACTCATGTAATAGTTTCATTTTCGCTGACACGAATAACCCACCTGTACTTACACTAAGGCAAAGCCTTACTTTTCAATAAGTTAAGCTTTGAACCATGAATTACAAAAACAAAAAATGGGTCATATGACCCATTCCCGATATACAACCCAGCAACGATATGCCTGCTGTATTTCACTTACGAAAAAGCCCCTTAAAAGGGGCCTTACGTTTAAGCATCTGAGTTTAACATTCAGATGACTAAATAAGGTTGGTAGCGGGGGCTGGATTTGAACCAACGACCTTCGGGTTATGAGCCCGACGAGCTACCAAGCTGCTCCACCCCGCATCAAACTCTTTCTTAGTTCAGATACCTTAATTCTGAACCAGATTGCCGATTGATAGTTCAACATAATAAACATCAATCCGCTAAAAAACAGGTGCGTATTGTATACGTACCATCGTTTTTTTTCAAGATAATGGTGCCCAAGGCCGGACTTGAACCGGCACGGCCTGACGGCCACTACCCCCTCAAGATAGCGTGTCTACCAATTCCACCACTTGGGCAACAAACTTTTACGAACTATTAGTTGGCTTTCGGAATATCTGATTCTGCAGGAACTTCTGCAGGTTTAGACTCTTCCAGTGCAGGCAGCTGAGCCTGATCTTCGGCCGCAGCAGCATCTGCCGCAGCTCTGCTTTCGATCACTTCAGCAGAAGGGATACCTGCATCACTAACAGTATCAGCTTTGTTTTTCGCGTATACGGCCAAAACAAAACTTGTAGCAAAAATACCCGCAGCAACGATCGCTGTCATACGCGACAGAAAGTTACCACTACCCGTGCTACCGAAGACAGTCTGAGATGCGCCAGCACCAAAGGATGCGCCAGCCTCAGCACCTTTACCCTGCTGCAGCAGAATCAGGCCAATAATGGCAGCTGCCAGCAACACATGAATAATAAGAACTACTGTTTCCATCTCTAAACCGTCTGTTTATGCATCTGCCGCTTGGCAGATCGCAATAAAATCATTTACTTTGAGAGACGCCCCACCAACAAGGCCTCCATCAACATCAGCATTGGCAAAAAGTTCTGCAGCATTTGCTGCGTTAACACTCCCACCATACAGAATTCGTGTTTTCTCTGCAGTCGCCGCGTCACTTTTGGCAATTTCAGCACGAATTGCCGCATGAACTTCTTGCGCCTGCTCAGGTGTAGCTGTTTTACCCGTACCGATTGCCCAAACAGGCTCATACGCAACAACTGCATCTGCAAATTTTTCTATGCCGGCAGCATCTATCACTGCATTTAGCTGGCGGGAAACCACTTTCAGCGTTTCGCCATTTTCACGCTCATCAAGTGTTTCACCTACACATAAAATAGGCTTAACACCAGACTCAACAGCAGCAATAAACTTAGCTGCTACCAGTTGATCAGTCTCTGCATAAAGACTGCGGCGCTCAGAATGACCCAGAATCACATACTCACAACCCAGGTCATTCAACATCGATAGAGAGACTTCTCCAGTAAATGCGCCATTAGCATTTTCGCTAACATTCTGCGCACCAACGCTGATCTTTGAAGATTCAGTCAGGCTTTTAACCTGCGAGATGTATACTGATGGCGGACAAACCAAAACTTCAACAGAAGAAGAATTTATTGAATTTACCAGACCATCCATCAATTCATTGATGGAGTCAGTATTACCATTCATCTTCCAGTTGCCGGCTACAAAGGCTGTACGCATCGATACCCCCTATCAAAAGAGGCGCAAATATTAACTGGCTTAACTTAAACTTTCAAGCGCCAGCAACGCTTTTTCCACATCCTTTGCCAACTGCTCACAAAGCTGATTTACTTCAGCCTCATCTTCGCCTTCAATCATAACCCGAACAACCGGTTCAGTTCCCGAAGGCCGCAACAATACCCGACCACGATCTCCAAGCTTAGTTTCGACTTCAGCAACTGCAGCATCGATCTCAGCAACACCATCAATACTGACCTTCTGCTCCATACGAACATTGATCATTTTTTGCGGCAACTTAGTCATTCCAGCACGAAGTTCACTCAGACTCTTACCCGTTTCCACTGCAGCTTTCAGCACTTGCAAGGCAGCAACTGTGCCATCGCCCGTAGTGGTCAAATGACGGCAAACAATGTGCCCTGAACTCTCGCCGCCTAACAGCCAGTCATTCGCATAAAGTTGCTCCATGACATAGCGATCACCCACTTTGGCACGAATAAAATGAATATCCTCACGGGCGTAAGCTTGTTCCAGGCCATAATTTGTCATGAGTGTACCGACAACACCACCCGTAAAACTGCCTTCGCGACGCATTTGAGCCGCAATAATGTATAGCAGCTCATCACCATCAACTTCCTGACCCAGATGATCAACCATAATCACCCGATCACCATCGCCATCCAATGCAATACCCAGATCTGCCTTTTCTGCGGTCACCACCGTCTGCAGACGCTGAGTCGCCGTTGCTCCGCACTCTTCATTAATATTCAGGCCATCCGGTGAAGAGGCAATTTCAACCACCTTCGCACCCAATTCATCAAAAACAGCAGGCGCCACATGATAAGTTGCACCATTAGCGCAATCCAATACGATTTTCAGGCCTTTAAGACTAATTCCACCGGCTGTTGCCTTACAGAACTCAATGTAACGACCCGCGGCATCATCAATACGTTTAGCTTTACCCAGCTCAGCAGAATCTACTGTCGTCATGGCAATATCCATTTGCGCTTCAATTGCCTGTTCAATCTCATCAGGGAGTTTTGTACCTTCAGATGAGAAGAACTTGATACCATTATCAAAGTAAGGGTTATGGGAAGCGCTGATCACGATACCCGCATCAGCACGAAAGGTTCTGGAAAGATAGGCAACAGCCGGGGTAGGCATAGGCCCCGTGAGTAACACATCAACGCCAGCAGCCGACAACCCAGCCTCCAGCGCAGATTCAAACATATAACCAGAAATTCGCGTATCTTTACCGATCAGGATTTTGCTTAACCCTTCACGCGCAAACACTTTACCTGCTGCCCAGCCAAGCTTTAGTACAAAATCAGGTGTAATTGGAAACTGACCTACCTTACCGCGAATACCATCAGTCCCGAAATAACGCTTACCCATTCTTATTTATCCTTCTACCGACTCGCGCATCATTGCACGCGTCATCTTAACGACATCCATTGTTTCAACGACATCATGAACGCGAATAATTTCCGCTCCCTGCATGACCGCCATTGCTACCGTTGCCAGACTGCCTGCCAAACGCTGATCAACGTCCCTTCCCAATACTGCACCAATCATCGATTTTCGTGACGTGCCAATAAGCACCGGAAAACCCATATTTCTCAGATGGGTTATATTGTTCATCAAGCGCAGATTATGCTCAACCGTTTTTCCAAATCCAAAACCCGGATCCAGGATTAAACGGTCCGAATCTATCCCTGCTGCCTCACAGTCTTTTACCCGTTGCGCAAGAAAATCCTCTACGTCATCCAGCACATCATCGTATGATGGACGATCCTGCATTGTCGCAGGACTGCCCTGCATGTGCATTAAGCAAATTGGCAAACCTGTTGCCGATGCAGCCTTAATAGCCCCTTCTCGACCAAGCGCCCTGACATCATTCAACAGACCTGCACCAACAGCTGCTGCCTCAGTCATGACTTCAGGGCTACTCGTATCAACCGAGATAACGACATCCAGTTCCTTAGCAATCCGTTCAACAACAGGAAGTACGCGATCCATCTCTTCCTGAAGACCTACAACCGCTGCGCCAGGCCGGGTAGATTCGCCACCAATATCGAGAATACTCGCACCGTCCCGAAGCATATTCTCAGCTCGCCGCAACACCTGATCGAGCAGTAAAGTACTGCCTGTATATAACTGACCACCATCGGAGAACGAATCAGGGGTTACATTAAGAATCCCCATCACCTGGGTATTGGAGAGATCTAACTGACGCTCTCCGCAGACTAGTTGTCGCATAGAGATAACTCTTTTTGAAAAATGCATTAAAAAAGGCCAGCATTCTCAGCCAGCCTTTTTGTTCAATCACTTACATTTAGTGAAGATTGTTATCAGGTGAGTTTGGCACATCCGGGTCTACCCCCTGATCGCCAGAGCTGTCAGACTGATCGGAAGGCTCATCAGTATCAACAGAAGGCTCTGCGGATTCTGCTTTAGCACCCGTATCATCGCCTTTATCACTCTCTTCAACCCAGCCTCCAGGTGCAGTTACAGACTCACGATTCATCAACTGATCGATCTGTTTACTATCGATCGTCTCATACTTCATCAAAGCCTGACACATTGATTCCAGGATATCTCTATTCTCTTCCAGAATCTGCTCAGCTTTACTGTAACACTGATCAATAATTTTACGCGTTTCTGCATCAATACGGCGCTGCGTTTCTTCTGCCAAAGGCTTAGCACCCTGACCATAGCCACGGTTAAACGGATCAGATTCTTCTTCGTCGTAAAGCAGAGGACCTAACTCATCCGTCAGACCCCATTTGGCAACCATATTACGTGCAAATGAAGTCGCGCGCTGAATGTCATTTGATGCGCCAGTGGTGACACCCTCTTTACCCAAGGTCATCTCTTCGGCAATTCGACCGCCGTATAGCGAGCAAATATTCGACATGATTGACTGACGACTATGGCTGTAACGGTCTTCTTCAGGAAGAAACATTGTCACACCTAAGGCACGGCCACGAGGGATAATCGACACTTTATATACCGGATCATGTTCAGGCATTAAACGCCCAACGATTGCATGCCCTGCTTCATGATAAGCGGTATTAAGGCGCTCTTTCTCAGACATCACCATGGACTTGCGTTCGGCACCCATCATGATCTTGTCTTTGGCCTTCTCGAATTGATCCATACCAACGGTACGTTTGCTGGCACGCGCAGCAAAAAGCGCAGCTTCATTGACTAAGTTCGCCAAATCAGCACCCGAGAATCCAGGCGTACCACGTGCAATCAATTCTGGTTTAACATCTTCACCTAAAGGCACTTTACGCATGTGAACCTTAAGGATCTTTTCGCGGCCCCGAATATCCGGGAGACCCACATGGACTTGACGATCAAAGCGGCCTGGACGCAGCAGTGCCGGGTCCAAAACATCAGGACGGTTAGTCGCAGCAATGACAATAATGCCTTCGCTACCTTCAAAGCCGTCCATCTCAACCAGCAATTGGTTTAGCGTTTGCTCACGTTCATCATTACCGCCGCCCATGCCAACACCACGATGACGACCAACCGCATCAATCTCATCGATAAAGATGATACATGGTGCATTCTTTTTCGCCTGATCGAACATGTCACGTACACGAGACGCACCCACACCGACAAACATCTCGACAAAATCGGAACCTGAGATACTAAAGAAAGGTACTTTTGCTTCGCCGGCAATCGCTTTAGCTAACAAAGTCTTACCCGTACCAGGGCTACCTGCCATCAAAACGCCACGCGGAATATGACCACCCAGACGCTGGAATTTGCCTGGATCACGAAGAAAGTCTACTAACTCACGTACATCTTCTTTTGCTTCTTCAACGCCAGCAACATCGTCAAAGGTTGTCTTAATCTGGTCTTCGCTCATCATACGGGCTTTGGACTTACCAAAAGACATTGGCCCGCCTTTGCCGCCACCGCCTTGCATCTGGCGCATGAAGAACATGAATACAGCAATGATGACCAGAATTGGGAACGATGCGACCAGCAACTGAGTCCAGATGCTTTGCTGCTCTGGCTGCTTACCTTCAATAACAACGTTATTTTCGAACAGGTCATCAACTAATTTCGGATCAGATAACGCAGGACGTGTCGTTTCAAACATTTCGCCATTCTGGCGCTGGCCCTGAATTGTATATCCATCAATGATTACTTTTTCTACCCGACCCGATTTCACTTCGGACACAAAGTCGGAATAACTAAGTCTGTGCGACTCGGCACTTTCATTGAAATTATTAAAAACTGTCAGCAATACCGCTGCGATCACCAGCCATAGAACTAGATTTTTCGCCATATCATTCAATGGAATACCCTCAATTTGCTGATTTCTTTCTTAGCAATTATTTGAAACGCTAAACACTATACCATGCGGTCTCAATTGACCACTACAAACGGTATTAACCTTTAAACCCTTTACCTAACAGGTACACTTCGCGCGATCTTGCCCGCGAAGAATCAGGTTTACGCGTCACCACCTTGTTAAAACTAGTACGCATATCTTTTAAATATTGATCAAAGCCTTCTCCCTGGAAGACTTTAGCCACAAAATTACCACCAGGCTTAAGCACCTCTCGCGCCATATCCAATGCCAATTCGACTAAATACATCGCAGCGGGCTGATCAACCGCAGACATACCACTCATATTGGGGGCCATATCTGAAATTACAAGGTCTGCAGGTTCATCACCTAATGCCTTTAGAATGCGGTTCAAAACCTCTTCTTCAGTAAAATCACCCTGAACAAACTCCACTCCAGCCATACTATCCATCGGCAGAATGTCAGAAGCAACCACACGACCATGATCACCCACGCGCTCAGCAGCAATCTGTGACCAGCCACCCGGTGCAGCCCCTAAGTCAACAACCGTCATACCGGGTTGAAACAACTTATCCTTTTCATCCAGCTCTATAAGCTTGAAGCTCGCCCGAGAGCGATAACCAAGCTCCTTTGACTTTTTGACATAGTGATCATCAAAATGTTCTTTTAACCAGCGTTCGCTGCTTGTTGATTTTGCCACTGACGAAATGCTCTCTAGAATGATCGGGCTATGTGCTACTCAGAAGCACACAACTCAGGTAAAATTAGGCGCTATTGACTATGCTGAACCCTGAGTAAATTGATTCAGCCAAACTTTGAGGCAACGTATTTTAATATGAGCTTGAGCACTGAGCAAAAAAAGCATTACCGCACTATAGGCCACAAACTTAATCCTCTTGTTACTGTCGCCGGTAAAGGCCTGACAGAAACGATTCAACTTGAGGTGGATCGCGCGCTCGAAGATCACGAATTGATCAAAGTTAAATTCGCTGTTGGGGATCGTGACGTAAAAAAACAGCTGATCCGTGAACTTTGCGACATTGTTGAAGCAGAGCTTGTACAGGAGATCGGCCATATTGCTTTGATCTACCGTAGAGCGCTTAAGCCAAACCCTAAACTATCCAACTTGTTACGTTAATAGTTTAGCATTCACAAAAAAAGGGTGCCTTAGGCACCCTTTTTCATTTAGCTCATTCAGATATGAGCGACCTCATCGATCTCATATTCAGCAGCACCACCCGGGGTCTGAATATTCACAATATCGCCCTCTTCCTTGCCTACAAGGCCACGAGCGATAGGCGAGTTCACAGAGATCTTATTTACTTTGATATCTGCTTCATCGTCACCAACAATCTGATACGTTTTAGTTTCATCTGTATCAAGATTGATAATGGTCACCGTCGTACCGAAAATCACCTTACCTGTGTGAGGGATCGAAGTAACATCAATCACCTGACAGTTCGATAACTTTCCTTCCAACTCCTGAATACGACCTTCAATAAAGCCCTGCTGTTCACGCGCTGCGTGATACTCAGCATTTTCCTTCAGGTCACCGTGTTCACGCGCCTCAGCAATATCAGCGATAACGCGTGGACGATCTACCGTCTTCAGCTGATCCAGCTCTTCACGAAGTGCCTTCTCACCTGCAGCTGTCATTGGTACTCGATTCACAATTAAGCTCCCAGATCCTGAACGCGACGAACTTCTTTCTCTTCGCCGAACTGCAGTGCCATTGTGATAGCCTCTGCACCTGCCAGTGTCGTGGTGTAAGGCACTTTATGCTGAAGCGCACTGCGACGAATATCAGCAGAGTCTTCGATCGCCTTACGGCCTTCAGTCGTATTTACGATATAAGCAATTTCATCGTTCTTAATCATATCAATGATATTCGGACGACCTTCCATTACTTTATTCACAACCTCAGCTTCAATACCGCTCTCTTGAAGCAATTGCGCCGTACCCTTAGTCGCTACAAGTTTAAAGCCCAGAGCAACCAGATCTTTCGCCATAGCAGCAACAGCTGACTTATCAGCTTCACGCACGGAAACGAACGCTTTACCAGACTCAGGAAGTGTTTCACCCGCGCCAATATGCGCTTTCATGAATGCTTCGCCAAAAGTGGCACCCACACCCATCACTTCACCGGTAGATTTCATTTCAGGGGAAAGAATCGGGTCAACACCCTGGAACTTATTGAACGGGAATACCGCTTCCTTAACATTGTACAGTGCCGGTACGATCTCTTTAGTAAATCCAAGCTCAGCCAAAGATTTACCTGTCATTACCTGGGCGCCAATCTTAGCCAGAGAGACACCGATACATTTAGACACAAATGGAACCGTACGTGATGCACGAGGGTTAACCTCAATCACGTAGATTTCACCGTCCTGGTAAGCCAGCTGAGTATTCATCAGACCAACCACACCAAGCTCTAGCGCCATTTTACGCACCATCTCACGCATCTCATCCTGGACATCTGCCGCCAGACTGTACGGAGGGAATGAGCATGCAGAGTCACCCGAGTGAACACCCGCCTGCTCGATATGCTGCATAATTGCGCCAATAACAACATCTTTGCCATCGCAAACCGCGTCGATATCAACCTCTACAGCGGCATTCAGGAAGTGATCCAGCAATACAGGCGCATCATTAGATACCTGCACCGCTGTTGTCATATAGCGACGCAGTTCCTCTTCTTTGTAAACGATCTCCATCGCACGACCACCCAATACGTATGATGGACGAACAACCAGAGGGTAACCCAGCTTATCGGCTTCGATAATCGCTTCTTCCAGAGAACGCACAGTTGCGTTTTCAGGCTGCTTAAGGCCAAGGCGTTTCAGCATCTGCTGGAACTGTTCACGGTCTTCTGCGCGGTCAATCGCTTCTGGAGAAGTACCAATAATTGGTACGCCAGCCTGCTCAAGCGCAACAGCCAGTTTCAGTGGCGTCTGACCACCGTACTGAACAATCACACCTTTTGGCTTCTCAACGTGTACGATCTCCAGCACATCTTCCAGCGTAATAGGCTCGAAGAACAGACGATCAGAAGTATCGTAGTCAGTAGAAACTGTTTCAGGGTTACAGTTAACCATGATTGTTTCGAAACCGTCGTCACGCGCTGCGAGTGCTGCGTGTACACAGCAGTAATCGAATTCAATACCCTGACCAATACGGTTTGGACCACCACCGATAACCATGATTTTGTCACGGTCAGAAGGATTCGCTTCACACTCTTCTTCATAAGAGGAGTACATATAAGCGGTATCAGATGAAAATTCAGCGGCACATGTATCCACACGCTTATAAACCGGACGTACATCCAGGTTATGACGATGCTTACGGAACTGCTTCTCAGATACACCAAGAAGAGTTGCCAGGCGCTCATCAGAGAAACCTTTACGCTTAAGACGGAACACAGCATCTTTATCAAGATCAGACATTGCCATCTCAGATACGCGCTGCTCATCCTTAATGATGTCTTCAACCTGTACCAGGAACCATGGATCGATACCGCTGATCTCATATAGCTCGTCAACACTCATACCCATACGGAACGCATCACCCAGGTACCAGATACGCTCAGCACCAGGTTCTTTCATCTCACGTACGATCGTAGAACGCGCATCTTCACTAGTAATGTCGATGATTGGATCAAAACCTGTCGCACCAACCTCTAGACCGCGAAGCGCTTTCTGTAAAGATTCCTGCTGAGTACGGCCAATCGCCATAACTTCACCAACAGACTTCATCTGAGTTGTCAGACGATCATTTGCCTGTGGGAATTTCTCGAAAGTGAAACGAGGGATCTTAGTAACAACGTAATCAATAGATGGCTCAAACGATGCTGGTGTAGCACCACCCGTAATATCGTTTTGTAGCTCATCCAGGGTATAACCAATCGCTAGCTTCGCTGCCACTTTAGCAATTGGGAAGCCCGTTGCTTTAGATGCCAAAGCGGAAGAACGAGATACACGAGGGTTCATCTCAATTACAACCATACGGCCATCTTTCGGGTTCACACCAAACTGTACGTTAGAACCACCCGTTTCTACGCCGATTTCACGCAGTACAGCCAGAGAGGCATTACGCATGATTTGGTATTCTTTATCAGTAAGCGTTTGCGCTGGTGCTACAGTGATAGAGTCACCCGTGTGAACACCCATCGCATCGAAGTTTTCGATCGCACAAACAATGATGCAGTTGTCGTTTTTATCACGAACAACTTCCATCTCGTACTCTTTCCAACCGATCAAAGACTCATCGATCAACAATTCTGTCGTAGGGGAAAGATCCAGACCACGCTCACAGATCTCGATAAATTCTTCTTTGTTATAAGCGATACCACCACCAGTACCACCCATAGTAAAGGATGGACGGATGATACATGGGAAGCCTAGCTGCGCTTGAACCTGCAACGCTTCTTCCATGCTGTGCGCGATAGCGGCACGTGGACACTCAAGACCGATATTTTTCATCGCTTTATCGAAACGATCACGATCTTCCGCTTTATCGATCGTATCAGCGTTAGCGCCGATCATTTCAACGCCATGCTTTTCAAGAACGCCTTCTCGCTCCAGATCAAGCGCACAGTTCAATGCAGTCTGACCACCCATTGTAGGCAGTAGCGCATCTGGCTTCTCTTTGGCAATAATCTTTTCTACTGTTTTCCAGTTGATTGGCTCGATGTAAGTGGAATCGGCCATTGCTGGATCGGTCATAATTGTTGCAGGGTTAGAGTTCACCAGAATAACGCGGTAACCCTCTTCCCGTAGCGCTTTACAAGCCTGTGCACCGGAGTAGTCAAATTCACATGCCTGACCGATAACAATCGGGCCAGCACCCAGGATCAAAATACTTTGTAAGTCCGAACGTTTTGGCATCAGTAATAAACCAGTCGTATCAGTTAGTAACCGAGGCAGGAGGACAATTCACACCTGCCTTGTATCGTTTCTTTCAGTCGGTAAGGCTCAAGCCTTAGCTGCACGCATATCCGCAATAAAGCGATCAAACAGAGGCGCCACATCGTGTGGACCTGGGCTTGCTTCAGGGTGTCCCTGGAAGCTGAATGCAGCACGGTCGGTACGTTCAATACCCTGCAAAGAACCATCAAACAGTGACTTATGGGTAGCGCGCACATTTTCAGGCAGCGCATCTTCATCAACTGCAAAGCCGTGGTTCTGAGAAGTAATCATTACCTGTTTACCATCCAGATCCTGAACCGGGTGGTTAGCACCATGATGGCCGAACTTCATTTTTACTGTTTTAGCACCAGAAGCCAGTGCCAGAAGCTGATGACCCAAGCAGATACCAAAAACAGGCAGATCTGTTTTACAGATCTCCTGGATTGCTTCGATCGCATAATCACATGGTTCTGGATCACCAGGACCATTCGACAGGAATACGCCATCTGGATTCAGCGCCAGAACCTCAGAAGCAGGTGTTTTCGCCGGCACAACAGTAATCTTACAGCCACGTTCAACCAGCATACGCAGGATGTTGCGTTTAACACCATAATCATATGCAACAACGTGGAATTCCTGATCAGAAGGATTCTTATCTTCATGACCAGCGCCCAGCTGCCATGTAGAAGAGTTCCATTCATAGGTAGATTCAGTCGTTACAACCTGCGCCAGATCCATACCTTTCAGGCCTGGGAAGGCTTTAGCCTCATCCAGCGCTTTAGATTCATCAATCTCGCCAGCCATGATGCAGCCGTTCAATGAACCTTTCTCACGTAAAAGGCGAGTCAGACGGCGCGTATCAATATCTGCAATACCAACGATATTGTTGTCTTTAAGATACTGATCAAGATTTTTTTCGTTACGGAAATTACTCGCAACTAATGGCAGATCACGGATAACCAGGCCAGCTACCCAAGTACGGGACGATTCTTCGTCCTCAGAGTTTGTACCTGTATTACCAATATGTGGATAAGTCAGGGTTACAATCTGACGGCAGTAAGATGGATCTGTCAAAATTTCCTGGTAACCCGTCATAGAGGTATTAAATACAACCTCGCCGCTAGACAGACCGTCTGCGCCAATGGCTAAGCCCTTGAAAATACTTCCGTCCTCAAGAGCAAGAATGGCTGGTCTCGCCAATTGAACCTCCCCGCGTAAATTCGCAACAACAAAAATCAGAAACGATACGTGCAAAAAAGCGAGGTAAAACCGAAATTCAACCTCGCTTCCTTGTTAAGAAATCTGTGTAAAAGTTTGCTTCAGGCAAACCGGCTGTATTTTACGCTATAGATCCGTATTTTGTCTATCACGCACACGCAAAAATAGGCAAATCATCGATTAACTATTTTTTGAACTAACACTCTAATTAATACTAGTGTCACATTCCGGTAGTAAAAACCCTCTTGATTCTGCTCTTCAGATTCTCAACCAAGAGAAATTAAGGTTTACCATGAATATTTCCGCCATCACACGACTTGCGGGCGCATCTTTAGCAATTATTGTAACACTACTTGCCGCAGCCATTTTCTGGTCACTGGAAAGACTAGATACCGCCTTCTCAATGAAAGACCACTACCACACATATAAAGAAAAGATATATCTTCTTCTTGAGAAGCCCGTTTCGTCTTACCTCATGACCGGAGATGCTACACAGCTCACAACGATCGAAAAAAACCTTGAGACCCTGGCCTCCAAAACTGAACAAGAGCTTCCAGCTGATATAGCCGATAATGTCATCAGCCAATTAACACTACTAAAAGATGTCACGCTCTCAGAACTTCGCGCAGCCGGTAAATTAAATCAACCTGAACAGCTACTTATCCACAGCGAAAGGGAGCTTAATGGCGCAATTAGTTCAGTACGGGAATACGCATTACAAGCCGACTTCAGCCAACAGAGCCTGCAGCAGGAATACTTAAACAAATTAAGCCTTATCCAGCAAAACTTGCTCGAACTGAGCCACAACCGGCAGGCATACTTCTCAAAAAACACAGATAAAAGCGCGCAACAGATCCAATTGCAACTAGACAGACTTACCCAACTGGCTAACGAACTCTATGGGCTCGATCGATTAGGCATTTATAAAGAACCAGAAGACGATGAAGATGACCTGTCCGAGCTACTGGGCATTAGCAGCGACGACAAAGAAGAAACCGTTAAGGAAGAACTGGGCGATGAACCAATTTCAACTATTCGCTCCCAAGTGAATCGTTACCCTAAAGAGCTAATGAATGCGCAGAAATTCAGCGCACAAAAACAAACATCAAAGAAGAATGCCCAAGCAGCAGTTATTACACTAAATGACAGCGTCACAGCAATTTCGGAACAAATTTCAGCCAAATACGACAGCATTCGCATGTCGGTATACTACCTAATGGCACTGTGTATCATTCTGATCATGATCACCGGAATATCGATGAACTTCCTCTTGCGCCGGCTAGGCAACATTCTCATGATCACAACAAACTACATTGATCAGCTATCCCATGGCCACTTTAGCAGCAACGTTAGTATCGATTCGAAGATCACCGAAGCCCAGACATTACACGCCTCAATCGAGCGACTACAGGCTTTCTTTAATAAACTAATGAGCAATATTCGCCAAGAGACCAGCAACCTCAAGAGCCTGCAAAATGAAGCGTCGTGCCAGGCCATTCAACTAGAAGACACAATCAATCAGCAACAATATGCTACTCAAAGCGCTGTTGAGCAAATCACCCAACTAAACGACTCATTTATCGAAGTTGCAGCCAGAGCCAGTCAGACTAGCTCAGCGACACAAGATGCATCTGATAGAGCGATTTCCGGCTACCAACAGATCAAAGAAACACGCCAGTATATAGATCGACTTAATACTGAGGTCTCAGGAACTGCTGAATCACTAAACGCGCTCCAAGAGGACTCTATTGCCATTCAGAATGTACTCGGTGTAATTCAAGGTTTTGCAGAACAAACCAACTTACTCGCACTCAATGCAGCAATTGAAGCTGCACGAGCAGGCGAAACAGGTCGCGGGTTTGCCGTTGTTGCTGATGAAGTCAGGAATCTGGCAGCAAACACCGCCAAATCAGCCGACGAAATTCAGGAAATAACAACCCGCCTAAACAAAACAACAGAAGCAACCGTTGAAAAGATGGGCATTCAGCAAAAGGCAGCGACAGAAACTGTAAATCTTGCCGAAGATGCACAAGCCGCATTTAAACAGATCAGGAATTCCATCTCTGAAATTAATGATATGAGTACCTTGATTGCGTCATCGACAGAAGAACAAACTGCCGTGACATCTAACATCACCCAGACAATTGAAACGACTGATTCTCTCACCAAGAATTCAACCAGCGCAGCCGAAGCAAATAAGCTGCAAGCCACAAAGCTGGCACATACTAGCGACAAGCTCAGCGAGCTAATAAGTAAGTTAAATTAAACGAAATAAAAAGCCCGCGGACAGCGGGCTATTTTTGAAAGATCACTCTGGCTATTTATGCGGGAAGGCTGCCCAATCTTTAAGCCCCTGTTGCAAAGCTTTTGCCATAAAGCCATCTGCAATCATCTCTTGAACAGTTTTAGCTAACTGACCTCTAAGTTTGCCCGTATTGCACTTAGACAGGTGAGACACCGTAAGATAAAGTCCCTCACTACTAATTGCGGGTTCCAAAACATTTAGCTCAGCTGCAACCCCTAACAGCTCAGCATAAGCTAAACCCGGGTTCTTTTCATAGAGCGCATACTCAGCCCGACCTCTGTTTACCATCATAAAGGCCTGCTTCAATGAAGCCACATAAGAAAGCTCAAGCTCCTTCTTAGCATATTCATCAAACTCCTGACCAAAGCTATTATTAATTACAGTCACACCTGAGTATTTCTTTAAATCGTCGCGCTGCGAATAATCAACGGTTGCACCACTCTTAGTCCAGACAACACTCGTTGTATCTAGAAAAGCCGGATAAACGTAGTCCATATACTGAATTCGAGGAACCGTATAAAAAGCCCCTGCCATAAGATCGATACGGCCGGTTTTCAGCATATCCTGTGCTCTTGCCCAGGAACCTACATCCTGAAGCTGTATTTCAACCTTCATCCGCCGAGCAAGCTCATCAAAGATCAGACGATTGGCACCTAGCAATGCCTTAGTCCCATCATTGGCCCGCCATAAGTAAGGGGGATATTCAGAATTACCGGTTGCTGTTAATACATTACACTCATCAGCCTGAATAGCTGATGCTGACAACGCAGCAAAACCTATAACTGATGCATAAACTAACTTTTTCAATCCGAGCATGACAGAGAGCCTACTATCTACAACGAAAAATGCAGTTAGGCTCAGTATAGGCAGCAACTATTTATCTCAGCAAGTTTAGACCAGAAGTATTTATGATTAGATATTCAACAGATAGTTAAAATTCGATGAGGCAACTAAAGGCGGATAAAGGCAGATAAGAGTAGCTAGCAGCAAGCAACTAGGGGCTAGGGGCTAGGGGCTAGTCACTCGCCGGTTGGGGGCTTTTAGCCCATTGGGGTATGAACGATGACCTACAATAAGTTGAAAGCTACGCTTCCACTCGCTTCGCGACGCCTTCGGCGCTTCAACCTGGCACCTTCGGTGCACCGGTTGTCACATGGAGCCTTTGTAGTAACAATAAATCATCGCTTCAATAACGAAAAAACCCCTACCGCGTCAGCGATAGGGGTTTCTCGTAATTAAATGCTTGGCGATGACCTACTCTCACATGGGGAAGCCCCACACTACCATCGGCGATGCTGCGTTTCACGTCTGAGTTCGGTATGGGATCAGGTGGTTCCACAACTCTATGGTCGCCAAGCAAAACTGTTACAACTCGGATCTGATTCTTCTTATCTTTGATTTAGAGCTCTATGACTGTAGCTTTTCGTACTGCGCTAATTCGTTACTCTCTATCGTTCTTACTAACTAAACCACAAATTATCTTCCAAACACCTTTGGCGTTATATGGTCAAGCCTCACGGGCAATTAGTACTGGTTAGCTCAACGCCTCACAACGCTTCCACACCCAGCCTATCAACGTCTTAGTCTTAAACGGCCCTTTAGGGGAATCAAGTTCCCAGTGAGATCTCATCTTGAAGGAGGCTTCCCGCTTAGATGCTTTCAGCGGTTATCCCGTCCGAACGTAGCTACCCGGCAATGCAATTGGCATCACAACCGGTACACCAGAGGTTCGTTCACTCCGGTCCTCTCGTACTAGGAGCAACTCTTCTCAAATCTCAAACGCCCACGGCAGATAGGGACCGAACTGTCTCACGACGTTCTAAACCCAGCTCGCGTACCACTTTAAATGGCGAACAGCCATACCCTTGGGACCGGCTCAGCCCCAGGATGTGATGAGCCGACATCGAGGTGCCAAACACC
>NZ_CH724125.1:1933666-2079916 GCF_000153345.1 Neptuniibacter caesariensis
GCGCGACTGTTAAAGGTCTTGCGGCAATGAAATCTCCGGAAGATGTTGCAGCTAAGCGTGGCAAGTCTGTAGAAGATATCCTGGGGTAATCGATAATGGCTAAGACTGTTAAAGTAACACTAGTACGCAGCCCTATCGGTACTCGTCCTAACCACAAACTGTGTGTTAAGGGCCTGGGTCTACGTCGAATTGGACACACAGTAGAAGTGGAAGACACTCCTTCTGTACGTGGCATGATCAACAAAGTCAACTACCTGGTTCAGGTAGAAGACTAATAAGGGAGTTCACAACATGCGTCTGAACACTCTGAGTCCTGCAGAAGGTTCTCGTAAAGCGGCTAAACGTGTTGGTCGTGGTATCGGTTCCGGTCTGGGCAAAACTTGTGGCCGTGGTCACAAGGGTCAAAAATCCCGCTCCGGCGGTTCAGTTAAGCCAGGTTTTGAAGGTGGTCAGATGCCACTGCAGCGTCGTCTGCCAAAATTTGGTTTTACTTCTCGTATTGCTCGTTACGTTACAGAGATCCGTCTGAACGAACTTGCTAAGATCGAAGCTGAAGTAATTGATCTGGAAGCTTTGAAAGCAGCAGACATCATCAAGCAGGAAATTAAATCTGCGAAGGTGATCTTGTCTGGTGAGATCAACAAGGCTGTCACTGTTAAAGGTCTTCGTGTGACCAAAGGTGCACAGGCTGCTATCGAAGCTGCTGGCGGTAAAGTCGAGGCGTAAATGGCTAATAAAGGACCAATACCAGCTGGAGCACAGAGCGGACTAGGCGAACTTAAATCTCGTCTGTTGTTCGTTCTGTTGGCAATCGTGGTTTACCGTATCGGGGCACATATCCCGGTTCCTGGTATTAACCCAGATCGTCTGGCTGCTATGTTTGATCAGAATCAGGGCACAATCCTGAGTCTCTTTAATATGTTCTCCGGTGGTGCACTGGAGCGAATGAGTATACTGGCGTTGGGTATCATGCCGTACATCTCTGCATCGATTATCATGCAGCTGATGACTGTTGTTAGCCCAACCTTGGCTCAGTTAAAGAAAGAAGGTGAGGCTGGTCGTCGTAAGATCAACCAGTACACCCGTTACGGAACTGTGCTACTTGCTACAATCCAATCCTTCGGCATGGCTGTAGGTTTGGCTAACCAGGGTATCGCATTCAGTGCTGATATCAGCTTCTACTTTGTTGCGGTTGTAACACTGGTAGCTGGTGCTGTCTTCCTGATGTGGCTTGGTGAGCAGGTAACTGAGCGTGGTATCGGTAACGGTATCTCAATCCTGATCTTTGCTGGTATTGTGGCAGGTTTGCCTAGCGCAATCGGCCAGGCCTTTGAAGCAGCGCGTCAGGGTGACCTGAATATTCTTGCGTTGCTAGCTATCGCTGTACTCGCGATTGCTACTGTTGGTTTCGTTGTATTTATGGAGCGCGGTCAACGCCGTATCACCATTAACTACGCGAAACGCCAGCAGGGTAATCGTGTTTTTGCGGCTCAGTCCAGTCACCTTCCTCTGAAGGTCAACATGGCTGGTGTGATTCCGCCGATTTTTGCATCCAGTATCCTGCTATTCCCTGCTTCAATGGGCCAATGGTTTGGCAACAGTGAAGGTATGGATTGGCTACAGAATGTAGCACTAGCGCTTGGCCCAGGTCAGCCGCTTTACATTCTACTGTTCTCGATCGCAATTATTTTCTTCTGCTACTTCTACACAGCGATTGTATTCAATCCTAAGGACGTAGCGGATAACCTGAAGAAATCAGGTGCTTTTATCCCGGGGATTCGCCCAGGTGAGCAATCAGCACGTTATATCGATACTGTGCTGGGTAGGCTGACACTGTTCGGTGCCCTGTATATCACTGCGGTATCTCTGATGCCTCAATTTATGGTGGTTGCAGCTAACGTACCGTTTTATTTCGGTGGCACATCGCTCCTGATCGTCGTAGTCGTCGTGATGGACTTTATGGCCCAGGTTCAGTCTCACTTGATGTCTCATCAATATGAGTCCCTGATGAAGAAGTCTAATCTCAAAGGTGGCCGCGCAAATTAATGCGTAATGGCTACATGGAGTAGATCATGAAAGTACGTGCATCTGTTAAGAAGATCTGCCGTAACTGCAAAATCGTTCGTCGTAACGGTTCAGTACGTGTGATCTGTAAAGTAGAGCCGCGTCACAAGCAGCGTCAGGGTTAATTTACCCTGATTTGGGCGCTGAAGGCGTGCAACACTTGATTTAATTTTAATCAATGTGTATTATTGCGCGCCTTCTGCGAACAGAACAAAATTTTTACTGGTGTTCGTGGACTTGTTCCAAACACCTTTTTATGAACGGAGTAATAGAATGGCCCGTATAGCTGGCGTCAACATTCCTGACAATAAGCATGCGGTAATTTCTCTGACTTACATTTACGGTATTGGCCGCACGACAGCGTCTGACATCTTGGAAGCTTGTGGTATTGCACCAAGCACTAAGATTGCTGATTTGTCTGATGAACAATTGGACATCGTTCGTGGAGAAGTTGCTAAATTTACTGTTGAAGGCGACCTGCGTCGTGAAATTTCCATGAGCATCAAACGTTTGATGGATCTTGGTTGTTTCCGCGGCATTCGCCACCGCCGAAACCTACCGGTTCGCGGTCAGCGTAGTAAAACTAACGCGCGCACTCGAAAAGGCCCGCGTAAGCCGATCCGTAAATAAGTGGTAAGCGATAGGAATTCCGAATATGGCAAAGCCAGGTAATCGCACACGCAAAAAAGTGAAGAAGCAAATAGCTGATGGCTTCGCGCACATCCATGCTTCTTTTAACAATACGATCATTACAATTACCGATCGTCAGGGTAACGCTCTTTCTTGGGCAACTGCGGGTGGCTCCGGCTTCCGTGGTTCTCGTAAGAGTACCCCTTTCGCTGCTCAGGTTGCGGCTGAGCGCGCTGGACAGGCTGCATTAGAATATGGCCTGAAAAACTTAGACGTATTTGTAAAAGGCCCAGGACCAGGTCGCGAATCAGCGGTTCGTGCTCTGAATGCTGTAGGCTACAAAATTGCAAATATCACTGACGTGACGCCAATCCCTCACAATGGTTGTCGTCCACCGAAGAAACGTCGCGTTTAATCTGGAGACGGTAATATGGCTCGTTATCTTGGACCAAAGTGCAAGCTGTCTCGTAGGGAAGGTACTGACCTTTTCCTGAAGAGTGGCGTACGTGCACTGGACAGCAAGTGTAAAGCTGAGACTGTCCCTGGTGTTCACGGCGCTCGTCGTGGTCGTTTATCCGACTACGGCCTGCAGCTACGTGAAAAACAGAAAGTTCGTCGTATGTACGGCGTTCTGGAACGACAGTTCCGTAGTTATTATAAAGAAGCGGCTCGTCGCAGTGGTGCAACAGGTGAAAACCTTCTGCAACTGCTGGAAGGCCGTTTGGACAACGTTGTATATCGTATGGGATTCGGCTCTACTCGTGCCGAAGCTCGTCAGATCGTATCTCACCGTTCTATCACTGTGAACGGCCAGGTTGTGAACATTGCTTCATACCAGGTTAAAGCAGGTGATGTTGTGGCTGTACGTGAAAAGGCTAAAACTCAGCTGCGTATCAAAAACGCACTTGAGCTTGCTGGCCAGCGTGCTGCAGTAGAATGGGTTGAGGTAGACGCTGGTAAAATGGAAGGTACTTACAAAGCTACCCCAGAGCGTTCTGATCTGTCTGCTGATATCAATGAACAGCTGATTGTAGAGCTGTACTCTAAGTAATTTTTAACTTTATTTGGTGGAAATATGCAGCGTTCGGTAAATGAGTTTCTAAGTCCACGTCACATCGACGTACAGGAAATCAGCAAAACGCGCGCGAAAGTGACTCTTGAGCCGCTTGAGCGTGGGTTTGGCCATACGCTGGGCAATGCATTACGCCGCATTCTTCTTTCTTCTATGCCGGGTTGTGCCGTAACAGAAGTTGAGATTGATGGCGTACTGCATGAGTACAGCACAATTGAAGGTGTTCAGGAAGATGTTATTGAGATCCTCCTGAACCTGAAAGGGATTGCCGTGTTGTTGCACAACAACGACGAAGCAGTCCTGACTCTGAGCAAATCTGAAGCAGGTCCTGTAACTGCTGGTGATATTCAACTGAATCAGGATGTTGAAATCGCTAACCCGGACCACGTTATTGCTCACCTTAATGAAGGTGCGAGTCTTAACATGCAGCTGACAATTGGTCGTGGCCGTGGCTACGTACCAGCTGATCTGCGTGTATCTGATGAAGAAGAGACTCGTGCAATTGGTCGTCTGCAGCTGGATGCTACTTTCAGCCCAGTACGTCGCGTTTCCTACGTAGTAGAAAGCGCTCGTGTAGAACAGCGTACTGACCTGGATAAACTGGTTATCGATATCGAATCTAACGGTACGATCGATCCAGAAGAAGCTATCCGCCGCGCCGCTACTATCTTACAGCAACAGCTTATTGTGTTTGTTGACCTGGAAGATGGTGCAGATCAGGCTAAGGATGAACCAGAAGAGCCGGAAATTGATCCAATTCTTCTGCGTCCTGTAGATGATCTGGAGCTGACTGTACGTTCCGCCAACTGTCTGAAAGCAGAACAGATCTACTACATTGGTGATCTGATCCAGCGTACAGAGGTTGAACTGCTGAAGACTCCGAACTTGGGTAAGAAGTCGTTGACAGAAATCAAAGACGTACTTGCATCTAAGGGTCTGTCCCTGGGTATGCGTCTTGAAAACTGGCCACCGGCTAGCTTGAAGAACGACGACAAAGTCGCTTCCTGATTCGGCGATTATAACTGACTGGTTTGGTAGGGATTTATCATGCGTCATCGTAAATCTGGTCGTAAATTAAGCCGTACCAGTGCGCACCGCAAAGCTATGTTTAAAAACATGGCAGTTTCTTTGTTTGAGCACGAGTTGATTCGTACAACTCTGCCTAAAGCAAAAGAACTGCGTAGCTATGCAGAGCCACTGATCACACTGGCTAAGAACGACACTGTTGCGAACCGCCGTTTGGCATTCGCACGTACTGGCAACAAAGTTGCTGTAGGTAAACTATTCAACGAGCTGGGCCCGCGTTACAACGCTCGTCCTGGTGGTTACGTTCGTATCCTGAAGTGCGGTTTCCGCCCAGGCGACAACGCACCAATGGCTTACGTTGAGCTAGTTGATCGTCCAGCTGTTGAAGCTGACGAAGCTGAAGATTAAGATTTCTTGATCATCAAAAAACCCGGCCTTGTGCCGGGTTTTTTATTGTCTCGATTAATCAGTTTTAATTTCTATTTTCTGTAATCGTTATGGCAGGACTTACAGGTTTGTGTCAGTGCTTTAAACGCAGCTGTTGCCGCTGAAATATCTTTCGCTATACCTGCCTGATTCAGCTTGTTTGAAGCTTCAATTTGTTCCTGTGCTTTACGCTCAAATTGATCGAATTCCTGCCAAATATTATCTAATGCTTCTGACGGATGTGGGTTAGAGCCTGCAGGAAATAGCTTGGTAAGTTGTTTTGCCCACAGGTTGATCGATGCAGCTTCTTTTGTAATGGTCACAAAGTCCTGTGCTTTTAAAGCTTTCTTCAGGGCTTTAACGGATGCTTTAGATTCTTTGAATTGGTCCATACGCTCCTTTACGACGCCGGTCGCACCTGAATGCGACCATGCCGTTGTAGAGCAGGCGATTAATCCAACCACTAAAGCTTTTTTCATATATCTCATCATTAATCTCATTCTGTCTAGCGACTAGCGTATTACTTTAGCATTTGCTTTAAGAAGCGCCCGGTATGGGAGGCAGGGTTCTGAGCAACCTCTTCAGGGGTACCTTCAGCAATAATATAGCCACCCTTAACACCGCCCTCCGGTCCGAGGTCGACTATCCAGTCAGCGGTCTTAATCACATCAAGATTATGCTCAATAACTACAATGGTGTTGCCGTGGTCTCGTAGTCTATTTAGTACATTAAGAAGCTGCTGTATATCGTAGAAATGTAAACCTGTTGTTGGTTCATCCAGAATGTACAGTGTTTTTCCGGTATCTCGCTTTGAGAGTTCCTTAGCAAGCTTGACGCGTTGCGCTTCGCCACCAGAGAGGGTTGTTGCTGCTTGCCCCAGTCGAATGTAAGACAGGCCTACGTCCATCAGTGTTTGTAAGCGTCTGGCCAGGGCTGGGATAGCATCAAAAAATTCACGTGCATCTTCAATTGTCAGGTCCAACACCTCGTGGATGTTTTTACCTTTATATTTGATCTCAAGTGTCTCGCGGTTATAGCGTTTACCTTTACACACATCGCAAGGGACATAAACATCTGGAAGAAAGTGCATTTCTACCTTGATAACGCCATCGCCCTGACAGGCTTCACAGCGTCCGCCTTTCACATTAAAACTGAAGCGGCCTGGCTTATAACCACGCGAGCGTGCTTCTTGAGTGCCTGCAAACAGTTCACGCACTGGGGTAAAGATGCCGGTATATGTTGCTGGGTTAGATCTGGGTGTACGTCCGATGGGGCTCTGATCAATATCGATGACTTTATCGAAATTGTTCATGCCCGTGATGGTTTTATAAGGGGCTGCATCCAGCGTAGTTGCATTGTTTAGCTCGGTTGCGGCAATCGGATACAAGGTGCTGTTAATTAGAGTGGATTTGCCTGATCCGGATACGCCTGTGATACAGGTAAATAAGCCCACGGGTATTTTAAGATCTACTTCGTTGAGGTTGTTGCCTGTGGCGCCCTTAAGCTCGAGTTGTTTTTTTGGATCGGCAGTATGACGTTGCAATGGAATCGCGATCTCTTTAGCGCCGCTCAGGTATTGCCCAGTCACTGATTCCGGGTTACTCATCACCTCATCAGGTTTCCCTGCTGCTATCACCTGGCCGCCATGGACGCCCGCCCCAGGGCCAATATCAATGACATAATCGGCAAGGCGAATAGCGTCTTCGTCATGCTCTACAACGATTACCGTATTACCTAGATCACGTAAGTGCACGAGTGTTTTCAGTAAGCGTTCGTTATCACGCTGGTGTAAACCTATTGATGGCTCATCCAGGATATACATAACACCCACCAGGCCCGCACCTATTTGGCTGGCCAGACGAATACGCTGGGCTTCACCACCGGATAGGGTGTCAGCGTTACGATCGAGTGAGAGATATTCCAGGCCAACATTTACCAGGAAGCTCAAGCGTTCCCGAATCTCTTTGAGGATTTTTTCTGCAATTTCACCTTGTTTGCCGGTCAGGTGTAATTGTTCAAAGTACTCAAGGCTTTCGCCAATCGGCTTTTTGACCAGATCAGGCAATGTGTGTTGATCAATATATACATGACGGGCATCCCGGCGCAGTCGGCTTCCGTTACAGGACGGACAAGGCTGCATGTTCAGATATTTAGCCAGGTCTTCACGAACAGTATCAGATTCTGTTTCCCGATAACGACGTTCTAGATTATTTAGGACGCCCTCGAAGGGGTGGGCCTTATTGATAATATCGCCACGATCATTCAGATAGCGAAAGGTAACGGTTTCGCTGCCGCTACCTTCGAGGACAATTTTCTGGTGCTTCTTGTCTAAATCCTTGAACGGGGTATCTATATCGAAGCCGTATTGTTCCGCGACTGCTTTAAGTTGCTGGAAGTAATACAAACTGCGGCGATCCCAGCCACGAATTGCCCCTTCAGAAATGGTTAGCTTGTTATCATGGACCACTTTGCTAGGGTCAAAGTATTGCTTAACCCCAAGACCGTCACAGCTAGGGCATGCACCATGTGGATTGTTAAATGAGAATAGACGGGGTTCCAGCTCTTGAATGCTGTGTCCGCATTCTGGGCAGGCAAAGCGTGCCGAAAAGATCAATTCAGTTTGGCCGCCGTCCATGTATGCAACCTTAGCGATGCCATCTGTAAGGTTTAGTGCTGTTTCAAACGATTCTGCCAGACGTGTTTGTAAATCCTGGCGTACTTTAAAACGGTCAATGACCACTTCAATATCATGTTTTTTGTTCTTATCCAGCTCTGGAGCGCTGTCCAAATCAACCACGATGCCGTCGATGCGTGCGCGGATGAAGCCTTCAGCGCGAAGGTTGCTTATGGTATGTAAGTGCTCACCTTTTCGTCCCTGCACTACTGGCGCAAGCAACATCATCTTAGAGCCTTCTTCCAACTCCAGCACTTGATCGACCATCTGGCTGATCGTTTGCGCGTCGAGCGGCAGGTCATGATCAGGGCAGCGTGGTTCGCCGGCTCTGGCGAACAGCAGGCGCAGGTAATCATAGATTTCCGTAATGGTACCTACTGTTGAGCGGGGGTTGTGCGATGTAGATTTCTGCTCGATTGAGATGGCGGGGGAGAGGCCTTCAATATGGTCGACCTCAGGCTTTTCCATCATCGAAAGGAACTGACGAGCGTATGTCGATAGTGATTCTACATAACGGCGCTGGCCCTCAGCATATAAGGTGTCAAAGGCTAAGGAGGATTTCCCCGAACCTGAAAGACCGGTAATAACGATCAATTTGTCCCTGGGGATTTCCAGGTCAATGCCTTTCAGGTTGTGGGTACGGGCACCGCGGACCAGAATCTTATCCATAATGGCTCTCAAAGCTGAACAACAAAACCCGTCATTATAAAGACTTTTGATGATCGCTGAACAACTATCTCAGTGAATCTTATTCCACACAATTAGGCTGTTGATAACTATGGGACTCCGCTGCCTGTCATGTTAAGCTTGGCGGTTACACGCGCAGATTGAAAGTCTGTTGTGATTAAAGATTTTTGGAGAAGAAAATGGCACGTGGTGTTAACAAAGTAATCTTAGTTGGTAATCTGGGCGGAGATCCGGAAGTACGTTATATGCCAAACGGCAATGCTGTAACTAACGTAACCATCGCAACGTCTGAATCATGGAAAGATAAGCAGACAGGCCAGCAGCAGGAACGTACTGAATGGCACCGTGTTGTTTTCTTTAATCGTCTGGCTGAAATTGCTGGCGAGTACATGCGCAAAGGCGGCAAAGTTTATGTAGAAGGTGCGTTGCGTACCCGTAAGTGGCAGGACCAGAGTGGTCAGGATCGCTACACTACTGAGATTGTTGCAAGCGAGATGCAGCTACTGGATAGCCGTGGCGGTAACGAAGGTGGTTATGCTCCTCAGCAACAGCAGGGTGGATATGCACAGCAGCCTCAGCAGCAGGCAGCACCTGCACCGCAGATGGCACCACAGGCTGCGCCTCAACAGGCTCCTCAGCAAGCACCGCAGATGCAGCAGCGTCCTGCGCCTACGCCTCAGCAACCTCCTCAGCCAGCGCCAGGTTTTGATGACTTTGATGATGATATCCCGTTCTAAGTCTAAACCTGCTTAGATATTCTCCAAATAAGCCTCGCTCATGCGGGGCTTATTTGTTTCAGACTGTTCTCCTTATTTTCTCCATGATTTGCTCAATTTTTATCCATAGTCAGGCGCTATCTTTACCTTCAGACAAGGGAGGGAAAGATAATGGCGCACTATGTATTGGTAACGTTGATTGTTGTTTGTGTTCTGTTGATGTTGAAAATTCAGATTCAGCATCGCCGGAAACTGTCGGGTATCGGGGGCGAGTTCAGTGAAAAAATGGCTGTGGATAAATCGGCTCGTGGTCGTCGCTTTAAAGGGTACGAGATAAAAGCCAATGGGGATTGTTGCAGAGCAGTGAAACCCTTGCTTAACCGGACGCTCAGATCTTCTGAGATTAAAGATCTGCCTTTGGCTACCTGTGATCAGTCTGTGTGTCAATGTCAGCGCAAATTAGTTGGCGAAAGGCGTAAGGTTGAGCGGCGCCAGCGAGACGATCGAAGAAGTGAAATTCGCTTTAAGCCCGGTTCACGAGACCGCCGGATCCATCAGGGCCGTCGTCAGAAAGATAATCTATGGGGTGGGGGTTATATCGGTTAACTGGGTTGAAAATAAAAAGCCGGGTTTTAACTAGTTGCGGTGCTCCCTAGGCCTGATCTATAGATTAAGGTATATTTTTGCCATTGTGTTTGGTGGGGGAGCACTCGATGCCTAAGTTTCAATCAGGCATTTGGACTCGTTCAGTTGTGAGTGGTTACTGGAGAGTCTGAAAATGGATCTGGATCTACTATTAAAGCCGGTCAAAATCTTAATTACAGGGGCTAACGGTCAAGTTGGTACGGCCCTGCAGCTGCAGGGGGAGAATGAGAGTTTCTTTAACGTTATCCCTCTGGATAAATCTAAGCTGGATATTACGGACAGTGAGCAGATTAATGAACTGCTTGCTCAGCATCTTCCGGATTATGTGATCAACTGTGCTGCTTTTGACCATATCGATGAGGCTGAGCATAAGTCTGAAACCTGTTATGCAGTTAACACGGAAGGTGTGGAGAAGCTGGCGCTTGCCTGCGGTGATCTGAATATTCCTATGTTTCACCTATCCACCGATTATGTTTTTGATGGCCATTATGCCAGCGGTTATACGGAAGATGATGAAGTTGCGCCTTTGGGTGTCTATGCGGATTCCAAATGGCAGGGAGAGGAGCGTCTCCGCCAATTACTCCCTAAGCATATTATTTTGCGTGTAAGTTGGTTGTTCAGTGAGCAAGGCAATAACTTCGTCTTGCGTACCCTTGAAGCGGCTCGGCAGAGTAAAGTATTGGAAGCCGTCAGTGACCGTCGAGGTTGCCCTACCTCTGCTGCAGATGTTGCCCGCGTGATTCTGGCTATGTTGAAACAGATCCATAACGGGGCGGATGCCTGGGGTACTTACCATTACTGCGGTGCGGAGATTACCAACCGTTATGATTTTTGTAAGGAAATTCTTATCGCTGCGGGTAACTATGAGAATTTCGAAGTTGAGAAGATGGTGCCCATCTCCAGCAAAGACTATGTAACTGAGGCGCAGCGCCCGAATACATCCATCCTTATCTGTAAGAAACTATTGAGTGTGTTTGGTATCAGGCAAAAGCCCTGGCGCCAGGAGCTCCAGTGGCTTATGCGAATCATTTATAATCAACAAAAGTAATGTTGATTATGTCCAGGGTAGCGGATTGTGGTTGATAGCTACCACGACAATATAGCCAAAGCAGAGCAGGGCGAGTACCAAAAACAGTGCCTTGCTGCTGCGGGTCTTACCGCGTTTAATTGCGAACGTGCCGAACCCTATATACGCGAGCAGTGCGACAACCTTAGCGGTTAGCCAGTGATCGATAAACGGATATTGCTGAAGCAGAGCGGCCAGCGTTATCGCACTGATTAGTAGCAGGGTATCGATACAATGCGGTACGACCTTCACCCACTTGCGTTGTAGGTGGCTGGGTGAAAACAGTGCCCAGTATCCTCGAAGCAGAAATAGCGACAGACTGAGAACAATGCAGGTCAGATGGATGTGCTTAATAGCTAGGTACATTCGCTAGGGCCTCAGATTTTTATCGGTCCAGAGTATAACTGCTGTTGTCTTGAATTTATGCTATTTTTGTCAGTCCAACTATAAGAACTAAACGCTTTTTGCTCAGAGCCCATGTCAGAAAATAACCAAGAAACGAATGCCCTGGTTGACCGGTTTGGAAGAACTGTAGATTACATTCGTCTTTCCGTGACTGATCGTTGTGACTTTCGCTGTGTTTATTGCATGGGCGAAGAGATGACGTTTCTGCCGCATGCCCAGGTACTTTCTCTGGAAGAGATTGAGCAGGTAGCTGCAGCCTTTGTCAGCTTAGGGGTTAAGAAAATACGCTTGACCGGGGGCGAGCCTCTGGTTCGCCGTGAAGTGATTAAACTAATCCGCGGTGTAGGCCAGTTAGATGCCGAGTTGGCGATTACCACGAACGGTTCTCAGCTTGTTGATATGGCTCAGCCGTTAAAAGATGCCGGTGTTAATCGTTTAAATATCAGTATCGACAGTCTCCAGGAAGAGCGTTTTAAAGAGATGACCCGTATTGGCAAATTACCCAAAGTACTCGCGGGTATTGATGCGGCGATTGCGGCAGGCTTTGATCGCATAAAGTTAAATGCGGTTGTCATGAAAGGTCGTAATGACGATGAAGTACTGGATCTGGTGAATTACGCTCGCGATAAAGGGATTGATGTCAGTTTTATCGAAGAGATGCCTCTGGGCAATATAAATGAACATGATCGGGCTGAGGTGTACTGTTCGAGTGATGAGGTACGGGAGATGATTGAATCCCGTTACCCGTTGCAGCCAACCACCGAGAGAACCGCGGGTCCGTCACGTTATTACCGGATGGCAGATAGTGAGAGTCGGGTTGGATTTATCTCGCCGCATAGCCACAACTTCTGTTCCGAATGTAACCGGGTCAGGGTTACTGTAGAAGGTCGGCTGTTGCTCTGCTTAGGTAATGAGCATTCTGTGGATCTCCGAGAAATACTGCGCCGTTACCCTAATGACCAGGAACGGTTGCGAGACGTTATCATCAAAGCAATGGACCTGAAGCCAGAGAAGCATGAGTTTGATCTTGATGATAAGCCGCAGATCATTCGTTTTATGAATATGACCGGGGGTTGAGTGCAACTCAGCCCGTAAAGGATTTTAAGGAAATTATCATGTCCCACACACCAGCTAGAGCTGAGTTTATCCCATTAAATATTGCCGTTTTGACTGTCTCCGATACTCGTACTCTGGAAACAGATACTTCCGGGCAAGCATTGGTTGATCGTTTGGAAGCTGCGGGTCATAAATTAGGCGCTCGCGAGATTGTGATAGATGATGTGTATCAGATGCGTGCGGTTGCCTCGAAGTGGATTGCGGATCCTGAGATTCATGTTGTGATCTCAACAGGCGGTACAGGTTTTGCCGGTCGTGATTCTACACCGGAAGCGATGGCGCCTCTGTTCGATAAGACGATTGAAGGGTTTGGTGAGTATTTTCGTCAGGTGTCGGCAGGTCAGATTGGTACATCGACGATTCAGTCTCGTGCGTTGGGTGGTTTAGCGAATGGTACGGTTCTTTTCTGCCTGCCCGGTTCGACTGGCGCCTGCCGTACAGGCTGGGATGATGTGATTGCAGAGCAGCTCGATCATCGCCATAAGCCTTGTAACTTTGTTTCTATGATCCTGAAACACCGTCAAGAGCAGGCTTGATCAATGATCAGTTGTGATACTCAGTCCGGACTTATTCCCTTTGAGGAGGCGCTTCAGCGCTTATTGGACAGTGCCAGCTGTCAGGTAGCTACTGAGCAAGTTTTATTAGCTGAAGCTGCCGGACGTGTATTGGCTGAGTCGCCTATTGCCAGTGTTTCTGTTCCGCCTGCGGATAACAGCAGCATGGACGGGTATGCGGTCAATCTAGCTGATATTCAGGGCGAGACGCGCCTACCGGTTAGTCAGAGAATACCAGCCGGCACCCCGCCGCAGCCGCTTAAGCCAGGAACTTGTGCGCGTATCTTTACGGGAGCTGAGATTCCGGCTGGGGCGAATTCGGTAGTGATGCAGGAAAACGTTAAGGCTGATGGCGAGTTTGCTGTTTTTACTCAGTGCCCTTCTGATGCTGAGAATATACGTCGAAAAGGCCAGGATATACATGTCGGCGATGCGGTGCTTTCCGCCGGTGTTAAACTCAGGCCTGCCGAGCTGGGCTTGCTTGCTTCGGTGGGGCTTGCGCAGGTAGAGGTTTATCGAAAGCTAAAAGTGGCGATTTTATCTACGGGTGATGAGCTGATGGAGCCGGGTGAAGCTCTGGGGCCTGGTCAGATTTATAATTCCAATCGCTATATTCTCACTGGGTTGCTGCAGGCGTTGGATATGGAAGTGGTTGATCTGGGTTGTGTCGCGGATACCCGTGAGGCAACGCTCGATGCACTTCGCAAAGCCTCCGCTTCAGCCGATGCGATCATCAGCACTGGCGGTGTATCTGTCGGGGAAGAAGATCATGTAAAAGGCTGCGTAGAGGAGCTGGGGCAGCTCGATATGTGGAAGATCCGTATTAAACCGGGTAAGCCGGTGGCCTATGGGCATGTGCAGGGGACCCCCTTTATTGGCTTGCCCGGTAACCCTACCTCCACATTGGTCACTTTTTGTCTGTTGGCTAAACCTTGCCTTCAGCAGCTACAGGGCGCTACTTATGCTGCGCCATTACAGCTCAACATACCGGCAGGTTTTACGCGAAAGCGGGCTATTCAACGTCAGGAGTATCTTCGGGTAAAGGTCGAGGATAATCGGCTGGTGCCTTTTTCCAACCAAAGCTCTGGTGTTCTGGCCTCCGCCAGTTGGGCGGATGGTATTGCTGTTATCCCCCCTGAGACGATGGTATCCCCTGGAGACTTCGTGGCATTTATTCCGTTTGCTGATCTATTGAATTAGCACTAGCTGAAAATTGTTACGGAATTACTAATTTTCGCGATTTTTAGCTTATTTTCCCTGCAGGTTTGTACTGAAAACGTTAAAATGGCGGATTGTTTAAAAAGATTGGATCGAGAAACGCATGTCAGATCAGCAGGACCCGTATAAAGAGATCAGGCCTTATCATGATGATGAAGTGGCTGATACGCTGAACGATATTCTACAGAACGATGAGTTCATCACTGCGGTGACCCGTTACCAGTTTCCGAAAATGGCGGGAAGTATTGGTTGGTTGCTGAAACCTTTTGTGCGTATTGCGCTGGCTGCCAAAGTCGGTGAAGTCGACTGTGTCTATGACTTCCAGATGCTGGTGGCGAACTATATGAAGAAGATGATCGCCCGTACGACGACAAAACTGACGTGCAGTGGTATTGATCAGTTAGATCCGGAAGAAGCGTACCTTTTTGTTTCTAACCACCGTGATATCGCTATGGACCCGGCCTTTGTAAACTGGGTGCGTCATCAGTACGGTATGGATACCGTGCGTATTGCGATCGGCGATAACCTGCTTCGTAAGCCATACGTTTCGGATATTATGCGTCTGAACAAAAGCTTCATTGTTAACCGTTCAGCCTCTGGGCGTGAAATGATGAAAGCGCTGACTCAGCTGTCTTCCTATATAGATCACAGTATTCAGAGTGGCAATTCGATCTGGTTGGCACAGCGAGAAGGGCGTGCAAAAGATGGAAATGATACGACCGATCCGGCGATTCTGAAAATGCTTTATATGGCACACCGCAAATCCAGAAGCTTTGCTGAGCAGGCTAAGCGTCTGAACATCGTGCCTGTTTCTATCTCTTATGAATATGACCCCTGCGATTACCTGAAGGCGAATGAACTTTACGCTAAAGAAACCGAGGGTGCTTATGAGAAATCCCAGTTTGAAGATATTTCAAGCATTGTGAAGGGAATTACGGGGAATAAAGGCCATGTTCATATCGCCTTTGGTGACCCTATTGAGCAGGATTTTGATACCCCGGAAGCTTTGGCAGAAGAGATTGATCGCCAGATTATTTCCAGCTATTACCTGCACCCGTCCAATCTGTTGGCGGCTGATCAGGGTGCAGAGGTAACTGCTGAGCAGCGTGAAGGTCTGGAATCGCGCTTTGAATCAGTGGCGAATGGGGCTAAAGATATACTCCGTCAGATGTATGCTAACCCTGTGAATAATCAGAAGAAAATTGAGGAGTCATCATGAGTCGCCTTACTCATCTGGATGATCAGGGCAATGCCAGTATGGTTGATGTTTCTGAGAAGCAGGTTACTTTTCGTGAGGCTGTTGCCTATTCAGAAGTTGAGATGCTGCCTGAAACGTTAAAACTAATTACCGAAGGTGGTCATAAAAAGGGTGATGTTCTGGCCGTAGCCCGTATAGCGGGTATCCAGGCTGCGAAGCGAACCAGTGATCTGATTCCACTCTGTCATCCGTTGATGTTGAGTAAGGTAGCGGTTGATCTGATTCCCAATGTTGAGCGCAATGTGGTCGAGATTACTGCTACCTGTAAGCTTTCGGGGCAGACCGGTGTAGAGATGGAGGCGCTTACTGCGGCTTCTGTTGCTGGCCTGACGATCTACGATATGTGTAAAGCGGTGGATAAAGGGATGGTTATCCGTTCGGTTAAACTGCTTGAAAAGAAAGGCGGTAAAAGCGGACATTGGAAGGTGGAGAGTTAAGATGGCTAAAGTAGTTTACTTTGCCAGTTTGCGAGAGCGTCTGGGGCTGGCTGAAGAAACGGTTCAACTAGATGCGGATATCTCTGTAAGCGGTTTAGTGGATAGACTAGTTGAGCAGCATGGTGAGACCTGGAAGACAGTTTTTAATGATAGTCAGGTGATGGTTGCTATCAATCAAGAGATGTCTGATCAGGAAGCTATGGTATCCGATGCTGATGAAGTTGCTTTCTTCCCTCCGGTAACAGGGGGTTAATCGTGGCGAAAAAAGCGAGTTTATTCAGCTACTTACGTGCAGGTTTGTATTATCTGGGCTTTTATCCGCTGACTATTGTCTATGCATCTCTTTGTCTGATCGCTTCACCGATGCTGAATTTTCGTCAGCGCTTTGCGATGGTTACCCAGATTAACTACTTCTATATTTTCTGGCTAAAAGTTTGCTGTGGTGTGGGTGTTAACATTCAGGGCCGTGAGAACCTTCCCAAAGAGGGCGCTTACGTTGTAGTGGCAAACCATCAGAGTGAATGGGAAACCTTATTCTTGCAGACTCTAGTGCGTCCGCAGGTGACTGTGTTAAAGAAAGAACTCCTGAAGATTCCGTTTTTTGGCTGGGCGCTTGGGTTGTTGGACCCTATTGCAATTGATCGTAGCCAGCGTCGTGGTGCATTGAAGCAGTTGCTGACAGAAGGTAAGAAAAGACTGGAAGATGATATTCCAGTGATTATCTTTCCTCAGGGCACCCGGGTGCCAGTGGGTAAGATGGGGAAATTCAATAAAGGTGGTGCAATGCTTGCGCTAAGTGCAGGGGTACCTGTTGTGCCTATGATTCATGATGCAGGTGTCTATTGGCCAGGCAAAAGCTTTGCGAAGTTTCCGGGTACCGTTCAGGTGCATGTGGGTGAGCCTATACCGGTTGAAGGGCGAACTGTTGATGAGATTCATGCGGATATGGTGGCATGGCTTGAGGAGCATATGAAGTCATTGGAAATCGCTTGAAGCGTTTCTGACTTTGCTCAGTATGAGACATAAAAAAAACCGCCATCAGGCGGTTTTTTTATGTCTCGAAAAGGTGGGCTGATTAGCTATCCAGCTTTTCGAATACCAGTGTGCAGTTAGTGCCGCCGAAGCCAAAGCTGTTAGACATAACACGTTTCAGGTCTACATTGTCCTGCTTCTCGACAGCAATCGGCATACCTTCAGCGTCTGCATCCAGTTCATCGATGTTTGCAGAAGCAGCAATGAAGTTGTTTTCCTGCATTAGCAGTGAGTAAACCGCTTCCTGTACGCCTGCAGCACCCAGAGAGTGGCCAGACAGGGATTTAGTAGAAGTAACGGTAGGCATGTCATCGCCAAACGCTTCTTTCATCGCTTTCAGTTCCTGCATATCACCTGCTGGTGTAGAGGTACCGTGCGCGTTGATATAATCGATCTTGCCATCAACAGTCGCCATTGCTTGCTTCATGCAGCGTGCAGCGCCTTCGCCTGAAGGAGCAACCATGTCGTAACCGTCAGATGTTGCGCCGTAGCCAACCAGCTCAGCGTAGATCTTAGCGCCACGTGCTTTAGCGTGTTCGTACTCTTCGATAACCAGAATGCCTGCACCGCCAGAGATAACGAAACCATCACGGTTTGCATCGTATGCGCGAGACGCTTTCTCAGGTGTTTCGTTGTACTTGCTGGACAGCGCGCCCATTGCATCGAACATTGCAGTCTGTACCCAGTGTAGCTCTTCACCACCACCGGCAAAAACTACGTCCTGTTTGCCTAGCTGAATCTGTTCAGCTGCATTGCCAATACAGTGTGCGCTGGTCGCGCAAGCAGAAGTAATGGAGTAGTTAACGCCTTTAATCTTGAAAGGTGTTGCAAGGCAAGCAGATACAGTGGAACCCATTGTGCGGGTTACACGGTAAGGACCAACGCGCTTAACGCCTTTTTCACGAGTGATGTCTGCTGTTTCAACAATGTTATCTGCAGATGCACCACCGGAGCCTACGATCAGGCCAGTGCGCTCATTGGAAACCTGGTCTTCGCCCAGGCCGGAGTCAGCGATCGCTTCCTGCATTGCGATGTAAGTGTATGCTGCTGCATCACCCATGAAACGTAACAGTTTACGATCGATCTTCTCAGAGAAATCGATATCGATGCTGCCGGCTACCTGGCTACGGAAACCGCGCTCTTTGTAATCTTCCTGGAATTTGATTCCAGAACGACCCTGCTGCAGTGATTCCAGAACAGCTTCTTTATCTGTACCCAGACAAGAAACGATCCCCATACCAGTAACAACAACGCGACGCATGTGCTTCTCTCTCTTTTTCTAATTTGAGGTGCTTATTTTCCGTGAATCAGTAGCATTTTGCCACCTGATTCGTAAAAAACTCATCGGAAAATAGAAGAAAGGCTCTGAAATCAGAGCCTTAGAATTACAAATCCAATCAGGATCAGAAATTGTCAGTCGATGTGAACAGGCCTACGCGCAGGTCTTTAGCGGTGTAGATCTCACGACCGTCAACGGACATGCTGCCATCAGCGATGCCCATAACCAGCTTACGTTCGATAACACGCTTCAGCTGGATCTTGTAAGTAACTTTCTTGGCGTTAGGCAGTACCTGGCCGAAGAATTTAACTTCACCAGAGCCCAGTGCACGACCGCGACCAGGGTTGCCTTTCCAACCCAGGTAGAAGCCAACCAGCTGCCACATAGCATCCAAACCCAGGCAGCCAGGCATCACAGGATCTTCTTCAAAGTGGCATGCAAAGAACCACAGATCAGGGTTGATATCCAGCTCAGCAACGATTTCGCCTTTACCGAATTCACCACCGTCTTCAGTGATTTTCAGGATGCGGTCCATCATCAACATATTGCCAATTGGCAGGCGTGCATTGCCTGGTCCAAACATTTCGCCGTGGCCGCAAGACAGCAGCTCATCGCGATTAAAAGAGGAAGGTCTTGTCATTAGCTTCTGTATATCCGGGTTTTTATAAGTCAAAATATCGCGCAATTATACAGACTTGAGCGTCGCTAAGCACGATCTGAGTCATATTTATTGGGTAAAAAGTTTACGACTTAAGGTTTATTTGGGCTTATGGAACACGATTTTTGGCATCAGCGCTGGTCCGAAGGGCGGATTGGATTTCATCAAAGCGAGATTAATTCTTTGCTACTTTCTAACTGGCAGAGTCTGGATTTAGCAGAAGGGTCTCGTGTTTTTGTTCCTTTATGTGGCAAAAGTAAAGACCTTCTCTGGTTGAGGGAGCAGGGCTATCAGGTGGTGGGTAACGAATTAAGTGATGCTGCCAGTGACGCTTTTTTCAAAGAAAATAATCTCTTGCCAGAGCGGGTCAGTGCTTTTGGTTATGAGATTCGCTCGGTGGATAAGTTGCTGTTGATGACCGGTGACTTTTTTGCGCTTAGGCCCGATCACCTCGAGGGGATGGCTGCCGTTTATGACCGTGCTGCTTTAATTGCGCTGCCTCCTGAAATGCGCCAGCAATATGCGCAGAAAATGTGTAAGGTTCTGCCTGAGGGAGTCAAAATGTTGTTAATTACACTGGAATTTGAGGGGGATTCGGGTCCTCCCTTTAGTGTCCCTGGGCAAGAATTAGAGTCACTTTATGGTGGACGATTTAAACTGACTCGGCTGCAGGAGTCGATGGAAGGTGATCGTACAGAGGTGTGCTGGTTGTTGGTAGATAAAGGCTAAGGATGTGCTGAGCACTCCCGCACAGTATAGCTGTGCGGGAGGTATGAAGGCGTTATGGGCTAGCTCTTACGTTTTACTGCCATGTTTGCCAGTTGTACCAGGGTCTCTTTGAAAGAGCTGTCGCTCAGTGCGCTGAGGGCTGCGATAGCTTTGTCCGCCTCTTCCTGTGCTTTCTGTTGAGTGTATTCGATTGCGCCGGTCTCTTTTACGATGTCCATAATAGGCTGAAGGTCATCTAGCCCGCCCTTGCGAATCGCCTGACGAACCAGTAAACGTTGTTCCTCATTACCTGCGCGCATGGCGTGAATCAGTGGCAGGGTTGCTTTACCTTCTGCCAGGTCATCGCCGACATTTTTACCCATCTCTTCAGCGGTAGAAAGGTAATCCATTACGTCATCAATTAACTGGAAAGCGGTGCCCAGATGAAGCCCGTATAAGCGGAGGCCTTCGCGTTCTTCGGCTGTGGCATCGGCCAGAATTGCACCTGCTTCGGTAGCCGCTTCAAATAACATGGCTGTTTTACCCAGAATTACCTGCATATAGGCTTCTTCAGTCGTGTCTGGGTTTTTGGTGTTCAGCAGTTGCAGTACTTCGCCTTCGGCGATCACGTTAGTGGCATTGGAAATCACTTCCATGATCTGCATGGAGCCGATCTCAACCATAATCTGAAAAGCGCGGGAGTACAGAAAGTCTCCTACCAGTACGCTGGGGGCATTACCCCATTTAGCATTGGCGGTATCTTTGCCTCGGCGTAGATCAGAGTTATCCACAACATCGTCATGAAGTAGCGTGGCTGTATGAATGAATTCGATAATGGCTGCGAGGGGGACATGCTTGTCGCCTTTATAGCCCGCGGCATTTGCTGCAAGCAGTACTAAAAGGGGGCGCAGTCGTTTGCCGCCACTTTCAACTATGTAGTGGCCAATCTTCTCAACCAGAGGCACGTTGGAACCAAGGTGATTGATGATGTAATCGTTTACGGCTTCAAACTGCGGCTCAATTGCAGGGTTGAGTTGGTGTGGCTGCATAATTCTGGTAGCTGCTTCTACAAATTTAAAAAAAAGTGATAGCGAATGCTAGGGGGCGGGCTCTTGGCTGTCAAGAAATGTACAGAATCTATAAGGGCGAAATAGATTAAAAGTTGTGCTGTATCAGGGATTGCTATATAATCGCGCGCCCTGACCCATCCAATAATGGCTCCCTACCATATGGTGAAACCATTAGAAGTAGGCCTTTTTCTAGTAGCTGGGTGGGCAAATAACGGAGATTAAAATGTACGCAGTAATCGTAAGCGGTGGTAAACAGTACCGTGTCCAGGAAGGTGAAACCCTTAAACTGGAAAAACTGCAGGCTGAAGCGGGCGCAAACGTTGAGTTTGACCGTGTTCTGCTAGTTGGCAACGGCGACGACATCAAAATCGGCGAGCCTGTTGTTGATGGTGCTAAAGTGACTGCTGAAGTTGTTCAGCACGGCCGCGCTAAGAAAGTTGAGATCATCAAGTTCAAGCGTCGTAAGCACCACATGAAACGTCAGGGCCACCGTCAGTGGTTCACTGAAGTTAAAATTACTGGCATCTCTGCCTAATATTAACCTAGTTTAGGAGTTAAATAGATGGCTCATAAGAAGGCTGGTGGTTCTACTAAGAACGGTCGCGATTCCGAATCGAAACGATTGGGCGTTAAGCGATACGGTGGTCAGGCAGTTATTGCTGGTAACATCCTGGTTCGTCAGCGTGGCACTAAGTTCCACGCAGGTACAAACGTAGGTTGTGGTAAAGACCACACTCTGTTTGCTAAAGCAGACGGCGTTGTTAAATTCGAAGTTAAAGGTCCGCAGAAGCGTCAGTACATCTCTGTAGTTGATGCATAAGCGCAGTTTTTAAGCTTCTGAAAAGCTCCGCCAAGGCGGAGCTTTTTTGTTTCTGGTTTAGTGTGAAAATTTTAGGGTGTCTACCGCTGAGTCTTGTAAAATACTCAGGACTAGGGAGCCTGCGAATAAGTTATATGCGACTTTGCTATGCCTCTTGTGTTCATATTTTGCAGGGTATTAGGCTTATCCGCAGGTTCCTTAGTAGATTTCCTGTGCAAACTTTTGGGGAGTTAGAATGAAATTTGTCGATGAAGCAGTCATTACGGTTGAGGCCGGTAAAGGCGGTAATGGGTGTATGAGCTTCAGGCGTGAAAAATACATCCCCAAAGGTGGTCCGGATGGTGGCGACGGCGGTGATGGTGGTTCGGTGTTTCTCCAGGCGGATGAAAATCTGAATACGCTGATTGATTACCGATTCACCCGTCACTACAAGGCGGAGAATGGTCAGTCAGGTATGGGGCGTAACTGTACTGGTGCTAAAGGTGAGGATGTCATTCTTAGGGTGCCTGTAGGTACGACTGTTATTGATACTGATACGGATGAGATTCTTGTTGATCTCACAGAGATTGGCCAGACTGAGAAAATTGCCCAGGGCGGTTTTCATGGTTTAGGCAATACGCGCTTTAAAAGCAGTGTTAACCGAGCGCCGCGTCAAACAACTAAAGGCTCTATGGGTGAAACCCGTAACGTTAAGCTGGAGCTGAAAGTACTGGCGGATGTGGGGTTGCTGGGTTTGCCAAATGCAGGTAAGTCGACGCTGATTCGAGCTGTTTCGGCGGCAAAGCCGAAGGTGGCCAATTATCCGTTCACGACACTGGTGCCAAATCTGGGCGTTGTGCGTATCGAGAAACACCGCAGCTTTGTTATTGCGGATATTCCTGGGATTATCGAAGGCGCTGCGGAAGGTGCGGGCTTGGGTATTCGTTTCCTGAAGCATCTGGCGCGTAACCGTATTCTGTTGCATCTGGTTGATATGGCTCCGTGGGATGAAGTGACGCCAGAGGAAGCTGCAGCAGTTGCCGTTAATGAGTTGGAAAAATTTAGCCCGACTCTGGCTGATCAGCCGCGCTGGTTGGTGCTGAACAAGCTGGATATGGTTCCGGAAGAAGAGCGTGAAGAGCGCTGCCAGGCTGTGCTAGACGCATTGGATTGGGATGGTCCTGTTTATCGGATTTCAGCGATAAGTCAGCAGGGTACTGAAGAGATGATGCGTGATATCCAGGCATTCCTTGATCAGCGCCTTGATGCGATAGAGGAAGATCCTTCGATTCTTGAGCGCGAGCAGGGGGTTCGTGAGCAGGTTGACGCTGAAGCGCGTCAACGCATCGAGCAGATGCGTACTGAGATGCGGGCTCGTCGCGAGAAAGATGATCTGGATGATGACGACTTTGACGACGATGACTACGATGTTGAAGTTGAGTGGGTAAGAGAATAACTGTTGAGTAACTCTTTGTTGCTCTGTTGGCCGGGGTAGGTAAGTGGCTATAGGAAGGGAAAAGCTTAAGCGCAGTAAGCGTTGGGTGATTAAGATCGGCAGTGCGCTGTTAACCAATGATGGTCAGGGCCTTGATCTTGAGGCGATCAGTCGCTGGGTTGATCAGATCGCAGCACTTAAGGCGTCGGGTCTTGAGGTTGTTTTGGTCTCTTCTGGTTCTGTCGCGGAAGGGATGACGCGTCTTGGTTGGGATTCTCGACCCCATGAAGTGTCTAAATTGCAGGCTGCAGCTGCGGTAGGTCAAATGGGTCTGGTGCAGGCTTATGAGGCGAACTTCCGTCGTCATGAAACGCATACGGCGCAAATACTTCTTACCCATGAAGATCACTCTAACCGTAAGCGCTATCTGAATGCTCAGGCGACGTTAAAAGAGTTGCTGGCACTCGGTGTTGTCCCTGTTGTTAATGAGAATGATACGGTTGTAACGAAAGAGATCCGTTTCGGGGATAACGATACGCTTGGGGCCTTGGTAGCTAATTTGGTGCAGGCGGATGCGTTGATCCTTCTGACTGACCAAAAGGGCTTGTTTACGGCGGATCCGAGGTATGATCCTGGCGCGATATTAATCTCTGAGGCGAGAGCTGGAGATGAAGCGCTAGAAGCGATGGCGGGGGATGGCGGAAAGCTGGGTCGTGGTGGTATGGCGACCAAAGTGCGTGCTGCTAAGTTGGCGGCGCGTTCCGGCGCGGTGACTGTGATTGCCAGTGGTCGTGAAGATGATGTGTTGTTGAGGCTGCGTGAGTCGGAGCAACTAGGCACCTTGCTTGTGCCTGAAAAAGAGCCGATGGTTGCACGTAAGCAGTGGATTGCCGGGCACCTTCAGGCGCGAGGAACATTGGTGCTTGATGAGGGGGCGGTTAAAGCGCTTCGTGATCGTGGTAAAAGTTTGCTTCCTGCGGGTGTGCGGAGCATCAGTGGTGATTTCTCTCGTGGTGAGATGGTGATTATCAGTGATGAGTATGGCCGAATCGTAGCGCGTGGTCTGGTGAATTATGGCGTCGAGGATGCTCAGCGGATCATGGGTAAGGCTAGCCGGGATATCGAGTCAGTATTGGGCTTTATGGGTGAAGAAGAGTTAGTGCACAGAGATAATCTTGTGTTGGCTTAATTTTTCCCAGTGTGGCTTATTTCAGGCATAAAAAAACCGGCATAAGCCGGTTTTTTTATGGGTAGGGTGCGATTAAGCAGCCATACCAGCAATCTGCTTGCTCAGGCGGCTCTTAGTGCGGGCAATCTTGTTCTTGTGGAAGATGCCTTTAGATACAGAGCTGTCCAGAATAGGCTGTGCAGCTTTGAAAGCTTCCTGTGCAACAGCCTGATCACCAGCTTCTACAGCTGAGATTACTTTTTTGATGTAGGTACGTACCATGGAACGCAGGCTAGCGTTATGCTGGCGACGCTTCTCTGCCTGGCGAGCACGTTTACGAGATCCTGCGGAATTTGCCACAGTCCGGCTCCTTAAATTAGTTAGTAAATCAATCGGCGTACAATTGGTCGCCGAAAATAAGAGGCGAGATTATTCATATTTGTTGGCTATCTGTCAATAAAACCGCAGAAATTTTCTTCTTTAAGCAGTAAAATGCGCCTTCGCTTGAGTCTAATTCATAAATTGATGGAATTTGTCCGTGTCAGAGCCGCAAAAGGAAGAGAAAAAATCTGCTGGGTTGCTGAGGTCGAGTGCCGTGGTAGGCGTGATGACGATGCTGTCCAGGGTTCTGGGCTTGACGCGAGATGTAGTGGTTGCAAACTACTTCGGTGCCAGTGGTAGTGCCGATGCTTTTTTTGTTGCATTTAAAATCCCAAATTTCCTGCGCCGTTTGTTCGCTGAAGGGGCTTTCTCCCAGGCTTTTGTGCCGGTTCTTTCCGAATATCGTACGCAGCGGGATCTGCAGGCCGTTCAGCAGTTAGTCAACTATGTGGCAGGTACCCTGGGTAGTGTGTTGATTGCGATCACAGTATTAGCTGTGGTAGCTGCGCCCATGTTGACTGCGATGTTCGCGCCGGGTTTCTATCTTGGGGATGAGGGCAAATTTGAGCTAGCGGCTGAGATGCTGCGTATTACCTTTCCTTACCTGCTCTTGATCTCGTTAACGGCTTTTGCCGGGGCGGTGCTGAATAGCTATGAGCGCTTTGCTGTACCTGCTTTTACTCCAGTGCTGTTAAATGTTTCGTTGATTGGTTCGGCTATCTTTTTAAGTCCGTTGTTCGATCCTCCGGTACTTGCACTGGCTTGGGGTGTAATGATTGCAGGGGTTGTGCAGTTGATTTTTCAGCTGCCGTTTCTGGCTCGACTACATTTGTTACCAAAACCGACCTGGGGTTGGCGTGACCCGGGAGTGCAGCGGATTATGAAGTTGATGATCCCTGCGTTGTTTGGGGTGTCTGTTACCCAGATTAATCTGTTATTGGATACGGTGCTGGCATCTTTTCTACAAACCGGGAGTGTTTCTTGGCTCTATTACTCAGATCGCCTGGCTGAGTTGCCCTTAGGTGTGTTTGGTATCGCAATAGCGACAGTGATTTTGCCGAGCCTTTCCCGAAAGCATGCGGAAAAATCGTCTGAGCATTTCTCTTCTACCCTCAATTGGGCGATGCAGATGGTGCTGTTGATTGGTGTCCCTGCAGCGGTGGCGCTATTTGTATTGGCTGAGCCGATGCTGATTACCCTGTTTCACTATGGCGCGTTGACCGACCGTGATGTGGCTATGGCGGCGATGAGTCTGCGGGCTTACGCTTGTGGCTTGGTTGCCTTCATGTTGATTAAGGTACTGGCGACCGGTTATTTCTCCCGTCAGGATACAAAAACACCGGTGAAAATCGGCATCCAGGCGGCTGTTGCCAACATGGTTTTCAATTTGTTGTTGATCGGTCCGTTCGCCCATGTGGGTTTGGCGGCTGCGACAGCAATGTCGGCTTTCCTTAATGCGGGGTTGCTGCTTTATGGATTGCGTAAGTCGGGTGTACTGATTTGGGCGCAAGGTTGGTTGGTGCAGATATTCAGAATGCTGGTGGCTAATATAGCAATGGCAGTGTGTATTGTTTTCCTGATGGAGCAAGCAGAACTGTGGTTAGAGATGAGTGTTTGGCAGCGTATCACAGAGATGGCTATATTGGTCGTAGCAGGGGTATCTGTTTACGGGGCTGTTCTTGTGCTGGCTGGAATAAGACCCCGTCATTTGAAACACGCTTAAGTTTTTTTCTGATTCCCCGGTTTAAAGGGCGGCAAAGCTACAGGTTGGATATTATCTGAGCTATAATGCCGCGTTCGATTTTCTGGCAGTAACAAGAGTACCTGATGGAACTGATTCGCGGATTACATAACCTGCGCGAAAAGCACCGGGGTTGCGTGGCAACCATCGGTAATTTTGATGGCGTGCATTTAGGCCATCGTCAGGTACTGGCACAGGTTAAAGCTAAGGCTCAAGAGCTGGGGTTGCCTTCGGTTGTGATCACGTTTGAGCCTCAGCCGCGCGAGTTTTTTGCCGGTGATAAGGCGCCGCCTCGATTGACCCGTTTTAGTGAAAAGTACCGTTTGCTGCAAGCGGAAGGTATGGATCGGCACCTCTGCCTGACTTTCAATGAACGTTTACGTTCAATGACTGCTGAGCAGTTTGTCGAAGAATTGCTGCTGCGAGGGCTTGCTGTAGAACACTTCGTGGTGGGTGATGACTTTCGCTTTGGCTGTGACCGCTCGGGTGATTACGAGATGTTAAGCCAGGCGGGTGAGCGTCACGGCTTTACGGTGGTGAACACTGAGACCTTTCTGAGTGAAGAAGAACGGGTCAGTAGTACGCGACTTCGTCATGTGCTTGAAGCAAATGACCTTGCGACTGCAGCAGCGTTACTTGGTCGTCCGTATACCGTGTCTGGACGCGTGATGCATGGCCAGAAACTCGGTCGTCAGTTGGGCGTACCTACTGCAAATGTGAGAATGCACCGTTTCCCTTGTCCGCTGCGTGGTGTTTATGCGGTGGAAGTAACCGGGCAGACGTTGAAAGCTCAAGGTGTGTGTAATGTTGGGTTAAGACCGACGGTATGTGGTCAGCAGCCTGTTTTGGAAACACATCTGTTTGATTTTGATAAAGATATTTATGGGCAGTTACTGACTGTCGAGTTTAAGCAATTTATCCGTGAGGAACGAAAGTTTGACGGCATAGATCAGCTTAAAGAGCAGATTTTTAAAGATATTGAAGAAGTGCGGGACTATTTCTCCCGTACCAGTCGTTAATTCGGAACTTAAAAACCATGACCGATTACAAAGCAACACTGAACCTTCCGGAAACAGCTTTCCCAATGCGAGGCAATCTGGCTCAACGTGAGCCTCAGATGCTGAAAGATTGGCAGAAAATGGATCTGTACCAGAAAATTCGTGAAGTGAGTGCTGGCCGTAATAAGTTTACGCTGCACGATGGCCCTCCATATGCCAATGGTGATATTCACATTGGTCACGCGGTTAATAAGATTCTGAAAGATATAATTATCAAGTCCAAAACCATGAGTGGTTTTGATGCACCCTACGTACCGGGCTGGGACTGCCATGGTCTACCTATCGAGCATAAGGTAGAAACAAAACACGGCAAAGCCGGTGTGAAGCTTTCCCATAAGGACTTCCGTCAGAAGTGCCGCGACTATGCTGCCCGTCAGGTTGAAGGTCAGAAGAAAGACTTTATCCGCCTAGGCGTGTTTGGCGACTGGGATAATCCCTATCTGACGATGAACTTTGATACCGAAGCGAACATCATTCGTGCGCTGGGTAAGATTGCTGAAAATGGGCATCTGGTAAAAGGTTTTAAGCCGGTTTACTGGAGTGTTGTGGGTGGCTCAGCTTTGGCAGAAGCGGAAGTTGAGTATCAGGATAAAACCTCTACCGCGATCGATGTCCGTTTTACCCCTGTTGATCAGGAAAGTTTCCTGTCTAAATTCGAAGGTGTCAGCGGCGAAGGTGAGGCTTCGGTCATCATCTGGACAACAACACCTTGGACGTTGCCATCTAACCAGGCAGTGTCTCTGGGTGGTGAGCTGGACTACGTGCTTGTGCAGTTGGACCTTGGTTTGGGTGCTGAACGTATCCTTTTGGCTGAAGGGCTGGTTGAAGATGCGATGAAGCGTTATGGCGTTGAAGAGTACAGCATCGTGGGTCGTTGCCAGGGTCAGGCGCTTGAGAATGTTGCGCTTCAACACCCGTTCTATGAGCGCACAGTTCCTGTGATCCTAGGCGATCATGTTACTCTGGATGCAGGTACCGGTGCTGTCCACACCGCACCTGACCATGGTGTAGAAGACTTTGAGGTCGGCCGTAAATACGGTATCGGCACAATGAACCTGGTGAATGCTTCCGGTGTGCTAGGTGAAGGTGCTGGCGTATTTGCCGGCGAGCATGTTTACAAGGTGGACGATAAAGTTGTCGCACTGCTGACCGAGAATAACAAGCTGGTGCTGGAGCATAAATTCCAGCATAGCTACCCGCATTGCTGGCGTACTAAAACACCGCTGATCTACCGTGCGACGCCTCAGTGGTTCGTGAGCATGGAAGAGAAAGGTCTGAAAAAAGGTGCTCTGGAAGCGATCAAAGGTGTGGAATGGTTCCCAGGTTGGGGCCAGAACCGTATCGAAGCGATGGTTGAGCAGAGCCCAGACTGGTGTGTTTCCCGTCAGCGTACCTGGGGTGTGCCGATTGCCCTGTTTATCCATAAAGAAACTCAGCAATTACACCCGAATACGCCTGAGCTGATCGAGAAGGTCGCTTTGGAAGTTGAAAAGGTAGGCATGGATGCGTGGTTTGATCTGGATGCTAAGGAGCTGTTGGGTGATGAAGCGGATCAGTACGAGAAAGTGACCGATACGCTGGACGTTTGGTTCGATTCTGGTGTGACTCACTACTCAGTAATTGATCAGCGTGACAACCTGGAATTCCCGGCCGATATGTATCTGGAAGGTTCTGACCAGCATCGTGGTTGGTTCCAGTCTTCTCTGAAAACAGGTATCGCAATCAAAGGTTGCGCGCCTTACAAGCAGGTGCTGACACACGGCTTCACCGTAGATGGCCAGGGTCGTAAGATGTCTAAGTCTGTGGGTAACGTAGTTGCGCCGCAGGAAGTAATGAATAAGTACGGTGCAGATATTCTGCGCCTTTGGGTTGCGTCTACCGATTACAGCGGCGAGATGACCTGTTCTGACGATATCCTGAAACGTGCTGCTGATGCTTACCGTCGTATCCGTAATACAGCGCGTTTCTTCCTGGCAAACCTGAGTGGATTCGATCCGGCTCAACATATGGTTAAGCCAGAAGAGATGGTTGCTCTGGATGCTTGGGCTGTAGATCGTGCTGCTCGCCTGCAAGAAGAACTGGTTGAGCACTATAACCAGTACGAGTTCCTTCAGGTATTCCAGAAAGTCTCCCATTTCTGTTCACAGGATATGGGCGGTTTCTACCTGGATATCATTAAGGATCGTCAGTACACCGCTGCAACCGATTCACAGGCACGTCGTTCAGCTCAGACTGCGCTTTATCATATCGTTGAAGGTCTGGTTCGCTGGATAGCACCGATCTGTAGTTTTACAGCAGATGAGATCTGGAAAACACTGGCAGGTGATCGCTCTGTTTCAGTGCATCTGGATACCTGGTACGAAGGATTGGTTAAGCTACCGGAAAGCAGCGAGCTGGATACTCAATTCTGGGAACAGGTTATGTCTGTGAAAACCGCTGTGAACAAACAGTTGGAAGAGCAACGTAATGCCGGCAATGTAGGTGGCAGCCTTGAAGCTGAAGTAACCTTGTACTGTGATGATAACTTGCAGGCACTGTTGAATAAGCTCGGTGATGAGTTACGCTTTGTGCTGATTACTTCGAAAGCTGCTGTGGCGCCGATTACTGATGCTGAAGGTGCTCAGACGACTGATCTGGAAGGCTTGCAGGTTAAAGTGGCTAAGAGCGCTGCTGAGAAATGTCCGCGTTGCTGGCATTTCAGTGAAGATGTAGGTCAAAGTTCTGACAATCCAGAACTTTGTGGCCGTTGTGTAGAAAACGTAGAGGGTGAAGGCGAAAGCCGTAACTTCGCATAATGACTGACGAACAGTTGAAAAAAGAACAAAAGCCAACCAATTGCCTAATCTGGCTGTGGTTGGCTGCTGTTATCGTGGTTCTGGATCTGGGTACAAAATATCTGGCATCGACTTATCTGAGTTACGCCGAGCCTAACCCAGTTCTGCCCTTTTTTGATTTAACTCTGTTGCACAACACCGGCGCGGCTTTCAGCTTTCTGTCTGAAGCAGGCGGTTGGCAGCGTTGGTTCTTTGTCGGGATCGCTGTGGCTGTGAGTGTTGCGCTGATTATCTGGTTGGCGCGCTCCCCACGAAAACTCTGGTGGCTGGGTATTGCGTTGGCATCGATTCTGGGTGGTGCTATAGGCAATCTTTATGACCGCGCAGTGCATGGTTATGTTGTCGATTTTATCTCCGTCCATTATGAGAACTATTTCTTTCCGGCATTTAATATTGCCGACACTGCGATCACGATCGGTGCGGTCGTGTTAATACTGGATATGCTGTTTCTTGAAGGGAAACGCAAAGCTTCAGACGTCATAACAGAAGAGAAAATAGAAAATGAGTAAGTTGATAGGCCCTGGTAAATCGGTAACACTTCATTTCGCGATCAAGCTGGAAGATGGTCAGATTATCGATTCAAACTTTTCCGCAGAGCCTGCAACTTTTACAGTAGGTGACGGTAATCTTTTGGAAGGGTTTGAGCAGGCGCTGTTTGGCTTGGAAGAGGGCGCAAAGCAGACCCTTAAAATTCTACCTGAAAATGGCTTCGGTATGCCGAATCCTAGTAATATTCAGAACCTACCACGCTCACAATTTGATGGTATGGAGTTAGAGCAAGGTTTAGTTATCTCATTCTCAGATCCTGGTAATGGTGAGTTGCCCGGGGTAATCGCAGAATTTGATGATAAGATGGTTAGCGTTGATTTTAATCATCCGTTAGCAGGGAAAAAGCTGGATTTTGAGGTGGAGATCCTCAAAGTGGTAGACGCTTAAGGCCAAGTTAACAGACAACCCGGATTATTAATTCGGGTTTTTTGTATTTTGTGGTTTATAGTCTACGCTTAATCAAGACCCCCCAATCTATGGCGTATGTTCCCTTAAACGACTAATCTTAGAATATAAGAAAATTTTTATTTACTGGAAGTCGGTAATGTCGGTAAGGGAAAAAGGTTTTACGCTCATTGAGTTGCTTATAACACTCGCGGTGTTGGCGATTCTACTCCTTGTGGCTGTGCCAAATTTTGGCAGTTTTATAGCTGACTCTCGTATAAGTGCTGCTAAAGATAAACTGGTCTCTAGTATTTCTCTCGCTCGCTCAGAGTCGATTAAGCGTGGTGAGCGTGTGGTTATCTGTCGTAAAAGTTCTGGAGCTAATACCTGTGCTGCGACGAGTCAGTCCGGTACTCAGGACTGGTCAGATGGATGGCTAGTTTATTTAGATGAAGATGAGAATTTGGCAATTGATACCAATGGGCTAATCAGGGTGTATGGAGATATTGATGATTCGGTTACTGTGCAGTACACAAGGGGAGATGTGGTAATTTTTAGTAGCCTGGGGCTCTTAGATACTTCATCAACTACCGATGAAACTTTTTCGATTAGTGATAGTGGTGATTCGAATGCTGGCGCGGGCTTGTCTGTCCGGCCAACAGGTAGAATCAGGATGTGTGCGAATTGGACAGCGAGCTCAGCAACATGCGCAGACAATTAGGATTTAATTTAATTGAGGTTATGATCGCGCTGGTCGTGATCTCTATAGGTCTGTTAGGTTTGGCTGCGCTACAGATGACATCGCTGCAGCAGAACCAAAGTGCATATTTTAGAAGTCAGGCTACCCTGTTTGCCTATGATATTGCTGATAGGATGAGAGCAAATCAGACTCAAGCAGATGCAGGGGCATATTATGTTGTTAGCGGTGCAACCGAATCCAACTGTATCAATTACTCTGGTTCAGCTTCAGGATGTACTGCTGCACAGATGGCATCCCATGATATAGCCGAGTGGCAAGCGGCTATCGCTGCTGAATTACCAGAAGGGGGGGGGCGAGTTTGTCGCAGTGATTTAACCGGAGATGCTGTTGAAGCCCCTGATTGTGAAGCGGATAACTCTAATAATCCAACGGTCGTATATGTTTGGTGGAATGATGACAAAAGTGCATCTGGTGCGACAACTCAGTTAACGGTGAGTGTGGAATTATGAGGCTTGTAAATAGAAAAGAGTCCGGCTTCTCTATGGTCGAATTGATGGTCGCTTTGGTTATTGGTCTTTTACTTATTGCCGGCGTATTGCAAGTTTTTGTCGGCAGTAAAGTGACATATTCGATGCAGAATGGCCTTTCTAAACTTCAGGAAAACGGTCGCTTTGCTATGTCTTTTCTGTCTAGGGATTTAAGGCAGGCTGGCTTTAATGGCTGCTCAAGCCAAAGTACCGTTGCGAATACCTTACGAAATGCCAGTGGTGCATTACCAAGTTATCTGGATTTTTCAGCCAGTGTCGGCGGGATGGATAATATTTCTTCTGTTAGCTTTGATAGTAGAGCGGCAACTAATGGAACTGATGTTGTTGAAGTAAGGTATGCAGACTCAAGCGGTGGGTGTGACTTGATCCCAGGTAAACATAACCCCAATTCTGCACAATTCCAGTGTGAGGATACACACGAATTCAAAAAGGGCGACTTACTAGTAGTGACGGATTGCTCTACAACCGCCATTTTCCAGCAAACCAACACCAATAACAATAATACTGTTGCCACCATTAACCATAATACCGGCAATTCAACAGATATCGGGAATTGCACCAGCTTCCTTGGAGCACCGGTAAACTGCCCTACAGGTACTAGTTACCAGTTTAATAACGGTACTGTTTTAAGAATGGTCTTTTATCGTTACTTTATTGCCAACAACTCCTTTGGTGAACCCGCTTTATACAGACAGACTGTGCAGAATAATTCAGGGGTTTCAGGGACGACCGTCAATGAACTGGTCGAAGGTATAGAAAATATGCAGATTCTTTATGGTGAGGATACCAGTGGGGATGGGGCAGCAGATTACTATGTACCATTTGATGAAGTTTCAGATGATGATGATATTGTCAGCATCAGGGTGAGCTTATTGGTAAGAAGTATCGAAGCAGGCATTGTGCAGGGTGGGCAAACGCTCACCTTTAATGGTGGATCGGTCTCATTTTCAGATGGGCGTCTAAGGAAGGTGTTTACTTCTACAATTGCGCTGAGGAATAGACTATGACTGGAGCGAAACCTTATAAAGAGCGTGGCGCGACACTGATTATTAGCATGATTTTTCTGCTTATTTTATCGATTATTGGTTTGGCAGGTATGGATGTGACCAGCCTGGAAGAAAAAATGGCTGGTAACATGCGTGATCGAAATATGGCTTTTCAGTCTGCTGAAGCAGCACTTAGAGACGGCGAGGATTATTTAGAATCCATTGTGGTGTTACCGGCGTTCGATGGGAATAACGGCCTCTATGCGCTGCCTACTGATGGGACAAAGCGTTGGGAGACAGTTTCTTGGGCAAACCCATCTGATGTTCGCAGTTATTCAGGTGCAGGCTTTGGCGAATTGGCGGGTAGTTCAGCATATATTGTGGAAGACCTTGCCGCCGCAGCTTCAAGTGATAGCTTGGAAGTGGGCACCCCTGCTGATACAAAGCGCTTTTATCGTGTGACCGGAAGAGCTGTAGGTCTAACCAGTTCATCAGAAGTTATTGTTCAAAGCGTCTATAAGCGATAGTCGCAGGAGATCGACATGTTTAAAAAAGTCCTCCTTACTTTCATTACAGTAATCTATACGTTTATACCATTGCAGTCTCATGCAACGACAATCGCACAAGACCCTTTATACCTTGTAGTGGGTGCTGATCCGAATGTTCTATTTAATATGTCCATTGAAACCCCGATGGGTGGAGCTGCATATAACGATCAGCCAGGTACTTTAGCTGGGGGTAATACTTGTGCAGGTCGCACTAGTGGATATGGCGCTTGTTATTTTAAAGATGAGACCTATCTGGGCTATTTCGACCCTAAAAAGTGCTACACGTACAACAGTGGCGGTGGTTATTTTGAACCTGATGGTGCTACAAATAATGATCATGAATGCTCGGGTAAGTTCAGTGGCAATATGATGAACTGGGCTACCATGACGGCCATGGACATGTTCGTGTATACCCTTACAGGCGGTAATCGAGTTATTGATAATACCGGCAGTAATGCAGTGACTGTGGTCAAAAGGGCAAAGAGACAAAACAATGACGGTTGGTTTCCTCGTAAGGTTATTTATAACCCTTGGAATGTTTCGCCAAGCACAGTTTCCCCATTCAGCCAAAGTTATTTTTATATTAGAAACTATGGTAAGGGAGAGTCCGGAAATCCAAATTCATCAACCGAAAGTGTTAGGTTTTGTACCACTGCGGACTGCAGTAGTGGGATTTTAGGATCCTATAAAGTTCATGTAAGAGTGTGCGATAAGACCGAAGGCGTAGAGTCTAATTGCGTTTCCTATAGCAGTGGAAGTTACTATAAACCAGAAGGCTTAGTGCAAAGCAAAATGGATGATATGCGCTTTGCTGTGACAAGCTATTTAAAGGATAACTCTAATACTCGTGACGGTGGTGTGCTTAGGTCTAACATGAAGTATGTTGGACCGACTATGCCTAATGGAAGTGGTGGTACACAAACTAATTCCAATGCTGAAGTAAATGCGGATGGTACCTATGTAAATGATCCTGATGGGCTAGCGGGCTCTGGTGGAGTCGACTATTCGGGTGTGATTAATTACATAAACAGGTTCAGTGAATATGGTTATAAGGGATTAGATCCTGCAGCGGAGCTTTTTTATGAATCACTTCGGTACTTTAAGAACTTAGGACCTACCCCAGAATATTCCAGTGGTTTGACGAATACTATGAAGGGGGGATTCCCGGTTTTAACTAGCTGGAATGATCCTATTCAGTATTCTTGCCAGAAAAATTTTATTATCGGGATTAATGATGCGAACCCTTGGTTAGATAAAAGTTTGCCAGGCACCCATTTCACCTCAAGTACGTTTAATGGGCGAGATATATCTGAGGATTATGGGGAACCATCAAATCCGGATACTGACATCAATGTGACGACATTGACGAATACCGTGGGTAGTTTAGAAGGTTTGAATGGTACAAGTCAGTGTGTGGGTTGTACCGCTGGCAACTGTAACATGTCATCTACCAATAAAACGATTCCTGCTTTGGGTGAGGTGCTTGGGACCTGCCCTTATCCGCCTAAGGAAAACTCATACTATATCGCTGGCCTGGCTTACTATGCCAATACCCAGGACATCCGTACCGATGCAGGAATGGATGGAGAGCAGAATGTAGCGACGTTCATGATTGACACCCAGGAATACAGCTCAAGCCCATTAACAGGCCAGATGAACATGCTCTGGTTGGCAGGTAAATATGGTGGTTTTTTGGATTCCAATGGGAATGATCAACCTGATTTAACTTCTGAGTGGGATAGTGATGGGGATGGTGAGCCAGATAATTATGTGTTGGCAACCCGCCCCGATAAAATGATTGCAGCGCTTTCCTCAAGTTTTGATGAAATTGAGGCCAGAACTTCTTCAGCTTCCGCAGTTGCAACTAACTCTACTCGTCTGGATACAAACTCCAAAATTTATCAGGCCAGATTTTCCAGCGGTACATGGACAGGTAGCTTACTGGCATATGACATTAATGCGATTACGGGTGCTGTCGAAAGTTTGGCCTGGGATGCAGCGGATTTAATTCCAAGTGAAAGTAACCGTAATATCTTTAGTTATAACGATAGTTCTAATGCTGGTGTTATCTTTGAACACACTAATTTGAGTACCGCACAAAAAGCATTGATAACCTCTGATCAACTGGATTACATTCGTGGTGATCAGTCAAATGAAGGTGCTACTTTCAGATCGAGAAGCAAGGTTCTGGGTGACATAATCAACTCAGATCCGATTTATACCAGTAATGACAACTTTAACTATTACGTTCTGGAAACTGTCAGTGGCAATGCAACATATGATGATTATTTAATTGGCACTACTGAAACTTGGCAAAAAGGTAATCGTCAGGACATGCTTTATGTGGGTGGTAACGACGGGATGCTGCATGCGCTTCGCGGAACGGGTGTTTCAACCGCAGGTTGTAATCCAAACTCCCAGGATTGCGAAGGGGAAGAAGTGTTTGCTTATGTGCCAAAATCGCTCATCAGTGATCTTCCGAACCTTGCCTCTTTATCATATCAGCATCAATACTTTGTAGATGGCTCACCTAGATTTGGTGATGCCTATATCGACTTTGACGGCTCAGGAGATCGATGGGGAACAGCGCTTGTTGGTACCTTAGCAGGTGGCGGTAAAGGGATTTTTGCATTAGATATCTCTGATCCACTTAATTTTGCTGCGGGTGATGTGCTTTGGGATTTAGACAGCAGTGACCTAAGCGACTTGGGATACACCTTTGCGCAGCCCACCATCGCCAAACTGGCTAACGGTGACTGGGGCGTCATCGTAGGCAACGGATACAACAGTGCTAACCATGAAGCAGTGCTCTATATTTTGAATCTTGAGACCGGTGCTGTGATTGCTAAGCTGGAAACTGATGTGACCGGTAATGCATCGGCAACCAATGGTCTGTCGACCCCGATAGCTGTAGATACTGATGGCGACAAAGTTGCTGATACAGTTTATGCCGGTGACCTGAAAGGTAATATGTGGAAATTTGATATTTCCGATTCAAATACAAGCAAGTGGGAAGTAGCCTATAAAGATGGTAATGGTAATAATGCCCCTCCTGCGCCATTGTTTAAAGCGTGTACAGATAATGCTTGCACCGACCCACAACCAATTACATCGAAGCCGCAGGTCATTCGTGCCACTAATGGTGATCTAGTGGTGTTGTTCGGAACAGGAAAGTACTTTGAGACCGGGGATAATACCGATACCTCTCAGATTCAGACCTTCTATGGTATTCAAGACGATGGCACTCAGGTTGCCAACCGCAGTACTTTGGTTAATCAGGATATTCTAGCGGAGTTTACTGCGCTACAAACGGGCCTAAATTACGACACTCGCCTAACTACAGATTATGGTGTGGATTATGGTCTTAAGGATGGATGGTTATTAGATTTTGATAGCAGTACCTATCTGGGGGAGCGGGTGGTAGCAAATCCGCTAGTACGAAATGGCCGGGTTATCTTCCCTACACTGGTGCCAGATACCGGAGCATGTTCCTATGGTGGTACAAGTTGGTTGATGGAGCTGGATGCTGAAACGGGCTCTCGTTTGACCATATCTCCATTTGATTTGAATGATGATGGCTCGATCAATTCCGGCGATTATGTCCGCTATGATAGTGATGGGGATGGTGATATTGATAGTGATGATGAACTGATCCCTGTTTCAGGTAAAAAATCGACCGTGGGCATTATTAAAACGCCAGGTGTTATCTCAACCGGTGATGATGAGTTGAAATATACCTCAGGCTCTTCAGGTAATATTGAAGTGACAGCCGAATCATCAGGGGATAAGTTAGGCCGTCAGTCATGGATACAGATTAAATAGGGTTTAGTATGCATAAAAAATCGTCAGGATTTACTTTAATCGAGCTACTGATCGCTGTAGCGGTTGTTGGTATCTTGGTCTCAGTTGCTTATCCTTCGTATCAGGAGTTTGTAAGGGACTCGAATCGTGCCACGGCGGAAGGTGTTGTCTTGGAAATGGGGCAGTGGATGGAGCGTCAGTTTACTGTCAATGGGCGATATACTGATGCAAGTAATGCTTCTCCCTCGCTTCCCTTGGCTAAATCGCCTAAGGACGGCGCTGATGTTCATTATGTACTTGGAGTCAATGCGACAGCTACAACCTTTACCATTACTGCGACAGCGTCAGGAGCACAGCAAGGCGATGCTTGTGGCAATCTGACCTTAACTCAGGCTGGCGTGAAAGGAGCTACCGGGAGTGGTACCGACTGTTGGGATGATTAACAAATAATTCTATTCGTGCCGCAAGGGAATGCGGCGGAGGAATAACATGGAACGTTATACTCTTAATGAGAGGAAGCGTGCTTGTGCACGCTTTTTTTATGGCTTTACATTGATGGAGCTTGTGATAGGGGTTTTGCTTCTCAGTATTTTGCTGTTTCTGGCGATACCTGCCATGAGCCGCTATATGGCCGATTCACATTTGTTTGCTGACTTAAATAAGCTTCAAAGCTTACTTGCCCTTGCCAGAATGGAGTCGGTTAAATCCGGTGAAAAGGTGGTTCTGTGCCGTTGGGATGGCAACCTTGGCTGCACCGGGGCGAGTCAAAGCGGAACCCAGCAATGGAACAACGGAGCGCTCATTTTTATGGATAAAAATGGGGATAGGCAAATATCTACGAAAGATTATGTAATCAAAGTTATTTCATTCTCTCCCGAGAATAGTGTTACTTGGAATAGGGGTGAGACGCTCGTTTATGAAAGCGATGGTTCTGTATACGGAGCTTCCAACGGGACATTTCAAATTAGTCAGGGTGATGATATCAAAAAGTTGGTTATCTCTATGACCGGACGGGTAAGGCGCACTTCAAATTAACCAATATCATGGCATCATAGAGCTGAAGAGAAAATATATTCGATGGTTAATGGATTTAATATGTCTGATGTACTGGTAATTGGTGGTGGCGTAATAGGCATGATGCTTGCCCGAGAGCTGGCTCAATCTGGGGCTGATGTCACTCTGGTTGAACGTAAAGCCTGCGCACAAGAGTCTTCATGGGCAGGAGGGGGTATTGTTTCACCTTTATATCCATGGCGTTATCCTGAGCCCGTTACCCGTTTGGCAACCTGGTCGCAAAGTAGTTACGTGCATCTGGCCGAGGAACTCATAGAAGAGACTGGCTATGACCCAGAGCTTCGGCAGAAAGGGATGCTGATGGTGGCAGTCGAAGATCAGGACGATGCGCTAACGTGGGCTGAAAAGTACCATCGGCCACTCCGTAAAGTTGATAGTAGTTTCCTCTATCAGAAAGAGCCCAATCTGGTTCCAGGGCTGCCGGAAGGCCTGTGGATGCCTGAGGTATCTAGTATAAGAAACCCAAGGTTGGGGCGTTCGCTAAGGGAAAGTTTACTTCTCAACCCTAAAGTCACGTTACTTGAGCATCATGAGGTGACCGCCTTTAACTTTAAGGGTGGTGTGGTTTCTGGGATTGAAACCTCAAAGGGATGCGTGCAAGCGGATAAGGTTATTATCGCTGCTGGTGCGTGGAGTTCTGAGCTGCTTGGTTTGGTTGGCAGGAAGTTGCCTGTTGAGCCTGTTCATGGGCAGATGATGCTTTTTAAGGCTGAGCCAGGATTGGTCAATAGGGTGGTGCTGAAGGGTGGCCGCTATGTTATCCCACGTAATGATGGCAGAGTGCTGGTGGGTAGTACGCTGGAACGTATCGGTTTTGAAAAAAGGACAACTCAGGAGGCAGCAGAATCGCTTCACCAAACAGCCTTGGATATTATTCCTAAGTTAGCGGACTATCGTGTCGAGCATCATTGGTCAGGTTTACGGCCGGGCTCTCCGGAAGGCATTCCCTATATTGGCAAGGTTACTGGATTTGATAACCTCTATGTTAATGCAGGGCAGTATCGTAATGGCTTGGTATTGGCGCCTGCGTCTACTCGTCTGTTGGTAGATCTGATGATGCAGCGGGAATCTATTATTCCAGCTGAACCTTATGCAATGGATAGATAAAAAAGGCCGCGGAAGCGGCCTTTTTTATTAGTCGTAAATGGTAAGGATAGGGGCGCGTTTATGCTGTGTTTTGGTGTAGATCTCGATGATCCTGTTCTCTACTTCCGCTGAGACAGGTCGCCCTTCCAGGAAATCATCTATCTGGTTATAGGTTAATCCCAGGGCTTGTTCATCGGCTTTTTGCGGCGTAAGGCACTCCAGATCTGCGGTAGGCGTTTTTTCTACGAGCAATTCAGGCGCTCCAAGCTCTTTCGCCAACATGCGAACCTGGCGTTTGCTTAGACCAAACAGAGGGGCAAGGTCACATGCACCGTCACCCCATTTAGTATAAAAACCGGTAATGTTTTCTGCCGAATGATCAGTGCCAATGACAAGGCCGCCAACGATTCCTGCAATTTCATACTGAGCGACCATTCTGGCACGGGCTTTGACATTGCCTTTTGCAAAGTCGATAGCGCCTTCAGAGGCAGAATTTAAGTCGCTATCCTCGAGCGCAGAGAGTACTTCAGCGTGGATGCCTTCGACCCCAGGTTTAACATTAACCGTGATACTCTGACTTGGTTTGATAAACTGCAATGCCAGTTGTGCATCGTCTTCATCTTGTTGAATGCCAAAAGGAAGGCGCATAGCGATGAACTGGTAAGAATTAGTATTATGTTCCTGGTTTAACGCTTCAACCGCCAGTTGAGCAAGGCGGCCACAGGTTGATGAATCCACTCCGCCACTAATACCCAGAATTAAATTCTTTTGTCCGGAAGAGGTAAGTGTTTTTTTGATAAAAGAAACACGTCGGGAGATCTCTTGAGCCGGATCAATCTCAGGTTTTACCTGCATCTCCTTGATAATTGCTTCTGCCTGCATAGGTTTACTCTCAATACGATAAGTCTTTTGCTTATAGGGGCTTTACACAAGGCCTATTTAAAAAGGCACCTTCAAGGTGCCTTTTTTTATTGTTATTTATTTCTCATCTTCGTCATCAAATACACCGAAGGTGAGTTTGCTGAACATTGAGCGATCTGGTTCAGGAGCACCTTGACTCATGCGTACAGGTGTCGTGACCGGTGGCTCTTTATTGTCGCTGAACAGATCAAACGTTGCTGCGTCGAACAGGGTTTTTTCGCCTTTGTACACTGGTGTGTACTGGTATTCAGGGTAGTTTTGACTTAATACTGACTGAGTATCTGCTGCGAGGTCTTGCTGACCAAGATGTGTGTAAGCCTCAATCATCACAGCCAATGCGTCTGGTACCGCCGGTGTTTCCTGCATATTTTCGATAACGTAGCGTCCACGGTTAGCCGCGGCCACGAATGCTTCACGCTGAATATAGTAACGAGCAACGTGTACTTCATATGCGGCTAGACGGTTCTTTAGATACACCATACGTTTATAAGAGTCAGGAGCGTATTGACTCTCAGGATAGCGATTTACCAATGTAGAAAAACTTTCAAAGGAATCCAGTGCGGCACCAGGATCTCGCTGAGTTTCATCGATTGGTAGGTATTGTGTAATCCAGGAGATATCCTGCTCAAATGCAGTCAGGCCTTTGAGATAGTATGCGTAATCAATATTGTCGTGGTTTGGATGTAGTCGAATAAAACGATCAGCCGCTGCACGCGCAGCTTCTGGCTCGTAGTTTTTGAAATATGCGTAAATCAATTCTAATTGCGTTTGCTCAGAGAAGCGTCCGAATGGATAACGCGCTTCAAGTAATTGCAGCTTTTCGATGGCGAGGTCATAGTTTACCTCTTCCATCGCTTTCATTGCTTCCTGATACAGCTGTTGCTCAGGTACATCCGGGTACTCTTGAAGATCTTCGAACCATGAACAGGCCGCAGTCATCAAACAAAATAAAGCAACAATCAGGCTTTTGGTAATACGCATCTTTTATTAATCCCAGTGTAGTCTCCGGTCCGAACAGTTATACTGGACACAAAGAGGCTAAATGCAATTCGACGGCCTATTTAACCATAACTGATGGGGCCTGTTAACAGACCCTAGTGTAACATTTTTAAGATCTGACGGGATCCAATGTCTGACCATATTCAACTTGAAGCAAAAGTAACTGATGACTTGGTAGGCAAACGCCTGGACCAGGCTGTTGCTCAACTCTTTCCGGACTACTCAAGGTCCCGTTTACAGGGCTGGATTAAAGATGGCTCGCTTACCGTAAATGGTGAAGTTAAAAAGCCACGTGAAAAGCTGCTGGGTGGAGAAGCAATCGCAATAGATGCCAACCTGGAGGTTATTGAAGATCATAAGCCGCAAAATATACCCCTGGATATTGTTTATGAAGATGAGCATATTTTAGTGATCAATAAGCCGGCTGGATTGGTTGTGCATCCGGCGGTTGGGCATCGTGATGGAACGTTGCTAAATGCCTTGCTGTATCACTGCCCTGACATTGCGCAGGTGCCGCGAGCGGGGATTGTTCATCGTCTGGACATGGACACCACTGGGTTGATGGTCGTGGCAAAAACCATTGCTGCACAAACTGAGCTGGTTGAACAGCTTCAGGAGCGCTCGATGGGGCGTGAATATGAAGCGGTGGTCAATGGCGTGATGACCGGTGGTGGTGTCGTTGATGAACCTATGGGCAGGCATTCTAAAAATCGCCAGAAGATGGCCGTCGTGGGTGTAGGTAAAGAAGCGGTGACTCACTACCGCGTACTGAAAAAGTTACGCTCTCACACGCATATTCGTCTGAAGCTGGAAACCGGGCGTACCCATCAAATCCGTGTGCATATGTCACATATCAACTATCCGCTGGTGGGTGATCAGATGTACGGCGGTCGTTTCCGACTGCCGAAAGGTTGTAGTGATGAAATGATGGACGCCCTACGTGATTTTAAACGCCAGGCACTCCACGCTAAAAAGCTTGAACTCTGGCACCCGCATTCCGGTGAACTTGTTTCCTGGGAGGTTGATCTTCCGGAAGATATACAGAACCTGTTAGCCGTGCTTGAGAAAGATGCTCAAGAACATGGTTCAGAGGAATAAGGGATGAAGTATATTTCCGCAAATTGGCCTGCACCTAAGCATATAAAAGCTGTTACGACTACGCGTGTTGGGGGAGTTAGTGATGGTGTATTTGCGGGACTGAATCTTGGAGATCATGTTGGGGATGACTCAGAAAAAGTTAAGTGCAACCGTAAGTTGTTGATCGATGATCTGGGCTTGCAGGTAGAACCTCAATGGCTCTCTCAGGTGCACGGTACCGATGTTATTGAAGCGTCAAAAGCAGGCAATGTTGTTGAGGCGGATGCTTGTTGGACATCTGAGTCAGGACTTGCCTGCGTTGTGATGACCGCAGATTGTTTGCCCGTATTCTTCACTGATTCTCTGGGCGAGAATGTGGCGGTTGCTCATGCTGGGTGGCGTGGATTAGTCGATGGCGTTCTGGAAAATACGTTACGGTGCTTTGCCAAACCCGAAGAGGTACATGTCTGGATGGGACCAGCAATAGGCCCAGACGCTTTTGAGGTTGGAGCTGAGGTTAAGGCCCAGTTTGAGGCGAATCAGGCTGAAGCTGCATCTGCTTTTGAACCAGTATTTGGCAAAGATGGGAAATACCTTGCAAATATCTATCGCTTGGCTGAACTCAGGCTTAAAAAAGCGGGTGTTAAATCGATCAGCAGCTGTGACTTATGTACCTTCGGTGATAGTGATACCTTTTACTCTTATCGGCGTGATGGGCAGACGGGGCGTTTAGCCAGCCTCATCTGGATTGATGCTAACGCTAAGGTAGCGAACGTATAGTGATAAACATAGATAAACGTCCTGAGCTTTTTGTCGATCTTTTAAAGATTGAACCATCAATATTGATCGATCTTAAATATTATTCTGGTGATAACTTCATCGGCTCTCGCGTTGAGGGCTATGAGGAAGAGCTTTGCTATATTACAAAGCCAGCAGCACAGGCTCTTCAGCGTGTCCAGCATGAATTGAACAGCTTTGGCCTTGGTTTAAAGATTTTTGATGCATACCGCCCGCAAAAGTCGGTTGATCACTTTATCCGTTGGTGTGGTGAAGAGGGAACCGTCTCTACTCAGCAGCGCTTTTTTCCTGATCTATCCCGGCCCGATCTTTTTGAAAAAGGCTATTTGATTCGTCATTCAAGCCACACCCGTGGTAGTACTGTCGATCTGACGATTGTGGATATTGATTCGGGTATTGAACTGGATATGGGGACTGAATTTGATTTCTTCGGTCCGGAATCCTGGTTTGACTCGCAAGTGATACCAGCTCAGGCCAGGGCCAATCGCATGCTGCTTCAGACAGTGATGACTCAGCATGGGTTTGTGCCCTTTCACCAGGAGTGGTGGCATTTTACTCTTCAAGATGAGCCTTATACTGATCAGTACTTTAATTTTCCCATTAGTATGTAGTCATAGGTAAATGTAGGTTACTGAAGCGCTTTGTCGATAAATCAAGAAACCGGACTAGGAGATACTGCACTTGCAAGTTTGGCTATTTCGGCAAAAAATTAGAGGACTATAGTTTTTAACGTGATTTTTCATAGATCGCGTGATCACAGTAATCGAAATACTATTTGACGCTTGAGTCTGACGCCCTTCATGAAAAGGGCTTCGAGGGATGAAATGACTGATTACAAAGTGCTTTTTACAGGATCGGTAAGCTCAGGTAAGACTACTGCTGTAAGGTCGTTAAGTAGTATAGAGACTATAGATACTGACGCGAGTGCAAGTGACTCAGTCATTCGGCGTAAAGAAAAAACTACAATCGCCATGGACTATGGCGTTTTGGAGTTAAGCGAAAATGCAAAGCTCCATCTTTATGGAACACCCGGGCAGGAACGCTTCAAGTTCATGTGGCAGCTCATGATGAGCGATCTTGTTCATGATGCTGAAGCACTTATTCTCCTCGTTGATAACACCCGTAAAGATCCCTTCAAAGATATCCGCTTCTACGTAGAAGAGTTCCGTGATTTTATTATCCGAAGGCGTTTGATTATTGCCGTTACTCATTCTGATATAGAGCCAGAGCCTGACCATGACTTTTATATGCAGGAATTAAAGAGAATGGGGTTATTTACCTCAGTAATCTTTATCGATGCTCGAGACCCAACTTCCGTTTTAAAGGTCGTTAAAGAGCTGGTAGGTGACTACGAAAGCGACATTGATTGGCAAAGTTTGGAAACTAAGCTTGAACCAAACAGCACTATGCCAGATGCTTCTTCAGATGCAGTAGAGCAACCAGAGAACAGAGTTTCTATGATTGAAGCCGCGCTACATACCCGAGGGGTGACTGGTGCTATTCATCTGGATGCCAAGCGAAAAATTATAGATTCTAAGGTCCCGGATAAGGATAGTCAGGAAGTGCTTAAATCAATGGTAAACCTTGTGGCCGCTCTGGAGAATAAAGCCGCGTTTATGGGAAAAATTGATGATCTTATGCTTTGTGGACCTGATGAGGAAACGTTGTCAGTATTCGTTGATGATGAGCAGGCCCTGGGGATTAGTTCGGACAGGCAACTGAGCTTAAACGTGGTAAAACAGCAGGCATCTGATTTATTGCAGTGGAGTCGTAAATGAACGAACTGCTGAGCCGTGTCGATAAGCCAGGGGTAATAGAGTGCAGCTGTTTATTGAAGGGGAAAGAGATCCTCGTTACGTCTTTTACTAAAGATTATAAAAGCTACGAAACGGTTGGAAAGCAGGCATTTTTATATGTTTTTCAAAGCGCAGTTAAAAACCATAGCCGCCACAATGAGGCTCATCTGCATATAGGTGATATGAGATTGAGTGGGTTCAAATTAAAGCCGGGTTTGGTGCTTGTTTGTTTATCGAAAAAAGATGCGAATATTATGAAGGTTCGCCATAACATGCATGAGTTTTATCGTATGTTCCTGCAAAGTAGAGTTAAAAAATCGCTAACTACCTGAAATTAGACCTTTTCTGAATATCTGCCATTCTTAATATATGAGATAACTCTAATGGCTTAGAGGGATATCAATACAAGCTAGAAAATAACAGTTCCAGAGTTGCATTCCATTAATACTGGTCTAGAAATTTAAATAAGCCAGCTGTTTTAGGTTCTGTTAAGGCATAAGCTGCTAAATTTAAGCGTACAACCATTTTCGAACTAAGGAAGGCGTTAATGAAGGACTATAAGATCCTTTTTACCGGTTCAGTTTGTTCAGGTAAATCCACCGCAATACGCTCACTAAGCGATATTGATACGCTGGATACTGATGCACGTGCCAGTGACGTTACCGTTCGACGTAAGAAAAATACAACCATCGCGATGGATTATGGTGTTCTTGATCTAAGCCATAATGCGCGAGTCCATCTCTACGGAACTCCAGGGCAAGAACGTTTTCAGTTTATGTGGGAGATGCTAGCCAAAGAGTTCGCCCACGATGCGATTGGCATGGTGATGCTGGTCGATAATACGCGCAAGGATCCCTTTAGAGATATCAGGTTTTATGCAGAAGCATTTGGTGACTACATTAAAAAACGTCGCCTTATCATTGCTGTCACTCACGCGGACGTAGAGCCCAATCCATCTATCGATGAATACTATAAATTTGCTAAAGAATTGGGCTTTTTTACCTCGGTTATGTTTGTCGATGCTCGTGACCCACGAGCAGTTTTAGGGATTGTTGAAGAGCTGATATCCGCAGTAGAACAAAGCGTGGAGTGGGATAAGGTTTGTGACCGAATTCTTGATAGTAATGGCTTTACTCTGGATTTCTATAAACCTATATACGAAGAAAGCCTACTAGATGCTGCGATGAACAAACGCGGGATTAGTGGGGCTATGCATCTTGGGTCAGATCAGGAAGAGCTCTGTTCTAATATCAATGAGCCTGACAATAAAGCGATTCTGACCAGTATTAGCAAACTTGCTTCAGCCATTTCTGAGAAAGCCGATTTCATGGGAAAAGTAAGTAATGTTGTGGTTGCTGGGCCTGAGGTAACTACGTTATCAATGTTTTCGGATCAGGACCAGGCGCTGTGTTTATGCTCTGATCATGAGATGTCTCTTCCTGTTTTAAAACAGCAAGCCAGCGATCTGCTGCAATGGAGTCAAGAAAATGAGCATCTGGCCTGAGTTGCAAGGTAAAGGATTGGTTCAACACGGATGCCTTCTTCAGCAAGGCGAGGTTAAACAATCCTCTTTCCCAGTAGAGATGAAGAAGCATTTAGCCGTTGCTAAGCAGTCATTGTTGTACATTTTCAAAAATGTTGCGAAGAATGCCAAAGGCTATGATGAAGCGCATATGGAGGTGGGTCATTTTCACTTTAGTGGTTATCTTTTAAAGAAGGATGTAATTCTGGTTTGCTTCTGTCGATCTGATTCGAACCAGCAACACCTGCGTAAATATATTGAAGATAACCGAGAGCATATTTTAGCTCTTCTATAACCCGCCTTAGGTTCTTGAATATCAGTATTGTCTAATTTTTGTCCAGTTATGCCTTGAATCAGGCTGCCGTTACCCCCATACCTCAGTTATATCGTAATCAATGCGACACCGCTGACCGTCCCAAGTGACTCTTTCCAGCGGTTGGAGAATACGCAATTTGCGGAGGTAATATGCGCCCAGATAAGTTTACTGCAAAACTACAGGAAGCCCTTGCGGATGCTCAATCGCTCGCTGTGGGCTTAGATCATAACTACATTGAACCTGTTCATCTATTGAGTGCACTGCTGGATCAACAGTCAGGAAGCAGTGCGCAACTGCTTGTACAGGCAGGAGCTGATTTAAACCGTCTGAAACAGGCAATCCAAGCAGAATTAAATGGCATGGCCAGGGTCAGCAATCCCGATGGCGAACTGCGCTTTTCGCAAGACTGCGCCCGTGTTTTCAACAAAACTGACAAGATCGCGCAGCAGAAAGGTGACCAGTTTATCGCCAGTGAACTGCTGCTAATAGCCTTAGTCGAAGATAAATCGTCCGCGGGTAAGTTATTAAGAGATGCTGGCGTTACCTTACAGCGTTTGGAACAAGTTATTGATCGGGTTCGTGGAGGTGAGTCTGTGCAGGATGCTAATGCTGAAGAGAACCGTCAGGCTTTAGATAAGTACTGTATTGATCTGACTGAACGAGCAGAGTCAGGGAAGTTAGACCCTGTTATCGGTCGAGATGATGAGATTCGCAGAACCATTCAGGTTCTTCAGCGCAGGACCAAGAACAATCCGGTGTTGATAGGTGAGCCGGGGGTTGGTAAGACGGCGATTGTCGAAGGGCTAGCGCAGCGAATCGTCAACGGTGAAGTGCCTGAAGGCCTGAAGAATAAGTTGGTGCTTTCATTGGACATGGGGGCTCTGATCGCGGGGGCGAAGTTCCGCGGTGAATTCGAAGAACGCCTTAAAGCGGTGCTCAATGAACTCTCTAAACAGGAAGGACAGATCATACTGTTTATTGATGAGCTGCATACCATGGTTGGCGCAGGTAAAGGCGAAGGGGCTATGGATGCAGGCAACATGCTAAAGCCTGCGCTTGCGCGGGGTGAGCTGCATTGTGTTGGTGCCACGACGCTTGATGAGTATCGCCAATATGTGGAGAAGGATGCCGCCTTAGAGCGCCGTTTCCAGAAGGTTCAGGTGGATGAACCCGATGAAGAGTCGACCATCGCCATACTGCGTGGGCTGAAGGAGCGTTATGAGATTCATCACAGTGTTGATATCACCGACTCAGCGATTATAGCCGCTGCCAAGTTGTCTCAACGTTACATCACTGATCGACAACTGCCTGATAAGGCAATCGACCTGATTGATGAAGCTGCCTCCCGGATACGTATGGAGATGGATTCCAAGCCAGAAGATATGGACCGCCTGGAGCGCCGTCTCATTCAACTGAAAATGGAAAGAGAGGCGCTGAAAAAGGAAAAAGATGCGGCTGCAAAACAGAGGCTTGCTGAACTTGAAAGTACCATTCAAAGCATCGAGAAAGAGTTTTCCGATCTGGATGAAGTCTGGAAAGCAGAAAAAGTTGCTCTGCAAGGGTCGCAGCAGATTAAGGAAGAACTGGATCTTGCGCGAATAGAGCTGGAAAAGTTCACTCGCGCGGGCGACCTGCAGAAGATGTCTGAACTTCAGTACGGGAAAATTCCTGAGTTGGAAAAGAAACTCGCAGCGGCGGCTGAAGCAGAAGAGTCGGGGCAGCAGGAGATGAAACTGCTCCGTAATAAAGTAACGGAGGAAGAGGTCGCTGAAGTTGTTTCTCGCTGGACGGGCATCCCGGTAAGCAAAATGCTGGAGGGCGAGAGAGATAAACTCCTGCGAATGGAATCTACCCTGCATAATCGGGTTGTGGGTCAGGAAGAGGCAGTGACGGCTGTATCCAATGCTGTTCGCCGTTCGCGAGCGGGATTGGCTGATCCTAATCGGCCTAATGGTTCGTTTCTGTTTTTAGGCCCTACCGGGGTGGGTAAAACAGAACTTTGTAAAGCATTGGCAAGTTTTCTGTTTGATACAGAAGAGGCGATGGTGCGGATCGATATGTCTGAATTTATGGAGAAGCACTCTGTTGCTCGATTGATCGGCGCGCCTCCAGGCTATGTGGGTTATGAAGAGGGTGGTTATCTGACCGAAGCTGTACGGAGAAAGCCGTATTCTGTACTGTTGCTTGATGAAGTAGAGAAAGCTCACCCGGATGTATTCAATATTTTACTCCAGGTTCTCGAAGATGGCCGTTTAACTGATGGTCAGGGGCGTACGGTCGATTTCCGAAATACGATTGTTGTGATGACGTCGAATCTGGGTTCAGATTTGATCCAGAATTTCAGTGATGATGACGATTATCAGTTAATGCATAACGCGGTAATGGAAGCGGTAGGTGTGCACTTCCGCCCTGAAGTTATCAACCGTATCGATGAGGTGGTGGTTTTCCACAGTCTGCAGAAAAGTCAGGTGGCCGGTATTGCCAAAATTCAGCTACAGCGCCTGCAAAGCCGTTTAGCTGAACGAGAGTTGAGCCTAACATTGACAAGCACTGCGATGGACAAGCTAGTCGACGTCGGTTTTGAACCAATCTATGGTGCGCGTCCATTGAAACGAGCGATACAACAATGGATTGAAAACCCGCTGGCTCAGGAAATTCTCGCAGGGAAGTATGCAGCTGGAACCGAGATTGCTGTTGATGTGGAGCAGGGAGAATTTGTCTTCCGTTAAAAGAATTTTTCATTTATTCAAAGCCAGCTTTCCATAGCTGGCTTTTCTTTTTTAGGCGTAACAGGAAGTTCACTTCTACACTTTAAAGAGTCGTTCTTTGTAGTTAAAGGAAACGCTTTTGTTTAAGTCGCCTGAAGTGCTATACAGGGCTATTTTTGATAGTGCCCGCTTCTCTGTTATCGCTACCCGTCTTGATGGTGTTATCTATTACTGTAACCAGTATGCGTTGGAGCTCTTAGGGTATTCTGCCGAAGAGATTGTGGATAAAGAGACGCCTGAGCTCATTCATGACCTTTCAGAAGTGTCAGCGATGGGGGAAAAGCTGAGCTTAGAGTTAGGTATGCCGGTTGCAGGGTTTGAGGCTTTTGTTGCTAAAGCCAGATTGGGCCAGGCTGATGAGAACCAATGGACCTATGTGAGCAAAACCGGTGAACGTATACCTGTGCTGCTGTCGGTTACGGAGATAAATGATGATTCTGGTTATCCATGCGGGTTTTTGGGCATAGCTAAAGATTTACGAGAAGTGGAGCATTTGAAACTGATCAATGAAGAGAGTGAGGAACGCTTTCGTCGGCTTGCTGATGCTGCTTTTGAAGCAATAGCTATTTCCCGTGCCGGTGAAATCATTGACTGTAATGACCAGTGTTTGATGCTTATGGATACCACGCGGGAAGAGATGATTGGCCGAAATATGATGGATTATATTATCCCGGAAGACCGTGGGCTGGTGGCTCAAAGAATCAAAGATGACTATCAACAGGTCTATAAAATTACCCTTATACGTGATGATTGCACAACCATACCTGTAGAAATATCAGGACGTGTGGCGTTATGGGACCATCAGGAAGTGCGTATTTCTGCTATACGAGATATCAAAGACAGAAGTGAGCTAGAAAGAGAATTGCAGCAAAAGCGTGGGGAGTTGAAGGAGAAAAATCGGCAGCTAAAACATATGGCAATGCATGATGAACTGACCGGTATTGCCAACAGGCGTTCCGCAAAGCTGTATCTTGATGAGCTATTATCACCTACAAATCCTCTGATATCGATTTTGATGATCGATGTTGATCACTTCAAAAATATTAACGATACCTGGGGTCATTCAGAGGGTGACCAAGTGTTACAGGGATTGGTTGCCGAGCTTAATACTTATCTCAGGGCCGCTGATATGCTGGCGCGCTGGGGCGGTGAAGAGTTTATTTGTATACTCCCTGACACAGGAGTGTCTGCGGCAGAATCTGTAGCTGAAAAACTGCGCTCTGTTGTGGAAAAGAGTCTTTTGGGGAAAGCGACTGTCACAATTAGTATCGGTGTCGCCTCGACCGAGTTTGGTCAAATGCAGATTGATCAGTTACTTCGTTGCGCTGATCATGCTCTCTATGCGGCTAAAAGTGACGGCAGAAACAGGGTTGTTATGGATCCCGGTTGGATCTGATCAGTATCCAACTATCTCTATTTTTATCTATGGGTTATGCTGCAGCGTCGCTTTCCGGATGTAGGTATTTTTGTGCGCTCTGTATTTGCTGTGCTCGTTGTCTTTTTGGTGGGGTGTTCTTCTGAGCCAGTCCGCGATCTTGATTCGTCCAGCAATCAAAGAGGCAGAATCACCAGCGGTGAGCCTTGGGTGAATAAAACCGCAACGCAAGTAGATGATAATCTGGAGGTTTACCCTTTCTCCATCAATCTACCGCGCAGTGGAAACTATGAGCCCAATGCTGACTATCTCCTTCCTCTGTTAAGAAACCTCTCGCAGAAAGAGCTATATCGCTTAAAAAATGGGCATAGACTTCGTAGTGCCTATCGTTATGTACAGCAGATCAGTTCCAAGGATAATTCTAAGACCGTTCTGGCGCTAAAACAGCAGGGGGCATCAAACTGGGGATATGTGACTACCAGTATTGGGAGGTCAGGTATTGCTAATGCCTTTGTTGTGGATCAGGCTGGCAATAAACATTACGTGCTAGTTATTAAACGAATGCGGATCTGCCTGGTTAGTAAAGCGGCAGGTGCTCCGAAATGGCGTAATGGAAAATGGTTGTTCTCGGAGAACCCCGGTGTTTTCGAGTGTACAGGGTCTGCTCGTCTCAATGTCTTTCAGCAAGATTCTGGTTTTCCAGGTCTTTTAGGCCCCTATTTTGATGAGAACGATACTGTTCTGGTTTTTACCCACCCCGCAGAGCTTAAAGGGATGTTGTTTGCTCTAAAAAGGCAGTTTCCTCAACTGATTATTCCCCGGGTATGATGACTAGGGAAGTCCGTTTTTTCGGCGCTTCGTCTGGCTTTAAGCATTTGGTTATTGATTAATAATTCTTTTAATTTCCTCACTGAATCGGCTATTCTGGATAGGTGACCCTGAAATAAAGTTGTGGATTCTTGGCCAAATGTAGTCAGCCAAAACCCTCTTAGATGTGAGAAGGACTAGAGGTAGGATGAGCCAGATAAAAGTTCTCATTGTAGACGATGCGCGTTTTATTCGTGACCATGTGACACGTATAGTCAAAGAACATTTCCCTGAATATCAAATAGATGCTGCCGAAGATGGTGATGACGGTCAAAAGGCCATGTCGAAGGTCGATTATGACCTGATACTTTGTGACTGGGAAATGCCCGGAAAATCTGGCCTTGAGCTGCTTACCTGGGCCCGTTCACAGCCCCATTACGCTGATATCCCCTTCGTAATGGTTACCAGCCGTGGTGAACGAGATTATGTTCTACAGGCGATACAAGCTGGCGTTAATGACTACATGGGCAAGCCATTTGAAGACCAGCAGCTTGTGGATAAAGTTAAAAAGTATGCGGGTCAAAGGGTAGAGAGTAGCGCAGATTCTCGACGTAAAGCTGCGCAAATGCTCGCCTCAGGCAAGACCGCTGCAAGCAAAAAAGTTGCAAAAAAGCCCAAGGGCCTTGCGCATCTTCGTTCTTCTGCTGGCAACTTGCGTTGTGCGGTTAAGGAGATAACGCTGCAAAACGTAAAAGTGATGGTTAAAAGGGAAGAGGGGATTCCTCAGCTTTTAGAACCTGTGGTCGTTGATATTGAACAGGTTTCCGGGGGCAGCGTTGCGCAAATGAATGGATTTATTATTGGTTTGCAGGCGAATGAGAAAAGCCAGGAAACCACCTTTTTGGCTGTCGATGTTCAGTTTGTTGATAATGACCCTGAGAAACTTGAAGTGCTTACGGGCTATATTGCCAGCTTAAATAAGAAACCGAAGTAATAACCTGGGAACAAAAAAGGCTGCTTATTGCAGCCTTTTTTCATCGGATCAGAACATCCTTGGTGTCGGTTTAATAGAGCGCTTGCTCATCCTTAATCACATCGATCAATACTTCTAAAAATAGTTTGTCAGCTTCGCTGTGTTCCACTGGTATTTTGATGTTAGTGGATGCAGATAACATATCAGCAATTACGACTTCAGCATTTTCATCGTTGAGGTGCTCGCGCGCGATATCCAGTGCTTTTTCACAGATTTCAGGTTCAACCAAAACCTTGCGGATAAATGACATAAGTTCGTTAATTACGCGCTCTTTATTCTTAATCTCAGCGACACTCATAGGGATCTCCTGTACATGTTATCTCAGAGCCTGAAGGGGTGTTTTCTCGACCCTGTCTGAGCTTTTATAGACAAAACTATAACCTGAACCGGAGTTAGAAGGTAGTTTCATACGCCAATCCCACGGAATATCGCAGTTGCGGTATGTTTTTGTTGAAAAAATAAACGCTGCTTGCGACAATTACCGCCTCGAATTTTGAGGCCTTGAGTGTGTAGGGAACCCCGAAGCTCAGGGAGACAGCTTTCTAAGGGCCGTTTCTCAAAGGTCTGTCGGTTGGGCGATCCCCAGCGCCGGCACACACCCGAACGTGAACCTACAACTCTACCCCTGGAATGGTTCAGAGTGAGATCGCTAGAGATTCAACAAGTATTGTCTGGTATAGGCACGTTCAACGTTACAGAAACTAAAACTGTTAATTTCGTCAGTAACGAGACACTGACGTCGTTAGAGGGTGAGAAAAGTGGAATTACTTTCAGGCGCAGAAATGGTTGTTCGCGCGCTTCGTGATGAAGGCGTTAAATACATCTACGGTTATCCGGGTGGTGCACTACTGCACATCTATGATGCTATCTTCACTCAGGAAGAAGTCGAACATGTTCTGGTCCGCCACGAACAAGCTGCCACTCATATGGCAGATGCGTATGCGCGTGCTACAGGTAAAGCAGGTGTAGCGCTGGTTACTTCTGGTCCAGGTGCAACTAATGCCGTTACAGGTATTGCTACCGCATACATGGACTCTATTCCTATGGTCGTTATCACGGGTCAGGTAATGTCACACCTGATTGGTGAAGACGCTTTCCAGGAAACCGATATGATCGGTGTCTCTCGTCCAATCGTTAAGCACAGTTTCAGCGTGCAACGTCCGGAAGAGATCCCTGAGATCATTAAAAAAGCTTTCCACATTGCTGAAAGCGGTCGTCCAGGACCGGTTGTCGTTGATATTCCTAAGGATATGACAACGCCGACTGAACGTTACGAGTATGAGTACCCTAAGAGCGTGAAAATGCGTTCTTACAACCCGATCTCTAAAGGCCATACTGGACAGATCAAAAAAGCAGTAGATATGCTACTGGCGGCTAAGCGCCCAGTTATCTACACCGGCGGTGGTGTCATTATGGGTAACGCGAGTCAGGAACTGACTGCACTCGCGCAAGAGCTTGGCTACCCCGTAACGAATACCTTGATGGGTCTGGGTGGTTACCCGGGCACTGACAAACAGTTCATTGGCATGTTGGGTATGCATGGTAGCTATGAAGCTAACATGGCGATGCACCATAGCGATATGATTCTGGCAGTAGGCGCACGTTTTGATGATCGTGTGACTAACGGTACTGACAAGTTCTGTCCGACAGCGAAGATTGTTCACATCGATATTGATCCGGCTTCTATCTCTAAGACGATTAAAGCTGATGTACCAATCGTAGGTCCTGCTCAGGCAGTACTGAAAGAGATGCTGGAACAGGTTCAGGCTGCAAAGAAAGCTCCTTGTGCTGACAGCATGAAACTGTGGTGGGAGCAGATCGAAGAGTGGCGTGCGCGCCATGGTGGTCGTTATAAGACCGATGACTCTGAGCTGATGAAGCCTCAGCAGGTGATCGAAATGCTTAGCAAAGTGACCAATGGTGATGCGTACGTTTGTTCTGACGTAGGTCAGCATCAGATGTTTGCTGCTCAGTACTACAAGTTCAATAAGCCAAACCGTTGGATTAACTCCGGTGGCCTTGGCACGATGGGCTTTGGTCTGCCAGCTGCGATGGGCGTTAAGATGAACTTCCCTGAAGAAGAGGTGGTTTGTGTAACGGGCGAAGGCAGTATCCAGATGAATATCCAGGAGCTGTCTACGATCAGTCAGTACGATATCCCGGTTAAGGTTATCTGCCTGAACAACCAGTCTCTCGGTATGGTTCGTCAGTGGCAGGACATGAACTATGAGTCTCGTCACTCTCAGTCTTACATGAAGTCGCTACCTGACTTTATGAAACTGGTTGAGTCTTATGGACATGTAGGTATCAAAGTTGAACGCTACGAAGATCTGGAAGGCGCAATGCGCGAAGCCTTTGCAATGAAAGATCGTATGGTATTCATGGATATTGCAGTGGATCCGTTTGAGCACGTTTACCCAATGCAGGTACCGCGTGGTTCTATGCGTGACATGTGGCTGAGCAAAACGGAGAGAACATAATCATGCGTCATATTATTTCAGTATTGATGGAAAACGAGCCAGGTGCACTGTCTCGCGTAGTGGGTTTGTTCTCTCAGCGTAACTTCAACATTGAATCACTAACGGTAGCGCCAACCGAAGACGAAACACTGTCTCGTCTGACGGTAACGACTATCGGTGATGATCGTGTTGTTGAGCAGATCACAAAGCAGCTGAATAAGCTAATTGATGTAGTAAAAGTTGTTGATTTGACGGAAGGTGACCATCTTGAGCGTGAGCTGATGATGATCAAGATGAAGGCAAACAACGGAACGGTACGTGCAGAGATCAAACGTACTGCGGACATCTTCCGTGGCACTATTATTGATGTAACGCCGAATACTTTTACGGTTCAGTTGGTAGGCTCTAGCAGCAAACTGGATGCGTTTATTGAAGCGCTGGGCACTTCTAATATTATGGAAGTTGTTCGTTCTGGTGTATCCGGTATTGCTCGTGGTGAGAAGGTTCTGACACTGTAAGTCAACCTCCCCCTGTGAGATCATAAGCCGCGCTCTGGTCACAGAGTGCGGCTTTTTTGTGTCTGAGGAGAATCAACGTGATTATAGAAATGTCCGAGTTAAGTAAACTGCAGGCTTACCATACATTGACGCAGGTAGTTGTGCCGCGTCCGGTTGCCTGGGTTTTATCGGAAAATGAAACCGGTGAGCTTAATCTGGCTCCTTACTCATACTTTTCTGCGGTTTGTAGCGATCCTCCTGTCATTATGATCTCTGTAGGTCCTGCAAAACCTGATGGTAGTGAGAAAGACACTTATCGAAATATCATGAGTAAGAAGCAGTTTGTGATCCATATTGCGGGATCGGATATGGCTAATGAGGTCACGCAAAGCTCTGCGTCACTGGACCATGGTATTTCTGAAGTTGAGCATTGTGGTCTTGAATTAGAAACCATAGAAGGGTTTTCGCTACCACGTGTCAAAGGGCCAAAAATTGCACTGGCTTGCTCCCTTTACCAGCAGCAGGATATCGGTAATAACAATCAACATCTGATCTTTGGTGAAATCGAAAAAATCTGGGTGGATGATGCGGTTGTGACTACAGATGATAAAGGCAGAGCCAAAATCGATGCTGTTAAAGTTGATCCGTTAGGACGCCTTGGCGGCACAGAATACGAAACCTTTGGTCAGGTGCTTTCGGTTCCGCGTCCTGCCTGATTTGCCAAAAATGAGGGTGTGCTGCCTGCGAAGTCAGGCAGCAAAGGAATGTTTTAACTCGGCGAGTTTCTTTTCGCACAGGTCCACATCTACACAGATCCGTTTATCTGTGGAACGGCGGCTAAAGCTCATATTCCCACTGCGTCTGCGTCGTTCAGTGCCTTGATATTGCGCATTACTCCATTGTTGCAACCACTCTTCAGCGTGATTGAGCGTTGGCATTAATGGGCTTTGACGGCCTTTACCCTTTTCGTACCAATAGAAAACAATCTGGTAGTTTTTAAAGTCTTTGATCAACTTTGGCATGGTTCGGCATCAACAATAGCTAGGTAAGTAATAGGACCTAGTTTAATGATCGAAACTTAACAGAAGCTTATGTGAATGCAGAAAATGCTGAATGCAGCGTAATAACAAAGGGCCGAGGCCCTTTGTTATCGGAAAAGGGTTACTTTTCAAGCAGGTGTTCGTAGCGTTTGTCCGTTAGAGTTTTCATAAACGCAACCAAGGCGTCGATTCGTTGCTCTTTTAGAGCAGGTCCTGTTTCCAGTTCCTTGAAGGATATATTCTCTGCCACTTCAGGATTGCCCCATGGGTTTCCTGTTTCTGGATTGATCTGGCGCTTGGCACTGCGGCTATTGTATTTATCGTAGAACAGCACCACAGTGCGAAGATCCTGGAATACACCGTTGTGCATATAAGGGCTGGTGACTGCTATGTTTCTTAAGGTGGGCACTTTGAACTTGCCTGCCTGTTTTGGATCATTAACCTGTGGGTTGTTGAGTAAGCCTAAATCCTGAGTGGTGATGGCTACACCGTTCTTCTCCCGACCCGCGATATTGGTTGGGACGCCAATGTTATGGTATTCATAATTAGTGAACGTCTCTTGCGGATGGCGTTGCGATTTATTTAACTGGTGGCAGAGGTTACAGTTCGTAAACTGCTGTGAGAAAAACAGTGTACGCCCCAGTTCTTCCTGCTTCGTCATCTTGTATTCACCACGCAGATAGCGATCATACTTTGAATCGAACGGTGCAAACAATTCGGTACGTTCGAAGCTGGCAATGCTGTCGGCCATCGCTGCGTAGGCTTTATCTTGATCGGTGAATATTTTCGAGCCGTAAATGGCTTCGAATGCAGCGATATAAACGGGGCTTTCCTGCAGGCGTGCCACGGTAAACGCTTTAGATGGAAGACCCATCTCGACAGGGTTCATAGGTGGCCCGCCCGCTTGTCCGGCTAAGTTCGACTCTCGTCCATCATGAAACTGGCCGCCTACATACTGACCTTCCTTATTCAGGTGAAACTCGGGACTGAACATTGCGTATGCCGCCGTTGGCGCATTGCGATCGCCAAGAGATTTTCCGTCATCACCCAGCGAAAACGCTCCAGCAACACCATTATCCCTGGGGTCAGCAAAACCGTTTGTCGGTGCGTGGCAGGTTGCGCAAGACTGGGTACGCTTAAGCGACAGGTTTGTATCGAAAAAGAGTTGCTGCCCCAGTTGCTCTTTGTTGAGTGATAGCTGTGTTGGTTGGCTATTGTTTTCAGTACAGGCTGATATAAGCAAGACCGCAGAGAGATACATGGCCAGTTTTGCGTGAGTTATCGACATAATTCTTTGCTCATAAGAATTGATTGCATAAGTTAATGCGAATGATTATACATTTATTTACATGTCTGCTGATGATTTTGATCAACTAAGTGGGCTGATGGGTACAAACAATAGGGCTGGATTAGCGTGGTAAGGCAGGGTACCTTCGTAGAGGAAGGTTGCTAAGGAAGATAGTTCATTGAGATTCAAACAGCAGATGCTCTTGGTGGTTAGCCTGTTAATAGTGATAGGTTTTGCCATTACCGCGACGGTCAGTTTTGTAATATCACGTCAGGCTGCATTGGAAGCTATGGTTCAGCATGAGCTGCCATTGACCAGCGATAACATCTATGCCGAGGTCCAGCGTGATCTGATTTTGCCTCGCACAGTCTCATCATTTATGGGCAATGATACATTCCTGCAGGATTGGATCCTGGAAGGAGAAACGGATATTGCCGCAGTCACCCGCTATCTTAATGGTATTAAACAGAAGTACGGCGCTTTCACAGCGTTTATGGTGTCTGAAAAGTCAGGTAACTACTACCATGCAGGTGGCTGGCTGAAGCAGGTTTCTAAGACGGATCCTCGTGATGAATGGTATTTCCGTGTGCGCCTTATGGAAGAGGAAAGTGAGCTCAATATAGATCCCGATATGGCTAATAAGGATGCGTTGACGATCTTTATTAATTACAAGATACATGGCCCTGATGGTGAATTTATCGGTGCTACAGGGTTGGGCCTCAACCTTGAAAGCATTAAAAGTATTCTCAGTGAATATCGAGAACGTTACTCGAACAATGTCTATTTTGTCACGCGTTTGGGTAATGTCTTGCTCCATGATGAACAGCATCAAGTAGCAGAGAACTTATCCCAGGAACCTGGGATGAAAGAGATTGTTCAGTCTATCCTGACTGAGCCGCAGGGCTCTTTTTCCTACCAGCGTCATGGCAAAACTTACCTGCTTAATACCCGGCATATCGAAGAGCTAGGTTTGATTCTCTGTGTTGAGGCTGAGGAAGAGAAGGTATTTGATGCCCTGCGTCCGTCGCTTATTGTTACGGCTATCGTGTGTATTCTGGTTACGCTGATCGTGTTAGCGCTGTTACTGCGAGTCATCAGGCACTACCAAGCCGAGTTAGAAGGGATTGCCTGGCGTGATCCATTAACCAGCCTGTTAAATCGTAGGGCGTTTATCGATCGTTATGCAGCGATTCGTAATCAACACCAGCGAAATGGGCAGCCTTTGAGTTTATTGCTGGTGGATATAGATCATTTTAAAGAGATCAATGATCGGTATGGACATAATGCAGGTGATCTGGTGTTGAAGGGTATTTCTGAAATTCTGACTGAAGCGGTCAGACCTTCCGATTTGGTCACCCGGTGGGGAGGCGATGAGTTCCTTTTACTACTCTCTGGAACGGATTCAGATAATGCCAGAGATATTGCTGAGCGGATTAGAACTCGTATCTCTCTGGAACCGGATTTAGCCGCTATATCAGAACAGCGACTCACGGTCAGTATTGGTGTGGCAGAGCAGAGAGATGATTTTGATCTGGACCGCCACGTTCAAGAGGCCGACTCGGGCCTTTACCGGGCGAAAAAAGCAGGTCGCGATCGGGCTGAGTTAGCTTGAATCGCTATTTACGATAGATTGTCTCAATCAGGTGCCAGCCGAAGCGGGTTTTTACCGGTCCGTGTACTTCATGCAATGGCTTTTTAAAGACGACATCTTCAAAAGGTTTCACCATCTGACCGCGGCGAAACTCACCCAGGTCCCCGTGCCGTTTCCCTGAGGGGCATAAAGAGTATTTCTTTGCCAGTTTGCCAAAGTCATTGCCCAGCTTGAGGCGTTTTTTTAGTCGCTCAGCTTCATCTCGGGTTTTGACAAGGATATGTCGGGCACAAGCACGATTTGCCATGGTAGGTAACTCTCTGTTTCATTGATCTGTTAATTATACGTGATCTTGAGTACAGAGAGTTATTCTGAATAGCCGTTATTTAATAAATTCTGAGGCGGGGTCTATATTATGCAGGCCCAGTTGAGTGACATCTCTTTCCCCGCAAAGCGCCATTGTAATATCGAGCTCATTGCGGATGATCTCCAGAACTTTACTCACTCCGGGTTTCCCTAAAGCGCCCAAACCATAGAGATAAGGGCGACCGATATAGACCCCCTTTGCACCCATACACAGGGCTTTTAAGACATCCTGCCCTGAGCGAATGCCACCATCAAGATGAATTTCGATCTGATCGCCAACCTTATCAACAATGCTGGGAAGTGCCTGGATAGATGAGCGGGCACCATCGAGTTGTCTTCCTCCATGGTTAGACACAATGAGTGCATCCGCTCCGCTTTGTGCTGCAATGGCTGCATCATCCGGATCGAGGATGCCCTTAAGAATCAGAGGTCCGCCCCAGCGCTCTTTAATCCACTCGATATCTTCCCAGGAGAGTTTGGGATCAAATTGTTCGGCGGTCCAGGCACCCAAAGAGGATAGATCTGTTACCCCAGGTGCGTGACCCACTATGTTTCGGAAATCATGGCGTTTCGTGCCTGCCATTTTCAAACACCAACCGGGACGGGTTGCCATCTGTAAAAGGTGCTTGGGTGTCAGACGTGGAGGAGCGGAGAGTTGATTGCGAATATCCTTGTGGCGTTGACCGAGGATCTGCAGATCGAAGGTCAGAACCAGCGCGCTGCATCCAGCGGCTTTAGCCCGGTCAATCAGACTATTTACAAAACCACGGTCTTTCATCACATAGAGTTGGAACCAGAATGGTTGGCTGGTTGCTGCGGCTACGTCTTCGATAGAGCAGATGCTCATGGTCGATAGGGTGTAAGGGATACCGGCTTCTTCGCAGGCTTGAGCGGCAAGCATTTCGCCGTCTGCATGTTGCATGCCTGCCAGGCCGGTAGGTGCAATCGCAACGGGCATGCTGATGTTTTGACCGACCAACTGCGTTTTCAAATTGCGGTTGGTCATGTCTACAGCAACACGCTGACGAAGCATAATTTTTTGGAAATCACTTTCATTTGCGCGATAGGTGCTCTCTGTCCATGAGCCGGAATCGGCATAGTCAAAAAACATCTTAGGCACACGTTTCTGCGCCAGTTTTTTCAGATCTGCGATCTCTACAATAGTGGGCATAGAACCTTTCCTTGGGACAGTCTTTAGTTTTTATTCTTAATGGCCGGATCGGCCATGCTGAAATTACAGTGTAAATAAATACGAATAAGAACTTAATGCATTTGGAAAGATTGGTCTGACCAGATTGTTGTTGGTACAAAAAAAGCACACATAAGTGCGCTTTTTAAAGAAGGGGAAGGCGGGGGTTATTCGCCCATCTGTGACTGCAGGTAGTTTTGCAATCCGATTCGTTTGATAAGCCCCAACTGTTTTTCCAGCCAGTAGGCGTGATCTTCTTCGGTATCTTCGAGAAGTTTCTCCAGGATTTCACGGCTCACATAATCCTGCTCTTCTTCACATACCTTAATGGCATCTTTTAGCTTTTTATCCACTTCGTACTCAACCCGCAGGTCGGACTCCAGCATCGAAGGTACATCTGTGCCGACCTTGAAACCGTCGCGGGTGGTCATGTCCGGCGTGCCTTCAAGGAACAGCATACGCTCAATTAATGCTGCAGCATGGCCTTTTTCATCATCGAATTCATGATCGATACGCTCATACAGCTTATGCAGGCCCCAATCGTCATACATGCGTGAGTGGATGAAATACTGATCCATTGCTGCCAGTTCCATCGCCAGCAGGCCGTTTAGGGCGTCGATTACGCGTTGATTGCCTTTCATGGTCTATATCTCCACTTACATTTGTGATTGCAGGTAGTTTTCAATGCCAGCATTGTCGATCAGGTACTGCTGGGTTTCGATCCAGTCGACATGGTCCTCTTCATACTCGAGTATGCTTTCGAGTAGTTCACGGCTCACGTAGTCGCTGGCTGTTTCGCAGTATGCGATCGCTTCTCGCAGCAGAGGAAGCTGCTCCAGCTGGAAGTCCATGTCGCACTGAAGCATCTCTTCGGTATGTTCGCCAATTCGAAGTCTTCCCAGTTGCTGAAGATTGGGCAGGCCCTCAAGGAACAGAATGCGTTCGATCAGGTCATCGGCTTGCTTCATATCTTTGATGGATTTTTTGTAAGCCTTCTCATTCAGTTCATCCAGTCCCCAGTTTTTGTACATCCGTGCATGTAGGAAATACTGGTTAATAGACGTTAATTCACTGGTTAGTACCTTGTTCAGGTAGCTGATAACTTGCTTATCGCCTTGCATGGGGGATCTCCTTTTTAATACTTACCGCCCAGCGTTTTATAAAGTGCAAAAAGTCTAGGATATAAATATGACAAAATCAAAAAACTCTATATAAAACAATAGGTTGGTAAGTTTAATGCGTTAGATTCTCATTGCGATTCTGTATAATTATCAACCAGTTTTGTAGGGCTTTTTAAAATAACCAACTAATTCAGTAAGTTATGTTTTATATGAGTAGAATGAGATATTTACAAATTCATTGAGAATAATTTTCAACAAGATTCGCGTTTTTGTTGTTGTATATGATGCTGATGAAAACTATTATCATTACCGATTCGGATTGAGATAGATTATTAGCATCATGTTTGTTTGTATCTGTGAAAATATTACCTGCAGTGATGTCCGCGATGCGGTTGATCAGGGCGCGCGTTCAGTGCGGGATTTGAATAAAGAACTGGCGGTTGGTAGCCAGTGTGGCAAGTGTGTTTGTGCGGCACGTAAAGTGATGCAGGAACATATTGCAGAATCTGACTTCGAACTGGCAGTGCCTGCTTAGCGCTGATTTTGCAACATCTCTACTGCGCCGCCAAGTGTTTCGGCAATAGGCGCATCCAGCTTAAGAGACAGTAGTTCATCAGCACGTGTTACACCAAGATTTAACGCGCAGATAGGTTTATTCCATTCTTTGGCTTTCTTACAAAACCGGTAGCCCGAATAGACCATGAGTGATGTCCCAACGGTCAACAGGGCATCCGCTTCTTGCAAAACATCCAACGCATTGAAAACCGACTCTTTGGGGACATTGTCACCAAAATAGACGACGTCGGGCTTCAGAATCCCCCCACAAGCTTCGCAGTCAAGCACCGTAAAATCAGCGAAAGCCTCACTTTCTAGATCCGCATCACCATCAGGACGTGCGCCAGCAGCCACTATTTCAAATTGTGGGTTAGCCTCAGCTGTCTGGTTGTGGATATCTTTGCGATCATAGTATGCAGCGCAGCTCATGCACCTGACCTTGTCTGAACGTCCGTGTAGATCGAGTACTTTTTCACTGCCGGAATGTTGGTGAAGACGATCAACATTCTGGGTAATCAGAAGCTGGATATACCCCATCTGCTCTAATTTGCTCAATGCATAGTGCGCTGTGCTGGGTTTTGCATCGCGCATTAATGGCCAGCCAATTAAGCTACGAGCCCAGTAACGCTGCCTGGCATAATGGCTTTCCATGTACTCTTTATGCTGGACCGGAGCTGAATGTTGCCAGTTACCTTTTTGATCCCGATAAGCGGGAATTCCCGAGTCAGTACTTACACCGGCGCCGGTTAATACCACGAGTTTGGGATGGCTGTGGATAAATTCTGCTAGCTGTTCAGCATGCTTGATCATAAGCGTTTATGTCTTTCTCTGTGATTCTTTTAAGTCTACCTGAAACAAAAAAACCGTGCCCTTGGAAGGAGCACGGTTTTTACGTTTTGCTGACTTAATCAGATTAAGTCACAAAGTGACGTTTAAGCACCAAATTTAGCTTTAGCTTCGATGCGGCGACGGTGCAGCACTGGCTCTGTGTAACCGTTTGGCTGCACACAGCCTTCGATTACCAGCTCACAAGCTGCTGCGAATGCTACGCTATCTTCAAAGTTGCCAGCCATTGGACGGTACAGAGGATCGTTTTCGTTCTGACGATCTACAACAGCAGCCATGCGCTTAAGCGTTTCCATGACCTGCTCTTCAGAACAGATACCATGGCGCAACCAGTTAGCAATGTGCTGGCTGGAGATACGCAGCGTCGCGCGGTCTTCCATCAGGCCAACATCGTTGATGTCGGGTACTTTAGAACAACCAACACCCTGGTCGATCCAGCGAACAACGTAACCCAGGATGCCCTGTGCGTTGTTATCCAGCTCTTCCTGAATCTCTTCAGCAGACCAGCTTGGGTTTGCTTCAACGGGTACGGTCAGGATGTCATCCAGATTTGCGCGGTCACGTGCTTTCAATTCGTCCTGGCGGGCAAATACGTCTACCTGATGGTAGTGCGTTGCGTGTAGTACCGCCGCTGTTGGAGATGGAACCCATGCAGTGTTTGCACCAGACATCGGGTGGCCGATCTTCGCTTCCAACATGTTTGCCATCTGATCAGGGATTGGCCACATGCCTTTACCGATCTGTGCGCGACCTTGCAGACCACACAGAAGACCGTTATCAACGTTCCAGTTTTCGTAAGCACCGATCCAGGAAGCCGCTTTCATGTCGCCTTTACGGATCATCGGACCCGCTTCCATAGACGTGTGGATCTCGTCACCCGTGCGATCCAGGAAGCCTGTGTTGATAAATACAACACGCTCTTTAGCTGCGCGGATACACTCTTTCAGGTTAACGGTAGTGCGGCGCTCTTCATCCATGATACCCATCTTCATGGTGAAGCGTTCCAGACCCAGTACATCTTCGATGCGGCCGAACAGTTCGTTGGCAAAAGCAACTTCTTCTGGACCGTGCATCTTCGGCTTAACGATGTAAGTAGAGCCAGTCACAGTGTTGCTGTACTTACCGTTACCTTTGATGTCGTGGATAGAGATCAGGGTAGTCACCATGCCGTCCATGATGCCTTCTGGTACTTCGTTGCCATCTTTATCCAGAATCGCTTCGTTAGTCATCAGGTGACCTACGTTACGAACGAACATCAGGCTGCGGCCTTTAAGTGCCAGTGAAGAACCGTCCAGAGCAGTAAATTCACGATCGCCATTGATAGAACGAGTGAAAGTCTTACCGCCTTTGCTGACTTCTTCAGTCAGGTCGCCTTTCATCAGACCCAACCAGTTGCGGTAGATAACGACTTTGTCATCGCCATCGACTGCTGCAACAGAATCTTCACAGTCCATGATCGCAGTCAGTGCTGCTTCCATCACGATATCTTTGATGCCCGCTGCATCGTCTTTACCGATCTGGCTGTTACGGTCTACCTGAACTTCGAAGTGAAGACCGTTATTCGCGAGCAGAATGGATTCCGGTGCAGACAGATCACCGTTGTAACCGATAAGCTTCTCTGCATCTGCTAGTGTGGTTGTGCTGCCATCTTTCATGGCTACAGCTAGCTTGCCTTCAGCAATGCTATAACCTGTAGAATCTTTATGAGAGCCTTCTGCCAGCGGTGCAGCCTGATCCAGGAAGTCACGTGCTGCAGCAATCACTTTCGCGCCGCGAGCTGGATTGTAAGCGCCAGCTTTTTCAGCACCGCCTTCTTCAGAGATTGCGTCAGTACCGTACAGAGCATCGTATAGGCTGCCCCAGCGAGCATTCGCTGCGTTGAGAGCGAAACGTGCATTCATGACTGGTACTACCAGCTGTGGGCCCGCCATGGTCGCCATTTCAGGGTCAACATTGGCAGTGGATGCTTCGAAATCTTCACCTTCAGGCAGAAGGTAGTCGATCTCTGTCAGGAACGCCTTATAGGCTTCCAGGTCAAATGCCTGACCCTGACGCTCACGATGCCATGCATCAATCTGCTCCTGAATCGCATCGCGTTTAGCCAGGAGTTCGCGATTTTTTGGCGCCAGGTCGTGCACGATTGCGTCGAATCCTGCCCAAAACTGTTCGCTGGTTACGCCAGTGCCTGGCAGTGCTTCGTTGTTAACGAAATCGTAAAGAGCCTGTGCAACCTGAAGGCCGCCGCTCTGTACCCTTTGACTCATAATATATTGCCCCAGTTTCTATTCTGACAGTCCAGGTGCGAGGCAACCGTGAACTGAATGTTATGTGGCGATTGGTGTTAAAGCGCCATCTTTGTGCAATGCAACAGTAGCGCAATGTAGGGGTATTGTCGCTCAACTCGACCCAAAAGTATGATAACTGCGCCTTATATTCGCTATAAGTTGGACGAATGTGTCGATTTTTAGGCTACAGTTATTGGTGTAACTCTCTGTTTTTATAACGTTTTGATAAACGCTTTGGAGAATGAATGGCAGGTTTTGACCGAGATATTCTGATCAGGGGGCTTCCTGACTTTCAGGGGGCTGTTGCAGGCATTCCGTCAGAGAGTGTGCGGGCCTATCTGAGCTTTTATCACCTTCAGGATCTGGCTGAAATGGCTGTGTATAAGGTTGGCCGTATGAAGCTGGATGAAGTGAATGTCACCGTTCAGTCTTTTGCTCAACCCCCAGGACGCTCAGCGCGGGGCACTGTGATTGTCGTTCATGGCTATATGGATCATATGGGGCTATATCAGCACCTGATATTTAACCTGTTTCAGGAGCGTTTCAATGTGCTCTGTTACGACCTTAGCGGGCATGGATTATCGGATGGTAATGCGTTGGCAGTGGATGACTTTCACCATTATGCGACACAGTTGGCCGAACTGGTTGCCCAGCTTGAGCAGGATTTAGTTTATCCATTGCATCTGGTCGGGCAAAGTACCGGAGCTGCTGTGGTGATGGCACATCAGTTACTCTTTAGTCATGGAAATCTCCCTCTATTAGGTGAGCGTGTACTGCTGGCGCCGTTGGTCAGGCCTGCTATGTGGCGTTCGATTCGGCGCAAGTACCGTTGGTTTAAGTATGTGCTGAAGCGGGTGCCAAGACGTTATAGCAACAATTCTCACGATAAGTCATTTATGCGTTTTATCTCTGAGAGGGATCTTTTACAGCACCGTGAAATACCGGTTAGCTGGGTAGGTGCGATGCTCGCCTGGGGAGAGTGGGTTGAAAACCATCCACCGGTACGGGGGAAAATCCACATGATTCAGGGAACTGATGATGGTACGGTGGATTGGCACCATAATATGGCGGAGCTAGGGCGCTTGTACCCCGAACTGGAGCTGAAGCTAATTAAGCAGGCAAAACATCATCTGGTGAATGAATCCCCTGAATACAGGGATCAGGTGTTCAATCATCTGTGTCAGGTCTTTGACAACTGGGAAAACGAAAATGGGCTGCCCTAAAGCAGCCCATTTATTTGGATCTGAGTAACGCTTAGAACAGACGGCGGCAGCGAATAGTGCCTTCGATCTGTCTCAGGTTTTGTAGGGCAACCTGAGAGTAATCGGCATCAACGTCTACGACAACGTAACCTACTTTCTCATTTGTCTGCAGGTACTGGCCGCTGATGTTGATGCTGTTCTCCGAGAATACACTGTTGATCGCTGTCATAATGCCAGGCACGTTGTTATGAACATGCAGCAGACGGTGAACATTTGGATGTTCTGGCAGCGCAACTTCAGGGAAGTTAACTGAAGTGATAGAGGAACCGTTATCACTGTACTTGATCAGTTTCTCTGCTACTTCGTAACCGATGTTCTCCTGAGCTTCCATAGTAGAACCACCTACGTGAGGTGTCAGGATCACATTGTCATACTCGCGAAGAGGTGAGATGAACTCATCGTTGTTTGTACGTGGTTCAACTGGGAATACATCGACAGCTGCGCCCAGCAGACGACCTGAATCCAGTGCTTTACATAGCTCGTCGATCACTACAACCGTACCGCGTGCAGCGTTCAGGAAGATAGAGCCCTGTTTCATCTCTGCAAACTGAGCTTCACCCATCATATCTTGTGTAGACGGTGTCTCAGGTACATGCAGGGAAACAATATCACTGATGTTAAGCAGTTCCTTAAGAGAGCCAACCTGTGTTGCATTACCCAGTGGCAGTTTAGTCACAACGTCATAGAAGTAGACTTTCATACCTAGGGATTCAGCAATAACACTCAACTGAGAACCGATGCTGCCGTAACCAACAATACCCAGCTTCTTACCACGGATCTCGTAGGAGTTCTTAGCTGATTTCTGCCACTCACCGCGGTGAGCTTTAGCATTCTTCTCAGCGACGCCGCGCAGCAATAGGATTGCTTCAGCGATCACCAGTTCAGCTACAGAGCGAGTGTTAGAGAATGGCGCATTAAAGACTGCAACACCGCGCATCGTCGCGGCTTCCAGATTCACCTGGTTTGTTCCGATACAGAAACAACCAACAGCAACCAGTTTCTCGGCAGCAGCAAAGACTTTCTCAGTCAGCTGAGTACGCGAGCGGATACCGATGAAGTGAACATCCTTAATACGTGCAATCAGTTCTTCTTCTGGCAGTGAACCCGTCAGAAACTCAATGTTGGTGTAACCGTTTTGGTTAAATGTATCCACAGCAGACTGGTGGACACCTTCCAACAGCAATATCTTGATTTTGCTTTTATCAAGAGAGGTTGTTTGACTCATGGTGTGCAGCTCTTTTATTAAGTGGCTTGGTTCCGCTAGGGACGTGCCACAGGTTTAATGCTTAGTTCTGAGCGCGAATATTATCACAGGCAAAGTTGAAAAGGATGAATGTACAGCGGGGTTTGCTGGAAAAATATTCAACTTAAAGTGAGAAAGGTTGGATTTTGTGTGGAAAAGTAGGGAAAAGGGGTGAAAATCACCCCTTAAGAAAAGTGCTTAGCCGTAGAAGCATAGGTAAGCAGTTGCCTGCTCAACTTTCAACTGGAACTTCTGATTGGCAGCAACTTTAAATTCTGTGCCCGTTGGGTAAGACTGAAACTCGTCGCTACCAGGTAGTTTAACGATAAGCTCTCCGCTTACGACTTTCATCAGTTCATCTTCGCTGGTGCCGAACTCATACTCGCCTGGAGCCATGACACCTGAAGTGACATTACCTTCACTGTTTTCGAAACCGATGGATTTTACTTTACCGTCGAAGTACTCATTTACGTTCAGCATTTTTTGATCTCCTAAATTTGCCGCGAATCATAAAGATAATTACAGATCGCTGCAAATTATCTGCAATTCGCGTCGCTATGTTCGATTACAAAGTCGACAAAGGTCCGGTTTGCTTTGGACAGATAACCATCCTTACGCCATGCAATAGAGAGATCCAGCCAGACGGGGTCTGAAAAGGGCCGGGCTACAAGCTCGGGTTCATCTCTGATAACCATCTCCATCAGGGTTGATATAGCAAACCCCTGCTTGACGATCGATTTGATTAAAGGAATCAGATTGGTTTCAAAGCTGATGTTAGGTTTGATGCCTGTTTCTGCGGAGAGTCGGTCAACAACGTTGCGGTGGAAAAAGCCGCTGTTAAACATCACCAGTTCTTCGGCGAAAAGCTCTTTGGGATCAATCGCATGTTTGCGAGCAAAATGATGATCCTGTGGACAGATTACCATCATCTGTTCCCGCAGAAAGGTTTCAGATTCCAGGCCAGCCGAAGGGATTTGATCTACTACAACGGCAAGGTCCAGATCGCCTTGTTCCAGTAGTGATTGGAGTTTGCCTGCGCCGCCGTCAATTACTCGAAGGTTCAGCTGCGGGAAGCGGTGCCTGAATGCCATGAGAATCGGCGGGAAGTAATAAGAGCCGAGCATGCTCGGAATACCCACCCTGACTTCGCCTTTAAGCAGGCCTTTGATCTCCTGCATCTCAAGGAGAGCATCATCTGCCGCTTGTAGTATTCGCTGGGCATGCTGATAAAGTCGTTCACCTTCATCGGTCAGGCCGATCTGACGGTCACCTCGGTGGAGCAGTCGCAGGTCTAGCTGTTCCTCGAGCCTGCGGATGGTCATACTAATTGCGGGTTGGGCAATATGAAGCATCTCTGCGGCTTTTGTGAAGCTGCGTTGATCGGCAACCGTTTTAAAATAGAGCAGGTGTTTAATATCCAGCATAATAAAAATATATGGTTAAGATAATTTCTATATATTTTAATGATTTTAAATTGATTGTTACTCTGGCCGCAAATTAAAGAGGTGGATAATGATCGAATCAGGAACAAAAGCATTTTGGCGGGCGACGCTGGCATTATGCCTGGGCTCGTTCATGATTTTTGCAAATCTTTATGTCCCTCAACCTCTGTTACCTATGTTGGCCGATGAGTTTGCGGTGACTCCATTGCAGGCAAGCTGGAGCCTGACAGTCACCACTCTGACCCTTGGGCTGTCGTTGTTACTTTTTGGCCCTCTATCAGATGCTCTGGGTAGGACCCGGCTGATGGTGATTAGTATGTGTGGCGCGGTTCTCTGCTGTTTTGCGCTATCTCAGGTGACTGAGTTTAATACTCTGATTCTGCTCAGAGCTATACAGGGAATCTGTCTGGCGGGTTTGCCAGCGATTGCTATTGCCTACATGGGGGATGAGTTCAAAAAAACGGCTATGTTGGTTGCCGTTGGCCTGTATATCAGTGGCAATACCCTGGGAGGCATAGGTGGGCGTCTGATCGGTGGATTTATGGGAGATCTGTTGGGTTGGCAGTCTGCTTTTGCGGCTATGAGCCTGATTAGCCTGATCTGTCTTTGTTTGTTTGTCTGGTTATTACCGGAGTCTAATCATTTCAAACCGCAACGGTTACAGCCTGCAAAGATGTTGTCAGATATAGGCAGGCATCTTCGTAATCCTTTGCTGTTGCTGGCTTACCTGTTTGGTGGGTTTAACTTCTTTATTTTTATCAACCAGTACAGCTATGTGACTTTTTTATTGGCCGATGAGCCTTACTATCTTACTGCCAGTGTCCTGGGCATGCTGTTCCTGACTTATCTTAGCGGGACACTGGGATCTGCAGTGTCAGGGCGTTTCGCTCACTGGTTGCCTCAGCCTCTGGTGATGGCATTTGGGGTGCTATTTATTATGCTAGGGTCGCTTCTGACTCTGGTGCCTTCGATCTGGGCCATCATCATGGGTTTATTTATCAATGCGTTTGGGTTCTTTGTCGCGCACTCAACGGCCAGCAGCTGGGTGAGCCATCATGCTGAGGGGGCAAAGGCAACAGCCTCATCAATCTACCTGGTGTTTTACTATCTTGGTGCGAGTAGTGGCGGCTTTTATCTGGATCCATTTTGGCAAATGGCGGGCTGGTATGGGGTTATTTACGGGTCGCTATTGGTGCTTTGCGCTACTTTGTTATGCGCCCTTGTTCTCTATCATAAAACCCGTAGAACGCTGGTGGCGATCGACTGTGCCGGTTAAACTCAGGTTTATTAGTTAACTGAGGAGCTTGGAATGGGATATCAACATCGTTATCAAGATGGGTCATCAGCTGGATTGCCAACAGGGAAAGTTATCTGTGTAGGGCGTAACTATGCGGATCATGCAGCTGAACTGAATAATCCAATCCCGACCGAGCCGATGTTATTTATCAAGCCTTCTACCTGCGTTGTGGATATGGCTGAGCCTTTTAAGGTGCCTCAGGATCATGGTGAGGTGCACTTTGAAACGGAGATGGCGATCCTGATCGGTAAACAGCTGACCCATGCAAGCGAAGCTGAAGCGGCGGCAGCCATTGTTGGTGTAGGTTTGGGGTTAGATCTAACCTTGCGCGAACTACAGGGGCGTCTTAAGGAAAAAGGCCATCCATGGGAGAAATCAAAAGCCTTTGATGGTTCTTGTCCGCTCTCTGCATTTGTAACAGCGGATCAAATAACAGACCTACAGGATGTTGAGATTCGGTTGTTTGTAAATGACGAGTTACGTCAACAAGGTAATAGCGCTTTGATGTTGAACAGGGTGCTACCGCTCATTAGTCATACTAGTGAGTTTTTCACGCTTGAGCCTGGTGATGTGATTCTGACAGGAACGCCTGCAGGTGTTGGTCCAGTAAAGGCGGGTGATCAGTTGCAGGTTGAACTTGCTGATCTTATTGCCATCTCGACTGAAGCGATCTAATCGTGTTGTTGCGATTTATTCTGTTTTTCTGTGTCGCTTTCTCCGCTAAGGCGGCTCCGCACTGGCAGGCACCCGAGTATCTGGTCCAGGCATTTTCCGAAATAGCTTTGCGTAACGAGTATACACAGCAAGGGCAGCTCGTCAGGCGTTGGCAAAAACCTGTTAATGTCTGGCTGGATCATCAGGTTGCAGACCGGGAACTGCATACTGATCTGGTCAGAATGCATATCAAACATCTCTCCCAGATAACCGGGCATCCTATAAGGCTGGTCTCTGAACAACGTAAAGCAAATCTCACCGTAGTTTTTACCAGGCAGGCGCAATGGCGATCACAGGTTCGCAAGCGCTTTGGAAAAGAGGCGGAGAAGGTGGTTCATGGTGCAGTTTGTATGGCGAATTTCCGAACCGATGGGCGTGGGGAGATAATCCAGGCGGATGTTATTATTCCGGTCGATCAGGCGCGTATGCATGGAAAATTGGTGACCTGTATTGTTGAAGAGATTACCCAGGTGATGGGCCTGCCAAATGATTCTGATAAGGTCTACCCGTCGATTTTTAACGATAAAACGCCTGAAGACCTATTATCCGGATTGGATTATCTGTTGTTGAAGATGCTATATCAGCCGCAAGTTGAGCCGGGTATGGATCAACGAGAAGTTCGGCCTATATTAAAAAAGTTGATCCGAAGCTGGCAGCAACAAGGTACAATCAGCTCCGCGCAACGTGAGGTGAAACGAGGCGAACTTTATTCTCTTTTAGGCTACTGAGGAATTTATTGTGGCTTTTTTATGGGTCAAGGTCTTTCATATTCTGGCAATGACTAGCTGGATGGCGGGCATTTTCTATCTGCCACGTATTTTTGTTCACTATGTCGAAGGTCGCGAAGCCGGACAGGATGTCGCGCGGTTGGAAATAATGGCCGGTAAGTTGTTTGGCTTTATGACCATTATGGCAGTGTTTACCCTGGGATTGGGTTTGTGGCTAATGATTGGCTTCGGTATTAGCGGTGGTTGGATGCATGCCAAGCTGCTATTTGTTGGCCTGTTGATTGGTTATCACTTCTGGTGCAAAGCTTATTTAAACAAGATGAGAGCCGGAAGCCTGGACAAAAGCGGCCGCTATTTTCGTTTATTCAATGAGTTGCCGTTACTGATCTTTATTCCGATACTGATTTTTGTAGTTGTGAAACCATTCTGAACAGACTTATCTACGAGTGCTGGCGGCAACTTTGGCTGCTAGCCGCTCGACTCTTTCCTGAAGTGCATCAATCTCTGAATAGAAGTGTTCAGCTTCCGGGCGGGTGGGGATAAAGCGCACTTCCTCTTTAAGGTACTCGTCCAGGTTGCTGATTAAGCTGCTTCCGGCATTTTTGTACCACTGCGCTTTCCAGGCGGCATAGAGTGCAATCTGATGGGCAGGTAAGTCTCCAATGATATCGCCGAGCATCATCTCCCAATCAATCTGGGCATCGGCGAGGATCTCCTGAAATCGCGTTGCGAGAGCGCTGTCACCTGATATCTGGATGGTTTTACCAAACATCGCATCAGCTTTGTCTTTACTGCTGGCTAGCGTTAAGAAGTCGTTGGCTGTGCCCCTGAGGATGGCATCAGGTGTGTCCTGATAGACAGACTGAATCTGTACCCCGTCAGAATTTGGCAGTAAAAACAGATTGAGTTGTGGAAAAGTCAGTTCAATCTGAATGACCTTACCCTCTAATCGGGCAAGATGCTGAAGTGTTACAGGATCACGATGAATAAGCTTGTTGATAAGCGCTTCAGCGGTTGTAAACAGGGAAGCTTGCAGCATCTCAATCATTGTTAGCTACCCGCTTATGGCTTGATGCCTGTGTGCAGCGCGACTATGCCACCGGTCATATTCTGGAACTTGCAGTTGGTCAGGCCTGCATCCTGCATCATCGATTTCAGGGTCTCCTGATCCGGGTGCATACGGATAGACTCAGCTAAATAGCGGTAGCTGTCAGCGTCGCCTGCAATCATAGAACCCATCTGCGGCAGGATATTAAACGAATAGAAATCGTAAGCTTTGGTCAGTAGCGGGTTATCGGTTTTTGAAAATTCGAGTACCATCAGTTTACCGCCCGGCTTAAGAACACGCGCCATGGAACGAAGCGCGGCGTCTTTATCCGTCACATTACGCAGGCCGAAGGCAATGGTGATCACATCAAAGGTGTTATCAGGGAATGGCAGACATTCTGCGTTTGCCTGAACAAATTCAACGTTTCCGGTAACGCCTTTATCCAGTAATTTGTCACGACCCACTTTCAGCATCGAGTCATTGATATCGGCTAGAACAACTTTGCCGCTTGGACCAACCAGACGTGAGAAACGCATGGTCAGATCCCCGGTTCCACCGGCGATATCCAGAATAGTATTTCCAGTGCGAACGCCACTCTGTTCGATGGTGATGCGTTTCCAGAGACGGTGAACACCGCCAGACATCAGGTCATTCATCAGGTCGTACTTACCAGCTACGCTGTGGAAAACATCGGCAACGCGATTCACTTTATCTTCAGTACGAACATCTTCATAACCAAAGTGAGTCGTGTCGTTTTTATGCTGGTCAGCCATGTGGAGTGTCCTGAATCTGTTCAAAAATACGATGGCCAAATTGTACCGGTATGCTTGGCCCTTGTCTTTGTTTATCTACCGATGGCGATTAACCCACCATCACGGCTTTCACCTGCATCTTCTAGCTTTTGCAGATAGATAGCCCAGTACTGATCGTGGTTGTATGCCAGATCATGCAAGCAGTCCCATGTATAGAGACCGCTGTCATGGCCGTCATCAAAGACGATCTTTAGCGCATAGTTACCGGAAGGAATCAGTTCATTGATTCCCACCAGTTTTTTGCCGGTTTGCAGTACGCCGTTCCCAATGCCATGACCACGCACTTCCGCTGAAGGTGAGTGCACTCGCAGGTACTCAGCTGTTAGCTCAAAACTGTCACTCCCGTACGTGAGTTCCAGCGTACGGGACTTTTTATGCAGTTTAATCTGCGATGGTAGTGGCGCTTTTGACATGGGAAACTCCGTTACAGGATGTAGTGACTCAGATCTTCATCCTTGCTGAGCTCACTGAGTTGCTGATCAACAAATGCTTTATCGACAGTGATGGTTTGTCCATTGCAGTCTGATGCGGCAAAAGACAGCTCTTCGAGGAGACGCTCCATCATTGTATGCAGTCGGCGTGCGCCAATATTCTCAGTGCTTTCATTAACGTCGAAAGCAAGTTCAGCAATACGGCTGATGCCTTCATCGGTGAAGACAACGTCTACGCCTTCAGTTTTCAGTAGTGCCTGGTACTGCTGAGTAAGCGATGCATTGGGCTCTTTCAGGATACGACGGAAATCATCTGGTGTCAGGGCGTTTAGTTCGACGCGGATCGGCAAACGGCCTTGTAGCTCAGGGATAAGATCCGAAGGTTTAGCCAAGTGGAAAGCGCCTGAAGCGATAAACAAAATATGATCGGTTTTCACCATTCCGTATTTTGTGCTTACCGTGCAGCCTTCAATCAGCGGAAGCAGATCGCGCTGAACACCTTCACGGGAAACATCGCCGCTGCTGTTTGATCCGCCTTTGCAAACCTTATCGATCTCGTCAAGGAAGACAATGCCGTGTTGTTCAACCAGCTCAACAGCATTCTGCTTTAGTTCATCTTCTTTAACCAGGTTGGCTGCTTCTTCGTCGGTCAGCATCTTAAACGCGTCTTTGATCTTCATGCGACGCTGCTGTTTTTTACCGCCGCCCATGCCAGAGAACATGCTCTGCAGCTGGTTGGTCATCTCTTCCATACCTGGAGGCGCCATGATCTCAACGCCCATCTGAGGCTGCGCAATCTCAATGTCGATCTCTTTATCGTCCAGTTGACCTTCACGCAGTTTCTTGCGGAATACTTGACGGGTTGCGCTATCTTCAGACTTGGCTGGCTCTTCGCCAAAACCGGTCGGACGTGCCGGTGGTAACAATGCGTCTAGAACGCGCTCCTCAGCGGCCTCTTCGGCACGGAAACGGACTTTTTCCATCTCCTGTTCACGCATCATTTTGATCGCCATATCCACAAGGTCACGGATGATCGTCTCAACATCACGACCTACGTAGCCCACTTCAGTAAATTTTGTCGCTTCTACTTTGATGAAAGGGGCATTAGCTAATTTTGCCAAGCGGCGGGCAATTTCGGTTTTACCAACACCAGTAGGACCGATCATTAGAATGTTCTTTGGGGTTACCTCAACACGCAGCTCTTCATCCAGCTGCATACGGCGCCAGCGGTTACGCAGAGCAATCGCGACAGAACGTTTAGCTTCATCCTGGCCGATAATATGGCGGTCCAGCTCAGAAACGATTTCACGAGGGGTCATATTAGACATATTGATTTCCTTAAGCTGAATCAGGCAACAGAATCGAGTTCTTCGATTGTCAGGTTGTCATTACTGAACACACAGATACCGGCTGCAATCTGCAGACTCTTTTCAACAATATCTTTGGCTGGTAGCTCGGTGTTATCGGTTAGCGCACGGGCCGCTGCCAGTGCAAAGTTACCACCAGAACCGATAGCGATTACGCCATCTTCAGGTTCAATAATGTCGCCACTGCCTGAGATCAGGTAAGTTTTTTCTTTGTTAGCGACCAGCATCAATGCTTCAAGCTTGCGTAAAACGCGGTCACCGCGCCACTCTTTTGCCAGGCTTACAACCGCATTGAAAATGTTTCCCTGATGCTTCTCCAACTGGGCTTCAAACAGATCCAGCAGGGTGATGGCATCGGCGGTACTGCCTGCGAAACCAGTAATGGTATCGTGTTTGGCCAGGCGGCGAACTTTGCGGGCGGTACCTTTCATAACGGTATTACCCAGTGAAACCTGACCATCGCCGCCTACGACGACTTTGTCACCACGACGTACAGATACAATCGTTGTCATTTTCTATAGCTCCTTAGGGAGTGGGCTCAATGCCTGGTAACGCGATGTAGTAAGGGCATTGAATACTAGGGTTTACAGAAAGATGGTGACGACTGCGTTAATTTCAAGTCAAAAGAGGTGAGTATCTGGAATCTAGTCGCTAGACGTAGATTCCAGAAGGGTTACTGCTTGATGCGAAGTGGTTGAATATTCTGCTGAACCAGCTTGTCATAGGCTTTTGAAAGGCGGGAGCGGTTGTCGAATGGGCCTAAGCGCACACGGTACCACAAGGTTCCATCCTTGCTCTTGCTGGTGTCAGTGTGAACATTCGGTAAGCCAAGCAGAATAAGCTGGGCACGCATCTGTTCTGCATCAGCCTTGGATTTAAAAGAGCCTGCCTGCAATAGATATTTATGCTGGGTCTTAGCGTCCTTAGGTGTGGATTTGTAGGCATCCACCTGAGGCGCTTTTACCTCACTTTTCTCCAGCATCTCGTAAAATTCAAAGCGCTTTTTATCTTCCGCGGTTGTGCTTTGCTCAACGACAGGTGCCTGACTTTTAGCGGGTGGGGATTTTTGCGGTGCAGGTTTGCTTTTGGCTAGTGGTGTGTTGCTAGAGCCTGGGTCCACCTGAGTCAGTTGGTACAGACCGTAGCCAAGCCCCGATAGCATCATTAGGGTGATCGCTAAGAGTACCGTCGGAAAGCGCTTTTTCGGTTTCGCGGGTGCACGCTTAGGGGTGGGCTTAGCGCGGCTGGCAGAAGCCTTACCGCGCTTATTCTTAGCATAGTCCTTTCGGGATGCCATTGGTTACATCTGCTCCGGTGCAGAAACGCCAAGTAGATCCAGACCATTTGCCAGTACGTGGCGAACGGCAACGGCCAGCGTCAAACGTGCGTTACGCAAGTCGGCATCTTCTACCAGTGTTTTCTCAGAGTTATAGTAGGTATGGAACTCAGCAGCCAGATCTTTAAGGTAGTTAGCAATCTGGTGAGGTTCGCGTGCATTTGCTGCGTTCTTCACGACCTCCGGGTAGCGACCCAGATTGATCACCAGGTTCTTTTCTGATTCAAGCTCAAGACTATCGAGTGCTTCAATGCCGGTGGCTTCGTCCCAGCTAAGGTTGTTCTCTTTCAGCTTGCGGAAGATTGAGCAAACACGCGCATGAGCATACTGAATATAGTAAACCGGATTATCGGCAGACTCGGAACGTGCCAGATCAATATCGAAAGTCAGGTGACTGTCGGATTTACGTGCAGCCAGGAAATATCGAGTTGCATCACGACCAACCTCTTCAATTAGGTCGCGCAGAGTGACGTAGCTACCCGCACGTTTAGAGATTTTAACCTCTTCTCCACCTTTCATGACGGTAACCATCTGGTGAAGCACGTAATCAGGCCAGCCTTTAGGAATATCGGCTTTAAGTGCCTGCAGGCCTGCGCGTACACGGGTGATAGTACTGTGATGATCGGCACCTTGTTCGTTGATGACCGTATCAAAGCCACGCTGCCATTTGTTCAGGTGGTAAGCGACATCCGGGACGAAGTAAGTATAGCCACCATCTTTTTTACGCATAACGCGGTCTTTGTCATCGCCAAAATCTGTAGTGCGAAGCCAGAGTGCTCCATCATCTTCGTAGGTGTAGCCATTTTCGATCAGCTTCTGAACTGCGGCTTCAACCTTACCTTCGGTATATAGCGAAGACTCGAGGAAGAACACATCAAAATCTACACCGAAAGCCTGCAGATCAAGATCCTGCTCATGACGAAGATAAGCAACAGCGAAGTGACGAATGGCTTCTAGATCTTCGGCATCTTTAGTTCCAGTAAAGCTCTGATCTTCAGATTTTACTGTATCGCCACGCATGAAACTTTCAGCGAGTTCAACAATATAGTCACCACGGTAGCCATCAGCAGGCCAGCTTGGATCCTCGGGTGTCAGGCCTTTACAGCGAGCCTGAACGGAAAATGCCAGATTATTAATCTGCTGGCCGGCGTCGTTGTAGTAGAACTCTCGAGTTACATCCCAGCCGTTAGCGTCCATTAGTCGGCATAGGCAATCGCCTACTGCAGCGCCTCGACCATGGCCGATATGGAGTGGGCCGGTCGGGTTGGCTGATACAAACTCAACTTGTACTTTGCGGCCTGCGCCATCGTTATTGCGACCGTAAGCTTCTTTTTCAGTCAAGATGGTTTTAACCAGGTTCCCTGTGGAGGCACCACTGATGAAAAAGTTGATAAAGCCAGGACCAGCAATCTCAGTACGCTTCAGATTATCTGATTCCGGTAGTGCCTCAACCAGCTTTTCTGCAAGCTGACGAGGGTTGCTTTTCGCCGCTTTTGCCAGGGTCATAGCGATGTTAGAGGCGTAATCACCGTGACTCTTGTCACGGGTGTTTTCAACCATAATCTTAGGTTGCACATCTGCAGGCAGGGTGCCGTTCTCGATCAGGTTTTTCAGCGCGGATTCAATCAGCTCTGCAATAATCTGTTTCATTAGTGTACTTACTACCGTTTGAAGTCTGTCAGTGGGCTCGCGGGCCTGATATGTCAGATTTGAGCCGCTAAGGAACCGCGTATTATCCCTGTAAATCTTCTCTATGTTAAGTGTCTTGCAGCCTAACTGGCTAAAAAGTATCCGCGGGGTCGACATCTATGGACCAGCGGACTTTTCTTGATTCTTTGTTTTGCTCCAGATACCAGCACAGGTTGGCGAGTAACTGGTGCAGAGATTTTCGGTTTTCAGCATAGATCATCAACTGCGCCCTATGCATTCCGGCTCTTTTCTCCATAGGGGAGGGGAAAGGACCAATCCAGCTTGCATCGTGGGGTAAAAGCATATCGTCTTCCAACTGCTGACGGATGGCAGCCAGAAACGATTCGGCTCGGCCCTGAGTAGAGGTTTCGGCCCGTAATAGCGCATAGTGAGTATAAGGTGGAAGTTGCGCCATTTTGCGGTTGTGTAGTTCTTCCTGCGCAAAAGCACAGTAACCGTGATTTACCAGGGTTTGTAATGTCGGGTGGTCAGCATGGTAAGTTTGCATTAACACTTTACCTGGATGATCTGCTCGACCTGCTCTGCCTGCGACCTGCAGGATGAGTTGCGCTGTTCGCTCCATACCTCGGAAGTCAGCGCTGAACAGTCCGCTATCTGCGTTTAGGATCGCGACCAGAGTGACTTTGGGGAAATGGTGGCCTTTAGCCAGCATCTGGGTGCCCACTAAAATGCAGGGATCGCCGGTGTTGACCTTATGCATGATCTCCTGCATCGCGTTTTTGCGTTGGGTGCTATCGCGGTCGACACGGATGACCGGGAAGTCGGGGAACATGGCTTTAAGCGCCTGTTCACTCCGCTCTGTACCAACACCGACGGGTTGTAGCTGATCGCTGTTGCACTCAGGGCAGCGTTGTGGAATTGCAGCTTGCTTATCGCAGTGGTGACAGTGCAGATGTGGTGGTCTTTGGTGCAACGTCATGTGAGCGTCGCAGCGATTGCAATCGGCTATCCAGCCGCAGTCATGGCAGGTCAGTGTTGGTGAATATCCTCGTCTATTAAGGAAGACTAGCACCTGAGTGCCTGATTCCAGGTGCTTGCGGATCGCATTGATCAGTGGCGCCGACAAACCTTCACTGAGGTTCTCCTGCCGTATATCCAGTAACTTAAATTCTGGAGGCGCCGAATTGCCCGCTCGTTGGGTCATTCTCAGCCAGTGATAGCGACCTTCAATAGCATTGTGCAACGTTTCCAAAGAGGGAGTGGCACTGCCAAGAATGACAGGAATTTTTTCATCCCTAGCGCGCATAACGGAAAGGTCGCGGGCTGAGTAACGGAAACCATCCTGTTGCTTAAAGGAAGCATCATGCTCTTCATCAATAATGATAATGCCTGGCGCTTTCATCGGGGTGAAAATCGCCGAGCGGGTGCCTATGATGATACGTGCGATACCCTCTCTGGCTTGCAGCCACGCATCGAGGCGCTGGCGATCTGTCATGTTTGAGTGCAATGCCACAATAGGTACACTAAAACGCTGCTTGAACCGGCTTACAGTTTGCGGAGTCAGTCCAATTTCAGGCACTAGAACCAGGGCTTGTTTGCCTTGCCGAAGCACTTTTTCGATTGCCTGAAGATATACTTCAGTTTTACCGGAGCCTGTGACCCCTTCCAGCAAATTGATAGCAAACTCATGCTGGCCATTTATATGCTCAATGCAGAGCTGTTGCTCACTATTTAGTGTTAATGGCGCTTCGTGAAGGATCTGTTCATCGTGATGGCTATGTTTCCGCTGAAATGATTCTGCAAGTCCTTTTTCTGCTAGTGAAGATAAAGCGGATATGTTGGCACCCTCAGCTTTTAATGCGTCGGTGCTGATCCCTTGAGGATGTTCCAGCAGAAGCTGTAGTAGTTCTATCTGACGTATCGCGTTTGCCTTTAATTGATCAGTAGAGGCCGTTTCAGAGGCTCGCCACAGAGTTTCGTGCTGAAACTCACAAGCATTCCCTTTACGCAGTAAGACAGGCAGGGCTTGTTGAATGGCATCCCCCTCGGGGTGTTGGTAATAACTGGCAGCCCATCGAGCTAACTTAAAAAGGTGTTGTGGCAATGGTGGGCTATTATCGAGGAGCGATTTCACACGTTTTAGCTTATTAAGGCTGAATTCACTCTCTTCGGCTACTTCAATCAGAACACCAATCACCTCGCGTCGACCAAAGGGAGCTATGACACGGATGCCTGGCTGTAGATTCTCTACAGAAATACCCTCGGGGGGCAGATAATCGAACAGTCGGCGTAAAGGACTAGGTATGGCGAGGCGGAGAATGCTCATATTTACGTTAATTGCTCATTATTTAGGCAGTTTTGTGTTGCTAAGCTTTATATGCATGCGTATAATCCGCCGCCTACTTAACGTACTGATGGTTTAAGTCAGTAGTTTAAATCAATGCGGTGCCTGGCAGAAGAGATGATCAGGTGGCGGCATGAATTCTATCGAGGTTTATCATGAAAGCTGGTATCCACCCAGAATACACAGAAATTAACGCAACTTGTTCTTGCGGTAATGTTGTTAAGACCAAGTCTACTCTTGGCAAAGATCTTCACTTGGACGTTTGCTCCGCTTGCCACCCTTTCTACACTGGTAAGCAGAAAGAAGCGACTTCAGGTGGGCGTATCGATCGCTTCAACAAGCGTTTCGGTTCTCGCGGCCTGAAAAAATAAGTGAAATCGCAATGCGAATTCTAAAAAAAGCGCCTCCATTGTGGGGCGCTTTTTTGTTTACAGGGCTTTGGATACCTAATCTGTATGCTGCCTGCTCTATGCCTTCCTCTGTGCAGCGAGTTCAAGTTGCCCATGTCTATGATGGCGATACTGTCCGCTTGACTGATGGGAGGCGCATTCGCTTGATCGGTATCAATACGCCTGAAACTGAAAAGGAAGGGATTCCTGCCGAGCCTTACGCGAAAGAAGCCAAATCCCGTTTAGAGGGGATTCTTGCAGGGGCTGATATAAAGTTACTTCCTGGGCGTCAGTCCTATGACCGTTATAAGCGCAAATTAGCCTATTTGTTTGCAGATGGTGCTCTTGTATCAGAAATGTTGATAGAAGAGGGATTGGGTCATTATGTGGCTATTCCTCCCAATACTCGTTTTCTGGGCTGTCTTAGTGATGCTGAAGCAATAGCACGTAAAAAGGGTGAAGCGCTATGGTCTGAGCCTGTTCGGGATGTGGCGGCACTGCATTCCGGAGAGAGTGGATTTCGCCTGTTAAGAGGGCGCGTTGCTGCCGTTAAAACAATCAAAACGGGTTATATATTAGAAATTGAATCTCAGTTGGCGATAAAGATTAGTAAGGAAACGTCATTACTGTTTGATCAATCATTGGAAAAACTGCTTGGGCGTGAGGTGGAAGTTCGTGGCTGGATCAGACCAAAATCAGCTAAAACTCCTAAGCATTATCTGCCTTGGTTTATGCAGTTAACCCATCCTGCTCAATTACGTATTTAGACTAAGATATTGCTCAATAGAGACTTCCAGATAGGTTTTTTTAGTTCTTTAGGCTTATCGGTCAGAAAAAAAGCCTGTTGAATGATTCTGATAGTTGTTCGAAATAACCCTTTTCTATATAGTTCTTTGTTCGACTTTTTAACTAGATTGGAACAGCAGCTATGTCTGAAGATATGAAACAAGCCGCTCTTGATTACCATGAGTTTCCGCGCCCGGGTAAAATCAGCGTGGAACTTTCTACAGAGGCTGAATCTCAGCTTGACCTTTCTCTGGCGTACAGCCCGGGTGTAGCGGAGCCGGTTCGTGAGATCGCAAAGGATCCTGAAAATGCATACCGTTACACGGCAAAGGGTAACCTGGTCGCAGTAATTTCTAACGGCTCTGCAATTCTGGGTCTGGGCGACTTAGGTCCTCTGGCATCCAAGCCTGTTATGGAAGGTAAGGCTCTGTTGTTCAAGCGTTTTGCTGGCCTTGATTCTATTGATATCGAAGTTGATGCTGAGAGTCCGCAGGCTTTTATCGACACAGTAGCACGCATTGCAGATACTTTTGGTGGTATCAACCTAGAAGATATTAAGGCACCAGAGTGCTTTGAGATCGAGCGTGTTCTGATTGAGCGTTGTAATATTCCAGTATTCCATGATGATCAGCACGGTACAGCGATTGTAACGGCTGCCGGCATGATCAATGCTCTGGAAATTGCAGGTAAAAAACTGGAAGAGGCATCTATCGTATGTCTGGGCGCAGGTGCTGCCGCTCACGCATGTATGAAGCTTCTGGTTAATATGGGCGCTAAAGTAGAAAATATCTACATGATTGATCGTACGGGTGTTATCCACTCTGGTCGTGAAAATCTGACGCCTGAGAAAGCGGCGTTTGCATCTGAAACTGATAAGCGTACTCTGGACGATGCAATTGATGGCGCTGACGTATTTGTTGGCCTGTCTGGTCCTAACCTGCTATCAGGTGAGCAGCTTTCCAAGATGGCCGCTAACCCGGTTGTATTTGCGTGCGCAAACCCTGACCCAGAGATTCGTCCTGAACTTGCTCACGAAACGCGTGATGATGTAATCATGGCAACAGGTCGTTCAGACTTCCCTAACCAGGTGAACAATGTTCTTGGCTTCCCATTCATCTTCCGTGGTGCGATGGATGTTCGCGCAACGGCGATCAACGAAGAGATGAAAGCTGCGGCGGTGCGTGCATTGGCTGAGCTGGCTAAAGAGCCTGTAACGCAGGAAGTACTGGATGCTTACGGTCTGGATTCTCTGGAATTCGGTAGTGACTACATCATTCCAAAAGCGACTGATTCCCGTCTGCTAGGCGCGGTTTCAACTGCAGTTGCTCAGGCAGCTATCGATACAGGTGTTGCTCGACTGCCACTACCAGACAATTACCCACTGTCTTAATGGCGAGTTAAGTATAAAAAAAAACCGGCTTATAGCCGGTTTTTTTGTGTCTGACTGTTACTTAAAAGAGTTCTTCTGCTGCGTTGCTTTGTCTGCTGCTGGAAGGTGACGCATAGCCTCTTGGGATATTAGGTTTGCGGAAGAACTCATAGATAGCGTCTGACTGCCCAGGATAGGCTAGCTTTCCGCTTTTAGGGTCGATTTTTACGCTCACAATACCTTCAGGTGGAGAGGGGGCGTTTTCAGGCTTTTCTTTCAACGCTTCACGCATGAAATCAATCCATATAGGTAATGCCGCGGTACCACCAAACTCTCTTCTGCCTAGTGTTGTTGGTTGGTCAAAGCCTACCCAAGCGGTAGCAACATAGTCCCTATTGAAACCTGAGAACCAGGCGTCCTTCTGGTCATTGGTTGTACCTGTTTTTCCAGCGATGTCTGTGCGTTTCAATACAAGGGCTTTACGACCAGTGCCGCGCTTAATCACATCCTGCATTATGTTGTAAGTCAGGAAGGTGACCTTTTCATCGTAAATCCGGGGGGCCTTGTTGGGAATTTCCTCTGTGCATTCACTACAGACTGTTAAAGGTTTGGCGGTGTGAAGTGCTTCGCCAAAAGAGTTTTCGATTCGTTGTATGAAATAAGGGTTGACCTTATAGCCGCCGTTAGCGAAAGAGGCATAGCCTGTCACTAGCTGGAGAGGGGTTACATCAGCGCTACCTAGTGATAAGGAAAGGTTGTTAGGGAGTTTCGTGCGGTCAAACCCAGCAAGGTCCAGATAGGATTGAGCTGTATCAATACCAATAGCTCTAAGAAGGCGAATAGATACCAGGTTTCTGGAACGGTATAGGGCTTCTCTTAAGCGTGTGGGTCCATAAAACTTTTTGCTTGAGTTTTCAGGACGCCAGTTGCCTTCCAGTTTTTTATCATGGAAAACAATTGGGGCATCGTTAATCAGTGACGCAGCCGAATAGCCTTTATCTAAAGCCGCAGCATAAATGAATGGTTTAAAGTTAGATCCGGGTTGGCGAACAGCCTGGGTGCTGCGATTAAACTTGTTATGGGTGAAATTAAAACCACCGACCAGTGATACTATGGCGCCATCCTGAGGATTCAGAGCGACCATTGCACCTTGTACTTTAGGGATTTGAGTAAGGTGAAGCTCGCCATCCTTTTCACGGATTCTGATCAGATCACCCGTTGCCATAATATCGCTGGCTTTCTTAGGTGATTTTCCAACGCGGTTTACTGATTTGTATGGTTTTGCCCAGGACATGCCTTCCCACTTCAGCGTAGCTTTTTCGCCATCTTTTAACAGAAGCTCGGCCTCTTTATCGCCTGTAGACAAAACAACAGCAGGTTTTAAAACGCCATAAGAGATAGTCTTATTAAGTTTTTTCTGAATCTCGACCATCGATTCCTGTGTTAGGTCCCATTTGGCTTCAGCGCCGAGGTACCCATGACGTTCAGAGTAGGCAATGAGACCATTAGAAACAGCTACATTGGCACTGCTTTGTAAGGAGCTGTCTAAAGTGGTGTAAACCTTATAGCCATCTGTGTATAGGTTTTCGCCATATTTGTCGTAAAGGTTCTTACGAACCATCTCGGCGACGTAGTAAGCACGCAATTCAATGTCGCTGGTATGGTATTTGGCCGTAACTGGAGATTTAGTTGCTTCTTCCAGTTGCTGGTCATTAATGAAACTGAGCGAGTGCATTCGCTTTAAAATCCAGTTGCGGCGCTCAATTGCTCGACTAGGATTGGTAATGGGGTTAAAGGCAGAAGGAGCTTTTGGTAAGCCTGCAATCATTGCGTGTTGGGCAAGGCTCAAGTTTTCGATGTCTTTGCCGTAATAGACATTGGCAGCAGCCTGAATACCGTAAGAACGATGGCCAAGGTAAATTTTATTTATGTAGAGTTCAAAGATCTCTTCTTTACTTAGTTCCTGCTCAATCCTTAGTGCTAGCAGGATCTCCATGAACTTACGTGTAAATGTGCGTTCACGAGTAAGGAAAAAGTTTTTTGCAACCTGCATTGTAATGGTCGAGCCGCCACTTTGGATTTTTCCTGTGGTAGCTAATTGAAAGGCAGCTCGGGTAAGGCCTTTGATGTCGATGCCGAAATGGTCGAAGAAGCGACTATCTTCGGCGGCAGTCAGTGCATGGGTAAATTGAGGAGGTATTTCAGAAAAATTAATCGGGGTACGGCGCTTTTCGCCAAACTCAGCGATTAACTTTTCATCCTGGGAATAAATTCTAAGAGGGGTTTGGAATTTTACTTCGCGCAATGATTCGACATCTGGAAGCTTTGGTGAGAAGTAAAAATATGCCCCTGCAAGCGCTATGCTTCCTAGGAAAAAACAGAAAATACCTAATTTAAACAAAAGTTTGAAAAACGAAACCATAGCTGACATGCTAGTCTTAATATAAGAAAAAATTGATAAAGGTCTATTATATAGACACCTGATAGTGATCCTCTAGCAGTAATTTGTTTTTAATTTTTACAATTAAGCGCTAGAGTTGAATATAGAGTAGTTACTATACATTAACGCAACATTAAGTTAGGGAATTCGTTTGTGTTTGGCTTTCTGGGGAATAAGTCGGGTAGCTTGGTTGGGGTGGATGTAGGTTCATCCTCAGTAAAACTTGTTGCTTTATCAAAAAGTGGCAATGGCTTCTCACTGGAAGCCTATGCCGTGGTCTCTCTACCTCCCACCGCTGTTATTGATGGCAACATTCAAGATGTCATTGAAGTAACCACGACAATAGAAAAGGCCGTTAAGGTTGCGGGCGGTAAAATGTCTTCTGCAGTAGCCGCTGTACCTGCCTCTGCTGTTATCACAAAAAAAATAGAAATGAGTAATGCTTTTACTGAATTCGAATTAGAAGATCAGATTAAGGTAGAAGCGGACCAATTCATTCCATACCCTCTTGATGAAGTTGCTCTGGATTTTGAGGTTCAAGGCAAGGTTCCTAACAATGACAGTCTCAATAAAATATTACTGGTTGCCTGTAGGAAAAGTGATGTGGAGCAGAGGGAAGATGCTATCGGTGGAGCAGGTCTCAAATGCTTAGTCGTAGATGTTGATACTTATGCCGTAGAAAGAGCTTTTCCTTTGTTAATAAATGAAGAGGTGGGGAGTGAAAACCTGGTTGGCGTGGTGGATATTGGTGCGGCAACCTTGACTTTAAATGTGTTTAAGTCTGGTGAGATTGTTTATAGCCGAGAACAGGCTTTTGGGGGTAATGATCTAACCAATTCGATTCATCAGCAATATGGAATGAGTATCGAAGAGGTAGAGCAGTCTTTACGGTTAGGTGATATATCGTCAGAGATTAATGAAATGATTGTTATGCCATTCAGGGGTACGGTAGCTCAGCAGGTATCCAGATCATTACAATTCTTCTACTCGTCAGGAGCTCATAGTGAGCTATCCGTCTTATATCTCTCTGGAGGTACATCTACAATCGATGGGCTGGTTGATCAGTTGACGGAAGAGTTGGGTATACCTACAAAAATGGCTAACCCTTTTTCTAGTTTAGCTATTAATTCAAGGGTGAATCGCTCCCGATTAGATAGAGATGCTCCGTCCTTGATTAAAGCGTGTGGCCTTGCAATGCGCGGATTTGAGGGATAAAAGATGGCGACAATTAATTTAAGGCCATGGCGAGAAGAGTTAGCGCAAGAGAGACAGAAACAGTTCTCGATGAACTTACTTGGAGCGGCTGTTTTTGCTGGTCTGATTGTTTTTGCCGTTGGCTTCTATTTTGATGAAATGAAAAACCGCCAGTTAGAGCGTAACAATTATTTGAAAGCTGAGACTGCAAAGCTTGATAAGCAGATAGCTCAAATTAAAGAGCTTAAAGCTAAGAAAGAGGCCTTATTACAAAGGTTGAATACAATTCAAAATTTGCAAAGTTCTCGACCGGTCATTGTTAGGAATTTTGATGAGCTGGTTAGAGTATTGCCTGATGGTGTGCACTACTCTTCTTTAACTCGGACGGGAGCAAATGTCTCGATTACCGGGATGGCGGCTGACAAACTTGACGTTTCAACGTTGATGAGGAATCTAGATCAATCCCTCTGGTTTGGAGAGCCCAGCTTGAGTAGTGTAGGCCAGGTCCAGGAAGATTCTAATAGCTTCAATCTGAATGTCCCTGTTGTTCTTCCAAAACCGGAGGCAAATTAAGATGAGCATGGTTAAGAATGCTTTCAAGGGTTTTGATCCTAATAATCTAGACTTTGCAACTTCTGGTAATTGGCCTGTAGGTGTCAAGGTCATTTGTTATCTTTTGGTTATAGCTGCATTGGTTGCTGCAGGTTGGCATTTTTATGCGGTAGATAAACAAAAAAACCTCCGTAAGGAGATTTCTAAAGAACAGCAGTTGAAAGACATCTATGCCCAAAAAGCGCATCAGGTTGCAAACCTTGAAGCGTTGCAGAAACAGATGGAAGACGTTGAAGAGCGTTTTGCAGAATTGAAGAAACAATTACCAACTCAGAAAGAAGTGCCAGGGTTACTTGATGATTTAACTTTGCTAGGTACCGGTAGTGGATTGAGTATAGGCTCCATATCACTTCAGTCTGAAACTAAACAGGATTTTTATATAGAACTACCAATAAATATCTCTGTTATAGGCTCATATCATCAATTAGGGCAGTTTGTAAGTGGTATAGCAGCTTTACCTAGGATTGTTACCTTGCATAATTATTCTATAACTCCAACAGGGCAACAAGTAACTATGAATATCAGTGCTAAAACTTATAGATTTGATGATGCGAAGTAGGTTTCTTATGGATATGTCTTTGCCTAAAAGGTTTGTGGTTTTAATCACTATTGCGAGTTCTTTAACTGGTTGTATAGATTGGGTCGAAGGTACTGCTGATTTAAAACAGTTCGTTGTGACTCAAAACAGTAAGCCTGCTGGTCCAATTGAACCATTACCTGAATTTAAGCCATACCATAGCTTTGTCTATGAAGGTGCCTCGATGAGGGAGCCTTTTACTGCTTTGTTACCAATCGAAAATCTCAAAGATGGTGATGAAAGCGAACCTCAAGAAGAACAAACTCAGCTTCAGCCAGATAAAAAGCGCGAAAAAGAGTATTTAGAAACGTTTGCTTTAGACTCGTTGGTGATGGTTGGTACTATTGAATTAAAGAATGGATCTCTATGGGCCTTGATTAAAGATTCAAATTCTGAGCTTCACAGAGTTTCGAAAGGGAATTTTATGGGTTTGGACTATGGAGAGATTACTTCTATAGATGATAGGAGTATCCAATTATCTGAAATTATTTCAAATGGGCGTGGTGGTTGGATGAAACGACCACGTAGCATTGATTTGCTTGAGCAGGAATAAGGGACATTATCATGATGAATCAACTAAACAAGTCAAAAGAAGTTTTAGGACGTTCTTTGCAGCGTCTTAAAATCATGGCTTTGATTTTAATGGGTCTGCTTTATTCAAGTTGGGCAGTTGCCGAAATCAAGCTTAAAGATGCAAATTTTGTCGCGCTGCCTGGTGGGAAGATTGAGCTTCGGTTTGATTTTGATTCTGCCCCGCCGGCTCCCCAAGCCTATATGATTAATGATCCTGCACGTTTGGTGATGGATCTTTGGGGTGTCAGCAGTGATCTGACCACGAGATCATTGGATGTAAAAACTGGCTATGTTGATGGCGTTAATTTTGCCGAGGCAGAGGGACGTTTGAGAGTTGTGGCGAATCTTTTTGAACCAGCAACTTATAAAACTTTTACTGAAAATAATAGCTTGTTTGTTGTGCTTCAGGATAAAACCTTGCCAATCAAAAAGCCTGCTTCTATCGCGAATGTTGTGAAGAACGAACAGCAGGTGGCAGCTGCCTTTAAAGAAGAGAAAACGAGAGTGCAAGGCCTAGACTTTGAACGTGTTGAAGGTGGTATAGGTCGAGTATCGATAAGCCTTTCGGATGATAAGGCTGGTGTAGATATTCAAGAAGAGGGTAATAATGTTGTCATTAATTTGATGGGTGCTGATTTGTCACGCGCTTTAGAGCAGCGAGTAGACGTACAAGATTTTGTTACCCCAGTGATGTTTATTGATGCAATGGCTAATAAAGGAAATACGAGTATTTTAGTGAAGCCAAGTGCAGAGCCTTATGAGTATCTTGCTTATCAAACCGACAACAAGTTGATCCTGGATTTCAAGCCATTGTCTCAGGCTGAGAAAGACCAGAGAACTAAAGATCTATTTCAGTTTACGGGCGAGAAAATTGATCTTAACTTCCAAAATGTTGAGTTACGCTCAGTGCTTCAGATTATTGCGGAAGTTGCAGAGTTGAATTTAGTAGTAAGTGATACTGTAGGCGGCAATATTACTCTTCGCCTCAAAAATGTTCCTTGGGATCAGGCTCTGGATATTATTCTGAAAACCAAGGGGTTGGATCAAAGAACCGTAGGTAATGTCTTGTTGATTGCTCCTGCGGCAGAGATTGCAGAACGAGAAAGGCAGGAACTGGAAAGTTCTAAGCAAGTCGAACAATTAGCTCCTTTGAGAACAGAGTTTATTCAGGTTGATTACCGTAAGGCATCTGAAATGATGTCTACAATTCAGGAAGCTAAAATGGTTTCTGAGCGTGGCTTTGTGATGGCTGATGACGAAACTAATGTGCTAATGGTTCGTGAAACTGCTACAGCGCTTAGAGATATTCGTAATATTCTAAAAAAATTCGATGTGGAAGTAGAGCAAGTTTTAGTAGAAGCTCGTTTGGTGAATGCAACTTCTAATGTAACTAAAGATTTAGGCGTGAAATGGGGCTTTGGCTACAACGATGTTGATAATGGCAAAGGTTGGATTGTTGATAATAGTATTGGTAACGTCAATTTTGGCAATACTACTGCTGGGAATACCAGTAACTTAATGGTAGACCTTGGCGCAAGTGTTACTTCTCCCGGCACCATCGCGATTGGTTTCAAACCAGGTGCAAGTTCTCTTTTAGCGCTTGAATTATCGGCATTGGAGACTGATGGTAAAGCTGAAATTGTTTCGCAGCCGAAGGTTCTGACGACCAATGGCAAGCAAGCCAAAATTGAATCCGGTTCTGAAATTCCTTATCAGACAGTAGAAGACGGTGAAGTAAGCATCGAATTCAAAGATGTCGTGTTGAGTCTTGATGTGACGCCGCGAATTAATCCAGGTGATCGAATTGCGATGGATTTGCTTATTACGCAGGATTCGATTGGGCAGGTCTTGCCAAATGGTGAAATCAGTATTGATAATAATGAGTTACAGACAACGGTCGTCGTACCTGATGGGCAGACAATCGTTTTGGGTGGCGTGTTTAAGAATGAAACCAGTGAAACGATCAATAAAGTGCCTCTTCTCGGCGATTTGCCTATAATGGGGCCATTATTCAGAAATAAAGAAAACCAAGCTGAAAAGACTGAATTGCTGATCTTTATCACGCCAAAACTGGTACGTAATTCACTGACAGCGCAGTAGTAATGGTTGTTTAATTGAACATCTTTCTAATCGGGCCTATGGGAGCTGGAAAAAGCACCATAGGCCGTTTGCTATCTCAAGAACTCAAATTAGAATTTCTGGACTCAGACCGCGAGATAGAAAATCGCGCGGGTGCAGACATTCCTTGGATATTTGATGTGGAGGGCGAGGAAGGATTTCGTGATCGAGAAGAGAGCGTAATCAAAGACCTTGCTGAAAAAAAATCTATTGTCCTTTCAACTGGAGGCGGTGCTGTTATCCGTAGTGCTAATCGAGCTTGCTTACAGGGTAATGGTACAGTTGTTTATTTAGAAACATCGGTCGAACAGCAGTTGGATCGTACAGCCAGGGATAAGAACCGGCCGCTTCTACAAACCGAAAACCCTCGGCAGGTACTAGAGGATTTGATGGCAAAGCGTCATCCTCTATATCTTGAGGCTGCGGATATTATTATTAAGACCGATAAACGGCATCCTAAAACCGTAGCAAGTGAAATTATTAAACAGATGAAGGCAAAATCTCCGCTACATGGAGAGTGATCAGTACTATCTTATGCGAACTCTAAAAGTAGATTTAGGTGAACGAAGCTATCCGATTTTTATAGGTCAGGGCTTATTGGATCAGGGGCTAATGGCTCCTTATATAAAGGGCAAGCAGGTACTGATCGTAACGAATGAGACAATTGCTCCTCTTTATCTGGAACGTTTGATTTCATCTTTGCCGAATTCACTGACTGTAGATCACGTGGTTTTACCCGATGGTGAGCAGTATAAGAATATCGATCAGATCAATACCATTTTTGACGCGCTACTTGAAAAGCGGCATAACCGAACCACCACTTTGGTCGCTCTGGGAGGTGGTGTTATTGGGGATATGACGGGCTTTGCCGCCGCTTGCTATCAGCGGGGTGTTGATTTTATTCAGGTGCCAACCACTTTGCTTTCTCAGGTTGACTCATCGGTAGGTGGAAAAACAGGTGTAAATCATCCTAAAGGAAAAAATATGATTGGGGCTTTTCATCAGCCCCAGTGCGTGGTGATTGATACCGATGTTTTGAATACGCTCGCCGAACGAGAGCTGTCAGCTGGAATGGCGGAAGTTATTAAGTACGGACTGATCTACGATGAAGCTTTCCTTTGTTATCTTGAAGATCATATTGATGGACTAATGGGTCTGCAGCCGGACCTTTTAGAGCAGGCAATCTATCGTTCCTGTGAAGTTAAGGCTGAAGTTGTCGCTCAGGATGAAAGAGAAGCAGGCATTCGTGCGTGGTTGAATTTAGGCCACACATTCGGTCATGCTATCGAAGCTGAGCAGGGGTATGGGGCCTGGCTTCATGGTGAGGCTGTAGGGGCTGGCACCATGATGGCCGCAGATCTCTCATGCCGCCTTGGCTGGATCAGTGAAAGCGATGTGAAGCGGGTTGAAAGCATTCTTGCTGCAGCAAATCTGCCAATTTATCCGCCGGAGCAGATGACCAGCGTGCAATTCAAGGAGCATATGGCAGTAGATAAAAAGGTACTGGACGGTTCTATACGCTTAGTACTTTTAAAAGAGATTGGTAAAGCAACTGTGACTGCTGATTTCCCTGTTGAGTTATTTGAGCAAACGCTCTCCGCAGGGGATAAATTAGGGAAGTTTATTTGAGCCAGCGACAGCTAATCATCGAATGAAAACAAATATCTACTTTGAACCGCCTAGCCGTTTACAACTGCTTGATAAACTTAAGCATTTAGTGCGCTTTTCTGATTTTCTTCTGTTGATCTCCGGAAGTAGAGGGGCGGGAAAAAGTACGATTTTGGCTCAGTTGCAACCTGAGGAATCGGATACTACCTTGGCTTGCTGTTCTGTGAGGCCTGAATCGGAAATAAGCCCGCAGAAACTTTTGCAACATTTATCAGCGCAACTTCCTGAGCATGAATTTACAGAGAATGATTTTGCAGGGTTGTTAACGGCTTTCCATAACCAACTCAAGGCAATGCGCAATGCTGGGCGGAAATGTCTGATCTTGGTTGATGATGCAGAATATCTTTCCAATGATGCTCTGGAATTGTTGCTGAACCTGCATGCGGCGGATGCTCAGCTCGTACTCATGTCTGATTTTGAATACGCTGAATCTGTCATGCAAAATCTGTCTGTGAAGCAGATGGAGGGGCGTGTTCACCAGATTAATATCGAAGGAATGAGTGATGAGGAATCACTGGATTATCTTCAGATTTGTCATCCAGCTGTGTCGTCACTCCCTGATAAGAAGAAAGCTGAGCTAATTAAGCTGGCCGAAGGGATGCCGGGTCGTATCGAAACCTTGCTTGCTGGGGGTAAAGTTGCTCCAGCCTATTCAAGTAAAAAACGAACGGCTTTTCCTTTACCGCCTGTTCATATGGCAGGGATAGGGGTGGTGCTATTAGGGATTGTGGCGGTTTCTTTGGTTCAGTTTATGCCTGATGAGCCTTCAATGGTTCAACCAGACTCAATTGAAAGGGTGAGCTTGCCTTTACCGGTTGCTGCTTCAGAAGGGGATGATGCGCAGGAACTCGCGCTAAAAAGTCAACCTACGATGGAAACCTCCCCCCAAGCTGTAGTTCCTAAGGAAAATTCGGTAGAGCCTGTCTCGTCAGCTAAGACAGAATTAGCGAATCGATTGAAAGCCCAAGAAGAGAAACTTGCTGCTGAAGTACAAAAGGTTCAGCCTGTTGCTCCGAAACAAGAAGTTGTTGAGAGGGCTCCAGATCAGCAACAAGTCGAACCCAAAGCGCAAAAATTAGAGCGAGACCTAAGGAATATTGTCGAGAATACGCCTGTTGTCTCTAAGGTTGAGCAGGAGTTATCTCCAGGGGCTGCACCAGTTGTAGCAAATAAAGAGCCTGCTAAAAGTGCTCCTACGATCATTAAAGAGCAATTGCCTAAGGCTGCTAGTGTTTCAGCCACTTATAGCAGCTATGAGAATAAACTGCTGGGATTCTCTCCTAAAAGTTATACATTGCAGCTGTTAGGTGCACGTTCCAAGTCGAGTGCGACTGAGTTTATCAGTAAGCATGGTGGCGGAAGTCAATTTTACTATTTTTCAACCGTTTACAAAGGTGCCCCTTGGCATGTTGTGGTCTACGGTAATTATGCGAACAGAGATGTAGCTAACGCCTCTATCCGCAAACTGCCTGCTGCACTGCAGAAAACTAAACCCTGGGCGAGAAGCCTGCAGGGTGTCCAGCTAGATATTAGAAAGAAAAAATAATCGTTTTTTCTAGGTTTATTTTCTGCTTATTGTCTAAAAAACAGTGAATTCGCCTGTTCTTGCCTGTTCGAAATTTGTCCCAAACCCACTTCACGTGTAGAATGGCTGTCCCTTTTTGCTGAGTGGCGCATATTTTGCAGCAAAAAGAAATATTAAGATATTGATATATAAGTACTTTTAAGTGGGGAATGACTTATGAGCAAAGGTCTTTTTCGCCCAGGTGAGTTTAAAGATAACTGCGGTTTTGGCCTGATGGCGCATATGCAGGGCCAGGCTAGCCATGATTTGCTGGATAAAGCAATCGAAGCGCTGGCGTGTATGACACACCGTGGTGGTATTGCTGCCGATGGCAAAACAGGTGACGGTTGTGGCCTGTTGATGCAGAAGCCAGATAGCTTCCTGAGAACTGTTGCAAAAGACGAACTTGGCGTTGAGCTGGGTGAACACTATGCAGTGGGTATGATCTTCTTGCCTCGTGATGCGGATAAAGCTGAAGCGGCGCGTGCAGCTGTGAATAAAGCTGCTGAAGCGCAAGGTCTAGAGGTTGCCGGCTGGCGTGTTGTACCAACAGACGAGTCATGTCTTGGCCCTATTGCAAAGGATACTTTGCCGCTCATTGAGCAGGTCTTTATTCAAGCGAAAGGCCAATCTGAGCGTGAATTAGCAATTAGTCTGTTTGTTGCTAGACGCAACGCAGAAATTGCTATGGCAGCCGATGAAGATTTCTATATTTGTAGTTTCTCAGACAAAGTTATTTCCTATAAGGGACTAACAATGCCTGTTGATCTGCCAGTTTTTTATCAGGATCTGGCGGATAAGCGTCTGGAGACTGCGGTATGTACCTATCACCAGCGTTTCTCTACTAACACAGCACCACGCTGGCCGTTGGCTCAGCCATTCCGCTTTTTGGCGCATAATGGCGAGATCAATACTGTTGAAGGTAACCGAAACTGGGCCAAGGCGCGTGCGAGCAAATTCTCTACAGAACTGCTTCCAGATCTTGATGCACTTCAGCCGATTGTAAATACCACAGGTTCCGATTCTTCTAGTATGGATAACATGCTGGAATTCTTGTTGGTCGGTGGTATGGATATCTATCGTGCTGTACGTATGATCGTTCCTCCTGCATGGCAGAATGTTGATACGATGGATGCAGATCTGCGAGCTTTCTACGACTATAACTCCATGCATATGGAGCCGTGGGACGGTCCTGCCGGTATGGTAATGACTGATGGTCGTTTTGCTGTATGTATGCTGGACCGTAATGGTCTTCGCCCATCTCGTTGGGTGATGACCAAAGATGGTTATATCTGTACAGCCTCTGAGATTGGCGTATTTACATACGAGCCTAAAGATATTGTTGCTCAGGGCCGCGTAGGTCCGGGTCAGATTCTTGCCATTGATACTCAGACAGGTGATGTTCTGCATACGCAAGATGTAGATAACCACCTTAAGTCAGCTAAGCCATACAAAAAATGGCTTAGAGAGAATGCGCTTCGTCTGGAACAGACGATGAACCTTGAAGAAGAATCTCGCTCTTTCCCTGAAATGTCGGCTGATGAGATTAAAACTCACATGAAGATGTTCCAGGTTACATTTGAAGAGCGCGATCAGATTCTTCGTCCTCTTGGTGAGAGCGGTATGGAAGCGATCGGCTCCATGGGTGATGATAAGCCGATGGCGGTTCTTTCACACCGTGTTCGTTCTCTGTATGACTACTTCCGCCAACAGTTCGCACAGGTGACTAACCCACCAATCGATCCTCTGCGTGAAGCGATCGTTATGTCTCTGGAGACATGTATTGGTGCAGAGCGTAATGTGTTTGAAGAGACGCCTGAACATGCGCGTCGAGTTATTCTGACGACTCCGGTTTTGTCAGCGAGTAAGTTCAATCGTTTACGTGATAATGATGAGCCTGGTTTTGAAGTAGCTCAGATTGATCTGAACTACAATCCAGATCAGACTGACCTGAAGGCAGCGATTGAGTCGATTGCAGATCAGGCTGAAAAGTGTGTGCGTGATGGTAAAGTCATCCTGGTACTTAGCGATGCGAATATTGCGCGTGGCCATCTGCCAGTGCATGCTGCACTAGCAACAGGTGCCGTTCATCACCGTCTGGTTGATAAAGGTCTGCGCTGTGATGCTAATATCGTTGTTGAAAGTGGCACGGTTCGTGACCCTCATCACTTTGCAGTGCTATTTGGCTTCGGTGCAACTGCGGTTTACCCATATCTCGCATATCGAGTACTAAACGACCTGTGTGCGTCTGGCGAACTTCAGTTACAGCCTTTGGATTCTCACGAGAATTACCGTAAAGGTATTAACAAAGGCTTGATGAAGATCCTGTCTAAGATGGGTATTTCTACTGTTGCATCTTATCGTGGTGCACAGCTCTTTGAGGCGATCGGTCTGAGTTCTGAGATCGTAGACTTGTGCTTCAAAGGTGTAACCAGCCGTATTGAAGGTGCTCGCTTTGAAGACTTCCAGTTCGAACAAGGTCTGTTAGCTAAAGAAGCATGGATTGCGCGTAAGCCAATTCAGGCGGGTGGTTTGCTGAAGTATAAGCATGATGGTGAATACCACGCTTATAACCCTGATGTTGTTCGCACTATTCATGAAGCGGTAGAAACCGGTAGCCAGGAAGCTTACAGCCGTTATGCCGAGCTGGTAAATAACCGTGGTTATGCGACCCTGCGTGATATGATGGGGCTACGTAAAGATGTTCAGTCAATCTCGATTGATGAGGTTGAACCAGTAGAGAACATCTTCCCGCGTTTCGACTCTGCTGCGATGTCTCTGGGGGCGCTTTCTCCAGAAGCGCATGAAGCCCTGGCGGTTGCAATGAATGAGCTAGGTGGCCGTTCTAACTCCGGTGAAGGCGGTGAAGACGAAGCTCGTCATGGCACTATCAAGCGCTCTAAGATCAAACAGGTGGCATCTGGGCGCTTCGGTGTAACGCCAGAGTATCTGTCAAATGCAGAAGTTATGCAGATCAAAGTGGCTCAGGGTGCGAAGCCTGGTGAAGGTGGTCAGCTTCCTGGTGGTAAGGTAAACAGCCTGATTGCGCGTTTACGTTATTCTGTGCCGGGTGTGACATTGATCTCGCCTCCGCCACATCATGATATCTACTCTATCGAAGATTTGGCGCAGCTGATCTTTGATTTGAAACAGGTAAATCCAGAAGCACTGGTATCCGTTAAGCTGGTATCTCGTCCAGGTGTTGGTACGATCGCTTGTGGTGTAGCCAAAGCTTATGCTGACCTGATTACTATCTCGGGTTATGACGGTGGTACAGCCGCTTCGCCGATGACTTCTATCCACTATGCCGGTTCTCCTTGGGAGCTGGGTCTGGCGGATGCCCATCAGTCGCTGCGTGGTAACCATCTACGTGGATCGGTTCGTCTTCAGACAGACGGAGGACTAAAAACCGGCCTGGACGTAGTCAAAGGCGCGATTCTGGGGGCTGAGAGCTTCGGTTTCGGTACTATGCCGATGGTTGCATTAGGTTGTAAATACCTGCGTATCTGCCATCTGAATAACTGTGCGACCGGTGTGGCAACTCAGAACGATAAACTGCGTGAAGATCACTTCCGCGGTACTGTTGAGATGGTTAAGAACTTCTTCCGCTTTGTTGCAGAAGAAACTCGTCAGATCATGGCTCAACTGGGTGTTCGTTCTATGGAAGAGCTGGTAGGTCGTGTAGATCTGCTGGAAATCCTGGATGGTGAAACACCGCGCCAGAAGAACCTGGATCTGACTCCGATCCTGACATCAGCTGGCGATGAGTTCCCGAATACTTGTCAGGTTGAGCGTAATGAGCCTTACGATCTGGCTGAGCTTAACAGCAAAATGTTGGCTCTGGCTGAGCAGGCGATTGCCGATAAGACCGGTGGTGAATACGAACTGGTTATTACTAACTGTGACCGTTCCGTAGGTGCTCGTACCTCAGGCGCTATTGCGAAGAAGCATGGCAACCTGGGTATGGCTGATCAGCCAATTACCTTCAACTTTAAGGGACATGCAGGTCAGTCTTTCGGTGTTTGGAACGCCGGTGGACAGAATCTGTACCTGGAAGGTGATGCCAATGACTATGTTGGTAAAGGCATGGCTGGCGGTAAGATCGTTATCCGTCCATTTGATGAGGTGACTTTTAAGTCTAACGAAACCTCAATTATGGGTAATACATGCTTGTACGGAGCAACAGGCGGTAAGCTGTTTGCTGCGGGTCAGGCGGGTGAGCGTTTTGCTGTACGTAACTCCGGCGTTCACGCCGTAGTTGAAGGTGCCGGCGATCACTGTTGTGAATATATGACAGGTGGTTTGGTAACTGTACTGGGTCCGACAGGGTATAACTTCGGTGCCGGTATGACCGGTGGTTTTGCTTACGTACTGGATATGGATAACAGCTTTGTGGATAAGTACAACCACGAACTGGTAGAGATCCAGCGTGTTCATACCGAAAATATGGAAGCTTACAAGAATCATCTACGCTCAGTGATTATTGAATTCACTAAAGAGACTGGTAGCGCTTGGGGCCAGGAGATCGTTGATAACCTTGACGATTATATTGGTCGCTTCTGGCTGGTTAAGCCAAAAGCTGCAAGCTTGAATGATTTGCTGACGAGTATCCGTACTCGTCCAGAATAAGTTGCAAGCTACCTAGATAGATGAAGAGTAATCAGCAAGCCCCTGGCAACGCCAGGGGGTTGCAATGAAGAGGTGAGGATTATGGCTGACCGTCTAAACAACGATTTTCAGTTCCTCGACGTAGGTCGCGATGGACCGAAGAAAATTGATGCAAAGGTTCGTAAACAAGATTTTGGTGAAATCTACGAGCCATTTGCCAAAGAATCTGCTTCTGAGCAATCTCATCGTTGCCTGGAGTGCGGTAACCCTTATTGTTCGTGGAAATGCCCAGTGCACAACCACATCCCTAACTGGCTTAAGCTGGTTTCGGAAGGCAACATTCTGGAAGCAGTTGAGCTAAGTCATCAGACAAACTCCCTGCCTGAGGTGTGTGGTCGGGTATGCCCACAAGACCGTCTTTGTGAAGGTGCATGTACCCTTAACGATGGTTTTGGTGCAGTAACAATCGGTTCTGTTGAAAAGTATATTACCGATACGGCGTTTGCGATGGGTTGGAAACCTGATCTGTCAGAAGTGCCAAAGACTGATAAAAAAGTTGCAGTGATTGGCGCAGGCCCTGCAGGCTTGGCTGCTGCGGATATTCTGGTACGTAATGGGGTTAAACCTGTTGTATTTGATCGTAACCCGGAAATCGGTGGATTGCTGACTTTTGGTATTCCGGAATTCAAGCTGGAAAAAGATGTAATGTCTCGTCGCCGTGAAGTTTTCACTGAGATGGGCGTAGAGTTCCAGCTGAATACTGAAGTGGGTAAAGATATTCAAATGCAGGAGCTGATCGATCAATACGATGCAGTATTCCTGGGCATGGGTACTTATACCTACATGAAGGGCGGATTCCCGGGTGAAGAACTGGATGGTGTATACGATGCGTTGCCATTCCTGATCTCCAACGTGAATAACTGCCTGGACTTCGAGCAGGACGAAAACGGTTTCATCGACATGAAGGGCAAAAAAGTTGTTGTCCTGGGTGGTGGTGATACGGCGATGGACTGTAACCGTACTTCGATCCGTCAGGGTGCAGAGTCCGTGGTATGTGCCTACCGTCGAGATGAAGCCAATATGCCGGGTTCTAAGAAAGAAGTGGAAAATGCACGTGAAGAAGGCGTGGAATTCCAGTTCAACCGTCAGCCAGTTGAAGTGGTTGGTGAGAACGGCAAGGTCACAGGTCTGAAAGTTATTAGTACGCAGATGGGCGAGCCAGATGAAAATGGTCGTCGCCGTGCTGAGGTAGTACCGGGTTCAGAAGAAGTTCTGCCTGCGGATGCAATTCTTGTAGCGTTCGGTTTCAGACCAAGCCCAGCGCCCTGGTTTGCCGACTTTGGTATCGATCTGCATGAAGATGGACGTGTTAAAGCGCCAGAACAGAATGCATTCCCATTCCAGACGACAAACGAGAAAGTGTTTGCCGGTGGTGATATGGTTCGCGGTTCTGATCTGGTTGTTACGGCAATTGCTGAGGGCCGCAAGGCTGCTGAAGGTATCCTGGATTACCTTGAGGTTTAATGCTTGCCAACAAAAAAAGGCCGCTTAATGCGGCTTTTTTTTCGCCTAGAAGAAGCTGCTGGCGGAAGCTATCTGGTGATGAACTTTATGTAAAAACGTATTAATCGCCTGTTCTGCGGTTATGTCACTTGAGTAGGCCTCCGAGATCAGGGATCGTTCGCCTCGGGATATGGCGATGGCGTGGCTGCTACCATCATCTGAGTCTTTAATCTGGACGAGAATTTTCAGGCCTGAGGTTTGGGCAGAAGTAAACAAAACCTTATGAGCTCCATACAGCTTCAAGCGTGAAGATAAATGGCGCTTAAACCTCTGTTGCTCCTCTGCTGAAATTGCGGGGCTGCTAGTGACGGAAAGGTTGATGACCTCTTTCTGAAAAACGGAGAGTGGTCTCGGGGCTCTTTCAATCGGCTGGATTGGTTGGGAATTGCACCCTGCAAGAGAAATGATGCCAAGAGCAAGTAGTGTGTTTTTCAATAACCGCATTAAACACCAGTTAATTTGGGCAGGTAATTCATCTCAGAAATCGTTAGAATAACGCAAATTTGAATTTACAGAATATAAGTGGCTGATACAAATGGCTGAATTAAAGAATGATCGTTTTTTACGTGCTTTGCTGCGCGAACCCGTAGATGCAACACCTGTTTGGATGATGCGTCAGGCAGGGCGTTACCTTCCTGAATATCGTGAGACGCGTGCTCAAGCAGGTGATTTCCTGAGCCTTTGCAAAAACAAAGAATTGGCTTGTGAAGTAACGATTCAGCCATTAGAACGTTATGATCTTGATGCGGCTATTCTCTTCTCAGATATTCTGACAATTCCTGATGCTATGGGTCTGGGACTTTATTTTGAAACAGGAGAAGGCCCGAAGTTCAAAAAAGTTATTCGTACTGAGCGGGATGTAGCCGAGTTGCCTGTACCTGATGCAGCAGCCGATCTTGATTACGTGATGAATGCGGTTAAAGAGATCCGCCGTGAACTGAATGGCCGCGTACCACTAATCGGTTTCTCTGGTAGTCCGTGGACTCTCGCTACCTACATGGTAGAAGGTGGTTCCAGTAAGGACTTCCGTCATATCAAGCAGATGATGTATGCGACTCCAGAGATTATGCATGCACTGTTGGATAAGCTGGCTCAGTCGGTTACGACTTATCTGAACGAACAGATTCGTTCGGGCGCTCAGGCGGTACAGATCTTTGATACCTGGGGTGGGGCGTTGAGTGGCCCTTGTTATCAGGAGTTCTCTCTTAAGTACATGAAGCAAATTGTTGATGGTCTTATCCGTGAGTACGACGGTCGTAAAGTGCCTGTGATTCTGTTCACTAAAAATGGCGGGCAGTGGCTTGAGTCAATGGCTGAAGCTGGATCAGATGCATTGGGTCTGGACTGGACAACGGATATTGGCAATGCTCGCGCGCGCGTTGGGGATAAGGTTGCTCTTCAGGGCAATATGGACCCAAGCGTGTTGTATGCGCCTGCTAGCCGTATTGAACAGGAAGTTGAGTTCATTCTTGGTCAGTTCGGTCAGGGGCCTGGCCATGTCTTTAACCTAGGCCATGGCATCCATCAGTTTGTTGATCCGGCAGCACCAAAAGCATTCGTTGATGCGGTTCATGAACTGAGTGCTAAATACCACAAATAGTTATTCAGAAGCTGGAGCTTCTGTGAAGTAATCAACTTATTCAAGGATGTATTCATGAAGAATAAAACTACTCTATCCATTATCGTTTCAGCTGTGGTCCTTGCGGGCTGTGCGGGAAGTGCGAATCATGAAGTTGTGACTGCTTACAATGCATCAGATGATTTGATGTCTTGTGATCAGCTAACCGCTGAACAGGTTCGTGTACAAGCGATTGTAAATGCCGTCAATCAGGATAAAGATGATGTGACTGGCAAGGATGTTTTGGATGGGGTGTTGTGGTTTCCGTTCAATCTAATTGCGAAAAACAGTAACTACAACAGTGCGCTAAATGCTGCCAGTGCAAGATTGGCGCGTATTGATTCATTGCGAAATGATAAAGAGTGTAGTTCTGAGCAGTTAGCTGTAGCAGAGAAGGATCTTGAAAAGAGACTGCAGGAGCTAAAAGATCTTCGTGACAAAGAGCTGATTACTGAAGACGAGTACAACTCTTCTCGTAAAGCTATTTTAACCAAAGGTTAATCATACTTTTTAAGCGGGCTTATGGCCCGCTTTTGCTATAAGAAATCGCTATGCATAGGCTAACCGAACTATTAGAAAAAAACCGCGATTGGGCGGATAAAATCAACAAGGAAGATCCGCAGTTTTTTGAAACATTAGCGCAACAACAAGCGCCCGAATATTTGTGGATCGGTTGCTCCGACAGCCGTGTTCCGGCCAATGAAATCGTTGGCATGTTGCCCGGTGAGCTCTTCGTACACCGTAATGTGGCGAATGTAGTTGTGCATACCGATATGAACTGCCTTTCGGTGGTTCAGTATGCGGTTGAAGTACTTAAGGTTAAGCATATTCTGGTGGTTGGCCACTATGGGTGTGGTGGTGTTGCTGCTTCCATCGAAAGCGAACCGCATGGCTTAATCGATAATTGGCTGCGTAACATTCGTAGGGTCTACCAGAAGCATATGGACTTCCTGTCCACCTGGGATGAATCTCAGCAGAAGCTTGATCGTCTATGTGAACTCAATGTAATTGAGCAGTCGGTAAACCTTTGTGAAACGACGATTGTCCAACAAGCATGGGCTAATGGACAGGATCTGACCGTGCATGGTTGGATTTATGGTCTGGGTGATGGGCTGGTAAATGATCTGGAGTTTAATGCTTCCAGTGCAGAAGCGGTTGAAGAGCAGTATCAACTGGCGATGAATAAAATGGGTAAACTTCGAGAACTTGCCCAGGTGTCAGATAAGAGTCAGGAAAGTGCGCGTACTTTATGGGATAAGGTGCGTTCAATCTTTAATTGATCTTTAGCTATGCTGTGATATTTAGTTGCATAAAAAAGCCGCGTTCATCGCGGCTTTTTCGTCTTTGACTTGGCCTATTGAGAAACGGCAGCCAGGGCCTGATCCAGGTCCGCAAGAAGGTCGTCGATATGCTCGATACCTACAGATAGTCGAACCATTTCCGGAGAAACACCAGCAGAGGCCAATTCTTCATCATTCAATTGACGGTGGGTTGTTTCAGCAGGAATGGATGCCAGAGACTTGCAGTCACCAATGTTAACCAAGCGCAGGAAAATCTGCAGGGCATCATAAAACTTACGGGTACCTTCACGGCCAGATTTCACCCCGAAGCTAAGAATACCGGATGCCTGACCATCCATATATTTCTGCGCAAGAGCAAAGTCTTTGTGGCTTTCCAGGCCAGCATATTTTACCCAGCTAACTTCATCATGGCTTTCCAGGAACTGCGCAACTTTCTTAGTGTTCTCGTTGATGCGTTCCATACGCAAAGCGAGTGTCTCCAGCCCCTGAAGTAGCAAGAAGGCGTTCATTGGGCTCAGTGCCGCACCCATATTACGCAGAGGAACTACGCGGCAGCGGCCAATAAATGCAGCGGGTCCGAAAGCATCTGTGTAAACAACGCCGTGGTATGAAACGTCAGGCGTATTTAGAAGAGGGAAGCGTTCGGCATTGTCCGCCCAAGGGAAATTACCAGAATCGATGATAACGCCGCCCAGGGAGTTGCCGTGTCCGCCAATGTACTTGGTTGCGGCGGTGACAACGATATCTGCGCCGTGTTCGATTGGGCGCCATAGGGCTGGGCTTGGTACCGTGTTATCTACTACCAGAGGCACGCCATTGCGGTGGGCGATCTCTGCCAGTTTTTCAATATCGGCAATGCCACCAGAAGGGTTACCAACAGATTCACAGTAGATCGCCTTAGTACGATCATCGATCTGCGCTTCAATGGCTGCAAAATCATCTTTATTTACAAAACGGCATTCGATGCCCTGGCGCGGCAGTGTGTGAGCGAATAGATTGTACGTTCCGCCGTATAGCTCGCTGGTCGAAATAAAGTTGTCGCCTGTTTCAGCCAGGGTTTGCAGAGTGTAAGTAATTGCCGCCATGCCAGATGCAACGGCTAGAGCGGCGATACCGCCTTCCATCTCGGCAACGCGTTTTTCAAGAACATCCTGCGTTGGGTTCATGATGCGTGTGTAGATATTACCCTGGACCTTAAGGTCAAAGAGGTCTGCACCGTGTTGCGCGTCATCAAAGGCATATGACGTTGTCTGATAAACCGGTACCGCCACCGATTTTGTAGTTGGATCTGGCTCGTATCCGCCGTGGACTGCAACGGTTTCCAGTTTCATATGCATCTCCTTGGATGTTGGGGTTTACCCTGAATTCATAGTTAGACAGTCGATTGTAGTGCAATCTTAAAATAAAGAAAGGCCTATAGGCTATCTGGATTGGGTTAGGTAGAATTCATTGCTTTAGCACACCGATGGGGTACGAAATGGCGCGTCAGAAAACTGCTTATGTCTGCAACGATTGTGGTGCCGATTACACAAAATGGCAGGGCCAGTGTACCTCTTGTAATGCATGGAATACGCTGACAGAAGTTCGCCTGACTACGGCAAAAACAGCGGCTGCAGAAGCCAGAAATGTTCGTTTTGATGGCTATGCTGGCGGAGCAGGAAAGCAAAATATCGTTAATCTTTCAGAGGTTGCTCTGGAAGAGATGCCGCGTTTCTCATCGGGAGCGGGTGAGCTCGATCGTGTTTTAGGTGGTGGTTTGGTGCCGGGTTCAGCGGTGCTAATGGGCGGTCACCCTGGTGCGGGTAAAAGTACATTACTACTGCAAACCATGTGTTATCTTGCAGAGCAGATGCCTGCCCTTTATGTGACTGGCGAGGAATCGCTTCAGCAGGTGGCAATGCGTGCTAATCGCCTGGGTTTACCAACAGGCCAGCTAAAGATGTTATCAGAAACCAGTGTTGAGAAGATCTGTGATACGGCTCAGCAAATTCAGCCAAAAGTCATGGTTATCGACTCAATACAGGTGATGCACATGGCTGATGTACAGTCTGCACCTGGTTCCGTATCACAGGTGCGGGAGTCAGCAGCTTATCTAACCCGATATGCCAAGCAGACGGGTACTGTCCTGTTTCTTGTTGGGCATGTAACAAAAGATGGTTCGCTGGCGGGCCCTAAAGTGCTTGAACATATGATTGATTGCTCCTTGCAGTTAGAAGGTTCGTCAGACTCCAGATTTCGTACGCTTCGCTCCCACAAAAACCGTTTTGGTGCAGTGAATGAACTGGGTGTATTTGCCATGCTGGAAAATGGGCTGAAAGAGGTTAAGAACCCAAGTTCTATCTTTCTCAGTCGTGAGGAAGGGCCAAGCCCGGGAAGTGTTGTAATGGTTGTCTGGGAAGGTACCCGTCCGCTTCTGGTTGAGATTCAGGCCCTGGTCGATCAGTCGCATATGAACAACCCGCGTCGTGTGGCTGTCGGATTAGAGCAAAACCGTATGGCCATGTTGTTAGCGGTCTTGCATCGGCATGGTGGCCTGATGACTGGCGATCAGGATGTTTTTGTTAACGTGGTGGGTGGTGTCAAGGTGCTTGAGACCAGTGCCGACCTGGCTCTGCTTATGGCGGTGGTATCAAGTTTTCGTGATCAATCGCTACCGCATGAACTGATGGTTTTTGGTGAGGTAGGTTTATCGGGTGAGATCAGGCCAGTTCCTAATGGTCAGGAGCGTATTAGGGAAGCAGCAAAACACGGATTTAAGCGAGCGATCGTTCCAAAGAGTAATGTTCCTAAAGAGAAAATTCCGGGGATGCAAATTGTCCCTGTAACAAAATTGACTGAGGCACTGGAAGCGCTTTAAGAAGCGCTTCCATCATCAAAGAAGTGGTCTAGTTCTCGTTCAAGCAGGCCTTCATCCCCTAAGTTTAATTCTACCAATCTGCGCAGGAGAGTCAGCGAATCCAGATCCAGGTTCTCAATCAGGAACCCGTATTCCTGGTCGCGGTTATGTGCCAGCGTTGCAGGAGTACGAATGGCGATATCGTCTCCTAAAAGATGAATGACTGCTTCAACCTCATCACCAATATTCAGGGCCAATGGCTGCTCTGATTTAATCAAAATGCCGTTGAATGAAATATCTATCAGCGAGACATTCCAGCTTTGATCCTGGTATTTCAATTCAGTATCAGCATCAAAGCTGATACGGGTAAAGCGACGGCGTTCAATATCTGGTGTTGTCACGGTCTGACTCCTATAAGACAGAGCTTCTTACTCACATTATTATAGACAGTACTGCAAATAAAATTGTGGTCAAGGTTTAATCATTATTATTATCCCTTGAAAAAACAAGGGCTTTAGCATAGCTTCAAGGACTGAGCTGAATCAACGCGCTTCATCTACAATGAGCGTAAGCTCCGCTTTGGTAAAAAATAAAAAGAAGAACATCACAAGTAGTTTGGAAGTTATGTTGATAGAAACGTTGTTGGATGTCTCCCGCGGTAAAAGGCATTCCAGATATTTTAATCAAACCCGCAGCCATTTCTTGTTTCGACGAATTCGGATCATTGCTCTGCTTCTGGCGTTGGTGCAGCCTGCGTGGGTGTTAGTTGATTATCTGCTGTTGCCTCAGGATATGCTGCAATCTATAGCGATTGCCCGAGCAGGAGCCGCGCTTGGCTGTATTGCGCTCGCATTATGGGGTTTTAAACGTTACAACATGAAATTGGCCCAGCTGAGATTGATCCTGTTGGTTGTGATTCTTTCTGCGTTTCAAACGGTTTCAAGTTCGATGCTGATCGGTCATGGCTATGAGTCAAATGTAGCGGGCTACCATTTCTTTCCCTTTATGATTATGACCATGATGGCGGTCTTTCCATTATCGATACTGGAAGCTGTGGGCTATACCGCATTTATTCTGGTTATTGAATATGCCACTCAGTTGGTTAGGGGGACGGCGGGAAGTGTTGAAGGAATAAACAGTCTGTGGTTGTTAGGTGTACTAGGTCTTATTGCGGGTTGGGCTGCGGTAAATCAATTAAATATGCTACTTGGGCTATATCGTCAGGCAACCCGAGATCCGTTAACAGGGTTGGCTAACCGACGCCAGGCGATGGAACAGCTGAGTGGCGATATGAAACTTATGCGGGAGAAATCGAAGCCACTCAGTGTGCTGCTCTTTGACTTGGATAAGTTCAAAAGCTTTAACGATACCTATGGGCATGCAGCGGGTGATATTGTTCTGCAACGCTTCGCTAAAGTGATGCGCAAGTTTGCCCGTAAGCGCTTGGATCTTGTCTGCAGGTATGGGGGTGAGGAGTTCTTAATGGTGCTTCCAGGACTTGATGCTGAACAAGCGGGGGAAGTAGCTGAGAAGATTCGCTTGGCCTGTTATGACGAGCAGGTTAAAACCCCAACAGGTGAGCGTATTGGTTTTACCACCAGTATTGGCGTGGCGGAGCTAAAAGCGGAAGACACTATTGATAGCTTGCTGCAGCATTCGGACGATGCGCTTTATGAGGCGAAAGGCACAGGTCGCGATAAGGTTAAGATAGCGGATTAAATCGGTATATTTCAGACATAAAAAAGCCGGGCATTGCCCGGCTTTTTTATGTACGTTTCTTAGATTACAGATCCGCGATACGCTTGTACTTAATACGCTCAGGCTGGTGCTCTTTGCCGTAGCGACGTTTGTAGTCTGCCTGGTACTCCGTGTAGTTACCTTCGAAGAACTCAACGTGTGAATCACCTTCGTAGGCCAGCATGTGCGTACAGATACGGTCAAGGAACCAACGGTCATGGGAGATGACTACCGCGCAGCCTGGGAATGCCAGTAGGGCTTCTTCCAGTGCTCGTAGAGTTTCGATATCCAGATCGTTGGTTGGTTCGTCAAGAAGTAGGACGTTGCCGCCTTCTTTCAACAACTTGGCCATATGTAGACGGTTTCGCTCACCACCAGACAGGTCCTTAACAAACTTCTGCTGATCGCCGCCTTTGAAGTTAAAACGGCCACAGTATGAGCGTGATGGTGTTGTGTAGTTACCGACAGTGATCATGTCCTGACCATCAGACAGTTCTTCGAAGACTGTTTTGTCGCCGTTTAGGTCGCGCGACTGGTTCACATAAGCCAGCTGTACAGTAGAGCCGATTTCGATCTCACCGGTATCTGGCTGCTCTTCGCCTGCGATCATGCGGAACAGTGTGGATTTACCCGCACCGTTACCACCGATAATGCCGACAATAGCGCCTTGAGGGATAGAAAAGCTAAGGTTTTCAAACAGAACTTTTTCGCCGTAAGCTTTAGAGATGCTGTTAGCATCAATAACTTTGTCACCCAGGCGAGGTCCTGGTGGGATATAGATTTCCTGAGTTTCGTTACGAGACTGGAACTCTTTGGAGTTCATCTCTTCAAACTGTTTCAAGCGTGCTTTTGACTTAGACTGACGGCCTTTAGAGCCCTGGCGTACCCACTCAAGTTCCGCAGAAACAGATTTGCGGTGAGCTGCTTCTTGTTTTGCTTCCTGTTCCAGGCGTGCTTCTTTCTGTTCCAGCCAGGAAGAGTAGTTGCCCTCGTAAGGAATACCGCGACCGCGGTCCAGTTCAAGAATCCAACCCGCTGCATTATCCAGGAAGTAACGGTCATGGGTAATAGCCACAACGGTGCCTGGGTATTCTTGAAGGAAACGCTCGATCCAGGCAACGGATTCTGCATCCAGGTGGTTGGTAGGCTCATCAAGCAATAGCATGTCCGGCTTGTCCAGCAGTAGTCGGCACAGAGCCACACGACGGCGCTCACCACCGGAAAGGTGCTTCACTTCTGCATCCCAGGCAGGCAAACGCATTGCATCGGCCGCACGTTCCAGGGCAGTATCCAGATTATGGCCATCTTTAGCCTGAATAAGATTTTCGTATTCCGCCTGTTTCTTCGCTAGCTCATCGAAGTCTGCATCGGGTTCAGCGTAGGCTGCGTAAACGGCTTCCAGTCCATCCAGTGCTTCTTTCACATCGGAAACTGCTTCTTCAACAATCTCGCGGACGGTTTTGGTTTCATCAAGTTCTGGTTCCTGTGGCAGGTAGCCAACGTTGATACCAGGCATTGGGCGTGCTTCACCGATAATATCTGTATCGATACCCGCCATAATTTTCAGCAGGGTGGATTTACCTGCACCGTTTAGACCTAGTACACCGATTTTTGCGCCAGGAAAGAAAGACAGGGAGATATCTTTCAGGATCTCACGTTTTGGTGGCACGATTTTGCCAACGCGATTCATTGAATATACGTACTGAGCCATGCAGTAATCCGTCTCGTAATAGATAAAAAATAATGAACTGATTTTAGCTGAAAGGAGCCTGTTATGGCTATCTGGATTGACGTTATTCTCGCAGCTCCCGATTCATCTGTTTTGATTGAGCGAAATTGAAGCAGTTTTGCGGATGATTCAAGTGTATCCGGCGCAATGTTTCGCTATAATACGCGCTTTCCCAATTCCCAAAAGGTTCTTCGCTGGAATGTTCTGGCGGCTTTAGCCGTTGTCCTTGCAGCAGAACAGGGTCCACATTGTATTCAGGGGACAGAAAATCCAATGTTTAGCAAAGATATGACTATCGCTGATTTCGACGCTGATCTGTGGTCTGCTATGCAGGCTGAAGCAGTACGTCAGGAAGAGCACATCGAACTGATCGCGTCTGAAAACTACACTAGCCCACGTGTAATGGAAGCTCAGGGTTCAGAACTGACTAACAAGTATGCTGAAGGTTACCCTAGCAAGCGCTACTACGGCGGTTGTGAGCACGTTGATGTAGTTGAAGATCTGGCGATTGACCGTGCTAAAGAGTTGTTTGGTGCTACATACGCAAACGTTCAGCCTCACTCAGGTTCACAGGCTAACGCTGCTGTTTACATGGCGCTTTGTCAGCCGGGTGATACTGTTCTGGGTATGAGCCTGGCACACGGTGGTCACCTGACTCATGGTGCATCAGTATCTTTCTCAGGTCGTATCTATAACGCTGTCCAGTACGGTCTGAACCCAGAAACAGGTGAGATCGATTACGCAGAAGTTGAGCGCCTGGCTGAAGAGCACAAGCCAAAAATGATCGTTGCCGGTTTCTCTGCATACTCACGTGTTGTTGATTGGCAGCGTTTCCGTGATATCGCAGATAAAGTAGGCGCTTACCTGTTTGTTGATATGGCGCACATTGCGGGTCTGGTTGCGGCGGGCGAATACCCATCACCAATTCAGATTGCTGACGTAGTAACGACAACGACACATAAAACACTGGGCGGTCCTCGCGGTGGTCTGATCCTGTCTGCGCGCGCTGATGAAGATCTGCAGAAGAAGCTAAACTTCGCAGTATTCCCTGAATCTCAGGGGGGGCCACTGATGCACGTTATCGCTGCTAAAGCGGTTTGCTTTAAAGAAGCGATGGAGCCTGAGTGGAAAGCGTATCAAGGCCAGGTTGTTAAGAATGCTCAGGCAATGGCTGAAACATTCAAATCACGTGGTATTAAGATCGTTTCTGATGGTACAGATGATCACCTGTTCCTGGTTGATCTGATCGGTAAAGAGTACACAGGTAAAGATGCGGATGCGGCGCTGGGTCGTGCAAACATCACTGTGAATAAAAACTCTGTACCAAATGATCCACGCTCTCCGTTTGTGACGTCTGGCCTGCGTATTGGTACACCAGCGGTAACGCGCCGTGGCTTCAAAGAAGCAGAAGTGACAGAGCTGACTAACTGGATCTGTGACGTTCTTGATAACATCGATAACGATGAAGTGATTGCACGTGTTAAAGGTCAGGTAAAAGAGATCTGCGCACGTTACCCTGTTTACAAGTAATCAGGGTTTTCCGCTATCCCTGATAGCCGGAAAAATGTACAATCCCCGGGCGACCCAATAGGGTCGCCCTTTTTGTTCTCTGGTATCTGGTTTAAGAGAGCAATAACGCTCTTTAGATAGGAATAGTTGATGCATTGTCCGTTTTGTAATGCCAATGAAACCAAAGTGGTTGATTCGCGGCTGGTGGCTGAAGGTCAGCAGGTCAGACGTCGTCGGACATGTGTTAACTGTAATGAGCGCTTTACTACCTATGAAGCAGCTGAGCTGCTGATGCCTCGTTTGATTAAAGCGGACGGTTCACGTCAGCCTTTTGATGATGACAAACTCCGCGCAGGCATACATAGAGCACTTGAGAAACGTCCTGTTTCTATTGAAGAATTCGAAGCTTGTATCAGTCGTATTAAACACCGTTTACGTGCGACGGGGGAGCGTGAATTACCTTCTCGTCAGGTAGGTGAAGAGGTGATGTCAGAGCTGAGCAAACTTGATGAAGTGGCTTATGTTCGTTTTGCTTCGGTTTATCGTAGTTTTCAGGACATCAACGAATTTAAAGCAGAGATCGAGCGCCTCTCCGAGGAACATCAGCAGGAGGATGCCTGAGTGGCAGGCGCCTGGTCAATTGCAGATCATCGCTACATGGCACGTGCCATAGTATTAGCGAAGCAGGGTTTATATACGACAAACCCTAATCCCCGTGTTGGATGTGTTCTGGTCAAGGATGAGGTAATTGTCGGAGAAGGTTTTCACTTTCGTGCCGGTGAAGGCCATGCTGAAGTGAATGCAATGGCGCAAGCTGGAGATCTGGCTAAAGGTGCGACAGCCTATGTGACGCTGGAACCTTGTAGTCATTATGGACGAACACCTCCTTGTGCAGAAGGCTTGATTAAAGCCGGGGTGAACCGTGTTGTCTGTGCCATGGTTGATCCAAACCCGCAGGTTGCAGGGCGGGGTATCCAGATGCTCGAAAGTGCGGGAATTTCTGCTGAATCTGGGTTGTTAGAAGCTGAAGCCAGGGCGCTCAATCCCGGATTTATAAAGCGCATGGAAACAGGGCTCCCATTTGTGAGCCTGAAAATTGCAACGAGTCTTGATGGCCGAACGGCAATGGCATCTGGTGAGTCAAAATGGATTACCGGCGCCGCCGCTCGAAGTGATGTGCAGAAGCTTCGAGCAAGGAGCTCTGCGATCTTGACGGGTGTTGAGTCTATTCTAACCGATAACTCGGCACTGACGGTCAGGGCTGAACAGCTTGGGTTGGCGCAGGCAGAAGAGATCGTCAAACAGCAGCCTTTGAGGGTGGTTCTCGATTCTAATCTCAGAACGCCGATTGATGCGAGTATCCTGAGCCAGCCTGGACGAACGTTGATTGCGACGATATCCAAAGATGCTGTTGTCATTGAAAAATTACAGGCAGCCGGCGCTGAGGTTATCCAGATGCCTGCTAATCAGGGGCGCGTAGATTTAGTGGCGCTGTTAAAGCACCTGGCAGGTGAAGAGCAGTGTAACGAACTACTCGTGGAAACCGGGGCGACCCTGGCCGGTGCATTTATAGACGCAAAGCTTGTTGATCAATTGCATCTGTATATGGCGATGACATTAATGGGTAGCAGTGCGCGTCCAGCATTTCAGCTACCTTTAGCTAAAATGTCAGAGCAGGTTAGATTAAAAAGAATGGATATGCGCATGCTGGGGGACGATATGAAACTGATACTTAAGCCCCTGTATGGAGAAAACAGTTAGATGTTTACCGGAATCATTGAAGCCGTAGGTACGATTGCAGGTATTGAAGAACAATCGGGTGATATGCGTTTGTATGTCCGTACCGGTGAGTTAGATCTGGCCGATGTAAAGCTGGGTGACAGTATCGCAACTAACGGTGTTTGCCTGACGGCGGTCGAGCTTCCCGGTGATGGCTTTGTTGCTGATGTGTCCAGGGAGACGCTGGCGCATACCCGATTCCATACCTTGAGTGTGGGAGAAAGGGTTAACCTGGAAAAAGCGTTAATGCCGACCAGTCGACTGGGAGGGCATATCGTTACAGGCCACGTTGATGGTCTGGGAGAGATTGTTGAGCGTAAAGAAGATGCTCGCTCTATCCGCTTTAGTGTAAAGGCGCCTGCAAATATACAGCGTTATCTGGCGGCAAAAGGCTCGGTGACGGTTGATGGTATTAGCCTGACGGTAAATGCCATTGACGGGGAATGCTTTGAATTGAATATTGTGCCACACACAGCACAAGAGACGATTATGACTGAATATGTCCCTGGGCGCCTTGTCCATTTAGAAGTGGATATTATTGCGCGTTACCTGGAACGACTAATCGGCCATGGTCAGGCTGAAGAACATAATCAAGAGAACACTCAGGGGTTGTCTATGGCTACCCTGATAGCAAACGGTTTTAACCGTTAACGACGGTATATATAGATGAAATTGAATACACCAGAAGAACTGCTTGAAGATATTCGTCAGGGCAAAATGGTTATCCTGATGGACGATGAAGATCGCGAGAATGAAGGCGATCTGGTGATTGCTGCAGAGATGGTACGTGCTGACGATATCAACTTTATGGCGACTCATGCGCGTGGTTTGATCTGTCTTACTTTGACACGTGATCGTTGTGAGCAGTTAAATCTGCCACTGATGGTACAGAGCAATGGCGCGCAGTTCTCAACTAACTTTACGATGTCTATCGAAGCGGCTGAAGGGGTGACCACGGGTATCTCTGCAGCGGATCGTGCTCATACGGTACGTGTGGCGGTTAAAGAAAATGCTAAGCCTGAAGATATTGTTCAGCCGGGTCATATTTTCCCGCTGATGGCGCAGCCAGGTGGAGTTTTGAGCCGTGCCGGTCATACCGAAGCGGGTTGCGACCTTGCGCGCATGGCAGGTTTTACGCCGGCATCTGTGATCGTTGAGATCATGAACGAAGACGGCACGATGGCGCGTCGCCCTGATCTGGAAGAGTTTGCCGAGAAGCATGGTCTGAAGATTGGCACCATTGCTGATCTTATCCACTATCGCACAGCGAATGAGCATACGGTAGAACGCTCTGAAGAGGGTGTTATGGCTACCGAATACGGTGACTTTAACTATGTGACCTACCGCGATGAGATCCAGAACTGTACACATCTGGCGATGACGCTTGGTGAAGTAAAAGCAGATGAGCCTGTTTATGTACGTGTACACAACCGTGCTGAGGTACTGCGAGACGTTGTGGGTGCAGTAAACCCAAATGAAGAGCCTAAGTGGACCATGCGAAAAGCCTTAGCCCGTGTTGCTGCAGAAGGGCAGGGTGTTGTGCTCTTGCTGGATACCAATGAGCGTATTGATATGTCTGAATCGGTCGATCTGATGTTGAACGGTCGTCAGCAATCTAAAGTTAATGTGAGTGCTTCCGGCGCCTATCTTACGGTGGGTACAGGGTCCCAGATTCTGCGTGACCTGGGTGTAGGTAAAATGCGCCTGCTGAGCTCTCCTATGAAATTTAATGCAATCTCTGGTTTTGATCTGGAGATTGAAGAATATATTCCTTGTGAAGAATAACTGGACCGGTATTTAAATCATGTCTGTGAAAACCATCGAAGGTGATTTTGTAAACGTAGACGGTAACTACGCGATCGTTGTTGGCCGTTTTAACGCATTTGTTGTTGAAAGCCTGCTGGAAGGTACTATCGATACCCTGAAACGTCACGGTGTTAGCGAGGAAAAGATCCGCGTTATCCGTGTGCCGGGTGCATTTGAAATTCCATTGGCAGTTAAACGTATTGCTGCGCAGAAGAAAGATGATGCGATTATCGCACTGGGTGCAGTCATTCGTGGTGGTACGCCGCACTTTGAGTATGTGTCTGGTGAAAGCTCTAAAGGTGTAGCTCAGGTTTCTCTGGACTACGACCTGCCAGTCGCAAACGGTATCCTGACAGTTAACAGCATCGAACAGGCTGTTGAGCGCTCTGGTACTAAAATGGGTAACAAAGGTGCTGAAGCAGCGCTATCTGCATTAGAGATGGTAAGCCTGCTGAAGCAGCTTGAGGTCTGATCGCAAATGAGCGAAAACGAAAACAAACCGGCTAAGAAAAAGAAGCCTTCATTGACAACCCAGCGTCGTAATGCACGTAGCTACGCGCTTCAGGCACTGTACTCCTGGACTTTGGCTGGGCAGCCCCTGAACGAGCTAGAAGCACAATTCCGTGTCGATAATGACATGCGTGATACAGATATTCGTCTGTTTTCTGAGCTGCTTCACAGCATTGCAGGCGGCAAAAGCGAACTTGATCAGCTGTATACTGATTTTCTCGATCGTAATGTTGATGAGCTGGATCCGATTGAACTGAACGTTCTGCGCATCGGTGCTTATGAGTTGTCTAAGCGTTTCGAAGTACCATACCGTGTAGCTATCAACGAAAGCGTTGAGTTAGCAAAAACCTTTGGTGCGACGGACAGTCATAAATACGTTAATGGTGTGCTGGATAAGTTGGCTCAACGTGTGCGTATGGCTGAAATAAAAGAGAAACGTAAAGGTTAAGCCGATTGTGCCTTTGGGTGAGTTTGAGCTGATTCAGCGCTACTTTGCGCAGGTCGCAGAAGCATCTTCGGATGCTTCTGTTGTATTAGGCGTGGGCGATGACTGCGCCATTCTTACCCCGCCGGCTTCTCGGCAACTGGTGGTTTCAATCGATACCCTGGTCGAAGGCACGCACTTTTTGCCGGATACGCCAGCGGATCTGTTGGCCAGCCGTTTGTTAGGTGCCGCGCTAAGTGATCTCGCAGCAATGGGGGCTCAGCCTGCCTGGCTGACACTGGCGTTGTCCCTTCCAACGGCAAATGCTGAATGGTTAAAGCGCTTTAGCGAACGCCTGGCTGAGCTTTGTCTGGAATTTAAGATTGCTTTAGTGGGTGGAGATACCACCCGTGGACCTCTGACGTTAACCGCTCAGGTACATGGCTTTGTGCCTGAGGGAGCGGCGCTGGTTCGTTCCGGTGCACAGGTTGATGACCTGATCTGTGTCAGTGGCACATTAGGGGATAGTCGCGCAGGTCTCGAAGCGCAACTGAAGGGTGTAGAACAGCCGGGCTTTGCTCCCTACCTGTCAGAGCGTTTTTTTGCTCCATCACCACGTATCGCACTGGGATTATCTCTACGAGAATTCGCGCATAGCTGTATCGATATATCGGATGGTTTATTGTCTGATCTGGCGCATATTCTTAAAGCTAGTGGTGGCTTAGGAGCACGGCTGCAGCTTGAAGCACTGCCTTTGTCAGGTGCAATTTTGAAAAGCTACGGGCAGGATCAAGCAAGGCAATGGGCACTAACAGGGGGCGAGGACTTCGAGCTTTGTTTCACTATCCCTGCCGAAAAACTAGCTAATCTGGCTCATTTGCCTGTTCCTATCGCTGTTATTGGCAAAGTGACACAGGCACCAGATATTTGTCTTTTTGATCGAGGAATTCCATGTGAAATCAGTGGATCCGGTTATGATCATTTTCTCAAACAGTCACCTGTTGAATAGGGATACCCAGTGAATAAAGTTCCAGCGTCCGTATGGCGAAACCCAATCCACTTTCTGGCATTTGGTTTAGGTAGCGGGGCAGCTCCCTGGGCGCCAGGCACCTTCGGCACCCTCGCCGCTGTTATTCCCTACTTTTGGTTTCAGCAGTTAAGTACACCCTGGTATCTATTGATGCTGGTGGTGACAACTCTGATTGGTATCTGGTTATGTGATCGGACTTCCACGGATATTGGTGTTCATGATCATGGAGGCATCGTCTGGGATGAGTTTGTAGGCTTCTGGCTGACGATGTTTATGGCGCCCGCTGGTTGGGAGTGGATTGCTGTCGGCTTCATCCTGTTCCGCATTTTTGACATCATTAAGCCCTGGCCCATTAAATGGGCTGATCAGAAAGTTTCAGGGGGCTTAGGTATTATGCTGGATGATATTCTGGCGGGTATCTATGCGTTAATCATCCTGCAATTGATCGCATATTTCTGGATCTAGCGGTTCAAGCTTTCAGCGATAGCCTGCGCTATGCCCTCACTATCAAGGCCGCATTCCTTTAGTTGCTCCTGGCGAGAAGCGTGAGAGATCCATCTGTCCGGAATGCCCAGACTGAGTAATGGTGTTTTTATTTTTTCAGTATGTAGGTATTCACTTACGGCTGAACCTGCTCCACCAATGATGCTGTGATCTTCAAGCGTAACAATCAGCTGGTGCGAAGCTGCGATGAGCGCTATCGCCTGGGTGTCTAGCGGTTTTACAAAACGCATATCAATCAGCGTATAACCTTCACGCTTGGCAACATGCTCAGCTTCATGGAGTAATGGGCCAAAGTTCAGAACCGCTACTCGACTGCCTTCCAGTATGGTCTTGCTTTGCCCCAGTGGCAGCTTGCTCATTTCGCCGTTAGCCAATTCCGAAACGCTTCCACGAGGGTAACGAACGGCAGCCAGCCCAGGGTACTTATAACCGGTGTAGAGCATATTGCGTTGCTCTTCAGCCGAAGAAGGGGTCATGATGATCGTATTAGGCAGGCAGCGAAGCATGGCAATATCAAAACAGCCCGCATGGGTGGCACCGTCTTCACCAACAAGGCCGGCACGGTCGATGGCAAGTAACATATCGAGCTTTTGAATGGCTACATCGTGGACAACCTGATCATAGCCGCGCTGCAGGAATGTGGAGTAGATTGCCACCACCGGCTTTAGCTTCTGGCAGGCCATACCAGCACCTAAAGTGACAGCATGTTGTTCAGCGATCGCTACATCAAAGTATCGCTGTGGGAATCGACTGGAAAATTCAATCAGATCAGATCCTTCGCGCATCGCTGGCGTGATGGCAGTTAGGCGGTTGTCAGTTTCGGCCATGTCACAAACCCAGCGTCCAAATACGTTTGAATAGCGTATTTTCTTCTCTTTCGGTTGGCTAATCGGTTCTATCTTGGTGATGGCGTGATAGCCAACGGGATCATCTTCTGCAGGCTGGAAGCCTTTACCTTTAGTTGTGATCAGATGAAGAAATTGTGGCCCCGGCGTGTTTAATACTTTTTCCAGGGTGGGCAGTAACTGATTAAAATCATGGCCATCGACTGGGCCTGTATATTCAAAGTCCAGAGCTTCAAATAATGCAGCGGTCGTTTCTCCAGCCGAGCGATTCTTCAGATTTTTGGCCAGATAAGTCGCTAAGCCACCTTCATTGTGCGAAATAGACATATCATTGTCATTCAGGATGACAAGAAGGTTAGTGTCGGTGTGGGCGGCATGGTTGAGTGCTTCAAACGCCATACCGGCCGTCATCGCGCCATCACCAATAACGGCGACTGTTTTGCTCTCGATCCCTTGTAGCTTATCAGCGATGGCCATACCTAGCGCTGCACTGATTGAGGTGCTCGAATGGCCTACACCAAATGAGTCAAACGGGCTCTCTTCTCGTTTTGGAAAAGGGGAAGGGCCATCGCCTTGGCGAATTTTAGGCATGGCTTCACGTCGTTCGGTGAGAATCTTATGTGGATAACATTGATGACCAACATCCCAAACCAGATTGTCTTTAGGCGTATTTAGAAGATAGTGAAGAGCGATTGTTAGTTCGATAACACCCAGGCCTGCACCAAAGTGTCCACCGCTTTGGCCAACGCTATAGAGCAGATAGGCACGCAGCTGACTGGCCAGTTCCTCAAGTTGATTGTGCTTTAGCGTACGTAAAGACGCAGGATCATTTACCTGATCCAGCAGCGGTGTAGCGGGGCGCTGGGTGGGAATCGAATGAAACATAAAATAGTTTAGTGATCTCTGCGAACAATAAAATCAGCCAAAGCGCGAAGTGGCTCTGCGTTTTCGTTAAAAATAGTCAGGGCTTCAATCGCTTCATGATGGAGCTTAGTTAGCTTCAGCTTAGCACCTTCAAGGCCCAGTAAAGCAGGATACGTAGGTTTATTCAGTTCCAGATCAGAACCCTGGGGTTTTCCAATCGTCTCAGAGTCACCTTCAATATCCAGAATGTCATCCTGAACCTGGAAGGCGAGGCCAATTGCGAGCGCGTATCGGGTAAGGGCATCTAATTGTTCTTTAGAAACTCTGGGGCCGCAGGCTGCTCCCATATGTACCGCACAGAGTAGAAGGGCCCCGGTTTTATGCTGATGCATGGCTTCTAACTGCTCCAGCGTAAGTGGTTTGCCCACATGGCGAAGATCAAAGGATTGGCCGACAACCATCCCCCCGTGGCCCGAAGCCTGGCTCAGTAACTGAATCAACTTAATTTTGCTGTCAGCGCTTTGTTGCTGATCATTGGCAAGCAGTTCAAAAGCGAGGCATTGCAGGGCGTCTCCGGCCAGGATTGCCGTTGCTTCGTCGTAGGCGATATGACAGGTAGGTTTGCCGCGGCGCAGGTCATCATCATCCATGGCGGGTAGATCATCATGAACCAGCGAATAGCTGTGGATACACTCGATTGCAGCGGCGGCATTATCAGCTGCTTCGTCGGTGCCGCCAAGTATCTGATTAACCAGATAAACCAGCGCAGGACGGACCCGCTTGCCGCCATTGAATAATGAGTAGCGCATCGATTCCTGAAGAAGTGGGTCGATACTCTCAGAGGGTAAGCAGTTTTCCAGATGGTTATCTACACGTGACTGGTAATGCTTTAGCTGCTGGCGGATCTCCAAGATTATTCCTCTTCCGGCGTGAATGGTTCGGTTTTAAGCTCGCCACCGGATTCTACCAGTATTTGAACTTTCTGCTCAGCTTCAGCAAGAATGTTCTGGCACTCGCGAGTGAGACCGACACCCTTCTCAAATGCTTGCAGCGACTCTTCAAGAGACAGATCGCCCTGTTCCATCTGATTGACCAGAGATTCAAGTTTCTGGAGGGATTGTTCGAAATCGATTGTTTTTTTCTTACGCGGCATAGGAAATATCTTCTATGAAAGGGCTAAACTTACCGAAGGCTTGGATTAGAATCAATTATCTCTGAAAAATCCAAGTTAAACGATTGTATGATGGATGATTGTAGATACATTTTTGCTATTATAGACAGTTCGTAAAAGGCTTGAACAAAGTTCTCGGCTTGCATTAAGGAGTACTGGGTGGATATAGCAACGCTCGTCGGTTTACTAGGTAGTTTCGGTATCGTAGTAGCCGCGATGGTCATGGGTGGCGATGTTGGGGTCTTCATTAACCCTCCATCTCTATTGATTGTAATCGGTGGTTCCCTCTTCGTAGTCTTGATGTCTTACACCCTTGGGCAATTCCTTGCGGCAGGTAAAATTGCGGCTAAGGCATTTATGTTCAAGTCTTTGAATCCAGAAGACATTATTGCGGAAACTGTTGATCTTGCAGATGCAGCGCGTAAAGGTGGCCTGCTTTCTCTGGAAGATAAAACGGTAAGTAGTGATTTCATGCAACGTGGTATTCAGCTGCTAGTTGACGGTCATGATCCCGATGTTGTGAAGATGCTTCTGAAAAAAGAATCTAAATTGACCCATGATCGACACGAATTCGGTGCTTCTATCTTTGCCTCTTTGGGTGATGTTGGCCCTGCAATGGGGATGATCGGTACACTGGTAGGTCTGGTACAGATGCTGTCTAACATGAGTGACCCAAAGTCGATCGGTCCTGCGATGGCGGTAGCCCTGCTAACAACCCTTTACGGCGCAATGTTGGCAAACATGATCTGTATTCCTATCTCAGATAAGCTAAAAGTGCGTAAGGATGAAGAAGCTCTCAACAATGACCTGATCATTGATGGGTTGCTAGCTATTCAGGCAGGCCAGAACCCTCGTGTTATTGAGCAGATGCTGCGTAACTATCTGCCAGAGAAGAAACGTGCGGCGGCTGAAGGTTAATTCGGTAGAGGACTAAGAGATGAGTGACGATACCGAAGAACAAGAATGCCCCCCCTGCCCCCCCGGGTTACCTGCTTGGTTGGCGACATTTGGCGACTTGATGTCGCTGTTGATGTGCTTCTTCGTACTACTACTCTCCTTCTCGGAGATGGACGTACTGAAGTTTAAACAGCTTGCAGGTTCGATGCGTGAGGCGTTTGGTGTACAAAACCAGATCAAAGTAGAAGATATTCCGAAAGGTACTTCTATCATCGCTCAGGAGTTTAGTCCTGGCCGCCCTGAGCCTACACCTCTGAATGAAGTCCGTCAGATGACGGTCAATAACGATATGAATACGTTGGATATTCGATCGAAAGAGGGTGACAGCGACTCCCCTGATCAGGAGGCTGGTGAACAGCAAGAGTTGCAAAAAGAGCAGGAACAGGAAGCGAAAGAGGAAGCGGTAGAATTTGCCGCGGCGCTTGCTGAAGAGATCGGTGACGGTAGCGTTGAAGTGGAGACTGATGGTAAGAAAATTATCATCCGTATCAAGGAAAAGGGTTCCTTTGATTCAGGCTCTGCTGAGTTAAAGTTTGAGTCGATTCCTGTGCTGGCCAAAATTCGTGATGTGTTACTTGATGTTAAAGGTAATGTTTCCATTGAAGGGCATAGCGATAATATCCCTTATGCAGGGCGGCGTTTTGAGTCTAACTGGGATCTGTCTGTCGCACGTGCTTTAGCGGTTGCTCATGAACTGTTTGGCGATCCGCGTATTGATCAATCTCGTTTCAAAGTCTTAGGGATGGCAGATACTAAGCCCTTAGTACCTAACGATACTCGTGCAAATCGTGTTAAGAACCGCCGTGTTGAGATAATCGTTACTAAAGGCAAAGATAAAGAATCGTTGGAGAAGATTCAGGCCCGTAAAGAGGGTGACCCTGATGGGCAGCTAATCAATCTACAGCCTGACGATATTTTCTAAACATGAATCATAAAAAAACCGCCGGAAGGCGGTTTTTTTATTCAGCCGGTAAGGCTTACTTAGAGTTGTCCAGCATGAACTGGATAGCGCCTTTGAACTGATCATCAGTACAGTCCATGCACAGGCCTTTAGGTGGCATTGCACCTTTACCGTTTTTCACAGAAGCCAGAAGAGCATCCATACCTAGAGCAGCTCGTGGAGCCCAAGCGGCAGCATCACCTGTTTTAGGTGCACCAGCTGCGCCAGAAGCGTGACATGCAACACACTTAGTATTGTAAGTTTCGTTAGCCATTGCTGCAGCAGGTAGCATCATAGTCGCAGCCATCGCTGCAATCAGTACTTTCTTCATTATAATTTTCCTGTAAGTGCTCAAAAGTTTGTCGTTGGGCCTAACCGGCTTACCCCACGCTAAAGCCTGCTACCCCTATGTAGCATCTATTAGTAACCCAAACAGGGTGAATTGTATCTGAACGAAATCAATAGAAGAAACGATTAATGCTAAAGAATGAAGAAATGTAGCGGGTAGGAGGAGAGATTAGGCGGCTAGATTAACCGCCCAGGCGCATTGCGAAGCTTGCTTGGTTATGTTGAATACGTAGTGTCTGATCAGCTATACGCTGGTCTGCATGGAATTCTGCAATCGCTTGTTCGACCAGATGTTTAGGCGCAATTGCCAGGTTGCGAACATCAATTTCGGAGTAACCACGTTTCAGCAACTGTTTCAGCTGAATTTTTAAGTTTGTTTCTGTCATGTTTATTTGCCTCTTATATATTGAGGCTAATCATGCCGGTAAATTATTGCAGGAATATTTCAGTGCGATCAAACTTCAATTTCAATACCAAGCGAGTGATACGCTTCCTTTATAACGTTAGGGTCTAGGGGGGGCGGTGAGGTATCGATTCCTTCGGCAAGTTGTTCAACAATGGTTTTTAGCACTTCAATTCTTGCATACCATTTGTGGTTGCCCGCAATAATGTGCCATGGAGCTGCTTCTGTTGAAGTGTAAGTGAACATGTCTTCTATCGCAGATTCATACTCAGCCCAGCGTTGACGGTTTCTGATATCTTCGGTGGTAAGCTTCCAGCGTTTCACTGGATTGTTTAAACGCTCCTCGAAACGCTTTAGCTGCTCCTCGGGTGTGATATGCATAAAGATTTTAATAATCCGCGCGCCGTCATCGATCAGGCTCCTTTCAAACTCATTGATCTCTTGATAGGCCCGCTGCCACTCTTTTTTCGAGGCAAATCCCTCTATGCGTTCTACCAGGACTCGGCCGTACCAGGAGCGATCAAAGATAGCGATTGAGCCTGCTTCAGGGAGCCTTGCCTGGAAGCGGTGGAGGTAATGTTTGCTTTGTTCTTCCGCGCTTGGAGCACTAATGGGATGAACAGTCACCCCCCTAGGGTCTAGTTTTTCAGTGACCCGCCTAATGGCGCCCCCTTTGCCGCTGGCATCCCAGCCTTCAAGTACCAGTATTGCCCGTTTGTTTTGATGGAAGTATGCCTGCTGAACCTGAAGCATTTTTTTCTGCCATTTTTTTAACTTCTTAAGGTAAGCGTCTTTATCAGGTAAAACCGATTCATCAAAATCGATATTCTTGAGAGAAGGGGAAGGATTTTGCAGAACAATTGGACTGGGCTGGTGCATACTTTTCTCCTCTGATTCTCAAAAAGAATAGGGGAGATAGCAATTCACAGCAAACCCTACTTAAGTGAGGAGGGGGCCTGGCAGTTAAGTTCCTGTAGAAAGAAAACTGTCTTAAGGCCGGGGTGATTATCTTTTAATTCGATTTTTCCGCCCATCACTGTATTGATTAAGTTATACACGCGATAAAGGCCTAGCCCAGAGGTACCCTGGCCGAGATTCGATGTATAAAAAGGATCGAAGGCATGCTCACAATCTTTCTCAGTCATCCCTTTTCCGTTATCCGTGAAACTAAACTTGATCCCATCAGGGCATTTTTCATAGTCGATTTTAATGATCCCCTCACCAGATTTAACACCGTGGGTGAGACTATTTTCCAGTAAGCAATAGATCACTTGTTCAAATGATTCAGAAAAATTGGTTATGCGTAGCTCTTCAGGTAAGTGATTGAACAGAGTAATGTTTCGGTCTGTGCAATAGCCAGAGAACAGCGCGAATATATCGTCAACCCGGTTTTTGGGGGCGAAGCTTTCAGGCGTGCTTGGCAGTGAATCTGAGGATAATTCTTTAAAGCGGGTTATCAGGTTGATACTTCGGTTAAGGTTTTGTTGAATAATGGAGATCGTATCAGAGCTGTCTTGAAAGAAACTCTCTAAACGATCTCGCGTGACTGCATTGCTTTCATAGGCGCTTCTAAGTTGGTCCAGAGAGTTTTTACTGCTGTCAGCACCTAAACGCATATTGCCCAGCGGGGTGTTGAGTTCATGAGCGAGGCCTGCAATTAAGCGTCCTAAACTGGCGAGTTTTTTCGCTTCAGCAAGTTGTTGAATGGTGTTCTGGAGCTCTTGATGGGCGCTCTGCAGAGCCTGGAAATGTTCGCGTTCGGTTTTCTCCGCGTTAATTCTGGCGGTGATGTCTTGTAAGGTTTCTATAGCGCCTGACACTTGCCCCGCCTGATCAAAAAGTGGCGATGCATTGAAGTGAAGCCAAAGCCCATTCTCACCAATTTCAGGAAAAAAACTTTCTGCTGTGTAGGCACCCGAGATGAGTGCAGAGTTTGATAACTCCTGATCATAGTGCTGTTTTATATGCGCAAAAGGAGCCTGATCGATAACCAGATCGGCAAGGGTAGGCCTTGGTTCGGGGTAAAATCCCCGCCAGCTCTCTTTAAGACCTATTTTCTCCTCTGCTGAATATCCCGTTAGTGCTTCACAGGCTTTATTCCAATGAGTAATTCTGTGTTCTTTATCGATCACGAAGGTAGCGATTGGGCTGCCTTGCAGTATTTGCAGAAGCTGCCTCTGACTATCGACCACAGCCATTCGGGCACTATGAAGTTCCGTGATATTTCGGCCAATTCCCCGATAGCCGGCGAAATGACCTTCGGAGTCGAAAAAAGGGGTACCGCTGATTGAATAGCGCTGTAGCCGATTGTTATCTCCGGGAACACTATATTCAAAGTCCCGGAATGCCCTGTGCTGATGGCAACAGTCGATATGCGCTTGCAGCTCTTCCTGGCTGATTCCCTGAACGGGCATCTCCCATCGGACTTTGCCTAAGAATAGATTCTGATCACGTTGCAGGCTTGCTGTGGATAGCCCGAAAAAGCGCGTGAAGCGTAATTCATGGTCTTGTTCCCAAAACCATTCAGAGGATAGCTCTGCAAAATCAGAGAGTATCTTATTTTCAGATTCCAGCATTTGGATCTTTTTTTCCAATGCTTCTCTGGAGAGCTTTTCATTTGGCATAGCGGGCCTGGTTGCCGATAAGTCACTCCTACAGAATAGTTAGGGAGCTAGCTTTTCTCAAAGAATAACTGCGGGGTGTCATGGCTCGGCTGTTGATAATTTACTCTGATACATCAGGTGATCTGCATGATCGATCCATTGGTCGATTGATTCGATTTCACGGGTTAGCTGATGAACTCCGTAGGAGATCCCAACGTTTATCTTTTGTTCTTCTTCAATGAGTAACGTGATTCTGTCGCCGACCCGATTAATAAATTCCTCAGCGTCATGTTCAATGCTGTTGTTTAACAGAACGACAAATTCATCCCCTCCATAACGACCTAGCAGGTCGGTTTTTCGAACAGATGACCGCAAAGTCCGGGCGAGTTCAATAAGGCAATTATCGCCGACCAAATGGCCATAGTTATCATTAACTTGCTTGAAATCGTCGAGATCGATAAAAATGAGTGTTGCAGCAGTGTTGTATCGGTTGAAGTGCTCCAGCGCCTGTCTTAGATGGTCATTGAACGCGTTTCTATTAAGTACTTTGGTTAAGGCGTCTTGGCGAGACGCTCTCTCAAGTTTTTGCTGCCGAATGATTAATTCGGTGCGATCAACGGCAGAAAAAACCCGAAATGGGCGGCTGCTTTTTTCTTTAACCTGGGCGGTCGCCATATGCACATGCTTGGTTAATCCATCAGGGCGTTTGAGACGGTAATCGATCCCCTTTGTTTGTGTGTGTTCTAGAGCATTTTCTACATAGGTAAGGTCTTCTGGGTGTACAGATTTTAAAAAACACAGCGGGTTATTAAAAAGTGTCTGCGCAGACTGCTCCCAGAGCTTTTCGAACCCCTGGTTTACATAGAGTGTTTCAAGCATATCGTCGGTGGTCATCCATATGGCCACTTCTGATGAGACCGCTTCTATGATGGTTTTTAATTTTTGCTCAGATTCCCTGAGTAAATCTTCCGTACGTTTTAACTCGGAAATATCCTGTATAGATGAAATAAAATAGAGGGGTTTATTATCGAAGTCACGAATGAGCGTTGTTGTTAACTTGGCCCAAACCAGATGCCCATCCTTGTGACGATAACGTTTAATTTTTGAGAAATCCTGGGAAATTTCATCTGCCAGAATAGACCGAATCCATAAAATGCTTTCTTCTAACTCTTCAGCCAGAGAAAGTTCCTGAAAAGTGAGGTCCAGAAGCTCTTTTTTGGGGTAGCCTAAAAAGTTACAGAGGCATTGGTTTACTCGAATAAAACGACCTTTTAAGTCAACATGGGCTAAGCCTATGGCTGCTCTTTCAAAGCTCAGAGAGAATTCGTGGTTTGTAGAGTCTTCGTTCAGGTCTTCCATGTCCGGTTTGATCCTTTGAATAGGTGACTTAACCGCATATCAGTCTAGATGAAAAATAAGTAAACTGCGGTGAAGAAGATTCATGAGGAGAAGAAAACATGTCGTTAGAACAGAGCAGTAGTTCCCCTCCTCGAACGGTTCAACGTGCTGTATATGCGCTGTGGATAAGTATTGGGGTTACCTTGCTGCTTTGGATTAGTAATTATTCAGCAGGTGTTATGAATCAGCAGGAGTTTTTCTCATCCCTGCTCATTTTGGCCCTCTTCTGCTTATTACCTTACCAAATCAGTCAACGCAGTAATCTGGCAAGGCAGTTCTGTATTGCATTAACACTGTTTAGCCTGATCGTATTGGTATCAGGAGGGCATGAACATCTTACTCAACTGGAGTATGTTGTTTCCCTCCTTATGTTGCCGGTGGATCTTTATATCATCTACCAATTGCTTTCCAGGCCATCAGCACAGTGGTTTCGGAATAAAGATGTGTGAGTAGCGTCATTGTACGAATTAGTCTGCGGAGCCTAACCAGTCTCGGGCTGCGGTAGTTATTTTCTCGACTGCAGTATGGGATATCTTTCGTTCAATAGAGATTGCATAGAAGTTATTCACTATCTCATTGGTTTCTCCAAGGGTCACGAGTCCCAGTTGTTGCGATACTTCCTCTCGAATCGGTGTAGGTACCACCATGATCCCCTTGCCCGCGTTGGCAAAAGCTTTGATCAATGCGCTGTCATCAAACTCACCGACCACCCGAGGGTGGATGCGGTTCTTATTAAACCATTGCAGTAACTGCGAACGCACAATCGTTGTCTCACTAGGGAGAAGCATTGGAGAACCGTTAAGGTTTGCAGGGAATTCGCCGGTAAGTTGTTCTGCCACCGAAGGGCTTGCCATGAAACTGCTACCGCAAGTGCCCAGGCTATGGCTGAAACCGTTCACGCTGACATCGGATGGAATAGGGGACTCAGAGATGACCAGATCCAGCTTATGCAGTGCCAGCTCAGCTAATAGCTCATTGATATTGCCCTCGTGACAGATCATTCTGACATTATTAATGTCGTCCATCGCAGGTGATAGCAGGTGGTAAGCAATTGATTTTGGTACTACATCAACAACCCCGACTTTGAAAACCAAAGGGCGTATCTTGTCCAGGTTTCTCACCCTTTCTTCTAACTCGCCGCCCAGCGAGAAAATGTCCGTTGCATAACTGAGTACCATATGTCCGGTTTCTGTGAGCTCAAGCTGTCGACCGACTTTGGTAAATAAAGCGCAACCCAGGTAATCATCTAAAAGACTAAGTTGGGCGCTGATCGTATGGGGTGTAACACTGAGTCTCTCTGCCGCTGCAGCAATGCTTCCCTCTTTTGCGACCATCCAGAAATAGTGCAGGTGCTTGTAATTAATCATGATAGCTCGATAAAAACGAATATTTCTTTAAGAATAATCGAGTTTTATTGTTTTTGGTAGCCGGTTAAATTTTGAACTGTTGATGCCGGAGAGCCAATTTTGGTTCTTGGTAAAAAGAAACCAGGAGGGGTGTATGAATACATCTATACGATCATCTGCAACTCAAACGCAAACATCGGCGTTGGAGTCCAATAAGGTACTACGCAACACCTATGCATTGTTGTCCCTTACATTGCTGTTCAGTGCTATCACTGCGGGTGCATCTTTACTACTCCAGCTGCCTCACCCCGGCATCATCATCTCTTTAGTAGGCTTCTTTGGTCTGTATTTTCTGACCACCAAGCTTCGCAATAGTATATGGGGGCTGCCTTCAGTGTTTGCTCTCACAGGTTTCATGGGATACACCCTGGGGCCAATCATTGGTCATTATCTGTCGATGCCCGGCGGCGGTACGATTGTGATGAATGCGATGGCCATGACGGGGCTTATTTTTCTGAGCTTGTCGGCCTATGTGTTAACAACCCGTAAGAACTTTAGCTTTATGGGTGGCTTTTTGATGGTTGGTATTCTGCTGGCGTTTTTTGCTGGGCTCGCAGCTGTATTTTTCCAGATCCCTGCGTTAGCACTAGCGGTTTCAGCAATGTTCGTGCTGTTGATGTCAGGTTTCATTCTTTATGAAACCAGCAATATCCTTCATGGAGGTGAGACCAATTACATCATGGCAACGGTTTCCCTATATGTATCGATTTACAATTTGTTTACCAGTTTGTTACAGATTCTAGGCTTCCTCGGAGGCGATGAATAAACACAGACTCTTAGATTTAGCTATGCACTTGTGATAACCCGTGTTGGGGTTTTCAGGCGACCGATTAGGTCGCCTTTTTTTATTCCGGTTTCAACCAGTTTGCTGTCGCTTGAAGTAGTTTAAGTTGTGGGGTTGTGATCCAGATGGCGAGGGCTTGACGATGAGTGCTATCGGGGCGTTCCACTTTGAATTGCCAGTTGTACTCGAGCTGCGACTTTTGCAGCTTTTCCAAAACAACAAATTGGTGATCTAGCTGTTTGCCATGATTCTCGCCTGCTGTTACCTGACTGCTTAGATCAAAGCCCATTAAGGCTACATGCGCGATTAGTTGTTGGTGGGCAGCTTTTGGCGTGTAACTGACTTCCAGCATCTCACCCACTAATCTGGCTTTCAATTCTCCACCATCTGCTTGCGGCCTATCAGGTAGAGATGATCTGGAGAAAAAACCACGCCATTCACGGCCATTTACCATCCAGCCGGGTGTATATACGCTTCGCAGGAGCCTTTGTCTGCGGTAATCATATTGCCTTTTGTTAAATTCAGGTTTTGCAAATCGATCTTTCCAGCCGATGTAGTCCCAGTAATCAACATGAAATGCCAGAGGAATGAACTGCTGCCAAAGTCCAGGCTTTGAAGTGAATTGGCTCAGGTAGTTATCTGCCGGAGGGCAGCTGGAGCAACCTTCTGATGTATATAGTTCAATAAGTAGAGGGGGCTGACCTTGTTGTTGAAATAACTGTTCACTTTGAACAGGCATTGATGCCGTAGTCATTGCGCTGATTAAGCATAGCGTGGGAAGTATGGTTTTTAATGATTGCATAGCTCGGTCCTCCTGTGAGGTTGGGACTACCGGGCTAGTAAAGAGTTCATTAATCAGTCTGTTAGGGGGCCAGCTTACAGGCGATGCTTTTGCCAGGTAAAGTAGGGTAAGCGTTCAGTCGATGAGGGAACTGATACCAGGTGGCCCTGCTATCCCAGAACAAATTCTGTTCTGGAACGAGCTCAAATGATGGAGGTATTTGATCCAGTGTGCCTGCTGGTATAACCATCGCTTTACCGGTTTGTGCCAGCCATGGAAGATGGGAGCCGCAGTGTTTACAGAAACAGGTTGCGAAATGTTTCGCATCTGCCGGCTCATAGCGCCCCACCATCTCTTCCCCCTGAGTCCAGCGGAATTGTTCTGGGGGCATTAATATATTGCTTGCGTGGGCGCTCCCTGTCACTTTTCGGCATCGAGAGCAGTGGCAATACTGGAAGGCCATAAATGGCGGTAGTATCTCGTAGGTAATACTACCGCACAGGCAACTTCCTTTTAATACTGTTTCATCCATGGATTTGCCTCAGTTAGGGAACCTGCGAATAAGTCTAATGCTTTCTCAGTGGGCTTGTTCGTAGGTTCCTTAGCTATCGAAAGCCGTAACCATTGAATCAAGCTGCTTAACCAGCTCATGAAGCTCTTTACTGGCTGCAGCTGTTTCATTGGACGCTTCACTGTTTTGGCGCGCCAAATCACGGATAGCCACGATATTCTGCTGAATCTCTTCTACCACGGAGGATTGTTGCTCCGAACTGCTCGCTATCTGAATACAGCGATCCGAAATCCCATCAATTGATTGTTGTACCTCTTGGAATGCTTCATCGGCTTGATTAGCGACACTTACACTCTGTTGAGCATGATCTCGGCTAATTGACATGATCTTAACGGTTTTATCGACGGCAGCCTGAACCCGATCAATTGATGCTTCAATCTCTTGGGTAGAGTTTTGTGTTCGGGTAGCGAGCGTTCGCACTTCATCGGCTACCACCGCAAACCCTCGACCAGATTCTCCTGCCCTGGCCGCTTCAATAGCGGCATTCAACGCCAGAAGGTTGGTCTGTTCAGCGATATCGTTGATGACCGTGATTACATCACCAATATTGTCTGTGTATTGCTTCAATTCAAGTGTCGCATCGGTCGCCTGAACGACTTCTTCGGAAAGATCCTTGATATGTTTTACCGTATCAAAGAGGGCTTCCCGACCATTTTCAGTGGTAGTGCGAGCTCCTTCTGATGCGGTAGACATATCGCTTGTATTGGATGCAATCTCCTGGGATGCACAGGCCATTTGGTGGACAGCCGCGGCGACCATATCGCTTTCTTTATCCTGTTGGCTAATGCCTGAATTGGTCTGCTGGATAGCGCTATCGGTGACATTGATCGCCTGTTCAATCGTTTGACTGACATCGCCCAGACGGGTTAACACCGTGGTATTTCTTGCTTCGTTCATCTTCAGCGCAAGGTCAACTTCGCCGAACTCATCTTGACGGTCGCAATACATCAACTGAATAAGCGGGTTACTGAAGCGCTTGCGGGCAATGCTGGTTAAGGATCTGATGGGTTGCATGAGACGGAAAAAACAACCGCCTAACAGAAGTAGAGTAGCAGCCATAACACCAATTGCAGCTAATGGTGCTCCAGATAGATACACACCGATCATGCCAAATAGCGAAATAAAAGCAGTTAGGGCGAGTGTCTGATTGTTAGTCGACCTTAACTTAAGGGCGCGTCCCGCTTTGCCAGCATTTGCGACATTGTAAATAGCTTCTGCTTTAGAAACCTGCTCTGTGGTGGGTGTAAAGCGAACAGACTGGTAACCAACTTTCTGGCCTTTTTCGTATAGCGGAGTCACATAGGCATCGACCCAGTAGTGATCGCCGTTTTTACAACGATTTTTTACAATGCCACGCCAGGGTTTACCTTCTTTCACGGATTCCCATAGGTTAGCAAAGGCAGCAGGTGGTACATCAGGATGGCGGACAACGTTGTGTGCCTTGCCAATGAGTTCTTCCTCGGTAAAACCGGATACATCACAGAAAACCTGATTAACGTAGGTTATGCGGCCTTTTAAATCAGTTGTGGATATGATCCGTTGACCAGGAGGGATCTTTACCTCCTTGTTGGTAACTGGCATTTTCTTCATGCGAGCATCCTTCTTCCAGCAGAACTGTATAAACTGCCCTCAGGGTCTCAATTTTATTGAAACTCCTGTGGATCTGAGCAGTCTCTTTATAATTATAGTTAGGATTGCCTGTGATAAAATTTTCCGAGCAAACCATTGCGGGCAAAGTTTAGACTATTTGCTTGAAATCAAATAGTGATTTGCGACTAATGGGTCGGTGAATAAGTACACAAACATTGAGTACATCTAAAAGCGGAGTAAGAAAGCAAAATGCCATTTCAACTGGAATTCAAGGTCAGAGATTATGAATGCGATATGCAGGGTATCGTGAATAACGGTGTATATTTTAATTACCTTGAGCATGCACGCCATGAATTTTTGCTGGATAAAGGCATCGATTTTGCCGACCTGACCACAAAGAAAATACATCTGGTCGTTATCCGCTCTGAAATGGACTACAAACATTCTTTAACCAGTGGTGATCGATTTGCTGTTCAAGTGGAAGTGGAACAAATCAGCAAGGTAAAGTTTGGCTTCCGGCAAAAGGTGATCCGGCTGTCGGATGAGAAAATTGCGCTTGAAGCGCTGGTGACTGGGACAGCATTAAATGAAAAGGGACGACCTTTTGTGCTGCCCGAAATTGAGGCTTTGATTTCTGGATAAAATAGGACAATGCACTGGACCGAGTGGCTATTAGCTAATGAAATCTCCATCCGTCTGGCATTTTTTTTCGGCATCTTTCTTGTGATGGCTGGGTGGGAGGTTTATCGCCCTTGCCGTCCTCTGCTGTTTAGCCGTTGGTTTCGCTGGAGTAATAACCTGGCTCTGGTGTTTTTTAACAGTTTGTTGTTAAAGATAGTGTTCCCTGTCGCCGCAGTAGGAGTAGCCCATTTTGTTTCGATGAAACAGTGGGGGCTATTTTCGCAGTTGCCATTGCCTGAACCACTGGAAATTATTCTTGCCGTCTTTCTGCTTGATCTATTGATCTATGTGCAGCATGTAATATTCCACAAAGTTCCCATGTTGTGGCGTTTGCACAAAACTCATCATGCTGATCCGGATTATGATGTCACTACCGGTGCGCGGTTCCATCCCATAGAGATATTGCTCTCTATGCTGATAAAGATGGCTGTTATCTTTCTCTTAGGGCCTGCTGCAGTCGCCGTACTAATCTTTGAAGTATTACTGAATGGTACTGCGATGTTTAATCATTCAAATATCCAGTTGCCAAGGCGCCTGGATAGCTTGCTCAGGTATCTGATGGTTACACCCGATATGCACAGGGTGCATCATTCAAGAATTCGGCGGGAAACAGACAGTAATTATGGGTTTGCTTTATCCTGCTGGGACCGCTGTTTTAAAACGTATATAGCGCAACCCACTGAAGGCCATAAAGGTATGAAGATTGGTCTTACCGGGATGGACAATCCAAAGCAAACCAGCCGCCTGGATGGAATACTGATGATTCCATTCAGGGATGAGCGCTAGATGGTCTCTTTAAGCTGACTCCAGAAGGCGCTAACCAGAGGACTTTTCAGTTTCTTCTCCAGCGTCACAATACCTACCTCGTAGGATTTTAGCTTAGGTGTGATATTCAGGATTTCGACGGTATTCGCAAGCGGGCTGTTTTCCAGCACGATTTGCGGCACAACCCCTACCCCAAAGCCCAGGCTTACCATACTTACGATCGCTTCATTTCCCGCCACTTGAGCATAGATATGGGGTTTCATGTTTTGCTCTTTAAACCAGCGATCGACCCGCTTTCGGGCCACACCGGCCTCAGAAAGGATCATTGGGGTTTGGCTGTTAGGGGCAACAGCATCACTATCTTTCAGTTTCTGTTTTGGTGAGATGAACAGTAAAGGTGAATTTGCTATGGGTTTGAAAGCTAATCCTGTTGGAATTGCATCAGGCTTTGCTGTGATAGCAAAGTCTTCATCGCCGGACATAACGCGAGAGATCGCATGATCGGGATCTCCGGTGTGTAACTTGATTTCAATTTTAGGGTAATTGCTACGAAATTCGCTGAGGATATCAAAAAGAAAACTGTAGCTTGCTGTCACTGAGCAATACATACTGATTTCACCATGCAGTTCTGCTGAATGTTCCATCAGTTGACTGCGGATCATATCCCACTGGCTTAATGAGTCACGGGCATAGCTTAGAAATACATTCCCGGCGGGTGTGAGCTCCACGCTACGGTTATCCCTTTCAAACAACGCAGTACCCACTTCTTCTTCGAGCTGCTTGATGCTTCGGCTTAAGGCGGATGGACTGATAAACGAAGCTTCACTCGCCCTACCAAAATGGAGGGTCTCAGCGAGATGGACAAATTGTTTGAGTTGTTTGATATCCATAGGGAGTATTGCGTCAAATGAAATATAGATAATAGTTTATGCGAATTTTTAGAATTTTAAACCCGTGAATAATTATGGGAATGACTGAGGGTGAAATGCTCCAGAGTATAAAGGCATAGTTGAACGGCTTGTTGGCTAATCAAGCTGAGGCGTGAAGTGGTTTGCTACAGATCAAGGGATACTTCAGAACTGCTTGTTCAAGAATAATAAGCCTAGTTGTCACCTTAAATCGATGTTCTTATAGTCATTAGAGCGCTAAGGATAAATTGGAATAAATATGTCAAAAAACAGAGAACAGTTAAGGGTTTTGTTGCTACAGATAAGAGACGGTGGCCAGGTTCGTGAAGAGGAACTTAATAGCTTTGCTGAGTACTGTGGTTTACAGCTGAATCAGATCGATGTGCTTAATGTGTTTGATACACCCACTTTCTCTGACCGAGACGCTGATGAATATGATGCTTTGCTGGTGGGTGGGGCAAGTGAAGCGAATGTTCTCTTACCGGAAGAATTTCCCTTTGTGACTGATTGCCAGCGTCTTCTGGCCCGTTGTGCTGAAACGAACAAGCCGGTGTTTGCGTCATGCTTTGGATTCCAATTGGCTGTGCTGGCCCTGGGTGGTGAAATTAAACACCGTGAAACCGATTTCGAGATGGGAACAGTACCCATTTCGCTCGAATACAGTGTTTGGCAGGACCCCATATTTCGTGATACGCCGGACGGCTTTTTCGCAGTGTCAGTGCACAAGCAATACGCAGATAAGCTGCCAGAAAATTGTGTTTCGCTAGCTTACACAGAACAGTGCATCCATGCTTTCCGAGTGAAGGATAAGCCATTTTGGGCCTTCCAGTTTCACCCGGAAGTGGATAAACGTATTTTGGTGGAGCGTCTCACTTTCTACAAAGATAAGTACACAGACGGGGATGATCATTTGGACAATGTTCTGGCAAATGCGCAGGAAACACCCCAATCTAACGCCTTGATGGGAAAATTTGTCGACCGAATCTTGGTAGACCAGGAACACTTACTGGACTAAGCGTCTGAAGCATGGCTTCCTGGCGCTGGTCACAGTAGAATGGCTGTTTTTAATGATACGGATGTATAACGCGAAATGACTGAACCGCAGAATCAAGATAATCAGGAACCGGTTAAACCGCGTAGTCGTGGTATCTATCTTTTACCTAACCTGTTTACGACCGGTGCGCTGTTCTCTGGATTTTATGCCGTTGTGGCAAGTATGAATGGCCATTTTGAGAATGCGGCCATTGCGATCTTTGTGGCCATGGTGCTTGATGGTTTGGATGGGCGTGTCGCTCGTTTGACGAATACGTCGAGTGCTTTTGGTGCGGAGTATGATTCACTGGCGGATATGGTTTCATTTGGTGTCGCACCGTCGTTGGTTGTTTTTAATTGGGTGTTGGATGACATAGGTAAACTTGGCTGGTTTGCTGCATTTGTTTATGTGGCTGGGGCTGCTTTAAGACTTGCTCGATTTAATACTCAGATAGGCTCAACAGATAAGCGTTACTTTATTGGCTTACCGAGCCCAGCTGCTGCTGCCGCGGTTGCAGGTCTAGTGTGGGCTGCAACAGAATACAATGTTGATGGTGCGCCTTATGCCTATGCAATCGCTTTATATGTAGCACTGGTCGGTGTCCTTATGGTGAGTAATGTTTTGTATTACAGTTTTAAGGATGTGAGTTTAAAAGAGAAAGTACCTTTCCTTATCCTGGCCGGCATTGTGTTAGCGGTTGGGGTGATCTCAATCGATCCTGCCGTTTTCCTCTGGTTGCTCTTCCTGGTATATGCGATTTCGGGCCCTGCGTTATGGCTGATGCGAAAAACCAAACAGAAGCCTGCCAACTAATCATCTGAACGGCCTCCTTTGTGAGGCCGTTTGTTTTTCTGCTATACCTGATAATAGTCATACTTGCTTAGGAGCTAGTTATGAAACTATTGTCGTGCCAGTGTTCTACCTTAAAAGCAGTTGCCTACAGCGTACTGTTTGCGTTGAGTATTATCCTGCTAATCAGTTTTGCTTTCATATTGGTTGGTGCTTGATGAAAGCGCCAAAAGAAAACCGCGAGAGTCCGGGGCTTTGGAGCATGCTTCTAAGTGTGCTTGCAGCCTTCTTTGGTGTGCAAACACAGCGAAACTATCAGAGAGATTTCGCTTCAGGCCGGTTCTGGCCCTATGCTGTTCTAGGAATTGTGATGGCCCTGTCATTTGTTGGGCTGGTTTATCTGTTGGTTGCGCTAGTGCTAGCGCAATAACCGACCGATTTCCTTGCAAAAAAAATATCACTGCTATACTTGCTGATAACAACCAAGTGGATTGGTCGGAAATGATAGGACGGATTCCAGGCGCAAGAGAGCCTGCCCGAACCCTGTCGCTACCGACGTTGAATCAAGAAGTACAACGCCCTTAGTGAGAGGATTCTGACAGGCTCTTTTGCGTGTAAAGTAAAGGGGGCTGCAATGATAAAAACAATACTGGGTTTCCCAGCGCTGTTATTGTTTGCTACCGCTTCTCAGGCTGCCTGGGAAGTGAATCTACCGCGCGGTGTGACTGAAGTCAGTCGAGAAATTTATGATCTGCACATGACCATTTTCTGGATCTGTGTGGCGATTGGCGTGGTGGTTTTTGGGGTGATGTTATGGTCGGTGATCTACCACCGGAAATCCCGTGGAGCTAAGGCGCACAATTTCCATGAAAATGTACTGGTTGAGATTGCCTGGACCGTCGTTCCTTTCATTATTCTTATCGCCATGGCTGTTCCGGCCACCGCTACACTGATCAAAATGTACGATAACACCGAGGCTGAGTTAGATATTCAGATAACCGGCTATCAGTGGAAGTGGCGTTACCAATATCTGGGAGAGGAGATCGACTTCTTCTCTAGCCTCTCTACCCCTCGTGACCAAATCAATAATGCAGCGGTTAAAGGTGAGCACTACCTCTTGGAGGTGGATAACCCTCTTGTGATCCCCGCCGGGAAAAAAGTGCGTTTTTTGCTAACTGCAAATGATGTTATTCACTCCTGGTGGGTACCCGATCTGGCCGTGAAAAAGGATGCCATCCCAGGCTTTATTAATGAAGCATGGACCATTGTAAATGAGCCAGGGGTTTACCGTGGGCAATGTGCCGAATTATGCGGTAAAGATCATGGCTTCATGCCCATCGTGGTTGAGGTTAAAGCTCAAGCTGATTTTGATGCCTGGTTAGCCGAAGTGAAACAGGCTGATCAGGATAAAGCCGCCGAGGCCCAGAAAAGCTGGACATTGGCGGAACTAATGGAAACAGGTGAAGAGGTCTATAACAAGGCCTGCTTGGCTTGCCATCAGGCTAACGGTGAAGGCATACCCGGAGTGTTTCCAGGCTTGAAAAATAGCCCAATCGCATTAGGAGATCCCGGCCCGCACATTGATGTTGTGCTTAACGGGAAACAGGGGACGGCGATGCAGGCATTCAGGGATCAGCTAACGGCAGTTGAACTGGCCGCAGTGATTACCTACGAGCGTAATGCCTGGGGTAATAAAGTAGGCGATCTGGTGACACCCGCGCAGATTGCTGAGCTGAAAGAGTAGGAGGGACCATGAATACGAGCGTTGCAGTTTCTCACCACCATGGTCCGGCTTCCGGAATAAGCCGTTGGTTATTTACCACCAATCACAAAGATATTGGTACTTTATATTTATGGTTTAGTTTTCTGATGTTCCTCACCGGTGGTTGTATGGCTTTGCTTATTCGAGCTGAGCTATTCCAGCCTGGATTGCAGTTAATTCAGCCTGATTTTTTCAATCAGATGACCACTATGCATGGATTGATCATGGTATTCGGGGCCGTGATGCCTGCTTTCGTGGGATTGGCAAATTGGATGATTCCATTGATGGTGGGAGCCCCAGATATGGCCTTGCCGAGGATGAATAACTGGAGTTTCTGGATTCTACCGTTTGCCTTCGCAATGATGATCTCTACCCTCTTTATGGATGGCGGAGCACCAAATTTTGGTTGGACTTTTTATGCGCCGCTCTCAACGACCTACGCCCCTCCCAGTGTGACCTTCTTTATCTTTGCCGTGCATATGATGGGCATCAGCTCGATTATGGGGGCTATTAATATTATTGCGACCATTTTAAATCTTCGTGCACCTGGCATGACAATGATGAAACTCCCCCTGTTTGTCTGGACCTGGTTAATTACCGCGTTTCTGTTAATTGCGGTGATGCCTGTTTTGGCCGGAGTAGTCACTATGATGCTTATGGATATCCATTTTGGAACCAGTTTCTTTGACGCGGCTGGTGGTGGTGACCCTGTCCTTTTTCAGCATGTGTTCTGGTTCTTTGGCCATCCCGAAGTGTACATCATGATCTTGCCAGCATTTGGTATTGTCAGTGAGATCATTCCTACCTTTGCTCGCAAGAAACTCTTTGGATACGCCTCTATGGTTTATGCCACGGCCTCGATTGCGGTGCTCTCTTTTGTGGTTTGGGCGCACCATATGTTTACCGTCGGTTTGCCGCTAGCCGGAGAATTATTCTTTATGTTTGCGACCATGCTTATCGCGGTGCCGACAGGGGTGAAAGTCTTCAATTGGGTTGCAACGATGTTTAGAGGCTCGATGACTTTCGAAACACCGATGCTGTTTGCGTTGGCGTTTGTGGTGCTTTTTACCATTGGTGGCTTTTCAGGCTTGATGCTCGCTATAGCGCCCGTGGATTTTCAGTACCATGACACCTATTTTGTGGTTGCACATTTCCATTATGTGCTCGTCCCGGGTGCCGTCTTTGCGATCATGGCGGGAGCGTACTACTGGCTACCAAAATGGTGCGGTAACTATTACAACGAAACCATGGGGAAAGTGCATTTCTGGTGCAACTTTATTGGGGTAAATATTACCTTCTTCCCTATGCATTTTATCGGTTTGGCTGGCATGCCGCGTCGAATTCCTGATTATGCGTTGCAGTTTGCAGATTTTAACGCGATAGCGACGGTAGGGGCGTTTATATTTGGCTTTTCTCAGTTGATCTTCCTCTACAACGTCATTAGTTGTATCCGTAATAGTAAGCCTGCCAGCGACAGGGTATGGGAAGGCTCCCACGGTTTGGAGTGGACGGTTGCTTCCCCCGCGCCATACCACAGTTTTAGTGAGCCGCCACAAGTGAAATAAAGAAGGTAGATTTGATGGCTAATCAAGCGAAGCATCATCGAACAGTTACGGGCCTGGTTTTAGGCGCGCTAATGATGTTCGGTTTCGGTTTTGCTTTGGTGCCTCTTTATGATGTTTTCTGTGAAATTACCGGTTTGAATGGAAAAGTTGATCTGGTGCAGGCTGAGCCTTCAACATTCATTGACCATAGTCGGCAGGTAAAACTGCAAATGGTTGCGGTTAACAATGAAACGATGCCTTGGCGATTTCGTCCAGTATCGTCAATGGTTGAGCTCGCTCCAGGGGAAATGCATCAAACGGCTTATCTGGCCAGAAATCTGACCGAGGGCTTCATGATTGCCCAGGCTGTTCCCTCGGTCTCGCCCTCAGAAGCCGCACCCTATTTGGAAAAAATAAATTGTTTCTGTTTTGAAAGGCAGCCACTAAAAGGGCAGGAAGAGAAAGAGATGCCGCTGGTGGTATCAATCTCGCCTGAGCTTCCTGAGCATATTCACACGATAACCCTCTCTTACACGCTGTTCGATATCACGCCTGAACAGAAGGCTGAATTGGCTGGGCAGGGAAGGAGTTCATTATGAGTACACAATCTTATTATGTCCCGGAGCAGAGCCGTTGGCCGATTTTGGCTTCAATTGCGTTGTTTCTTATGGCCTATGGCGCCGCTAACCTGATAAATGCCCTCTCAGCAGATGCCGGGGGTGGTTTTGGGATGCTGCTGTTGCTGGCAGGAACATTGGCTATGGGGCTGATCATGCTGGGTTGGTTCGGTAATGTGATTCATGAAAGTGCCGAAGGGTTATACAGTCCGCAGATGGATCGCTCCTTTAGGTGGGGGATGAGCTGGTTTATCTTTTCTGAAGTGATGTTCTTCATTGCGTTTTTTGGTGCTTTGTTTTATGTCAGGACACTGGCTGTTCCCTGGTTAGGTGGGGAAGGTGAAAAGGGCGTTTCGAATATGCTTTGGGAGGGGTTTCAGGCCCAATGGCCGCTCATGGTTACGCCTGACCAGAATGCTTTCCCTGGGCCCGAACAAATTATAGACCCATGGCATATACCACTGTTTAACACCATATTACTTATCTCCTCCAGCTTTACAGTCACACTCGCGCACAAAGCGTTGAAATTAGATCAACGGTCGAGAGTTGTGTTTTGGCTCGGAGCGACCGTTCTTCTTGGTGTCGTGTTCTTGTACTTTCAGGCCTATGAGTACGTTCTGGCCTATAACGAGTTAGGTTTAACATTAAACTCAGGGATTTATGGGGCAACTTTCTTCATTCTCACCGGGTTTCATGGGATGCATGTAACTTTGGGGACGCTCATGCTCATCATTATCTGGTTACGGGTGATGAAAGGGCATTTCAGTTCTGAGAAACATTTTGGTTTTGAGGCGGTGGCCTGGTATTGGCATTTTGTTGATGTGGTCTGGGTTGGGTTATTCCTTTTTGTTTATATCTTCTAATTCATTCAGGGCATGTGAGGACTTATTTCGCCGGTATAAAAGCCATAGATAAGAACTACGACGATCAAAACACTAAAGGAGACACGAAAAAATAGTGAATTGACTGTCCGGTGGCTTTGGCCCTGATCTTTTATTAGAAAGAACAGCCCCGAGAACAAACTGATGACAACAGCGGCAAACAGCAACAGAAGCAGTAACTTTAGTGACATGGTGCTCTCCTTTTCACGGGGGATGTAATGAGTAAAGTTCAAAGCTCTCAAGGCTTCAAGTACCTTCTTATTATTGCCTTGCTGGTGCTGTTGCCCCTCTTGGTAGGTTTGGGCTTTTGGCAGTTAGGACGGGCGGAGCAAAAAAGTGTGATGCTCATGAACTTGCAGCAGGCCGAAGTGATGGAATGGGGGCAGCTGATGCAGAAAAGTGTCGTGGATGATTATTTGCCTGTTCGGGTTAGCGGCATGTTTGATCAGCAGCGATATTTTCTACTGGATAATCGAACCCGAGGTGGTGCTGTCGGATACGAGGTGATTGGAATCCTGGAACTGAGCAATGGAGAAGCGATAGCCATCAATGCAGGCTGGGTAAAGGCGGGAGCTGATCGTCGGAAATTACCTGAAGTGGATTTTCCTGTAGGTGTGCAAGTGTTGATCGGTTCTATTACGCATTCTGGGCGAGGATTTGTCTTATCGGAGCAGCTTGAAAATAGTCATTGGCCCATTGTCATTCAGCGTCTTAATACGGAATTAATTTCAAAAATGCTTGGCCATAAAGTTGAGCCCTTTGAAGTGAAGTTAAAAGAGCGGTTGTTGCCCGAGTTAAATGTCGAATGGCCAATCACCGGGATGACTTCAGCAAGACATACCGCTTATGCATTTCAGTGGTTTTCGATGGCGTTAGCGCTTGGCGTGATGATTGGCTTGGGATGGTATCGAGTCATTAAGGAGCAGCGCAATGAATAAAATAAGCTTCTGGTTGGTGATAGGGGTTGGTGGCTTGCCGGTGCTGTTGGCAGCTGTGATGTATTTTTCAGAATTGGGTATTCCATCAGGACGTACCCATTCAGGTGAGTTGTTAAGCGGCAAGCATATTAACAGTTGGCAGTTGCAGGATCAGCAACGTGGTCGCTGGCAGTTACTTCTGACTTCGGGTCAGCAATGCCAAGACGATTGTGATAGCTGGTGGCACAGCTTGGGGAAGGTGCATGAATCTTTGGGTAAAGAGCGGAAAAGAGTGCTATTGCTACGCGTTGCACAAGAAGACACTCAACTGGAAAAAGAACGATTTCAGCAGTTGGGCAGTGCTGTGTGGATTGTCGACCCGAACGGAAATCTGGTAATGCGCTACTCTCTGGATAAGCAGCCAAAATTGATCCTTAAAGATTTGAAAAAGCTGTTAAAAGTTTCAAGAATTGGTTAGAGGGGGCCTTCAATGAAACGCTACGCATGGATAACAGTCAATATAGCTACAGGGCTCGCTCTCTGCGTTGTGCTATTAGGGGCATGGACACGCATCAATGATGCTGGACTTAGCTGCCCGGACTGGCCTGGGTGTTATGGGCATATGATCATGCCATCACAGGCTAATGAGTTGGAATTGGCCCAGCAGGCGTTTCCTCAGACCCCCATTGAGTTACCAAAAACCCATCTGGAGATGGGGCATCGATATCTGGCAGGTATTTTGGGCTTTTTGATTGCCGGCTTGGCGTTGATTGCATATCAACAGAAGCATAATCGAGCATATCCGCATTTACTCAGCTACTTGCTTCTGATGTTAGTCACCATACAGGCAGCATTTGGTATGTGGACAGTGACATTGAAGCTTTATCCACCTGTAGTGACTCTGCATCTTTTGGGGGGAATGTTCACATTACTCCTGCTCATTGTGTTGCGAAAAAGAATTGAACAGTTGAATGATGGCAAAGTGAGTGATGCAGGATCTTATCCGCGGATCGTGAAGGTAGCCTTAGTTGCGCTTATTTTACAGATTGCTGCGGGTGGCTGGACTAGCTCAAACTACGCTGGCCCCGCTTGTGAACACTGGCTTAGTTGTAATCCTGGTTCAGCGATTGAGCCTGACTTTGGAACAGGCTTCGATCCAACTGTTGTTATTGGGCCTGACTACCAGGGTGGATACCTTCCTATAGAAGCCAGAGCTGCGATACAGATAGGTCACCGTCTGGGGGCGTTAGCAGTATTAGTGGTTTGTATTGGATTGTTGGTGAAATTAAGAAAAGTGAAGCCGGTCGCAGGCGCTCTGGTATTGCTGGCCACAACATTATTCGCACAGTTATTACTTGGCGTATTGAATGTGGTATGGGCCGTTCCGGCGTTGCTGGCGATGCTGCATCATGGATTTGCGGTGGTATTGGTGCTTATCCTTCTACATATAGGCTTTAAAGCTTCTGCTGTTAAAGAGGTGTCGTGAAATGAAAAATGAACACTCTTTGCTTGTAGCAAGTCAGCGAGTTGCCTGGCAAGACTATCTAGCGCTTTGTAAGCCTAAGGTTGTTCTTGTCATGTTAATTACAGCTGCGGTTGGGATGTTGTTAGCGGTGGAAGGAGCACCGCCTTTAGATAAGGTCTTTTATGGATTAGTCGGCATTGCGTTGGCATCAGGTTCAGCTGCTGCCATTAATCATGTGATGGATAGAAAGATCGATGAGAGGATGGCCAGGACAAAAGGACGGCCACTACCGCAAGGGAAGTTAAGCCCGCAGCAGGCATTAACGTTTGCGGCGCTCATTGGTATCGCAGGCATCAGCATACTGACCATACTGGTGAATCCTCTAACGGCTTGGTTAACTGTGGCTGCCCTGATGGGCTATGCGGTGATCTATACCGTATGGTTAAAACGTGCGACGCCACAGAACATTGTAATAGGGGGCATTGCCGGGGCTGCTCCACCTTTGTTGGGTTGGACGGCAGTGACAGGAACTATAGAACCAAATGCTCTGCTGTTAGTACTGATAATTTTCGCTTGGACTCCGCCGCACTTCTGGGCGCTATGCATTGCTAGAATTGATGACTATCGGAAGGCAGATGTACCGATGCTCCCGGTAACCCATGGGATTGCATATACAAGAATACAAATTGCTTTGTATAGCCTATTGATGGTTGTAACGACACTCTTTCCCTTCATGACCGGTATGAGCGGAATCATCTATTTATGCTTAGTGGCCCTGATAAATATCAGGTTTATGTATTGGGTATATAAGCTATGGAGTGGCATAGCTGAAATACCCATGAAGCTATTTTTATGCAGTATTAATTACATCATGCTGCTATTTATGATTTTACTGGTAGATCACTACCTTCAGGACGTACTTATAAGTGCGTAAATAAAAAGTAGCCATCGTCTTAGAGAAATCTGTTGAGAGGGAGAAAACGCAGTAATGACAGTCCAAATTAACTGAGGCCACACTAAAGGACTGGTGCGGCACTCGAACAAAGAGGAAGCATCATGTTTATTCAGCATATGATGGGTATTCTATACCACCCTAAACAAGAGTGGGGACAGATACGTAAAGAGCACTACAGTGCAGCGCATATATTCTTGCAGCAGATAAGCATACTGGCTGCTATACCAGCAATCTGTATGTTTATTGGTACAACGCAGGTCGGCTGGAGCATTGCCGGTAGTGAATTTATTAAACTAGATACGATGAGTGCGTTACCTGCAGCTGTCGCATTCTATTTCGCAATGTGGGTTGCGGTAGGGTTCATAACCTATGCAATCCATTGGATGGAGAAAAACTATGGGGGAGATGTTAGTTTTGATGACTGCCTATCTCTTGCAACATATACCGCAACGCCAATGTTTCTCTCTGGATTAGCGGCGCTCTATCCGTTGCTATGGTTTAACGTTGGTGTAGGCTTATTAGCCGTTTGTTACTCGGTATACCTTTTATACACAGGCGTACCGGTCATTATGAAAATACCTGAGGAGAGAGCCTTTCTTTTCTCGACCTCAATCCTGACCGTAGGATTGTGTACTCTGGTTGGTATTATTGTGACGTCTGTCATTTTGTGGAGCACAGTGATTCCATTGAATTATATATCTGGATGAATAGACCTACCTGAAAAAGGCGCTTTTAAAGCGCCTTTTCTATTTCTAATGGCTGTATCAGAGCTGAGTTTGTACGCCAAATAATCAGCTCTGGTTGTTCTTTAAACGATTTAAGCGGTTTCTTCACTTTTTTACGGTTTTTTTAAGTTTTTTTACATTGGGGTG
>NZ_CH724125.1:2080297-2088278 GCF_000153345.1 Neptuniibacter caesariensis
TCCTACCCGCAAAGAACGCTACACAGTTCTGATTTCTCCTCACGTGAACAAAGATGCACGTGATCAGTATGAAATCCGTACTCACAAGCGTGTTCTGGACATCGTTGAGCCAACTGAGAAAACAGTTGACGCATTGATGAAGCTAGATCTTGCAGCGGGTGTTGAAGTGCAGATCAGCCTCGGCTAAAGGCAACTGCGCAGAATTAATTTAATTAATGAAGCGCTTTTTTATTGTGGAATGCTCTGGAAAGGGCAGCCGTAGTGGGTAACAGCCCCGTACACAACTGGCAAGAGGTTTTAAAAGAAAATGACTGTAGGTCTAATCGGTCGTAAAGCGGGTATGACTCGTGTCTTCAATGAAGACGGCGTATCCGTGCCAGTCACCGTCATCGAAGTGGAACCGAACCGTGTTACTGCTGTGAAAACAGAAGAAACTGACGGCTACGCAGCTGTGCAGGTTACTACTGGTGGAAAGAAGGCTAACCGCCTTTCTAAGCCAGAAGCAGGTAACTTTGCTAAAGCAGGTGTTGAAGCAGGTCGTGGTTTGTGGGAGTTCCGCCTGTCGGGTGGCGACGAAGTCAACGTTGGCGAAGAGCTAACAGTTGCGCGCTTCGAAGCAGGTCAGAAAGTTGACGTAACAGGTCAGTCCAAAGGTAAAGGTTTCCAGGGTGGCGTTAAGCGCTGGAACTTCTCCATGCAGGACGCGACTCACGGTAACTCTCTTTCTCACCGTGCTCCGGGTTCTATTGGTCAGTGTCAGACTCCTGGTCGTGTTTGGAAAGGCAAGAAGATGGCAGGTCAGATGGGTAATGAGCGTGTAACCGTTCAGACCCTGGAAGTCGTTCGTGTTGATGCAGAACGCAACCTGTTGTTGATCAAAGGTGCTGTTCCAGGCGCAACTGGCGGTGACGTAATCGTTAAACCAGCTGTTAAAGCTGGCGCCTAAGGGGGTTTGAAATGAATCTGAATTTGGCTGGAGCTAAAGGTTCGGTTGAAGTTTCCGACCTGGCTTTTGGTAAAGAATTCAACGAGACGCTGGTTCACCAGGTTGTAACTGCTTATCTGGCAGGTGGCCGTCAAGGTACTAAAGCTCAGAAAAACCGTTCTGCGGTTTCTGGTGGCGGTGCTAAGCCATGGCGTCAGAAAGGTACTGGCCGTGCACGTGCTGGTACAAGCCGTTCTCCAATCTGGCGTGCGGGTGGTGTTACATTCGCTGCTCAGCCGCGTGACCATTCTCAGAAAGTGAACAAAAAAATGTTCCGCGCAGCAATGCGTTGCATCTTCTCTGAGCTGGTTCGTCAGGAGCGTCTGGTTGTAGTTGAAGAATTTGCTGTTGAGTCTCCAAAGACTAAACAGTTTGTGGCTAAGCTGAATGAGCTTGAGCTGAACAATGCACTGCTGATTACTGAAGAAGTAGAGCAGAACCTGTACCTGGCAGCACGCAACGTACCGCACGTTGATGTACGTGATGCTTCAGGAGTTGATCCAGTATCTCTGGTTGGCTTCGATAAAGTACTGGTTACTGTAGCTGCTCTGAAGAAAATCGAGGAGAAGCTGGCATGAAACAGGAACGCATTTATCAAGTGCTGCTGGGTCCGCACATCTCCGAGAAAGCTACTATCGTAGCTGATGGTTCTCAGCAGGTTGTTTTTCGTGTAGCAAAAGACGCTACTAAACCGGAAATCAAACAAGCAGTAGAAGAGCTGTTCAACGTTAAAGTTAAAGGCGTGAACGTTCTGAATGCTAAGGGCAAAACCAAGCGTACACAGCGTGGTTTCGGTAAGCGTAACGACGTGCGTAAAGCATACGTTGCTCTGGCTGACGGCTCTGAGATTGATTTCCTTGGTGGCGAGTAATAGAGGAATTTAAAAATGGCAGTGACTAAAACTAAGCCGACCTCTGCTGGACGCCGTCATGTAGTGACAGTGACTAATTCTGAGCTACACAAAGGCAAGCCGTATGCACCTCTTGTTGAGAAGAAAAGCAAGAGCGGTGGTCGTAACCACCACGGTCGCATTACGACTCGTCATATTGGCGGTGGTCACAAGCAGCAGTACCGTAACATTGATTTTCGTCGTAACAAGGACGGTATCCCAGCGACTGTTGAGCGTCTGGAATACGATCCTAACCGTTCTGCGCACATTGCACTAGTTGTATACGCAGACGGCGAACGTCGTTACATCATTGCACCTAAAGGCATCTCTGCTGGCGCTAAGATCATGTCTGGCGACACAGTAGATATCAAGCCTGGTAACACTATGCCTCTGCGCAACATTCCAGTGGGTTCTGTAATTCACTGTGTTGAGCTGAAGCCTGGTAAAGGTGCTCAGATTGCTCGTTCTGCGGGTACATCTGCACAGTTAGTAGCACGTGAAGGTGCTTACGCTACTCTACGTCTGCGTTCAGGCGAGATGCGCAAAGTACTGGTTGAGTGTCGTGCAACTCTGGGTGAAGTGAGCAACAGCGAACATTCTCTGCGTCAGCTGGGTAAAGCGGGTGCTACGCGTTGGCGTGGTGTTCGTCCTACAGTACGTGGTGTTGCGATGAACCCAGTAGACCACCCACACGGTGGTGGTGAAGGTCGTACTTCCGGTGGTCGTCATCCTGTGACGCCATGGGGTGTTCCGACTAAGGGTTATAAAACTCGTAAGAACAAGCGTACTGACAAGTTGATCGTACGCCGTCGTAACGCTAAGTAAGAGGATACAGCTGTGCCACGTTCACTGAAGAAAGGTCCATTTATCGACCTTCACCTGTTGAAAAAGGTAGAGGCTGCGATTGAAGCAAACGACCGTCGTCCAATCAAAACTTGGTCTCGTCGTTCTACGATCTTCCCGAATTTCGTAGGTTTGACAATTGCAGTACACAACGGCCGTCAGCATGTCCCAGTATTTATTACTGAAGACATGGTTGGTCATAAACTGGGCGAGTTTGCTGTGACACGTACTTACCGTGGTCACGTAGTAGACAAGAAAGCCAAGCGATAAGGAGTAAGATGATGGAAGTTGCCGCTAAGCACAAAGGCGCCCGCATCTCTGCACAGAAAGCACGTCTGGTTGCTGACCAGATCCGTGGTAAATCTGTGGGTGAAGCTCTGGATATCCTGGCGTTTAGTCCTAAAAAAGGTGCGGCGCTTGTTAAGAAAGTACTGGAGTCTGCTATTGCTAACGCAGAGCATAACGAAGGTGCTGATATTGACGAGCTGCGCGTTTCTACAGTTTTTGTTGACGAAGCAATGACTATGAAGCGCATCAAGCCGCGTGCGAAAGGTCGCGCTGATCGTATTTTGAAGCGCTCCTGTCACATCACTGTAAAAGTGGCCGACTGAGCTGACTGCTAGGAGATTCCGTTATGGGTCAGAAAGTACATCCAACGGGTATTCGTCTCGGTATTGTTAAAGATCACACTTCTGTGTGGTACGCAGACAAGAGCGAATACGCAAGCAAGCTGCAGAATGATCTGCAGGTGCGTGAGTACCTGGATAAGCAGCTTGAAAAAGCATCTGTAAGCCGCATCGAAATCGAGCGTCCTGCACAGAATGCTAAGATTACTATTCACACAGCTCGTCCGGGCATCGTGATTGGTAAGAAAGGTGAAGATGTTGAGAAACTTCGTAACACAGTATCAGAAATGATGGGTGTTCCTGTTCACATCAACATCGAAGAAATTCGTAAGCCAGAACTGGACGCACGCCTTGTAGCACAGGGTGTGGCTAGCCAGCTGGAGCGTCGTGTTATGTTCCGTCGTGCGATGAAGCGCGCGGTACAGAACGCTATGCGTCTTGGTGCTAAAGGTATCAAGATTCAGCTTGGTGGTCGTCTGGGTGGTGCCGAGATCGCTCGTAGCGAATGGTATCGTGAAGGTCGTGTGCCATTGCACACACTTCGTGCGGATATCGATTACGCTACATATGAAGCGCACACTACTTACGGTGTGATCGGCGTTAAAGTCTGGATCTTCAAGGGCGAGATTCTTGGCGGCATCGAACAGGTGCGTGCTGAGAAAAATGCGCCTAAGAAGAAAGGTAAGTGAGGTAGACGTCGATGCTACAACCAAAACGTCTTAAGTTCCGCAAGATGATGAAAGGCCGCAACCGCGGTCTGGCACAGCGCGGTAGCACTGTAAGCTTTGGTGAATTTGCACTGAAAGCGACTGGTCGCGGTCGAATCACTGCACGTCAGATCGAAGCAGCGCGTCGTACCATGACACGTCACGTTAAGCGTGGTGGTAAAATCTGGATCCGTGTGTTCCCAGACAAGCCAATTTCTAAGAAACCGCTTGAAGTACGTATGGGTAAAGGTAAGGGTGCGGTTGAGTACTGGGTTGCTCAGATTAAGCCAGGTAAGATTCTGTTCGAAATGAGCGGAGTTGAAGAACAGCTTGCATCTGAAGCGTTCACCCTAGCTGCTGCAAAATTGCCTGTTGCAACAACCATTGTTAAACGGACGGTGATGTAATGAAAGCAACTGAACTACGTGAAAAGTCCGTTGATGAGCTTCAGCAGGAACTGCTGGGTCTTCTGAAAGAGCAGTTTAATCTGCGCATGCAGAAGACTACAGGCCAGCTGGCACAGTCTCATCTGCTTGGACAGGTTCGTCGCGATATCGCTCGTGTGAAGACAGTACTCAACGAAAAGGCAGGTAACTAAGTATGAGCGCCGAAAAACGTACTCGAACTGTTACTGGTCGCGTTGTAAGCGACAAGATGGATAAAACCATCACAGTAATGGTTGAGCGCAAAGAGAAGCATCCGATTTACGGAAAATTCATGAAGCGCTCTTCTAAACTGCATGCTCACGATGAGAAAAACGAGTGTCAGCAGGGTGACCTGGTTACCATCGCGGAAACTCGCCCTTTGTCTAAGAATAAATCTTGGGCACTGGTTCGTATTGAAGAGCGTGCAGCAAAGGTGTAAACTATTGCGCCTTTGCTCCATTAGCCGGTCCGTCCGTATTGCGGGCGGCCTAAAAATGTTTTTGGAGTAAGACCATGATTCAAACTGAATCTATGCTTGATGTTGCTGATAACAGTGGCGCTAAGCGAGTGCAGTGTATTAAGGTCCTGGGTGGTTCTCACCGCCGCTACGCTTCTGTAGGTGACATTATTAAAGTTACCGTTAAAGAAGCGATTCCTCGCGGTAAAGTGAAGAAAGGTCAGGTTCTTAACGCCGTAGTGGTACGTACCCGTAAAGGTGTTCGTCGTCCAGACGGTTCAGTAATCCGCTTTGATACTAACTCTGCGGTTCTTCTGAACGCTAGCGATGCACCAATTGGTACTCGTATCTTCGGCCCAGTGACGCGTGAACTTCGCTCAGAGAAGTTCATGAAAATCATTTCCCTGGCGCCTGAAGTGCTATAAAGATCGAACAATTAAACAGTTCGGTTTATGTAAAAACGCTAACACCGGAAGGTGTTGGCGTTTTTGAGCATGAGAGGGTAGCAGGAAGCGATATAGGTAAATTATGCGCAAAATTAAACGTGACGATGAAGTAATTGTCATCGCAGGAAAAGACAAGGGCAAGCGTGGCACTGTCATGCGTGTTCTGGACGATCGTTTGATCGTTTCTGGTATCAATATGGTGAAGAAGCACACCAAGCCTAACCCAATGCTGGGTAAGCCAGGTGGTATCGTTGAGAAAGAAGCGGCAATCGCCGTTTCTAACGTTGCAATCTTCAACCCGCAGACTGGTAAAGGCGATCGTGTTGGCTTCAAAGTACTTGAAGACGGCTCTAAGACTCGCATCTACAAGTCTACCGGCGAAGTCATTGGCGGATAAGGGGAGTAGATATCATGTCTAGACTTAAAGCGCTTTATAACGATTCCGTTAAGCAGCAGCTGAAAGATGAGCTGAACTGCCCTAACGTTATGGCTGTTCCACGTTTGACCAAAATCACTCTGAACATGGGTGTTGGTGAAGCGTTGGGTGATAAAAAACAGCTGGAAAATGCGGTTGCAGATATGACTGCAATTGCTGGTCAGAAGCCTGTTGTAACTCTGGCTCGTAAATCTATCGCGGGCTTCAAAGTTCGTGAAGACTGGCCAATTGGCTGTAAAGTAACACTGCGCGGCGAGCGTATGTGGGAATTCCTGGATCGTCTGGTAGATATTTCTATCCCACGTATCCGTGACTTCCGTGGCCTGAACCCGAAATCTTTCGACGGTCGTGGCAACTACAGCATGGGTGTTAAAGAGCAGATTATCTTCCCTGAAATCGATTACGATAAAGTGGATAAGCTACGTGGTATGGACATTACGTTCACTACAACTGCTCAGAATAACGACGAGGGTCGCGCCCTGCTGGCTGCCCTGAACTTCCCATTCCGTAAGTAATAGGGGTATATCATGGCTAAGGAATCAATGAAGGCACGTGAAGCTAAGCGTGCGAAGTTAGTTGCTAAGTATGCTGAAAAGCGTGCTTCACTAAAAGCAATCATCAACAACCCTAACTCATCTGAAGACGAAGTTTGGGATGCGACTATGGCGCTGCAGAAGCTGCCACGCGACTCAAGCAAATCACGTCAGCAGCGTCGTTGTCAGCTGACTGGTCGTCCTCACGCTGTATACCGTAAGTTCGGTATCAGCCGTATCAAACTGCGTGAAGCAGCGATGCGCGGTGATGTTCCAGGTTTGAAAAAGGCAAGCTGGTAATCCACCAGTTTGTATAACGGTAAGCACAGTGGTCCGGCCCTTCGGGTACCGCGCTGTGCTGCACAAGAGGAAGTAAATGCATGAGCATGCAAGATACTCTAGCGGATATGTTCACTCGTATTCGTAACGGTCACATGGCTGAAAAGCAGGCCGTATCTATGCCGTCTTCCAAAGTAAAAGTATCTGTAGCTGAAGTTCTTAAAGAAGAAGGTTACATCGTTGACTACGCAGTAGAAGGCGACGTAAAACCGGTTCTGAACATTGAGCTGAAATACTTTGAAGGTAAGCCGGTAATCGAAGAGATTAAGCGCGTTAGTCGTCCAGGTCTGCGTATCTACAAGAGCGCAAGCGAACTGCCACAGGTTTCTGGCGGTCTTGGTGTAGCGATTATCTCTACAAGTAAAGGCGTAATGGCTGACCGCGCAGCACGTAGTGCTGGTGTGGGCGGCGAAGTAATCTGCACGGTATTCTAAGAGGTATTTCAATATGTCACGTATTGCAAAAAGCCCTGTTATCGTACCTGCAGGTGTTGAAATTAAGATTGACGGTCAGTCTGTCAATGTTAAAGGCAAAAACGGCCAGCTTTCTTTGGAAGTACACCCTTCTGTTGAGGTTTCTCAGGAAGAAGGTTCTGTAAAGTTCGCTGCTCGTGAAGCGTCTAAACTGTCCCGTTCTTTGTCCGGTACTACTCGTTCTCTGGTTAACAACATGGTTGTTGGCGTAAGCGAAGGCTTCAAGAAGACTCTTGAGCTACAGGGTGTTGGTTACCGTGCTGCTGCAAAAGGCAACACGCTGAACCTGAACCTGGGTTTCTCTCACCCAATCGACTACGAACTACCAGAAGGTATCAAAGCAGAAACGCCAAACGTTACTACAATCGTGCTGTCTGGTGCAGACAAGCAGGTTCTAGGTCAGGCTGCTGCTGAGATTCGTGCGTTCCGTCCACCAGAGCCTTATAAAGGTAAGGGTGTTCGTTATGCTGATGAGTATGTTCGCCGTAAAGAAGCGAAGAAAAAGTAAATAGGACAGGGTTATGAACGCTAAGAAACAATCTCGTATTCGTCGTGCTCGTCGCTCCCGTCTGAAAATGCGTGAGCTGGGCGCAACTCGTCTGTGCGTTACTCGCACACCGCGTCACATCTACGCTCAGGTTATTTCTGCTGATGGTGCTAAAGTCCTGGCGGCTGCATCAACTGTAGAAAAAGATTTGCGCGAAGCGACTGGTGGTAACATCGACGCAGCTGTAAAAGTAGGTACTCTGATCGCTCAGCGTGCTACTGAAGCTGGTGTTACTGAAGTAGCATTCGACCGTGCTGGTTACCAGTACCATGGTC
>NZ_AAOW01000058.1 GCF_000153345.1 Neptuniibacter caesariensis
TATCAGCGTCAGTATTTCTACTGATACACTAAAAGCAGCAGTGAGAATATCTTGTTGCCTAAAGGGATAACACTTGCGTTAAAGCCTTTGCTTACTATTCCGATGGCTCATCATCAGATGTCACAAATGAGATAGCATGGAGCTCTAGCACACCAGATGTGGCAGACTTCAATGCTAATATTTTAAAAGCAAATTCAGATATCGGTACGACAATTGTTCATGCAACGTATGCCGGCGTAAAAAGTGATTCAAAAGTCATTGAAACAACAGCTGCAACAATAGAATCGCTGAGTATTTCAGCACAAGCTCCTCATACCAGTAACGCAGATATTACACTACCTAAAGGCGTTAACGTGTCGTTTATTGCCTATGCCCATTATAGCGATGGCTCAAGTAAAGATGTCACTGCTCAATCATCATGGCTATCTGATAAACCAAGTATTGCTAATTTTACAAATAATACTCTCGAGGCGAACTCCAATAGTGGTTCAGCAAAAGTTTATGCTTTTTTTGACGGGATAAGCAGTAACACAAAAAGTATCATTGCGACAAATGCAAAAATAGAAAGTGTCAGTATTAAAACAGAGAAGACACCGAATGCGTTAATACTACCAAAAGGAACTCAAATTTCCTTTGTCGCAACCGCTCACTACAGTGACGGCAGTACACAAAATGTTACTGAATTAGCATCATGGATTTCTAATCAGACTCACGTAGCTAACTTCTCAAGTAACAAACTCGACGCTAAAGCCGATTCAGGTAATGTTGAAATATTTGCTTCATTTGGCAACGTAAAAAGCAATACCAAAACAGTCATGGTTACTGCGGCACAATTAACAAAAATCGTTATCAGTAAGACTGGCGATGGAAATATGTTACCAAATGGAACCAACTCAGAATTTAAAGCTATTGCTCATTATTCAGATGGGACAACAACTGACATTACTAATGATGCTTCATGGACTTCAACAACTCCAGAAGTTGCTAATTTTACCAAAAATATTCTTGAGGCAAAGGCTGAACAAGGAACCACAGAAGTAAGTGCCAATTTTAATGGTGTTCAAAGCAACAAGATAATAATTGAAACCTCTCATGCCTTATTAACGCAAGTCACTATCAGTGCCGATACGACTCAATCACCTCTTCGCCTTCCAAAGGGCATTTCTTTGTCTTTTAAAGCTATTGCACACTACTCTGATGGGGAATCTGTCGATATTACAAATAGTGCATCATGGAGATCAAGTGTCAGTAATATCGCGAACTTTACTAAGAATAGGCTGGAGGCAAAAGCTGATACTGGATCCACTCAAGTTAGCGCGTTGTATGCTGGTATTAAAAGTGAACCCATTAATATTGAAGTTATCAGTGCAATACTAGAAAGTGTTTCGATCGAAACAAATAATCAAGACACCACAATTTCGTTGCCTCATGGAACGTCAATCGCATTCATTGCTACTGCTTATTACTCTGATGGTATGGTTGAAGATGTCACAAGTACTGCATCTTGGACATCAAAAGACGCAAATATTGTTAATTTTAATGATAATATTCTAGAAGCCAAAGCAACGTATGGACAAGCCACAGTTTTGCTACTTTTACATACCGTAAGTACATTTTACTGTTTATGCAGATCCAGCAGAGCTCACAGCTCAATATT